>JBPXJU010000020.1:0-2489 GCA_051715445.1 Bacteroidota bacterium | reverse complement strand
CGTAGTTATTCTCGCCACTTAAATTGGTAGGACTATCTTTCAAGGCTCTCATCCCACGAGCCTGCATGCTGGCATACACCCCCAAACATCCTGTCAAAACCGGTCAGCCCCAGTAAATTTCGAATTCGAAATTTTGAATTTTTGGGCGGCTTAATCCCGCCTGGCGGGCTGCCGCAAATCAGTATCAAAGAACGCAACCGGACTACAAATGTACTTGAAAAATAGTTCTTGTAAGAACCACGATTTTAATACCTTTAATAACCTAAATCTCCAAACCCTATGAAAAAACTACTATACCTCCCGTTTCTGGTAGTCCTGTTTCAATGCAGCCCCGATCCGGTGCAACAAGACCTACTCAATTACATTAATGTGGAAATGCCAAAGGTGGCAACGCTCGAGAGCGAAGCCATAACAGCCTATGAAAGCATTAGTGGCGAAAACTACCAGAACGATTCCATCATGTACTTTACTTTGGCAGAAACGGTAGTTCCAAAATATCAGGAATTTTACACCACACTGGAATCAATAAAACCGGCTACTGCCGAAGTAGCATCGCTGCACAAAGAATACGTACACGCGGCAGCCGATCAACTTGATGCCTTTAGGCTTATTATCGAGGCTATCGAAAAACAGGATCCGCAGATCATTACCAGAGCAAACGAAGATTTAGCCGAAGGCCGTGCCCTGTTAAAAATGTGGCGGGCCGACCTGGACTCGGCATGCCTGAAACACAACGTAGTGTTTACCAGTGACGAAGGAGAAAAATAACAGACTTAAAAAGTTGAAAGTTTAAGGCACAAAGCAATCAATCTTTAAACTTTCAACTTTTTACTTTCAGCCTCTTCCAGTCCCACCTGTTCTATTATCAGATATTTTTTAGAAGATACCGATTGCCGCGCCAGCAATTCGGCAATAAAACCTGTAAGAAATAATTGTACCCCAATCACCAGTGCCACAAGGGCCAGAAAAAATATTGGTTGCTCGGTAACTTCCCGTTTAAGCGGAACTTTCGAAATAAAAACCGAATCAATTTTATCGTAAAGAATTTTAACGGTAAACCCAAAGCCTAACAAAAACGAAACAATTCCCCACGAACCAAAGAAGTGCATAGGGCGTTGGGCAAACCTGCCTATAAAAGTTATTGAAAGCAGATCGAGAAACCCACGTACAAAACGTTCCCAGCCAAATTTGCTGTAACCATATTTACGCTCGCGATGCTCCACTACCTTTTCGGTGATTTTGGTAAACCCGGCCCACTTGGCTATTACCGGAATGTAGCGATGCATTTCGCCATATACCGAAACATTTTTTACCACTGCATGATGATACGCCTTTAAGCCACAATTAAAATCGTGCAGGTTAATGCCCGAAATTTTGCGCGTAACCAGGTTAAAAAACTTTGATGGAATAGTTTTAGAAATCGGGTCGTGGCGCTTTTTCTTCCAACCGCTTACGAGTTGATACCCACCTTCCTTAATCATTTTGTATAACTCCGGAATTTCATCGGGGCTATCCTGCAAGTCGGCATCCATGGTAATAACCACCTCGCCCTGCGTAAGTTTAAAGGCTGTGTGCAGCGCTGCCGATTTACCAAAATTACGGTTGAACTTAATTCCTTTAAAGGCCGTGCTGACTGAACTTAATTTCTGAATCTCAGCCCACGTACCATCGGTGCTGCCATCATCCACAAAAATAACTTCATAAGAAAAGCCGTGTGTTTGCATTACACGGCTAATCCACTGACTTAGTTCTGGTATAGACTCCTGCTCATCTTTTGCAGGAATAACTATGGAGATGTTCATTTCGGATATTTAGCGCGTCTCATATATTGAGACAATCTTAAATAGATTCTGGTGGTGTATTTTTCGTGAACAATGAAACAATGACAGCAAAAATAAGTGCCATAAATAGTCCACCAAGAATACCCATAACTAAAATTACTTCTGCAGACATGAACATTTCGGCCATCTTCATTCCTTGATCAATTTGTTCGTCAGACATACCCTGTTCTTGCATTTTTTCGATCTGCTTATCCTTGATATTTTCGATGAAAGCACTATCAATAAATTTTATGTAGATATAGGTAAATGGTGCAGAAATTAATGTTGAAACAAGGCCTGTCCAAAATCCAACGCCAATACCTTGACCGATAGTCATGTAGCCATCTCCATTTTCCTTGAAGTACTTATGAGCAAAGTAAATTGCTGCTATAGTAAGTAACCAACCAAGATAACTTAGCGGGCCTTGCATATCTAATCCTGCCACATTCATTACCACAAAGAATGCGATGGAGGCAACTCCCAATATTAAACCATAGCGGGTACCTGCCGAACGAGTAGTAACTGATACATTTTCTTCCATACTTTTTAGATTTTAGGTTGACGTCTTAAAATTACTGATATTATTATGCTTACAAAAAAGCTTATCATCAGGCTTTTGATAAAATAGTCAAAGGCCAATGTACCCCCATTAGTAGCCGGAAGGGCCGC
>JBPXJU010000019.1:0-55109 GCA_051715445.1 Bacteroidota bacterium | reverse complement strand
TCGAGTTCTATAAGACCTTAAGGTGACTATAGCGGTGGGGATCACCTCTTCCCATTCCGAACAGAGCAGTTAAGACCACCCGCGCTGATGGTACTAGGGTAAAACCCGGGAGAGTAAGTCGTTGCCTATTTTTTATTCCTAAGGCCCCACAATCAACATTGTGGGGCCTTTTTTTTAACAACAATTTTTTTCCGATACAAAGACACCAACCAGGCATGGGAGGGAAGTAGTACTGAATCAATCGATCTAATCTCAATAAGACTTAACCTACTGAAACGATGTGCAATGTTTCGGGATTGAGGTGTGTGATTGCCAGATTCTTCAACTCCAGAGAATCGGCTTCCATTATGTTGGTGAATAACGAATTATAATAGTCAGGGCTAAGGTTGTATGTGCGCAGCATTTTGATTTTATCCATAATCGAAAAAGGATTGGCTGCATCTAATTGAATTCCTCCCAGTAAATGATTACGAGCAAGCGCTAATTCATTGCTTGTTATCGAAACAGAGCAGAGGGCGTCTATTTCCTTTTTTATTTCATTTATAGCCAGGGTAAGATCCTTTTTATTCACATCTGTACCAATCATAAAAACGGAATCATTCGCAAAAGTTGATACAGACGAATGAATGCCATAAGTGAGACCCTTTTCTTCTCTAAGATTTTTCATAAGGCGAGAACCAAAATACCCACCGAGGACATGATTCAGCAAAATGAATTTCGGGTAATGTGGATGGGTGCGATTAATAGATCGCTTGCCGAGACGGATTGATGTTTGAATGCTTTCCTCTTTTTCTACATGTTCAGAAAGCTCGCGATTATTTACAGGGAAATGGATATGAGCAGAAGTATTATCGGCTTTAAACTGAGATAGCATGTCTTTCAATTGATTGCCGGTAGATTCGCTCAAGAGGCCGGTAACATATACTTCATACGGGTTAAATCTTTTCGAGAAATATTCAGCAAGTATGTTTGAGGTAACAGTGTTTACATGCGCTTCATCTAAAGTTGCTCCGTAAGGGTGAAGTTCACCAAAAATATTTCTACGAATATTGCGACCAGCAACAAAGCTATTCTTCTCCAGATTTAACTTCAGGTTCTGAATAAAGATAGTTTTTGATTGTACCAACTCATCACTTGAGAATGTAGGTTCGGTTAACAACCGGAAAAACAAGGGCAATGTTTCATGTACATTAGATGCTAATGCGTAGAGCGAAACAGATGTAAAATCCAACCCTGCATTTATCTCAACAGAAGCCCCAAACAAATCGAACCAGGTTGCAATTTGATAGGCAGTTTTACCCGGTACACCCTTGTCTAATAATTGAGCTGTAAAATGCGACACTCCCGGAGCGGGTTCAAACCATTTACCGGCTTTGAAAAGCAACTCGATTTTAATTACATCTTGCTTAACGGTATTGAGATGAACAAGATTGCACCCGTTAGATAACCGGGTGACATCGGGAGATGGAAGCTGAAAATGTGTTAACGCAGAAAAGGGTGGGGCTGATTTTCTATCAAGCATTCAACTAGTCGGTAACTGAATCGTTCTCGCCTACCTTACCTTCGAAGTTAAGCATAATGGTTAGCCGAAGTGTTTCGGCCAATGCGTTTTCTCTTTTGTTGGTTGGCACCAGGTAGGCAGCATCAAAACCAAATCGGTTATGACGAAAACCTACTCCAGCCGTTAAATACTTTCTGTTTCCTTTATCTGTTGCCTCATGAAAATAACCTAATCTCCCGGCAAGGGTTTCGTTGTACCAATACTCCACTCCGGTTGATGTCATAAACTCGCGAATCTCTTCTTTGAAACCTCCGCGGGCATCGGTAAACGATCCAAAGATTCCACTCAGTAATGGTGTTGAATTATTTCTTGGCGGGCTGGGAACCAATAGTTTATTAAAATCTAATGCGAAAGTCAGCTTATTCTTAGGATCAAGTTCCATTGTGTAGGCACCACCCATGCGAAGATTTGTAGGAATAAAATCGCGGTTGTTGGCATCCGAATAAGAAATTTTAGCACCGAGATTGGTGATAGCAGCACCTAATGAAAGTGTAGCGTTTCTGGAAGTTAGTGGTCGGGTATAATAGATTCCTAAATCCACGGCAACTGAATTACCAGGCCGCGCATCAATGTTTCCGGTTGACAATGCGCCAGTAAGATTTGAATGGATATATCGCAAGGCACCTCCTAATGCCAGTTCTTCTGTAAGCAAACGAGAGTAGGTAACATCAAACGAAAATTCACGTGGATTGAATCTGCCCAGATCTTCTGCGTTTACTCCCCTGAATTGAATTTCCCCTAAATCAAAATATTTCATGGAGGCGGCTACAGTTTGCTCGCGACCAATTTTATAAAAACCGGAGAGATAAAATACATACATGTCGTTAATGATCTTTCCTAACCAAGGTGTGTAGGAACCGGATACCCCATAGCCCAACCCGTTATCTATAAAGGCAAGTTTACCAGCGTTCCAATAGGCGGAATTTACATCGGCTGAAGTAGCAACACCCACATCGCCCATACCGGCCGCACGGGCATCGGGGGTAATGGTAAGAAAAGGAACCGCGGTTGTAATAACTTTATTGGTACTATCCTGCCCAATCAAAGTGCCATTATTCTGAGAAAAACCGATGGTTGTTATTGAAAAAGAAAGTGCAAGGATACTTAACTTATTCATATTCAAGTTCTAAAGGAGGTAAAGGTAATTAATTAAGCACAATTAGCTTGGTAAATTGCTCATTTTTCGAGCCATCCAATAATGAACGAACAGATAGTTTACCCACGTATATTCCCCGGCTTAATTTTGATCCGGAAGCAGACCGGCCGTCCCATTCGGCCAGTGTTACCCGATACTGGCTGGCCAGAACCTCGTAATGCTGTTCCAGTATTTTGTTACCTGCCAGGTCGACAATGCTTACACATACCTCCAGATCTTCGCCTGGCCGGGTGTGGGTAAATTCAAATGTTGTTAGTCCTTCAAAAGGATTGGGATAGTTCACAAATTCTTCAATCTCAATCCGGCTACCATCGGTAACCACAAACGGTACTGAAACAATAGTGGTGTTGTTATGTGTATCGGATACCGTTAAGGTTAGGGTATGATTTCCTTTCTCTAAGCCATCCAACGGATAAATCAATACACCGCTTTTGTCAGTATTAACATCAGCAAGGTAATAATCGTTGATAACCTGAGGTTCGCCATCATCTAAAGCAAAGTAAATCTGTTTTCCTTCAGGGAAATTGGTGATGTTTATTCCGTTGGCATCATATAGTAAAGCAACTATTCTGGTTGAAGGCCCCACGATACCTCCTGAAATAAACGTGGTATCGCCCATAAACAATTTTACAACTGGCGGTGTGTTATCGGAACCGGCAGTATCATCCAGCCCACCAACAGCTGAATTATTAAAACCACTTGCTGATGTGGAGTTAGTATAAGCATAACCTGTAAGTGTACCAACCGAAGAATTTGCAGGTACATTTTTGGTGAGAACAAAACTGGTTTCAAACTCGCCTAGTGTTACAGATGCCTGCCCCCGATACAATACATTCGAGAGTTCTGAGTAGCTGAAGGGCGAATTCTCATCGCCTTTGGTGGCCTGGGTAACAGGCTCATCAAACAATGATAGAATTAAATTGCCATTAAAGTTATCCACTGGCATGCCCGAATTTTCAATATGACCTTTTACTCTAATTTTAGAAAGCCCGGTTAAAGTTGAAGAGCCTGCGGCTGTGGTTATTTCATCAAACACAATTTCATTTTGGGGTAGCGCGAGTTTCATACTTGGATCGGCCAACAAAGAAAAGTTTCGATTAGCAATACCACTTGTGCTGTTATTTTTAGTAACCTGAAAAGTTGAACCAAGATCGGGGTACTGATTATTTTCTTTTGTAAACAGGGCTTCATAGAATGCACGATTCAATGTAAAGTTGGTGCTGGAGTTAACCGGTCGTGCTGATGTAACCAATCCGATACTGCCACCTTTTGGTTGTAACAAGGTTAGCTCACCACTGGTAATCTGCAAAGGATCGTCATGCCGGCCAAACTCGCAGGTAGCGGTAACAAACAATGGGTACCGGGGTTTGTTCTTCCAGTCTTTTACCATAACCTCATCCAGAATGCGTTCATCCATCCACACCCGTTCAGAACCATGGCCGGTAAAATTTACGATCAACGATCCTTTGCGAACAGCAAGGTCTAAAGCTTTTGCGGCAGCCGGGCTGGATTGTCCACTTGGTTTGGTAATCTGTTCATACGAATCAACAAAAAACCTGCGGGTTACCATTGCCGGATAAGTCTGTTCCACATAAGTGGCTAACTGATCGGCTTGTGAATGATGAATATTAAAGTCACCATCATCGGCCACAAAAAGAATTTCATTTTGCCATGAGCCAGACGCCTGGGTATCGTACTCAATTAACTTATCCACAACAGCTTTTGCTTCTTCTATTGTTTTAACCGGCAGGCGGCCTACACCCAGATCAAGTGTGTGGTTTTGGGCAGGCGATTCAAACCAATCGCCTTCCGATTCTTCCATAAAAGCATAGTAATCATCGCTGGAATAAGTTTCGAGTGGGCTTAATGAATTGCGGGATTCATACAACGGAACGAAGTTGGAATTATTGAGTACGCGATTCTTATAGTCGTACGAACCACGACCAAACAGCAACACATGTTTTAACGCAGAACCAGATTGTAAATAATAACTCCGGATAAAATCGCGGATTGCAGAAAAATCCTGTTTACCTCCAGCGTATTCGTTGTAAATTTTATCTACGGTAACAACCCCAGCAGTTAACCCTGAATGTTGTTGCCGATGTGCCGCTAATCGCTGCGCTTCAGAAATGAAACTCTGATGCGTGATTATGAGAAGTTCTGGGGCAGGCGTGCCACGAAGATTTTGATTAGGCACAACGCCCTCAAAAGACGGGGCTGATACCTGCGATGGATTAATTACAACAAACGTACGAAGGGTTTCTGAAGGTGCACTAAAATTTAATTTACCCGATGTAAGTGCGGCTTCTTGCTGAACAACCTGATCAGCATTGGTAACATCCCAAACCTGTAAGCCCGCGGTAGCATTAGCAATTTCATATGTGGATACGGGCACTTCAATACTTTCAGGTGCGCGGAATACAAGTTGCGTATTTCGCATGGTTAGTTTCCGCGAAAGTGTGAGCAGGAAAAAATCAAGATACCCAACCGAAATTCCGGACGAACCTTTTGTGAATTGATAGCGGATGTCCTGATTCAAATTGGTGCTTGCCCCTATTGTGTTTGAATTTAAGATAACGGTATCGGCTTTAATGTTTCCTTTTACGCCATACCGGGTGTTGGGCACGGCATTGATAGACTGGGTAAGGATTGTGTTGTTATTATAAGCTACTGTAAAAGATGATGGTGTAATAGACTGCGCCATTACGTGTGATACTAATTTTACCTGCGAGTTTTCTGCAATATCACTTATCTCAAAACGAATTGTGGCCGTTAAGCTCGCATCGAATTGCTCGCCAAACCACTGGCGCCCGGATTTTAACAGACTGTACTTTTCGGTTTCATAATAGGCCATGTCCTGGTAGGTGGTAATTACAGGATAATTACCCGCTATGCTTTGGCGGGTGGTTATTCTTTTACCGGGTTCGGTGCCTATAGTTAAAAAGTAAAAATTCTTATCGGTAAACAGATTGTTTTCGTATTCGAAAATCTGCTTCTGAATATTGTAGTGATATTGATCGGGTCCTTGTGCAAAGAATAAGATAGCATCGTTTGAATTAAAACGTCCGTCTTGTTCGCCAACAACCTGAATAGCAATTTCAGTTAAATCAATTTTGCGGGATTTGTTGTTAGCTTGTGGTAGCATGCCCGGTTGGCCAGTAAAGATGCGAATGTTTCTGGGGTCGATCTGATCGGGATTAACACCAGCCGTGCGCAGCAGGTCATAATTGATTCTGACCACACCATCGGCTGAAACGGAAAACTTAAACCAATTGCCACTTTGCAAAACAGAATTGGTTTGAGCTACTAAATCAGTACTCAAAACGAAGATTAAACAAAACGCAAATTTGCTTGCGGACATCGTTAATTTGTTTCTACACCTGCCAATCGCCAACCTAACGAGATGCCAATATAGAATAGTATAATAAAAGGTATGGCTCCTGCATAAAACATCACTAACAACAATACCGAAATACCTAAAAAGGTAAACCTGATTTGGTTGCCGGCCCAGCCAAAGTGTTTAAATTTTAAAGCAAATAATTTTAAAGGAGCTACCAGTAAAAACGAGAACACAAGGGTTATGGCTATTAATGAAACCGGTAAAAACACCCAGGCCTGAAGCGACTCGGGTAAAAATGGCAATGCCGAAATAAATAGCGCATTGGCTGGTGTAGGTACACCGATAAAAGAATCGGATTGATTTTCATCGATGTTGAATTTAGCCAACCTCAATGCCGAGAACACGGCAATAAAAATTGCTATAAAAGGCAGATACTGATTTGTGGTGCCTGTGCTAATCCAGGTATACAGAGCAAGTGCAGGAAGTACACCGAAACTCACCATATCGGCCAGCGAATCCAGTTCTTTACCAATAGGGGAAGATACTTTGAACAGTCTGGCGGCAAAGCCATCAAAAAAATCGAACACACAAGCTGCCCAGATAAAATAAGCTGGTTCAATTTTGTTGGTAAACAAACATATAATACCCATACAACCACAAACAAGATTGGCACAGGTTAATGCGTTGGGAATATGGCGCAGCACACTCATTGGGTTAGGGACAATGCACAGAAGGGATTAGAAACTTTTTCTTCGCCCACGCTGGTGGTATTGCCGTGGCCGGGATATACCACCGTTTCGTCTGGCAAAGCAAAAACTTTCTGGCGGATGCTTTGAATCAATGTATTAAAATCGCCACCGGGTAAATCCGTACGGCCAATGCTGCTTTCAAAAAGCACATCGCCACTGAGCAATGCGTTTGTAGGGGCATGATAAAAGCCAATGTGGCCCGGAGCATGACCCGGCAAAAAGAGCACCTGCAATTTTGTGTTTCCAAATGAAACCACATCACCTTCTTTCAGAAACTGATCGGGCAACGTTTCGCTATACAAGGGGAAACCGTAATTGGATGCGTAAACTTTAACCGCTTTTAGCACGGGCAATTCTTTTTCGTGAATCAGAAATGGAACTTTGTATTTCGACTTTACAAACTCGTTACCCAGCACATGGTCAATATGGCAGTGGGTGTTTAAGAGAAGTTTTACGGTTAACTTATGCTGATCAATAAATTGAATTAGTTCCGCTTTCTCTTCAGTTTCGTAACAACCCGGATCAATCACCACAGCTTCGCCAGTTTCATCATACACAACAAATGTATTTTCCTGAAATGGATTGAACGTGAAAGTTTGAATCTTCATCATCCGGTAAAAGTACGGCTTTTGCCAAAATTAAGATGGAAACAACAACTGACCGGTGTATTTTTAGAGCACAATAAATTATGATTGATTACCTGATTGTGGGACAAGGCCTGGCAGGCTCTTGCCTGGCCTGGCAGTTGCTTCAGCGCGGCAAGCGGGTGCTGGTATTGGATGTGCCTGGTAATAATCGCAGTTCAATGATTGCTGCGGGGTTGTTCAACCCCATTACCGGAAAATTAATGACGCGCACCTGGATGGCAGAAACACTTTTTTCGACACTGTTCGATTTTTATCCTCAGGTTGAGCGTACGTTAAATGAAAAATTCTTTTTCCCCATGCCACTGTACAGGCCATTTCTGTCGGTGCAGGAACAGAACGAGTGGATGGGCCATAGCGCCCAACCCGAAAATCAGAAGTTTATAGATCGTATTCACACCACTAGTGCGTATGGCGATCAGGCTCACGATTCGTTTGGGGGTATAGTGATCAAACCATGTGGCTTTGTGGATGTGCCGGTTTTTCTGCAAACCGTGCGCTCGTTTTTGGTTCAGCAAAATGCATTTATAGAAGAATGGTTTGACGAAACACAACTACGGCATTCACCAACCGAGGTAACCTATAAGCAATGGAAAGCCTCGGCTATTATTTTTTGCACGGGTACCTCAAAAACTAATTTGTGGAAGGCTGCTCCGGTAAAACCGCTTAAAGGCGAAACGTTAACTATTAAATTGGATCAAAAACCTAAACTCATTTACAATCGTGGTGTTTATGTAGTGCCAGGTAAAGAAAACCTGTATAAAGTGGGGGCTACATACGAAACACAAAACCTCTCTGAGTCGATTACAGAGGCTGCCAAATTGGAGCTGTCCGCACGTACCCGGGAGTTGTTAACCTTATCTTTTGAAATTGTAGACCAAAACTGGGGTTTGCGGCCCACATCGCCCGACCGCAGGCCAATGCTGGGGCACCATCCCGATTCAAAAAATGTTGTTATTTTTAACGGTTTGGGAACCAAGGGTGTAAGCCTGGCCCCTTATTTTTCGGCACATCTTGCCAATTGGCTAACCGGTGCCGCGGAAATTATGCCCACAGTAAATATTAACAGGTTTAAAGCGTTATATTCGAAATCTTAGAGGGATAGTATGCGAGCGTTTCGGGTTGTATTTCTGGTTTTGATTGCGACAATTAGTTTTAATGAGGCGTCAGCGCAGCATGCCTCCGAACGGTTTGGTAAAAACCGGGTTCAATACAAGCAATTTCGTTGGAATTACCTCAGTTCTGAGAACTTCGATGTCTATTATTATGACGATCGCAAGCGCGTAGCACAAGAAGCCCTCGAGTATCTCGAAAAAGAGTTCGACCGGATTACCGACCTTATCGGGTTTTATCCTTACCAAAAAACAAAAGTCTTTTTGTACAACTCGGTGGCAGATTTGCAGCAGAGTAATATAGGCCTCAATAAACAACAGTTTAGTGCCGGTGGTGAAACTGATTTTGTAAAACCTTATGTGGAAGTGGCCCATCCGGGCACGGTAGAAGAATTTAAAGAAGAACTGATCTACAAGTTTTCTGAACTGATGCTGAATGAAATGATGTTTGGCGGTAGTTTGAAAGATATGTTTCAGAACGCTGTACTGCTAAACCTGCCCGATTGGTTTGTGGAAGGCGCTTCAATGTATGTGGCGAAGGGTTGGAATGATGAGATGGATGATTTTGTGCGCCAACTTATGACGGAGAAAAAAGCAAACAAAGCACTCCGCATGACCGGCCCTGATGCCGCTTTGGTTGGTCAATCCATCTGGAATTTTATTGTTGAAAAATATGGAAAGAGTTCAGTAAATAATATTCTCAACTATACGCGCATTATCCGCAATGAAGAGCGCAGCATATTAATTACGCTGGGTGTTCCGTTCAGGCAGTTAATGATAGATTGGAAGAACTACTACAGCGATATGGAGAAGCGCGTGGGGCAGAGCTATGTGGCACCATCCGATTCATCGCGCTTTAGTGCCAGACATCGCAAGTCGGTTGTATTTACCACAGTAAAGATCAGCCCCGATGGCAAGAAGATAGCTTATGCAGAAAATGACAGAGGAAAATTTACAGTAAAAGTTCGCTCGTTAGAAAACGGCAAAGAAACCATTATTCTGAATGGTGGTAATAAAGTAATTAAGCAAACAGTTGATCATAATATACCCCTGTTAAGCTGGTCGGATGCGAATACCCTGGGTGTGATAGGCGTTAAGAACGGGCAATATGTTTTTTGGTTATACGATCTGCTTACCAAAAGCAAGTTGCCACGCGAGTTAGAGCGATTTAGTAATGTGCGCAGTTTTGATTTCTCCGGCAATGGCCGCCTGGCAGTTTTAAGTGCAGACTTAAACGGCCAGAACGATTTGTTCCTGATCAGTAGTCGCAGAGATCGTACGCGCAGACTTACCAACGATATTTTTGACGACCTCGACCCTTCGTTTATACCCAATACCAATACAGTTGTATTTAGTTCAAACCGCACTACCGATTCGATAGCTAATGATGTGCGGGGTTATGATAAGTCAACCGTTAATTACAATCTCTTTTTATTTAGCCTCGATACTACTTCTACTACTGTAACGCGCGTAACCAATACACTGAGCAAAGACTTTAAACCGAAAGCGCTTGACGAAAACAATTTTTTCTATCTGAGTGATCAGCGTGGCATTGTAAACCTGTTTCGGTATAACCGGCAAACCGGTATTTATGCACAGGTTTCTAATTATAACTCCAGTATTCGTGATTACGACCTCAACTTTGGCAGTCAGACCCTGGCACTGGTAGCTACACAAGATCTGGGTGAGGATATTTTTCAGGTTAATAACTTCAATATCGAGCGACAGATTTTTACTCCTGCATCGCGCAGACGCGAAGTGCAACAAGCCAAAACATTAACGGAAAAGCGCAAACAGGAGCAGCCTAAAAACATGTCGATCAAAGATTTGATCAATGCACGGCTGAAAGAAAAGACCGATACAACCAAACAAGAGCCTAAGCCAGAAGTTAAGCCCGACTCGGTGAAAAGCGACAAAGGGGTAATCAACACAGATGACTACACATTTGAGGACCCCGTTAAGGCAGATACCATAAAACCGAAAACCGAAAAGCCCCTTAACACAAACGATTATGTATTTGAAGATGATGTGGTGAAGGCCAAACAACCCAGCGAAACATTTTTAACGCGCTATATGAAGGCGCGCGATGCAAGCCGGGTAACAGGTCCTTTCCCTTATATGCCCAAGTTTAGTTATGAAAACTTTGCTACCAATTTTGTAATTGATCCCTTGCGCGGATTTAGCATGAAACTGGAAGCGCAGATGAACGATATGCTTGAGAACTATCGGGTGATGGGCGGTTTACAAACGTCATTTGATTTTAAGAGTGGTGATGTATGGGGTGAGTTTCAGTTTTTGCCATATCATATTGATTACAGTGTGCGTTTTGATCGAAAAGTGTATTTCTGGGAAACAGTTGTTAACAACCAGTTTCCGGTTACAGAGCAGAAATACTCATTTCAAAAAATAGAAGTGGGAGCATCCTTGCCGCTTTCTGTACGCACAAGGGTTTCGATCAAGCCATTTGTAGGGTTTACTCAATTTGTAGATAGGGGCGGTGTAATACCACAGGCTATTGCCCCCGAATTTCTACCCACACAGTATCAGGTATATTCCGGAGCAAGAGCTGAAGTAGTGTATGATAATTCGCTTACCACGGGTATGAACATAATTGAAGGCACGAGGGGTAAATTCAGTCTGGTGCATTATGAAGCATTGGGTAATGGCACCAAAAGTTTTTCGCAGGTATCGTTAGATGTGCGGCATTATCAAAAAATTTATCGTGAAATTGTGTTGGCCGTGCGTGGTTTTACCGGAACGTTTTTTGGTAACGCGCCTAAGAAATATTTATTAGGGGGTATGGATAATTGGGTATTTAACCAGATCAATTATACCGGTCTTCAAAATCCTTTGAGAAGTGCGCCAGGGGCGTTTAATGAAAATATTCTGTTCACCGAATTTGCCACTACGCTGCGCGGATTTGATTATGCTACTTTATATGGAAGCAGTGTAGCAGTGGGTAATGTTGAATTGCGCGTGCCGTTGATACGAGCCCTCAGCAATGGGCCAATCGCTTCAAACTTCTTTCGCAATTTGCAGTTTACGGCATTCTACGACATTGGCACAAGTTGGACGGGCCCCATACCTCTTAACTCGCGTAACAGCGTGCGCAAGCGTGTAGTGCCAGACGATTCTGAATCGGGCAGCCCGTTTGTGATTGAGATCAACGAATATCTTAACCCCTGGCTATATAGTTATGGTGTAGGGTTGCGTACCATGATGTTGGGTTACTACATGAAGTTTGATCTGGCATGGCCAGTAGAAAATTACAAGGTTAACAATCCGCGCCTTTCTGTTACACTCGGATTTGACTTCTGATTTCTTTGAGGCACAAAAAAATAAATACCTTGCAGGGTATTTGAACCACCTATTTTATGATTAAATCCATGACGGGCTTTGGTCAGGCTACATCCAATTTGGTTGATGGTACACTTTCAATAGAAGTGAAAAGCCTGAACTCAAAATTTCTTGATCTTAACCTGCGCTTGCCCAAAAAATTTGCTGAGAAAGAATTAGAACTGCGTAATCTCATAGCCGATAAATTAGAGCGGGGAAAGGTTTCTCTCAGTATTGATTTTCAGCCTGGTGTAAAGCAGGAAATCCGGCAGCAGTACAATGAAACATTGTTTGCGTCTTACTATGCCGAACTCAAAAAACTGGCTGATAAGGTCGGAGCCTCACAAGATGGACTTTTTCAAATGGCTGTCAACTCACCCGATGTTGTGCAGAGCAATAGCCGCGAAGAATTGGATGCGGCCGAGTGGGAGCGTGTAGTTACTTTGTTGGATGAAGCCATTAAACAATGCGACAAGTTCCGGTCAACCGAAGGAAAGTCACTGGAAGGGAAACTGGCCGGCTATATTGAAAGTATCCGGCAAGGATTACTTCAGGTTGAAGAACTGGATCCAAAACGGGTTGAAAAAATAAGAGTCCGGATAAAAGGTAATATCACCGATTTTTTTGGTAACGAAGGCTTTGATGCTAATCGGTTAGAGCAGGAAATAATTTTTTATATTGAAAAACTAGATATACACGAAGAGCGTGTTCGGCTAAAAACACACCTCGATTATTTTCTGAAAGTAATAGGCGAGAAACAATCAGCAGGAAAGAAACTGGGTTTTATAGCACAGGAAATTGGTCGCGAGATTAATACCATTGGCAGCAAAGCCAACGATGCTGAGATGCAAAAGCATGTTGTGTTGATGAAGGAAGAGCTGGAAAAAATTAAGGAACAGTTGAATAATGTGTTGTAATAAGCGGGAAAAAAGCGAGGTAAGCTCTGTACTTTAATTTATCTGCTTTTATATTTGCCAACATTTTAAAAATCTGACTTTCCTGCCCGTTATATCATGCTAGCAATTTTCAAACAAAAAACGGGACCAGAACAACGCCAGGCATTAATTAACCATCTTTCGTGGTTGGCATTTAGCATTACTGCGGTGATGTGGCTGTTCAATTTGTTTTTTGCCACTCACGTGCCTTACTTCATTTTTATAATATTTTTTGTCATTGCCGGATTAACTTTCGCACTCAATCGTTTTCGATATAGCCGCCTGGCAGCCACCTTTGGGCTTATCTCCTCCAGCCTGAGTATTTACATCATCGCTTCCAGCGAAAGCCCCGAAACCGGGCTGCACATGTATCTTGGTATTTTTGCCTTTGCGGCCCTTGTAATTTTTGGTTTTGAGGAATGGTACTATGGTGTTGCATTTCTGATTTTTTCGTTGGGCTTGTATTTCGCGGTGTTTTTTATTGATTTTCAATTTTTACCACAACGCCACTTCAACGACAGGGAGATTTCTACTTTGTTCATAATCAATGTACTTGCGTTCTCGGTAACCTGTAGTTATCTGTTTTACCTGATTATGGCAAATAATTATTACAGCGAACAGAGTCTTCGCCAAAACGAAATGAAGATCCGGAATCAGAATGCACAACTGGTTAAAGCAAATGCTGAACTGGATCGGTTTGTCTATAGTGCATCGCACGATCTACGCGCTCCGCTAAGTTCTATTTCCGGCATAATCAATCTCACAAACAGAACGGAAGATCAGGCCGAGTTGAAAGAATACCTACATATGATAAAAGGGCGGGTAGCGGTGCTGGATAAATTTATAACGGATATCATTCAATATTCGCGCAATACGAGATTAGAAGTGGTTCGTGAAACGTTTGATCTGGAGCAACTTTTAAGTGAAGTGGTTGACGGACTTAAGTTTAACGAAGGTGTAAATCGTATTGAATTCAGGATGAACGTACCACGCGGAACAAAAATTACAACCGACCCAATGCGGCTGCGCATGGTGCTGAATAATCTGGTATCCAACGCGGTGCGCTATCACGACAAGTTAAAAGAAAAGCAATTTATTCAGATAGATTATCGCACGGACCATTCACATCAGGAGATTTCTGTAATGGATAATGGTCAGGGAATCAGGCCTGAACACCTGGAAAAGATTTTTGATATGTTTTATAGAACGGCCTCCAGCACAGGTGGCTCTGGTTTAGGCTTGTACATTGCGCGCGAAGCGGCCACTCGCATGGGCGCAAGTATTTCGGTTCAGTCAGTTTATGGAGATGGTTCAACTTTCTCCTTGCTCCTTCCGGCATAGTTTTATTGCATTGTATCTGTTTTATTTTGTTGATTCGCACCCCGATCAAAAAATTTGCGTTTGCATGAAATGAGCATCCGAGAACTGAAACAAATGCTTCCGGTTAATGAGATGATCTCAACAGGCAAACTCCATTTAGCCAGCAGAAAATAATTATAATTAGATGAATCCGATTGAGTTAAAAATTGCAACAGAATTAAATCTTAAACCTGAACAAGTAACCTGTGTAATTGAATTACTGGCTGGTGGCGCAACCATTCCATTTATTGCGCGCTATCGCAAGGAAGTTACGGGTAGTTTAGATGAGGTCGTATTGACTGCCATCCGCGACAGGCAAGAGCAATTGATTGAATTTGAAAAGAGGAAAGAGGCTATTCTGAAGTCAATCGAAAAACAAGAACGGCTTACGCCTGAATTGGCGCGCCTTATTGAACAAGCCGAAACACTTAACGAACTGGAAGACATCTACCTTCCCTATAAACCAAAACGCAAAACGCGCGCAAGTGTAGCCAAGGAGAAAGGACTTGAACCTTTGGCTGCTGTATTATTTGAGCAACAGGAAAATGATATCGACAAACTTTCCAAAGCATTTGTTGATACAGATAAAGGTGTGGCAAATGAGCAGGAGGCATTGGATGGTGCACGTGATATTATAGCCGAATGGGTGAGTGAAAATCAGGAAGCCCGGCAAAAAGTACGTGAACTATTTTGGGCTGAGGGTGTGATTGAAGCTTCGGTAATAAAATCGAAGGCTGAAAGTGAGGAGGCGCAAAAGTTTAAGGACTATTTCGATTGGAAAGAACCAATTCAGAAAACACCATCGCATCGGCTATTGGCCATGCGCAGAGCTGAGAAGGAGGGTTTTATTACCTTGAATATTGCGCCCGAAGAGCAACTTGCCATTACATCACTGGAGAAGCAATTTGTAAAAGGTGCCTCGCGCGCAAGCGAACAGGTTTCGCTGGCAGTAAAAGATTCGTATAAGCGTTTATTAAAACCATCGCTCGAGACTGAAATAAGGGTGGAGAGTAAACTAAAAGCCGATGCTGAAGCCATTCAGGTATTCGCGGCTAACCTGAAAAAACTTTTGCTGGCATCACCGTTGGGTCAGAAAAGAGTGTTGGCCTTAGATCCGGGTTTTCGTACCGGCACCAAACTAGTGTGTCTGGATGAGCAGGGCGCTTTGTTATTTGATACCGTGCTTTATCAAAATGAACCCCAGCGCGAAACGGCTAAGTCGGCTACTATTGTATTGGGGTTGTGCGATCGATTCAAGATTGAAGCCATTGCTATAGGAAATGGTACGGCCAGCCGCGAAACAGAAGCATTTGTTAAAGGTATCGGCTTACCTAAAGAAATTCTGATTGTGATGGTGAACGAAAGCGGAGCTTCTGTATACTCTGCATCGGATGTAGCCCGCGAAGAATTTCCCAATCATGATGTTACCGTACGGGGTGCAGTTTCTATTGGCCGCAGGTTAAAAGATCCATTGGCCGAATTGGTAAAGATTGATCCCAAATCAATTGGCGTGGGTCAATATCAACACGATGTAGATCAGCCGAAGCTTAAAGCCGGTCTGGATGATGTGGTGGTGAGTTGCGTAAACTCGGTGGGTGTTGAATTAAACACAGCCAGTAAAGAATTGCTGTCGTATGTTTCGGGCCTTGGTCCGCAGTTGGCAAAAAGTATTGTGGAGTATCGTAACCAACATGGTGCTTTCGCGGATCGAAAAGCTTTATTGAAAGTACCACGTTTAGGTGAAAAAGCATTTGAACAGTGTGCAGGGTTCTTACGCATTCGCGATTCAAAAAATCCGTTGGATGCAAGTGCGGTACATCCTGAACGTTATGAGTTGATTGAAAAATTTGCGCAAGACTTAGGCTGTACCATAAAAGATTTGATGACGAGTGCTGAGCTTCGCAGAAAACTCGACCTGAAAAAGTATGTCTCCGATACCGTTGGCTTACCTACCTTAACGGACATTCTTGCAGAACTTGAAAAGCCCGGTCGCGATCCACGCGAAAAATTTGAAGTATTTGAGTTTGCGGAAGGCGTTCATGAAATAAAGGATTTGAAAATCGGGATGAAGCTGCCTGGTATTGTTACCAACGTAACGGCCTTTGGTGCCTTTGTGGATATTGGGGTACATCAGGATGGGTTGGTTCACATTAGTCATTTGAGTGATAGGTTTGTGAAAGACCCCAACACGATTGTAGCGGTGCAGCAAAAAGTGCAGGTAACGGTGGTGGAGGTTGATATTCCGCGCAAGCGTATTGCATTGTCAATGAAGAGCGATCCATTTGGAAATCCGGTTCAAACAATAAACCGTCAGGAAAAAACCCGCAGGCCAGCGGCTCCGGTTAAAGCCGTTGAATCGATGGAGGATAAACTCGCAGCTTTGCGCGATAAGTTTAAGCGCTAGTATTCGCTCTCTTCTAAAAGCGAACATCAATGTGTTCGGATTGGAACAATGGCTTACAGAAGTACGTGGTCATGAGTGTGTGAAAAGGGATTATGACAATGGCATTCAACTTGTTTGAAGTATGGCTATACTAAACCCCGAGTTGCACCCGTTACCTCTTCATGGAAAAAATAAAGCGATTCTTTTGGTTATGCTCCGGTGCGAGTATAGCCTTACTTCATAAATGCACAACCGAAAACACCAGGTATGCAGGCATTGGAGCGACAATATTTTTTACCGGAGTGTTTGCTGCGCTCGCAGCATCTTATGCATTGTTTACAATCTTCGATAATGTTTGGATAGCCATCTTGCTGGGGCTAACGTGGGGCTTAATGATTTTTAACCTCGATCGGTTCATCGTTTCCAGCATGCGCAAAGAAGGCAACCCCTGGCAGGAATGGCTGATGGCCACTCCGCGATTGATCTTAGCGATCATCATCTCGGTTGTGATTGCCAAACCATTGGAACTTAAAATTTTTGAGAAAGAAATTAAAGCCGAGTTGGTAGTGATGGAGCAACAGGCTTATGCCAATCAGGAGAATGAGGTAAAACTTCGGTTCCAGTCTGAGCAAGATCAACTGAATAAAGAAATTGAAATGCTTAATAAAGAAATCGCCAGCAAAACAACTGAGCGAAACGAATTAGATAAACAGGCCCGCGAAGAAGCCGATGGTACAGGTGGAACCAAGCAAAGAAATGCCGGGCCTATTTACAAATTAAAAAAGGCAGATGCGGATAAAGCGGATGAGGAATTAAGAAAACTTTCGGATCGCAACGAAAACTTAATAGCCCAACGAAGGGCAGCATTGGAAGCCAGTCAATCCAAGCTTCAAACAGAATTAAGCCAACTTGAAAAACAAAAACCTGATGGGCTTGCCAGCAGGTTAGAAGCACTTAGTAGAATAGCAACAACGAGCAGTGCAATTGCGTGGGCGAGTTGGTTCATAATGCTTTTGTTCATGGCCATTGAAACAGCTCCGGTTTTTGTAAAACTCATTTCGCCTTGCGGGCCGTATGATCATTTATTGAAAATGGAAGAGCATGGTTATGAAGTGCAGCGAATAGAACATCTTGCGCGAGAACATGCTGCGGCTAAAGAACGATTGAAGGACATTGCCGCTGCCGAAGCCGATTATGCCAATAACCGATTGGATGTTCATTTGAATAAGTCATAAAAAAATCAGGCTGCAATTAAAAGTGCAGCCCGATTTTTGCTGTTCAATTCTTTTATTGTAATCCCAGATTGTCTTTAGCCAGCTCAGTCATCAATGCCTCGTATTTTGTTTTTAAGGCAGCATCCGTACTCAGAGCTTTTCGTACTTTGTTAAACGTGGCTGCGCCAACATAATCCTTTGCAAGGGTTTGTACAGCCTGATTGATTTTTACAGTAGCGGAGTCGCGCTTTACAGCCAGTTCTTTAACAAAAGCAATTTCTTCGGGTGTAGCCTTGGCCTCTGTTAACTTAGCTTCATCGGCAATAATTTTCGAAATTTCGTTGTACCGTGCTGCCGTTACTGCTTTGTTATTCTTGACCAACTCGGTAATCATTTCCTTTACTTCCACCGACATTTCGTTGATCGAATCCATGGCCGTGGCATACTTGGTTAACTCTTCATCGGTAACGGTTACATCCTGAGCAAAAGCCAACGAGCTCAGGAAACAAAAAAAAGTAATTAAAAACTTAGCCTTCATAATAGTTTGGGTTTAGTTAAACAGGTTGTTTAACCCGCATTTTAAAAACTACCGGCAGTAAGTAAAATATTTTTTTGATGAGCGGAGTGAAATTTCAGAAATTAATTGGCCACCCTAAATCGAGCTATCAGGGCTTCATCCTGCAGTAAGAGCAACTCATGCCCCTCAATTCGGTAACTATTGATTGCCTGAAGACTTTGTAGAAAAGAAGTTTCAACGGGCATGCTCTCCTGGCAGAACATACGCGTGGCTGCAATATTGTTGAGTTTTATTTTTTGTCCCGATACTTCATATGAACCAGCCAGTTGATTGCAACCACCAAAACCGTTTACAACCATGCTCTTTTTTGCAAACATCAGGTAAGGTTTGTTTTCGAGGGTGATTGATTCTGTACGGAGTTCAATTAATGCCCATTGTGTATTTTCCAATGTGGCTTTTGTAATACCAACAGCTTTATTGATTTTATCGGAAGGCTTGCAACCGGAACTTAAAATTATTAATACAACAATTACTGCGATGTTTCTTTTCATAAATGTTTAGTTAAGAGCCAAACAGGTTCAAGAAATCCTGTTTCTTGTTTGGCGAAATTTCCAATTCCTGATTGTTTTTCATGGTTACATACCCACCTTTTCCCTTCGAATATCGTACCACAAAATCCGGGTTGATGAGGTGTGAGCGGTGAATGCGCAAAAACCGATGCCCGGTTAAAATATCCTCAAAATATTTAAGTGTTCGGCAAATCATTAACGGCTGACCCTGTTCAAAGAAAAATCGGGTAAAATTATCGGCTGCTTCGCAATATAAAATAGAATTGATGTTCACAATTTCGAAGCCTTCCAGCGTTGGTAACATAATTTTTTGATGCGCGTTGTTCTTTTTGTTTTCGAGTAGCAGGCGGGCGTGTTGCATGTAATTTTTTTCGGTACGCTCCACCCTTATTTTTTCTACAGCTTTTACCAACTCATCAATATCAATTGGTTTAAGTAGATAGTAGGCTGCACTTTGGTTTAATGCTTGTATGGCATAGTTATCGAAAGCAGTAACAAATACAGTTTCAAAAGTTACTTCTCCTACCTTGTCGAGTAAATCAAACCCATTCCCATACGGCATTTCAATATCCAGAAACACAACATCAGGATTATGTTTTTTGATTTCTTCCAATCCGGTAGCTACCGATTCACCAAAGCCACACACCGCCACATCGGGGCAATATTTTTTTAAATAGTTAGCCAGTATTTCGCGACTATCTTTTTCGTCATCCACAATTATAGCCTTCATGCCGTGGTTGTTTTGGAAACTGGAATGGATATAACTACGCGTGTGCCGCTATCGGCCACCAGGTCTTCTATGGTTACCTTATAATTTGTTTTATAGACTGTATTTAGAATCTGTAATCGTTCCTCAATATTTTTTAGCCCGGTTGAGTTATGTTTCTTCTGATTGTCGGTTTTAAGTTGTGCCGATTTTTTTCTGCCAATGCCATCATCGGTAATGATTACCTGCATGCTGCCGTTGTGTCGTTCAAAGCTCAAACTCAGTTTGCCCTTATCTTCTTTATAACGCAATCCATGCCATACCGCATTTTCGATGTACGGCTGAATTAACATAGGCGGCAATTGAATCGTATCTTTGTTTAATTCTTCATCAATGGCGATCGTATATTCAAACTTATCACGAAAGCGATAATGCTCCAGCTTTACATAAAGCGAGATAATTTCCTCTTCTTTTTGTAACGAAATAAAATCTTCCTGCGAGTTCTCTAACACTAATCGCATTAACTTCGAGAATTCTGACAGGTATTTGTTGGCCGAGCGCTCATCATTTTGCGATATAAACTGATTGACTGAGTTAAGGGCGTTAAAAATAAAGTGCGGATTCATTTGCCCACGCAATGATTTTAAAGCCAGCAGTTGGTTGGCTCGTTTGCTTGCCTGTGCATTTTTATAAATGAAATAGCTGGTGATAAGAATGATTACGATCAGCGCCAATAATCCATAAATAACAAGTTGTTGCTGTTGCAGCAGGGTTTGTTCTTCGCGCTGCCCCGAAACAACTTCATTGCTCAGGGTTTCAATTTCTTTTTGTTTGCGGATCAGTTCGGCTTTTTGTTGCTGGTTAATCTCACTCTGCTGCTCGGTTCGTGAAACAGCTTCGCTATATTTTTGATAGGTCTTTAACGCATCATTGATGCGACCGTTTTTCTCATACAAGGTTGCCAGGGTCAGGAAGGCCGCAGCCTGTTCTTTGGGGTTGCTTACCGAATCGGCCAGTATCGCAGCTTCTTTTAATTGTTGAATAGCTTCACTTGTTTCGCCTTTTGCCGCCAGCGACTTGCTAAGCTGAATTTTGTCTTTTGAGGCTTCGTCCAGATTATTGGCCTCCAGGTTAAAGTCGATGGACTGATTGCGCAACGAGATATCTTCATCGTAGCGTTTTTGTTCGCGAAGTACTTCCGAAATTTCCTCTTTGGTATTTTTTAAAGCCTCCTCTTCTTTTGCAGGAGCAGCATTGCCCGCAGCGCGCATGTTTTGTTGTGACGATTTGTAAAGCATGTTGGCCTGATCTACATTGTTGGTGCGGGCATAAATTTTTGCTTTCTGATTTTGAATCTTACCTAACAGAACCTCGCCACCTGTTTTCTCAGTTACCTTTATTTCTTCCACCTGCGCCAGCGCTTGTGCGTAATCTCCTTTCTGGAAATACACTTCCGAAATATCAAGCTGGCGTTCAGCTTTTTCGGTAGCGCTTAGACGAAGGGCCAGGGTTTGATTGTAATAGTTTAAAGCCTGATCGTAATTGGTTAATTTCAAATACGTATTTCCAAGTCCACGCAGGGTGCGGCCATATTCTGTTGATGAAGCGTACCGAACGGCCAAACGCTGATAAGCTTTATTATAGTTTTCAAGTGCAAGTGTCCATTCGCTTATCTGTTCATTGATTTCGCCAATCAGCAGGTAGCACCGTGCTTCGTTTAGTACATCGCCTTGCGAAAGACTCATCCCCAAAGCTTCTTGCACAAAGCCTAATGCTTGCGTGGGGTTGTCTTTTTTTGCAGCCTCAGCATCGTGCAACAGTTGTGTAATGGTGGATTGTGACGATCGGCTTTTAAAATCAGAATAAGAGTCGAGCTTTTTTTTCTGCGCAACGCAAACCTGACCTATGCTGGCCAATTCAGTTATTAACAGAAGGATCAAAAGCCTTTTCATTTTCAGTTGTCTTCGGATTACAACGGGATTTAATGATGTTGAGGCTGGAAAGTTACTACAATAATTTTTGGCCTGTTTTAGGCCTGTGCTTTGATTTTGCAGGGCTCACCCAGCCGGGTAGTCGTTTCACCCAGTCTGTTGGTGGCTTCACTAAGTTGAGGTACCCCTGTGCGCTTTTGCGCGTAAACTTTACCAAAAAACAACGCCATGAAAACAAACTCTTTTTTCGCAAGTCCGGTTAAGAACCGTATTTCGCTCCTTTCTGCAATATTCATTTTCACCCTGAGTGCATTTGCGCCAGCGCCACCACCTCCAGCCAAAGACCAAAGCATTCAATTGGCATTATTGCTGGATACCAGTAACAGCATGGATGGTTTAATTGACCAGGCCAAATCGCAACTTTGGAAAATTGTGAACGAGTTAGCCGCGGCCAAATGTGCTGATGGGAAAAAGCCCAACATCAAAATTGCACTTTATGAATACGGTAACGATGGTCTGCCTTCATCAGAGGGGTACATTCGGCAAGTGAGTGGTTTAACCGATGACCTGGATGTGATTTCGGAAAAACTGTTTGCACTTTCTACCAATGGCGGCAATGAATTTTGCGGTCACGTGATCCAGACATCCTTAAAACAATTAGAATGGAGTACTTCGGCCAATGATTTGAAGATGATTTTTATTGCCGGTAACGAACCGTTTACGCAAGGCCGTGTATCGTATCGCACCGCCAGTGCTTTTGCCCGCGAAAAAGGCGTTGTGGTAAATACTATTTTCTGTGGTCAGTTTGAAGAAGGCATCTCAACCAGTTGGAAAGAAGGTGCCGATATTACCGGTGGCTCGTACATGAGTATTGAACAAAATCGCAGAACAGTTTATGTGCCTTCGCCTTACGATGATCGCATCAGTGCGTTGAATGCAAAGTTGAATGATACCTATGTGTATTATGGAAACATTGGCGCATCTAAGAAAGAACAACAGTATATACAAGATAACAATGCCCGCAGCTATGGAGAAGCCAATGCAGTGGAGCGGGCAGTCTCTAAAAGTTCGCACGCGTATAAAAACTCAACCTGGGATCTGGTGGATGCCTCAAAGGAAAATGAGGAGATAATTGCAAAGGCGAAGGACGAAGATCTGCCAAAAGAAATGAAAGGCATGTCAGTGGCTCAACGCCAGGCTTACGTAAAGGAAAAAGCCACCGAGCGAAAGAAAATTCAAGATGAAATACAGGCACTGAATAAAAAGCGCCAGGAATATATTGTTGCGAATACACCCAAAGAAGTAACGGACAATATTTTGGATGCCGCGATGATTAAGGCAGTGCGCGAAACAGCCAAAACAAAAAATCTAAGTTTCTAATAGCGGTGGGGCAGAGGTCGTCTCCGGTTAATCTTAACCGATTGACTTTGTGAGATGACCTCTTGCTTTTAACTCTTGTTTGTGCCCAAATCAACTTTATGCTAACAGGTTAAAATCACACAGCCACCTCAAAACTCTCAGCCGATGCCCGTTTCATATAATCATCGTAATCAAAGGGGATATCGCCATTGCTTAGCAGGCAACCATCGGGTATCGTAGGGTAAATCTCCTCGTAGGTTTTAACCAAATTCATAAACACTCGTCTGTAAACATGTGTACGGCCAATCTGATCGGGATGATCTAACCCGGCCGCGCCCATTAATTCTACAAAGCCCTCAACTGTATGCTTGTGGTAGTTGGCAACGCGCACCGTTTTATCTTCTACCACCAGGCCTTTCATGAAATACGGATCTTGCGTTGCTACACCGGTAGGGCATGTGTTTTTATGACACTCCAAGGCCTGAATGCAACCCAGGGCCATCATCATGGCACGGGCACTGTTGCAGGTATCGGCTCCCAGAGCCATCGCCCGCAGAATATGAAAGCCAGTTAAAATTTTTCCGGAGGCAATCAGTTTCATCTCTTTTCGAATGCCAAATCCGCGCAAGGCATTATCCGCGAAAGCAAGCGCATCGAGCATGGGCATACCAACCGAGTTACTAAACTCGGGTGGAGCAGCCCCGGTACCACCTTCGCCACCATCAATAGTAATAAAATCGGGGTAAGTATTGAGTTGAACCATCGCTTTGCAGATAGAAAGAAACTCGCTCTTGCGGCCAATACAAAGTTTAAAGCCAACCGGCTTACCATCTGAAAGCGTGCGAAGCTTTTTAACAAACTGAATTAATTCGATAGGAGTACCAAAGGCACTGTGGAAGGGTGGAGAGAAAACGGTAGTACCCGCTTTTACGTGGCGGATGGCTGCAATTTCCGGAGTGTTTTTCTTGGCTGGTAAAATTCCGCCATGACCAGGTTTTGCACCTTGCGAGAGTTTTATCTCAACCATTTTTACATTGGCGTGAGCTACATTTTTTTTAAATGTTTCATCGCTGAAATTTCCATGGTCATCGCGCGCACCAAAGTAGCCGGTACCAATCTGCCACACCAGATCGCCACCGGGTTGTAAGTGGTACGGACTAATTCCGCCCTCGCCTGTATTGTGCGCAAAGCCGCCTATCTTTGCGCCTCCATTCAGGGATAGCACCGCATTTTTACTGAGCGAACCAAAACTCATGGCACTGATATTTAACACACTCATGTCATAAGGTTGCTTACACTCTTTGCCGCCAATGCGTACGCGTGGATTATGATCCAGTTTATGAAAATCTTTGGGCACGATGGAGTGTGTCATCCACTCATAGCCCTCAGCATATACATTTAGTTGTGTACCGAACGGAATAGTGTCGGTTTGTTTTTTGGCACGCTGGTAAATAACCGATCGTTCATTGCGATTAATGGGCGCGCCATCGGTATCACTCTCCACAAAATATTGCTGAATTTTCGGACGAAGGTCTTCAAACACATAGCGCAACCGGCCCAGCACCGGAAAGTTTATACGAATGGATTGCCGTGGTTGCAGAATATCCAGAATGCCCATAAGAATAACGGGGCCAATCAGGATAAACAGGTACAGCGCGTTGGGCCAGAAATAACTTAATGCCAGTACAATGGCAACTGCCAAAGCAGAGTAAAGGTAGAATGCGGGTCGCTTCATAGGTTTGATGAGATTAAAGGCTGGATAAATTAGTGATTATCAAACAGGAATCAAATCTGTTTTTAGTTTTATCGCTTTACGCAACCTTCATCGCCACAAGGCCCTTGCTCTTATGTATGCGTAAATCAAAATGATTGAGAATGAAATGATTCATTTTGTTTTCGGCAAGCGCGGCATGACGATTTTCAGGAAGAAATACCGTTAGATCCAGTACGGCTTGTAAAAATAGTTCGTGTACACAAAACCGCGCTGTCCACTCCTTAAAAGCCACCTCCCATTCGGCTTTGTATTTTTCAATGTGCTCGCGACCATCCCAAACAAATTCAAGCTGGTTCTCGCCATGCTTGAAGCGATAAACGGCTGCCAGATTTTGATAAAAACTTTCGAGAGGTTTCAGGTTTTTAAGCTGATACCTTTTGATGAGCCGTGTAAAGTCATCGTCTAACCCCAACGGGTTATGCTTGTGCAGGTAAAAGGATTTTACAGTGTCGACAAGGTGTACAAGCAGGTGTTGCCGAGATTGCATCTGGGCTTCTTCAAGCAGGTAGTTTTTGTCTAGCGGAAAAAATTTTCGGATCACGCTGGGACAGAAGGTTTTACAAAAGTAAGAAGAATTGCGATGTGTACAAGACCAGCACCTATGGATCGTACACAGTAGCCGGTGCGGTTATTAAACTGGTTGGGTATTTAATTCTGAGATTAGCCCTGAACTCAAGTCGCCATGGCTCTAGCGATTCCACTGTTGTGGGATAATAATACACCCGTGCTTCAATGGTATTAAAGATCAGGTTCTCGTTTCGCGCACGCAACGCAGCAGAAAAGCCCGAATAGAAATTTTGTTTTCGTAACAGCGCTTCATTCTCCTTGGCGAGATATGCCAGGTCAATCCGGGCAACGGGAGCAAAATGAAACCCGGCCAACTTCCACGGAGTAAACACCACCGTTTCGGTACGAAAGAACAACCGCTGCGCACCCAATAAACTATCCGGCCGGAAACCCTGAATGCCGTTGGCATCGCGAATATCCAGCAACCTTTTCTGGCCGCGGTTTACCTGCGAAGCAAAATTGATTTCGGCCTGATGCCTGATTTTTGCCTTGCCAATTAAATAAAGCCGGCTGTAACGACTAACACCAAACTGAGCCAGGCCATCTTCAATCAATTCGTTACTCCAATAGTTACCAAGTTTTATTGTGTAGGTGTAGAAGGTTCCGGTTTTACTTACAGTACTCAGGTTAAGTTCAGTGCCTGTATAAATTCTTTTTTTATTGAGTTCGTTTTCCCAGCCACCCGTAAATGAAAGCCGGTAACCATAAGGCACGTCTTCGGTTCGACCAAAGCCTACTACATAGTTAGTTTTATAAAAATCCTGTTTAAAGAAAGTTAGTTGTCCTAAAAAGGTAGACCGATTTGAATAAACAAGTTCATCATTAATTGAAATTTGTTCGGGCTTCTTTAAAAACCGCTCTTCAAAAGCACGTACAGCAATAAATCTGCGGTTACGATTTTCGCCCAGCGCATTGGGCAGTTTCTTAAACCCGAAGGAATAGCCTGCCCAGGCATCATGAATCAGGTATTCATAGTTTGCAAAATCAGAACCTTCTTTGCGTGCCGTGTTGGTCGACCAGTTGCGACTGATTTCAGCAGCACCGGCCCAACGCACAAACGGATGAAACAATGGCCTGTCTAACCGAAAAAAATAGGCGCTCTCATTTTCGGCACCCACACTGCGGCCGGTGTTTATTTCGGTATAACCAGCAGTTGCATTTACAAAACTTCCAAACAAATTAGTTTTGCGATACAGGTATTCGTAACCTGTTGTGGGATTACGTTCCGCATCATACACCCCCGAAACCTGTAGGCGCTGACCCATGCCACCCAGATTGGCTTCCTGAATGCGAAAGCGATGCTCGGTAATTCCGCGTGGCGAAACCGATGCGCCCAGGCTAAACACATCACGCGTCATTACCAGTAAGTCAATCGAGTCGCTGTCTTCCGAAATCGGAGCCACAAAAATTTTAGAGTCGAGAATAAAATCAAGATCGCGCAGGTAACGTTCGTTATCAGCAGCCCGGTAAGGGTTGAAAGGTTTGCCTTCGCGCAAAAAAATATTTTCGCGCACCACCCACTCTTTGGTGTCGTTGTGTAAACGGTTGGCAAGCCGTGCTACTGACGAGCGGAACCTGCGTGTAGTATCTTGTACGGTGCGGTCGAAGCCAATCCGGTTTACTATAATGTGGCGAATAATTTTTCCTTCATAGGGCAAAAAAGCATCCTCACTTTTTATGGCAATAACGGTATCAGCTTTTGGTGTGCGACTGATAGCGCCCACTACCTGCTTCGTTACATTGTTTTGTTTAAGCTGATCAATTTTTTTAGTGCGGGTATCCTGGCCAGCCAACATACCGGGCAGAAAAAGAAAAGCAATAACCCCAATCCGCACACCCGTTTTCATAGCACGTAAAATAGGAATTTCTTATCAGGGGTACTATTCTGAATGTGGTACTTACCAATCAGATCTTACCGGGCAGGCGTATTCAGCGATAAACTTAAGAATGCAACTTTTAAAATCGAGCAAGAGATTGTCTCAAAAAGTGTGTTACGGTGGCAGGTTGTCCCGATAGCAATCGGGACAACCTGACATTTGAATTAACTTTTGAGACAGCCTAAGCGGCCAGTCAATTATTCTTTACCGGCTTGCTTCCGAGCTAATCATCGGCCCAAAGAAAATTGCATTCATTAGCATTTTGTTGGTACCAAACCAGAATGCACGAAAGGCCATATTTTCAGTAAAGCCAATTACTCTGCCCCGTCCAACAGCAGCTGTTCCCAACACCGATGAGTTCTTTAGCTTATCCAGATTTGGTTTTGTAATGTAGCCGCTTATTAAAGGATTGTTTCCATAGGCCAATGGATTGGAATAAGAACCCGTGGCTTTCTGGATGAACAAATTGTTAGCCTTAAACAACGGAAGCCTGGCAGAGGTATATCCGTACAGAATAGGATGTGTAAGGTCGGCATCGGCTTCAAAGATGGCACCACTGGTTTGTTGTGCTGATTGGTTTTCACTTATATCGGCATAGGGTTTAAAATTAGAAGTGCCCTTCTTTCCGGCTCCAGACTGGTCGTCATCTTTTTTAACATCAAACTTACCCAACCCGGCAGCGCTAAAGAAGTTGAGGGCGCGTTCAAACCCAATCACCACCCCGCCATTCTGTACCCATGTTTTAAGTTTCTCTTTGCCGCCATCGGTTATTGCACTATAATTTCCTTCGGGGATAATGATGGTGTTATAACGGGCAATAGAGGTTGAGTTAAAAACAGAGATGGGTAATAGCGTAACGGGTATCTGGTATCGCGTGTCCAGCAAATGCCACAGCTCACCGGCATCGGTTGGCGAAATGCCACCATCCATCAAAATGGCAATTTCAGGCTTTTGCACTACGTAAAACGAACTGCTCCCCAGACTCACACCCTTATAATCCAGACCGGTACTTAGCGCATATACATCAATACCATCTTGTTCGGTAATTTCTTTTACGATTACGGCAATCTGATCTGGAATTCTATCTTGTCCATCAACCGGAATCAGAATTGAACCGCGATCGAATTTTTTTCCATCGGCATAAAAAATTTCGTTGGCTACTTTTATGCGAACCCCTTTGTTTAATAAGCGATACATGGCGCGTGGTGTATAATAACCATAAGGTTCAAACACATAGGCATAATCGCCTTTGCCAATTACCCGGCCTGTAGGTTTTTGCAGATTGTTAATTTTATCGCCTAATGCAGGCGCGGTTTTTATTTCTTCATAGTCTAACCCAAACGCCAAAGGCAACACCCAACTAGAGATGTCGTAAAAAATACTGTCTTTAAATTTCAGCTGTTTATCAAACATACCGCGAATCAGTTTGTATTGGTTTTGATTCATGGGGATGATGTAGCTGGATTCCGGGTCAAACGTTTTTCCGTTTACCGTTTGGGCAGCAGGCAACTTGTAAACATCTACTTTCTGGCGCAGGGCCATTTCGGCAAAATGAAATAACCGGGCTTTATCCTTTGAACCAATCACATACGCTTTAATTGGATCTTTGGCGGCTTCAGCGGCAGCGTTCTTGTAAAAATCGCGCTGAAAGGTGAGCAGTTCTTCGCGCATTTCATTAATCGCTTTAAGCGAACTAAGCATGGTTACAAAATGATTGCGGATGGTGAATGGAAACCGCAATACTCCGTTTACACTTTCCTGAGCGTGGCCGCGCGAACTGGCTTGTTCAAACAAAATGCCGATTGAGCCCTGGGCATCGGGATACGTTGAGCCTTTGCCGTAGTAAAAATCATCGTAACCTTCTTGCGTAAAATAGAGCGAGCCGATTTGATCTAAAGCCTTGGCATGATACTCGCCCATTTTTTTGGTGAGTTCTTGATTTTTATCGGGTGTAATGGGGTTAACGCGTGAAGGTACACCGGGCATAAAAAAGAAAGTAGCATTTGTGCCTTGCTCGTGGTGATCGGTAAGTACGTTAGGTCGCCACTCCTGAAATTTTTTAACACGGGCCTGCGATTCCGGATGTTGTGCCACCAGCCAATCGCGGTTAAGATCAAACCAATAGTGATTGAAACGCCCACCCGGCCAGGCTTCGTTATGCTCGCTATCATTCGGGTCGGCCGAAATGTTCATACTCTTGCGGCTGTTTACCCAGGCAGAAAAACGTTGCAGACCATCAGGGTTAAAACTCGGGTCAAAAAGAATAACCGTGTTCTCGAGGTATTTTTCAATTTCGGGACCCTGAGCAGCGGCAAGGTGATAGGCCATTATCAGGCCGGCATTGGCACCACTGGCTTCATTACCATGTATGCTGCACCCCAGGTAAAAAATGGCTGGCATGTTTTTAATATCCAACTGGGCCGATTTTGAAGCATCGGTAAGTTGCAAATGCTGCTGCCGGATGGTCTCAATATTTTGATGATTTTTTGGTGCTGTAATAGTGAGCAGCAGGATAGGCCGGCCTTCGTAGGAGTGGCCGGTTTCTTCCAGCGAAATCCGATCGGAAGCTGCATCAAGGGCTTTCATGTAATACACCAGTTTGTCGTGGGTTACGTGCCACTCGCCAACTTCGTGGCCGATTACGCTTTTAGGCGTTGGTATGGTGGGATTATACTGCACCTGCGGGGGCAGGTAATAGTTCAAATCGGTTTGGGCCAGCAGGCAGGCGGGCAGCATAACGGCTAAAATCAGGGCAAAAAGGGTTTTCATAGGTGGAATTAGAAAATGGAAATCTGAAATAATTGGTTTTTAGTTCAACCTGCAAACGATAAAGTATAAGCGGTTTACCTGTTTATCAAATTGTTAATAAAATGTTTGAAAGATTTAAAACAACCCCTGTCCTTTTTAAAGACTAAAAGGAATATTTTTGCTGCCTGAAAATCCAATCACTTAAACCCAATTTTATGAGGAAAATTTTACTGCTAATGGCCTTTGCATTCGGACTAACGCTTTCCATGAATGCTCAGGTTACTACAGCTACATTTACGGGTGTTGCCAAAGATGAAGCCGGTGCTGGTATTCCCGGTGCCAATGTTGTTGCCGTACATGAACCAACCGGAACAACTTATGGTACAGTTTCTGGTTTAGATGGAAAGTTTACCATCCAAAACATGCGTGTAGGTGGCCCCTATAAGGTTACCATCAGTTTTGTAGGTTATCAAACACAATCCTTCGGAGATATTTATCTGAAGTTGGGTGAGCCCTATGTTCTTAATCATTTGATGAAAGAAGAAGGAACCCAGTTGCAAGAGATTGTGGTGTTAGCTACGGAAGATGCGATTATGAATAGTAGTCGTAATGGAACATTGACCAATATTGGTACCCGCCAGATTATGAACATGCCTTCAATTTCACGAAGCATGAATGATATGATCAGAATGACGCCCCAGGCTTCATCTAACAGTACCGGTGCAATTGGTGGTGGTAACTATCGCCAGAATTACATCACGGTTGATGGTTCAGATTTCAATAACACTTTCGGTATTGGCGGAAATTTACCGGCAAACGGATCGCCAATTTCATTAGATGCGTTGGAAGAAATTTCTATTAACATTACGCCTTATGATGTTCGTCAGGCCAACTTCATCGGTAGCTCTATTAATGCTGTTACCCGCTCCGGTACAAACAATTTTTCAGGATCGGCCTATACTTTTTTCAGAAATGAAAAACAACAAGGAAATAAAGTTGCAGATAATGATCCATTAACTCGCGCACCGCTCAGTATAAATACCTATGGAATTCGTTTGGGTGGACCGATTGTGAAAAACAAACTATTCTTCTTTGTTAATTATGAAAAAACATCGGAGACTCGCCCAGGCCAACTGCAGGTGGCTGCTACTCCGGAAAAACCATTTGATCCAGCTGTTAATCCACAGGTTAGCAGGCCTGAGGCTACATTTTTGAATGAAGTTAGTGATTATTTGAGAGACAACTATGATTATGAAACCGGGCCTTATCAGGGCTATGATAACGAAAGTGGTAACACGCGTTTCGTTGCCAGGTTAGATTGGAACATCAACAACAATCATAGAATTAATGTTCGCTATAGCCAGGTGGAGAGCAAGTCACCTTCATTTCCAAGTACCTCAACATCGGGTTCTGGTTTTAATGCAGCCAGTGGTTTCAACCGTCAGAGCAATAATGCCATGTTCTTTCAGAATGCCGGCTACTTTCAGGAAGCTAATTTCTATTCATTAGCAGCTGAGGCAAACTCATTGTTTGGTAAAGTTTCAAACACATTTCGCGCAACTTATACGCACCAGAATGATCCACGCAGTTCAAATGGTAGTATTTTCCCATTTGTGGATATTCTAGATGGGTCAGCTGCAACACCAGATGCCAACAATCGTACCCTTACATCTTTTGGTTATGAAGTTTTTTCTTTCGGAAACTTACGTGATGTAACTACTTTCTCGATTGTTGATTACGCTACTTTTACCAAAGGAATACACAATATAACGGCAGGTATTCAGGCAGATTTTCAGAAAACCAAGAATGGGTTTCAGCGTTTTGGTACAGGTTACTATGTATTTGCCGATTGGGATGATTTTACTGGTGGCGCTAACCCCATCAACTATGCTATTACATATTCTCTTTCCCCAGGCTTTAAGCAAGCTTTCCCCAATATTGGATATAACCAATATTCAGTTTATGGACAGGATGAAATGTCAATCAATGAACGCTTAAAGATAACAGCCGGTATTCGCTTTGATTTGGCATCGTTCCCCTCTGTTGATGGAATTAAGACACATCCATTGGTAGAGCCACTTGAATTTGCCGATGGCAGAAAAATGGATTCTGGTGTATTGCCTGATGCACGCCTAATGATTTCACCCCGTGTTGGCTTTAACTGGGATGTGAAGGGCGATCGTTCGTTACAGGTTCGTGGTGGAACAGGTATTTTCACAGGCCGTGTACCAACGGTATGGTTGGTGGCGCAATCGGGTGATGCCGGGTTGTTACAATTTACTGAAACCTTTACAGGACAAGCCAACACACCTGGCCCTTTCCGTGTTGAACCTTATCGTCCAGCAACCCCACCGGCAGCCGGCACTTCTATCCCATCAACATTTAGTGCCATTGACCCTGACTTCAAATTTCCACAAGCATGGAAAACCAGTATAGGGGTTGATAAAAAATTACCATTTGGTTTGATTGGTAGTTTGGAAGGTATCTATACCCGCGATCTCAATACTGCTTTAGGTATCAATCCTAACCTGCAAGATCCAACGGCTTTAAACGTTGATGGTTATCCGGATAACCGTCCTATTTTCCCAACTTCAAATGCCAATAAGTTTATCTATAAACTGAATGCCGGTCAGGCCAGCACAACAACAGGTAGTGCCTGGAATCCAATCATGCTTACCAATGGTAACAAAGGCCATTATTGGTCAGTTACAGCCAAACTTGAAAAGCAATTTGAAAAGGGCTTCTCTGCATTTGTTGCATACACAAAGAGTGACGCTCAGGTACTTTATGATGGTGGTGGAGACCAGTTGATCAATACCTGGCAGAATACACAAATCACCGGTCATCCTAATAGTCCTCAATTGAGCACGGCTAATTACATTGTGCCAAGCAGAGTAGTGGCTTCAATTTCTTACCGTAAGGAGTACTTGAAAAAACTTGCATCGCAAATCTCTCTGTTCTTTGAAGGCTCGGTAGCCGGAAGATTCTCGTATACCTATAGTTCAGATTTTAACCGCGATGGTCAGATCAATGATTTGATTTATATCCCGCGGGATGCATCAGAGATTACGTTTACTGATTTTAACTATGGTACCGGAGTGGTTACAGCTGCACAACAAAGTGCCTTGTTCTTTGAATACATAGAGCAAGATGATTACCTGCGTGAACATAAGGGCGAGTATGCAGAACGCAATGGAGCAAAAATGCCATGGCGTAATCAGATCGACTTGCGTTTTACTCAGGATGTGTTTACCAATATTGCCGGAAGAAAAAACACACTTCAGTTTACTCTTGATATATTCAATTTTGGCAACTTGCTAAATCCTGAATGGGGTATTTTCAAAGCAGTGAATGCGACTGGTATATTAGTGCCTACTAACATAACTTCAACAGGTGGAGCCGTAACAGCCGGTGGAGCCGTAACACCAACCTTCAGACTACAATCTAATGGTAACCAGCCTGTAAGTTCTACCTTTAGAGATGTTAACAGCATCAGCTCTACTTATTATATGCAATTCGGTTTACGCTATATTTTTAATTAAATCAAGCGTTAAGTAATTCTACTAAAAAGGCCGCGCCACAAGCGCGGCCTTTTTTTATTTACCGGTTAGCTGTATCTTCCCTTAACTATGTTCAGGCGGCAATCGTTGTTTTTTCTCCTAATCCTCTTTTTTGCCTGTAAGCCTCCCGGCAGTGAACACAATTTTGCTACAGAACCAGAAGTAGATTTTGATCTTGAGGCCATTCGTAAGCGCGGCTCGCTGGTTGCTTTGCTGGATAATAACTCTATTAGTTATTTCATCTACAAGGGCCAGCCAATGGGCTACGAGTATGAGTTACTAAAACAGTTTACCAAATCTTTAAAGGTTGATCTTAAAGTACGATTAGTTACCGGAATTGAGCAGGCCATTGATCTGCTCAATAAAGGTGAAGGCGATGTACTGGCTTTTCCTTTAACCATAACCGCAGAACGGAAACAATTTGTAACATTTACCAATCCGCACTTTGATACCCGCCAGGTGTTGGTGCAAAAGAAGCCGGCTAACTGGCGCATGCAGGCTCCTGAAATGCTCGAAAAAAAATTAATCCGTCAACCCGAGCAACTCAGTGGCCAGGAAGTTTATGTGATGAAAGGCTCGGCTTTTCGCGATAGGTTGCTGGAGTTAAACACGCAGCTAACCACACCTATTACAATTAAAGAAGACAGCGCAACAGCCGAAACGGAATCGCTTATTCAAAAGGTAGCAACCGGAGAAATCAAATTCACCGTAACGGATGAAGTAATAGCAAATATTAATACCCTCTATTATTCAAATCTTGATATCAATACTGTTTTAAGCGAACCACAACAAATTGCATGGGCGGTGCGATCCAACTCTCCCGCGCTTCACGCAGAAATCAACACCTGGTTAGCCAAAACAAAAAAATCAGGCCTGTACAAAGTAATCTATGATAAATACTTTAAAAGCAGTCGCCTGGCATTGGCCCGGATTAAAGATGATTATTCTTCTCTGGCCGGTGGACAACTTTCACCTTTTGATGAACAATTAAAGAAGGGGGCACAACAAATTGGTTGGGATTGGCGATTAGTAGCTTCAGTAATGTATCAGGAATCCAATTTTAATCCCCGCGTTAAGTCTTGGGCAGGCGCTATTGGTTTAATGCAAATCATGCCCGAAACGGGTGAGTACTTTGGCGCAAGTAATTTATGGGATCCTTCGCAAAACATAAATGTGGGCATTCGCTTCTTAAAATTTCTGGATAAGCATTGGGCTAAAACGGTGCCTGATGCCGAAGAACGAATGAAGTTTGTTTTGGCATCGTACAATGTGGGACTCTCGCACGTGATAGACGCGCAGAAGTTAACCCGCAAGTATGGCAAAGATCCAACCCTATGGGAAGACAATGTGGAATACTATCTCTTACAAAAGCGAGACCCTAAATATTTTCGCGATCCGGTTGCTGTAGTGGGTTATTGCCGGTGCGATGGTCCTGTACGGTATGTAAAAGAAGTATTGCAACGCTACGATGAATATAGACTCCGTATCGCTGCCTGATTTTATTTCTTTTTCGGCTCGAGTTCCGGAAGTTTAAATTTTTGAAGTGGGCTGGGCTGCTTCATCATGGCTTCAATATCGGCCACCGTTCTGGGGGCATAGCCCGAAAGCAATTCGCACCCTTCCTGGGTGATGAGGAAATCATCTTCAATCCGCACGGCAATACCCCACCATTTAGGATCAGTAGCGCTGTTATTGGGTATATAAACGCCTGGCTCTATGGTGATGGCCATATTCGGCTCAAGTACACGGTTGCCTTTGTCATGTACATCTAACCCAATGTGATGCGACACTCCATGAGGAAAGAATAAATGTTTTTCAGTTTCGGTTTGGATAATGCCTAACTCAACCAATCCTTTGTTCACCACCTCGCGCGACACAACGGTAAGGTGTGATAATTCAACGCCTGGCTTGCAGGCCTTCATAGAAGCTTCCTGCGCGCGAAGTACCAATTCATAAATAAGTTTCTGCTCAGGCGAAAACTTGCCATTTACAGGAATGGTGCGCGTTATGTCAGCCGTATAACCATGAAACTCAGCCCCCAGATCCATCAAAATCAATTCCTTGTTATCTAAGGATGGCTTGTAATTATCGGTATAGTGAAGAATACAACCGTTGTGGCCTCCGCCAACAATGGAGGGATAACCTAAATCTTCGGCCTGATACTTCTTAAAAACATATTCGTGTATACCCTGAATTTCGCGCTCGCTCATGCCAGGCTCAATAGCTTTCATTACTTCAACCTGCCCCACACACGAAATCATAACGGCCTTGCGCAAGAGTTCAATCTCTTCAGTAGTTTTTACACCCCGTAAACCGGCCATCAGCGAATTCAATCCGCGCATGTTCAGATTGTTTTTAGGTTGTTCTTTGGCTACGATAAGGCTGTTATTTTTTTTGGGGTAATTAACTTTCTCTTTGAATTGTTCAATCAAACTAAACAAGTCAGACGAGTCGCGTGGGTTGTCGCGCACATCATTATGAAAATCATAAAAAAGAATTTCTGAAAACTTAGAAAAATCAACGTTGTATTTTTTAAACTGACTTCCATTAAAAGCTTGTTCAAAACCCAGTAAATTTTTAGTGCCTTCAGCACCAATCCTGCGACCTGTCCACATTTCGCGCAAGGCGTTACGTTCTTGCACAAAAATTATTTCGTTGTAAACGGTTCCGTTGGCAGCGGTTTGGTTTTCTTTAAAGATCAGCAACACGGCTTCGGGTTCGCGATAGCCAGTGAGGTAAAGAAAGTCTGGATCCTGATGGTAAACATAGTCTACATCGTTAGACCGGTTACGTACTGCGTTTGCAAAAAATACGGCTACAGAATTGGCCGGCATATTTTCGCGCAATTTTTGTCTGCGTTCTTTATGCCATTCTTTACTTAGAAAATCGTTGGGTAAATCGGGGCTTTGGCCAAATGAACCACTCCAGGTAAATACTAAAAAAGAAAGGATAATCAGGGGAAGTTTCATAGAGAAGTAAAATTTCGATGGTTAAAATAGCTAAAAGGAACGAACCTGAAAGAAACAGCGTGATGGTTGGCTATTAAGGCTAGTGGCAGGCAAAATTACTCCCACTTAGTTAGTAAGTTTATTTACAAGTTCTTCAAAGTTCAGATTCACCCAATTTGTTTCAATGTCAGGATTTTTCATGACATCATCCATAATTAGTTTTTGCTTCTGGCCAATGCGCAACGCATCAGAATAGCGCATGGAATCCATAAATGTAACCATCGGGTAAAGGGGAATCCACTTAGTGGGAAATAGGTCGTACAGTTTACCTTCAATTTTTTTACGGAGCAGAAAATCAGCATCGGCTACCAGGTCGCGCATTTCTATAAAGTTATCGAGGGCCAGTGCTGCGATGGCATCGGCATCGGGCTTGCGCAGTTTTTGAAATTCTGACAAGACAACATCCCAGTTGTCGTGGTGTATGTTTAACAAATCATTCAGTATGCGGCAGTCTTCAAAACCGGCATTCATACCTTGTCCGTAAAAAGGTACAATGCCATGAGCAGCATCGCCAATCAGCAATGTTTTGTTTCGCACCCACGGATAGCATTTAATGGTAACTAATGATGAGGTAGGGTTGGTTTCAAAATCAGTTAACAAATCGGGCATTAATGATTTGGCATCTGGAAATGTTTCTGAAAAGAAATTCTCTATGTCTTGTTTTGTTTTAATAGTATTAAACGAAGGGTTACCCTCAAAAGGAAAGAATAAAGTACACGTAAAACTGCCATCCGGATTGGGCAACGCAATCATCATAAAACTTTCGCGGGGCCAGATGTGGAGGTAATTTTTTTCTAATTGAAAGGCACCATTTGCTTCTGGTGGAATGTGCAATTCTTTATAACCATGATCAATATAATCCTGTTGATAATCGAAGCGATCGGTGAATTGAAAAGCGGTACGTACAGCAGAGAAGGCGCCATCGGCACCAATGATGTAGTCGAATGAATAGGTTTCTGATTTCTGGTTTCCGGTAACTTCTAACGAAGTCTTCTCCAGATCAGCTTTACCAATTCGTTGTTCAAACCGAAACGCAACGCCTAATCGCTCCGCTTCATTCATTAACACTACATTCAGGCCGCTGCGTGAAACGGAGTTGATAAACTGCCCTTCTTTTCCATAGGCGAACGATGAAAGCTTGCCTTGCTTGTCGTGCATCATGCGGCCATGCATGGGTATGGCAACTTTCTTTAACTCATCGGCAAGGCCAACTTCTTCCAATGCCCGAATACCACGATTGCTTAAGGCAAGATTAATGGAGCGCCCGGTCTCAGCGCCTTTTATACGCAGATCTTTTCTTCGCTCAAACACGGTAACAGCATAACCGCGCTTTTTTAAATAGATAGATAACAACGAACCAACAAGCCCAGCCCCGACAATAGCAATGTTTTGCATACGATTTTATAATGTGGTTAAAGTAGCGCCCTCTTAAAAATTTCGGCAAACCGAAACACATCTTCAAATGAATTGTACAAAGGAACAGGCGCAACGCGTATCACATTTGGTTCGCGCCAGTCGGCAATTACACCGGCTTGGGTTAAGGCATCAAAAACTTTTTTGCCTTTCTGTTTCATGAAAATGGAAAGCTGACAGCCCCGGGCTTTTGTGTCGGCAGGGGTAAGGATTATAAATTTTTTATGATCAGCATCAATCCGGTTAAGTAGGTATTCTAAGTAGCCGGTTAACGATGAACTTTTGGTGTACAGATTTTTTAACCCAGCCTGTTGAAAAATTTCGAGTGAGGCGAGCAATACGGCCCCGGGCAGCACCGGATGATTGGATAGTTGCCAGCCATCTACCCCCGGCATGGCCATAAAACCTTTCTTCATCTGAAACCGATCTTGTTCATGATGTCCCCACCAGCCTGCAAAACGAGGTAACTCAAAATTTTTAGAATGGCGGTCATGCACAAAAGCACCTGCTATTGCACCAGGCCCGGCATTCAAATATTTATAACTACACCATACTGCAAAGTCAACATTGTGATTATGAAGGTTGAGTTTTACGTTGCCTATGGCATGCGCTAAATCAAATCCAACATACGCACCGGCCGCGTGTCCGGCTTGAGTTATTTTTTTTATGTCGAAGAATTGGCCCGTATAATATTGAACCCCACCAAAAATAACCAGCGCCAACTCGTTTTTGTGTGCCTCTATGGTTGCCAGAATATCTTCTGTGCGCAAAGTATGCTCGCCTTCGCGAGGTTTTATTTCCACCAGGGTTTTGTCTGGATCAAGGTTATGATATTTTATCTGCGATTCGAATGCATACTGATCGGAAGAAAATGCACCGGATTCAGTAATAATCTTAAACCGGCTTTTTGTCGGGCGATAAAACGATGCCATTAACAAATGCAAATTCACCGTAAGGTGATTCATGGCAACCACTTCGGTTGGTTTTGCTCCGGTAAGCAAGGCCAATCCTTTTTTGGTAAACTTGTGATAATACAACCACGGGCGTTTTGCATGCAGGTGTCCTTCCACACCTAAAGCAGCCCAATCGTTTAACTCTTCTGAAAGGTATTGCCTGGTTGACTTAGGTTGAAGCCCCAATGAATTGCCGGTAAAATAAATGGCTGGTTTGCCTTTTACTTTTGGCAGATAAAATTTTGTCCGGAATTTTTTTAGAGGATCAATGCGATCAAGTTTGCGGGCAAAAGCAAGTGTATTTTCAAATTGCATGACGGAAAATTAATCTATTGTTCAGAACAACGAAAGTTGTTTCAATACTGCGCCCTCGTGCTCCAGCAGCCACTGTTTATTTTCCAGGCCACCGCCATAGCCGGTCAGGCTTCCGTTTTTGCCAATTACCCGATGGCAGGGTACTACAATAGCAATAGGGTTTTGTCCATTGGCAACACCAGCCGCACGAATGGATTTAATATCGCCTAAACGTAAGGCAAGTTCTTCGTAGGAGATAGTAGTTCCGTATGGAATATTAATCAACTCGCGCCAAACCTTGTTTTGAAACTCAGTTCCGCGGAAACCCAAATTGAATGTAAAGAATTTACGACCTTTTGAAAAATATTCATCTAACTCCTGCAGGCATTGGTTCAGCACAGGAGTTAAACTTTCTGTTCCGCAAGGCTCACTCCAAAAACCAATCCGGGTAATGCTGTCGCCTTCTGACTCGATAATCAGGTTGCCAAGATTAGGATGATGATAATAGGCTATTCCTTTTTGGGTACTCATTTTTTAAAGTAAGCAGTGAGCAGTCTGACAAGATTTTTTAATACTGCCTACTGGTGACTGCCTTCGGTCAACACGTTAAGTACACTAAACAAACCGTGGATCAGTCTCCATCACAGTACCACACTTTTTGCAGGTGCGCAGTTTTTCCGAACCGTAGAAATCGCGGAAGCGTGGCAAAAAATCCTTCTCAATATTTTCCAGGTGAAATTTATATTCGTGCAGTTTAGTGTTGCAGGTATCGCAATACCAGATCAACCTATCCTCAAAGGTTGGATCTTCGCGCTTACACTCAATTACCAAACCAACAGAATGAGCTGGCCGCTCGGGCCGATGTGGTGTGTTGGCGGGCAATAGAAACATTTCACCTTCTTTAATCGGAATATCAACTGCCTGACCATCTTCCTGAATACGCACATTAATGTCTCCTTCCAACTGGTAAAATAATTCCTCGGTTTGGTTAAAGTGGTAATCTTTGCGGGCATTGGGGCCACCTACAATCATCACAATGTAATCACCAGCATCGGCATACAGATTTTTGTTTCCTACGGGTGGCTTTAACAGATCCCGATTTTCAGTAATCCATTGTTTTAGATTGAAAGGTTTTCGAATAGCCATAAATTCTTAGTGATTATATATAAGGTATTTGCAATTTACTAATTCTTATGTTTCTTGGAAGCGATAATTTATATATGGCGATTTCAGTACTATCACAATTCAATTCATCTTTTTCTTTTTTATGTCGAAACGCATCATAATAGTTTTGTTTAGTTGCTTCTTTTTTCAGGTAAGTCAGGCCCAAACCAGATTGTACCTTATCAGTACAATTCAAGGCGCTACAGAGTCAGGGCTTGAATGGCATTATTCGGAGGATGGTACCCCCATTGGATATCTGACAAAGTTTAGTCAGCCTGGTATTGAACTGGCCCTTGAAAAGCGGTTGTCAGGACAACTATATGTTTATTCAGGACTGGCTTTTAATCAATATAATACCGTACATCAGGAACCTGGCATTTCAGGATCAAGTGAAATTAAGCAGGCACTTGTTTCATTCCCGCTTTTGTTAAGGATTAATAAGCAAAATAGAAACTCCTTTTATACGGATATCGGGCTGGTTCCCCACTATGTAATTTCTGCTACTTTGAAAGAGTCTTATACAGACCCCAACAGTGGTGTGGTAACACGGGATGAAGGTAATGTTGCTCCTTACCTGCCTCGGGTAGGTATTAACTTCAGATATGGTTTAACCTTTGCTGTAAACCGATTTGTTTTTGGTGGTCACCTAAGTTTTAGTTTGACAAATCGTGGAACAGGCGATTTAATTCGAAACTGGGATTTAAATGGAAGCGAGTCCATCTTTTTGAATAGAGAGGGATCGGTTATTAAGTTCATCTATGGTATTCACGTTGGTTATCGATTGAAATGAGACAGTACATTTTAGCAGCATTTTTACTCATAAGCGTTCAGGCCTTTGCTCAAAAGGCCAAATTGCAAAGAAATATCATGAGCCTATATCGCTCTAAGTCTTTTAATAAAACAGAACGGATTCTTGTTTCTGCCTTGAATGAAAGCAAACAAAAGGGCCTTAAAGATCATACCATTTATTATCAGCTAATGCTTGGTGAAAACTATCAACGGCAAGGCTTGTTGCCCGAGGCGGAGCAGATGTTTTTGGATGCGCTTGACGAAGCAAAAAAGCAATTACCGCTCACGAACAAGCGCTATTATCTTGGCTCAAATCAATCGCAACGAACTTACTTTGATGTTTATGATCGCCTGGGTTTTTTCTATGTAAGTATTGGTAACCTTAATAAGGCTGAACAGTTGTTCCGTGAATCCAAGGCATTACGCGATAATTACTTTAATAAAACAAGTGTACACAAAGCTATCTCGCTTGCAGGTTTAGGATCAGTTGAGTTTATTAAGAAGAATTATGAACAGGCCTATCAGTATCATACGCAAGCGCTTACTCTCTTAAGAGCAGCATCCACCACGGGTTATAATTACGATTATATTTATCGGATTATTTACAACGACCTTACTGAGATTGGGTTGATTACCAATCGCGTGGAAGAAGTTGAGTTATATAGTGTACTCTTAGCCAAAACATCAGCCGGACGTGAGCAATATGGAACTAAAATTGCTCAGCAAGCTGAAACCGCGCGAATCTTTGATGTGTTTGCGCGAAATGAATTGTTAAAGGGTAATGTTAAAAAGGCACAATTATATCTTAATCGGGCTCAGGATTTTCTACCAACTATAGAATCGACCGGTTTGGTGGGCTTTAAGTTACAACTTACCCAGGCGCGTTTGTATTGGCTTAACAATAATCACCAGGAGGCAGCCAACAGTTTTAAAAAATTAATTGAAAGCTATCAAAAGTACATTGGTAGTAATTTTATCAAGCTTAGCGAGTATGAACGGGAAAAATTTTACTACACATTAAAACACGATATCGAAATTTTTAACGCATTTCTTTTAGTGTGCCATAACCAGGGCAAAGCAGGCCAATATGGGTTATATGAAATAGCTTATAATAATCAGCTTAACATGAAGGCCTTATTATTAGGAACTACCAATGAGCGGAAAAGTAAAATATTGAATAGTGGCGACACCCAGTTGATTGATCTTTTTAATGAATGGGAGAAAACACGAACACGGCTTTCAGCCGCCTATTATTTAAAGAATGCCGAAAACGATGTGCTTGATCTGACCCGAAAGGTTGAAGCGCTCGATAAAGAACTTGCACTTAAAATACCTACAAGTCAAATAACTAATTTTGATTGGAAACAAGTTAATGCAAGGCTTTCCGATTTAGAGTGTGCAATAGAAATAATCAGGGTAGAGGGACTTGATCCTGCCCGACCAGAAATTTCTACAAATGAGATATTCTATCTGGTGTTAGTAAATAAACCGGGCAATGAACTGAAGTGCTTTGTTATAGATAATGCAAAATATCTGGAAACCAGATCAGCGCGATTTTATCGCAATTCCATTCTTTCCCGGTCTGAAGATAATTTGTCTTACGACAAACTGTGGTTACCCTTTCAATCGAATTTAGATCAGCCAAAACGAATTTATTTATCACCAGATGGTGTATTCAGTCAGATCAACCTGAATACAATCTTCAATCCAATAACAAAAAAATTCCTGATTGATGAGTTGGAGTTGGTTTATCTTACCAATACTTCGGATTTACTAATAAATAGAAACACCAATACTTCAAAAACAGCAGCTCTTTTTGGCAGGCCTAGTTATAGTGCCACAATTTCAGATGCACAAACTGTCAATTTCAGGAGTTTGCAAAACGAGAACCTTGTTTCGTTAAAAGATCAGAACTTTTCTGATCTGCCAGGGACAGAAAAAGAAATTGAAGTAGCGGAGCAGACATTAAAAAATAGTAACTGGAAAGTAAAGCGTTTTCAGGCGGAGTTAGCAACTGAAAAAAACTTAAAGGCTGTTAACAGTCCGTCATTACTTCACATTGCTACTCACGGATTTTTTATAGGAGACTCAACCCGCACGATCAATCCCATGATCAGGTCTGGATTACTACTGGCTGGTGTAAGCAATAAATCGGGTGACGATCAAGACGGAATACTAACCGCTTACGAAGCTTCTCTTCTTAATTTGCGGGAAACTCAATTGGTTGTATTGTCGGCTTGCGAAACAGGTCTTGGAGAAATAAGAAATGGTGAAGGTGTATATGGATTGCAGCGTGCAATGATTTCCGCAGGAACCAAAAATTTACTAATGTCTTTATGGAAAGTTGATGATGCTGCTACGAGTGAGCTGATGGACTCTTTTTATCGCGCATGGGTAAACCAATCTGAAACGGTAAAATCTTTCCGACAAGCTCAGTTAGAAGTACGAAAAAAATACCCGCATCCATATTTCTGGGGTGCATTTATTATGTTAGGAAATTAGTTATGAAACATTTTTTTATTCTTTCGATCCTTTTGTGTGCCGCTCACATAACCCAGGCTCAGTTTCGCGCTGGCATTAGTTTGGGATTTAATAGTACAGTACTCGGCCAGTTTGATGATCCGGAAACCGATGCCAGATTTAAGCCAAAGCAACAAGCTATTATAGGCGTAGACGCAGAATGGGTATTTAGGGGTAAACTGAAGCCAGTTTATTTTTCAATTGGAAGCGGTCTTTCTTATCTCAAGAACGGATATAATGATGGTTATTACTATTCATTGCTATCGGAAGAGCAGCGCCCTGTTCTATCCAATTACGAAACCCGATATTTACAGATACCACTAATCTTTCGGCTTAATATTCAACCGCAGCCCTTAGAAGAGAATTTTTCATTCTTTGTAGGTGCAGGTGTAGCCAATCATATTTTATTAGATGCTTCGCTTTATGAGCTAACCGTAGAAGAGACTTTTGGTTTTGGAATAAATACTTATGAGGACGAGCGGAATATCAAGAACTATGGAGAAAAGAATTATTTATTTTCGACAATAGAAGCCGGTATTATGCTGAATCGGGCAAGAGTTACCTTCCGTTATAAAAAGTCACTTCAGGATATGTACTTCTCAGGCCTTGATAATAACTGGAACGTACCAGCTGAATTTTCTATTTACAAATCGATTTATAATAATGGCGGTAAACTTACCGAGCGACACATAGAATTCTCATTAACCTATTTTATCTTTAAGTAAAATAGTTGTGAAAAACTGAAGGGTCGGTTATTAAACCCATCTTTGGTGTACAATATTTAAGTATGAATCTGAACCTAACGGGCAAAAATGCGTTGGTCTGCGGAAGCACGCAAGGCATTGGCAAAGCTTCGGCTATTGAATTAGCGGCTATGGGTGCTACTGTTACCCTGGTAGCACGCAATGAACAGGCTTTGCAGGCAACCCTTAAAGAACTCTCCAGGCATGCCAATCAAAGGCATACTTATCTGGTTGCTGATTTCACCTTGCCCGATCAGGTTAAAACGGTAATTAATGAGTTTGTTTCTGACAAGCAAATTCATGTTTTAGTAAATAATACGGGCGGCCCACCAGCCGGGTTAGCCATTGATGCATCACCCGAACAATTTTTAGCAGCATTCAATAGTCATTTAATCTGTAACCAGATTTTAACACAGGCGGTAGTAGCGGGAATGAAGCAGACCGGCTATGGCCGGATTATTAATATTATCTCAACATCAGTTAAAATTCCACTTCGGGGTTTAGGGGTATCGAATACCATTCGGGGGGCGGTAGCAAACTGGTCTAAGACATTATCAGTAGAACTTGCTCCTTTCGGTATTACCGTTAACAATGTGTTGCCGGGCACTACCATGACAGGCCGCCTGGATTCGCTCATTAAGAGCAAAGCTGAAAAGGCAGGTAAGACCTATGAACAAATAAGACAAGAAATGATTGCCGAAGTTCCGGCTGGAAGAATTTCAGAACCACACGAAGTTGCTGCTGCTGTTGGGTTTCTGGCAAGCCCGGCTGCGGGTTACATTACCGGAATCAACCTTCCGGTTGATGGAGGTCGTACCGGAAGTTTGTAATTTGCACTTACATGAAGTTGTTGGTTTGGCTTTTATTCATTTCTGTAGCAGTGCAGGCGCAACCACCCGTTTTGTTACGCGAAGATTTTTCTTCCAATAAAGATGGGCTCTGGTGGACAGGCAAAGGAGATAATTACATCATTAGCCTGGAGCGTGGTAAGTACATTCTCACCACGGTACAAAAAGATAAGGGCCGCTTTATCACCATCAGCCCCTATATTGATAGTAAGAAAGACTTTACCATGGAGGCCACTTTTGTTCAAAAGTCTGGCACTGATAACCATGGTTATGGATTTTTATGGGGCGATAACGCCAATGGTAAGAATCATAGTTTTACGGTTACATCTACCGGTTATTTTCAGGTAATGAGCCCTGAGAAAAGACCAAAACTCAACGAATGGATTGTTACAGATAAAGTGAAGCCTCTTGGCCAGGAGAATATATTGAAGATTGAACAGCGAAAGTCACGATTATATTTTTTCATCAATAATCAGCAAGTGTTAGAAACAGAAGCGCTACCGCTTTATGGAACACGTCTTGGGTTTGTTACATACACCAATATGGTGCTGGAGATTGATAACTTTTTAATACGCCACGATTCGAAAATCAATTTGCCACCAAACCTGGCCACCGGTTTAGTAAAAGAGAATCTGGGTTCGCAAGTAAACTCACCGTACGATGACCTCGGGCCAATTATTACTGCCGATGGTCGCACCATTTATTTCGGTCGAGAAAATGCGCCTGAAAATATTGGTGGAAAAAGTGATGGTGAAGACATCTACATTACCACCAGCACCGATGGCATTACCTGGAGCAAAAGTAAAAATCTGGGTGCGCCTATCAACAATGCCGAAACCAACAACATGGCAGCGGTAAGTGCCGATAACAATTTGCTAATGTTTTGTAAGTCAGATGGATTTCAAATTCGCAAGCGAACAAAAGCGGGTTGGTCCGAACCTGAATATCTGAATGTACGCTTTAAGAATGAAGCCAAAACGATGGAGGCAAATTTATCTGCCGATGGTAAAGCCATTGTGTTTACTTCCAAGCTTTCGCAGAATTTATTTTACAGTGCAGACGAAGAGATGAGTGAGAAAGATATTTATGTAACGCTTCAGGACGAAAAAGGAAACTGGGGCGCTCCCATCAATCTGGGCAAGCAGATTAATACCCAAGGAGATGAGCTGTCTCCTTTTCTGGCGGCTGATGGCAAAACATTATACTTTGCTACAAATGGTCGTCCCGGCTATGGCAGCTACGACATTTTTATGAGTAAGCGTACGGGTAACTCGTGGACCGACTGGACAGAGCCTGTAAATCTGGGCCCTGAAATAAACACAAATAGTTTTGATGCCTATTATACACTTTCGGCTGCAGCCGACTACGCTATAATGGTAAGCGATCGTAACTCTATGGGGGCTTCGGATCTGGTGCGCATAAAATTACCCGAAGCAATAAAACCCGACCCGGTAATTTTAGTGATGGGCCGAACACTCAATGCAAAAACCAAGCAACCTGTAAGTGCCGATATTTTTTTTGAAGACTTAACCCTTCGTAAAGAAGTGGGCGAAGCCATCTCCGATCCAAACACAGGTTCTTATCGCATTACGCTTACCAAAGGAAAAAATTATGGTATCCGTGCCGAAGCAAAAGGATATCTTTCTGTAAATGAAAATTTTGAGTTAGCATCGGTTACAGCATACAAAGAGATAAGCAAAGACTTGTTGCTCATGCCTATTCTGGTTGGCGAAAGTATTATGCTGAATAACGTTTTCTTTGAACAAGGCCGGCCGGTACTTAAGTCGCAATCCTTTCCTGAACTCGATCGTCTGGTAGAGATTATGCAGGATAACCCCACAGTAAAAATTGAACTGGGCGGCCATACCGATAATGTGGGGAACAAAGACGCTCTGAAAACCCTTTCTGAAAATAGGGTAAAGGCGGTAAAAGAATACCTCGTGTCCAAAGGTATTCATAAAGATCGTATTACCGGAAAAGGATATGGAGGCACCGTTCCGGTTGTTCCCAATACTTCCGAAGCTAACCGGCAACGTAACCGCAGGGTAGAGTTTAAAATTGTGAAAAAGTAATCCGTACCAGTACGCAATATGATATACCTTCTTGCAGGTATTTCATATTAGTTTTAAACTCACGTTATTTTCGGTTTTATTTTTCAGTTATGATCAGAACAGCCATTCTTTTTATTCTTAGTTCAGTTTATGCATACGCACAACCGGTATTTATAAACGAAACTTTTTCAAATAACTTCAGATCGTGGTCGCTTGGCAAAGGCGATAATTATAGCCTGCGGATGGAAGGAGGTAAATACATTCTGACAACAACCGAGGAAAGCAAGGGGCGTGTAATCCGCATCTATCCCTATTTTGACAAAAGGAAGGACTTTTCGCTTGAAGCAACCTTTGTTCAAAAATCGGGCAGCGTTAACAATGGCATTGGATTAATATGGGGCGAGAATCCAGCAGGAGAGCATTATGAATTTCTGATTACTATCAACGGGTATTATAAAATACGAGGAGCTGAAAAAGCTAAAGGGAATAATGAATGGGTTAAATACAAAAACATAAAGCCGTTGGGTGAACCCAACCACTTACGTGTGGTGCAGAAAAATGCCGTGTGGACGTATTATATCAATGGCAAAAAAGTTAAGGAGATTGAAGTACAAAAACTCAGCGGCAATGCCATTGGCTTTACCAACTACACCAACATGGTGCTGGAAGTAGATGATTTTATTTTTAAGCATGATGTAAAAATTAATTTGCCCGATAAAATGACTACCGGCCTGGTGAAAGAAAATCTGGGAAGTCAGGTTAACACGGTTTACGGAGACATCTCGCCCAAGATTACTACTGATGGTCGTACCATTTATTTTGCAGTACGCGATGATCCGGCTACACAAACCAAACCTGATGAAGAAACATCAGATATCTGGGTCACCACATCTGCCGATGGCCTGGTCTGGAAAAAAAGTTATAAGCTGGGTAAGGATATTAATACTGGCAGAACCAATAACCTGGCAGCAGTCAGTGCCGATAATAATATGATGTTGTTCTGTAAAACAGAAGGGTTTCAGGTTCGTAAAAAAACAGCAACCGGATGGTCTGACCCCGAATGGTTGAATGTAAAATTCAAAAACGAGGCTAACCACATGGAAGGTACGCTTTCGGCCGATGGTAAAGCCATTTTATTTGCCGTGAAGCTTCCTGAAAATGTAGAATATAGAGCAGAGCAAAAGTCAGAAGATAAAGATATCTATGTAACCGTTCAGGACAAAAACGGAGTTTGGTCTAAACCCATTAACCTGGGTAAGAAGATTAATACGAGTTCAAATGAGCTATCACCGTTTCTGGCAGCAGATGGCCGCACGCTATATTTTGCTTCAGAAGGCCACCCCGGCTATGGCGGTGCCGATATTTTTATGAGTAAACGAAAGGGCAATAGCTGGACTGATTGGACAGAGCCCGTAAACCTGGGGCCTGAAATAAATACTCCTGCCTTTGATGCCTACTACACTATTCCGGCTTCAGCCGATTATGCCTACATGAGCAGCTCAGCTAATGAAACGGGCAGAGCCGATATTGTAAGAATAAAGCTTCCGCAAGCCATTAAGCCCGATCCGGTTTTACTTGTGTTGGGCAACACCCTAAATGCCAAAACCAAAGCGCCCGTAAAAGCGGATATTATTTTTGAAGATCTTACTACCCATGAAGAAGCAGGCGAAGCGATTTCCGATCCAGCTACCGGTGCGTATCGTATTACATTGGCCGATGGTAAACACTATGGAATTCGGGCCGAAGCAAAAGGTTTTCTTTCTGTAAATGAAAACATGGAACTGGCACCCATTACCGAATATACCGAAGTGAAGAAAGATTTATTTCTGATGCCAATAGAAGAAGGCGAAAGTATTTTGCTGAACAACGTATTCTTTGAACAAGGTAAGCCGATTCTGAAACCACAATCTTTTCCTGAATTAGATCGCCTGGCGCAGATTCTGGAAGAGAATCCAACCATCAAAATTGAAATACAAGGACATACTGATAATGTGGGCAATAAACTGGCACTGCAAGAGCTCAGCGAAAACCGGGTAATGGCTGTGCGCGAATACCTGATCAATAAGGGAATTAAGAAAGACAGGATTACAGGAAAGGGTTTTGGTCCAAACAAGCCCATTGCTCCAAACGATACCGAAGAAAACCGGCAACGGAATCGCAGGGTGGAATTTCAGATCATGAAGAAGTAGTTGGTTTATTTGCTAACTGATGTTACAGCCTGAATTGTACGTTTGAGCTTGGCGAGAACAATTAATTTCAGGTTTCCAATAATCGGTTTCGACAAAGCTCAGCCAGACTTTCAAGGTGTTGTTTGAAGTAACATTCACTTTTGTAACACCAACATTCCATAACATCTGTTAACTTGAGCCTACTTTTGGCTCATGGAAAAAATACTGAACTATATCAATGGTGTATTAACCGAACCGGTAGGCGGTAATTTTTTTAATAACATTAATCCCTCGGTAGGCAAATCCTATAGTCTCGTTTCCGATTCGGATAGCAGCGATGTAGCCAATGCAGCCGCGGCAGCAAAACTGGCCTTTGTTAAGTGGAGTACAACTTCGGCAAAAGATCGCTCAGCCATTTTGATTAAGATCGCGGAGTTAATTGAACGCGATCTTGATAAACTGGCCTTGGCAGAAAGCATCGATCAGGGCAAACCTGTTAAACTGGCGAAGTCGTTGGATATACCACGTGCCGCAGCCAACATTCGCTTTTATGCTACGGCTATTCTGCATGAAAGCAGCGAAGCGCACATTACCGATAGCGAAGCCATCAACTACACACAGCACACCCCTGTTGGCGTGGTGGGTTGCATTTCGCCCTGGAACCTGCCCTTGTATTTGTTTACCTGGAAGATTGCGCCTGCACTGGCCGCGGGTTGTACGGTTGTGGCTAAGCCTTCAGAGATTACACCCATGACCGCGTATTTGTTTTCAAAGCTTTGCATAGAAGCCGGGTTGCCTGCAGGAGTGTTAAATATAGTTCATGGCATGGGATCAAAAGCCGGACAAGCCATAATTGAACATCCCGGCATCAAGGCAATCTCCTTTACAGGCGGAACCGCCACCGGAAAAATTATAGCCGCCACGGCCGGCCCGATGTTTAAAAAGCTTTCGCTTGAACTGGGTGGAAAAAATCCCAACATCATTTTTGCCGATTGCGATTTTGAAAAAGCGGTAAGCACCAGCATTCAATCTTCATTTTCCAACCAGGGCGAGATTTGTTTGTGTGGCTCACGCATTTTTGTAGAGCGACCACTGTATGAAAAATTTCTAAATGAATTTACAATCCGCACAAAAGCGTTGATCGTTGGCGATCCGCTAGATGAGAAAACGAACCTTGGTGCGATGGCCTCTGAGGCCCACATGAAAAAAGTGCTTTCATACATTGAGTTGGCGAAACAAGAAGGAGGAACAATTGTACAAGGCGGCAAGCAGGTAAGACTTACTGGTCGTTGTACCGAAGGTTTTTTTCTGGAGCCCACCATCATTACGGGCCTACCGCACACCTGCCGTACCAACCAGGAAGAAATTTTTGGACCCGTAGTTACCATTATGCCATTTGATACCGAAGCCGAAGTGTTGGAGTATGCCAATAGCACTCCGTATGGATTGGCTGCTACCATCTGGACTGAAAATTTGAAACGCGCACATCGTGTTGCGGCAAACGTGAAGAGCGGTATTATCTGGGTAAACTGCTGGCTCTTCCGCGATTTGCGTACTCCGTTTGGTGGCATGAAACAAAGTGGTATCGGGCGCGAAGGTGGCTTTGAAGCCCTGAAATTTTTTACAGACGAGAAGAATGTGTGTATAAAACTTTAGTTAACTCCATCAGAGCTTGATATGAATATTTTCGACATAGATACAGTCTTTATAAAAATTCTTGGTTACCCCCTCAGCTACCTCGAATTCTTTGGAACCCTATCAGGAATAGTAGCAGTTTGGTATTCAGCTCGCGCCAACGTGTGGAGTTGGCCAATAGGTTTACTAAACGTAGTACTTTCGTTCTTTCTTTTTTATCAGGTGCAGCTTTACCCCGATATGTTTCTGCAGGTATTTTTCTTTGTCACCAATTTAATTGGCTGGTGGCGTTGGAAAAACCCACGCCAGGGCGAAGAAGACTTAAAAGCCGAATTGAAAATAAGTTGGATGAACACCCGACAAATGGCCCTTATTACGGGTACGGGTGTGGCGGGTACGTTGCTGATGGGTTTCTTTGCCAGCAGGTTGCACGAATTTTTTCCGTTGATATTTACTAAACCCAGCGCCTCACCCTATGTAGATTCTTTTATTACTATTATGAGCATTGTGGCTACCTACTATATGATTCAAAAGAAAATTGAATGCTGGATTATCTGGATTCTGATTGATGTAACCGCTACTTACCTGTACTTTATCCGCGACATTAAATTTTATAGTTTGCTTTATCTGGTGCTTACCTTTTTGGCTACTATGGGTTTAGTACACTGGATGAAAGAATACAAATCCTACGCTACCAAACCGGCATGACGCGCGCATTGGTTATTGGTAAATTCATGCCCATCCATAAAGGGCATATTGCGTTAATCGAGTTTGCGGCCACGCAAGCCGATGAAGTACTTGTATCGATGAGCTATACCGAATCGGATCCGATCAACCCGATGCTGCGGTTTAGTTGGATAGAAGAAATTTTCAAAGACAAAGCGAACATCATTCCGGCAATTATTGAAGATGATTTTGATAATGTATCGCTTCCCTTACCAGAGCGAACAAAAGTCTGGGCCGATGTTATGCGCAAGGTTTACCCGAAAATTGATGTAGTTGTAAGTTCTGAAGCCTATGGCGAACCCTTTGCTGCTAACCTGAACGCACAGCACAGATTGTTTGATGCCGGTAGAAATGAAACTCCGGTGTCAGCTTCACTGATTCGGGAGAAACCATTTCGGTATTGGGAGTTTATACCAACTGTAGTACGTCCTTATTTTGTAAAGAAGATTTGTTTTTATGGCTCAGAGAGTACGGGCAAATCTTTTATGGCACAAAAACTGGCGCAGGCCTATCATACCGAATTTGTGCCTGAAGTTGCGCGTGAACTGATTACAAGTAACGACTTTACAGAAGCCGACATTATTAAAATCGGTTATGCTCAGATTGAACGTATAAATGAAAAACTGAAAACTGCTAACAAAATTCTTTTTTGCGATACCGACACCATTACCACACAGATCTATTCGCAACACTATTTACACACGGTGCCACCTGTTTTATATGAACTGGAGAAGCAAGTTCATTACGACTCTTATTTTTTGTTCGACATTGATGTGCCCTGGGTGGCCGACCACTTACGTGATTTAGGTTCTGAGCGGGAAAAAATGTTTCGGGTGTTTAAAGAGGCACTGGATCTACGGGGTATTCCGTATCAATTGGTTAGTGGTAATTATCAACAACGCGAAACCCTGATGCGTGAAGTGATTGACAGGATACTAAATGACAGCTAACCTTTTTTAACATAGATTGATTTAAGCCCCATCCCTCCAAATCCATCAACCTTGCAATAGATATTGTGATCTCCACTGGTAAGTTTGATATTTTTTACTTTGGTGCCTGCCTTAATCGGTTTTGATGCTCCCTTCACAGGCAAATCTTTTATAATAATAACCGTATCGCCATCGACCAATACATTGCCATGGGCATCTTTAACAACGGAAACATCAATTTCTTCTTGTACATTGACCTTAGTAACTTCATTCGGGTTCCACTCATGGCCACATTCAGGACACATCATAGAAGTACCGGTAGGATATGCATACAAGGAGCTACACTGAGGACATTTACCTGAATCGGTCATGAAAAAAAATTTTAGCACAAGGTACTAAATGCTGTATTGCAAACTAAAATAGCCTGCCGCTAAATTTTGCCGTGCAACGAACTGGATGATAGTGGTGAAATTCAACTATATCTTGACAAAATTGGCAGCTACGAAGTGTTGGGAAAGTAAACAACTTACCAAAATCCCAATAACGACTCACCATCTACTTATCATTCCATTTTTTATAAGCTCTTCGAAAAGCACTGGGATCAGAGTAGCCCAGTAGATTGGATATCTGCGAGACACTTCCCTTCATCTTAAATAGTTGGGTTGCCATTTCATTTTGCACTGCTGCAACAAGGGTTCGAAACGATACGCCTTCATGGGTAAGTTTACGCTGTAATGTACGCGGAGTCATGTGCAAGCGGGTGGCCACGGCTTCAATTGATGGTATATTACCATGAAAGTCGGTTCGCATTAAGTGTTTGATTTGATCGCTGAGCGTTTGAACCTTCGCTGATTTTTTCTCCTTCAGGATCTTTTCCAGGAGTTTAAACAAAGGCTTATCGTGACTAAAGATAGGAGAGAGTAAATCTTCCTTCTTAAACACCAGGTGATTACCCGCACCATTGAAGCGTACATCCGCGCCAAACACACGCTGGTATTCGGCCAGAGCACCACCTTGTTTTTGTTGAAATACAGTATAAGCGGGTTTAATCTTTTTATTCGTAAGCAAGGAGAAGACATGTAGTGTGCCCGCCATCGATTGTTCCATACTATGTCGGATACTTACGGATTGAGTCTTCACCCATAAAGGTTTAGGCTTAAAGGTTAGCGTTATTTCCGAGGCATTTTGTTTTATTCCAAAATGAATCATATCGGTGGCTAGGTCAATATATTGAATCATTTTTTCGAAAGCAGAGAGCAAATCAGGGCAACTCTGCATCAGGTTTCCAACAAGTCCTAGTACCGACATGGTACTGGTCTCACCCAGATGAAGGCCGAGCAGATTATCCTTTGTTTGTTGAGCACAAATCTCCCAAGTGCGACAGGCTTGTTCAAAAGGAACACTAAACTCCGAATTGCCCAAGTCGTTCGGTGAAATTCCTATGGCAGCACATAAATCTGACAGGCTTGGCCCCCGGAGGGCAGACCCATAAATGATTCCCTGAATAATGGGCATGTGAGCGAACATAGTGTGTCGTAAAATGCTTGTAGTACGTACTAAGCGAACAAATCGTTTTAAGCTATCGTCATTTACTTTACTAACGGTTACTAATACTGGCCGATGGCAATCTGTTGTCGTGAAGTGTCTTTTTTTTGACGCAAACTGCCTCTATCTATTCCTCCCAAAAATCGTGAAAGGCTGGTATAAATATTTTATAACATGAGAACGCTATTTCCAAAGTTTATGAGCGGGCTGCTGATTGTAGCCCTGATGAGTTGTGAAGAGGATCCTGATAAGGCACTACCTGATCAACTTGCTTTGATACAATTTCAAAGCGGAGAAATGACAATATCCGAGGGCAGCAATGAAGGCACTCAGATACTACTTACACTAGATCGCGCGACTACATCAGCCGGCACCGTTACATTGACACTTGATGAGGACATGCGGCATCGCCTACAAACCAATCCTGCACATATTGAAGGGGTGCTGTCTCTACCGGTAGCCAAAGGGGTAAGTCAACTACAATTTAATGTAAAAGCAATAGACAATGCCCTAGCCGAAGGAAACCAGGTTATCGTGATTTCAATAGTAGAATCTGACGCCTTTATATTAGGAGAACAAAAAACTTTTCAACTGATAGTTGAGGATGATGAAACGAATGACTCTCCTGTTCAGAGCACAGTAAGTTTTGCTGAGAACTCAGAAACAGTAATAGAAAATGAAACTGAGCCAATTGAATACAACATTCTTTTTACGCCAGCCGTTGCAATAGATAGCAAGGTTGTTGTAGAAATTAATTCTCCTAACACGGATGCTTTTGTTACCAATCCGGTTAGCGAAAACAACCGCATAACCTTAAACGTGCCAGCAGGTACAAATGAGTTGAGCTTTACCCTGCAGGCTATCAATAATGCCGAACTGAATGGCCATACAGAAGTTGAATTTACTATCGTTAGCACAGAAGGTTC
>JBPXJU010000018.1:0-14103 GCA_051715445.1 Bacteroidota bacterium | reverse complement strand
ATTGACTGCTACCGTTGGATTAGGATAGTTACCCGTTAAATCACCGCTAGCTGTACCTCCAGGAAGTGTGCCGGTAATTGGTTCTAAAGTTACACCTGTAATACGACCCTGAGCATCAATTACCACGCGCGGTACCTGTGTGGCTGAACCATAGGTTCCGGCCACAACCCCGGTAGTTCCTAACTTAGTTGAGGTTACTGATGCATCAGCCAGCTTTACGGTAGTTACACCACCATCAGCTAATGAAATAGTGCCTGACGTTGTGATTGGTCCGCCAGTCAGGCCAGCTCCGGTGGCAATATTTGTAACTGTACCTGCTCCAGCCGCTCCATCTTCAATTACCGACCAGGCCGTTCCATTCCAATAGTAAAACTTACTTATATCACTATCGAATACCAAAAGGCCTTTATCCGTAGCCGTAAGACCGGCTGTAAACGTGGCATTGGTTCGTTGCAGGGTTGTGAGTTTTGGCACCAGCAAGCCCTGATTATTGGTGGGGGAAACCAGCTCTAAAACAGCATTGGGGTTGGGATTGGTAACACCAATTCCTACCGAATTTTGAGCCAGCGCATAAGAACCACCAAGAATTAAACAACACAAAGCCAGAATTGATTTGTGGGTAAGGGTAATCATAAAGATTTAGGTTAGATTAAAGCAGAATCAACAAGATAGATGATTTAATCACAGTATTGAAATAGATTTATGCCAATGCGGTTTGTATACTTGCAAAAACTGAAATAAAATGAAATTTGGAACGAAAGCTGTGCACGCGGGTGTTGAGCCAGACCCCAGCACCGGAGCAATCATGACTCCCATTTATCAAACCTCAACGTATGTTCAAGAATCCCCAGCCAAACACAAAGGCTATGCTTATGCAAGAGGCGCTAACCCAACCCGCAATGCTCTACAAAAAAGTATTGCCGCACTCGAAAACGGTAAACATGGAATCTGCTTTTCGTCAGGAATGGGTGCTACCGATGCCGTTATCAAATTACTGGCTCCCGGTGACGAGGTAATAACCAGTAATGATTTGTATGGCGGTTCATACCGGATGTTTAAACGTGTGTATGAAAAGTTTGGAATCAAATTTAATTTTATTGATTTAACCAAAACAGAAAATCTGATCCCTTACCTCAATACAAAAACCAAACTACTTTGGTTAGAGACACCCTCTAATCCGCTAATGCGGATTATTGATATTGAAGCCTGTTGTGCACTGGCTAAAAAGAATAATGTACTGGTGGCCGTTGATAACACCTTTGCATCACCTTACTTGCAAAATCCATTAGCATTAGGAGCTGACATTGTTATGCACTCGGTAACCAAATACCTGGGAGGACATAGTGATGTGATTATGGGTGCTCTGGTTGTGAACAATGATCAGTTGCATCAGGATCTTGCATTCATTGCGAACTCATGTGGTGCAGTGCCTGGCCCGCAGGATAGTTTTCTTGTGCTGCGCGGCATTAAAACTTTGCATTTACGCATGGAGCGCCATTGCGCGAACGGAAAAGTAATCGCAAACTTTTTAAAACAACATCCTAAAATCGGGCAAGTGTATTGGCCAGGATTTACCGATCACCCCAATCATGCCATAGCGAAAAAGCAAATGCGCGACTTTGGCGGAATGTTATCCTTTACACTGAAAGATGATCGGCTTGAAAAAGCAAAAACCCTGATGGAGAATGTTAACCTGTTCTCATTGGCCGAATCGCTTGGCGGAGTGGAGTCTTTAATCAATCATCCTGCCTCCATGACGCACGCCAGCATTCCCAAAGAGGAACGTGAAAAGAATGGATTGAGTGATTCCCTCATAAGACTAAGCATTGGTATTGAAGATGCCGAAGATCTGATTGAGGATTTGAGTCAGGCGTTGAATTCAATTTAAGCCCGTCATCATAAAAATAAAAAGTGGCTGTCTCAAAAGTGTATTACGTTGTCAGGTTGTCCCGATAGCTATAGGGACGAAACCCATTTCAGTTTGGAAATCGCCTTCGACAGGCTCAGGCTGACATTTTAAAATTAACTTTGAGACAGCCTCTTGTGTTTAATACCGATGTATTAGTTGGTCGGGGTTATCGAATTGTTTTTAGCCCTGCGGATATTCCGGCTGGCGCGATTTTGTTTTCTTTCTAACTTTCTTTTCTCAGCAACAGTTACTGTACCGTCTGCTTTTGCCCTTCTCTCTGACCTTCTGATGTGACGCTGCTGGGCATTCAAAGCGGCTGCTTCTTTATTTGTCAGGTCTCCATCAGCACGGCCTTCTGCTATCCGGACACGTTGTGCCTTTTGTCTTACATTGGCGCGGGGTGTAGCATCTTGCGCATAGAGTGCAACACTCATTAAACTAAGTACCGATAAGATTAAAATGTGCTTTTTCATAAGTTTTTTCGAGTTTGGGCTTTAGACTAAAAGGATTGGGGGTGGTTTAAACAGAACTAAAATTATTTATTCAGAGCCGGAAGGGTAACTGTAAATTCAGCCCCAGCACCCGGTCTGCTTTCCAAACTGATTGTGCCATTAAGCCGATCGACAAGAGTCTTAACGATGGCCAGGCCAAGCCCGTTAGAACTTTCGCCTCCGGTTGGCCGAGCCGATAGTTTTTTAAACTTTTGAAACATGAGTTGTTTATCGGTATCTGAAAAACCCGGGCCTTCGTCTTTAATAATTATTTTGATTGCATTGCCAACCGGGTGAATGGCAACCCGAATCACCTTTCCGTGAGGTGAAAATTTGATTGCATTAGACAGTAGATTATCAAAAATTCTTCCCAAAAAATTAGGATCCGTTATAAACAAATCGGAAGCCTGATTGTCAACTTCCAACTTTAATTGCTTGGCATCTGCTGATACCTGATACGAATATATCTTCTCGTTAAACCATTCTTTTAAGTTTACTGCTGTAGGCACCGGTGCACTTCCTTTCTCTTCAATGGCATTTACATCGAGTAAGTCAATAATTAAATTAGAGCCTGCCCGGGTTGAATTTTTTATCAACCGCAGGTAGTCCAATTGTTTGTCTGGCAAGCCGCCCTCCAATTCCATAACATTGGTTAATCCCAATATCCGGTTTAAGGGTGCTTTAAGATCATGTGCAACAATGTTCATAAGGGAATTTTTTTCATTGTTCAGATCATTAAGCTGATTATTCTGTACCTGAAGTTGCTGATTGATTCGCTTACGCTTGCGGCTAAAATTCCAGAAAATAATCATAGCAGCGGTAATTGAAATGACTATCCCCAGTAATAACCGGTTTTGAAACCGTTGCGCTGAAAGTAACGATTCATTCTTTACCTGTGTCGATTTTAGCATTGCATTCTCGCGCTCTTTCTTTTCAATCTGGAGTTGAAATTGCAGGCGTTCAATTTGTTGTTGCAGATCAGTATTCTTGATTTGCTCTTCCAGCACATCAACCCTAACATTTAATTCATTGGCCTTCTCATACTCGCCTAAGGCCTGAAAGCATAGGGCGGCTTCCTGGGTGGCTTCAATCTGATAAACAAGATTACCAGATGCTTCGGCTTTTTTAATCACATCCTCAAAAATCAGGAAGGCTTCACGATATTTTTTTAAGGATGCAAAGTACTTACCCTTAATTAGCGAAGCTCTTAAAAAAAGTTTTTGATTTGAAAGCTCCGATACTATTTCAAGAACTTCTTCTGCTTTTAAATACGCTTCCTTAACTTTCTTTTCGTCAACTAAAATTTCGGCCATGCCAAGCTCCAATTCGGCCAGGGTTACACGATCATTTACTTGTCTTGCAATTGAATCGGCCAAGCGCATTTTCTGCAAAGCTATTTCTGTGCTATCCATGGACTCATAAATCAATCCTAACTCAAGCAATGACGAAACAATACTTCGTTTGTCGCCCAGTTCTTTCCGCAATTCATACGCACGGGTCGACATCTCAACAGCCAGGTCAAATTGGTTTTGCGATTTATACAGGTTAGCAAGGCTTCGATACACATAGGCTAATCCTAACTTCTCTTGCAGTACTTCAAAGATATCGCGCGATCGTACCAGGTTGTCGGATGCCCGCACCAGATCTCCACCGTCAAAATACATTCTGCCCAGATTGTTATAACCAAAACCCAATTGAACAGAATCCTGTTGATCAATAGCAACTTCAATGGCCCGTTCATGGTATTCGGCCGACTTAGCATACACGCCCTTATTAGCGTAGGCCAGTCCAATAAAGCTCAACGGCTTTGATAGATTTTTTTTTACTTCTATTTGCTGTCCTAACTCAAAGGCACGCGTACAATAAAAAATTGTACTATCAGGATAAGAGTAACGATACTCAAAACCAATTGCATTCAGGATTTCAAATTGTTCCAGTGTTGGTTGGGAAGTAAGAGCCCTTTTTAAACTATCAATAGCAGCAAGATTCTGGCCGCTTACCGAAAGCGCAAGGCTACCAAATACACTCAGTATTAAAAACCGTATCAGCACGATCATGTTAAAGCACCAACTACCAATAGACCAGAATAAAGCGAAGGGCAATTTAACAACGAAATGGCCACTATTGTTGCCTAATGTAAGAAGTTATTTGAAAGGAGAAATTACCAACCTTGTTTTACGTTAAATGAGTAAGGCCTTGCATGACTAAAACCTGAAAAGTTAATTTGGGGTTAGCTATAAAGAGGCCTAATCTTCTTCTAAAAAATTCAAATCGCGCCCAAAAGTCTCATCAATAAGCCGTAGAGCCCAAAATGCAATTATGATGGTGATTACCCCCACTATAAGTGCCCCTGTAAGGATATCGAAACTATTACGAAATAACTGAAATAATAAAGTGAGGGGAATGACCGTACCCCGGATAAAGTTTGGAACCGTGGTAGCTACGGTGGACCGTAGATTTGTTCCAAACTGCTCGGCCGCAATGGTAACAAACAAAGCCCAGTAGCCAATACCAAAACCTAGCAGAAAACAAACCACATAAAACTGGGTTGAACTGGAAATAGGTGCGTATAGATAAATCAAAATAAAGGCGAGTGTTAGCAGGATAAAAAGGAATACCGTCTTTCTTCGCGAGCGAATAATCTGGCTCAACAAACCACTGCTCATATCGCCAGCCGCAAGACCAATGTAGCTGAACATTACGGCATCGCCAGCCACTATGCCCGTTATGTTCATAGCTTTGGCAAACTCGGGCGAGAAGGTGATGAGAATGCCTATTACATACCAGATGGGCAACCCAATAAGAATACACCCTAAAAATTTCACGAATCGATCTTTCTGATTAAACAATTGAAAAAAATTTCCCCGCTCAACATGTTGCTCCTTTACCTTCAAAAATATTCCTGATTCAAAAACGCTTACACGGGCAATCAACAATAACAGTCCCAATCCACCACCAATAAAATAGGCTACTTGCCAATCAAAAGTTTTGGCTATATAATTTGCCAGCACTGCACCCATTAAACCAACTGAAGCCACCAGTGTAGTTCCATAGCCGCGTAGCCGGGTAGGCAGTGTTTCTGATACCAGCGTTATTCCCGCTCCCAATTCGCCAGCTAATCCTATCCCGGCAATAAATCTTAATATGGCATATTGTGTTACCGTCTCGGCAAATCCGTTGGCGATATTGGCAAGTGAGTAAAGAAGAATTGATCCAAATAATACCGAAAGTCGGCCACGCTTATCCCCCATAATACCCCAGATTATTCCTCCCACCAGTAAACCCGCCATCTGCACGCGAATCAGAAACTCACCGGTAGCCATCATCTCCACATCTGAAACACCCATTGATTTTAAACTGGAAATCCGAACAATACTAAAAAGCAACAGGTCATAGATATCAACAAAGTAGCCCAGGGCAGCCACAATAACCGGTACACTAAACAGTTGCTTCAGATTGTTTTGAGAATTCATGAAGTAAATTTTTTGTCAAATTAGTGAGATTTATCAAAATCCTGATTTCTGCCTTCATCAACTGCTTTCTGCCATTGGTAAAAAAAGAAACCACGGGTTGTAGAATTCAAGGTATACTCGCCTTCTATAAGTTTGAAAACCTAAATGCCTACCTATGAAGAAACTCATGCTATTACCGTTGTTGCTTGTGTGCTTTGTGGGGCAAGCCCAGAAAAAGGGAACCCCGGCAAAAGCAGCAACCCTTACTTACGATGATAAACTTTACAATGCCCTGGAATGGCGCAGCATTGGACCATTCAGAGGTGGGCGCTCGGCTGCTGTTACTGGCGTGCCCGGAAAACCTAACCTGTTTTACTTTGGGGCTACCGGTGGTGGGGTTTGGCGGACAACCGATGCCGGCAACAGCTGGGAAAATATTTCGGATGGTTTTTTTGGTGGCTCGATTGGTGCTGTAGCCGTTAGCGAGTGGGATAACAATGTAATCTACGTAGGCGGTGGCGAAAAAACAGTTCGGGGAAATGTGTCGTACGGTTACGGCATGTGGAAATCTGTTGATGCCGGTAAAACCTGGTCAACCATTGGGCTGAAAGAATCCCGTCATATTTCGCGCATCCGCATTCATCCCAAAAATCCGGATGTAGTGTATGCAGCGGTACTGGGCGATCTCTTCAAATCATCAGAAGAACGTGGTGTTTACAAATCTGTTGACGGTGGCAAAACATGGAAACGTACTTTATTTGCCAATGCTGATGCAGGAGCTGTTGATCTTTGTTTCGATCCGAATAATCCACGTATTCTATATGCAAGCACATGGCGCATTCGCAGAACTCCCTATAGCCTGGAGAGTGGCGGAGACGGTTCGGCCATGTGGAAAAGTACCGATGGTGGCGAAACCTGGACCAACATAACTACAAACACCGGCTTACCTAAGGGTACCTGGGGTATTGTAGGAATTTCAGTCTCGCCTGTAAATTCAAATCGGGTCTATGCCATTATCGAAAATGAAAATGGAGGCGTGTACAGTTCGAACGATGCTGGCCAAACCTGGCGAAAAATGAATGAAGATCGTAGTCTACGCCAACGGGCCTGGTATTACACCCGCATTTATGCCGATACAAAAGATGTAGACATCGTATATGTGCTTAATGTGTCGTATCATCGTTCTAAGGATGGAGGTAAAACTTTTCAATCTTACGAAGCACCCCATGGCGATCATCACGATTTATGGATTGCCCCGGAAGATAATCAGCGTATGGTTATTGCCGATGACGGTGGCGCCCAGGTTAGTTTTGATGCTGGAGAGAACTGGAGCACTTACGACAATCAGCCCACCGGGCAATTTTATCGTGTGGTTACCGATAATACATTTCCATATCGCATTTATGGCGCCCAACAAGATAACAGCACACTTCGCATCTATCACCGTGTTGATGGAGGATCGATTACAGCAAGCGATTGGGAGGTAACAGCCGGAAGTGAGAGTGGCCACATAGCACCCGACCCTTCAGATAATGAAATTGTTTATGGAGGTAACTATGGCGGATTACTGGAAGTAGAAAACCATCGCACACATGAAAGCCGTTCGGTAAATGTATGGCCCGATAACCCCATGGGACACGGAGCAGAAGGCATGAAGTATCGCTTTCAATGGAACTTCCCGATTTTCTTTTCGCCACACAATCCAAAAAAATTATACACTACTTCTAACCATGTACATGTTTCTCTGAACGGTGGCCAATCGTGGGAAACAATAAGTCCGGATTTAACGCGCAATGATAAATCAAAACTGGGCCCTTCGGGTGGTCCGATTACAAAAGACAACACCAGCGTTGAATACTACTGCACTATTTTCGCTGCCGCTGAATCGCCCTACGAAAAAGATTTTATTGTTACCGGATCGGACGATGGATTAGTCTATGCCACCACCGATGGTGGTAAAGAATGGAAACCGGTTACACCAACCGGTATGCCTGAGTGGACTATGATTAACAGTGTAGAGTTTGATCCGCACACCAAAGGAGGAATTTACATTGCGGGTACACGCTATAAGTCAGGCGACTATAAACCCTATCTTTTCAAATCAAAAGATTACGGAAAAACATGGACTAAAATAACGGATGGAATTAATGCCGATCATTTTACCCGGGTATTACGGGCCGATCCTAAACGCAAAGGACTTTTATATGCGGGCACCGAAACCGGCATGTATGTTTCGTTTGATGATGGCGCAAGTTGGAAACCATTTCAATTAAATCTGCCCATCGTTCCGATTACCGATCTTACTATTAAAAACGATAACCTGATTGCCGCTACACAAGGTCGCGGCTTCTGGTTGATTGATGATCTTACTCCTTTACACCAGCTTAGTGAGGCAACATCTTCAGCCGATGTATTTCTTTTTAAACCTTTAGCAAGCTATCGTATGGGGCCCGCCTTTAGTTGGGGAAGAACTTCGCGCACGGCAGGTCAAAACCACCCTGGCGGAGTTACTGTGCATTATTACGTGAAGGATACTGCCAAGGCACAAGTAAGTCTGGAGTTTCTGCAAGCCGATGGCAAACTGATTAAAAAATTCTCGACTAAACCCGACACAAAAGCTAAAGAAGAGAAACTTACACTGAAACAACCAGGCATGAATAAGTTTAACTGGAATATGCGCTATACCGATGCCGAACGCTTTGATGGAATGATTCTGTGGGCCGCATCACTTAACGGGCCTCGGGCGCTACCCGGCACCTACAAAGTTAGACTTACGGTGAATGGTAAAACTTTAGATTCAGATTTTGAAATTCTGAAAGATCCTCGCGCCTCAGCTTCTGATGCTGACATGAAAGCGCAATTTGATTTTCTGCAAGAGGTAATTGCTAAAGTAAGTGAAACCAACCTGGCTATTAAAAAGATTCGCACCGTACGCGAGCAGATTAATCGTGCTATTGATCCAATAAAAGACCAGAAAGATGCTATGAAAGATGTATTGGACAAAGCCAAAGCTATTCAGGATGGTATGAAGAAGATTGAAGAATCGCTTTACCAAACAAAGAATAGAAGCGGGCAGGATCCTCTCAACTACCCTATCCGGTTAAACAACAAATTAGCTCACCTGAATTCATTAGCGGGTGCGGGTAACTTCCGTCCCACCGACCAGATGGTAGCCTTTAAAAAAGAAATCACAGCCGAGATTGATGGTCACCTGGCAGCATTAAATAAAATTCTGAAAGAAGAAGTGCCCGCGTTCAATGTTTTAGTAAAACAAAAAAATATTGATGCCGTGGTATTGAAAGACTGAGGAATTTGTTTCAAAATAAAAAAGGGCCATTCTTTACCAGAATGGCCCTTTTTATTTAGATGAATACTAACGTTTACGGCCTACCAATACATAAATGATTGTGCCAATAAAGCCGAGAATTAAACTCAGGATGGTCCATAGGATTTTTTTTCCACTGTCCAGTGAACTTGTCCAGATATCATAAAGTGTCCAGATAAAAATAACCAGGAATAAGATGTAAATGAGGTTCTGCATAAAAATTTGGGTTTAGGTTTATTTAATTGGTTCCAAGTATTTTAAAAAGTTCGTCTAAGTTAGGAGTAATTATGATTTCCGTTCTCCTGTTCTTTTGCTTGTTTTGTGCATTATCATTGGCTGCCAGTGGTGAAAATTCACCTTTGCCTGCAGCTGTAATCTGTTTGGCATTAACACCAGCCGAAGTTAAAATTTTGGTAATAGAGGTAGCCCGCATCACACTCAGATCCCAGTTATCCTGCATGTATTGCGATTTTTTCGAAATTGGCACATTATCAGTATGTCCTTCAATCATAATCTGAATATCACGTTGGTCTTTAATGGCACGAGCTAATTGTTGCAACGCCATCACACCTTTGCTGTCTATCTCAATACTTCCCGATCCAAACAGGAGTTGTTCCGCCAAAGAAACATATACCTTTCCGTTTTTAACCTTTACGGTTAAGTCGTTCTCTTTAAAATTAAGCAGTGCATTGGTAATACGATCTTTCAAATCCTTTACTGCCTTGTCCTTATTAGCTAGAATTTCCTCTAACTCTTTTACTTTCTTCTCACGCTCAACCAGGCTATTGCTTAGGGAGTCGTTAAGTTTTCGGGTATTCTCCAGGTTACTTTGTATAGCCAACAACTGATCCTTCTGCTGCTCCAGATCACGGTTTAATTTACCACTGTTATTCAGCAGGTTTTTATAATAAGCATTAAGCTGGTCATATTCTTTGTTAAGGCCTTCCAGTTTTTTACTGGTTGCCCGGTATGTTTCGTTTAATTCAGTAGTATCCTGCTTTAATTTTTCAAGTGTGGTGTTCAACTCGGTAATAGATGCATTTGCCTTTTCCAATTGCAAAGTTCTGTCCGCCAGTTCGCCTTCTGCCTTAACCTTCTGGGCAAGTACATCATCAAATTTCTTCTTGGTAACAATACAGGAGGACAGAAAGAAAAGTGGAATAAAAAATAAGATTTTGAAATTCATAGTTTAAAAAATTAACGCAGTAAATATCTAAAATAAAATTCAATTCTTACTTTAGGCCAAACAACAGTCACTATGGAAGGAATGCTAAAGCCAGATTCACTTAAGGGAAAAACAATTATTATAACCGGAGGCGGCACGGGCCTTGGCAAATCAATGGGCAAGTACATGCTGCAGTTAGGAGCCAATCTGGTAATTACCAGCCGAAAAAAAGACGTCTTGGAAAAAGCTGCAACCGAACTTGAGCATGAAACCGGTGGCCAAGTACTGGCTGTAGCCTGCGATGTGCGCAAGTACGAAGAGATTGTAAATGTAATTTCCGAAACAGAAAAAAGGTTTGGTCAGATACACGGTGTGCTCAATAATGCTGCTGGCAATTTTATTAGCCCAACGGAACGGTTATCTCATCGGGCATTTGATATTGTAGTGGATATTGTGTTGAAGGGTACTTACTATATGACTTTAGCCATAGGCAAGCACTGGATCGCCCATAAGCAACCGGGAACTTTTCTCAACATTGTTACCACTTATGCGTGGACGGGCTCTGGTTATGTAGTTCCTTCAGCTTGTAGTAAAGCTGGAGTATTGGCTCTTACACGATCGCTGGCAGTTGAGTGGGCCAAATATAAAATACGAAGTAATGCAATTGCACCAGGGCCATTTCCTACTGAGGGTGCCTGGAGCCGATTGTTACCTGGAAATCTGGTTAATGAATTTAATCCAGCAGAAAGAATTCCATTAAAACGCGTGGGCGAGCATCAGGAACTTGCCAACCTTGCGGCTTACCTCATGTCAGATTACTCAGCCTATATAAATGGTGAGGTAATTACCATTGATGGTGGCGAATGGTTGCGGAATGGCGGGGAGTTTAGTCACCTGGAAGCCATTCCCGAAAATTTGTGGGATCAACTGGAAAAGTCGCGGGGAAAATCTAGTTAAGCAAAGTGTTAGTTATGCTGTTATTATAAATACTGTATACACTTACTTGCTTCGATTTTTGATTTACTTCAAATGCCGGAGGTAGTGTAGATTCAATTGGTCTGTTGATGATTGTGCCTCCGGTTGAGTTGAAAAAGTAACTTAGATTCTGCTCCTGATCATACAAACAGAAATAAACAACACCATCGGCCGATTTAAAAACGATGGGTTTTAAATTTTGTGAGCCGGGATTCTGTCTCTCAAACACAAGTTGATTTTTACGATCAAAAACTGCAATCTTATCCGAATCAATTCTGAAAAAATAAAAGTCTGGTTTACCGGAAGCTACTACCAATAAAAAAGTAGATCTGTTTCCGCGCACTAAGCTTTCATTTGTAGTTTTTCCGTCCAAAGTCATTTTCTGCACTACTCCATCGGTGGATATAAAATAAATAGTACTCGCGGCCAGCGAATTTTCCTGATCGAGGTAATAGTCACCTGAAATATTCTTATTTATAGCAACCGGAAAACCATTTTCATAATCACCCCTTCTATTGAATACATGTAGTTGTCCATTATCAGTTACAACAATAAAATAATCCTTTCCTCCAATTCGATAGTGTTTGGGGGCAAAACGTATTTTGTTATTAATTTTTTTTGGCGCCCAACCCTCTAATTCCTGCATCGACTTATCCAGAATAAAAATTTCCTTATCACCAGCAACCGCTATCCGGTAATTTCTGCTCTTATCATAATCAACAACCTCCGAAAATCTTGCATTTAGATTTTTCTTTTTAGGAAAGCCATCAACATCGCGTCCCAATCGGTCAATCAGATAAATATAAGATGATGTTGTAACAATATATTGCAGTTTTCCATTCTTGAAATAATCCAACTGTTGCACTTGTTCAATCCTTTCATTCAACGCGTACATCCATTGTATACCCTCCGATTTTGAAAATAAGTAAACTTTGAACGTAGAATCTTGTACCAGTAATTCATTCGAACCACCTAAATGATTTTTTACCACATATGCAGCCGCAAGGTTGTTGGATAGTTCATATGATTTGTTCTTTGGTCTTGGTTGTACAACTTGCTTGGCCGACTTAAGTTGAAAATTTGCGCTTGTAAAAAAATGATTGTCCAGCGAATTGAATTGAATACTTCCCCAGGTGGCCGAGGTTAACCGCAAAGAGTCCAGCACAGGTTTCCACTCCTCATTAACAGTATCAACCAACAATGCTGATGCATTGTAAAAAATAGAAACATTTCCTTCCTGCAAACAGGTACTGAAAAATTGTTGAAAGCTTACCGATCTGCCCCAGGTTTCCTCTGCCTCAATAGCATCAATAACTTGTTTTAGTTCATCCACATCATCAGAAAGAAAAACATAATCTTCTTTAAACAACAGATGTGCAAAATTTACTTCCGGGAGTAAAGCCTTAACGGATTCTGTAAGTTTTTCATCCGCTACCTTTCGTATGTCATAACCGGCATACGATTCTTCATATTCAAATCGATCATAGGCAAAACCTTCTTTCACTTTTAGAATAACAACGTGTGCATCATTATCCAATACACACACACCAATCTCATCCCGTAAGTCTGATTTTCTTTGTTCATCCGGATCGCCTGTAATCAAGGCATCAGCATTTGATAGACCATAGTGTATAAAGGCTTTGCTAGTGTTGGGAACAAACCGCATCACTTCAATTTTTATTGGATTTTGGTTTTGAAACCTGAACAAGCCCCAGTCTTTTTCAAGAGAATCTAATGTAAATCCACTCAGAGAAATTTGCTCATTAGTCAGAGCAACATCTAATACCGATGCCGATGCGAGATTCTTAAACAGCGGAATTTGCTGCATGATCTGAAACAATGGTATTGACGTTTTGCTTAGCTGATCATAATTAATCCAAACATTACCTGCATCCGATTTAATCGTTACAAACCGAAACAATTGCGGATTTTGAGTTTTGAAATTTCTGGATGGCGAAGAGTGGTAAACGCGAATTGAATTCTCGATTAACAGAGGAGACTTACTGAGAATCAGATAACCATCCAGATTGGCCCAAACCAGATTAATCTTTCCATTTTTTTTCAACTCGTAAATCGAAACACCATCTAACAAACGAGTAGTTGCATTTTTTAACGAACCTACCTTCTCAAATTCACCACTTTGTATTTTAACTACATAAATAAGCTCATAAGAATTCTTATTGATGGATTGCAAACCCGCCACAAACTCTTTGGAAGATGACAGACGAAGTACAGAATCAATCAAGGCATCCTTAACCAACACAGGTTTATCAGATTCATAAACAATTACAGTGTTGCTATCAATCAGGTTCCAAAAAGATACCTCTTTTGATTCACGACATGATACCAGTCCCCATAAGAGGATACTAAAAAAAAGAATTGCTTTACTTAGAAATTTCACTACAACTCAAAACTACTAATTATTAAAATAATCAGCGCCTACCTTCACAACATCACCGCAAAGAGAAATTATGGGGCATGGCCAAGCGAAAGCAAGGCCACCGGGCTTTTCGTTCCAAGTCCGGCCACGCACATACCAGCACACTTCGGGCTTTACACTTCCCTCCCATGCCTGGTTGGTGTCTTTGTATCGGAAAAAAAATTGTTGTTAAAAAAAAGGCCCCACAATGTTGATTGTGGGGCCATAGGAATAAAAAATAGGCAACGACTTACTCTCCCGGGTTTTACCCTAGTACCATCAGCGCGGGTGGTCTTAACTGCTCTGTTCGGAATGGGAAGAGGTGATCCCCACCGCTATAGTCACCTTAAGGTCTTATAGAACTCGA
>JBPXJU010000017.1:0-18681 GCA_051715445.1 Bacteroidota bacterium | reverse complement strand
CAGGTTAGCCATGGCAATAAGCACACGATACCGGTTAAGGGCTAGTTGAAGTTGCGCCCCGGTTAGTTGAGTTCGTGCGTCAACCGATTCAATAAACGTAGTGGCGCCTTCTTTATAACCCTTTTCAATAAGACGCTGATAGCTCTGCGCAGCCTCTACTTGTTTTTGTGCTGAGCGATAATTTTGCTGCGCACTTAAGAAAGCATTGCGCGAAGTTTCCAACCCCAGATTCATTTGCCGGGTAGTATGTTGTAAGGTGAGATCAACAGACTTAACATCTAATCGGGATTGTGCGATTTTATGCCGGTTGGTAAAGCCCGCAAACAAAGGCACTTCCAATTGCACGCCAAGCAAGTAGTAGTTTGCATTGCGATTGTATTTCATTTGTTCGCCTTGAGCACCCAAATCTATAAAGCCACTAATGCGGGGCATCCAGAAGAGACGTGTCATTTCCTGTACATCTTGTTGAATATGTGTTGCCGTTTGGAGTTGTAAGAGTTCTTCGCGGTTTTGTGTGGTGTTGAGGTTTGATTCGTCAACGTTTAATACACTTTCCTGAGTAAGAATTTCAGCAGTGGCATCTCGATTCAGCAAAAAGTTGAAATAGAGTTGTGCGTTCTCAACTTGTCTTTCGGCATCTGCAAGTTGTGCTTTGGTATTTTCCAATTCGCTTTGCGACCGAAGTATATAAGCCGGTAAACCCTTACCGTTTTCAAGCAGCGATTCATTCACCCGTTTTCCTTCTTCAGCCCTTGCAAGAGCACTTTTGTAAATAAGCACGCCTTGCTGCGCAGCCAGGTAGTTATAATACGACACTTTTATATTTCGAATCAGTTCGCGTTTGTAAATAGCCACTTCTGCTTCCTGCAAAAGAGTTTGTTGAGCTTTAATCTTTCGGTTGTAAATCAAATCGGTATTAAGGATGGGCATGGATGCACGCGCACGGACATCATAGAAATCGCGTGGAAAGAAATTCTGATTTACATTTTCAATGGTTGGAAAATTATCGGTGCCAGTTAGCTGATTAAGTGTGGAGTAAACCGGGTTTAGTAAATCCCCAACAGGAAAACTGATACTACGACCACCATCGCCAGTGGTGTAATTTCCCAACAGGGTAAGGGAAGGGGAGAACATACCGTTGGCAACCTTTAGTGCCAGCAGAGCTTTGTCTAATCCAATATTCTTTTGCTGAAGCACGAGGTTGTTTTTCAAACCTGTTTCTATGTAGCCATCAAGTGGTTGTTGTGCAAACACAGGCACTATTGCCGTAATCAGGCAAAAGATAAGGGTTTTAATTAATGGTGTTCTCATACTAAACAGTGTTAATTTAAGGGGTAAATTTTTTTAAGTCTTAAGTTTTTCCAAAATGATAACAAACGTTTCGAAGATAGAACTCATGAGTTGATCGAGGTCTTGATCGCTAGCCTTGGCAGCCGCTACATGGCTGAGGTGGCCGGTAGTTCGCAGCGTACAAAGGCCGTGCATGGTACTCCAGATTACAAACGAAACTTGCTCTGTAGCGAAGTCTTTGAAGTAGTCCAGCTTCTGGCATTCCCCCACAGTTTTCAGCAGAATATCAAAGGCACGGTCGCCCTCATCCCATTCTTCAAAACAGTTGGCCACGTGTTTCAGCGGCTCTTCCATATTGAATATAAGCTTATAAATATCAGGATTTTGCAGGGCAAACTGGATGTAAGCCCGGCCCATTCCTTTAAGTCTTTCAAAAGGATGCGAGATATGGTTTAGTACTTCAAAATGGCTTACTAATAGCTTAAACCCTTCGCTGTGCAGCGCATGCACAATCTCATTTTTGTCTTTGTAGTAGAGGTAAATGGTTGCGGGTGAGTATTCAATCTTTTCGGCAATAGCCCGAATGGAGGTAGCTTCGAGTCCCTTTTCTGCAAAAAGTAACTTTGCAGCATCCAGAATCTCTCTTTTAAGATCTTCCTTGTGGCGTTCTTTTCTTTCGGCTACTCCCATATACATGGCAAAGTAAACGAAAGATTATGAACAGTGTTCAGTAAAGTCTGAAATTTTTCTGAAAATGTTTAAAAACGATTCCTAACCCAAGGTTTTAAGCTGTTTACCACTGGTTAAAAATTAAGCCTAAAGCGCGTTATTTTTTCCGACCTTTATCATTGAACAAATGTTGATTTAGTGGTGCGAGTTATTTTTACGCTTTTACTTGTTGTGGGTATGTTTGGTGCGAGGGCACAAACGGCAGCTACAATCGATAGCCTTGATGAACGGGTCTTTCTACTCAATGAGCTCGAATTTTTTATCGACTCGACTAATACACTTTCGTTTGAGGAGATCTCTACCACCAGGTTCAGCAACCTGTTTGTGCGCAGGCCAACGTATCAAAATAAAGATTACCGGTCGGGCGAATCATATTGGATTCGGTTTTCAATAAATCACATTCCCACCGAAAAAGTTTGGCTGATTGAATTCTATGATCAAACAATCGATCACATTGAAGCCTATGTGCCGCGGCCCGATGGTACATATGAAAAAGAGGTTATGGGCGATGCGCTTACGTTCCAGAACCGAAAATTTGCACACAAGAATTTTGAAGTACAACTCTATCCGCACGAAAACTCGGTTCAATATTATTACTTCAGGGTTCAATCGCACGAGTTTGCCGATATTCGAATAGCTTTCCGCTCGGTCGATCGCTTTATCTCTTACTCGCTTAACGAATATTTTTTGTTCGGCACTTTCTACGGCATGATTGTAATCATTGCTCTCTATAACTTTCTGGTGTTTCTGGCCATACGCGAAATCAAAAACGTGTATTACATCTTCTATATAATAAGTGTGGCCTTGTATGCCATGAGTCTCGATGGAGTTGGGTTTCAATACATCTGGTCTAACTATCCGCAATGGAATAATTATGCTTCCGGTATTTGTTTGTATTCGGTAATTCTGTGGGCCCTTGTTTTTACCCGAAGATTCCTGAGTACGCGCACCAAAGCACCTCGGCTCGATCTTGCCCTGCGCATAATGATTGTGGTGCGTACATTGGTGTTTGTATTTGAGTTGTTCTTCTATCCTGAATTTTTTGCCTTCCGGTTTATAGAAATCTTACCGCTTGCGCTGATTTATTATTCGGGTGTTTATGTGTTGATGCGCGGCTATCGTCCAGCGCGGTATTTTGTTATTGCGTTTGGATTATTGCTGATTGGTTTTTTTGTACGCACGCTGGTGTTCTTTAATATCATTGCCATTACTACACTATCGCACTATAGTTTGCACTTTAGTTTTGTGGTAGAGATGTTGTTCCTCACATTTGCGTTGGGCGATAGAATTACCATTCTAAAAGATAATCGCGACCGGGCTTTACGCAGAATCATCCATCAGCATGAAGTAAACATGGCTTTGAAAGATAAGGTAACGCTGGAGTTGGAGCAGAAGGTAACGGAAAGAACAACCGAACTGAATCATAAAAATACCGAGTTGGAGGAAATCAATACGCGTTTGGTAAAACAAACCCATGAAATCAACCAGATTAATTCTGTGTTGGATTTGGACAATTGGAAACTGAAGAACAGGATTAAAGTAGTGCTGGAGGAACGCCTGATGGAGAAGACCATGGATTACGAGGAGTTTACAACCTTGTATCCAGACTCGTTGGCGTGCTATCGTTTTTTGGAAGAGCTAAAGTGGAACAATGGCTTTACTTGCCGCAAGTGTGGCAACAACAAATACTTTGATGGTGCCCGGAAATTTGCACACAGGTGTACCCGATGTGGTTACAATGAGTCGATAACCGCTTACACGGTTTTTCATGGTATTAAATTCCCGATCGAGAAGGCATTTTATATAGCCTACCTGGCTGTGGTGGGTAAAAAGCCCTCAACCTTAGAATCCTTGTCGACCCAGTTAGATGTAGGGATAAACGCCATTTGGGGTTTCCGCAAAAAAGTAATGGAGCGGATTACCGAGTTGAGCGAACACGGCAACGAAATTACAGCCGCCAAGTGGAAGGATGTAATTCTCGATTCTTTTCACAAAACCCCAAAATCGAAAACCAGAACTACCAAAGCAGAAAACGTTTCCGAATAAGTTCTTAGTGCCACGTTTTGCAGCGATTGTTTTTTAATAAAAAAATGATGGACCAAAGTCGTTTAAATATGCCAGTAAACGTTTGAAATCAATGTTTTTATTCAATGAAAAGCCATTTTTCGCAACTTCCAGTTTGCGGAAAATTAAAGGCACCTTTTATTAAAAATATTAGCCTCAACAGTTGTTTATGTCAATATTCATGCTGCGAAACAATCAAATCGCGTATGTCTATGATGAGAAAATTACTATTAACTGCTTTATTTTCAGCGTTTTTGCTGAATTTAGCAATGGCCCAAGACCGTGTTGTGTCTGGGAAAGTGACCTCTGCGGATGATGGAACCACCCTTCCTGGGGTAAGTGTGCTGGTGCAAGGTACTTCAAAAGGTACTGCCACCGATGCAAACGGTGCCTATTCAATTTCTCTCGCCCCAAGTGAGACCGCTCTGGTTTTCAGTTTTATTGGTTACAAAACTCAAGTAGTGAGTGTTGGTGCACAATCAACACTTGACGTTATACTTGAGACGGATGTTACTGCGCTTGAAGAAGTGGTGGTTATTGGCTATGGTGTGGCAAATAAGCGTGATTTAACTGGTTCTATTGTCAAGGTATCTGGTGAGTCGTTTCAAGACAAGCCAAATGCTAACGCACTTGCCTCCCTTCAAGGGAAAGTAGCTGGGTTATCAATTATAAACAATGCGGAGCCAGGTGCAAGACCCGATGTGAGAATTCGTGGAACAGGTTCAATTGGAACCACAAACCCGATCTACATTATAAATGGTATTTTCTCTGATAACATGGACTTTATTAATCCAAGTGATATCGAAAGTATGGAAGTGTTAAAAGATCCGTCCTCACTGGCGATTTTTGGAGTAAAAGGAGCTTCAGGTGCCATCATTGTAACGACTAAAAAGGCTGCCGATGGAAAAATGTCGGTCAACTTTAATACTACTTCAGGCTTAAAGCAAATGGTTAATAAAATAGAATTGGCCAATGGCGATCAGTTTAGACAATTAGCTGCTTTTGAAGCCAACAACCGCGTAGCAGATGATCCATCTGCTGGTTCTTATCTTGATTTCGTTAACAATACGATGAGTTTGTTTCCTGGAAACACAGATTGGATTGATGTTGTAACCAGAACTGCTAGATACAGCACAACTAACCTAAGCATTGACGCAAGTACAAACAAAAACCTGTTTCATATGGGTATTGGATACAATGTAGACGAAGGTTTAGTGAAACATACACGCTATGATAGGATGAATATTAACCTTAATGATGAGTATAAATTTAATGAGCGCATTAAGATTGGGTTTAATATTATAGGTACATTTGAGAAGTTACCGTACAACAGCGGTGCTTTGGAGCAAGCAAGAAGAGCCCTTCCCATAATTCCTAGCAACACAATTTCAGTTCTCGCACCAGATCCTTACAGTGCTTCTCAAACGCTCTCTGAACGTAGTTTATATTACACAACTCCAATTATTCAAAATTCAGAATCAAATCCACTCGCAACATTGGAGAATAACTGGGATAAAAAAATTGACAGACGGTATCGCTTTATAGGAAGTACCTATTTGGATGTTAATGTTCATAAGAACTTGAATTTAAGAGCAACCTGGTATGCCAATTTAAGTTTTAGAAATAATAGAGAGTATACACCTTTATATAATTTGTTTAACCCTGATCTATCCACAGGTGATCAAATAGTACCCAAAAGTACTTTGACAGCAGTTAGACAAGATTTGGAAAACACTAGAACGTTTCAACAAGATTATATTGGTACTTATAAAAAGCGTTTTGGAGATCACAACATAACCGTAACGGGAGGTATGACCTTTTACTATTATTTCCGCGAGCAGGTTAGTGGCACTGCGTCTCAATCAACTGTTGGCCTAAACATCATTCCTAATGATGAACGCTTTTGGTATTTAAATAGTGGTTATGGTGATAAGAAAAGTCTTATACCTAATGATACCAGACAAAACGAGTATGCAAATGTTGCCACGTTGGGTCGTTTATTATATAGTTACAAAAACAAGTATTTTGTAAACGCTAGTTTTAGAAGAGATTATTCAAGTCAAATCAATACTGACTATGACAAACAGGGCCAAAATTTTTGGGCAGTTGGTGCAGCCTGGGATTTAACTAGCGAGGGTTTCATGCAAAACATTTCAGTATTGAATGTATTGAAGTTGAAGGGATCAGTAGGTGTTCTGGGAAATTTCACGGCCTTTGGTTATGATTATCCAGCTTACCCAACTATTTCGACTAACTCATCTGCAGTTTTTGGTAACAACTTCGTTCCTGTGTATGTTCAAGATTATGTTGCTGATCCTAATTTGCGGTGGGAAACCATTCAATCCGCAGAGATAGGATTTGAATCGGATTGGTTTGAAGATAAATTCCATTTCGAAGCAAATTATTATCAACGTAATACACAAGATCTGATAGTGGTTCTGTCTTATCCCGGTCAATTAAGACAAATGACCAACAATGGAAAAATTGATAACTCAGGTTTTGAATTTGTAGCGTCATGGAATCAGAAATTATCAAATGACATTACACTTACGCTTGGAGGAAATCTGACAACCTTTAAAAATAAGGTAGCTTATTTGCCACTTCCGTACAGAGCCAATATTTCTTCTAGCGAACAAACACCCAATCAGATTGAAACGGGTTACCCAATCGGTTATTTTTATGGTTTGAAAGTGATTGGGTTATATCAATCGTATGCGGATATTTTAGCTTCTCCTCCAAGTTCGATTAACGGAGGTGGTGCAAAACCTGGAGACTTGAAATATGCAGATATTGATGGCAATGGTGTTATAGACTCAAACGATAGAACCAATATCGGTAATCCAACACCAGATTTTACCTATGGACTCTTTGCTAATTTGAACTACAAAAATTTAACTGTGTCAGTTGACTTTATGGGGAGTTATGGAGCTGAGATTTATCGGGTTTGGGGAACTTCAGAACAGAAAAACTCCGTTTATAATTATCCTGCCAATTATATGAATGGATGGACAGAAGCAGGATCTTCTAATTTGATTCCAATTGTTAACCAAACTCACCTGATTAATCGTGCTCCATCCACTTACGGTATTGAGGATGGTAGTTTCTTTCGTGTAAGAAACGTGAGCGTTGGATACAATTTTACAAGCTTGCTGAATTTGAACGCTATAAAAAAAGCAACCCTAACGTTAGGAATTCAAAATTTAGTTACTTGGAAGAGGAACTCTGGTTACTCACCTGAATATGCCGGAGATGCCACCAGTTTTGGTATTGATTACGGAAGTGCCAGCAGTGCTTTGCCAAGGATAACATCTTTGGGCTTAAACGTTACATTTTAATAATCTCTAAAGTTTTAGATATGAAAGCAAAATTTAATTTTTCCACGATTGGAGCTCTAGCCATGTTAGCTATTGTATTCGGATCGTGTGAGGATTTCTTGGATAGAAAGCCACTAACTGCGACTGTAATTGATATTGGTTCGGGCAGTGCTGCCTTATCGGGAAGGGTATTAGGACTATATGGTGAAGTTAGAAACTCAAAAGCTGAGCCTTATAGTGGAGATGGTTTTCAAAATATACCTTGGGTAGCCATGAATGGATTTCGAAGTGATGATGCAGAATTAGTAGCCGATCCAGGGGCTTCTGCATGGCATCAGACTTACGACAATTTCGTATACGCAAAAGATGACTGGGGTGCAGGATTATATTGGAGCGCACATTATACATTTATTGGTCTTTGTAATGATGCTTTGGATGTGGCCGAAAACGTTGATGTTGAAAGCCGAGATGCTGATTATAATATTCTGGTTGCAGAAGCTAAGTTTTTTCGTGCATACGGCTATTTCGACCTAGTAAGAACATTTGGTTCAGTTCCATTAATTGATTTTAAAATTAATTCACCAACTGACGGTCACCTAGAAAAATCATCCGTACAAGAAGTTTACACGCTAATAGAAAATGATTTGAATGATGCTATTGGTGCTTTACCGGTTTCATGGGCATCCGGATACAGTGGTAGATTAACGAAGGCTGCGGCACAAACCTTTTTGGCAAAAGTTGCTCTTTACCAGCAGGATTGGGCTGTTGCATTATCAAACTGTGAAAGCGTAATTAGTTCTAATCAATACTCTTTAGTACCAGACTATTACCAAATTTTTAGAACTTCTGGAGAACTTGGCACAGAATCTATCTTTGAGATTCAGGCAAGTAAAACTGCAGGTGATGGTGATATTTATTGGAGCCGGTTTGGTCAATGTCAGGGAATACGCGGTTCAGGTACATGGGATTTAGGTTGGGGTTGGAATACACCAACACAAAATCTGGTTGATGCATATGAACCTGGCGATGAACGAAAGGCAGCCACCATTCTTGAATCCAATCAAAGCGATGGTGGCCCCTCATCTGGTGGGTATGGGCAAACATTGCCAGCTTTAACTAATGCTATGTATTGGAATAAGAAGGTTTACAATAATTATAATGATTATTTAAATGCTGGTCTTGGAACACCGGGTAATGAAGCACAAAATACATGGGTTAATTATAGGGTATTCCGCTACTCTGATGTATTGTTAATGGCTGCAGAAGCCGCCAATGAGTTGGGTGGAGCTGCTAATCAGACTAAGGCTGAAAATTGGGTAAATGAAATCAGAAATAGAGCTGGGCTTGATGACATTGAGTTCGTTTCACAGACACAGATGCGTGCCGCAATCAAACAAGAAAGACGGATTGAATTTGCTATGGAATACGAGCGGTTCTTTGATTTGGTTCGTTGGGGCGATGCTGTAAATGTCTTAGGCTCCTTAGGTTACCAGGAAAAGCATAAGTACTTTCCAATACCTTCCGGTGCCCTTACCAATAACCCTAACCTTACTCAAAATCCTGACTGGAATTAAATTATTTGTTCAAATAAAATCAACTTTATGAAACTCATAAGATTGTTCTCGATGCTGTCTATGATGTCCCTTTTGGGCTGTCAGAATATGGATGAACCTGCTCTGGGCGATTTCCCAGTAGATGTAAACCCTCCTGGTGGACCATTGAAGTTCTATCAGGCGTTTGATGGATCAACTGCAAATCCACTAATGAATGCTGTTGATAGTATAAAAGCTAATTTTCCATCTCAAAACCCCTTTACAACAATTGATGGCATCAATGGTAAAGCTGTGCAAGGTGTTAGCAATCAATTTATAAAGTTTGGTAGCTTCAATGATTGGGCTGCATCAGGCAGTGTTACTATTTCATTTTGGTCTAAGGGAGGCAGCCAAACCATAGGTAATGAAGGAGGAAATTCCGCTGAACACATTATAAGTTTCCCAGCAAAGGATGGCTATTTTCATTGGAGTGGAGCAGTAATGATGCTTTTTATTGAAAGCAATGCAACGGGTTGCCAAGTAAAGTGGACCATGGTAGATAAAAACCATAACGACACTTGGTTTACTTGGGAAGGCGGAGATGCAATTCCAGGTGTACTGGATAATCAGTGGCATCATTTTGTTCTTAGATACGATGCTGCAACCAGTAATGCTAACCTATTTATAGATGGGGTTAAAAATGCAATAACTCGTAATTGGGCAGGGCATGGTGACTTGAATTTAGATGCAGGTTTTATAAGAGAGGCTCGTGTAGGAAAAGGTCCTAAAGATTCAGGTAGTAATGATTGGCAATCTGGGTCATTACAAAGAGGTTTGGATCAACTAAGGCTATACGGTGCTGCGCTTAATGATGCCGAAATACAAAAACTGTTCTCAGATAAAAAATAGTTGTTTTAGGGTTACGTTGGGGCTGAGGAGAGATCCTCAGCCCTTTTTATTGTTGTTATTTGTCCTAAATATCTTTATGATCAGGTCATATTTTATTTTCCGTTTAATAATCATAGTTATTTCCGCTGCACTATTCTGTGGTTGCAGTTCTGATGAAATAAAATTTGAAATTGTTAAACCATTGGAAAGCAACATTACGTTCGCCAACAACTTACAACCGCGTGATGGGTTTGGTATTTTATATTACCTATACTATTACAACGGTGGTGGTGTTGGCCTGGGCGATATTAATAACGATGGCTTAACTGACATTTATTTTACAGCTAACAGCAAAGGCAATAATAAACTCTATCTCAATAGAGGAAATTTTAGGTTTGATGATATTACAACGGAGGCTGGTGTAGCCGGGAATTCTGATTGGAGCACTGGTGTTACTCTTGCCGATGTGGATGGAGATGGTTGGCTTGATATTTATGTATCAGCCTTTGCAAATAATTTTGGGCTAAAAGGAAAAAATGAGCTCTTTATTAACAATGGAGACAATACATTTACTGAAAGCTCCGCTCAATATGGCTTGGATTTTAGTGGATATACAGTTCAATCAGCATTTTTTGATTATGATCATGATGGAGATTTAGATTGTTTTATTCTTAACCAATCGCTCTACCCAAATGGGAATATTGTTAATGCCAAAAATCGAAATTCTTTTGATGCCTATGCAGGCGACTACCTTTTTCGAAATGACATTAGTACAACCGGCAAGTTTATAGATGTATCAAAAGAGGCCGGAATATTTCAAAGTTCGCTTGGTTATGGGTTAGGATTAGGTGTAGCTGATTTGAATAATGATGGATGGGAAGATATCTATGTGGGCAACGACTTTCATGAGAATGACTATTACTATGTTAATCAGAGAAATGGAACATTCAAAGAAGAGGGTGCTGAACACTTCAGACATTATAGCAGGTTTAGTATGGGAAATGATATCGCAGACTATAATAACGATGCGCAACTTGATGTAATAACGGTAGATATGCTACCACCAGACGAAAAAACTCTAAAAACATATGGGAGTGAAGAAAGAAGTGATATCTACAACTACAAAATTGTAGGGAATGGCTACCAGCATCAGGTATCTAGAAATTCTTTGCAAAGAAATAATGGTAATGGAACTTCTTTCAGCGAAGTAGCATTGGTATCAAACGTTTCCGCTACAGATTGGAGTTGGTCGCCTTTGTTTGCCGATTTTGATAATGATGGTTGGAAAGATTTATTTATTACAAGTGGAATAGTGAAACGACCAGTTGATTTAGACTATATTAAATTCGTTTCTGATTTGGCACAAAAAATAAATAGACATGGTTCAACTGATTACGATGAAGAAACTTTGAGCAAAATGCCTGATGGTAGTATTCATCCATTTCTTTTCCATAATGAAAAAGAAGTTTTTAATGATGTAAGTGAGTCCAGCGGGTTAAGTGGATTAAAAGGATTTTTTAATGGTGCAGCCTATGGAGACCTGAACAACGATGGTAACATTGATATTGTGGTTAACTCTTTAAATGCCGAGGCTTTGGTTCTCAGAAATACTTCCCCTAAAAAGAACTTTTTGAATATTGAGTTTAAAGGAAATGGATTAAATACGAAGGGTATTGGTGCAAAAGCTTTTGTATATTTTGATAAAGACAAAATTCAATTCCAGCAGTTAATGCCAACCCGTGGATTTCAATCATCAACTGATTACCAACTTCACTTTGGCTTAGATGTGTGCCAAAAAATAGATAGTATTTTGATTGTTTGGCCAAATCAAAAGTACCAGATAATCAGAGATAGCGATGTTAATAAATTGCTAAGCGTTAATGAAAGCATGGCAAGTGGAGTATTTAAGATAGAAAATTTCGTACCAACAATACAGGAGAATTTTGTGGATATAAGCAGTCAGGTGCAATGCGACTGGCGACACAGTGAAAATCAATTTGAGGATTTTAATAATCAACATTTAATTCCTCATAAAGAAAGTACACGAGGTCCTAAATTAGCAGTAGCTGATGTAAATAAAGACGGATTAGATGATTTTTATGTCTGTGGAGCATCAGGCACACCAGGCGCTTTAATGATACAAACACTAGATGGTAATTATGTTTCATCTGATACAACCCTGTTTAATCGTTTCAGTATATGCGAAGATGTGGATGCACACTTTTTTGATGCTAATGGTGATGGTAGCCTCGATTTATGGGTTGTAGCTGGAGGTAATCAAATGCCACTTAGCCCCATATCGAATGCAGATAGATTATTTCTTAATGATGGAAATGGAAACTTTAATGTTACGTTAGATGATATGCCACAAACATACCTTACTAAGTCTTGTATCGCATCGGCTGATGTAGATCGAGATGGTGATATTGATGTGTTTGTTGGTGTACTAGTTGATCAATACAAATTTGGTATCCCACAATCCTCTCAATTATACCTCAACAACGGAAGTGGTAAATTCACGAATGCAGACAAAACGATAATAGATTTGAATCAAGTAGGAATGGTCACTTCTGCCAGATTTGAAGACTTGAACAATGATGAATGGCCAGAATTAATAGTTGCTGGTGAATTCATGCCGATAACAGTTTATTGGAACAGAAATGGTAAGTTTGAAAAAAAGCAACTACCTGGCTCTAGTGGTATTTGGCAAACGTTACATATTACTGATGTTAACGAAGATGGGAACCTTGATATTTTAGCTGGTAATTGGGGTCTTAATACAAAATTGGCTAGTGGTAAGAATGGCCCAGTTAAATTATACACAGCTGATTTCGACCTTAATGGAACTACAGAATCAATTCTTTGTTACACCATTGATGGTGTTGAGTATCCATTTCTGCCAAAAGACATTTTAGAACCCTCTATGCCTGTACTTAAAAAGGCTTACTTAACTTATAGTGAAGTAGCGGGCAAGTCCGTGCAGTATATGTTTTACGACTTATTCAAGAATTATACAGAAATGCAAGCTGAGGTGCTCGCTTCATCGTCTTTTTTAAACTTGGGAAATGAAAGCTTTAATCGAGAAGATTTACCACTTGAAGCACAACTATCACCAATATTCTCTTTCAGTGAATATGGATTTGCGAAGGAGAAGTTAATTGTTGCAGGTGGTAATTTTTATGAAGTGTTGCCTTACGAAGGTCGATATGATGCCCAATCAATAATTCTTTTATCAACCTCAAGTAGTTCCATTCAATATGTTCACCAAACTAATTTACTTAATACCAAAGGTCAGGTTCGTGACCTAAAATGGGTTAAGGGAGTTAATCAGGAATATTTACTGGCAGCACGAAATAATGATAGCTTGATCTTTTTCAAATTTAGTCCTACTCCAAATAATTATGTTTCCAAATAGATGTTGGTTTCTTGTATTTGTTTTTTTAACTTTTTGTAGTTCTGATGACGAGAGTTTTGTTTCTGTAAAGCGCGTAACAATCAACGGAATTAACTTAAACTTAAAAAATCCTGAAAGTAATCCATTAGTTGAGATTGATAAGCCAATTGAGATTGAATTTGGTTCAGCTGTAGACCTCACAACAGTTGAAAATGGCATATCATTAATTCCTCAAGGGAGCACGAAACATAGCCTTGTAATTAATGCTACTAATAATAATAGAAATTTAATTATTACTGTCGAAACTAATTTGGCTTCAAATAAAGTTTATACACTTCTAATCTCATCAGAACTAAAAAGTGAAACAGGTAATAGTTTTAAACCCTTTCAAACACAGTTTAAAACTAAAACAGGGCAGCTACAGGTTACTTCATTGAAGATTGATAATCAGAGCATTTTATCAACAGATTTGATAACCGATATATCCACCACACCTACAATAGAAATAATATTTTCAGTACCCTTAGCAAGTCAATTCGCTAACAGCAACTATATCAAACTTCTTCAAGTTTCTACGATTTCCGCTTCTTATCAGCTTTCTAACGCAGATAGGACTTTAACCATAATACCTGATATCGAACTTTCACACATATCAAAGTATGAACTTAAACTAATGGATCAGATAAAGGGAGAAAACGGTGAGAGCTTTACTTCTTTCGCCAAAAATTTTTATACCTCTTTTGACCTCACACCAAAGTTCCCCATCATCTCCGATGATGAACTGCTCACCAAAGTTCAGCAACAAACCTTCAAATACTTTTGGGATTTTGCCCACCCTGCCAGTGGTATGGCACGCGAACGCAATACTTCGGGCGATCTTGTTACCAGTGGTGGTTCAGGCTTTGGCTTAATGTCCATCATTGTGGGGATTGAACGCGGGTTTATTACCCGATCGCAAGGCATAGAACGATTCGATAAAATTCTTGACTTCCTGGAAACTGCTGATCGTTTTCATGGCGCGTGGTCGCATTGGATCAATGGCAACACAGGCGATGTAATTCCATTCAGTGCAAACGATAATGGTGGCGATCTTGTTGAGACTTCTTTTCTGGTGCAGGGATTAATAACCGTAAGGCAATATCTGAATGCAGGCAACCCAACTGAGAACGCACTTCGATCTCGGATTACTGCACTGTATCAAGGTGTGGAGTGGGAATGGTACCGCAGAGATAATCAAAACGTAATGTACTGGCATTGGTCGCCCGACAAAGGGTGGGCAATGAACTTGCAAGTAAGAGGTTGGAACGAAGCATTGATGGTTTACTTGATGGCAGCAGCATCGCCTACCCACACCATTTCTAAAGTTGTGTATGATAATGGTTGGGCTAACAATGGTAACATTCGTAATGGTAATGTCTATGAAGGTATTACTTTACCACTGGGTTATCCGTATGGCGGACCGCTATTTTTATCGCAGTATTCATTTCTGGGTCTTGACCCCAGGGGTTTATCTGATGCTTATTGTTCCGATTATTTTAACCAGAATAAAAACCATTCACTCATTAATTATAAATATTGTATTCGCAATCCTAAAGACTTTGTTGGTTATAGCAGTGCTAACTGGGGACTTACAGCAAGCGATAATCATCAAGGTTACAATGCACATTCACCCACCAACGATTTAGGTGTTATTACGCCCACCGCTGCCCTATCGGCTTTTCCGTATACACCCGATGAGTCGATGGAGGCATTAAAATTCTTTTATTATACCATGGGCGATAGGCTTTGGGGTCAATATGGATTTTACGATGCCTTTAACATTACCGAAAACTGGTATGCAACTTCATACCTGGCAATTGATCAGGGACCCATTATTATCATGATCGAAAATCATCGTACCGGTTTACTGTGGGATTTATTTATGTCAGCACCCGAAATTCAGTCTGGGCTTACCAAACTTGGGTTTACTTATTAAGTATTTAAAAATTAGCCTGCAAGGATCATAAAATTTGTCGGAAACAGTTTGAAAAATTCTTATCCAGAAACAGAAACTTGAACATCGTACATCGAAAATAAAAAAATATGAAATCGTTTTATCCACTCATTTTGGTAATTGCACTTGCCTCTTGCAATGGCCGCCAGGCACAGCTTCAATCAGGCATTGATGCCCGTGTAGATTCAGTACTTCATTTGATGACACTGGAAGAAAAAATTGGTCAACTGAACCTGCCATCGGCCGGACAGTTTACAACCGGTGCAGCCGCAAATTCGGATATCGCAAAAAAAATTGAGAATGGCCAGGTAGGAGGGTTATTCAACATCAAGCGTGTGGCTGCAATTCGCGAGATGCAACAAATTGCTATCGAGAAGAGTCGGTTAAAAATTCCACTCATTTTTGGAATGGATGTGATTCACGGTTATGAAAGTGTATTTCCAATTCCATTGGGAGCCAGTTGCAGCTGGGATATGGAATTGATTGAACACACCGCCCGAATTGCAGCAACCGAAGCCAGTGCCGATGGCATTAACTGGACGTTTTCGCCTATGCTGGATTTATCGCGCGACCCGCGTTGGGGTCGCATCTCAGAAGGCAATGGCGAAGATCCGTACCTGAGTTCTCAAATTGCGAAAGCCATGGTAAGAGGCTATCAGGGCAATGATCTTGCTGCCAACAATACCATCATGTCGTGTGTAAAACATTTTGCATTGTATGGTGCAGCTGAGGCAGGTCGTGATTATAACACAACCGATATGAGCCGGCAACGGATGTACAACGAATACTTTCCACCGTACAAAGCAGCTGTAGATGCAGGTGCCGGAAGTTTTATGGCTTCCTTTAATGAGATTGATGGCATACCGGCAACAGCCAACAAATGGTTGCTAACCGATGTGCTGCGAAAGGAGTGGGGCTTTAATGGATTTATTGTGTCGGATTATACCGGTGTAAGTGAAATGATAGCCCATGGCATTGGCGATTTACAAACCGTTTCGGCACGGGCAGTAGATGCGGGATTGGATATGGACATGGTAAGCGAAGGTTTGCTCACCACACTTAAAAAATCAGTAGATGAAGGAAAGATTACAGAAGCACAGATTACCGAAGCTTGTCGCAGAATTTTGAAGGCCAAGTTCCAATTAGGTTTGTTTGATGATCCGTACAAATACTGCAATGAAGAGCGTGCAAAGACAGAAGTGTTTTCGGAAGCAAATCGTGCAGAAGCGCGTAAAGCAGCAACCGAGAGTTTTGTGTTGCTAAAAAATGAAGGCAACATTCTTCCGTTAAAAAAATCCGGAACTATTGCGGTTGTGGGTCCTATGGCTAACTCACGCGAAAACATGACGGGTACCTGGAGTGTGGCTGCCCGTTTTTCAGAATCAATTTCAGTAATGGATGGCCTTACAAAAGCAGTGGGTAACAATGCAAAGTTGATTTACGCGCGTGGTTCAAACCTGCATGAAGATGCCGCTATTGAAGAGCGCGCCACCATGTTTGGAAAATCCCTGAACCGTGACAAACGCTCGGCCGAAGAGATGCGGGCCGAAGCTGTAAAAATTGCACGCACAGCCGATGTAGTTGTTGCGGTGATAGGAGAAGGTGCCGAGATGAGTGGTGAGGCGAGTAGCGTTACCAATCTGGAGTTGCCACAAACCCAACGTGAGTTGTTAAAAGCTTTGCTGCAAACCGGTAAGCCTGTGGTAGCTGTTTTATTTACAGGACGACCATTGGTTTTGAAGTGGGAAAATGAAAACGTTCCGGCCATCCTGAACGTTTGGTTTGGCGGTAGCGAAGCTGGCGATGCCATTTCCGATGTATTGTTTGGCTCGGTTAACCCTTCCGGAAAGTTAACAACAACTTTTCCGCAAAACGTAGGACAGGTACCCTTGTATTATGCACATAAAAACACGGGTCGTCCGCTTAGCGGGCCATGGTTCCAGAAATTTCAATCTAACTACATCGATGTTTCGAACGAGCCGGTTTATCCGTTTGGATATGGGTTAAGTTATTCCACATTTACGTATGGCGATGTAAAACTGGATAAACCTACTATAACGCAAACGGAAACACTCACCGTATCGGTTGATGTAACCAACACGGGTAAGTATGATGGCGCGGAAGTAGTACAACTTTATATTCGCGATTGGGTAGGTTCTGTTACCCGACCGGTTAAAGAGTTAAAAGGATTTAAGAAAGTGATGATTAAAGCCAGAGAAACTCAAACCGTAACTTTTCAAGTTACTAAAGAAGAACTTTCATTTTACAACTATGAGTTGAAATGGGGTGCTGAGCCCGGTGAGTTTAGTGTGTTTATTGGTGGTAATTCACGAGATGTAAAGGAGGCAAAGTTTACGCTTCAGTAATTACATTGGCATCAGGTGGCAGTCGGCAGGATGTGGTGAGGTAATGGCACCCAACTGAAGATTGCCACCTGCTTAGTTTCCAATACTAATTCTTTTTCTTCTTGCCGCCACCTTTTTGTTTACTCATACCACCATGTACGCCACTGGTAGAGCGGGGTGGTTTGGCATTTGCAGCCTTGAAGTTTTCGGCATGAGTAGTAACCTTCGGTTTGTAGGCATGCTTGATTTGAATAATCCGCGATAAGCCGAAAGAAACCGAAAGGAAAATTTCTCTTCGTTGGCCGTAAATATCCGGAGCGCCCGGATTTCCATTCACATCGTTGGGGCCGGCCGGATTTTTTAACTCATTCAGGTATGCCGATTTACGTGTATCAAAAATTCCAAAGTTGGCGCGCCCATCGAAGTTAATGCTCCAGTCATCGTTCAGATCAAAATCGCTGCGCAAGCCAACCGATCCAAATAATTGAAAAGCATTGAACTTACTTTTGGGTACATATACCTGTTTATCTAGTTCGGGAACGAACACGCCATCGTAAACTATTTCATACCCCGGATCGGTAGGTACACTTACGCCTTTCGGGTAGCGGATTTTCGTTGCTCCGGCCGGATTCCTAATCGTTAACGTTTCCTGACCGGCAATTAAGAAACTGGGAGCAACTGCTGCTACCAGGCTCATCCGAAAGAACGACATGTCATTAATATGAAGCTTAAGTGCAACAGGTACACTCACGTAACTCATTTGGATATCGCGTATGCCTACTTCACCACCGGTTGTATTTTTTATAATAAACTTTTGACCAAGTTGAGTGTAGTTAGGTGTAAACAACAGGCCATGCCCCACGCGGTCGTACCCGTACGCAAAACCTACCGGGGTAGCGCGAATGGTAAACTTCCCAAAGAAGCGCGGGTCTTTCTGTAATCCCTGATCTACCGTAAATGGAAAATTAAATCCACCAAACACACCATATGATTCAACATCTTGTGCGGAAGCCTGAATGATCAGGAAAAAGAACAGGCCTGTAAAAGCGGCTTTCATGCGGATGTTCAGGTTGGTTAAATATTGGCCTTAAAACGTCAAAAAAACCATTTTATGCTTTGGCAGAATTACAAA
>JBPXJU010000016.1:0-104262 GCA_051715445.1 Bacteroidota bacterium | reverse complement strand
TCAGCAAAATTAGGTGGCTCACACAAGCCCACGCTGATAAAAAAACCAAAAGACTACGGCATAATGAAAGGCAAATAATCTTTTATTTTTTATTGGTATTTGCCTTTCACCCTTCGGGACTTATTCCGTTTCCTTTTGGTTTTTTAGCCACGCCACCTATCAGAATGCTTTCTTTTTTTTTCTGTTTTTTTTCTTTGTCAAATTATATATGTGTTGCGGAGCGTAAGCGAAGCACAGCACAGGCAAGGGCAAAAGCAGATACAAACTTTAAAGCAAGTATTATGCACAGTCCAAAAATTCACACATTCAATCCAAAAAATCAAACAAGCGAATTTGATGTTTACATTTTATGCAAAGGTTTAAATAGTGGCAAACCACTTGAAAAACCTTGCCCGAATTGCTTTGTAATTTCCTGCAAAAATTCAGATGATATGGATTTTTACAAAACCCTTTCTTTCGGCTTATGGAAAGCAAAGCATTTTCATCAATTCCTTACTGGTTCAGTTATTCCATTTATCCGCATCAGTGATTTTAAAAGCACCATTAAGGCACAAGCCGAAGCAGTCAGCAAAGATAAATATGCCTTTGTGCAAGATGTTCATAAAGTAAAGCTGATAGAACGAAAAGAAAAACAGATGTACGAAACATTGGCACTCTTAGCCGATGTAAAAAAAGCAATGATGTACAGGCACTTTAAAAGGTAGCCGTATTGGCTGCCATAACCTGGGGAAATGCTTTTGCACCATAAAAAATTTATATGCAAAAATAGCAAGGGGGGCAGACGCACAAAGCCAACACTAAAAAAACCAAAAGACTACGGCATAAACACAAAGCCAACGCACAAGGCTATCATTTATTCCGTTTCCTTTTGGTTTTTTTATCCCCCTTGCTGAGAGAAGCATATAAATTATTTCATTATGCAAAATCATCCACGTATTTCAGCAGGCAGCCAGTTAGGCATTTGTCCTTTTACTCCGCAGGTTCTCCATCAGCACTTGCAGCTTTCACCTTTTGCTTATCAGCGTTACATCCGCAGGTCTCGGTTAGCCCATCAGCCAGTGTTTGGCATCAAGGTTTATCAGCTTCCTTGTGGTTGTTTCGTTTGGTGCTATCCATCAGGTGTTCGTGAGCTTTCAGCATTGCCCTTTTAGGGCTTTGCTATTGCTTTAAAACAAGAAGCCCCACCACAAGGGCAGGGCTTCTATTTAACCGATAAGAAAGAAAGCTATTAGGCTAATTCAACAATGTTTAACACGTTGTAAGCACCATTTTTTAACGAGTATTGAATACCGTTTACCTCTTGGAAAAATTCAATCGTCAAGAAATAAAGTTTTGTGCCTGCACCTGCTGGAACACCGGCAGGAAGTAAATTGAATGGAGTGTTTGTGCCATCAATTACAATATTTTGCACAGGGCTGTATTCAATTGCACTTACGTTGTTTACAAAATCCACATCAGCAAATGCAGATTTAAAACTAACGTGGGTTGCTCCAGTAGGGTAGTAAATATCATTGATAGGAGTGAATGCAGGGAAAGCAATATCACCAGTACCAGTGTTTACAGTGAACGGAGCAAATACAACACTACCCAAAGTTGCACTATCATTGAAATCAAAACCTTTCAATAAGGCTTGTGCCATCGGGTCCGCAATTCCGATACCTACATTCCTTTCACCTCTTGGAGAAGTGGCATCGTAGTTTTTAATCTGTGTCATTATTTGCGTTAAACGACTGGTAACACGGTTGTCACTTGCGTTCATCATCAAATTACGAACAGCATTGCGGAGTAATTTTCCAGCACTTGCAGAGCTTCCAAATTCGCTACCGTTTTCACGGGTACGCTGAAAGTTAGGATCATTGGCTATTCTGTCACCAGATACACCACTTTTTGTTTTCACAAGATGTCCATCCTGTGTTTTGTAGAAGGTAAGGTTATCCAATGTACCTTCTATTTTTAGTAAGCCTTTTAATCTTGCCATTTTTTTATTTATTTAAATTGTTAGTAATTACTTTTTAGTTGCGATACAGCCTTTACAAAACCTGTATCTATTTTTTGCATTATACTTTCTGAATAGCCAGGGCGGACAAACTTTATCAGCCCCACATTCCCAAAGTCCTTTTCTTTCGCTTGATGCTTTCCGCATCAAATCTTCAAGCCTTGCATCATTATCAAAATTGATGTAGTGCCAAGCCCAACCATTTGCAATAAGTATTTCATCCAGTCTTTGCCCATCCACATATACCATTGCCAATTCTCTACCGTACACATCAGTTTTCAATACTTCAAACCTTACCACTTTACCAAGTATCAAGGCTTTTACATTGAGCCAAGAGTTAAAACCCCAGTGTTGATTTAGTTCGGGAGCATCAACATTTAATAACCTTATTGTATGCTCCTTTGCAGTCGTTTTAAGAACGTATGTATCGCCATCCTTAACTTTCATTACCCTTGCTTCTTCTTGCGAAAAAGCGGCTGTAAAAGCCGTTAAAAACAACACCGATGCAATTAATTTCTTCATCACGATACAAAACTATAACGCTTTATAAGGCTCTACAAATAACCACTTCCGACATTTCCGTTATTGCCACATTATTCCAACAAACACACTTTTACCACTCACAAAAACATATTATCTTTGCAATGTTTACTTTATACCTGATGTATGGATAGAGTATGAAAAGAGTAATTTAATAATGAATAGACTGTGTATTTATCCGAAAGACATTCAGATAATCACAGGCAAAAGCGACAGATATGGTAGATACCTTATTAAGAGGATTAAAGAGTACTTCAACAAGCAGCATCACCAAGTTGTTACCGTTGAAGAGTTCTGCCAGTATATGGGCTTACAATTGGAAGCAGTTGTTAGTCAATTAAGATAGTGTAAAAACTTATCTTCGCTTATTGCTTATGATAAGGACAAACACACTCTACACTAAACAACATTTTTTCTTTTCTTTGTGCTGTACTTGCACTTGTTTTAGTGGGTTTTGTTGCCCAGTTGTTGCCCAAATAAATATGCAACCTCTGAAACCCTTTATTAATAGGGCTTTACATTTTAGCTTAACAATTTGTATCGGAAAGTAATTGATCAGGTCTCTCAGTAATACTGTGTCAAACCTTCTTAGAAAACGTAAACTCAGGCAACGGAATTATTTTACCACCTTGTTTGGCCGATTCGTGTGCCAGAATACCTACACAAGTAATGTTAGCCGATTGAGTGGCATTAGGATAAGGTTGTTTGCCTTGTACCAATGAACTTACAAACTCGTGTACCAGATGCGGATGCGAACCCCCGTGACCTGCACCTTGTGTAAAAGACAAATGTTGATGTTCATCAGCATCGTACACACCTTTGGTGGTAAATCGCTGAATGGGTTCCGGTAATAGTTTGGCAAAATCCGGACACTCCACTTCCTGTGGAATTTCATGTTCTGGTTTTTTGGCTGTATGTACTACCAACGGTTTACCTTCTATCAGCGGCCACTCTATTGATTTCTTTGAACCGTATACTTCAAAACTTTCACGATACTGACGGGCTACATCAAATAAAGAACGATAGACATGCGCACTCAGATCTGAATCTTTTAATTTAACATGGGTGGTTTCTACAGCATATGGTGAGTTGTAATGTTTAATCAACTCCTCGCGGATGGTACCTGATCCAAAGCAGGAAACATACTCCGCTTCTTTTCTAAGCAACCCCAACACCGGACCTACACAATGGGTGGCATAATACATAGGCGGAAGACCCGGCCAGTAATTTGGCCAACCGTCCATATCCTGTTGGTGACTGGCTTTGATAAACTGAATTTTTCCCAACTCCCCCTTTTCATACAGTTCTTTCATGTAGAGAAACTCACGGGCATAAACCACGGTTTCCATCATCATATACGTTAAACCCTTTTCCTGGGTAAGGCGCACAATCTCCTCACACTCCTCTACGGTAGTGGCCATTGGCACGGTACAGGCTACATGCTTGCCAGCCTTTAACGCTTTGATGGATTGAATACCATGATCGGGAATGGGGGTGTTGATGTGTACCGCATGAATCTCCGGATCTTTCAATAATTCATCATAGTCGGTGTATCGCTTTTCAATTGCGAAAGCATCTCCGATTTCATCAAGCTTGGTTTTATTGCGTTGGCAGATTGCCACCAACTTAACACCAGGATATTTTTGATAGATCGGAATAAATTCAGCCCCGAAGCCGAGACCAATAATAGCGATATTGATTGTCTTGTTGCTCATAACTTAATCGGTTAACAATTTTTTCAAAAACTGAAGGCCATCCTGTGCAAATCCATCTTGCGATGGCGCCAGGTTTTTCCAGATGCACACGGCACCGGCTAATTCTTTTACTTCTGGTGTAAAACTTTCGATAGAAATAACACCCTTATAATTTATGTTTTGTAGACCTTGCCGCAAAGCGTTCCAGGGTGTTTGCCCCGTGCCTGGTGTACCGCGATAATTTTCTGCCACCTGTAAATGAATGAGTCGATCCCCTACCGAGGTAATTGCCGATTCAATGTTGCGTTCTTCGATAGCCATGTGAAATCCATCAAGCATGATTTTGGCAGCGGGGTGGTTTATATCATTTACCAGCCGTAGCACATCTTCAGCCGTGTTAACCATGTCTGACTCAAAGCGATTCAATGGCTCTAGGGCAATTTCCAGATTACGCTCGTGTGCCAGCTTACATACTTTATACAGGTTGGCAACAGCTCTGTCCCACTCTTTTTTTCGTTGTTCAGGCGAAACCATTCGTGCTTTGCCTACTGCCGAATACATTGGGCCCGCTAAAAACTTTGCACCCCACACATTACAGAAATCAAGACATTGCACAATGTATTGAAAGCAGGTTTCATGCACAGCCGGATCATCGTTTGTTAAATCGCGTGTGGGGCCAAACGCTCCACACACAATTACATCCAGTCCGTGCTGATCCAAAGCTGACTTTACCACTTTTACATCAATCATCTCCGGATACTCCACTGGAATTTCAACTGCATCGAAACCCATTGCTTTGATCTTTGGAAACAGACTAATGGTTTCGGTAGTGAAGGGTGAAGTCCACAGCCAGGTACTTACTCCAAATTTTACTTTCAAACTCATGTATGGAATCTGCTAAAGTGGCTTGCCCGAAACAACTTTCATTGTGCCGTTCATAATAGACCAATGACCGGGGAAGGTACATATAAAAGGATAATCTCCGACTTTGACAGGTGCCACAAACCGAAGAGTTTCGGTTTGCTGTGGATTAACAAGTTTGGAGGCAAACAGGACTTCAGGAAGTGCCGGAACATAATTCTTCTCAGCACCCTTCGGGTCACTCGCCATTTTATCAGCTGCCTTTCCAACCGTTTCGAGTGAACCAATCTGAGCAATAACCAAATTGTGCTGCATGAAGTCAGGATTCTCAAATATAATTTCAACGGGTTTACCGGCCTCAACACTAAACTCTTTCAGGTCGTACTTCATTTCATTCTTGATTACTTTCAGTCTGATAACCTTTGCACCGCTTGCTGAAGCGGGGGCTTCATCCAGATCAACTTTGTCGAGATTATTATCGGCAAACAGATTTCCGATTGTTGTTCCTGTAAAAAGGTTTTGATCATTTGATTTTCTGGTTTGTTCCCGTTCAAATTTCCAAACTCCGTGCAACGCAATCTTTTGTGCGCCAGCTTGCAGAAACATCTCTTCTGGCTTTCCATAAATGCCTCCCGGTCCACCAATATCTTCCACACGAATAGCCAGCACATTGCGACCAGGTTTCAAAACATTTGCATCAATCGTGTAAATCCTTTTCTCATTTACCTTCCGTTCGGTACCTCCTACCCGTACACTGTTAATGTAAGTAATATCGGAGTCGTTGATTGGCCCAAGTGAAAGCACTGCTTTTTTACCGGCCATTGCAGCGGGTATGTCAATAACTTTTCTGAACCAAAAAATACCATCCTGATTCTGATCAACATACCGGGGCAGGTCGATAGTTTTCCAGGCTGCGTCATTATAATCAGTCGCGGCAGGTGTTGCACTTCCTTCTACTTGAGGGCCGGTATAATCTGGGTTCGCAGTTTTGAAGGCTGCTAAAAAACCCTTGCGATGCTGATGTGCTACCGCATACACAGCTTTCGATAACCATTCATCATGCTTCACGCTTTCTTCGGTACTGATCTGATAAAGTGTTGCGCCCAGTGATTCTGATGGGGCAATCTCAATTAACGAAACAATTGCCGCCAAACGGGTATTTGCATCTTTATCGTTTAACAAGTTGTATCTGGTTACCAGTTCTTCAGACCAACCGGATTTAGATAAAATCTGAATGGCCGCTTTTCTTACTCCCGCTGCCGGGTGTGTTAATGCTTTTTCAACTACCACGTGTGCCTGATCATCTTTACTGATTGCTCCCAACCCATCCATGGTCCAGAGCGCATGAATGGCGGCATAGTTATCACCAAATTCATTTACGGTTTGATTGTTTGCCAGGTCAAACAACTCCGGTAACACATCCAGATTGCTACGCTCTACCAATAAACGTTGGGCAGCCAAGCGCCAAAACTGATTATCGTTGCTCAATGCCTTAATCAATTTATCCGGATCGTCTTTGCTCAGCACAAGCGGCTTAACTGTTTTTGCCTGGCGGCTCACTACCCGCCACACCCGCCCGTGCAATTTATCACGTAATGGATTTTCATAGGCATTTCCTTTTCCATTCACACCTTCAAAACCTCCACGCTCAGGTGTTGGCGTTGGGTTGTGTTGAATGATAAAGTTATACCAATCCAAAACCCACACGGCTCCATCCGGGCCAACTTTCGCATCAACCGGAGCCACCCATTCATCGGCACCGGCAAACAAATTCCAACCATCTTTTTCAATGAAACCAGCACCCTTCTTTTCGATTTGAGCCATGTGCACCAGGTGGCCGGTTGGTTCACATACAAATGCTACTTTATTCCAGAATTGTTCCGGGTAATTACGGGCTGTATAAAAATGATGGCCAGCGGCTGCAGTAAATCCACCAAATACATCAACCTGGCGAACCTTGTCGGTGATGGCATGCATAGCATAATGTCCGTCTATCTTCGCACTGCCATTCAGTTGAACTCCCTCTACATCACGCAACGCTTTATTAGGAATACCCATAAAAACACTGTGCGTATTGTTGGCAGTAGAGGCAAACACATCGTTGTTCTCAGTTAAACCAAAACCCCAGGTGTTGTTGCTGGTGTTGGTCATAAATTCAAAAGCAGATACATCCGGTTTAAACCGATAAATGCCTTGACGAAATTGACGGTTCTCGCCAGCAATTGTTCCTTCAAAACCTGAATAACCCACAACGCCCCAAATCTGGTTATCCAATCCATAGGTTAGATTGGATGGCCCGGCATGTGTATCAAATACGCCCCAACCATCTATAATTATTTTTCTTACATCAGCTTTATTATCACCATCGGTATCTTTCAGAAATAAAAAATGGGGTGCCTGCGAAACAATTATTCCCCCATTACTAAAGACCATGCTGGTAGGAATATTCAACTTATCTGCAAACACGGTGAACTTATCTGCCTTACCATCGCCATCGGTATCTTCACAGATTTTAATCCGATCATCACCTTCACTCTTATCTTCCAATACGGTGTTGGGATAGTCCACGGTTTCAATTACCCACAGTCTTCCTTTCTCGTCCCACTCCATGGCAATGGGGTTAATAATATCAGGTTCAGATGCAAACAACTCCAGATCAAACCCAACCGGTACCTGAATCAACTTAGCTGACTCTTCCGCGGTAAGCGGATCCTGATAGCGCGGCCCGGGACTACGTTTTTCATAATTTGGAATTCCTTCAGCATCGCGATAGACCAGAGTGGGCAGTTGCTTGCTGAATGATTCCCATTTTTGCCTGGCCTCATCGCCCACGGCCCACAAAATTCCGGCCTTCATCAATTCATGAAACCCGGGGTTATCCCACGTGCGTTCATCGTGACCGTAAGCGGTATAGAATACTCTTCCTTTTCCAAATTCTTTGGTCCACGTCCATGGTTCGCGATGATCGCCCTCTACCCGCTCCATTAAAATTGTAAGATCATTGGCTAGTTTGTCATGTACGTAGGTTTCATCCCACGTTGAAAAGGGTTGTAAGTCTTTGGTGATGACATGATCTTTCTTAATGATTTCTGTGGTGAAGGAATCAGTTTTGTGGGTTGAAAACTGGCCACCAACTAAATCAATATATTTTGGCGAATTGCGAAAACACCAACTTGCACAATGCACCGGGATAAATCCTTTGCCTTTTTCTACAAATGATAGCAATGCCGTTTCCTGCGAAGTTGTGATGCTATCGTGATTGGCATAAATCATCAACGCATCATACTTATCCAGATTTTCAGTATTCAGATCATTTGGGTTACTGCTATAAGTAAAACTTATTCCACTCAGCGAAAGCCGGGAAGCAAGTAATGGTAAAAGTTGTGCTGAGTTATGATGCTCGCTGTTATGCCCAAGAAAAAGGATTTCCAGTTTACCGGAGTCATTACGCAGGCTTTTGGCTGGCTGATTACAGGAACTAACTAAACCAATAAGACCAAGAATGAAAATGATAATTATGAATCGCATGGCACCCAGTATTTAAGTGGTTAAAATTCCTCTAAGTAAACTGCAATCGTTTACCTTTTTTTATCAAAAAATGACTTTATTTTGACATGAAATAACAACAGGATTGAAAATCAGGACAATTAAGTACCAGCAGCCAACAAAATGGTAACATGAAAGTAGCCCTTCAAAAATCGCCTATATCAGAAGATCATGCCTTTGAAGCGAAACATCTGCTGGCCCCGCATTTTGATCCGAACTGGCACTTTCATCCGGAGTATCAGATCTTTCTGGTATTGCAAGGATCAGGTACCCGCTTTATTGGCGATCATGTTACTCCGTTTAAGGAAGGCGACCTGGTATTTACAGGCCCTAACCTTCCCCACCTCTGGCAGAGCGACCATGAATATTTCATGGGTGATTCCGGTTTGATGACGGAAGGCATTGTAATTTATTTCCCGGAAAATTTTTTAGGCAAAGAACTGCTTCAAAAAAATGAAATGTATAAAGTAAAGCAGCTTTTGCAACTCGCACATCGTGGCATTGAAATCTTTGGTGAAACACATCAGCGCGTAACCGAACTCATGCATCGGGTATTGCAGGTATCCGATTTCGATCAGATTCTCACCTTGCTTAACCTGTTAAATATAATTTCAAACTCTTCCGAATTTAAAGTACTGGCAACCGATGGCTACACCAACTCCATGAAGGAAACAGAAACCGACCGGATGAACCGGGTGTATGCTTATGTAATGAAAAACTTTCGCGAAAAAATTATGCTGGATGATGTAGCGGCAATTGCCAACATGAGCCCGAGTGCCTTCAGCCGGTATTTTAAAGTACATGCCAACAAAACGTTTTCCGATTTCTTAACCGAGATACGCGTGGGGCACAGTTGCAAGCTATTAACCAATCAGACTATCAACGTATCGCAGGTTTGTTACGATAGCGGATTCAATACGCTTTCAAATTTTAATCGTCAGTTTAAAGCGGTTACGCATTACAGCCCGTTGGAGTATCGAAAGAAATATTCGCAGCACTACTAATGCTTGGATTAGAACCTAGTGAGAATCGCGGGTTACTTTCGATCCGGATTTGCCCACCAGAAAATCAAGGTCCGCACCTTTATCCGATTGCTGAACATGTTTTACGTATAAGTTTACATAACCGCGGTCTGCCATAGGGGCCGGTTGTTTCCAGTTCTTTCTGCGGGCGGCCAGTTCCTCATCCGAAACATGCAGGTGAATAAGTTTTTTCTCTACATTCAACTCAATCATATCGCCATTTTTCACAAGCGCCAGATTACCACCAATTGCCGACTCGGGCGATACATGCAGCACCACCGTGCCGTAAGCAGTACCGCTCATCCGGCCATCCGAAACGCGTACCATATCCGTAACACCTTTATCAAGAAGTTTTTTGGGTAAGGTCATGTTACCTACTTCCGGCATACCGGGGTAACCCACAGGCCCAACACTTTTTAAAACCATCACACAGGTTTCATCAATGTCTAAGTTGGGATCGTCCACCCGGCTATGGTAGTCTTCAATATCTTCAAACACTACCGCGCGGCCTTTGTGCTTCATTAGTGCAGGTGTTGCAGCCGATGGTTTGATCACAGCACCATTCAGGGCCAGATTACCTTTCAATACTACAATTCCTGCTTCAGGGATGAATGGGCTTTTATACTCCGCAATAACCTCTTTGTTGTAGCAGGTTTCGCGCCCGGCAATATTATCACCGTGTGTTTTTCCATTCACGGTAAGCGCATCCATATGCAGTTGTTCTTTCAGTTGACTGATGATAACCGGTAATCCACCTGCGTAATAAAAATCCTCCATCAGAAATTTACCCGATGGCATCAGATTCAACAGCAGGGGAATCTTGCTTCCCAGTTTATCAAAATCTTCCAGATTGAGTTCAACACCAATTCTACCGGCAATAGCGGTAAGGTGAATTAAAAAATTAGACGATCCACCAACTGCAGCATTTACTTTTATCGCATTCTCAAACGCTTTGCGCGTAAGAATTTTAGAAATCCTGAGATCTTCTTTCACCATTTCAACAATTCTTCTTCCGGAAAGTTGGGCCAATACTTTCTTGCGCGAATCAACAGCCGGTATAGCAGCTGCCCCTGGCAAGGTCATACCCAACGACTCAACCATACAGGCCATGGTAGATGCGGTGCCCATCGTCATGCAATGACCCGGGCTTCGCGACATGCAGCTTTCAGCATGCGAGTATTCATCATAGGTGATCTTACCGGTTTTCAGGTCATCGGTAAACTTCCAAACCGAAGTACCCGAACCAATATCTTTTCCCTGATATTTACCATTTAACATGGGCCCACCGGGTACAACCAGCGTGGGCAAGTCAACACTTGCTGCACCCATTAAAGTTGAGGGTGTAGTTTTATCGCAACCTGTAAGTAATACCACCCCATCAATCGGGTTGCCGCGGATGGATTCTTCAGCATCCATGCTGGCTAAGTTGCGGAATAACATGGCGGTTGGTTTCAGTAACGTTTCTCCTAACGACATGATCGGAAACTCCAACGGAAAACCACCCGCTTCATGAACTCCGCGTTTCACCCATTCGGCTATTTCACGCAAGTGCGCATTACAAGGTGTAAGTTCAGACCAGGTGTTGCATATGCCGATTACCGGTCGGCCATCAAAAAGATCTTCGGGAAAACCCTGGTTCTTCATCCAGCTTCTATAGATAAAACCCATTTTATCTTTCTTTCCAAACCATTCTGAACTTCTGTATGCCATGACTAGTTGTAATTTTCTTTTAACTTTTATTGGATTACTAATTCGAGAACCATTCTCCAATCAGGAAGTTACCCTATTCATAAAACTACTCTTTACCGTAATTATTCTCTGGATATAAAAAGGAAATCACTACCAGGCTCATTGGTACCAAACTCGCCTCTGCGTGGTTCTGGTTGGACTTTTTCTACAAAGCCGATAATCTCATTAATTGTAAGTACACGATCCGCCCCACCCATACCTCTTAGTGCGCGGATAAACTCTCTGGCAAAAGGTGAGTGAGAGCCTGGCCTGCCATCAGACACATATGTTTTACCACCCGATGTTAAATATTGACGTGTGCGATACTGAAGTTTTTTAGTAATAAACTGATCTCGGTTCATGGCTTCATACTCATCTCCCCGACTGGCAACAATCGGGTCAAAAGTTCCTCCAAAACAAACATCTAGCACCAAAAAAATATGTGCACAATCAATGTTATTTAAAATGGTGCGAAGATTTGAGTGCGAGATATAACTGGTCTTATTAAGATCCTCCTTTCTTGAGTCGGCCAACACGAGATAACCATCTCCAAATACATCATCAAAAATACCATGGCCGGCAACAAAAATGAACAACTGATCTATCGAAGAATATTTCCGGCTGCCATAACTTCGTAGCATGGAGTAGAACTCTTCAAGTGTGGGATCAATTAATGTCTTTACTTCAAACCCAAACGATTGTTCCAGCTCTTTTGCAATCATGTTTACATCAAATACCGGATTGCTAAGCGTGGGGAATTCTTTGTAATTGTTTGTTCCAACTAATAGTGCATAGTTTACGCCCCGCACCTGCGTGCTTTTACGCTCAACTTCAGCCTGATTTAGCTCGCGATTAATGGTGAACGTAACTGAGCCTACATTTCTGTCAGCATCAATCGCTCGTATCTGAATTTCATTTTCAAGATATTTTAAGGAAACACGTTGTTCAAAATATCCATTTTCATCTACCGGTGTTTCCATTCCATTTACAAGAAACAATAGTAGATTTGTTTTAGCAGCAACTTTCCCTTTAACCTTTACCTCAGCACCATAGTACGAAATCATCTGCCCCCGTTCGACCACAGGATTAATAACCTGTATAATAGGTGGTTCCGTGTTCTTTGCTTTTGGCAAAGCTTGTGCTGAGCGCGATTCAATATTTACAACAGCGGAAATTCCACTACCCACCAAAACGGGAGGATTTTTGCTTGCTGAAAGTGCCACTCGAAAACCTACATAGTTTGTTTTTGACTGTGGAGTAAGAAAATAGCGAAATCCAACAGGCACTGCCTTGTTATACCAACTGCCGCCCCGACCTACTTTAACTTTGCCTATTGCCGGGCCGGCAGGATCCTGGCTTGGTGAGACAGAATAGAACTTACTATTATACCAATCCTGACACCACTCCCATACATTACCGGTCATGTCAAACAAACCCAGATTATTTGGTTTAAGCTTGCCTACCGGATGATGCATGGATCCGAGTGAATTCTGATTGTACCAGCCAACATCATTAATATTATTGCTACCGCTATAGTCAAGATTGTTGGTCTGAGTACCTCCGCGGGCAGCAAATTCCCACTCTGCCTCGGTTGGTAATCGGTAGTTTATTCCTGATTTCTTACTAAGCCAATCAAGGTAAGCATTCGAATCATACCAATTAACAAATGTTATGGGGTGTTCCTCTTCTGGCGATAATGTAGGCTCAGGTAAAGGGTAATTTGCTTCCTTACAAAAAAGTCGATACTCTTTTATGGTTACCTCTGTTACCCCAAGGTAAAAGTTACTTACTGTAACCGGATGTAGTGGAATGGCATCATCACCACCATTTTCAGAGCCCATCAAATACGAGCCACCCTCTACATAAACCATGTTTGTAAGGTTATCAGGTACCCGATAAACATCAATTTGAAACCGGGCTTTTGTAAACCCTAATCCCTGAGATGAGCCAGGATTCCACTTGATCGTCTTTCCACCACCGGGTTGCACATTGTTCACATCTCCGGTTAATTGAGTAAGTTGTACCGTACGGGATAGGCTATCGTTTACCAGGAACAACTTTACATAATATCCTCTATTGATTTGAGACTGCAAATCGTACCTAATAACGAACTCACCACCTGCCTGCTCAATAAAAAAATTTGTAACTAGAGATTGTGAATAGGCAGCAAAACCGAATCCATTAACAAGAAACAACAAAGACAGTAATCGCTTCATTGCAACAGGATAATCTCCACACGTCTATTATTTTGCCTTCCTTCTTCTGATTCATTCGTATCAATAGGTGAAGCTGGCCCCTTACCATAAAATATTATACGCTCACGTTCAATCAGATTGTTGCGCAGAAAGACAAATACTTCATTTGCCCGATCGTGCGAAACTTTTAGGTTTACATCCCAATCTCCAATAATATCAGTATGACCTACCACTTCAATTTTAATGTCCTTGTTCTCGTTCATGAAGGCTACCAATAGTTTAAGTTCCTGACGGGTTAGTAAAAGCAACTCACTACTATTAAAATTAAAATAAACAGTTTTGAAAATAATTGATTCTTTAATTTTAACCTGATCAGCAAAATACTTTTTAATAATTGCCATCACCTTGCTGCTGGTTTCATCTGAAGCCTCACCGGTTTCCATTTCGGCCTTAAACCGGTCAACAATCCTTGTCGCTTTTTCCTGATCAATTCCACCCAATACCTCCACCGCACGCTCTACCCCAACACCTTCAATAATCTCAGTAGCCTTATTTTCTTCAAAACGATTAACAATAGCGGCTGCATTTTTTGCATCCATCTTATCAATAAGATTAATTGCTTTGGTAGTTGCAAACTCATCCATAAAGTCGACAGCCTTTTCTACCTCCATATCTTCCAGCAAACCCACTGCTTTTGGTAATTCAAGTTGGTTTACAATATTAAAAGCCTTATTGGTTTCCATCTCTTCAATTACCTGCACGGATTTAATGTCTGATAGGGAACTGATAACATCTACAGCACTTGATATAGACATTGCATCGATAATATCAACTGCCTTTTCTACTTCCATTCCATCCAGGATTTCATTTCGCTTTTCTGGAGAAACGGTTTGTACAATATCAATTGCCTGTTTAAGTTCAAGGCCTGCCACAACCTCAATCGCCTTGTTGGTTTCCATTTCCTGAATTGTTTTCACAGCTGTTTCCAGATCTGAGTTCTTAACTTTTTCGATCACATTAACTAAATCTTCAAACACCACTATATCTGTATGGGCATCTGTTCGTTTCTGTACGGCCTCATCAGGAACATTTCCTACCAACTGAACCAATCGAACAGGTGTAGTTCTATCTACGTAATACAGATCGAAGTCTTTTGCTCCACGGTTTGAAGTAAACACATGGTACGAGCCTACGGTAGACGCAAAACCAAGGTCGTCTCCCGATGAATTAACCGGGTATTTGAGTTGTGAAGAATGTCCAACTTTTCCCTGGTAGAAATTATTCTCGTAAATATCAAAGCCTCCCATACCTTTGGGGTTATCACTACTCAGAAAAAATTTATCATTTTCCCAAGAGGGGTACAAAGAAACCTCATTGTACTCCGAGTTGATTGAGCGGCCTGCATTTACAGGTTTTTGCCAGGTACCACGGCTAGGGTGCCGGGCACTTATCCAAATATCAGATCCACCCAATGAGCCCTTTCTATCACTGGTGAATATCAGCCATTTTCCATCGTCAGAAATAAACCCACTGGTTTCATTAGATTTTCGCTTACAGATATTAAACTTCATTGGATTTGTCCAGATTCCATCCGTTCTATGAGATGAAAATAGATCATACCTTCCCTTTACATCCGTTGATTTTAATATCAACATGTCATGACTGATATCGTAATAAACAATTGTAAAGCCTTCAAATTTTGGTTCTTTCTCTAAATCATTTGCATTACGGTAAAGCGTTTGTTCTGTTTGCCCTGAAAGTACCCGATAGGATAAAGTGAGATCCGCAACTGAACCCTGTTTGTTATTATTAACGCCTGGAAATACTACCGGATTTGTTTCACTTACTGCGGGCTTATTCACGATTTCTAAACTCTTTACATAGTAAGGGAATGGCTCCTTTACAAATAGCTTATGATCATCCATTCTATTAATCATAGCCTCTATCTCCCTACGTGTCTTTGTTGTTACATACACCGGACCCCCACTATCTTGTATTGTTTTGGTTGCTCTGAGGTAACTGGAAAGGTTGGTCTTGGCCAGATCAAACCGTTCCAGTTTTTCAGCTAGTAACCCACAATAATAATAGACACTTATAGGGGCACCTGTCAGGTCATCCGATTCAAAACTTAGCTCTTTTAATATCTTCTTTTTACTGGATTCAAGAAGATCAAATGCCTTGTATTGTTGATCTGAGGTGTGATAATAACAATATGCTAATCGAAACTGGATGCCTGGAGTGTTTGGGTGTAACTCATTCAACTTTAGAAAAAAGGGTAATGCAGCTTCAGGTTTACCTCTCTTCAGCAACTTCATTCCCAGTTTATAGGATGACTCATTAACTGGGTCTGGGTTCGGAGTTGCACTTGCTGCTTGGATACCTAGCAGAAAAAAAGATATAAAGAGAGTACTGCTGCATGCGGTCAGGAAACCTATTCTAAACATGGGATGATTGAGTAAAGTGAAAAAGTAAGGAATTTATAAAGGATTTTCCTATGAAAAAGGATTTAAATTTTGGATACAATTCTTATTCAACACCTATAACCCCATATCGTAACACTTGCTCCGGGCTTTAGCTCACACCGGATTTTGACTTAAAGTTTTCAAAGCATAAAGAATAGGCGAAAGCCACTAAACACGAAGCAAACACCCATCAATCGTTGTTTTCTCCGAGAGGCAAACCTGGTATGGGTAGTTCAACAGTCATGAAATTAAGCTACTGTATTCTCCAATGTGCCGATATTCTCAATAGATATTTTGATTGTATCACCGGACTGCAACGTAAAACTATCGGGTGGAACAATGCCCGTGCCTGTCATTAAATAAGTTCCGAATGGAAAGGTCACTTCCCGAAACAGGTACTCCACCAACTCGGTATGCTTACGCTTCATTCGGTTTATGGAAATCTCATTTGAAAAAACGGTTTCACCTTTGCGTTGGATGCTAATACTTATTCGGGCATCGGGCGCAATGGGTTTCTCGGCTACGTACAGGCTAGGACCAATCGCAGTTGAGCCATCATATGATTTAGCCTGTGGCAGATAGAGCGGGTTCTCGCCTTCAATATCGCGCGATGACATATCGTTGCCAATGGTATAACCTTCAATACTTCCGGTGGAACAAATGAATAAGGTAAGTTCCGGCTCCGGCACATTCCATTTTGAATCTTTGCGGATTCGAACTTTATCGCCCGAACCTACAACGCGATAGGCTGGCGCTTTAAAAAATAATTCAGGCCGATCCGCTTCATACACACGGGCATAGAAATCCCCACCCCCGGCATCTTTCGATTCTTCCATACGGGCTTCGCGACTGCGCAGATACGTTACGCCAGAAGCCCAGACTTCCTGACTTCCAATGGGTGCAAGCAGCTCTGCTTCAATTAGTTTTTGCAGCGTTGCATCTGCTTTTACATTTTTTATTTCGCCTGATAGCGTGTTAAAGAGATTGGGGCGGTTTACGCATGTATCCCAATCGGATGTAGCAGACGGGTAATAACCACCGTGGTGTTCTATTACTATGCCTTTCCTGGTTCGGTAAATTTTCATTCCTGTTTATAATAGACTAAGTACGTTATTTACTATCACGCGAGAAACTTAACGTGCCAAGCTGAAAGATACACTTGTACCCCCTCATCTCCTGCAGGGTTGTGGTATTTTTTAAGTTACGAGAACGTAAGCATTCCAGCTTGCCATCAGTTAACCTGGATACCCGCTATACCCGACACCCCACTGTTTGCTTAATAATGGAAGAACTGCAGTTTACCTTTGCCACCTTAAGGGAATGGGTAACTATATAGCCAAACAGGGTTAACAGCATTTTTGGCGATACCAGTCAACGAAATGAGGGGCTACCGTAAAGACCTATGAACCATGCCGGTGGTTCAACCTGCCACCGGGTTGCCTTTATTCCCGGAGAAAGTATGCCGGAACAACTCGGTACAAACTGGAGTTGATGGCACGATCGTACTTAAAGTAAAAATTAATCCGTTACTTATTGCTTGGTTAAACAATCTGTAATTACATTTACATAGAGAGTATTGTAAAACGCAATGCTCAGTAAAACTCCAACCAAAACAAAACTCAAGTCCCATGGCAAAGAAAGCGAAGAAGGCTGCTAAGAAAGGGAAAGCCAAACCGAAAAAAGCAGCGAAAAAGTCAGCAAAGAAATCAGCTAAAAAGGTAGTTAAGAAGGCTGCTAAAAAAGTAAAGAAGTCCGTCAAGAAAGTAGCGAAAAAGGCTAAGAAAGTTGTGAAGAAGGCTGTTAAGAAGGTAGCTAAGAAACCAACTCCTAAGAAGAAACCAGCTGCTAAGAAAGTAACGCCAGCACCGGTACCGGCACCCGTTCCTACCCCTACGCCAGTGGTTGTAACGCCTACGCCTGCACCCTCCACCGAAACCCCATCAGGATCTGGTGAAGGATCGGGTTCTTCAATCTGATTTTCAGATTCTAAATGCCAAATACAAGAGCGGTCCGCAGGCCGCTCTTTTTTTTCTTCCTGCAGAGCACTTTTCTTTTTCAATTTGTGCCTACCCGATACCTATTTGTAGTAATTTGCCTGACTGCCTTAAAAAGTCTTTTACTAAATTTTTGAATCTATGAATAACCGCAGACTACCCTTTATTATCCTAACCGTAATTGCCTTTATCGTAATCCTGGCATTGTCATCCAGCTTGTTCTACACCATTAGCGCTACCGAACGGGCAGTAATTTTCTATCCTTTTGGTAAAGGTTTGGACAAAGACAATATTGAAGGCCCCGGTACCCACATGAAAGCACCATGGAACGATGTTTATGTCTACAAAGTGAATGAGACATCGGCCGAAGAAAACATGGATGTGCTGGACAAAAACGGCCTTTCAATCCATATTGATATTACAGTCCGGTATTCTCCCATTGCTGACAAAATCGGGTACATCCATGAGCAATTTACCCGCGATTACGAATCGGTGCTGGTTATTCCGGAGGTTCGCTCAACCGTACGGCAGGTTATGGGCCGCTATACAGCCGAAGAAATCTATTCAACCAAGCGTGCCGAAGTTGAAACAGCTATTAAAAGCGAAACAGAAAAAATTCTGAATACGAATAATGTTCACGCTACAGCGGTACTCATCCGATCTATCCAATTACCAGAACAAATTAAAGTGGCGATTGAAAGTAAACTTCAACAGGAACAAGAGGCGCTTGCTTACCAGTTCCGTCTTGATAAGGAAAAAAGCGAGGCCGAACGTAAGCGCATCGCAGCCGAGGGCGAGTCACGGGCAAACAACATTATCAACAACAGCTTAACCGACAAGCTTTTGAAAATGAGAGGTATCGAAGCAACACTCGAACTTTCAAAATCGCCCAATAGTAAAATCATTGTGGTGGGCAGCGGTAAAGATGGTATGCCGCTTATATTAGGAAATAACTAAAACTTCAAAAGTCATTTTTTTCTAAATACCCGGAACCCTATCTTTAACCAATTAAGTTTTAAGTACAAAATTCTATACTATGGCTAAGAGCGCAGAATTAATTATAGACGGAAAATCATACAAGTTTCCTATCGTTGAGGGTTCGGAAGGTGAACAAGGTATTGATATCAGTAACCTGTTGGAAGAAACAGGAGCAGTAACCCTCGACTTTGGATATAAAAATACCGGAGCTACCAAAAGTGCCATTACATTTCTGGATGGCGACAAAGGCATACTGCGCTACCGCGGATATTCAATTGAAGATCTGGCAGCCAAGTCTAGCTTTTTAGAAGTTTCCTATCTGTTGATCTTCGGTGAGTTACCCACCACCGCCCAATTAGCCAAGTTCTCAGATGATATTAAGAACCACACTATGGTTCACGAAGACATCAAGAAAATTCTGGATGGTTTTCCCTCTACTTCTCACCCCATGGGTGTACTGGCGTCATTATTCTGCGCCCAGACAGCATTCTACCCTGAGTCGTTAGACCCTAACCGTTCAATTGACGGAGTTTATCTGAGTATTGTACGTTCACTCGCCAAAATGCCAACCTTTGCAGCATGGGCATACAAAAATGCGGTTGGTCATCCGGTTAACTATCCCGATAACACGCTGAACTACTGCTCGCGGTTTCTTAAAATGATGTTTGCCCTTCCGGCCGATCATTACGAAGTTGACCCTGTTGTTTCCGAAGCACTGGATAAGCTTTTGATTCTCCATGCCGATCACGAGCAGAATTGTTCAACCTCAACAGTTAGAATTGTGGGCTCTTCCAAAGCCAGTATTTATTCCTCTATCTCAGCAGGTATAAATGCATTGTGGGGCCCGCTGCACGGTGGAGCCAATCAGGAAGTTATCCTGATGTTGGAACAGATTAAAAAAGATGGTGGTGATACCGATAAGTGGATTGCCAAAGCAAAAGATAAAAACGATCCGTTCCGCCTGATGGGCTTTGGCCACCGGGTTTATAAGAACTTCGACCCGCGCGCAAAAATTATTAAGAAAGCCGCTGACGATGTATTGGCTAAACTAGGGGTTAACGATCCTACTTTGGAAATAGCCATGAAGCTGGAAGAAATTGCATTGAAGGATCCTTACTTCGTTGAACGCAAGCTCTACCCTAACGTAGATTTCTATTCGGGTATTATATACCGCGCCCTCGGCATTCCGGTAGATATGTTTACTGTTATGTTTGCTATTGGCCGTTTACCGGGCTGGATTGCCCAGTGGAAGGAACTACGCGAAAACAAAGAACCAATCGGCAGACCGCGCCAGATTTATACCGGCCAGAACCTGCGCGAGTACGTTCCGATTGCAAAACGATAATTACTTTTGAAATACATTCTGGGGGCTGTCTCAAAAGTTAATTTCAATTGTCAGCCTGAGCTTGTCGAAGGCGATTTCGAAGCTGAAATGGGTTTAGTCCTGATACCTATCGGGACAACCTGACAACGTAATACACTTTTGAGACAGCCATTACTTTTGAAACTAATTCAATATGGCACTTCTCGATGATTTTAATGCGGCCGTTGCCCGCTCCAAGGAACTAACTAAACGTCCTTCCAACGAAGAACTCTTAGAGTTGTATGGCCTCTTCAAACAAGCTACCGATGGCGATGTTACCGGAGAACGTCCTGGTGGTTTCGATTTTAAAGGCATTGCCAAGTTCGATGCGTGGGCGTCTAAAAAAGGTATCGCCAAAGAACAAGCCATGCAGGACTATATTGCCCTGATGGCAAAACTGCACGAGAACTACGCCTGATCTAAGGTGAATCTCTTTTATCAACCGGAAATTCCTGCGGGCATTCATTACCTGAATGAGGAGGAATCGCGGCATGCTGTAAAAGCATTGCGCATGCAGGTTGGCGATGAATTGCACGTTACAGATGGTGCCGGTCGGTTTTATAAAACCCGAATCACTGTAGCCGATGCCCGTAAATGTTCGTTCGGGGTTTTTGAAACTGTTTTTCAGCAACCACGGAAGTTCACCATCAAATTAGCCATTGCCCCAACCAAAAACATAGACCGGATGGAATGGCTGATTGAAAAGGCCGTAGAAATTGGCGTGGAAGAAGTTCATTTTATGCTCTGTAAAAACTCAGAGCGTAAAAACCTCAATCACGAGCGTCTGGTTAAAATCGCGGTAAGCGCAATGAAGCAATCCGGCCAATACTATTTACCAGCCATACATGAACTAAAACCTTTTGTCGAGGTGGTAGCCGTACCGGCAAACGAAAAGTTTGTTTGTTATGTGGATTCCGAAAACCCGCAGTACTTAAAAATGCTTGCCAGTCCCACCAAAAGTTATTTAGTGTTAATTGGTCCGGAGGGCGACTTCAGGTTGGATGAATTAGAATTTGCTTTGGCACAAGGTTTCATTAAAACAAGTTTGGGCCCTACCCGGCTGCGTACCGAAACTGCCGCGTTGGTTGCCTGCCAAACCCTCAATTTTATTAATTTGTAATCTGACTCCTTTACACATGACCTCCGCAGAAGCCAAGACCCGCATTCAACAGCTTACGGATCAGATCAACCACCACAACGATCTCTATTACAACAAAAGCAAAACTGAAATTTCAGATTTTGAATTCGACCAGTTACTGGAAGAGTTGGTCAAACTGGAAACGGAACATCCAGCTTTGCGCCTCCCGGATTCACCTACGCAGCGTGTGGGCGGCACCATCACCAAAGAGTTTGCCTCCGTATTGCATCAATATCCCATGCTCTCGCTGGGCAATACCTATTCAGCCGAAGAGTTAACTGATTTCGATGGTCGTGTAGCTAAAGGTTTGGATGGTGATGCATATGAATATTTCTGCGAGCTAAAATTTGATGGTGTCTCGATCAGTCTGATTTATGAAAACGGTCTTTTAACCCGGGCTGTAACACGTGGTGATGGTGTGCGGGGCGATGATGTAACTACCAACATCAAAACCATACGAAGTTTACCCTTACGCATAAAAGCCCAGGATGTGCCTGCCAAATTTGAAGTGCGGGGTGAAGTATTTCTTCCCAAAGATGTTTTTAAGCAACTGAACAAAGAGCGCGAAGATATTGGTGAAGAAACCTATGCCAATGCCCGCAACACAGCTTCGGGTACGGTAAAAATGCAAGACAGTACCGAGGTGGCAAAACGAAAATTAGATTGTTATCTCTATTACTTGCTTGGCGAAGAGAATGAAGTAGAAACTCATTCGGAGGCAGTAACCAAATTAGAGCGCTGGGGCTTCAAGGTTTCACCCACGTATAAAAAGTGCAAAACCATTCAGGACGTATTAGCCTACATTGAGGCCTGGGAAAAGAAGCGGCATGACCTGCCCCTGGAAACCGATGGTGTAGTAATCAAAGTAAATAGCCTGGAACAACAGGAACGACTTGGCTTTACAGCGAAAAGCCCACGGTGGGCCATCGCTTATAAATACAAAGCCGAAAGCATCAGTACCCGATTGAAAGGCATTACCTATCAGGTAGGTCGCACCGGGGCGGTAACTCCTGTTGCCGAGCTGGAGCCGGTATTTTTAGCAGGCACCACCGTTAAGCGGGCCTCGTTACATAATGCCAATGAAATTGCGCGCCTCGATCTGCATCTGGGCGACTATGTGTTTGTTGAAAAAGGTGGTGAAATTATCCCGAAAGTAACCGGGGTTGATCTGGCAAAACGGAATGCTTCAGTAAAGAAAGTAACCTACATTACCCACTGCCCCGAGTGTGGCACCGAACTGATCCGCAAAGAAGGTGAAGCCAATCACTATTGTCCGAACGAAAAAGGTTGTCCGCCACAGATAAAAGGCAAAGTAGAGCATTTTATTCAGCGCAAAGCAATGGATATAGATTCCCTGGGTGAACAAACTATCCGGCAATTATTTGAACTTGGTTTCGTAAAAACACCAGCCGATCTATACGATCTTACCAAAGAAAATTTATTAAAACTCGACAAGGTTAAAGATAAGTCAGCACAAAACATGCTGGATGGAATTGCGGCCTCTAAAATACAACCGTTCGAGAGTGTGTTGTTTGGAATTGGCATTCGCTATGTTGGAAAAACCGTAGCCGAAAAACTAGCGAAGCATTTTAAAACCATGGATAACCTGAAGCAGGCCTCGTACGAAGCTTTGCTGGAAGCACCTGAAGTTGGTGAAAAAATCGCGCAAAGTGTGGTGGAGTACTTTAAGGATGCGGATAATCTGCGCGAAGTTGAGCGCCTGGCTACTGCCGGATTGCAATTTGAATCTAACCAGAAAGAACCTGAGTTGGTGAGTTCTGTATTAGGCGATAAGTCGTTTGTGATTAGTGGTGTGTTTCAGAACTACGAACGTGATCAGCTCAAGGATATTATCATTGCCCATGGTGGCAAGGTGTTGTCATCCGTTTCCGGAAAGCTGGATTACCTGCTGGCGGGTGATAACATGGGACCGGCCAAGCGCGAGAAGGCTGAGAAGCTGGGCGTTAAAATTATATCCGAATCAGAATTTGAGGCGATGCTTAAAGGTTAGCCTCCAATCAAAATTTCAATCTAACAATTGCACATACTTTAGTAGCTTTCGGCCATGTTTAAAATGAATTTTCTACAAATGCGCACCGACTCTGCGCTGAAGAAAAATAAAACCTCCCGCAGTAGCAAACCTTATAAGCAAGCCGCTTCGGTGGGCATTCTCTTTACCGTTGAAGACAAGCAAAAACATCTGGATATAAAAGATTTTATTCAGCAGCTGGAGCAGGATGGGAAAAAAGTACAGGTGCTGGAATACCTGCCCGAAAAAAAAGAAAACTATGAATTCAAGTTTGATTTTTTCACCAGCAAAGACTTATCATTTTGGGGTAATCTTAATTCGGCCATTGTAGAAAAGTTTATTGAAACCCCGTTCGATTATCTGTTCAACATAGACCGGCAGCCACATCCGCTAATTTTGCATTTACTGGCCCGCAGCAAAGCCCATTGCCGCATTGGCCGCTATGCCGAGCATGGCCAGACTTATTTTGAGATGATGATTGAACAGAACGGTACCAACAAGGGACTTATTGAAACTATGTATAATTACACCAAACAACTGCGATGAAGAATTTAAAGGGCACGGGTGTGGCGCTTGTTACTCCCATGCATGAAGACGGCTCAATAGATTATAAAGGACTCAAGAAATTATTAACCCATACCGGTAAGGGTGTTGATTACTATGTAGTAATGGGTACTACCGGTGAATCGGCAACGCTAAACAAAAAAGAGAAGCAAGCCGTGCTGGAATTTGTATTGAAAAATAACAGTCGCAACCTGCCGGTAGTCTATGGTATTGGCGGAAATGATACGCAAAGTGTATTGGAAGACCTCATCCATACGAATCTTACGGGCGTGGCTGCAATTCTTTCAGTAAGCCCGTATTATAACAAGCCTTCGCAGGAAGGAATCTACCAACATTTTAAAGCCGTAGCGCGAGTATCTACTGTGCCTGTTATACTTTACAACGTTCCCGGCCGCACCGCCTCAAATCTTACTGCCGATACCACTATACGTTTGGCCCAACTCGATAATATTATTGGGATTAAAGAAGCTTCGGGCAACCTGGAGCAATGCATGAAAATCGCGAAAGAGAAACCAAAAGACTTCATGCTGATTTCAGGCGATGATATGCTTACACTCGCTTTATACGCCAATGGTGGTGTGGGTGTAATTTCAGTATTGGCAAACGCCTACCCGCTCGTATTCAAAAGAATAAAAGACTTTGCTTTAGCTGGTAAACTGGCAGCCGCACAGAAAGAGCAATTTAAATTGCTGGACATAAACGGGCCGATGTATGAAGAAGGAAACCCGGTAGGTGTAAAATATCTGTTGAGTTTATTGGGTGTTTGCGAACCCCATGTGCGCTTGCCATTGGTTAATCCTTCCGATAGTCTGAAAAAGAAGATTGAGAAGCTGATGTTACCCTAAACACCAGGGTTATCAGTTTAAGCTTGTCGCATTATAAAAAAAGGGCTGAATCGATGATTCAGCCCTTTTGATTTAAGGTACCTGATAATTATTGACCTCCATCTTTATTCTTTAATTCCTGCACTTCCTGGCGGATAGCCTGAGCTGCATTTTTTAAATCCTGCATCCCTTTACGGATACGGGTACCAGCAGCGCTATTTCCCTTATTGTAGAACTTATCTGCATCACCTTCTAATGATGCTATGATGGTCTTTAGTTCTTCAAATTTTTTCATTTTATGGATGTTTAGATGTTAAATTTTTTGAAATCCTAAGGCTAATTTAAGCAAAAGCCTTTAAAAACAAGCCAAAAGGCCACTTTTTTAGCCCTTAGTAACCGAAACCAGTACCTCTTCCTTGTAAAAACCGCTGTCAAGCTTCGTTTTTAGCGCAGAAAACGCGTTCAGGGTCTCTTCCACATCGGCCAGCGTATGGGCCGCAGTAGGGATAATTCTGAACATAATTACGTCTTTTGGCACCACCGGGTAGATTACCACCGAGCAGAAAATGCCATAATTCTCGCGCAAATCCATCGACATGTTAGCTGCCTCTCCAACCCCGCCTTTAAAGAGTACCGGAGTAGGTGGTGTCTGGGTTGGATTGATACTGAAGCCTCGCTCTTTCAAGCCGGATTTAATAGCGGCCATAATCTTTTTAAGATCAGCACGCAGTTCAGGGTGTTTCTTCACCAATTCCAAACGCTTAAGTGCTCCAATCACCAGCGGCATTGGTAACGACTTGGCGTAGATCTGTGACCGAACACTATACCGTAAGAATTTCAGAATTTTTTTATCGCCAGCTACAAAGGCTCCAATGCTGGCCATTGATTTGGCAAACGTAGAGAAGTACAGGTCAATCTGATCCTGAACGCCCTGCTCCTCACCTACACCGGCACCGGTAGCGCCCATGGTACCAAAGCCGTGGGCATCATCTACAAACAGACGGAAGTTATATTTCTTCTTCAGTTCAACAATTCCTTTCAGGTCGCCCATGTTACCCGACATTCCGAAAACACCTTCGGTAATAACCAGAATACCACCACCGGTTTCGTTGGCCAGTTTGGTAGCGCGCTGCAATTGTTTCTCCAGGTTCTCCATATTGTTGTGCGGATACACAAAACGCTTACCCATGTGTAACCGTACGCCATCAATAATACAGGCGTGCGACTCGCTATCGTACACAATCACATCTTTGCGATCAACAATGGCATCGATAATGGAAAGCACACCCTGATAGCCGTAGTTTAATAACATGGCGTCTTCTTTCTGTACAAAAGCAGCCAGTTGCTTTTCAAGTTCGAGGTGATGCACGGAGTTACCCGACATCATACGCGCGCCCATAGGCGAAGCCAGACCGTATTGTGCCGCTGCATCGGCATCGGCTTTTCTTACTTCGGGGTGGTTAGCCAACCCCAGGTAGTTATTCAAACTCCAGTTTAGAACGGTTTTACCGTTAAACTTCATGCGTGGACCAATCTCGCCTTCCAGTTTAGGAAAGAAAAAATAGTCATCGGGCAGGTGTGAGTATTTAGCCAGCGGGCCGGCTTCCATTTTCAGCTTGTCAAATAAATCGACCATAGTTAGGGTTTGAGTAACGTAAGCACTTGATTTTAAACTGTTTTGGTCACACTTGTCTGCGCCAAAATCGCGGCAAAAATAGAAAAATTAACAGATAGTTCATAAACACTGGCAGTAACCTCCATCCCATCCTCGGGTGGCTGGCAAAGAACTCGGTAAGGACTCCCATCCACAAAATAGATCGGGAAAAATTTTGCAACCAAATAATTGCATATATATTTGCAACCAGTTAATTGCAAATATATGAAAGCCAGACGCGATGTTTTTCAGGCTATAGCCGACCCTACCCGCAGGGCTATTTTATTATTGATAGCCGCCCAATCCATGACACCCAATGCTATTGCCGAAGAATTTCATACCAGCAGGCAAGCTGTTTCAAAACACATTCAAATTTTAACAGAATGCGAGTTGGTTAAACAGGAACAAAAAGGAAGAGAAATTTACTATCACATCAATGCCACTAAGATGGATGAGATCGATAAATGGATTGAGCAATTCAGAACTATTCTGGAAACCCAATTCAAACAATTAGACAAAGTATTATCAACACTCAAAAAACAAAAAAAATGAAAACTGACCTGCAATTTGATCTTACTGTTGACAAGGAAGCAAAAACGGTATTCATTACCAGAGAGTTTGATGCCGACCTGGCGCTGGTATGGGATGCCTTTACCAAACCGGAAATTCTGGATCAATGGGTGGCACCGAGGCCTTTTACTGCAAAAACCAAATACATGGATTTCAAAGTAGGCGGGCGAAGATTCTACGCTATGGTAAGCCCTGATGGACAGGAGAATTGGTTACTGCAGAAATACACATCTATTACTCCAAAAACCAACTTCAAAATGTTCAATGCTTTCGCTGACAAAGACGAAAATCCTCAATTACCCGGATCTGATTGGGATTATACTTTCAGCGAACAAAACGGAAAGACTAAAGTGAGCATTATAATTTATAATGAATCGCGTGAACGACTGTTGAAAATGATTGAAATGGGTTTCACAGAAGGATATAAAGCAAGTATGCAAAACCTGGAAAATCTATTGACTAGCTTATCCAAAAAATGATTTACGTTTCAACTTTATGCCGAAGTTGAATAAGTTGCTTTTGTTGCACATACCAATTTTACTACGAATAACTTGAGTAAAATGACTATTCAAGACCAAATCAAAACCTATATCACCAGCCAGCCCGAACCAAAACGCAGCGACTTGCACACGCTACATCGGTTAATCCTGAAGAAAATGCCGGGATGTAAGTTGTGGTTCCTCGATGGAAAAAACAGTACCGGTAAAACGGTTTCAAATCCTAACATAGGATATGGATCGGATAATATGGTTTATGCCGGAGGTAAGACAAAAGAGTTTTATCAAATTGGTTTGAGTGGTAACACTACTGGAATCTCTGTTTACATAATGGGGATTAAGGATAAGAACTACCTGACCAAAACTTACAGTAAAAAAATTGGTAAGGCTAAAGTTACCGGATATTGCATACATTTTAAATCAGTACAAGACATTAACCTGCCACTACTGGAAGAGGCAATACAGTATAGACTTGAACAAAAGAAATAAGCAGATTTAAATTAAAAAGTCGAGCACTTGTTTCACCAATTCGTTAGCATTGCAACATAGAATAATGCTGATGAAAAAGATTCAGAAACTATTGGTGGCCAACCGGGGCGAGATTGCCTTGCGCATTATGCGCAGCGCCCGCGAACTGGGAATTAAAACCGTTGCCGTGTTTAGCGAAGCTGACCGGCTGGCGTTGCATGTTCGCTTTGCCGATGAAGCTATTTGCATTGGGCCGCCACCCTCCTCTCAATCTTATTTAGTAATGGATAAGATTATTGCCGCGGCTAAACAAACCGGGGCCGATGCCATTCATCCAGGCTATGGTTTCCTTTCCGAGAATGAAGACTTTGCAGCATTGGTAAGAAAAGAAGGTTTGATTTTTATCGGGCCATCTCCGGAATCCATTGAGTTGATGGGAAGCAAACTTGCCGCGAAAGCCGCAGTGGCAAAATTTAATGTACCGCTCGTACCCGGAACTTCAGAGCCCATTTCCGACCTCGTTAAAGCAAAAAAAATTGCTTCGGAAATTGGTTATCCTATTCTGATAAAAGCCAGTGCCGGTGGTGGTGGTAAGGGTATGCGCATTGTAGACGCTGAAGCAGATTTTGAAACGCAGATGGAACGAGCCGTGAGCGAAGCTACATCTGCTTTTGGCGATGGTTCGGTGTTTATCGAGAAATATGTTACCCAACCCCGCCATATCGAGTTTCAGATTTTTGGCGATCAGCATGGCAACGTAGTGCATTTGTTTGAACGGGAGTGCTCCATTCAGCGCAGGCATCAGAAAGTAATTGAAGAAGCACCTTCTTCCATTCTTACGCCAGAACTGAGAGCAAAAATGGGTGAAGCAGCTGTTAACGTAGCGCGTGCCGCCAACTATTACAATGCCGGTACGGTTGAGTTTATTGTAGATGAAAATCTGAACTTCTATTTTCTGGAAATGAATACGCGGTTGCAGGTAGAGCATCCGGTAACAGAAGAAATTACAGGACTTGATCTGGTTAAACTTCAGATCAAAGTGGCCGAAGGTGAAAAGCTTCCCTTTAAACAGGAAGACCTTACCATCAATGGTCATGCAGTAGAAGTTCGCGTGTATGCCGAAGACCCCACCAATAATTTCTTACCCGACATTGGTACCTTAAAGACATACAATCGCCCGCAAGGTCATGGCATACGGGTGGACGATGGTTTTGAACAAGGCATGGCTGTGCCATTCTATTACGACCCGATGATTGCTAAAATGATTTGCCACGACAGTACCCGCGAACGGGCTATTGCCAAAACTATCCGGGCTATTGATGAATATGAAATTACGGGCCTCGAAACTACGCTTGGCTTCTGCAAGTTTGTTATGCAACACCAAGCCTTTACCAGCGGAAACTTTGATACCAAGTTTGTAGAAAAATATTTTAAGCCAGAAGTGCTTCGGACGCAGGGCGACAAGGATGAGGAATTGTTAGCTGCCTTGCTTTCAACCCAACAACCAAAAGAAGTTATACCCACTGCTCCTGTTGAAAACACAAAAGCAGTATCCAACTGGAAGAAAAACCGGACCTGATTTTTATGGCTGAAATAAAACCATTCCGCGCATGGCGGTACAATGAGGCATTAACCCGAAAGATTGATTCCCTTACCTCACCCCTGTTTGATGTAGTATCAGACAAGCAGCGTAAAGCATTGTTTCAAAATCCGCTTAACAGCATTCACTTATCCGTGCCGCAGGGACCCAATGCAGCAACCAAAGCCGGTTTACTTTTGGAGCAGTGGAAAGATACCGGAACATTGGTTCAGGATAAGCTTCCTGCTATTTATGTGTATTATCAACATTTCAAACTAGCTGGCTCAACAAAAAATTATTGTCGGAAAGGATTTATTTGTCATATCCGCACGTATGACTGGGAAGATCAGGTTATCCTCAGGCACGAAAGTACTATCCCAAAAGCAGTAAACGACAGAATTGAATTATTGGATAAAACAGAATTACATGTTAGTCCTACACATGGGCTCTATACCGATCCGGATTTTGAACTGGAAAAGTACATGGACGAAGCTATGCTATCGCCTTTATATGAAAGTGAAGACTACCAGGGCGTGCGCGATGTGTTGGCTATTATTCACGATGCTTCGGTAATTAAAAAATTTGTGCAGGCGTTAGAATCCAAAAAAATAATTCTGGCCGATGGACACCACCGGTATGAAGGTTCGTTATTCTATAAGCATCAGCAAAAGCAACAAAATCCAAATCACACCGGTAATGAAGGGTACAATTTTCACTTAATGTACCTGACCAATACCGAGGCCGATGATTTACGGATTTTGCCAACACATCGGTTAATCCATAATCTGCCGGGCTTCTCAGAGGAAGAATTTGTAGCAAAACTTCACAATGATTTTGAGGTAAAAGAAATTGAAGATGCCGATACGCTGAATGAAATTATTATTGGTAAGAAATGGGCTTTTGGTGTTTTATTAAAAGATCGTTCGCTTAAGATCAGGCTTAAGCCCGAAGCATTTGCCCGCATGACATGGAAATTTCCTGAAACGGTAAAAGAACTTGACTTAACTGTACTGCACTATTTCATCATCGAAAAATTACTGGGCATTCCCGGAAAAGATCAACGCAAGTCCGAAAACATTTCGTTCGACAGAAGTTTTTCAGATTGTCTTACAAAAGTTATCCGGGGCGAAGTACAGATGGCCATTATTACCCAGGATATCTCGATAGAAGATGTAAAGCGTGTGTGCGCCAGTGGTTATACCATGCCCCAGAAGTCGACCTACTTTTACCCTAAAGTGGTATGCGGGCTATTATTTAGTTCCATTAAAGAGAGCGAGTTTCAAATACCCACTTTTGCTCCTGATTTTTAATGCCATCTACCCGCCCACTCATACTCGCCTCCAGTTCGCCTCGCAGACAATACCTGATGCGCGAAGCTGGGTTTTCTTTTACGGTCCGCACACCGGATATTGATGAATCTTTTTCTGACGAGATTCCGGTTAAGGAAGTACCGTTATACCTCGCACAGAAAAAAGCGCAGGTGTTCGCACCCGATCTAAAACATGCGGTGGTAGTAGCTTCAGATACCGTAGTTATTCTGGGGAATGAAATTCTGAACAAACCTGCTGATCGATCTGAAGCCATCAAAATGCTTACTCAGCTTAGTGGTAAAACCCATACTGTGGTTACCGCAGTTTGTATTCTTTCAAAAGAGAAATCGGTTTGCTTCAATGATCAAACTCACGTTACGTTTAGATCATTATTGCCAAAAGATATTGAATACTATATCGATACCTTTAAACCTTTGGATAAAGCAGGGGCTTATGGTGCACAGGATTGCCTCCCTGAAAAATTTAATCCCTGTTCGCAGGAAGAAATAGATTTCCTGAACAGCATTGGACGAAGCGATTTGATTGAACAAACCATTACTCAACCTACCGAAGGTAAAAGCATTACGATTATTGATCGTCTGGAAGGTTCGTACTTCACAGTAATGGGGTTACCCATTCATCTGGTGGCGCAAAAGCTCAAAATGTTTTTGTGAAGAAGCTACTTAAATTGGTTCGTGAACATCTGCAACTGGATTTCAGGTATAGCTATTATTTGGCAGTGGCGGCACTCCTTGCGGTATCAATTACGATTAATTACACTATCAACTTAGAGAATGGCGTAATTGATCGACACACGGGCAAGTGGATAAGGGTGGGTTATTACTTTATCTTGTATGCGGTTGGTTACTACCTAACCTGTTGGTTGGTATCCGCATTCAAAAACAACTATACCTTCTGGAAAGCAAAAAAATTCTGGGTATTGTCTTTAGTTGGATTATTAATTCTTTCATTTGATCGGGGTTTCCCATACCTGCACGAAATTGCCTCGCTATTCAGTCAACAGTATGAAGGTTATTCATGGGTTTTCAGAACAACCAATCATGCCACCGGATTTTTTATAATCCTGCTGCCGCTGCTGTTTTTTTATAAAGCATTTGATCCAACACCGTCAGCATTTTATGGGCTCACCCATACCGGAAACATTAAGCCATACCTCTATCTGCTGATGGCTGTTGCCCCTATTATTTTAATAGCCAGTTTTCATCCGAGTTTTTCAACCTTCTATCCTATTTACAAAAGCAATAATGTAGCAGAGCTTTGGCACTGGCCCGGGTATCTACCCGCTCTTATTTTCGAGTTTTTGTATGGATTAGATTTTTTAAATGTAGAATTACTTTTTCGGGGATTCTTTGTGATTGGCCTTGCACAGGTGCTGGGCAAAGATGCTATTATACCCATGGTTACCATTTATTGCTACCTGCACTTTGGCAAGCCGGTTGGCGAAACCATCAGTTCAATAGTTGGCGGTTACATTCTGGGAACCATAGCCTTTTACACCCGCTCCATTTGGGGTGGTGTATTTATTCATGTAGGTGTTGCGTGGTTAATGGAAGCCGGAGCTTATTTTCAGAAACTGATTTAGGTAAAGGCGTTCAGAATTTCGTTTTGTAATACTTCAATGCATCTTCAACAATTTTCAGGGCTATAGCCTTGCCTTGAAATTCTGGTACAGTAACCGTTTTATTTTCAAGCTTCTTATAGCTCTCAAAGAATTCTTTCAATTCCAATTTATAGTGATTGGCAAACTCGGTAATATCAGTAACATGGCGCGTATTGGCATCGTTATCGGCCACGGCCAGAATTTTATCATCGGCCAGTCCCTGATCTACCATACGCATCACCCCTATCACTCTTGCCGGAACAAGACAAAGTGGACGGATTGGTTCCCGACAAAGCACCATGATATCAAGCGGATCATTATCCTCGCCCAGTGATTGCGGAATGAATCCATAGTTTGCCGGATAGTGAACAGCTGAATACAGTACCCGATCTAATTTTAGAAGTCCGGTTTCTTTATCCACTTCATATTTGGTACGCATACCAATTGAAATTTCGATTATCGCATTTACATATTCGGGTGGATTTGAACCCGCAGGGGCTTCATGCCAGGGATGTGCAATCATAATTTTTTGTGTTGGGCATGCAAGATACACTTAACCCGGATAATGAATATCAAATGCTCGAAACAAAAAAAGCCACGCAAAATGCGTGGCTTGGATTTATCTTCAAATAATCTTACTTCTCTGTTTCCTTCGCTTCCTTGTCTTTCTTCTCATCTTTTACGGTAATCTTATCGCCATCCTTCAACCGCTTGGAAACTTCCAGGAATGGCCCTGTAATTACCGTAGCCGAATCTGGTAATCCGGATAAAATCTCAATATTATCGTAGTCGCTTATACCAGTTTTTACTTCTACCATTTTCGCTACTCCGTTATCGTTTATAAACACCACAACTTTATCTTGCTTCTTCTCAGCTTTTGGTTTGCTGGAATCCGTTACCTGAGGTCGGTCGTTGTCCTGATTTTCCGGTGCTGCACCTTTGCTTCCTTCAGGAGCCCGGGTTGTTACCGCTGCCAATGGAACGGAGAGCACATTATCCTTGCGGGTAGTAATGATATCCACGCTGGCCGTCATTCCCGGACGGAAAGGATATTTATTTCCGGCTTTAATCAGGTCATTGTACGATGCCTGAAGAATTAAGATTCTTACTTCAAATTCTGTAATAGCATCAGCCGAAACTTTATCACGAGCAGTGTTGGCAATGTTAGTTACCAGACCTTTAAACTCTTTGCCTGTACTGCTGTAGGCATCCACATCAATAAGTACTGAATCGCCCAGATGCACCCGAACAATATCATTCTCATTCACATTTACCCGCACCTCCATTTTATTCAGATCTGCAATGCGTAACATTTCTGTACCCGCCATTTGTGCAGTTCCTACTACGCGCTCACCTTGCTTTACATTTAGTTTAGAAACAGTACCACTCATAGGCGCAACTACCGAAGTTCTGCGAACATTTTCGCGCGACTCCCTCACACCTGCTTCAGTGCTACTCACCACATATTTAGCAGCTTCTACCGATTGTTCGGCCGATTTCAAATCGTTGGTGGCTACTTTAAAATTTTGTTGCGCCAGTTGCCAGTCTGCTTCAGAAATTACTTTTTCATTCCAGAGTTTTTCCTGACGTTCGTAATCTTGTTTAGCGCGGGTATAGGTAGCCTGAGCTCTCGCCAACGAGGCTTTGGTAGATTCCAGGTTTGCCATTTGTTGACTCAGTGCAGCTTCCGAACGTTCCAACTGACTGATCACAATATCAGGACGAATCTTAACCAGAACCTCACCTTGCTTAACCGAATCTCCATCCTCCACACGTAACTCAATAATCTCACCCGAAACTTCCGGTGCAAGTTTAACTTCTATAACAGGCTGCACCGTTCCCGATGCACTTACTTTCTCCACAATAGAAACCTTTTTGGCTTTGGCTGCATCAACCTCAAGTGTTTTAGGTTTGCCAATCCAGCCTGCCGATTTTCCAATAATCAGAAATAGAATAAGAACTGCCACTACCCCGATAGCGATGTATAGTGTCTTGTTAGATTTTTTCTTCGTTTGCTTTGCCATTACAGTTTAGGATAAGGAGTGATTAAAATTCTATTGGTTTGCCTTGGTAAAAGTCCAGCACTTTCTTTTTGAAAATGAAATCGTACTTGGCGCGAACCAAATCTGATTTAGCCTGAAAGAGTGCATTTTCAGCAGTTTGATATTCAACAAAGTTTACCGCACCATTGTCGAACCGCTGCTTAGACATACGGAAGGCCTCATCGCGGGCGTTTACAAGCCTCAATGCCGATTGATATGTTTTAGACGAAGCTGCCGCATCGTTGTAAGCTGTTTCTACAGATTGGCGTAACGTGTTTTCTGCGCTCGTCAAATTGATTTCAGCTTGCTGCGTATTGAAATATGAGCGTTTAACTGATGCCCGGGTTTGGTACCCGTTAAAAATTGGTATTTGTAATTGAAGTGAAGCTGACTGAGCCAGGTTGTCGTTAAGCTGATCCTTTCTTGAATATCCGCCAGGCAGAAGGTCATCAAGTCTACTGGAGTAATTGGTAAACAAATTTCCGTTCACACTTAAACGCGGAAAATAACTTCCTCTTGCCGACTTGAATGCAAATAATGAGCTTTGAAGCTTAAGCTTTGCGCTTCTTACTTCGGGCATTGCCGTAAGTGCCTTTTCATAAATCTGTTCGGCAGTTTCGTCAATAGTACCATCGGCAACTGATAATTCCGGCACCTCAATATCCATTTCCTGAGAAGCCGGAATTTGAAGCGCTTGTTTTAATCTTAGAATCGAAAGATTAACTGCATTCTCGTTTGTGATTACGTTCAATTCATTCGATGCCTGCTGGGCATCTAAATCCAACACATTACCTCGAGGCACAGAACCAGCTTCTGCAAGTTTACGGGTTCGCTCTAATTGCTGGGTGGTGGTTGCTAATTGCAATTGCGCATTACTTAACAACTCTTTGTTAAAGATAACTGTTGTGTAAAGGGTAACTACATTTATGATAACATCATTTTTCGCTTTGATAAAATCTTCCGCGGCAGCTTCATTATCGGTAGCACTTTGCTTGTAGTTATTAAATAACCTGAACCCGTTAAACAACAACAAAGATGAATTTGCCTGAAAATTTATGGAGTTAATTCGTTCTGTTACAAACTCGTTAGTAGTAGGGTCAATATTCCGGCCCCAATTGTAGCCAAAAGACCCGCCCCCATTTAATGTAGGTAACATCTGAAATTTAGATTGGTCAAGATTTACCTTGCTGGTTTCTGCGTTTAGTAAATTTGTTTTTACCGTAAGGTTATTTTTCAGGGCGTAATCAATACACTCCCGAAGCGTCCAGACTTTCTTTTCTTGCGCATGTGCTGCCCATGCGGTAACAAATAAAATGCAGCACAACAGTAATTTTTTCATCATAGGTTTATAAAACAATATCCGGTATATAAATCACTTCCTTTACCCAACTTAGACTCCGCAGGTATTCAAATGTTACAGCTTTTATGCCTGAATCCATTTCAATTACTAGGCAGGCCAGATCGTTTTTACCCTTGCGGGAAACGGACATGGTTGCAATGTTGCAATCGTCATGCGCCAGCACGTTGGCAATAAATGCAATACTGCCTTTTTTATCGTCAGCAAAAATGATTAGCGTATGCAAGGCAGCCGAGAAGTCGGCTTTAAATCCGTTAACCTCGGCAATATTGATTACACCCCCACCTTTGCTTTCGCCCAGAACTTCAACCGCACGTTTGCCCTTCTTGAGCTTAAGCCGGATGGAGTTGGGATGCAAGGCGGAGGCATTTCCAACAGATTTAAATGAGTACTTAAGTCCTTGTTGCTGGGCAATTTCCAGCGACTTGCGTATGCGTTTATCGTCTGTACCAAAGTCCATTAACCCGGCAATAATCGCCCGGTCGCTGCCGTGCCCTTCATAAGTACGGGCAAAAGAGTTGTAAAAGGTAATTTCGCTTTCATCTGGCGTATCGCCCAGAATTTTAATGGCTGCACGGGCTATACGCACAACCCCGGCTGTATGAGAACTGGATGGGCCGATCATCACCGGACCGATCATGTCAAATATGCTACTCTTTTCAGCCATACGCGCTAACTAACGGAATATCCCGCAAAAGGGTTGATTTTTAGGGTTATTAATCAAACTTTATTGGGTAAAATTTAATGAGCGGCAAAAATAGCAGAACGGAAGCAATTAGCCGCCTTTACAGGTTTAGCCAGAAGGTTAATTTTAAAACCAAGGCCCTGTTCTTAGGCGTAAAATTGGAATACTGCCCAACCTCTTCAAAGGTATAATAGTAGTTATCTGTATAAACAATGAAAAGATCGGATACCGGCTTGAACCGCCACTGAAAGCGTGAATTGATATTTACGTTGCGGTATTGGCTATTATATTGAAAGTAGGTAGTAAAGAAAACCGACCGGGTAAGGGTTATGTCGAACCGTGGAGCCGCCAGAAAAATATCAGCACTGCGGTACGGAGCAGGAAGTCTGATTTGATTATAACTTAGATCAAGTGAAAAAACACCGTAGGGTTGAATGCGATAATTGAGTAATCCAGAAATTGATTTGCGGGTACCATTAAAGTACCTCCCCGCACTGCCCGTTAATTCAAAAGTGAGGGGCTTACGCGGATCAGATAAAAAATTAGCCCCCACCCACATATACCGATAATCGGTTGCGGCCGGTAACTTCACTACCATGTCTTCTGTTGGCGAATTGGTAGGATCAAAATCCTGAAAAAGGAAAGTGTAAAAATCCTTCATATTCACCAGCAAAGTAGCCTGGTTCTGAAATGTAATGGAGTACCCAATAGTGTATTCATGGTCTGTATAACCAAAGTTATCATCCCAAAGAACCGAGAAATCAGCGGTGGGTCCGTGATTATTTACAACGTTCGATTGGGGATAGAAGAAGTAGCTACCCGAAGGTGAAATTCTTTTGTAGCCATTACGGGGTACATAGCCAAGTGCCGGGGCATAACCGCCTCCTATTACCTGATGATACCAATTCAGGTTTAACGTTCGGGTGCTGTACACTAAACTATATCCGTGTGCGAACTGTGCAGAAGCCTTGGATTCTGAAATTTGTTTGTGCAGAAAAGCATTCCCAGTCCATTTGTTACCCTGAAAGTTATAATTGTAATCAATGCCTGCAATACGATTGTATTGATAACCCCCTATTCTGAAGGGTAAAGAATCATTACCAAACAATTGTGAATTGATAAGTATTGCACGCAGATTGGAATTTTTACCAACTCTGCGTTGCACGGTAGCTACAGTATTATTGAAAGATGGAGTTTTTGTTTTTTCATCTTCGGCAGTTTGCATGTTGAGAAATCCAATCCTCCAAAGCTTATTAATGTTTCCGCTGAGGCGGGCGCCAAAGTAGATTTTGTTTTGAATGTTCTGCCCTGTGTTCGGATCGCGTGTTATGCCCAACCTTCGCGAAAAGAATGGTCGGGCTCTCAAGTGCCCAAACGAAGCAAACAAGTCGGCATTCTCCAAAAAAAATTGTCTGCGTTCCGGAAAGAACAATTCAAAGCGATCCAGGTTGGTAACCTGTCGGTCAACTTCTACTTGAGAAAAATCAGGGTTAACAGTAATGTCTAAGTTTAGCGAAGGTGTGATTGCCATCTTGGCATCGCCTCCAAATTGCAATTGATCTTTGCGCGGTTCTTCATTTTGAAAATTTCTCGATGTTCGGGCGGCTGCATATGGAATAACGGAAATATTTGATCCTGGATTTTCAAGAGGAGTATCCCAAATCATTTCACCGGTATAGTTAAGATTAACCGGTTCAAAAATCCGTGGAGTCCAGGGCCAGCAAGCACGTTCATTTTCTTTGCTGTCTATCCTATAGAATCTGATGTTCCACGCCTGTGCCCCCGCTTTAAACCGAAGGGTCTTAAACGGAATGGCAAACTCAGCTGTCCAATAGCCATCGTGTATTTTGGCTTCTGCATACCACTTGTTATCCCATGAAAGATCAAGATCTTCGTTTAGCATACCTCCATTGGACACCAACCCCTCGCGCTGCACACCCGCGGGACTAAGTCCAAAAAAGAAACCATTGGTAAGATCCTGAAATGGATCAAGTACCACCGAAATTCCATCCAGGCCCGGGCCTCTGTAATCTCTTCGGAGCGATGAAATAACATATCCACCCTTAACATTGTCATAGGCTTTTGCACTCACATAGAGAAACTCATCATCGTAAGTAAATCTAAATTCAGTTTTAGTTTTTGCAGGTAGCGTATCGTAAGGAAACTGTTGTTGCAAGTCGGACATTACTTGCGCATTTGCCCACGCTGCTTCATCGCTCAGTCCGTCTAATACAATGGGGGTTTCAGCCTTATAAATTGTAAACGATGGTCGTGTATTTTGACCTTGTACAATTGTTCCTGTAAGCAAGGTTATAATAAACCCAAAGCTTAACTGGTATAAAAAATTACGTGGGGGATTCAAAGTTTTTTTGAGAACTAAACAGCTATAGGAGCCTTAATGGATGGATGCGATTGATAGTTCAGTATTTCAAAGTCTTCAAACTCATAACCAAAGAGTGAGTCTGGCTTTCTTTTAATGTTTAGTTGGGGCAGCGGAAACGGCTGGCGACTCAATTGAAGTTGCGCTTGCTCCAGGTGATTCGAGTACAAATGAACATCGCCACCCGTCCAGACAAACTCACCGGGTTCCAGATCCGTTTGGTGGGCAAACATATGTGTAAGCAAGGCATAGCTGGCAATGTTAAATGGCACGCCTAAAAAATAATCGGCACTGCGCTGATAGAGCTGACAAGAAAGTTTTCCGTCAGCAACATAAAACTGAAACAAGGCGTGGCAGGGTGGCAATGCCATCTGATCTACTTCGGCAGGATTCCATGCCGACACAATATGCCTGCGCGAATCCGGTTTTTGTTTAATCTGATTTAATACCTGTGTAATCTGATCAATTCTTCGGCCGTCTGGTGCAGGCCAACTACGCCATTGACTTCCGTAAACCGGACCCAGATTTCCGTTTTCATCAGCCCATTCATCCCAAATACTTACTCCGTTATCTTTCAGGTATTTGATGTTGGTATCGCCCTTCAAAAACCAAAGCAACTCATAGATAATGGACCGGAGGTGAAGTTTTTTTGTAGTGACTAATGGAAACCCCTCCGCAAGGTTAAACCGGAGTTGACGGCCAAATACTGAGCGGGTGCCAGTGCCGGTACGATCTGTTTTTATTGCTCCATTTTCTAATATATCCTGTAGTAAATCGAGGTATTGGCGCATAACATATTTTGGCTGCAATTACGCCTAACCTAAGAACAAAAAAAAGCCCGGGCCAGACGGCCACAGGCTTTTTCATAAGCGTATCCCACAAACGCTTACTCTCCTCCCCTTACAATTACAGAACGCGACTGGCCATTGATGGTAATGGTTACAATCCGGTCGCATTCACCTGTTCCATAATCAATAGTAATAGTGTGATTACCAACAGTAAGTACTTTTGTACCTTCTACGGCCATAAACACCTTGTTGCCGATCGCGCACTCACGCTTGTATACCAAGGGTTTAGTAATCTCAAGCTGGTAACTTGCACCATTACGATTTGAACCGGTAGCAGAACCTTCCACAATCCAAGAGTCTTGTAATGGATTGGACTCTCTTATCCATTCGCGGGTATGGCTTCCCTCGCGGGTAGCAAAAGTTTCGTCTGGCCAGGTTGCACGACCATCTTCTAATACGATTTCGAATTTAGGTGCATTGGATGTACTTCCAGTAACATTAGTTACCGTGCGCGTACCCTCAATTCTCACCCCATTTATGTGATAACCATCAAATGTGGTTATGATTTTAGAGCCAGGGAAAAAGCTCTTGCCTTTGAATTCTACTACAATTATTCCTTTACGGGTGTTTCCATGAAGATCGGTACAGCCTTCACCAAAATTAATTGTAATATAACCATGTGGGTTACCGGGTTGTGTATCCTCAGCCATTTCGAGTGTTACGGTTACGCACTCTCCAAACCTGATATCGACTGGTTTAGTACCACTCACTTTTCCGAAGGAGGCAATCCGGCCGCCAGCGCTTTCAGGTGCAACGGCCACGGCCAGTGTAGCCATGTCTTCTGCATCTTCAAAGTAGCCATCGGTTGCTGCTTCGTTTTCGATGTTTTGAGAATCCTGATCGGAAAGCTCGAGTCCATCATCCAGACATGATGATAAGAACGTGAGCGAGATTAAAGCAAAGCCTAATAGACTGTTTCTAAAAATAGTTTTCATAGTTTGTTTTAAATTAAACATGTCTTAGAGTCTTATATAGACCTGGGGTTTAATGGGTAACCAAAATAATTTTTGCCCGTTTTTAGCTATATTTATACCATTAAAACCAACCTCACATGAAAAAAAATTTAGTTGTAGCTCTTTTGGTATTTTTAACGGGCGGGGTATTTACCTCTGCCAGGGCGCAGGAAAATGTCTTTAAGATCAACATCTTCAGCCCGATTGTTAAGACCTTCAATGTGTCTTACGAGCGGAAAATAAATGCAACAAGCAGTTTTCAGCTTGGTGTATTTTATACTAATTGGAGCCCTGGTGACACTAAAATCTCAGGTCTTGGAATAACTCCTGAATACCGCTTCTACTTATCCGAAAGTGAGGCACCTGCAGGAGTTTACGTAGCCCCATTTGTTCGCTATCAAAATTTAAAAGTAGAAGAGACTTTTGATGGTGAGACTACTAAGGGCACAACATCATCTGTTGGAGGTGGACTGGTCATAGGAAAGCAGTGGATTTTCAAGGAAAAAATTTCATTAGATATCTTCATAGGCCCTCAATATGTAGCTCGTGGTGATATTAAAATTACAAGTGGTAGCGGTGATTCTGAATCATTTGATTTAGGTGCACTTGATGGCTTTGGAGTACGGGCCGGATTGACTTTTGGATTTGCCTTCTAAGTAAAATTTAACTTTACAAATCATACGGTTGCCATTTGGTAACCGTTTTTTATTTTAGCAAAACAATGCGGGTACTTACAATTCTTCTTATTCTGGCTCAGGCATCAATTGCTTCCGCCCAACCAGCTATTAAAATAGCCAAACTTAAATACAATGGCGGTGGCGATTGGTACGCCAATAAAACTGCTCTACCCAACCTGGTGGAGTTCAGCAATAAAGAATTAGGTACCTCTATTCAGGTTGAAGATGAGGTAGCTGAAGCCGGCAGTTCGGATATCTTCAATTATCCCTATGTCTATATGACGGGCCACGGTAACGTTGTCTTTTCACCCAGCGAAGCCCAGAACCTGAGAAACTATTTGATTGGTGGTGGCTTTTTACACGTGGATGATAATTATGGCCTCGATAAATTTGTTCGCATTGAACTGAAGAAGGTTTTTCCAGAGTTGGAATTGATTGAGGTTCCTTACTCCCATCCTATCTACCATCAGAAGTTTAAGTTTCCAAACGGCCTCCCAAAAATTCACGAACACGATGCTAAACCGGCTCAGGGTTTTGGTCTTTTCTATGAAGGCCGGTTAGTTGTATTCTATTCGTACGAGACCGATTTAGGCAATGGCTGGGAAGACCAACGTATACACAATGTGCCCACCGAAAAGCGCCAGCAAGCCCTTCAAATGGGGGCTAACATTCTCGCCTACTGCTTTACAACAAACTGATTTTTAATTATTTACATAAATATTGAATGCTTTTGTTTGCGCTTTATAACTAAATATTTAGTTTTGAAACGTAATTGATAGTTAAACCATGAAAGAACTCACCAAGGCCGAAGATCAGATTATGCAAATCCTATGGACGATTGAAAAAGGATTTGTGAAAGACATATTGGATCATTTGCCTGAACCCAAACCTGCTTACAATACCGTGTCGACCATTGTAAGAATTTTGGAGAAGAAAGGTTTTGTAGGTTATAAAGCGTATGGCAAAACACACGAGTACTTTCCGCTTATCGCGAAAGAGAACTATACACGCTTTTACCTCAATAACATGGTGAAGGGTTATTTCAATGGCTCATTTCAGAACCTGGTATCGTTCTTCGCCAAAGAAAATCTGAATGTAACTGACATTGATAAGTTAATGCTCGAATTGGAGAATCTTAAAAACAAGAAACCATGAACACTTTCGTCAATTACCTGATTGAACTTAACCTCGGGTTGATTTTCTTCTACGGAGCCTATTGGTTGTTATTCCGAAACGAAACCCAGTTTACCACCAACCGTTGGTTTTTGGTTTTGTCCATGTTGGGTTCTGTTCTATTTCCGTTGTTTACCATAAGTGGCACTCAAAGTGGAGTTATCCCCACATTAAGCAACACCATACCTACACATTGGCTACCCGAAATTGTTATTGTCGGCAATGGCACTGTTGCTACTCCTGAAACTCCAACAAATTACTGGAGTTGGATTACCCCGATTTATATAAGTGTAGCCGCATTTCTTATCCTGCTGTTTTTAATCAGGGTAATTAAGATTATATGGTTATTCTACAAGGCTAAACGTTATACCTGGAAGACCTACACCATTGCTGAGTCCGACCAGGTGCAAGGCACCTTTTCTTTTTTTAGTTTCATCTTCATAAACGGGCATGAGCAATTAGATGCAGTAGAGAAGGAAGAAATTCTAACTCACGAAACTGTTCACGTTCAGAAAGGACATTCGTTTGATGTTATGCTGATTCATCTCTTACAAGCCGTCTGTTGGTTTAATCCCATCATCCGGTTTTATAAATCATCCCTGGTACAGGTTCATGAATTTGAAGCCGATGCGCGCTCGGTGGAAGGCATGGATGTGGACCGGTATTGTGGCCTGCTGGCGAAGGTTACTTTACAACAAAACGGGTTCGCTCTCGCTAATCATTTTACCAATTCCTTCACCTTAAAACGAATTAACATGATGAAAACTGTTAGACGAAAAATAAGTCAGTGGAAATTAGCTTCGGCTATTCTTATGCTGGCCACCTATTTTGTAGTGGTTGCCTGTCAGGATCAGATTATGCATGAAATTACTGACAGCACATTAACTCAGGTTGAATTTCCTGAGATTGTAAAACAGGATATAGCAAATAAGTATCAGGCTAAGTATCCTGGAGCGAAGTTTAATTATATAGAAGGCGATGCCGATGAAATCCGTAATAAGTTTGCTGCCAACGCGGCTGTTAAACAAATTTTGTTAAACACCTACCCTATCCCCGATCGAAAAACTGTGGGTGTACTTACCGTTGATATTTCCAACCTTGAGTTGAAAGATCAAAATGAAATTTATGCGGTGGTAGAAGAAACAGCACAACCAAAAGGTGGCATGGATAACTTCTACAAATACATCGCAGCTAATTTAAGTTATCCGGCTGAAGCCAGACAAAAAGGAATTCAAGGACGTGTATTTATTGAGTTTGTTGTAAATCAGGATGGATCTATATCTGATGTAAGACCACTAAAAGGTATTGGTGGTGGTTGCGATGAAGAAGCTGTACGGATTATGGCACAAGCTGAACCCTGGAATCCTGGCAAGCAACGTGGAATTGCTGTAAGCCAGCGGATGGTTATCCCCATTATTTATAGTTTGGATGATACCTCAAAACCCGCTGGCAAACTTGAAGAAGTGAAACAATCCATGCGTACCAATGGAAGTCTGATTCAGGAAGACGGAAAATACTTTATGGTTGGTAAAGTTACCGATGTGGAGGGGCAACCGCTTTTGGGTATGAATATCATTCTGGCTGGAAGCACACAAGGTACAGTAAGCGACAAGAATGGAGAATATAAACTTGAAGTGAACAAACAGACCGGCATGCTCGTGTTCTCTTTTGTTGGTTTTAAAACAGAGAGCATCACTTTCTAAAAGAAAAATGGGATTATCTGAACTACATAGTATCAGATAATCCCATTTTCATTAACTGGTCTGCACGATCAAATCCCACCCAATACTTCCTCCAGTTTCTTATCTAAAGCCGGGCCTCGTAAATTTTTGGCAATAATCTTTCCTTCGGGATCAATCAAAATTGAAAATGGAATGGCATTAATGTTATAATCGGCTGCGGCTTTAGATTCAAAATATTTCAGATCCGAAACCTGCGTCCATACCAAGCCATCTTCGGCAATGGCCTGTAACCAGTCTTCTTTGGTACGATCTAACGAAACACCAAACACTTCAAAGCCTTTGTCTTTAAACTTATGGTAGGCTTTAACCACATTCGGGTTTTCGCGCCTGCACGGACCACACCATTTTGCCCAGAAATCTACCAGTACATATTTACCCCGCAAAGACGAGAGTTTGGTTTGCACCCCATCCGGATTAGGTAAATCAATTTCTGGTGCCTCCTGCCCAACAGCCGTAATCTTCATCCTGTCAACCATTTCAACAAACTCTTTGGTATGACGCGAATCAGGCCATTCCTTTTTAAACTTCTCGGCTGTGCTTACATACAAATCGAAGAACTTGTCCTTATCCAATACATTTTGTTGCAACAGATTAATCACCGCCAGTGAGGGTGGCTCATCCCGAATTACGTCTGCCACCAGCACAAAACCTTTGTCCATCAAATCGAGGTACTGCTGTTGCAACTCCTCTACCCGTGCGGTATTCTGTTGTGCCGATGCCTGCGCAAATTCCATTTCCAGCTGCGACAACTCAGGCGATGTTTGCAGATTGCTCATCATCTGTTGCACTTTCGCAATCAGGTCCTGATCGGGCGATCCTTTTACCTCCACAAAACCACCTGGATTGTTGCCATCTACATTAACCGTTACATTACTCTTATCGAGAATTAAGGTAACCACCTGTTTGTTGTAAAAATTAAGTTGATAGTAACCGGGTTCAGTAAGCCACAATTTTTTAGAAAATGTATAATCCGATTTGAGTTTTATGGTATCCGTAACTCCGGTGTCATCCTGCTTAAGTTCTTTTACCGAGATTTCACCGGCTTGTGGAAATCCGACTTTACCCGAAAGGGTTATTTCCCAACCGGGCTTCTTTTCAGTACAGGCGGCCAGCACGATTACCATCCAAACACTTAACACTATTTTTTTCATATGCTTCACGTTCAATTCAACTTTTGCAAAAATAATTCATTAATCAATTTCGGATCGGCTTTGCCTTTGGTGCGTTTCATAGCCTCGCCCATAAACATAGTAAGAATATTTTTTCGCCCCTTCTTATATTCTTCCACCTTCTGTGGAAAATCTGTTAGAATTTGTTCTACCACAGGTAATAACGAATCCTGGTTGCTGTCTTGTATCAGATTCAATTTTTGAGCAAGCTCCGCAGGTTCAAGTTGAGGATTGGCCAGCATTTCAGGAAACAACTTCTGAGAAGCGGTAGCAAAATTTACTTTGCCGGAATCGACCAATTCAATTACCTGTGCCAGTTTTTGCGGAGTCAACGGCAATTTATCTGCCTCCTGATTGGTTTCGTTCAGGTAAGATTTAACAGGCCCCATCAACCAATTGGAAATCGCTTTATAGTTTGTCGTAAACGTACAGGCCACTTCAAAATAGTGTGCCAGCTCTTTTGATTGAGTAAGCACGTTGGCATCATAGGCAGGCAATTTATACGTTGTTATAAATTTTTCTTCCAACTCGCGGGGTAATGCAGGCATAGAAGCTTTCACTGCTTCTAACCATTCTTCCGAAACCTGCAGCGGACTGAGATCAGGATCGGGAAAGTACCGGTAATCATTCAACTCTTCCTTGGTGCGCATGCCGTAGGTTTCGCCTGTGTTGGCATCAAAGGTTCGGGTTTCCGAAATAATCTGGCCGCCACTTTCCAGAATTGCCATCTGGCGTGCTACTTCAAAATCTACCGCGCGTTGTACATGGCGCATGGAATTCATGTTTTTAATCTCCACCTTCTTGCCAAACGTTGTTGCATCTTTCAGCATAAGCGATACGTTGGCATCGCAGCGCAACGACCCTTCCTCCATGTTTCCATCGCAGATGTCCAGGTAACGAACTATTCTGCGCACCTCGGCCAATAACGCGGCTGCCTCTTCCGAACTTTGCAACGCAGGTTCGGTTACAATTTCAATAAGCGCTACCCCCGAGCGATTGAAATCAACCAACGTATCGGGTTCATTTTCCAGGTGTATAGACTTACCGGCATCTTCTTCGATGTGAATGCGATTGAGTGGAATGTTGCGTTCGCCCGCTTTGGTGGTAATGGTGATAAACCCACCTTTGCAAATTGGGGTGCGGTCTTGTGTTAACTGGTAGCCTTTCGGCAGATCAGGATAGAAATAATTCTTGCGATCGAAAATCTGGTAGCGCGAAATTTCTGAGTTACAGGCCAACCCCATCTTCATGGCATACTCTACTGCTTTACGATTAAGTTTGGGTAACGTACCCGGATGTGCCAGTGTAATTACACTTACGTGTGAGTTGGGTGCACCACCATACGCGGCAGAATCAGAATTATAGATTTTGCTCTGCGTTTGTAACTGCGCATGAACTTCCAGCCCGATTACAATTCTGTATTTATCCTGCCCTTTCATTCCTGTTTAATCAACTTCATGTCGAGCACTTCTTTTGGAATAAATTTTTCGAGCATGGGAATAAGCTGTTCATTATCAATGGTAACAAACTTCCAGGTTTTCTTATCTGTTGAAGCGGCTATTACCGGTTTTAGAGTCGAAATACTGAAAAAACGGGTGGTAGAATCATAGGATACATTTGCCTGACCAAACTGAGCCTCCAAACCTTGCCGCACTTTCGCTACAGCTTCATCGCCTTCGCCAATTGCCTGCGGACTGAACCTCATCTTCACAACATCATTACTATTAAACTTCAGGTAATGAGTCTTATCTATCTCCTTTATGGTGCTAACTCCCTTAATTTCTGGCTTTGTCATTTCAATTTCCATCATGGGATTATTAAAAGTCTGCTCCAGAATTTGCTTCATCTGATCGCGCGGTGCAATTTCAAAAATTCCGGCATGTACATAGTCAAGCGCCTTATCAAAATCTTTTTTCAAAATAAGATCTGAATACTCATGGTATGATCTGAGTGCTTCATTTGAATCCTGAGCGTAAGTTGTGATGAACAAAAGGCAGGCTACGCATACCAGTAAGAGTTTTTTCATTTTTATAGTTTTAAATTATTTGCTTCGCCTTAGCCAACACCTGATCCAATCCTTCCAGTTTTTTACCACCTGCAGTGGCAAAGAAGGATTGACCACCGCCACCTCCTTCAATTTCTTTGGCCAGTTCTTTTACCAGATTACCGGCATGGTATTTTTTTGCAGCTTCTGTTTTCTCCCCTAACATGACGGCCACTTGAGGTTTGCCATCCACATCGGCTGCGAGTATCAGCAACAAATCATCAAACTGATTGCGCAATGCATAGGCAATGTTCTTTAAGGTATCAGCATTAGGCACATTTATTTTCTCGGCTATTACCGTATGGCCATTTGATTTGGTTGCCTTACGCGCCAGTTCATCTTTCAATGCGTTAGCTTGTTGCTGATACATTACTTCCAGCTTTTTCTCCAACGCATGTTTCTCATCCATTAATGAACGGGCCGAAGCCAACACATCTTTTGGATTTTTTAAAACTGCTTTTACTTCGTTCAGTAATTTCAGATTATCATTCAGATAGTGTTGTGTCCCTTCGGCTGTTACGGCTTCAATTCTGCGCACCCCGGCCGCTACCGAACTTTCGGATACAATTTTCAATAGCCCAATAGTTCCGGTAAACGGAACGTGTGTACCCCCACATAATTCAACTGAAAATTTCGGGTCGAAAGTAATTACCCTTACAAACTCACCATACTTCTCGCCAAACAATGCCATTGCGCCAAGTGACTTAGCTTTCTCTAACGGCACATTGCGCTGTTCATTTAATGGAATGTTCTCGCGGATTTTCTGATTCACAATGACTTCTACTTTCTCGAGCTCAGCCTCGGTCATAGCCGCGAAGTGCGAGAAATCGAAACGCAGAATCCTATCGTTTACTAACGAGCCCTTTTGTTCTACATGCTTACCCAACACCTGGCGCAACGCTGCGTGCAGCAAGTGGGTGGCTGAGTGGTTACTCATGGTTTGCCTGCGCTTGCTTTCGTTTACCGAAACAAAAAAGGTAGCCGATAAATTTTCCGGGACCGAATCGGCATAATGCACAATTAATTCGTTTTCTTTTTTGGTATCGGTTATGGCAATTTTTTCATTGGCGGTTTCAATAAAACCGGTATCGCCTACCTGTCCACCACTCTCGGCATAAAAAGGAGTTTTATCCAATACCAATTGGTATGACTCTTTATTCTTCTGTTTTACTTTCCGGTATTTCACAATGCGGGCTTCGGCCGTAAGATGTTCATAGCCGATAAACTCAGTCTTTACATCCTCGCCTACTAATATCCAATCTCCGGTTTCTTTGGTAGCATCGGCTTTGGAGCGGGATTTTTGCTTGGACATTTCTTCATGAAAACCTTTTTCATCTACAGAAAATCCGCGTTCACGCGCAATCAATGAAGTAAGATCGAATGGAAAGCCAAAGGTGTCGTAAAGTTCAAATGCCTGAGTACCGGTTATGTTAGTGTCAAAGTTCTCAATTCGTTTTAAACCTCGGTCCAATGTTCTCAAAAACGAAACCTCTTCTTCTAGCACTACCCGGGTTACATAGTCCAACTGTTGCTGCAACTCCGGAAACACATCTTTAAACTGATTAGCTAATACAGGCACCAACTTATGAAAGAAAGGTTCTTTGAAATTCAAATAAGAGAATCCATACCGAACGGCCCTTCTTAAAATTCTTCTGATTACATAACCTGCACCGGTATTACTGGGTAACTGGCCATCGGCAATAGTAAATGCAACAGCCCGAATGTGATCTGCCATTACACGAATAGCAATGTCGGTTTTGACCTCACCCCCTTGCCCCCTCTCCACAGGAGAGGGGGTGGTTGCGGAGTAAGTAATGCCTGCTTCCTTGGCAATAAAGTTTATCAAAGGTGTAAATACATCGGTATCATAATTAGATGTCTTGCCTTGTATGGCCATACACAACCGCTCGAAACCCATACCGGTATCCACGTGTTTATCGGGTAGTGGTTCTAATGCACCTGATGCCAATCGGTTAAACTGAATAAATACCAGGTTCCAGATTTCAACTACTTGCGGATGGTCGCTGTTAACCAGTTCTTTGCCGGGCTTCTTTTTAACCTCCGCCTCGGAACGCAGATCAATATGAATTTCCGAACACGGGCCACACGGCCCTTGCTCACCCATCTCCCAAAAATTATCTTTCTTGATTCCATGAATGATGCGGTCTTCGTTTACAAACTGTTTCCACAATTCTTTGGCTTCTTCATCTACCGGAAGGTTATCACCTTTATCGCCACCAAAAACGGTAACATAAAGTCTTTCTTTCGGAAGTTTGTATTCTTCGGTTAACAACTCCCACGCCCAAGCAATGGCTTCTTTCTTAAAGTAATCGCCAAAGCTCCAGTTACCCAGCATCTCAAACATGGTGTGATGGTAGGTATCAAGACCCACATCTTCCAGGTCGTTATGTTTACCGCTTACGCGAAGACATTTTTGTGTGTCGGCAACGCGCTTGTATTTAGCCAAGCTATTACCCAGAAAGTTATCTTTAAACTGCACCATACCCGAGTTAGTGAAGAGTAAGGTGGGGTCGTTTTTAAGTACAAGCGGGGCCGAGGGCACTATCTTATGGCCTTTATTTTCAAAAAAATCGAGGAATTTCCGTCTGATCGAAGCTGAATCCATTAATTCTAAGTACGTTTTAACTTTTGCAACTGGTGTTTTTATCTATATTTATGGGTTTTTAACCCAGATAAGCCACAAAATTAACCCGCTTGGGTTCATTTTGAAATGAAAGGTTTGATTTTCGAGTGTTGAATAAAGGTTAGTTTGGGTTAGTAATAGTTGTGAAGTGTTTAACCCCACATGGCCCTGACAAAATTCTACTATAATCCTAAAACGTTGCGATACGAACGCGCCCGCTTTTCGGTGGTGCGTATGGCTATGGGCCTGGTGGGCTATCTTGTTTTTGGATTTGTCTTTTTCGCGGCACTCCTGTTTCTGCAAAATCTGATTACCGAAACGCCACATGAGAAACAACTGCGTGCCGAGAATCGTGCTTTGACTGAACATAAAGTTATTCTTTCAGCACTGCTTACAGAATCGAACCACCAACTTACAGACCTAAAGAAAAAAGACCTTTCGCTCTACCAAAGGTTATTTGAAACGGAAGCCAATAATGCATCCGGGCAAGTATATCCGGAGCGCGAAGAGATTTTACTTTCTGATCAGGCCGACTTTAATGAATCAGTTTCGCAATTAGGCAATCGGTTTACAGAGTTGATTCATTCGGCTCAAAGCAGCAATAAGTTTTTTAGTCTGAAGGCACGTGTGGGCCGGTCGGATATGCCTGAATTAACCGCTACCCCTTCTATTGCGCCTACTCAGAATTTTGAACTGGAAAAACTGGTATCAGGTTTTGGTGTACGCATCAACCCTTTTCATAAGGGCAAGTATCAACACGATGGTGTGGATATAGCCGCACCACGCGGCACCTTTGTGCTGGCCACTGCCCCTGGCCGAGTATTAATTACCAAGAAAAGTGATTTGATTGCCGGCTATGGTAATTACATCGAGATCGATCACGGTAATGGTTATGTAACACGCTACTCGCACCTGGAAGATATTGAAGTGCGAACCGGACAAAAAATAGAAAAAGGACAAGCCATTGGCACTGTGGGAAGTTCAGGTGGCTCTATCGCACCACACCTGCACTATGAAGTAATCAGAAAGGGTGTTAGTCTTGATCCGGTTAAGTTTTTTATGGAAAATATTTCGGCCAACCAATATGAAATTTTGTTGAGCCAATCGAAGAAGCAAAACCAATCGCTCGACTAATGAACCGGATGCGATACATATACAACGCAGAAACCTGCAAATATGAACCGGTAATTGTATCGCCAAAAGATGCGGCCGCAAGGTTGTTTCGCTTTTTCGGAATTTCATTTGTATTGGGTGTTGCCGGATTACTTTATTTTAACTCGCACTATCCTCAGTTGGATGAAACTTTCCAAACCCAAATTAACAAGAGTTTAAAAGCCGAATGGGAGGTCTTGTATAAGCAACTGGATCGCACTTCGGCACAACTTAGTGCACTGGAGCATAACGATGATCATAACTACCGTGTTATTTTAGATTTGGAACCGCTCGATCAATCGCAGCGTGAAGCGGGTGTGGGTGGTCGTGCAAAAGCAAGTGAAGGTATACAGTACCCCATGGTGCGCCAGGCTTATGAACAAGCCGAGAAACTAAAAAACAGATTAGACATCGAAGCTCAATCGTTACAACAATTGCAGGACGAATTGGCCCGCAAAGAAAAAATCTGGGCCTCAAGGCCGGCCATTCAACCTGTAAGCAACAAAGACCTGAAACAATTACACACCTTGTTTGGATTGCGGATGCATCCGTTGCTTGGGTATGTAAGGCCACACAATGGCCTTGACTTTACTGCCCCGCAAGGTGCCCCTATCTACGCTACCGGAGATGGCTCGGTAGCCATTGCGCAATATTCTGAAACACTCGGTAATATGGTTTTTATTGATCATGGTTCCGGACTGCAAACACGGTATGGACACATGACCAAGTTTATCGTGTATGCTGGTGAAAAAGTAAAACGCGGGCAGGTAATCGGGTATGTGGGCAATACAGGCACTTCTGTTGGGCCGCACCTGCATTATGAAGTTTTGCACCACGGAACTTATCTCAATCCGATTAATTTCTTTCAGCGCGATCTCAACAACAAGGAATACGAAAAACTGATCGAGATCGGCAGCCAATCCGTAACCTCCCTGGATTGATTTTTTCAGATCAATCCAAACGCTTCGCCTCCAGCAGGGTATAACTGTTATATTTGCTGCCTTAATTTTTGTATGCGAAATATTTTCATTCTTCTTTTTGCTGGTTCTCTAACTTCTTTTGCCCAAACGAAAGATACCGTTACCGTAATTGGTGTAGGCGATATTATGATGGGCACCAATTATCCAACCGCAAGTGGGCTTCCCCCGAATGACGGTGCAAACTTATTTCAGGAAGTGGCAGCCGTTTTGAAAAATGCAGATGTTACCATGGGTAATCTGGAAGGTGTATTGTTAGATGAAGGTGGAACGGCCAAAACCTGCCGCGACCCTAAAGTGTGTTATGTATTTCGTAGTCCGGCCAGGTATTCACAAAACCTTGCGGATGCAGGCTTTGATGTAATGAGTCTGGCCAACAACCACGCAGGCGATTTTGGCGATGTGGGCAGAAGAAGCAGTATGAAAGCTTTAGACCAGGCAGGAATTTATCATGCGGGTTTAACCACCACACCCTATGTAATCTTCGAAAAGAATGGCGTGCGTTATGGGTTTACAGCATTTGCGCCTAACAGTGGTTGCTTAAACCTGAATGATGTGGCAGCCGCAAAAGCAATTGTGCAAAAATTGGATTCGCTTAGTGATGTGGTTATTGTTTCGTTTCACGGTGGTGCCGAAGGACCGCAACATCAGCATGTGCCTCGCAAAAATGAAATTTTTTATGGCGAAAACCGGGGTGATGTGTATGCATTTGCACACAGCCTGATCGATTCCGGAGCAGATATCATTTTTGGACATGGCCCCCACGTAACAAGGGCGATAGAAGTTTACAAAAACAGGTTTATTGCTTATAGCCTTGGCAATTTTTGTACCTACAGTGGCATTAACGTAAATGGAGTAAATGGTCTCGCTCCCATTATTAAGGTTTACGCCACACCTTCGGGCGAGTTTTTGAAGGCCCACATCACCTCTACCAACCAAATCTCTCGGACCCCGGTAAAAATGGATGCACAATTACAGGTACTTAAACGCATTCAGCAACTTACGCGCGAAGATTTTCCGGAAAGTACACTCAAAATCAATGACGATGGCTGGGTTTTACCATCCACAAAATGATGTGAACAGGTTGTCGATAAAAAAAATTACCAGCGTTGTTTCAAGTTTAAAGAATTGTTACTTTGCACAGAGTTCGCAAACAAACTGCGACTTGAACAGGCCCCTTTAGTCCCTCATGGCGTATAAAGAAAAAGAAATTGAGAAGATATATTACTCTATCGGTGAAGTAGCCGAGATGTTTAATGTAGCCCCCTCCCTAATTCGCTTTTGGGAATCTGAGTTCGACCTCATTCAGCCTAAGAAAAACCGAAAAGGAAACCGCCAGTTTACCAAAGAAGACATTGATCATGTGCGCACCATTTACCATCTGGTAAAAGAGAAAGGTTTTACCCTGCAGGGCGCCAAAGAAATGCTTAAAAACGACAGTCAATCGGTTCGCGATAAAATGGACTTGCTCGACTCACTCAAAAAAGTGCGTCAATTTCTGGTGCAGGTTCGCGAAAAGCTGTAATCATCAACTTTTAGTTTCATAAATTCCGGTCTCAACTCATGGATCAGGAACGACTATCATTTGTAGCCTTACATTTTACGCCTGGTATTGGCGATTTTCTGGTTAAGCAATTGGTAAGCTATTGCGGCTCGGCCGAACAGGTTTTTAAAACCCCAAAAGCGAAACTCTTGAAGATACCCGGGGTAGGCGAAATTTCTGCCACTGCTATTAAAAATGGAGACACCTTTCATGATGCTGAAAAAGAATTTAAGAAAGCAGAGCGCGAGGATGTGGAACTTATCTTCTATAGCGATAAAAAATATCCACATCGGCTAAAAACAATAGAAGATGCTCCGGCCCTACTCTATTATAAAGGCAACCAAAATCTGAATACGGCAAAAGCGGTTGGCATTGTGGGCACACGCCAGGCCACTGAGTACGGTAAAGAAATGGTGGAGCGTATTTGTCAGGAATTGGTGCCCCATCAGCCCATCATTATCAGCGGTCTTGCCTATGGAATTGATATCCATGCACACAAAGCTGCTCTAAAAAATAATCTGCCTACCATTGGTGTAATGGGAAGTGGTATTGATGTTATTTATCCGGCTGTACATAAAGAAACGGCTAAAAAGATGTTGAGCCATGGTGCATTACTTACCGAAAATCGCTTCGGTACAAAACCCGATGCACATAACTTTCCGGCACGCAACCGCATTATTGCCGGCATGTGCGATGCGCTGATTGTGGTAGAGGCCGCAGAAAAAGGTGGTGCATTGATTACAGCCGATATAGCGAATGGATATAATAAAGATGTTTTTGCCGTGCCCGGTAATCTCGGTCAAACCTATTCGGAAGGATGCAACAAGTTGATTAAAACCAATCGTGCCAATTTATTTGCATCGGTTAAAGATCTGGAATATATCATGAACTGGTCGGCTGAAACTTCAGCCACAACACAAACCGCCCTTGACCTTACGGTGTATAGCCCCGAAGAACAAACCATACTTCGCATTCTGAAAGAACGTAACGCACCGGTAATGATTGATGAGTTGAGTTTCAAATCATCGTTGCCACCCGGCCAGTTAGCGTCTCTATTATTAACACTCGAATTCAAAAATGCGGTGAAGTCGTTGCCCGGAAAGATGTTTGCTATTCGGTAGTAGAAGTTCTTTGCCGGTTTCTACCCTCTACCTCCTTTTTCAAATTTTTTAATTAAACACACCATCCGCCATCAGCATGGCCTTGCCAAACTCCACCCTGTTAAGCTTAAGATCAACTTGCTGCGAATCCAAAAAAGAAACAATCGTTTCTGTTGCCATGTTACCCACCAGTTCATCTTTGGCCATCGGGCAACCACCAAAACCTTTCAGTGCCCCATCAAAGCGTTGACAACCCGAAGTAAAAGCAGCTTCAATTTTTTCAATACTGGTTTTAGGGTTGGAATGCAGGTGTGCGCCAAACTCCACATTCGGAAATTTTTTGATTAATGATTTAAATAGGTACTCAATCTGCTGTGGTTCCGAAACCCCGATCGTATCGGCCAGCGAAATAATCTTCACACCCAGCGTTGCCAGTATATCCGTAAACTGTTCTACAATACTCACATCGTATGGATCTTTATACGGATTGCCAAATCCCATGCTGATATAAACTACCTGTTGCTGGTTATGCTTTTCGCACAACTCCTGAATTTCGCTCACCACGTTTAAAGCTTCGCTAATCGATTTGTTGGTGTTACGCTGCTGAAAAGTTTCTGAGATAGAAAGAGGAAACCCGAGGTAACGAATAGCTTCGAATTTACAGGCATCTTCTGCGCCCCGCACATTCGCCACAATAGCCAATAGTTTGGATTTTGTTGTCGATAAGTCAAGCTGTGCCAGCACTTCCGCAGTATCGCGTAGTTGTGGAATAGCCTTGGGCGATACAAAGCTTCCAAAGTCGATGGTATCGAATCCAACTTTCAATAACTGATTCAGGTAAGCAACCTTCTGTTCGGTTGGAATAAATTTATGCAACCCCTGCATAGCATCGCGCGGGCATTCAATCAGCTTCATGCGATTAAGGTACTGTTAACTTTTTGTTCAGGCAACAGTCAATTTAAAAGTGGTAAGCGTCATACAATAGAAAAATTCAGGCAGTAGTCGGAAGGAATGGCCATTTAACTGAAAAATCTATCGCAGCTTTAAAGCAGATGAATTAACTTACCGAGTGAACTAAATTTTACCATGCCTTTACCCTCATTTGGCGGCACACTTGGTTATAAAAGAGCTGCCCACCTGTTGCATCGGGCCACATACGGGCCCACCAAGTTGCAGATCGATTCGTTTGCAACCCTAACTGCAAGTCAGGCTGTTGCCTTACTCTTTCAACAACCCTTGCCCGACCCTGTACTTCCAATCGATCCGGAAACCGGAACCGAGTGGGTGCTAACCGGTACCACAGATGCCAATAGTGGCGATCCCGAACTTCAGGAATTTTTTAAGGGTTGGTTTATCGGGCAAATGTTGGGGCTGGGTGTACCCCCCAGTAATCAGTTAGCATATGCCACCCGCGAAAAGATCGTTTTCTTTCTGCATACCGTACTAACTACCATTCAATCTAAAGTAGATAACAGCCGATCGCTCTATTTCCAGAATGAGCTCTTTCGCAAGTTTGCTTTCGATAAAACCTTACCGCTTGAATTCAACTTCAAGGAATTAACCAAAAAAGTAAGTGTAGACAACGCCATGTTGCGCCTGCTGGATGGTAACCTGAATGTGCGAGGCAGTGTGAATGAAAATTATGGTCGCGAACTACTTGAACTCTATTCTATAGGCCGCGGCCTGGAAGGCACATTACCTCCGGCCACTACACCTGGCGATTATTTTAACTTTACCGAACAAGATGTACGCGCTGCGGCACAAGTACTTTCTGGCTGGGAGTTGGATACCACCTTCACCTCAGTAGATGAGGATGTTGATCTCTACCTCACCGGCACTCAAAAACTACCGCGCGGAAAAGTACGAGGCAGCACAACCAATGCAAGTTCGCACGATAATACTGTAAAACAATTCAGCGACAGGTTTGGCAATGCAACCATTCAGCCTGACCCACTTCTCTTAAACGGTACCAATGCCACTGAAGAAAGTGCCCTGGATGAGATCAGCCAGTTAATAGAATTGATTTACGCACAACCCGAAACAGCCCGTAATTTTTGCAGACGCGTATACCGCTACTTTGTTTACCACGAGATTACGCAAACCATTGACGATACCATTGTCGCACAAATGGCTAGTACCTTTATAAGTAGCGGTTACAAAATTCAACCTGTACTGGAAGATTTATTTCAGAGTCAGCATTTCTACGATGCGGCAGCCGGAGTAAACGATGATAACTTTGGTGGCATTATCAAATCACCACTCGATTTGATGGTGGGTACCCTCCGCTTCTTTAACGTTCAATTGCCCGATCCTACCGGAAACGCTGTTGCCTATTATGAACAAACAGGCGAGCTCATCCGCAGTTTGGAAAGCATGGGAATGCATTTTTACGAACCTTTCGATGTGGCCGGTTACGATGCTTATCACCAATATCCCATTTACCATCGCAGCTGGATCAGTACCAATTACCTGGTGCGCAGGTATGAGTTTATCCGAAACCTGGTTTCGGATAGCCAGATGGGTGGCATGATGAAGATTGATCCGGTTGCCTTTGTTCAAACCAACATCAGCAATGCCATTGCTTCAGATGCGCGCCTGCTTATTATTGAGTTGGCAAAATATTTTTTACCCCTCTCCGATAACCTGACGTTTGATACGGCAGTTGATGATAATGCCGGGCTTACTGCAGAACGCCTGAATTATTTTCTTACTGCATTTTTAAAATCGCCTCAGATTGATGCTGACCCGGAAGGTGCGTGGACATTCCGGTGGAACAACCCGGTAGATATGGAAGTGGTAAGGCGGCAATTGGAAAATTTATTCAATGCCATGTTGCAATCGCCCGAGTATCAACTTTATTAATTACGAGATGAAACGCAGAAACTTTATAAAGAAACTATCGCTGGCGGCTGTTCCCTTTACATTAGGCGGTATTCCCATTAAACTGATGGCCGAAAATTCGCTTACGCGGATGGCAGAACAAAGTACCAACGACAGGGTGCTGATTATTCTGCAACTGCATGGAGGTAACGATGGCTTAAACAGCATTATTCCGGTTGAAGCTTACGATACTTACTATCGCTGGCGTGCTAACATTGCTATTCCGGCAAAGAACAGCGCGCGTAAAATGATTTTGCTGGATAACACCTTGCCTTCCGATGCACAGGTGGGTTTGCACCCGGATATGCTGGCCATGAAAGATTTGTATGACCGGGGCCGGATGACTCTTGTTCAGGGGGTATCCTATAAAAACAATAATGGCTCGCACTTTCGTGGAAGAGACATTTCATTTATGGGTGGTGGTTTTGATGATTATTTTTCATCGGGTTGGGTAGGTAGGTATTTGCAACAGGAGTTCGCACCCAAACAATACCCCGATGAATTTCCGAATACCGAAATGGAAGATCCGTTGGCTATTGAAATGGGAAGCGATGTATCCCTCATTTTCCATCAGGCCGGAAACATTCCTACTTCCATCTCCATCAACAATCCGGAAAGTTTTGCACAGTTGGTTGAAGAATTAGAGGGCTTTACCGATCAGGGTATAGACCCGCGGGGTAAACCACCAGTAGCATTGGATAATTCGCCCTATGGAAAAGAACTAAACTGGATCTTAGGGCTTGAAGATAAATCGCAGGATTATGCAGAACGGTTAAATGAAATCTATCAGCGGGCACCCGTATCGTCTGTAACTTACCCTGAAAATTATCCATTCAATGCACCGCGCGGAAGTATGCGCAATGGTTTAACTCCGCAGCTTCAGCTTATTGCCCGTTTGCTGGATGGTGGCGGTGCCGGTATGGGTGTAAAAACAAAAGTGTTTCTGGTTAAGCTTGGTGGATTTGATACCCATGCTGAACAAGTAGAGAGTTACGATCCTACTATGGGGCAACATGCTGCGCTGATGTATCATATTGCATCGGCCATGAAGGCCTTTCAGGATGATTTAAAAGCTCGCGGCCTTGAAGACAGAGTGCTTACGGTTACTACTTCAGAATTTGGCAGACGAGTGCGTGCCAACGGTAGTTACGGCACCGATCATGGTACCGGAGCCCCGGTAATGATTTTTGGTAAAGGTGTGCAACCCGGTGTGGTGGGTAAAGTTCCGGATATGAATCTGGAAAACGTAGAAATGCAATACGACTACCGACAGATTTATGCCAACCTGCTGCGCGATTGGATGTTGGTGGATGAAGCTAAAATCAACAATGACATTTTCTTTAAAGACTTTCTAAATGGACCTAAGGAAGAAGGTGCTGGTAATTACGAACCCTTACCACTTGCGCAACAGGTAATTTCGGGTGTGAATGAAAATTTTATCAGTAATCGTTTTAACCTGGAAGACTGTTACCCCAATCCGGCCAACGAAAGTACCACCATCCGGTTTACCATTAATGCTACCCAAATGGTTTTTCTGAATTTGAAAGATCTGAAAGGCAACACACTCAAAACATTGCTGGCCGAAGAAAAAGCAGAAGGCACGCACGAAGTTGCAGTAAATGTTACTTCTTTACCTCCAGGCACGTATTTTTATCAATTGAAAACCGGCTTCCTCCAGGAAACAAAAAAACTAATCGTTATCCGATAGCCTATGAAGATTCTTTCGCTCGCACTGGCCCTGATTATCAGTACCGCTGGCTTTGGTCAGTTTAAAAAGAAAGGAAACAACACGCTTCCCAAGCCAAAGCCCACGCAACAAAACAAGTTTCTGGAGAAACAATGGTGGCTTGGTTTTAAAGCTGGAACCAATCTGGCTGAGGCTAAGCCTATCAAATCGTACACGGTTATGGTGCCCACCAACTATGCCTCTCAACTCAATGCGAAGTCTTATGACTCGTTTTTGAAAACCGGCAGTCAGGCTACCTTAGAAGCAACATTCTATTATAAAGGTATTTCATTTAGCGTGCAGCCAACTTACCGGCATACCCGGTTTACATATTTCAACCAGTTCAGGTGGTACAATGCCGAGAATAGTGCAGAAACACTCGAACTACGGTACGATCAGGAACAAAAACTTGATTTCGCTGATTTTCCCTTTTTTATCAAATACGACATTCTACGCGATAAACTTCGCCCCTATGTTCAGGTTGGTATTATGTACTCCATGTTGATTAATGCCAACAAAGCCGTAAGTATTTCAGGTACCGACTATGCATCGGGTGGTACTAACCAGTTTGCTAACGAAACCATTATTGTGGGCGCGAAAGACTTGTTTGAAAACTATTGGGGCCTTGCGGCCGGTGTTGGTCTGGATTATAATCTGGGCAATGTACGTATTGTGCTGGAGGGTTCGTACTGGAAAGGCATGAGCAACATTACGAATACCAAAAACAGGTTTGGTAACGATCGGTTAGCCGGCATTGGCGATGCACAAGATGATCTTGACCTCAACAACATCGTTATCTCGGCCGGAGTATTATTCCCGATGCGTTTCCTGAGCAGTAGTTTCAAAACCTTAGATCGTTAAATCATGCGTTACTTATTTATACTCGCACTGGTAGTATTGTTCAGTTGTTCAAACGACTCAGATCCGGCAGCCGATAAAGCCAGCTTTACCCGCATTTACGATAACAATAAGTTTAATGCCGCCTACTACCCTATTGATATTAAGCAGACACCTGATGGTGGCTACCTGATTTTAGGTAGTCGCAGGTTGGATAACTCAAACTTTCCGGGCATTTACCTGCTAAAGGTTGATGAGTTTGGTGGTTTAGTATCGGAAGCTGAGGTTAACGAAGAGTTGGTTGCCCCAATCGGGCCGCTGATGCAGCATAGCGATGGCAGTTATTACTTCTTTTGCATGATGGACGTGGGGTTACAAACCCAATTGATACGTGTAGATGCGGATGGAGCCATAGCCGATCAGTTTGCGGTTGGCAACTCTTATCCGGCCGCGGCCGCACAGGATGGAAACAGCTTTTTATTGTTGAGTTATAATCATGTAGATAAAGAAACTGTAGTGTCGGTAGTGAGTGCTGGAGGGGCAGTTAGTTCTTCTAAGGAATTTTCGATTGGTGCCGGTGATGCCGTAGAAGAGCCCATCATTAATCACTTCCTGCAAACCAGTAGAAAACTACCTTTTCTTGTTGGTAAAGCCGGAAGCGGTTATTATTTCAATGGGTTTTATAATTATACCTTATCGTTAGCCTTTACCAATCTGGTTGCCGATGAACCACAAGGTATAGTACAAGGGCAGCAAGATGATGGCGGCATAAGTCAGGCCGTACCGTTAGATGGTGGCAAATTTGCATTAGCCCGGTTTAACTTTGGCGATAACTATTTTCTTCCATCGGCTACTGTAAATAGTTCGGGTATTAGTTCCAGCACCGATTTAGGTGGTAATCCGTTGCCTGAATTAACACCCAATGCAACCGTTAAGATACTTCGCACAACCATAGATGCCCGTAAAGTGGTTTTATATGCAAGCGATACCCGCAGCAAACAAATTGCATTATTTGGTTACGATGAAGCTACCGGTGCATTGGTGGGTACCAAATACCTGGGCTTTTCCAATCCTTTTGAAATTGCCTCCTTAACCCCAACGGCTGATGGTGGCCTGATTGTTTGTGGTACAACCTATGTGGCCGGACGTTTTACCCGAATCTGCTTATTCAAACTATCGCAGGAAGAATTAACAGAAGCATTCAAAGGATTTTAATAAATTTTGTTACCCAAAAGCCCGGTTGTTCGTTTGAGCTTGTTGAAAACACTATAATTTTAACCACATAATAGACTTCTACATGCTCCGCATGATTTATAGGAAAGTATTTCTTTTAAAATCGTTTACCAACTCATTCGTTTTTTCTTCCTTGGTCATAATTTAAGTTATGATCTCCATAGAAGAATACAAAGACATTAAGCCCTTCACAACCTTTGGTGTACCCGTTAAAGCGCGGTACTTCTGTTCTATTTCTTCCATAGAAGCGCTACAGCAGCTTATTCAGCATCCTGTTTATCAAAACAACCCACGATTTATATTGGGCGGAGGCAGTAACGTACTCTTTACAAGCGATTATAACGGACTTGTAATTCAAAATCTCTTAAAAGGCATTACCATTAAGCAAGAATCAACCGATTCGATTGACATAGAAGTGATGGCTGGTGAGAATTGGCACAACCTGGTGATGCATTGTGTACAGCATAACTGGGGTGGTATTGAAAATCTATCGCTTATACCGGGTACAGTAGGTGGTGCACCCATTCAAAACATAGGTGCATACGGTGTTGAAGTAAAAGAAGTGATCAAATCTGTTACCGGTATCGATCTTGACACCGGTTTATTCAGAACGTTTCTTAATCATGAATGTGCGTTTGAATACCGCGACAGCATCTTTAAGAGTCGGTTGAGAGAAAAATTTTTTATTTCAAGTGTTACTTTAACTCTTACTAAAAAAACGCATCGTATAAACACAAGCTATGGAGCAATCAATGATGTATTGAAGCAACAACACATCACTACACCAACTATACAACAAGTAAGTGATGCTGTTATACAAATACGCAGAAGTAAATTACCCGATCCAACAATAATTGGTAATGCCGGAAGCTTCTTTAAGAATCCAACTATACCACTTGCACAGTATCAGCTACTACAAAAATCACATCCGGAAATACCTGGTTATCATTCTGTAAATCAAGAAGTTAAAGTGCCAGCGGGTTGGTTAATAGAACAATGCGGATGGAAGGGAAAACGGTTGGGTGATGTGGGTGTGCACGCACATCAAGCATTAGTGTTAGTGAACTATGCAAACGGTAAGGGCAATGAAATTTTTTCTTTAGCATCAAACATCATTTCATCTGTAAAAGAAAAATTCAACATCGCATTAACATGCGAAGTGAATATCAAATGATGTTGAAGAAGTGATCAAGTTATGTTGGTGAATGATAAAAGTATCAACCTGATTTTTTTTTGAGATCCAAAAATTTTTTACTCAAAATTTTTGTGAATTAATTTTTTATTATACCTTTCGTACAGTTTTAACTAAAATCATTAAAACGCTATGGCAAAAAAAACCGCTAAGAAAGCAGCTAAGAAGAAAGTAGCCAAGAAGGCTAAGAAAGCTGCTAAGAAGAAGAAGTAATCAAGTTTAACTTGATACTTTAGCAAAGAGAAGTGATCCAGGATCACTTCTCTTTTTCCTTTATAGCCTTCTGACTTTTTAGAATGAACATACTTAAGGCTATTGTTTCAGTTTATTCTCATCAGTAATGCTTGTCTTAATCTCATACTTCATTACCTCGCATAAATCCTTCAACCCTGATTTATTTTATAGCTGTTACCATGCGAAATGAGTTCCAAACTTTAATCCTGCCTGGTTAACAATCAATACAAAACCGGATTAAGGTGCGATACAATGCTTGCAATGCATTGAAATTCATTTAATTAATCATACGATTGCGGAAATATTCTCGGCTTCCTGCTTGCTTACCGATAGAAAGGACGTATACCTTTGTGCTCATAATCAAAAAACCATATAACCATGGCTAAAGCAGCATCAAAATCAACTACGGAAAAGAAAGCGCCTAAAAAAGCAGCATCTAAGTCAAAAGCTTTATCCATTGAACAAGCAGCTGAAAGCATTCTGGATAAATTTCGCGCTCTTAATATAGAGCATCAACTGCAAGCCGACCTGGAATGGTGCCTTGGAAGTTATCGCTTTGATGGCAACCCGGTTGGATTGGTAGATGCCGTTGGCCGCTCATTATTCGTTCTAAAAGCCGAGCAAGTCAAGAAATCTAAGGGTGTAACCGCGACTTTTATTAGTAGTATTGAGAAGGTATTGGCGTAACCCTAAATTACCCCAGTAATATTAAAGCCCGCTTTTAGTGGGCTTTGTGCTTATAGCTATTAAAGAACTAATCCATCTCATTCGCCAGGGCTTTTAACTCTTCCCATTCGGCAAGGTCTTTCTACAAGCTTTCTTAAAACTTACAGCAGATTTAAGATTTATTTCAGAAGATATCAGAACCTATCAAACTTCTCAAGAAGTATTCTTGAGGTTTTTTAAAAAAGAATACCATAACCCAAAGCAACAATTAAAAGATTCCGTAAATTAGTTATTCAATATGTCTGATCCATTCTGACAATCTGTAATGAGAACTTTAATCTTCTTGGTATTTTTCATTATATCTGTAGGTAGAACAACAGGGCAGGTTTTAGAAAAATTTTCTTTCTCGAAATGTATCTCAGAATCCACCAGCGACAGCACAAAAATTGACAGCATTATTCAAATGGATAGTCTATACGAGGTACATTGGACTGCTTATGCCAACTGTATTGGAAATTTTGAAGGACAAATTGCTATTTCGAATGATACCCTCGATTTGCGGTATGCCATTAGGTTAACCAGAATTGTAAATAAAAAAACAGGAGAGGTAGAGGAATTTTTTGAAAAAAATATGTGTGACTGTCTCTTCAAATTCGTCTATACGATTCGAGGAGTAAGTTCTTTGAGCAAAAGAAGAATACAAATTAACGGTGAGACCGTAGACGAAATAAACAAACGGATTCCAGAGCAAGAACCCTTACAAGCCGAATCGATTATTAGAGATCCAAACTGGTCTTCTGAAGGTATTTTTAATATTGTAGAATATTCGGCCGAATTTCCAGGAGGCATTCAGGAATTTAAAGAGTACATCTCCAAAAATTTAATATATCCGGAAAAAGAATTGAGAAAGGGCATCAGTGGCAAGGTATTTCTTGAATTTGTTATCAATAAAGATGGTTCAATAGACGATACCACGATAAGGGTTATTCGGGGACTTTCGAAGTCTTGTAATCTTGAAGCCCTTAGATTAATGAAAGAATGTCCCGACTGGGTACCAGCAATGATGTATGGAGAGGCTGTTAAACAGAGATTAGTATTGCCTGTGGAATTCAATATCTCTAAAACAATCCCTGATCCCTAAATCATATGCGTTACATTATCCAGCTTACCGCTGAAGCGCACGCACTCTACACCAAACTTGTTTAAAAAGTCCACACCTTCATCGGACGCCAGTCCTTTAAATTCGGCATACGAATTGAGATAGATTACCCGGTTAATACCCATACTGAATATTATGCGAGAACAAGCTAAACAAGGCGAAAGCGTTACATATAAAGTGGCGCCTTCTACCGAAGTTTTGTTTTTAACAGCATAGAGAATCGCATTCTGTTCGGCATGGATAGCCAAAGAACAACCGCCTTTAGAATCGCGCGGACAACCAACTTCCGGCCATTCCTCATCACAATTATGAGTTCCGGATGGTGGCCCATTGTAACCGATCGAAATAATGCGGGTGTCTTTGGTGAGCACTGCCCCCACATGGCGTTTTAAACAATGTGAACGTTTGGCCAGGTTAACAGCCAGTTCCATATAGATATCGTCAAAGGCGGGTCGGGTCATGGATTTAAATAAAAGTTCAAAATAGTATATTCGCGATGAAAATTACTGGCATGGTTAAGAACTCAAGGGCATTTTTTATACTTCTGTTTTTTGTACCACTCTTTGCACTTGCTCAGGATACAATAAAACCCCGGCCCAGCCCCCTAAGTATTGTTACGGCACGTTACAAAGATACCTATCTTAAAATAACCTATAGCCAACCGCATAAAAGAGGTCGCGAAGTTTTTGGAAGCCTTGTGCCGTACGGGCAGGTGTGGCGCACCGGTGCCAATGAAGCCACTGAGCTAACCATTACCCGCGATGTAGTTATAAATGGTTTTGCACTTAAGGCTGGCACCTACTCTATTTTTTCAATTCCCGATAAGGATAAATGGACCATAATCATTAATCAGGACACTGGCCTGTGGGGATCGTATAACTACAATGCAAAACAAGATGTTACACGCTTTGATGTACCGGTACAAGCATTAACCGATGCGGTGTACGAAGCCTTTACGATTAAAGTAGACCAAAAGAATAAAACTGCCGACCTGATTTTTATGTGGGATAAGGTTAAAGTGGTTGTCCCCATTCAATTCAACGAACCTAAGCCATGAGAATACTTACCGTACTTTTATTGATTACCTGCACAACCATCCAGGCTCAGGATGTGAGCGAACTGGAAAGACGCAACGGCTTTAAAGAAATTAAGCTCGGTATGTTAATTGACAGCGTGAAAGGCGCAGAATTTAAGAAAGACCTGATCGAACGAAAAGAGTTTGCGGTAAAGTTGTACGAAACCAAACATCCCGATTACATGACCATTGGTGATGTGCCTGTAAAACTGATTTCACTGAAGACATATAAAGGTTTGATTTACGAAATTGACGTAACCACCGGCCATGATCCTAAAGTAATGCGCGGCCTGGAAAAATCGTATGGTAAAGCCACGTACAGCCTGCGCACCGAATCGTATTACTGGAAAGCAGAAACATTAAGTCTGGTGTATAAAGGCCATCGCAAAGAAGTTAAACTTACCTATCGGTCCGCTCCTGTTATCCGCATGATGTATGTAGATAAAGGCAAACAGATAGAGGAAGTGGCGGATGACTTTTAGCTGGCTTTCCCAGCACACAAAGGCCGCTACTTCGAATAGGTAATCCGGTAAATCTTTCCGGCATGATCATCAGACACCAGCAATGAGCCATCGGGAAGTTGCAATACATCTACCGGTCGGCCCGATACTTCCTGAGTTTCCTCGTTCAACCAGCCGCTGGCAAAAGTTTCGGAGCCGGTAACTTCATTATTAGCATTCAGCTTTACCAGATTTAATTTATAACCACTTTTCTTAGAGCGATTCCACGAACCATGCTCGGCCACAATTAACTGGTTCTGGTATTCTGCCGGAAACATAGAGCCGGTATAAAATTTCAAACCAAGGGGTGCTACGTGTGCACCAAAATTAAACGCAGGTTTTGTAAACTCTTCACAAGCCCGCTTGTCGCCAAAATCAGGGTCTTTCAGTGTTCCACCATGGCAATAGGGGTATCCAAAATGCAAACCCGCAGCAGGCACAACATTTAATTCGCAGGGCGGAATATCATCGCCCAACATATCGCGGCCATTATCGGTAAACCATAACTCGTTGCTTTGCGGATGCCAGGTAAAACCAACTGTGTTGCGCACACCACTGGCAAATAATTCCAAACCGCTACCATCGGCATTCATGCGATGAATGGCTGCATAGATTGGGTCAGTCGGTTCGCAGATATTACAAGGTGCACCCACGGGCACATATAACTTTCCATCGGGCCCAAAGGCAATGTACTTCCAGCCATGATGCGTTTCCGTTGGAAACTTATCATACACCACCACCGGTTCGCCCGGATTATCCAGTTTGGATTCAATGCCTTCGTATTTCAGAATGCGGTTTACTTCGGCTACATATAAATTGCCATCGCGAAATGCCACACCATTAGGCATATTTAATCCGGAATCCAAAACCCATTTTTTATCGGCTACAAAATCACCATCGGTATCTTGTACGGCATATACTTTATCTTCATTCCGATTACCCACATAAACCACTCCCGTTGGGGATAAGGCCAACGATCGCGCATTTTCAACTTCTGCAAAAACACTTATGTTAAACCCGGCTGGCATTTTAATAGCCATAAGCAAGCTATCGGTGGAAACAGGTGTTTCCTGCTTTTTTGATTCACAGGAAGCAAGTATTGCAGTTAGCAAAACAAGGTTGACAATTACTCTCATAGGGTTATTTCTATTGAAGTACAAATTTGCAAAGATCGAGGCAATAATTAGCGGCCATTTACATAAACAGAAACCTTTTGCCAGGGTTTGGCATTAGCTGTACATATCCCCTACCTTTGCCCCTGTTTTTTCAAGCATGATCTCAATTTCCAATATTTCTTATTTTATAGGTGGCAGGCCCCTGTACGAAGATGCCTCCATGTTCATTCGGCCCAACGATAAAATCGGGTTGATTGGATTAAACGGACGGGGCAAATCTACCCTGCTTAAAATCATAAATGGCGATCTATCGATCAATAGCGGCTCTATTAGCAAAGCCAAAGATTGCACGATTGGTTTTCTAAATCAGGATTTACTCAGTTACCAAACGGAAGATGCTATTCTTACCGTGGCGATGGAAGCTTTTAAAGAAGCCGTGGATACGCAGCGCCAGATTGAAAAAATCCTTCACAAACTGGAAACAGAATATTCTGATGACCTGGTGGATAAACTCACTAAGCTTCAGGAAAAATTTGAGCATTTAGACGGCTATACCATGCAGGCCAAAGCTGAAGAAGTACTGGAAGGGATTGGGTTTACCACTAAAGATTTACACCGACCGTTGCGGGAGTTTTCGGGCGGTTGGCGCATGCGCGTGATGCTGGCCAAGTTGTTGCTGGAAAAACCTTCGTGCCTCATGCTGGATGAACCTACCAACCACCTGGACTTACCTTCTATTGAGTGGGTGGAAAATTATTTGCGCAGCTATGAAGGTGCCGTAGTCATTGTTTCGCACGATCGTACGTTTTTGGATAATGTAATTACCAAAACAGTAGAAGTTACCAATCAGCAATTAGTAACCTACGAAGGCAATTACTCATTCTACCTGGAAGAAAAAGAGTTACGGGAGGAGATTCAGAACAATGCGTACGAAAATCAACAGGCAAAAATCCGGCAGACTGAAAGATTCATCGAACGGTTTCGCTCCAAAGCAACCAAAGCACGGCAGGTGCAATCGCGGGTAAAGGCGCTGGAGCGTATGGATATGATTAATGAAGTAGTGAGCGATGCCGCCACGGTAAACTTTAAGTTTACCTTCAATCAACCATCCGGCAGGCATGTAGTAACGCTAAAAGATGTTTCCAAAGCCTACGGTTCGCTTCAGATTCTGAAACACGCCAGCGCCACCATTGAGCGCGGAGATAAAATTGCACTTATTGGTGCTAATGGTAAGGGTAAATCAACCTTGCTGCGCATTATTGCCAATACCGAACCCGTGGAGGGCGAACGCACCATTGGTTACAATGTGATCTATGGATTTTTTGCACAGCACCAGCTTGAGTCGTTACACGTAGACAATGAAATTCTGGATGAGCTGAAACAATCCGGCAGCAATAAAACCGAACAGGAGTTACGTAATGTATTAGGTTGCTTTTTGTTTTCGGATGAAGATGTATTTAAGAAAATCAAAGTATTGAGTGGTGGCGAGAAGTCGCGCGTAGCTTTAGCCAAAACATTAATCTCAGAAGCCAACTTCTTACTGTTGGATGAACCTACCAACCACCTTGACTTTATTTCAGAGAACATTCTGATCCAGGCATTACAACAATACCAGGGAAGCTTTGTAGTGGTATCGCACAACCGCCACTTTGTAAGTCAGGTAGCCAATAAAATCTGGTATATCGAAAACCACGAGATTAAAGAATACCCCGGCACGTACGAAGAGTATGAATACTGGCGTAAAAGCACAGAACAATCTGTCGCTAAGCCGGAAGCACCAACCAAGAAACAACCAGCACCGGTAAGCAAACCTGCTCCTTCCCATCAGCAAAATGACAAAAAGGTAAAAGTATTGAACAGCGAGATTAAAAAATCGGAAGAGCGGATTATAAAACTGGAAGAAGAAAAGAAACAAATTGAAGATCAGTTGGCAAAACCTGAAGTGTATTCAGATTTTTCCAAGCTGGGTGATTTCCAAAAGCAATTTGAAAAAGTTCAGGAATCGCTTACAGCCGAAAACCAAAAGTGGGAAGCGTTGCTCACCGAACTGGAAATCTTAAAGCATTAGTTCCAACCAACGGCCAACGATAGCATGAGTCTGCTAAGGTCATGTTTAACTGTTCTCCGGCTGGGGTCGCCCTCCACATACTGCGTACCTGTCCAACGCCACGATGGGAATTCGTAAAAGTCGCTGATGGTTTGTGTTTTAAAACCCAAGCCAAACGTTACGTGCATCTTGCCAGAGTTAACGCGATAACCCAATAATGGATTGAATGTTGAGCCGCCTATAGTTTCTTTATAGCCATACTCAGGATTTTCATAGGGAAAGTAGCGCCACGTTTTTAGACTTGTTCCGTAATCTACTTTTAGCACTAAAGCATTTTTTTGTTTAATTACACCAGCCGAACCTTTGAAGGGCAGGTTCCAACTTACCGATAGAAAAACAGGAGCCGTATTCCAATCGCGATAAGAATCGTGCCCAAGGCCCACACCCAAGTCAAACTTTTTAATTCTAACACCTTGAATTATCGCACCCGAAAAAGTGATCTCTTTCCCTTTCCCACAATCATTACAACCCACCAATGAAGCCGTTTGCAGCGAAAAGAAATATTTTACCTTCTTGTTATTAATCTGTACCGAATCCGGTTGAGCAGTTTGAGCTAAACCAGATACACTGATCAGCATCGTAAAAATTGCTAACCGCATCACTCAGGTCGGGAAATCGTGATGGTGCTGATTAACTTAATGTCCTGTAGATTGGAATAATTGTATTGATACAATCCATCTTCGCCTATCATCATAGCTACGTTCTGGTATGGAATAATATCAAAAGCTTTAATATTATTATAGTGGGCAAGCTGATTCTGGCTGATTGCGTTGATATTGCTTGCATCGTAAACTTTTAGGCCATCACTTCCATCGCAGATAAACAACGTACCATTATCGATTCCTAAACCGTGTGGATTGGTCATGGGATAAGTTCTTTCTAAGATCGGGCTTTCCGGGTTACTGATATTAATAACTTCTAATTGATTGGAGAACCCCTGGCAGGTTGTTCCGCTGCGCAAGGTTACATAAGCATAATCACCTTCCACCACAACCGGATCGCAACTCTGAATATGTGCATAGCGACTAAGTTGTACCGGTAATTCCGGGTTGGAAACATTAAGAATGTACATACCCGATTGTGACCCCACAAACAATTTATCGTTGTGTGGAAAAAGTGTTTCTATATCCCACGCCAGTGTAAATTCCTTTACGGCCTTCGGTTCAGTTTGTGTATTGATACTAACAATATCGATGTTAGCTCCATCCAAACCATACAGATGATTACCCATAATCGTAAACCGCGCCATAGAACCACCAATACCCGTAGCACTTGGATTTGGTGCAATGGCAGCTTTAGCACTCAATGAATTGCTTAAGAATGCTACACCTCTTTCATAATAAATTCCGCCCCACGGTTGGTAGTACGCGTTACATTCGGTTTGCTGCACATTTACGCTTTCCCGTTTTTCCCAATGGGTAAGAATACCTTGTTCAGTTGAAACCATCCTACCCAGCGTCTGATAATTATTGAAGAGATTTTCAATCCGGTTCACTTCTTTGATGTCATTAAGATTGGTTACATCAAATGCTACCAGATCTACATAACTATCGGCATATAAGGTGTTGCCACGAATAGCCAAATCATAATTACCTGGAATGGTAAGAAAGGAAATATTTTGAGGTGCTGCCGGATTGCGATTATCTATAATGTGAATCCCTTCACCCGCTTCATTGATGAACAGAAATCCATCTTTAAAATAAATTCGACCGATTTGCGAAAGTGGTTTTGCAGCTTCTTGTTTAACAGCCGCCTTAATGGCTGCAGAGGTAGAATAAACTGGCTCGTAATAAACGTATTGGTAGGTTTCTTCACATTTATCGGAACAGGATACCCCGACCCAGGCCAACGACAATAAAAGCAGAAAATTTGAAAAGCGTAGAGTCTTCATACCACCATAGTTTAGTTTATTCTTGTGTTGGACACAGCGTAAACCAAATAGGTTCGAACCGATGGCGGGCTTATTGAAAATTTTTAAGCCAGATCGCTTACTTTAAGATGTACCGGAACCTAAAACCCAGATCCCACATAAAAGGGCTGGTATTTTCAGCACTTGACTTTAACATAGGCGTAAGGGCATACCTGAAACCCGGTGTTACCGAGATTCGGTATTGCGAACCAACTTTATAACTTAACTCGGTACCTCCTATGGCAGCCCAGCTAAAAGTATTGTAAGGTGAATCTGATCCGGCCGATTCAGAAAATGAACTTAACTGACCACTTTTATCGGTAAGTGTATTGCGGATAAACATATCCGTAGCCACACCCGAATTAAGTTGTAAACCAAACTTACGGTTTACAAACATATAACCCGCCTGCACAGGAATGGACACTAATTCTTTCACGCTATTAATATCGTATGGAGAAGTTGATGACAGTGCAATGTTTTGTTTTACATCAGCATATTCTGATACAATGGCCATCCGGGAATTATTAGCATCCAAAGCTGCAAAGTTTGAAGTATAACCCAGATTCTGACTCAGGTACGAAACGCCACCCTGCAACACCCAGCGCTCAGCAAGCCGGGTGCCTACATTTATCCCAACCGAATAGGCACTTCCTTTTGATTTAACCTTGCTGGAGGCTGACACCAAATTATTAAACGAACTCACCTGATTCGACATTAAAAAGCTCTGCGAGTTATCATTATAAGCAGTTGAACCAAAACTACCGGTTGATGCATTCACCGCTGCCCATAAATTTTCCTTTGCGATTGACTTCTCCTTTCTTGAATCGGCCATCATAGAAGCTGGCATAGCTGGTAACTTGCGCACAATGGTTACTTCCCGAACCTTATTTTTCGGATGCAGATTAGTGGAATAGTGTTGCGCGAGCGGATCGTACGGGTTCAAATCAAATTTTGATACCAACGCAACCCTACCTGCATCTGCATCGGTTTGATCGGATTGTTTTTCAATATCAACTAAAACAACTTCGTTCACCCGGTGAAGTTGATTTTGGGTTTCATCAGGTTTAGCAAACTGCCCGGACTCGCTTTCGCGATTTTGTCCGGTGGTGCTCCCTTTAGTATCAATTGAGGTGGTGGTTAAATTTTCCGTTTCTTTTTGATTGTTGTGGGGGGTTGTGGTTTCGTGATTGTTAGATACAACGGCCAGTTCGTTTTCGCTTTCATTAATAAAATAATACGTTGTGGAGCCGGCCAACGCAAGGGCCAAAACAACGGAGGCCGCTGCCAGGCGTTTATAAAAAACTACTTTACGCTTCATGCTTCCGCCTTCGGCATGGGTCAATGCACTATCTATCGACCACCATACCCGGTCGGACGGACTCTGTTCGGCATTCTCAAAAGCCGACTTCCAGTTCTCCTCAAATCTTTGCCTCTCCGAATTTTCCATATGTACTTACATTCTCCAGTTTTGCTTTCAATAATGATTTAGCCCGGCTGTATTGCGATTTGGAAGTTCCTTCGCTTATATCCAGCATGGCTGCTATCTCTTTATGATTATACCCTTCGATAGCAAAAAGGTTAAACACCACACGCGCGCCATCCGGCAGCGATTGAATCATGGCAATCAATTCTTTAATGTTAAACTCAGCCAGGCTTACATCTTCCGATTCGTGCAGCCGGGCATCGGCTACATCTACCATAGGCAGCAGGTACAACTTCTGGCGTTGGTGGTTAAGGGCAGTGTTGATCATGATTCGGGTAATCCAGGTATCCAGCCGCGCTTCGCCCCTAAAAGTCTTGATTGATGCAAACACCTTTATAAAGCCCTCCTGTAAAATATCTTCGGCTTCGAGCGTTGATTTGGCGTATCGTTGACAGATAACCATCATTTTTCGGCAATAGCGGGAATAGAGGGCCTCTTGCGAGGCCCTTTCCCCCTTCACACATCCCTTAATCAGTTCCTGATCGTTCAACATGAACCGTTCTGCCATCATAGACCCGACTTGTGGTAATTAAGTTGGAATGCCATTTGATTTACCTGCATCTTTGTACTAAACGTAAATTGTTAAAATCGTGAGGCTATTTGCAATTTTTTTCTTCTTAAGCTGTTTCAATTTTTCGTTTTCGCAGAAAAAGCTGGTTTACAGCGACAAAAGCTATGAGGAAGAAATCCGCACCGTGCAGCTCTATCCTACCCTTACCGGAAATCAGGACAAATTAAGGCCGGCCGTAGCCCCCCTAAACGCTCAGAATCTGGTGCTTGAATTTGATGATCTGATCGGGCAACGCAGTAACTATTACGTTCGTATTGAACATTGCAATTACGATTGGACAAAATCCAGTCTTCAGGATCTGGAATTCATGCCGGAGTATAATGAGTATGCTATTACAGAATACGACATGTCTACCAATACCTCGGTACCGTATGTTCACTACTATTTTGAGGTACCACGCGTAAAAATTCCCGGCAACTACCTGTTGGTTGCTTACCGCGAAAATGATGAGAATGATTTGCTGCTGAGTAAGCGGTTTATGATTTACAGTAATGATGTAGCATTAGTACTGGATGGCCAAAACCAGGGACTGGGTACACTGAGTGTAAGCAACCAGCAACTTAATTTTAAACTTAATTATTCAAAGTTAGATGTGGTTAACCCGATGGAGTCAATCCAGATTTGGGTACGCCAAAACCAACGGTGGGATAACGCCCGCGGCAGCATAAAGCCAACCTTCATCCGCGAAGACAGACGCGAACTGGAATACCGGTTCTTTGATAAAACCAACCAGTTTATGGCTGGAAACGAATTTCGGTTTGTGGACTTTCGCTCCCTCAACTTTCCGGGAATAAATACCGGCCGGTTAGACCGCAGCAAAAGACCTTTCCATCTATCAGTGCTTACCGATAAAACCCGCGAAGGCCAGGCTTATGCACAATACCGCGATATGAATGGCAATTATGTAATCGACAATCAGGATAATCGCGATCCTTCCCTTTCGGGTGATTATGTATTTGTAACGTTTACGCTTGCTTCGCCTCCGCTAGCGGGGCCTGTTCATGTAATGGGTGCGCTTACCAATTGGGATCATTCGGTTGATTCGCGCATGGAATATAATCGCGCAGCAAATGCGTATGAAAAAACTTTGTTTCTGAAACAAGGCTGGTACGATTACCAATATTGGTTGGAGGGCACTAACCAAAATAGCTTTCAGATTGAAGGCAGCCATTTTGAAACTGAAAACCTGTACGAAGTCTTTGTTTATTACAGGCCCTTTCGCCCGCAGGCAGATTTACTGGTAGGTTATTACCAGTTACCGGCTAATAGTCGCTAAGCGTAGTTTACTTCCAGGTCGGCCTCGTTTCGGATGGAGTCGGCATGGGCTACATCCAGCATCCCAAAACCTTTGTGCGAAAAGTGACCCAGGCCATTTTCATACACAAATTGTTGTACCGGCTGCGGAGCATATAACGTAAACGGAAACGTGTAACCCCTTACCTCATATTTGATATCCAGATCGTAAAGCGGATAAATGCGGGCAAACTTTTTATGCGAAGCCTGTATGCGGTTGATGTACTCCTTGTCGGCTACCAATTGAAACTTATAGAAGTCGGCCAGTTGTTCGGGCGTGTATTTGCCACTGGCTTCCATCCGGGCAATCGTGCTGTCGTAAAGCAAATCCGAAAACTCATCTAATTCCGGACTGATAAAGCGCTTGCCACTTTCATCGTTAAACGAGGCCGGCACCAACACAATGGGTGAAATACATAAGAACTTAACAGAATCGGTAATGGAAACCGGTTCCTCATTTTCAACCGACTCGGGTACAAGCTGAAGTGCGCCAACCAGCAATTCCTTCTGGGCAAACAACACACTGTTAAAATAATCCAGAAACTCCTGGTCGGAAGAAGAGAATACCAGTGTTACTTTAGACGAGTAAAAATGCAGCCCCTTCCGGCTGATTTTAATCTGCCCTTTCAAGCCTGAAAAATTGTACTGGGTGTATGAAAAAAACTTTTCATTCTTACCCAGCATGATCAAACCCTTTATGGTTTGCGCTAATAAAAACTGATGATGGAAGGGCACATAGCCACCTCTGTTCTTCAGTGAAAAAACTATCCGGACTCTCACAGTACCTCCTGTTTAGGGCTAAAAAATAGGTTACAAAACCGCGCCTTACAAAAAATTGCGGATAGCTAAGGTACTACAAATCAGATTAATAAAGCCAACTACCGCAAAGAAAAGTTTAAGTGAAAAAGTAAGAAAACCTTACACATTAAATCTAAAGTGCATTACATCACCATCTTCCACCACATATTCCTTGCCTTCTACTGCCAATTTTCCAGCTTCACGGCATCCGGCTTCACTCTTATACTTCTGATAATCAGGTATCTTAATCACCTCTGCCCGAATAAATCCTTTTTCAAAGTCGGTATGGATTACTCCGGCAGCCTGTGGAGCCTTCCACCCCCGGTGAATGGTCCATGCCCGTACTTCTTTCTCTCCGGCCGTAAAGTAAGTAATCAGGTTAAGCAGGTTATAAGCAGCGCGGATCAGGCGGTTTAATCCGGATTCTTTCAAGCCATACTCCTGCAGAAATACGGCTCGGTCTTCTTCGCTTTCCAGCTCGGCAATCTGTGCTTCTATGGCGGCACAAACCATTACTACTTCAGCTCCTTCTTCCTTAACCAAAGCCCTCAAGGCCTCCACGTGTTTGTTGCCGGTTATAACTGCAGCCTCATCCACATTGGCTACATAAATCACAGGTTTATCGGTAAGCAATTGCAGGTCTTCAATGGCCTTCTTGTCTTCGGCATCCACCTGCAGCCTGCGGGCATTCTTGCCGGCCTGTAAAGTTTCTTTATAGGCTATCAATGTGGCCAGTTCCTTTTTGGCTTTGGCATCACCACTCTTGGCGGTGCGTTCCACCTTCGCGATTTTCTTTTCAACCGAGTCAAGGTCTCTTAACTGCAATTCCACATCAATAACTTCTTTATCGCCTACCGGATCAACCTTACCGGCTACGTGAATAATATTATCGTTTTCGAAGCAGCGCACCACGTGTGCAATGGCATCAACCTCGCGGATGTTGGCCAGAAACTGGTTGCCCAGCCCCTCGCCTTTGCTGGCGCCCTTCACCAGGCCGGCTATGTCCACAAATTCAAACGAAGTTGGGATAACCTTTTGCGGGTTAACCAGGCCTTCCAGAATCTTCAGTCGCTCGTCCGGAACGGAAATTACGCCCACGTTGGGTTCTATCGTGCAAAACGGAAAGTTAGCCGCCTCGGCTTTGTTGTTAGAGATTGCATTAAACAAGGTGGATTTACCCACGTTGGGCAACCCGACAATACCACACTTTAAACCCATTATTCAGTCTTTAAAAATCAGGGCGCAAATATAAAGGTTTCGGGTGGAGAAAAGTAGGTTGGTGGTAATTGTGGATTTGAGAATTTGAAGACTTCTGGATAAGCGATATATAAGCAATTGTGTATATTCAGGTGTTGTGCACAATTTTATTCGGACAGTTTTACTTTTTTTGATTGGACTGGGATTTCAAAATTCCTTCGGACAGATTAGCCCGACTGACTATAAGATATTTTCAGACGTTCTTGTACAGTTAGAGAAAAACAGGACAAAGGGATTTCTTGTATCGGACGTAACGATTCCATTTTTAATTGATTTGAAAGCGGTTGAACCATATGTTCACGACAAAACTGACAAGAATTTGATACTTGCAAGGACTAGTTTCCCGTATCATGATTTACTCAACGAGATGTGGACAGACACGGTAGTATATGATTTGATTGTAGCTCATAATAGGATCAACATTACAACAAACGCAATAGCAAATAAATTTGACAATAAATTATCAGTAGATATTTTCGATAGTAAGAATAATGGAGACTGGGACTTGCTCTATAAACTTTATCCTGAAAGCAAAGGGCTGCGAACCTTCTCTCATCCGGCCATAATTCGAGACAGAGCCGTCTTGATTCTCGAATGGATGCAAGCTGGAAATGCCGGGGAAACTATTCTTTTACTGACAAGACAAATTAAAGACACTTGGACAATCGAGAAGACGATTGTACTTGGCGGAGATTAGAGTATGCCCTCGCCCATGTTGGTGTTCTTCACCAACATGCACCTTAAACTTCATACCGAGTTTGAAAAAATCCAATCCATTCCCTAAAAAAAGTTGCCGGTGAAGAACACCGGCAAAGGCGGGGGGGGGAGAAAAGTAGGTTGGTGGTAATTGTGGATTTGAGAATTTGAAACTTCTGTATAAACGAAATATATGCAATTGTGTATATTCAGGTGTTGTATGTAATGGCATTTAGACCATGAGAGAAATAATAAAAAGTTTGAATTGGCGACAAATTACAATCTACTTGACAGCGACTTTGCTCCTAGTAATTGGACTGAGACGTTTCGTCTTCTTAACCGACATCGAACTGACGGAATCTTTAGCTAACATCAACCTGACAGAATCTTCAACTGACATTGTAGATGCATTCAACTTAGAAAATGGAGCTAAACGACTGACACAATTGACTATGTGGCTAGCAGTATGCGACCTACTGGGACTTTTAATTTCTGGATTCATAATTTATCAACTGACAAGGAAAACATATCGTTACTGGACAAATTTGCTGATCATTTTGATACTTGGTTTCCTAATAGTCCGATTCAAAGTTTTGGACTCGGGCATTGTTAAACAGATAGTTTTATTTATCGGGGGACAGTTTTTAAGGTTCGGACTTGGTTACGCATTATTAATCAATGGAGTTCTGTTGACGGGACTCGGACTTTTTCTTTTTTACAGCAAGCGGACAAAGGAGTTAATATTAAGAGCGGACTAATGCCACTACCGCCAACAAAAGGTTTGCACAATTGCCGGGCTCGGTGTCCTCATTAAGTTTGGGTTTCATTATTTACATTTGTCACGGGGGACACCCCCCTCGCCCATGTTGGTGTTCTTCACCAACATGCACCTTAATCTTCATACCGAGTTTGGAAAAACCCAATCCATTCCCTAAAAAAGTTGCCGGTGAAGAACACCGGCAAAGGCGGTGCATCTCTCTCTGCTCAAGATATTGAATCATTTATCACCCTCATTCCCACTTTCAGCTTGTTGTTTTATTACCGCGATACTCTTTAGAAAAGTAGCGATTTCAGAATATGTGTTTTCCCAATTTTTATCAGTATAAAATTGTCTGTTAAGGGTAACCAACTCACTTACCAATTCCCCATAACTATTATCGTTTGGAAGTATTGAGGGCTTAAAAAAATTTGGGAAGAATATATAAAAAACAAGGCTCGGAACAAAAATAAACGGAGTCACAATAGCCCATTTTAATATAAAGAAATTGGCAGCAAAAAATTCCATATTGGTAAGTATTACGGCTACTATTATGATTATTGGTATTACATAAAGACATAGCTGAATAAAATACTTATAACTCGGAACCATTAGGGCTGGAAAAACTAATCCAGTACTTGACTCTAACTTTTCAAAATTAATTCTTACATCAGTTTTTCGAAATATTTCTTTGAGTGGTGTTGATCCTTCCAATTTCCTTTCAATATTGAGATTGTTAACAAGAGCGCGTCTAGTTTTTAAATCGAAGATTACAAATAAGAATTTACCCAGAACAACCGGGTTTTCTTTAAGTTCTTCCACTATTCGATTTTTTAATTCTTCTGGGTTAGCAATTGGCCTCTTTCTAAAATCAATTTCAGCTAAATCCATGTAGTCGCAAAAATCCTTAATACTTTTTTCAACACTTATGTTATCCATACTTACTAAGGTCATTTTCAAATTCTTTAATCCCCTCGCCCATGTTGGTGTTCTTCACAACATGCACCTTAATCTTCATACCGAGTTTGAAAAAATCCAATCCATTCCCTAAAAAAAGTTGCCGGTGAAGAACACCGGCAAAGGCGGTGGGTGAGCTAAATCTCCCAGACAGAACTCAACCAGATTATATACAAAAGAAAAACCCCGGCTTTGGCCAGGGTAGTTCCGGTTTAGGTTAGGATTGTTCTCTTTCTTTAATCCCACTTCAGTTCAGAGTCAACTGCGGGGTTTCCGTTCACTTCTTCTTTATCGCGATGGTTATCGAACGCATCGAAATCCACACCGGGCATCAATTCATTCTTAACATGATTTACGGTGTTGTTAAGGGCCTCCAGAAACTTGTTAAAATCTTCTTTGTACAGAAAAATCTTATGCTTCTCGTAGGTAAATCCTTCATCGTCTTTGTTAAACCGTTTTTTACTTTCCGTAATCGTCAGGTAAAAATCGTTCGAGCGGGTTGACTTTACGTCAAAAAAGTAGGTGCGCTTACCGGCCTTCACTTTCTCAGAGAAAATCTCTTCTCTTCCATTGGTCTTATTCTCTTCCACAATCAGGTTCTGGTTAGGTTTGGGGTAATTAGGTTAAATCGAAGGTAACAGGAAAATCCTGCTGCGCAAAGCTTACACCTTGTTTTTGACCTGAAAAAGTGAGGAAAGTGAAAGAAAGTGCCGGATTTTTTACATTTTTCGGGAGTGGATTTGCGCGTGGATGACATTCGGTTGGCTGGCAGCCTGGAGCTGTTAGCCAAGCAATTGGTGGAAGGGTTTATTACCGGCCTCCACAAATCACCCTATCATGGTTTCTCGGTTGAGTTTGCCGAGCACCGGCTTTACAACGAAGGGCAAAGTACCCGCCACATCGATTGGAAAGTATTTGCCCGCACCGACAGGCTTTACACCAAACAGTATGAAGAAGAAACCAACCTGCGTTGTGTTATTGCGCTGGATTGTTCTTCCAGCATGCACTATCCGCAAGGCAAACATACCAAGCTGCATTTCAGTATTTATGCAGCCTCGGCCCTGGCCAAGTTGCTTACACGCCAACGCGATGCCGTGGGCCTTTGCCTGTTTTCGGATAAGATAGAAGAATTTACACCAGTTAAATCTACTGCCACACACGTAGATAAGCTGTTTACTTTGCTGGAAAAAAGGTTAAAAGCCGAAGTTAACGCAGGCAAAGGAACCCGGGTAGCCGAAGTGCTGCACGAGGTTGCCGAAAAAACGCATCGGAGGTCGCTGGTGATTATTTTCAGCGATATGTTTGATGGAGGGAATGACGATGAAATTTTTAAAGCCCTGCAACACCTGAAGCACAACAAACACGAAGTAATTCTGTTTCATGTTACCGATCATACCACCGAGTTAGCGTTTCAATTTGATGAACGACCCTATGAGTTTGTAGATCTGGAAAGTGGCGAAAAGCTGTTACTCAATCCGCAGGAAATAAAAGACCGCTACGAAAAAGAATTATCGGAATACCATCAGAACTTAAAGATGCGGTGCAATCAACTAAAAATTGATTTTGTCTCAGCCGATATTAACACCGGGTATTTTGAGGTGTTACAGGCTTATATGATTAAGCGCAGTAAGATGCAGTAGTTTGACTTTTGGTTGGTTAACAGCAATCAGTATTCAGTGATCAGTAATCAGTAATCAGTGATCAGTAGCGAGTAAACAATTATGCTTGCAATTGCTCGTTGTGGAGCCAGGCTTTTTTAGCCGTTAGTTCTTCTTTGCTTTCCACCATGTCCGGATCGGGCACACAGCAATCCACAGGACAGACCGCGGCACATTGAGGTTCTTCGTGGAAACCGGTACACTCGGTACACTTACCTGAAACGATATAATAAAACTCATCCGATACAGGCGATTGAGCTGATTTAGCATCTACTTTAGAGCCGTCTTCTAATTCAACTTCGGTTAGTGCGGTACCCCCGGCCCAGTTCCATTCGCGGCCACCCTCATAAATGGCAGTATTGGGGCATTCTGGCTCGCAAGCCCCACAATTAATACACTCTTCAGTTATCTTTATCGCCATGGCGGTTTAATCAGATTGTATACTTTTGCGCAAAAATACGGCTACTTAATCACTACTCAAAACAAGCTGGCAAGCCTAAAAGTTTAACTGAAATGAACCCGGAATCAAGAATAAATGCCTTTTCAGAGTTGGGCAACCGCATTAAAAACCTGGGTAAACCCGAGCGGGAGCAAATTTATAACCGGGCCAGCCTTACTAATGCCTGGTTTACAGCGGCATCGGTACAAACTGCACTGGATGGTATTGTTTTATTTTTGGATAAGGATACGCTGCAAAAGTGGATTAGCCGTTACCCTACCGGTTCATCAGAAAAAACTGTTGGTATTGCCATGGCGGGTAATATTCCCCTGGTGGGATTTCATGATTTGCTTTGTGTATTGATAAGCGGACACAAGGCTCTCGTTAAACTAAGTTCGCAAGATGCCTTGATCGAGGTTATGATTAAATGGCTGATCGAAATTGAGCCTCGCTTTGCAGATAAGATTACTATTGCCGAACGGTTAAACGCAGCCGAAGCCATGATTGCCACCGGCAGCGATAATACCTCGCGCTATTTTGAATATTACTTCCGAAGTCGGCCGCACATTATCCGAAAAAACAGATCATCATGTGCGGTATTGATGGGTGAAGAACCTGAAAGTGAACTTAAAGAATTAGGTAAAGATGTGTTTACCTACTTTGGGCTGGGGTGCCGCAATGTGGCCAAAGTATTTGTACCTGAAGAGTATGCTTTTAATAATTTGTTAGCAGCCTGGGAACCCTATAACGAGATTATCAATCATCACAAATATGCTAACAACTATGATTATCAGAAATCAATTTTGTTGGTAAACCAGACACCGTTTTTTGATAATGGTTTTGTACTGCTTACTGAAAGTGCGAACCTGGTATCGCCTATCTCAGTACTGTTTTTTGAACGTTACCTCGACCAGCAAGACCTGCAACAGAAAATTCAATCGCATGCCGATAAGTTACAGTGTATCGTATCGGCTAATGCGTGGTACACGGGTAGCGTTCCATTTGGCAAAGCCCAACAACCTGAAGTATGGGATTATGCCGATGATGTAGACACGATGAAATTCCTAACAGTTCTCCGTTGATCCGAAATTTCGGATTAAAGATTCAAAATTTGGCTATTGCCTTTTTTATAATCTTAAATCCGCAATCTTAGATTCCGAATTAATTTCCCCGCATAACCTCTACCCAGCCGGTGTACTGCTCACCATCTACCCGAAGCTGGTAGTAGTAAACGCCATCTATGGCACCATCGCCATTCCAATCGTTTTGATAATTGTTGCTGGTAAATACCTGCTTGCCCCAACGGTTAGTAACTACCAGTTTAGCATTTGCCGGTAGGTTCCGGATTTCAAAGTTATCATTGGAGCCATCACCATTCGGTGTAAACACGTTGGGTACATACAGCCCGCAACCAAATGTTGGTTCAACAATAATTGCTTCCCGGAATACGGATGCAATCATGCCCACGCATGTATTTACGGCTGTCTGGTTTTGGGTAAGTTGTACCTGGTATGTTCCCAGAGGCAAATCAGAAATCACAAACAAGCCACTGGCTGCCTGATCGGTTGTTATCGCTCCGGTTTGAACCTCAACTCCATCAAGAAATACTGTGTACGTAAAATCTGTATCAGCTGAACCAATAATGCCGGTTAAATTGATTGAGCCCTCCGTTTCAAGACAATTGTAGGCTGTTGTTGCAATGGCAAAGTCAACCAGGTCTGGAGTGCCGGAAGGTAAAATATCAAAGAAACCAGTTTTAATACACGCTGGTGTTGTGTCATCACCGTATGCTATCGTATAGGTGTAGTTACCTACGGGTAAATCAACAAACACAGGATTATTAAGTTGTGTTCTGGCAATTGGTCCGTCAATATCTATTCGTACACCAATAATATTCACCACCGGTATTGCCGGAATGATGTCGAACGTTACTGTACCATCCGGAACCAAAGCTCCACAGGTTGCTGGTGTTTCAATCGGTGTAATAACTACGGTTGCACAATTGTTAACCGGTGCACAAAGTGGATCGCCACTCGGTAATACGGTAACAGACACCACCCCTACCAATTGGCCTGAACATGAACCAAGGCTGGCGAACACATTAAAAGTTGTATTGGCTGTTAAGCCTCCCGTAGGTAAACTTAACGTTGAACCGGCACCCACCACAGGAGCACCTATAGTGGAGTTATCGATGTTGTTTCGTAGCTGGTAACTTACACCCACTTCAGCATTAGCAACCTGAATAGCGGTTGAAGCTCCAAAACAAATAGTGGGGCTTAATGTAGAAACGGCAAGCGATAGATCCGGAGAAGGATTAACCGTTAGCGTTGTTATCGTATTCAATTTAGCCGCACAGGAAACATTCGCGGCTAACACCGCAACATCAGTTGTGGTGGTCAGTGTACCGGTAGGTATAATTAAGGTGGCCCCCGTTCCGGCTACCACTGCGGATAACGGGCTATCATCAGCATTGTTCAGCAACTGATAGTCCACTCCCACTTCGGAGTTCTCAATATTGATATTGGTACTGCCACCGGCACAAAATACAGTTTGATCTGCCGTTACAACTAACGTTAAGGTTACTGCTCCGGCTACATTAACAGTTACGGTTGTTGCCAATTCAACTGACGGACAAACACCACCGGTTGCTAACACATTAAATGTTGTAGTAGAAGCCAGCGCACCGGTAGGTAAAGCAATAATTCCACCGGTACCAGCCACAGGTGCACCGATAGGACTATCGTCTGCATCATTTCTTAACTGATAACTTACTCCTGCTTCAGAGTTGTTCACCAAAATAGATGCGCTTCCACCTGTACACAAGGTAGCAACCGGCCCGGTAACCGTTAATGCCGGATCCGGATCCACATCTACATTTACCGTTGCCTGATTAGTTAGTTCAATAGAACAAGTTCCGTTGGAAGCTAAAACATTAAATGTGGTTGCAGTAGTAAGTACACCTGTTGAAATTGTTAGGGTAGCACCTGTTCCGGCCACCGGAGCCCCGATTGCAGAATCATCGGCATCGTTTCGCAATTGGTAAGTTACGCCTGACTCAGAATTTGCAATCTGAATACTTGAGCTGGAGCCCTCACAAATTGGAGACACCGTAGCGGTTACGGTAAGCCCTGCATTTATTGCACCTGCTACGGTAACCGTAACCGTGGTGGTTAATTGAACCGGAGCACAAACTCCGCGTGTGGCCAATACATTAAAAGTTGTGGTTGCCGTAAGAGCACCCGTTGGCAATACAAGGGTACCTCCGGTACCTGCTACTGCCGATCCGATCAAACTATTATCGGCATTGTTTCGCAGTTGATAACTAACTCCGGTTTCGGAAGCTGCAACTTCAATATCACTCGTGCCACCGGAACAAACGGTGCTGATAGTTGCAGTTACCGCTAAGGCAACTGAAGGTGCATCATCAACTGAAATTGTTACGGGTGTAGCTGAGACTGTACCGGTGCAGTTTACATCGGATACCGATAGAAGCGAGTACGTAGTTGTTGCGGTTGGGTTGACAGCGATGGTTGCCGGGCTCGTAGCCGATGATGCCGGGAATGTGGTTATGCCATCGGAATATTCGTAATTCCAGGGGCCGGTTCCGGTGAATGTAAAAGTAAGATTTGCACTTTGGCCATTACAAATGCTCACATCTCCCGAAATGGAAGCTGTTGGCAACGCATTCACCGTTAATGTTACCGAAGTTGCTGCACTCGAACAGCCGTTTATGGTTTCTGTAACAAATACCGTTATGCTTCCCGCTGCCGCGGAGCTAAATCCAAGTTGGGCATTGGTTGGACTAATACCTGTTGTTAATACGGTAGTTAAACCGGCATCGCTGTACCAGGTATACGTACTGCTTCCACCGGGTGTTGTTACAAAAGGCGCAACAATTGCATCGCCTACACAATAGGTAGTTGGTGCAAATGTGATAGCCGGTGCGGATGGTATGGCATTAACAATAAGTGTAACAGAGGTAGCCGCGCTTTCGCAGCCCGCGCCATTAATCTCTGTAACAAATAATGTAACCGTGTTGGCTGTTGCACTGCTAAAACCTAAGGCTGCATTGGTTGGATTAGTCCCTGTAGTTAATGGTGTGGTTAATGCGGCATCGCTATACCAGGTGTAAGTATTAAAAGGTACCGGGCTGGTTACAAAAGGTGACGTTATGGTTTCACCTACACAATAAGTTGAAGGACTAAACGTAATGGCCGGAGCTGGCGTAACTGCGTTTACCGTTAAGGTGATACTGGCTGATGGACCTTCGCAGCCACTGGCATTGGTTTCGGTAATAAACACGGTGCGTGTATTTGCTGCTGCACTACTAAAACCTAACAGCGCATTAGTGGGTGTTGCACCGGTAGTCAATACTGAAGTTAAACTGGCATCGCTATACCACGTGTAGGTGCTTCCGCCTACCGGAGCGTTAACAGTTGGTGGAGTAATGGGTTCGCCAACACAATAGGTTGAGGGCGTAAACGTAATGGTGGGTGCTACGGGCACTGCATTTACGGTTAATGTAACCGGAGTTGCAGGACCTGTGCAATTGCTGCTGTTCGTTTCGGTAACAAATACGGTGCGTACCAAAGGAGCAACCGAGTTAAATCCTAAATCAAGATTAGTTGGATTTGTACCTGTGGTAAGCACTACGGTAAGCCCAGCATCATTATACCAGGTATAGGTACTACCCGCAGTTGGTGTTGTAATAAGTGGTGGCGAAACTGCTTCACCCACACAATAACTGCTTGGACTAAAGGTAACAGCCGGAGCAACAGGCACCGCACTTACAGTTAACGTAATGCCTGCGGAAGCACCTTCGCAGCCGCTGGCATTGGTTTCTGTTACAAACACCGTACGCACAATCGGCACTGCACTACTGAAGCCAAGCAGACCATTCGTTGGAGCTGTTCCGGTGGTTAAAATTGTTGTTAAACTGGCATCACTGTACCAGGTGTATGTACTTCCCCCAACCGGTGCATTAATAGCAGGTGGTGTTATCACATCGCCAACACAATAGGTAGATGGATTGAAGTTTACCGTTGGTGTGGCTGGAATCGGATTTACCGTTAAGGTTACTGCTGTGGCGGTGCTGGTGCAATTGCTACTGTTGGTTTCCGTAACAAAAACCGTTTTAGTCGCTGGTGCTACGCTACTAAAACCTAATTGAGCATTGGTGGGAGTAGTTGTTGTAATCAACAACGTAGTTAATCCCGCATCATCATACCACTGATACGTACTGCCCCCCACAGGAGTTGTTATTACCGGAGGTACAATAGCATCGCCTACACAATATGAACTTGGTGAAAAAGTTACCGCTGGAGCAACCGGAACAGCGCTAATGGTTAGTGTTACACTGGTGGCAAGTCCCTCACAACCACTTGCATTGGTTTCAGTAACAAATACCGTACGCACAGTGGGCGCTGCACTACTGAAACCTAGTGCGGCATTGGTTGGTGTGGCGCTGGTTGCCAGTACCGTTGACAAGCTTACATCGCTATACCAGGTATAGGTACTTCCACCAACAGGAGTTGTAATAACCGGAGGTGTAATTACGGCACCCACACAATATGAAGCTGGATTAAAAGTGACTGCCGGGGCAACCGGTACCGGGTTAACGGTTAAGGTTACAGGAGTAGCAGGCCCCACACAATTAAAACTATTGGTCTCGGTAACAAAAACTGTTTTTGTGGTGGCACTTGCACTACTAAATCCAAGTTGGGCATTGGTTGGGGTTGGGGTGGTTATCAGCAAGGTGGTTAAACCGACATCATCATACCATTGGTAAGTACTACCCCCAACAGGTGCAGTTATAGAAGGTGCGATAATACTTGCTCCGATGCAATAGGTGTTAGGCGTAAAGGTTACTGCAGGTGCACCGGGTACCGGGTTAACTGCAATATTAACTGAACCACTTACAGCTGTAGCGGGACAACCATTTACATCTGTTACATTGGTGAGAGTATACGTAGTATTTACCAAAGGCGCTACGCTAAAATCTGCACCGCTGGTATACCCATTTACAGTGCCTAAACCTGTAACGGTGAGTGTGAACGGACCAGCACCTCCGGTAATATCAACTTTAAGTGTGGTTGACTCCCCTGCGCACACCGGACTTGCACCGGTAAGGCTTAAAACTGCGTTGGATGGAGCAGGCGGTTCCAATACCGTAATAGGGCCAATGGTTTGAGAACAGTTAGTTCCATTATCGGTAACCACAACGGTATAATCACCTGCTGTTAGACCGGTTATATCTTCTGAAGTTGAAGTAAAGCCGTTAGTGGCCGTCCAGGAATATGAGTAGCTTGAAGTTCCTCCGGTTACATCAATTGAAATCTGACCATTGGGCGCGCCACAACTGGTACTGTTTACCGGAAAGCCCGGAGTTACTACAGCACTGATATCGGTAGTACCATTAATCAGAAAGTTTCCATTGAAGTCGGAAGGGTTTCCATCCTGCACAACGATTACATAACCACCGGGCTTTAGATTAGGCGCAGTAAACGGTACACCCAAGGTAAGCGGAATATTAACCAGGTTGGTTGGCCCGATAATAAATAAGCTGATAGGTGGAATACCGGAAGTTACTGTAACGTTGATTGATCCATTGTCCAAAGTACCATCTGTACCGGGGTTGCCACTTCCATCCAGTAAATCGCGGCAAGCATCCTTCTTGTCAGAAAGCACAACAACCGGGGCCTGTGCCATCACTTCCGATGCAAAAGCCATTGCACCAAGCAGTAACGTCAGGAGAAATAAGCGGGGGAGTAAACTTCTCTTCATTTAATCCTGATGGTTAGGTGCCGGGTACAGCCTTCTTTACTGCGAACGTACAGGTTATAATCACCTGCATTAAGTTCGGTGATTTTGGTCTCGGTTATGTCAAGCCGGTTGTTTTTGCTATCGCCACAAAACAGGTAGGTGGTGTAGGTTTGTTTCTCGTCATTAAACTTCAGTTCGATCTCACCATTTGCCAGATTGCCTGAAGTGTTCTTTACCTTATAGGTAACCTGAATTTCATCGCAGGGCTTTGGCGATGGATGGGCACCGCTGTTATAGATCTGGAAAGGAGACCATGCAGCAAAAACAAATAAACTGCAAGTGAGGTATTTAAAACCAACCATATCAAGCAAAAAATTAAAAGCAAGGTAGCGGTTTCCCGTGGCCTGTGCAATACTACTTTTTCAATTCAGGGGCGGCTACACACACCCCCCAATCTGCAAAGCACAGCCTTAAAAAAATCTTTACCTAATCGAAGTAATGTTTTCGTTAAAAAATCAGGATTCTAAAATCTCTTGGTTAAGATTTCGCTTAAGATAAAGGCCTTCTTAAATGACGATGGGTTGCGTAATTCCTTTATATAATTTGTGGCCGGGGCCACTTTGCGCTCGCGTTTATAGCCTTTAAACTTTTCGTACTTCACCACCGTATCTTCCACGTGCATAGTCTCTTCCAGTGAGGCCCGGTTAAAGGCTTCGGACTTTGCTTTTTCGTAAGTGGAGTAGATTTCGTCTTCGGTTTTGTAATTCGACTTTTCCAGCGGCTTTGATTCTTCCTCTAAATCATCATCATAATCCACATACTCAACCGTTTTGGGTTGGGATTTAATAACAGGTTTAGCGGGCGCTTTAGATGCCTGAATTTCGCGTAAAAGGTCCTCGAATGAAATTGGTTTGGTCTCTTCCGGGCCGCCAAATTCGGGTTGGTCGTGCCCGGATTGTTGCGGCTTTTTCTTATTGGCCCTGGCAATCAAGGAGATTACAATTACAATGAGCCAGATCCAAAATTGAGCATTATCAAACATACTTGCCAAAGGTATCCAAATAATCGGAAAAACAGCCTTTTCGGATACTTTTTACTCGGTATAAAATGTGGATGAATTGGGTATCACTCCTTTTCCAAATGCAAAACCTCCGGTTATCTTTGCCATCTTAATTTTTTTACAACCACTAAATTCTAACAGGTTTCATGCAGTTATCGAAGTTGGAGATCAAGGGCTTCAAGAGTTTTGCCGATAAAATAGTGATCAATTTTGACGAGGGGATTACCGGTATCGTAGGGCCAAACGGATGCGGAAAGTCTAACGTGGTGGATTCTATCCGCTGGGTATTGGGCGAGCAGAAAACCAGTGCGTTACGCTCCGAAAAGATGGAGAACGTGATCTTTAATGGCACCAGCCAACGTGCGCCCCAGCAAATGGCTGAAGTTTCCCTCACCATCAATAATACCAAGAACATTCTTCCTACAGAATACTCGCAGGTAACCATTACCCGCAGGCTTTACCGGTCGGGCGAAAGTGAATACCTGCTGAACGGGGTAGCCTGCCGCCTGAAGGATATCACCAACCTGTTTCTGGATACCGGGGTAGCCTCAAACAGCTATGCCATTATCGAGTTGGGCATGGTGGATGATATTCTGAACGACCGCGATAACTCGCGCAGAATGTTGTTTGAAGAAGCAGCCGGAATTTCCAAATTCAAAAAACGCAAGAAGGAAACCCTTAAAAAATTAGAGGATACGGATGCCGATCTGGAACGCGTAGAAGACTTGCTGTTTGAGATTGAGAAGAACATGAAGAGCCTGGAGAAGCAAGCCCGGCAAACTGAACAGTACTATAAGATTAAGGAAGATTATAAGGAGAAGAGCATCAACCTGGCTAAGGTAGTGGTGAACAAGCAAAAAGACACCCTGACCACCGTACAAAAACAGATTGAAACAGAGAGCGATCGCAAAACCAAGCTGGCAGCTGAAGTTGCCGAGAAAGAAGCATTAATAGAAAAGTCGAAAGCAGAGTTGATCATTAAAGAGAAGACACTCTCCTCGCGGCAGAAATCAATTAATGAATTTGTCTCGAAAATCCGCCAGTATGAAAGCGAGAAACAAATTAAGAACGAACGCTTGCGCTTTCTGAACGATCGGGTTAACAATCTGAAAGAACAAATTGATCAGGATAAAAAAAGTAACGAACGTGCGCGCTTCAGCATTCAGAGTTTGGAAACCGAACGCGATTCGGCCAACCAGATTTTGCAAGAGATTTCTGATAAGGTTAACGCATTAAAGGCCGACTATGAAACACAGAAGGCATCTACCTACACGTTACAGGGCGAATCGGATGCCTTACGGCAGGTTTATCGCGCCAAGCAGGAAGAATCGTTTCAACTAAACAAATCGTTAGAGATTCGCGAAATTCAAATCTCTTCGTTCAAACAAGAACTTGAACGCACTACTTCCGATACCTCGCAACAAAGTGCCAGCATTGCTGAGTTTGAAAAGAAGACCGTAATACTGGGTGAAGAGATTCAACAAAAAAATTCATACCTCGAAAAACTGAAGCGCGAAGAAGAGGATGTTCGCCAGCGTATTACTTCTACCGAAAAAACAATTGAGTTGATTCGTGAGGAGATGACGGAGACCGGCCGTAAGTTAGATGCGCGCCAGAACGAGTTTCAGTTAACCAAATCTCTGGTTGAAAACCTGGAGGGCTTTCCGGAAGCGATTAAGTTTTTGAAGAAGAATGTGGGCTGGACAAAAAACGCTCCTCTCCTTTCGGATATTCTGGCTACCAGCGAAGAATACCGCGTTGCCATTGAAAACTACCTGGAGCCATTCCTGAACTACTATATCGTAGAACACGAAGCCGAAGCGTATGAGGCAATTAATATTCTGAGTGATGCCAGCAAGGGTAAAGCAAACTTCTTTATTCTTGATTCGTTCGAGAAGTTCTCACCTTCTCCCATCCAGATGTATACCAATGCCTTTCCGGCTACACAGATCATTGAGTTCGATCCGAAGTACAGCAAGTTGATGGCTTACATTCTGGATAAGGTATATGTATACGAAGGCGATGTAAAAAGCATGCCTGCTGATGAAAATACCTTTATTACCAAGAGTGGCAAAGTAACCAAGCGCAGATTCAGTGTATCGGGTGGTTCGGTTGGTTTGTTTGAAGGTAAGAAGATCGGTCGGGCCAAGAATTTAGAAAAGCTTGACAAAGAGATTAAGGAACTTACCAAGAAGGTTGAAGACATTCGCCACACGCTGGTAGATCGCCAACGCGAACTGGAACGCCTGCGCAACAATACGTTGAAACAACAGATTGATGAAGCGCAAAGTGCCATTAAGCTGGTGAACGATGAATACATTTCGGTGCGCACCAAGCAAGAGCAGTTCTCGAACATGCTAAGCAGTGCTGATTTGCGTAAGGAAGACATCATTGAGAAAATTGAAACCTTAAGCCAGGAGTTGGCCGAACTGAAGCCCAAGGCAGAACAGGCACATCTTGAATTAGCACAGCAAGATGAAAAACTAAAGGCCATTACTGCCGAACTGAATGTGCAAAATGAATTGCTAAGCAATAAATCATCTACGTTTAACGAACAGAACATTTCGTTCCACCAGCAGGAGAACAGGGTTAAAAGTGTGGATCAGGAAATACGCTTCAAGCAGGAGTCGATGGAGCAGAGCAGCACCCGCATTGGGGCTAACACCGAAGAGCTGAAGAAAAATGAAGATGAAATTCGCACCATCATTGAAACTACCCAAAGTAATGATGAGGACCTGATTGCCATGTACACCGAAAAGGATGAAATGGAAAAAGGGTTGAGTGAAGCGGAGAAAGAATACTACTCGGGCCGGGGTGAAATTGATCAGTTTGAAAAAGATTTGCGCGAAGTACAACACCAGCGCCAGCATATCGATACGTTGCTGATGGAACTTCAAAACCAGCTAAACGAAAGTAAGCTGCAACTTAACTCGGTGAAGGAGCGCCTGAACGTAGAGTTTAATATCGATCTGGATACCGTTTTAGGTAATGCTACTCCAGAAGAGGCTGAGCAGCTTGCTTTGTTTGATGAAGAAAAACTTCGGGCTGATGTTACCAAAATCCGCGAGAAGCTTGACAACATGGGGCCAATTAACCCAATGGCGATGGAAGCTTATACCGAGATTAAACAGCGTAATGATTTTATCATTGCACAAAAAGACGACCTGCTGAAAGCGAAGGAATCTTTGTTTAGCACCATTAACGAAATTGAAGGTGTGGCCAGCGAAACTTTTATGCAGGCCTTCCAGCAGATAAAAGATCACTTTATAAAAGTATTCCGCTCGTTGTTTAGCGAAGGCGATGATTGCGATCTGAAATTGGTTGATCCGGCCAAGCCACTGGAATCGGATATTGATATTATTGCCAAACCAAAAGGCAAGCGCCCCCTAACCATCAACCAGCTGTCGGGTGGTGAGAAGACGTTAACGGCCACTGCCCTGCTCTTTTCTATGTATTTATTAAAGCCTGCACCATTCTGTATTTTTGATGAGGTAGATGCTCCGTTGGATGATGCCAACATTGATAAGTTCAATAACATTATCCGCACATTTAGTAAAGACTCGCAGTTTGTAATTGTAACACACAACAAACGCACCATGACTACTACCGATGTGATTTATGGTATTACCATGGTTGAAAAAGGAATTTCGCGCGTGGTGCCGGTAGATTTGAGAGAATTGGCTTAAAGCCATTACTTTGAGTAGATAACGAAATTGGCTGTCTCAGAAGTTAATTTCAACTATCAGCCTGAGTCTGCTCGTAGCCGCTTCGGCAAAGGCAGGCTTGTAGAAGGTGATTTAGAAACTGAAAAGGGTTTCGTCCCGGTAGCTATCGGGACCTGATCACGCAATACACTTTGAGACAGCGTCTTAATTGTGCGATTTCAACAGACTTAATCTGCAGTTGCCGCTTTTTAGCTTCATGCCTTCTGTCATGTGAGGTCTGAACATAAGTCGTCCGTGACTACCAATGGTGTACGGCTTGGCGAAGGCAGGGCTTTGAAAACCGTCAGCTAAAATATATCACAAATGTTGATAGAAGTACAAATGTTTAATGACTTCCGTCTGCCCTGCTTTTGCTAAACCGATGTTGTGCGTTCGTTTGGCTCACTTTGTCTTTATCAACTATTTTTATTTTGTACTTATTGTGCGAAAAACTACAATTGCTATTCCTAGAAATATACCAATGTGTGCCCAAATTTTTTGTCTTGAAAACGGAGTAGTTTGGTCAATAAATTCACCTGGATTGTTTAGTATTATGAATTTTAATTTATTCCAGTCCCATAATAGCAAGTAAATATTTGAGAGTAGCATTAAAGACGTCATAGCCAAAAAAACAGGTGCTTGAAAAGCTGTAGTAAGAACAAAAATAGAAAGCATAATTGGGAAATACACTACGGCACCAAGTGTGCTAAAGATTTGAGACATTATTAAAAGCCCTGCTATTAATTGTCCCCATCCAATAAAATACCAATAAAAACCTGAACGATACATAGCCTCTAAAAGATAAGACAATGAACCTATTGGCATATTCTCACCTGAATGAGGTTCAAATCGTATTCCTTTTACTTTTAAAATACTTGCCCAAACAAAGGCAATACCAAGCAGGTATCTAAGAAAAATTGTAAATACTTGGAAACCCATGCGCAATTTCAGTCTTAATATAATCTTCTCCATTCTATAAATATCCTGTAAGTCTAAAATAACGCACAACGTTTTCGGGCTTTTTATTTCCTTACGCTCAACATTCCTTGTGTCCCAAAGTTGGTGTAAAGTCCTGTCATAATTTGTTCATGATGTTCATTGTATTTCTGAATGTGGTCTGCCATACCAATAAAATCAACAACGGTTCGGAATGGCTTTTCTCCTTTGGTTTTTTCAATAAGTTCAACAAAAGCGTTTGCAACTTTTTGTGGGTCTTGTTGCGGATTATTTTTCATAACATTTTCAAAATTGTGTAGAGCAGCTTCAGGAACTTTTGCAAAGTCCCCATAATCCGCTTCACGACTAAGGTCGCTTGGTCTCAAAAGATTTTCTGAGAATGCCGTTGGGTAACCACCTGGTTCAATAATACAATTTTCAATTCCAAAGCCTGACAGCTCTACTCTGTAGTTTTCTGCCAATGCTTCCAATGCCCACTTTGAAGCCTGATAAGCACCATAAAATGGCAAGGCTATTCTTCCAAGAAGGCTTGAAGTATAAACGATTAGCCCGTCTTGCTTTTCTCGGAAGTACGGTACTACTTCACGGTTCATACGTTGAACACCAAACACATTGATGTCAAATACTTTTTGGAAATCGCCCGTAGTAAAGAACTCTTGCATTCCAAGCACACCAACACCTGCATTGTTTATCAGAACGTCTAATCCGTTAAGTTTGGAAATGGCAGTTTTTACACCATTTGCAACACTTGAGTCATCCGTAACATCAATTTCAAGCACATTTGCACCTGCATTTCTCAGCTCGTCTGCAACATTTTTGTTTTTGCTATTGATGTCACGCATTGAAGCGGCAACCAAATGTCCTTTTTGCAGTAGTGTCAGTACAATTAATTTTCCGAAGCCACCACTTGCACCGGTTATTAGAATTTTCTTTGTCATAATCTATTTGAATTTGTTGATGCAAATTTCCAAATAGAAAATGGACTGGTTATGGTGAGAAGTTCCGATTATTTGGTGAGAAGTTCAGTTTTTGAATTTAGCTCACGAAACTGTTTCGGGGTTTTGCCTTCATAGCTTTTGAAAAATTTGGTAAAGTTTGAAGGGTCGAAAGTCAATGTCTGAGCGATTTGTGAGATTGTATTGTTAGTTGTTAGCAAAAGCTCTTTAGAAACTTCTATGAGCCGTTCCTCATAAATATCGCATGGCGATTTTCCCAATACTTCCTGAATAGTGTTGCTCAAATGTTTAGGGCTAACAAATAGTAAGTCTGCCAAATCCTTAATTTCAAAAGTTTTGTCAGCTTTTCCGTTTTTAAGGTCTGTCAAATGCTTGTCAAGTTCGTGAAGATATTGCGTAACTATCTCCTTTTGCCTTACCGATGCTTTATCTTTTTCTGTTGTCATTCAATTATAGTTATTGTTGTTTGGGTGTCGTTGTAGCCTGACCGCTAACGGTTTGCGTGTTGCCGCAGTTGGCGATTTCGCAGCACTACACTGTCAACCTGCACTAAAGTTTGATAGGAGCACTCAGCTTCAATTTTGCACGTCACCGCCAATTGAGGCAACACGCTGTTGGCAGCTGGCGTTCTTGTCCACCGTGTCTGAAAGTCCCTGTCCGATTGGGTTTTACGTCTCGTTGTCCATTTACTTTTTTGTCTGTCTGTGTCGGTTTGTGCAATGGCGTGTTTTAATTTTTTTCTAAAAGCGGGGGGAGAAAAAATTTTGAAATTCTTCTTGGGTTGGGGCAGGCACACTCTTACCGCATTTTTGGTCTGTGCGTTGGCTTGTGCGAATGCGGTATGTGTGTGACTGCTGCATGGGCTAAAACGTTTCTCCTAATTGTCTAAACATTTCAATTGTATTCACATACGAAACATTTAATGCAATACAAGCATCAGGAATTTTAACCTTGTTCTGTCGGTTCGGCTCGCTAACTTCTTGCGTTACTATAAATTTGTTTGCTGGGTCTGCAAGGCAATAAGCTACTAAGAATGCATCTGCTTCATCAGCATTTAAAAACTCATTCAAAGCATTGGGTAAATAATGACCACTTCTCGACATTGCCCAAGCTGTAACTTGTCCATATGTTGCCATTACAACTGATGTGTCTTTGAAAAAGTCCTCAGGCAAATTGTTTCTGCACCACTCTTCTAATGCATCGTTTTTGTCGTATAGCTCTTTTTTAACCTTGTCAATGCTGATAACTCTCCCTTCTTCTGCCAATTGCCGAACCTTATTCCAAAATCCCGCAGCAACGTCTATCGGATAATGAAACCGATGGGCCTGAATAAAAAAGTTGCTATCTAAGACATATACTGGCATTCGGGCTATAGGTGTTTAGAGAAGAAATTTTCAAACGTGTCGCCCTTTAAGCCCGTAAGTTTATAGGCATCACGAAATAATAAATTACCAGATTTTACTGCCTGATTTACATGACTGGCAAATGTGATACTGATTCGCTTTTTCGTTGTTGCGTAAAAATCACCTCCAGAGCCTTGACTTTCTTTTTTTGCAAATTCACGGTTAGAATATTCCTCATAAAAATCAAAAAACTGTGGTCTCGTGATTTTCCCTGTGTCTAATGCTCTACGGGCAATTACTATTTCACTTACTTTAAAATATCGAGAAGCATAAGCGAAATTATTGGGTCTGTGATTCCACACTTCATTAAATTCCTGTTCAGGAACTAAAAATTCCGCAGCTACTTTGTCGCAAAGAATTTCTATTGGGTCGTTAGCAGGTTGTAATTTTCTGAAATCAAATCCTGCACTATGACCTGTCCATATATGAGCTAACTCATGCACAATGGTAAACATCTGTGCAGATTTAAAATCGCTATTGTTCACAAACATAAACGGAGCATACTCGTCCACTAAAACAAAACCTCTGCACTCGTCAACTGGAATAGGTCTATGTGTATTGTTCTCAACTATTCCATTGAAAATAGTAATGATTCCTTTGTCCTCAATATGCAGAACCAAATGGTCTTGTGCTTCCTGCCATGTTCTGAATTGGCTTGCCCAATTTTCAGGTAATTGTAAAGTTTGGCGAATATCCGCTACTATAGCATTTACATCATTGCTGTTTCTGAATTTACCAACGTAGGGCAAACGCTGAAAGGCATTGTCTTGTAAATAGTTTTTCAACCAGTCTTGTCTCTGTTGAAGCAATAGAATTGTATCATACACATTGATACTGATTTTATCTGCCTGATTTCCGTTTGTGCGGAAAAACGGAATAGGAACTTTTTCCTGTGGTGGTTGCGGTAAAAAAAGATAGCCAAATGGGAGATAAACTTTTTTAGAAAACTCTTCCAGTTGCTTTACTGTTGGTTTCTTTTGCCCTTCGAGCCAATCTAATATTTTGGGGAACTTTTCGGCAAATGCAGGCACATCATACCCAGCCCGGGTAATAGCCCAGGTTAGCATGTTGTTATTTACATTTACTTCATTTCTCATGGCTCAAATTTACTCATATTGTTTAAATTTGTGATTCCCAAACTTGCTTTTAAGGTCTTGGTTGGTTCAGTTGTTTGAAATCATGGCATTTACACGAGGTGACAGTTGTTCTTCTGTCAGAAATTATTTTTAACAAACTAAAAATCAAAAGTATGAAAGAGACAATAATCAAAATCGGCATCCATTTAATGGTTTCAAGTTTCTTAACGGGGCTTGAATGTTTGATAGTTCAAATTGTAGGTTTACAGGCACACCCGCTCGACAGGTTCTGTGACAATTAGAATTTCGTGTATTTGTCCTCATCTTCTGAATTTAACTAGGGAGTGGTAAGGTTCGATTCCTTCGCCTGTCGCAATGAGCCGCACATTATGTGCGGCTTTTTTTATATTCTGCTTGCGGCTCTGCTGCCATTGATAATTGTTCTTTTACTTCGCTTTTTACTTTCACTTGTCCGTTCATAAGCATCGGCAATAGAAAGTCACGAAGTTTTATTAGTTCTTGATTCTCTCTGCTTCTTGATAAAATCATTGCATCGTATTTTCCAACGATTTCCTGAAACCTTTTTTGTAGCTCTATTGGGGGTTTGGGAAACGAAAGGTCATACAAAGTATCTTTATCAATAGAACCGAATGTTGTCCCTGTTCTATTTTGTATGTCAAACATTGATTTGAAATAGAACATCAAATAAAGAAGATAGGATTGAGTTCCATTTTTACTGTTCAATGCAGCCAAACCACGACCAATACAACAATCTTCATTGGCAACATTTATTGTTCCTACTGGAGCACGGACACTTAGTAAAATATCTTCTTCCTTCGCAAACCTTGTTGGTTCTGTTGTATACATTCTAATTTCAGGGAAGCGGAAATTAAAATCGGTGCTTCCCTGATAAAACACCATGCCTTCACCATCTTCATTATAGCTTGAACCTTCAGGGGATTGCCCCATTGTGATATTTGCAACCTCACTCAATATGCCTTTTGACCAATCCGTTGGAATCTCCATTTTCAATTCTTCGCTCCATTCCATTTCACCGCCACTGGTTTTATAGGGTTTGCCTTCTGCGTTTGGAAAGTCAAACTGCACAAACCAATAGTTGTAAATGGTTTTGGCAAGGTTTTCAAGTTCGGTGTTGATTTTTTTATTCAGGGCAATCTTTTCATCGATGACAGTTAGAAATTCTGAAACTCGCTTTTGATATGTTTTATCAAATTCAGGAATTAAAAATGTCATTATTTGGTCTTTATCACCTCTTGGCATTTTACTGCCTTTGGAGCCAGTCATTTGATGCTTAAAGAACAAATCTTGAAAGAGATTATAATAGACAAACTTTGGGTCAAATTTTGGATTTGTCGTTTTTAGCACTAACACGTCAGCAGAACAGCCCCCATCAAATTCAGCAAACCATATTTTTTTGAAGTATGGGCGGATATTAGAAATCAGAATTTCACCTTTTGAATATGCTGAACAACTATTTGAAGGTGGTAAATTAACAGCTTCTGTAATGCCACCTCTATTTGGAAGCATATTGTCAGTTGATATGAAATTTTTCAGATTCAATTCACTAACCTGAACAGAATCATCGGAATAATTGCAGACTTGTGAAAGCGGAATTCTATTCATAAGAAAGCAATTTGAAATTATTTATTATGGCCTTTTCAAGCTTTTCATTTTCCTTAAACATTAATTCCAAGCTTTCTTTACTTGTAGTCAAAACTTCCTCAAATTCATCAGGGCTGAGTTCACTATACTCAATCTTTGTTTCAAAATATTGTCCTGCTGCAAAAGAGTATTTTTTGCTTTTTATTTTATCTGTATCAAGGATAATTGAGAAACCTTCGATGCTCTGAAAGTTATTTATAGTTTCAATGATTTTATTTTCATCGTCACTACTTAATAGCGTTTTCTGATTTTTCCCTTCTTTAACCTTCGTTCCTAGTTTACTGGCATCTACAAGTATTGTTTTGTCGGTTTTGCGACTTTTGTCAATGAATACTACCGAAACATTAGTTCCAGTATTTGCAAAAATGTGTGGTGGCATCTGAACCACTGCATGAAGCCAATTACTATCAACTATTTTTTTTCTTATAGCAGGTGAAATACCATTTTTATCTGTATTAAAACCAGTTGGAACTACAACAGCCGCCTTGCCTTTACTGTCTAATGAGTATAAAATGTGCTGCAAGAAAACCTGATAAATTGCCATTGATTCCTTTTTCTTGTTTGGAATGGCGGGCACACCTGCAAAAAATCTTTTCTTGTGTTGGTCGCTGGCTAATGTTTCTCGGTCATCACTAAAGTCTGTTTTAAATGGTGGATTGCTTACGATGTAGTCAAACTTTTTAAGGTCGTCCTTAGCATCGTTTACATGGTATGGATTTGTAAGCGTGTTGCCTTTAATCACATTATGAAGTGAATGCACCAAATTGTTCAAAATCAAATTCAGGCGAAGAAACTCTGATGACTTTTGCGAAATGTCTTGCGAATAAATGGTGCATTTGTTTTCGCCAATTTGGTGAGCTAAGGAAAGTAACAAACTGCCCGAACCTGCTGATGGGTCGTATAGGGTTACATTTTGCGTTTCCGTAGGCACTAATATTTTCGCCATGATTTTGGCAACTGCCGGTGGTGTGTAATACTCGGCATATTGGCCGCTGTCTTTATTGTAATCCTTAATCAGGTATTCAAAAATGGTGGAGAAGAAATCATACTTTTCCTCAAAAACAGGTTCAAAGCTAAATGCCACCAGTTTATTGATAATGGCTTTGCAGAAAGGCGTTTTCTGATTGGTTTCAATAATGTAAGGGGAAAGGCGGTCAAACAAACGAATGCGTTCTTTGTCAATGGTTGCAACCGAAAATAGTTTAATGTTCAGGTCGGCTATTTCAATCAACGTGCGGTCGAAGCGTTCAAAAAACTTTTCTTCGCTTTCGTCATTCTGCTTGTTGAACAAAGCACTGATGAAATGATTCTTTTGCAGTTTGGCACTGCGTTCACCAATTTTTTCCAGCATATATTCATAGTCGCTGTCACTCATTCTCTGAATGTCGGCTTCTATGTTGGTGCTGTTCTTTAAATCTTTATTGGCTTTCCGTGCTTCGTGCAGGAATTTGTCGTTCAAAAATTTATACAAGAAAACTTCGGTAATGATTTTGTATTCATTGCCCGAATTCGCCAAACCGTAATTGCTGCACACGGTTTTTAGTCCGTCAATTAGGTCTTTGGTTTTCTGTGTATGTTCAAGATGTTTTGTCATTTATATGGCTCTTTGATAGAAATATTCGTTTACTAAAGTGTTATTGAAAAAGCGAACCACATTCAGGTCACGGATTCCTTTGTCTTCCAGTGTTTCCAAAATGGTTCGTTTGGTGGCTTCGGCAAAATAATCCTGATTGTTCAGTATTGCCTGATTGTTCACCACTTTTTTATCGGTTTCATGTTTGATGTAAAGCAAGGTTTCATGTAATAGCAAATCGCTATTCAGCACATTCATATTGTGTTCCTTTATGCGTTTGTGTATTCGGGCAAACTTGGTGTCGTTCTCGTATTTGGCTGCCAGCATTGCATCTTTGTTGTTTAGCGTGTTGGCTTGCTCATAAATCTTTTTCAAGTCTTTGATGGCTTCGTCCATTTCTTCGGAAGTCAGTTCCTCAATGTTCTTTTTCTTGAACAGTCGTTTCAGTTCTTCAAACAACGAAATGAAGCGTGGGTCTTTCTTATCAAAGTTTCCTTCCAATTCTTTTCTTGCTCGTTCCAATTCACTTCTGAATTTATCGGCAATCTGTAATTCATGTGTGGCAATTTTTCTGAAAGTAAATTGCAGTTTCTCCAAAGCAATATTCAGCAGATTGGTATTGTCGGAAGCGTTTTCTAAGTTTTCTTTCAGGTTAATGATGTCAATGCGGTTTGCCACTTCATTATACAACTTGTTCACCCTATCAAACGAGAATTTGTCTAACAGTTCGGTGTAACCCATTATTTTGATAATGTTGTATAAACTTTTCAGGTTCTCCAAACACTTTCGCAGTTCCGTGATTTCCTTTTTGTCGGTTATTTGGCTAACTATCTTTTGAAAATCTTCAAGGTTTGAAAAGTCATACAGGAATAGTTTCTCTTTGATTTCCTGAATTTCTTTGTCTATTTCTTCGGCTGATTTGAAAAGGTTAGAGTAGTTCTTGGTTTCATCGCCTAATTCCTGCTGTAATTCTTTAAAATACTCCTTGTTGGTTTTATCAAATTCTTTGCGGATGTCGGCAAAGTCAACCACATAGCCGTATTTGAAAGTTTTATAAGGTCGGTTTACCCTTGTAAGTGTTTGTAAAAGGTTGTGTTCTTTTACTACACGGGTTAAGTAGAGTTTTTTCAGGCGCTTGGCATCAAAGCCTGTAAGCAGCATGTTGTAAACCACCAACAAGTCAATATTGCCTTGTTTAAAATCGGTTTGATGTTCCTTGCGAATTTCCTTTGTGTCCACATCATGCAGAATCAAAGCGGCTGTAATAGGAGCAAGTTCAGGTTTTATGTATTTTACGTTTGGTTCTGCTGCAATATTGTATTCGGCTTCGTGCTCTTTGTTGATGGATTGCTGTGCTTCAAGGCGTTCGTTGTATTTCTGTATTTCAGCAAAAATCATTTTCGCCTGGTCAGAAGTGTCGCAAACTATCATTCCACCAATGCTGCGGTCGTTGTGCAACACACGACTTTTCTTGAAGTCAGAAATGATGTATTCTACTAATGGCTCAACAAATTTCTGATGTGCAAATATTTGGCTCTTGGTAAACTCGCCCTGCTTTACAATTTCATCATATACCTGATTGATTTCAGCCCTGAATTTGGTTTCAATAGCTTCTCTCAACAGTTTTAGTGTGTAACCGTCTGCAATAGATTTGTTGTAATAGTATTTATGAAAGTAGTCGCCAAAAATGTCTTTACTTTTGTAGTCTTTTGAAATTAGTGGAGTTCCAGTCAAGCCAATTAAAACCGATTGCCTGTCTGATGCAATCAAATTTGAAAGGAATGAACCTTTGGGATTGTAACTGCGGTGAACTTCGTCTAAAAAGTAAATACGCTGAATGTTCAAATCATAGTCGGCAGATTGTGAAATGGATTCAGCCGAAAACTTTTGAATGTTTACTACCGTGATTGTTTGTGCTCCTGTATTTCCTGCTGTGGCTCCTGCTGTTCTTATGTTTTTGATAAAATCTTCTTTGGAGCTAACCATTTCAACTTTCAAGCCTCTTGCCTCAAATTCGTTTTTGGCTTGTGTAGCTAAGTCCAATCGGTCAACTACAAAATAGAACTTGGCAATTATGTTTTGTTTCTGATAATAGTCTTTCAGGTAGTTTACATTGTAATACGCCAAAGCGGTTTTACCGCTTCCTTGCGTATGCCAAATGATTCCTTTCTTGATTCCTTCGCTAAGCTTTTTCTCAATGGCTAAAGTGGCAAACAACTGCGGATAACGCATGATGTGTTTCTCAATCTTGCTTATTCCGTTGGTAACGGTGTTCACATAAGCAAAGCCATAGCGAAGCAAAGTTTTAAATCGTTGTCTGCTGAATAAAGAAGTCAAAACCCGATTGGTAGGGGAGTTGAGTTCTTTTGCAGTTTCATATTCAGTTGTTCCAAGTATAGAAACAATGTTGTTGTCAAGCAGAATTTGTTTTTCTGTTTCGCTGTTTTCTTCGGGAACGCTATGAATGATAGAATTGTCTTCTTCTCTGAAACAATTAAAGTTTACTTGTTCAGGGTCGGGTGTTGCGTAAAATGCTCCCTGAATGGGTGTGATATTTTCTTCGTCATACTCCTGATTGTTGGAGAAAACCAACAACTGAGTAATATTCATGAACTTTTTGAATTTCGGATTTTTGAACCTTGTGTTGATGCGGTTGCGTTCTGCTAAAATTCCTTCACGGTTGTTTGGCTTCTTTACTTCAATAAAAGCCAAAGGCATTCCGTTAATCAGCAAAATGATGTCTGGCCGGAATTCTTCTTCATCATTTTTATAAGTCAGTTCGGTTACAACATGAATCAGGTTGTTGTCGAAATTTTCTAAGTCAATGAGTTTGCAAGCAAAGTCGCCTTGCAAGCTTTTGTAAAATGCTTTTCCAAGGTCTGAATTGTCCAGTTGAATGTTAAGTTCAGAAATGAATGTATCAGTTTCACTGTCTGAATATGCTGTTCCGTTAATTTTTGAAAGTCCTTGTTTGAAAAGGTCCTTGAAAATGTTGGTGTCAGCATGAAGATTAGCGATGCCAGACTTAGGCACATAAGTAAATCCTAACCGTGTCAGATGCACGATTGCAGGAATTTTTACTCTTGAATCTTCATTAAAGGTCATTTATATCTCCAAATAATTTAATTGTCCAAAATACGGTTTTTTCTCAGTGCGTTGGCAAGAAACGGCTCTTTTGGCTTTGCTGAAGGGTCGGCTTGTGTGCAGGGCAAAGCCAAATGTGCCGTTTGCGGACTGGCATAGAATTTCAAAATTTTTTGTGCGGTGGGGAAAAAAATTAAAACACAGAAGGGTAGGCAATGAGTGTCGGCTTACTCGTTGTCCGTTTTCAGTATGGTCTGTATGTCTGTGTTCACCTGTCAAAATTTATTTCTCTTTTTCGTGTCACTGTCCGCTGTGTCGTGTCTTTTTACGCTTGCTGCCAACG
>JBPXJU010000015.1:0-154601 GCA_051715445.1 Bacteroidota bacterium | reverse complement strand
ACAAAACGCTGGTGCGTTTCGGCCAGGTGGCGAAAGGCTGCACGGTCGCCCGCGGCTGCCTTTCTGATAATCTCAGGTTCGGTTTCTGACATTCCTGTTTTCGGTAATGATACGAGGCTACACGGTTTGGGTAAAAGAGGTTGATTAATATTTCTTAAATTCACTAACCAATCCTAAATCTAAATGAAAAACTGCTTTTGGCTATTTATTCTTATTGACGGATTGGCCCACGCCTCGATGAAACGGGTCTGCTCGTAAAAGTTAACAAATGCAAGTATTGCAATCATAGCGTAGAGAGCGAATCAACTATGCCCATGCTGCAAAAGCGTCAAAGAGTTTATGATTCAGAATCATCCTCAAACGATAATGATAGCTCATGGTCCTCTAGTAGTGACAGCGACTCAGGAGGTAGTTGGGGTGGTGGAGATTCCGGAGGAGGGGCCAGCAGCAGGTGGTAAAATATTTCTTCTGAAAAACAGAAACAAATACTAACCACCTTCCGTTAATTGCCCCATTAACACATTTTAAAATGAGAACTTATCTGGGCGAACTGGAAGAACTGGTACTGCTAACGATAGCCGCTCTAGGCGAAGAAGCATATGGGGTTTCAATCCAACAGGACTTGGAAAACCGCTGCAACCGAAACATTAGTATTGGCGCGCTGCATTCAACCATTACCCGGTTAGAGGAAAAAGGATTTCTGAAATCGTGGGTAGGTGGCGCAACACAAGAGCGTGGTGGCCGAAGCAAACGCTTTTATGAAATTACTCAGGCTGGTAAAAAGGCGGTAGCCGAATCGAAGAGCGTGCGCGATGAATTGTGGAATCTTTCAAAAGTTAAACTCTCGGTAAAATGAAGCCGCCTGAATTAGCGCGTAGAATATTTAACTGGTTTGCCGGGCCTGCTTTTGTAGAGGATCTGATGGGCGATCTGGACGAGTTGTTTTTAATTCACCTGAAAACAAAATCGCCAGTTGTAGCAAAGTGGTTGTATTGGAAAGGAGTTTTTTCATTGGTGTTTTCGTATGCGCTTAAAAAGAGAAAGGCAAATGCATCAACATCGTTATACTCCAACTCGCTATCGTTAGGGCTGTTGCACAATTATTTTAAAGTGGCCGCGCGCAGTTTATACCAACATAAATATTTTACAGTTCTTAATGCATTTGGCCTGGCCGTAGGCATGTCGGTTAGTTTGTTGTTGCTTTCATTAGTCAGTTACGTGCAAACCTATGATAACTTTCACACGAAACGCGACCGCATCTATACCATTATCAGCGAACGAACCGATGGTGCAGAACAACTATCGTGGGCGATATCGCCATTGCTGCTGGCTGAAAAACTAAAAGAGAATTCTGATGTGGAAGATGTGGTGCGCATCAACTCCCGCTTCCGCGAAGAAGTAAAGCTTGCTCAAGGGTTAATTCCGGTTCGGGGCTATTATGTAGAGCCTAACTTTCTGGATGTTTTTACTTACGAAGTAACGCAAGGAAATGCGCGCCTTACGTTAACGCAACCCAATCAGATTATTATTACCGAAAAAGCCGCCCGCAAACTGTTCAATACAACGGATGTGCTAGGTAAAACACTGGAGTTAACCAATGGGGGTTTAATGGAAGTTGGAGCGGTAATGAAAGACCATCCGATCAACTCGCACTTCGAGTTTGAATGGCTCGCATCATTTTCTTCACTACCACTGTCGCAGGCTTCAGTTTCCGATCAATGGATGCACTTTGACTTTCAGTATGTGTATGTGTTGCTTCGCGAACAAGCCAACAAAAATACATTTCAGGCTTATCTGAATAAGATTTCGCAAGAAACGTATGCTCAACTTCCTGTTAAAGTAAAGTTTGAGGCCCAACATCTTAATGATATAGCGCTTGGCCCCGACTTGCGGATGGCCATCGGACCGAAGTGGGAGGCATCGGGCATGATAGCATTCGCCATACTTGCCGCTATGATCTTGCTGCCCGCGTGTTTCAATTATACCAACATTTCCATTGCACGCGCCTTAAAACGGGCTAAAGAAATTGGGTTACGTAAAACATTGGGTGGCGCTAAGTTTCAGATCTTCTTTCAGTTTATTACCGAAACCGTGGTGATCACCTTTATCGCATTTATAGGCGCACTGATCCTGTTCTATTTCATGCGAGGCGAATTTCAGAAAATGCTGGTGGCATCCAACGCGCTTGATCTCGGCCTTACGGTGCGCATGGCGCTATACTTTTTGTTGTTTGCTTTGGCTACCGGATTTGTGGCGGGAATTTTTCCGGCACTTTACTTTGGAGGATTAAACCCCATACAGGCATTGAGAAACAAAGCACATAAAGGATCATCGGCAATGCGGGTACGCAAAGTGTTAACGGTGTTTCAGTTTGTGTTATCGTTTGGCTTTATTCTTTCGCTGGTGGTTTTTAGCCGGCAATATCAATACTCGCTCAACTTCAACTTTGGTTTTGCTAAAGCGAATATTGTTAATGTAAATCTGCAAGGCACACACCCACAACGAGTAAGAAACGAATACTCCAAACTGGCTCCGGTACAATCAGTGGCCATGTCATCGCAGATAATGGGCCTGGGTTATTACAACACGTGGATCAAAGATTCTGAAAAAGACTCCACGGAAGCAGCCCATATGTTTGTTGACAGCAATTACATTTCGATGTTTGGGTTAACATTACTTGCGGGTACCAACTTTCCGGAAGCAGCAGTTTCAGAAAAATTCATAATTGTAAATGAGGAATTTGTTAAGGACTACAACATCGCCACAGCTGCCGATGCCATTGGAAAAACCTATTGGATTGAAGGAAACGAATTACAGGTTATTGGTGTGGTGAAAAATTTTCATTTTGCTCCGTTGCGATATCCCATCAAGAAATTTTTCTTTCGTACTAACCCCAATAGGTTTACATACGCACATCTTAAAGTAAATACACAAGATGCCTTTGCCATGTTTACCGACTTTGAAAATCATTGGAAAAACCTAAACCCGGAACAAAAGTTAACAGCCAGCTTTTTTGAAGATGATTTAAACGAAGGTTATTCCAATTATCTGGTGCTGATAAAAATGGTTGGCTTCCTCGGATTGCTTGCGATAACAATTTCGGTGTTGGGATTGCTGGGCATGGTGGTTTACACAACCGAGAACAGGGTGAAGGAAATCAGTATTCGCAAGGTGTTTGGAGCATCGCTGGTTAGTCTTAATTACCTGCTGTCGAAAGAATACCTGCGACTGATGGCATGGGCTATTGGCATTGGTGCGCCCGTAACAGCTTACCTGATTTATAGGGTATTACCACAGATGCAATATTACAGTATAACTGTTTCAGTGTGGGATGTAATACTTAGTGCACTTATTCTTTTTGCTCTGGGTCTGTTAACCGTGTGCTCACAAACCAACAAAGCGGCCCTGTCAAATCCAGCGGAAACCCTGCGCTCAGAATAAAAAGCAGTGTTCGGTAAGTGAACTGGAATGATTTCGGAATAAAAAACATTCAGAAATTGATTTTGTGGGTTAACTTGACCTGCAAAACTTATTAACTATGAAACGATCAGCCACAGCTAACTGGAAAGGAACCGGTAAAGAAGGAAAGGGTACAGTATCCACAGCCAGCACGGTACTAAGCCACACGCAATATTCATTTAACTCGCGCTTTGCCGAAGGCGTTGGCACCAACCCGGAAGAGTTGATAGCGGCCGCACACAGCGGATGTTTTGCTATGAAATTAAGTTTTGTGTTAAACGAAGCAGGCTTTACAGCCGATGATCTGACTGTTAAGTGTACCATTACATTTGAGAATGGCGCAATCACCAACTCGCATTTGGACTTAACGGCCAAAGTGCCCGGCATTACGGCCGATAAATTTCAGGCCTGCGCAGCCGATGCCAAAGCTAACTGCCCCATTTCTAAATTGCTGAATACGGATATCACAATGGAGGCTAAGTTGGGGTAAGGATTTTACATCAGCCTTTTCAAAACACGTTTAAATAAAAAAACCCGGAAATCACTCCGGGTTTTTTATATAATCTGAACCTGTGCTCAGGAGATTCTTCCTGGCGCTTAGAATGGATACTCACCCTTTTCAATCAAATGCTTGGCTACTTTGCGTCTTGCATTTTTAAGGTTGTAAGGCTCAACTTTGGTAAAGCGTTTCAAGCCCATCAGCATCAAGCGCTGCTCATCGCCTTCGGCAAACGAAGTAATAGCACTCTTACCGGCCGCGGCCGCTTTTTCAATGGCATGATGCAGATAGATCAGCGCCATTTCTTTTTCTGTTTCACAAGCCTGCTCGCCCCGCATGCTGATTAATTTCTCAACACGCAACAATACCGATTCAGCCACATACCCTTCAATCAGCATATCGGCCAGGTTCATTAGAATTTCCTGCTCTTCCGAAAGCTTCATCATAAACTTCTGCACTGCGGCACCGCTCACCATCAGTCCGGCTTTCTTCAGATTGCGTAACGCTTTCTTTTCTTTAGCAAACAAAGCTGTATCATCATCGCTGCCAAAGTCAGGTATCGACATTAATTCCTTTTGTACGGCCATAGCAGGGTTCATCAAATCCAAATGACCTTTCAGGGCACGCTTCAACAACATGTCGATTGTAAGCAAGCGGTTGATTTCGTTGGTACCTTCAAAGATTCTGTTAATACGGGCATCTCGATAAGCTCTGTCCATCGGGCCCTCGGCCGAAAAGCCCATGCCCCCATAAATCTGCACACCTTCATCAACACTATAATCCAATACTTCCGAACCGTGTACTTTCAGAATGGCGCACTCAATCGCAAATTCTTCTAATGCCTTTAGCCGGGCCTGCGCAGAGTCCATTCCGGAAGCGATGAATGCATTATAAGCATCGTCAATATTTTGGCTGGCGCGATAGTGTGCGGATTCAGAGGCAAAGATGTGAGTAGCCACATCGGCCATCTTGTGTTGAATGGCTCCGAAAGTTGCGAGCGGTACACCAAATTGTTTACGCTCTTTCGAATAGTTTATGGCTTTGCTTAACGTGGCTTTCGACCCGCCCACGGCAGCAACACCTAATTTAATGCGCCCGATGTTCAGAATGTTTACGGCTATCTTGAAGCCGTTCTCGCGCTCGCTTAATAAGTTTTCAACCGGCACTTTACAATCGTTAAAGAAAATCTGGCGTGTAGAAGAGCCCTTAATACCCATCTTCTTTTCTTCTTCATTCATGGTAACACCACCAAAGGTTTTCTCCACAATGAATGCGCTTAGGTTTTTGTCGTTATCAATTTTCGCAAACACCACATACACATCGGCAAAGCCTCCGTTAGTGATCCACATTTTCTGGCCATTAAGCACATAGTGCTTCTTGTCAGCAGAAAGAACCGCTTTTGTTTTGCCCGAGTTGGCATCGCTACCGGAATCGGGTTCAGTCAGGCAATAAGCCGCTTTCCATTCGCCCGAAGCAAGTTTGGGAATATATTTTTTCTTCTGGGCATCATTACCATAATACAGTATGGGTAACGTACCAATACCGGTATGTGCCGAAATAGCTACTGCAAATGAATGACCCGCACCCAACACTTCGGCAACAAGCATGGTGGTGTTGAAATCCATACCAAAGCCTCCAAGTTCTTGTGGAACCGAAGTCCCGAGTAAACCCAGTTCTCCGGCTTTGTCTAATAGCTGCGGCATCAGCTCCGGATTTTTCATCGAATCGATTTCATCCAGTCGCGGATGAATCTCCTGCTTTAAAAAATCCTTACACGTCTGTGCAATCATCTTTTGCTCTTCATTAAAATCTTCCGGAATAAAAACTTCCTGAGCCTGTGTTTCTCTGATCAGGAATTCTCCGCCTTTGATTGCTTTTTTTTGTTCTACTGCATTCATAGTCTTTAGTATTGAGTAAAATAGTCCTGAGTAATGGTTTTTGGAATCACAAAGTCTCAGGACTCAAGACTAAGGACTCGCTACTAATTTCTAATCCAACATCTCATAAATCCCCGCCACGCCTTGTCCGCCACCTACGCACGCGGTAACCATTCCATACTTCTTATTGCGCCTGCGGAGTTCGTTAAATAACTGTACCGATAAACGGGCACCGGATGAACCGAGCGGATGGCCAACGGCAATTGCGCCTCCGTTCACATTTAGCTTTGTTCTATCAATGTTTAATTCTTTTACTACCGCCAATGATTGTGCAGCGAAAGCTTCGTTGAGTTCAAACAAATCGATATCATCTTGTTTAAGTCCGGCTATCTTTAATGCTTTGGGAATTGCGGCTACAGGTCCGATACCCATAATGCGTGGATCTACACCGGCAGTTGCATAACTAACCATGCGGGCGATGGGTTTAACATTCAGTTGCTTTACCATGCGCTCACTCATTACCAATACAAAGGCAGCACCATCAGAAGTTTGCGATGAGTTACCAGCTGTAACACTTCCGCCTAAAGCAAATACTGGCTTTAGTTTTGATAAACCTTCTATTGTTGTATCGGCACGAATACCTTCATCGGTAGCAACTACAAACTCGCGGGTTTTCTTTTTCATGTTTTCATCAACGTAAACTTCTTTTACCGTGATGGGCACAACTTCATCTTTAAACTTACCATCTTTCCACGCGGCAGCAGCTTTCATATGGCTCTCATACGAAAACTGATCTTGCTCCTCGCGTGATATTTTGAATTGCTTTGAAACTTCTTCAGCCGTAAGGCCCATACTGGTATAATAAGTCGGGTTGTCTTTGGCGATGGTGTAGTTAAGGGCCGTTTTAAAACCCATTACCGGCACAAGCGACATAGACTCCGTACCACCAGCAATAATAATATCGGCCTGGCCGGCCTGAATGCGTTGACTTGCAATGGCGATGGTTTCTACACCGGATCCGCAATAGCGGTTCACTACCATACCGGGCGTATCAATACCCAGCGCAAGCAGTGCGATCATGCGGCCCATTTGCATACCCTGGTCTGCTTCGGGCACAGCGTTACCTACAATGAGGTCGTCCACCATTTTGTTTTCCAAACCGGGTACCGACTTCACCAGGTGTTTAATCACTTCAGCGGCTAAATCATCCGGACGGGTAAAGCGAAAGCCTCCTTTTTTAGCTTTGCCAACTCCTGTTCTGAATCCTGCTACGATGTATGCGTCCATATTTTTCTTTTTAGTAGTAAGACATAAGTATTAAGAAATAAGACCCCCGACACTTGTAACAATCTTGCTACTTATGTCTTGTGTCTAACATCTAATTTCTAAGAGGTTTTCCCCCGGTCAAAATAGATTGAATCCGCTCCAGCGTTTTCTTCTCGCCTGTTAACGATAAGAATGCTTCGCGTTCCAGATCTAATAAATATTGTTCAGTAACTTCTTGTGGTGAGGTGAGATCTCCGCCACACATTACGTTTGCAATCCACTTGGCAATTTTCGCATCGTGTTCTGAAATGTACTTGCCCATTCGCATGCCTTGTAATCCGGCAAGGAATAACGCCTGGCCGGTGCGACCCTGCACCTTAATATTTTTTGCCTGCTGTGGCATGGAGTACCCGGCTTCCACCAGATCAAGCACAGCTTGTTTGGCATCGGCAATCTGACGGTCTTTATTCATGCTTACCCGGTCTAACTTTTTAAGAATACCAAGTTCGCGGGCTTCTTCGGCTGAAGTAGCAACTTTTGCTGTTGCGATAGTCATGAATGCATTTTGTAATGCATTTAACTCTACATCACCTTCTTGTAATGCATCACTTACGCGCTTGGCAAATTCTTTTGTTCCACCACCGCCAGGAATTAAGCCCACACCTACTTCCACTAAACCGATGTAGGTTTCGGCTGCTGCTTGCGCGATGTCGGCATGCATGGTCATTTCGCAACCACCACCCAAAGTTCTTCCTTGCGGAGCCACCACAACCGGAATAGAAGAGTAGCGCAAACGCATTACTGAGTTTTGAAATGCGCGAATCATAAAATCAATCTCATCATAATCCTGCTCGATGGCATACATAAATACCAGCCCGAGGTTTGCGCCCAGCGAGAAGTCTGGACCTTGATGACCAACCACTAAACCTTTGTAATCTTTTTCGGCCAGATCAATGGCTTTATTCATGCCTTCAATTACGCTGCTGCCAAGAGTATAACTCTTCGAACTCCACGAAAAGTTAAGTACACCATCACCAATGTCTGTAACTTTAGATTCAGCGTTTTTCCAAACCACACTTTCGCTCTTGCTTTCAAGAATAATAAACGACTCTTTACCGGGTATAGCTTTGTATGACTTGCTTGGAATATCATAATACTTTTTGGTGCCGCCTTCGGTTTTATAAAACGACTTGTTGCCAGCTGCGAGCATATCATAAACCCACTGGTTAGGTTTGTAGCCAGTGGCCTCCATTTGAGCAATACTTTTTTCAACGCCAACAGCATCCCATGTTTCAAACGGTCCGAAATCCCAACCGAAGCCACCGCTTACCGCATCATCAATACGGAAAAGTTCATCGCTGATTTCAGGAATGCGATTGCTCACGTACCTGAATAAATCGAAAAACATGTCGCGGTAAAAATCACCGGCTTTGTCTTTGCCGGCCAGCAATACTTTAAAGCGATCGCGCAGGTTATCAATCGTCTTGGTGGTTTCGAGTGTAGCAAATTTTGCTTTTGCTTTTGGCTGATACTCGAATGTTTTAAGGTCGAGGGTAAGAATTTCTGTTTCGCCTTTGGCGTTTTTGGATTTCTTGTAAAAACCCTGGCCGGTTTTATCGCCCAGCCATTTATTCTGCTCCAGTTTGTTTACCGCCTCAGGCAGTTTAAACATTTCGCGGCCCTCGTCATGAGGCAGGCCAGCATATAAGTTGTTGGCTACTTTAACCAGAGTATCCAAACCAACCACATCCGAAGTTCGGAAGGTAGCGGATTTGGGTCTGCCGATTACCGGTCCGGTCAGTTTATCAATCTCATCAACGTTAAGATCATACTTCCGCATCGAGTCGATTACTTTCAACAAACCCCACACGCCTACACGGTTGCCAATGAAGGCGGGAGTGTCTTTACACAACACAGTTGTTTTGCCCAGGAACAAATCACCATAGTGCAACAAAAACTTTGTTATTTCCGGATCGGTCTTGGCAGTTGGAATGATCTCCAACAGTTTCAGGTAACGGGGTGGGTTAAAGAAGTGGGTTCCGGCAAAGTGCTTTTGAAAATCTTCGCTTCTTCCCTCGGCCATTAAATGAATGGGAATACCGGAAGTATTGGAGGTGATCAATGTACCCGGTGTGCGATATTTCTCCACCTCGTCATACACTTTCTTTTTGATATCAAGGTTTTCAACTACAACCTCTATTGTCCAGTCGTAGTGCTTGATCTTCGCCATATCATCGGTAAAGTTTCCGAGCGTAACGCGCGAGGCAAACTTTTTACTAAACAGCGAGGCAGGATTAGCTTTAAGTGTGGCTTCGAAAGCAGTATTTACAATTCTGTTTTTTACGGCCGGATGATCAAGCGTTAAGCCCTTCTTCTTTTCATCTTCGGTAAGTTCGCGGGGAGCAATGTCGAGCAGCAGTACCTGCACGCCAATATTGGCGAAGTGACACGCAATACGCGAGCCCATAATACCGGAACCTAAAACGGCAACTTTGCGGATGGGTCTATTCATAAGTAGTTATTCGTTGTTAGTTGATGGTTGTTTGTTATCGATAAGTCCATAGTTCAACTATATATAGTGTTCTTTTCAATCATCTGGTTAATTCCCCGAACCACCTCAAAAAATGCATTCAGTTTGCTGGCCGGAAATTCTTCGCGCACGGCATCATTAAATCGTAGCACCGTTTCGCGGGCAAACTCACGCTTTTTCTTTCCTTCTTTGGTGAGAAAGACTCTCACGGAACGCTTGTCTTGTTTATCTACTTGCTTATAAATCAGCCCTTTTTCTTCCATCGATTTTAACAGTCGGGTAAGGCTGCGGGGCTCTAAACCCATCATGGGTCCAATCTTGGTTGCAGGTGTGCCATCATCACCATGGATGGTAAGCAAGGCAAAGCCAATAGACATAGTTCCATTATAGCGTGATGCCTGCTGGTTATACATGCGTGCAATGCTATGCCAGGCTGCCTTTATATTATAGTCTATAGTTTCCTCTCTTTTCATCCAATTTCAAACGATGCCGAAGGTAGAGAAAAATATTCGGCATGCATACTATTTGGTTATAAAATTTTTTTTGTTTGCTACATCTTCATGGGGTAAGCGTTTTTAGTCGGCCTTCCCACCAAGGCCTACCTTTAGTTTACTAAACCCAAATCCATGAAAAATTTTGTCTTGCTTTTGATTTTAAGTCTCGCTTCAATTTCGGCTTATCCGCAGGATGCTGTAAATAAAGCCGCGGCCAGCACGTGCGCCTGCATGAAAGAAATAAACCCTGATGATTACAGTGATAAAGATGATTTAACACTAAAGATCTTTGGCTGTCTTGGGGCTGATATCGAAGGCGCAGAAAAAGCTTTGATTAAAGCAAAAACGGTTAAAAAAGATGAGCGATTGAAAGTGCTTGAAATAGTGGGTAGCGAGGTACGCAAGCAATGCCCCGAACAGTTTGAGCGCTTGAAAAAAGAAGAAGTTAAAACAGATCCCGCATTGTTGAAGATTGGAGATCAGGAAGAGTTTACAAGTGGCTTTACGGATGCGGTTTGCAGATGCATGGCCACAAAGAAAAGCATGGACGATTGCTCCAAAGAAGTGATAGGAGTTAACGGAGAGCGGATGCAGAAGCAATTTGGTGATAAAATGTTTAAAGCCATGATGGGCTTGTTTAGTGATGTGCTGTTTGAATTGGCAGACAGGTGTGAAGCCGGGGCTTCTGATGAAGCAATAGCAAAACTTCGGGCTTACCCAAAGGCAACGGGTAATTGTAAGGACATCATTATAGGAACGTACGAAACCGAAACGATTCTTGGAAAGAATACGATTAAAATTACTGCTAATCGATACACGGAATACACAGCTGATGGCAACGTAGCTGAGGATTTTGCGCTTGAGTGGAATGGTTGTGGAGCAACACTTACTGTGGAGAGTGCTTCATCTGATATGTTGGAGAAAGGCCAGAAGTTAAACATGCAGGTAAGACGTGCTTCAAAAGATGGTTTTGTAAGCGTTATTGATTATGGAGAATTGAAAGCCGGGGGATTGTTTAAAAAATTGGAATAATAAAACAAGTATCGATATGAATTCTTTTGGTAACATATCTATTTCTTATAGTTACGACAGGATTTGCCCAACGTGCTTTTTTAAAAGTAGATTCCCAGCACTATGGAACCCATTAGCTTTAAAAGGGTAAAAAAATAACGCTTAACTACGGAAGCGCACCGGATAAATCATTTTGTGTTCGTTTATTTTTGGTAGTCGTTGGAATGGGTTCTCAAAAGTGAATGGTAACACAGGCAAGATGTTGAGGAAATAATAGTAAAAGGCAGGCGATTGATAACAATGAAATCTCGTTGGAGGATTAGAGTTTACTAACAGGAAGCGTAAAAATTGCAATTTAAGAGGGGCTGAGGCCCCTTTTTTTATGACGAAGATCATGTTTGTGCATGGTTAACAATCATGTGGCAGTTTGTTTACTCTGCCTAATCTTGTACTGTGAAACAAGAAGAAAACCCAAAAGCCATGAAAACGATCATAAAAAAAACCCGATTTGTTGCCCTGTTTGTACTGGTATTTTTCCATGCCACACTTTGGGCCCAACAGAGTTACAAACTAACCGGCACACCAAACATTACAATAGCTGGTACCTCAACTATGCACGACTGGACAATGACTTCCAAGCAAGCAACCAGCCAGGCACAATTTGAAACCGATGCAGCCGGCCAGCTTACCAAAATAAATTCGCTGCTGGTTACTATTCCGGCTGAGAGTTTAAAGAGCGGTAAAGGCGCCATGGACAAGAACGCGTACAACGCACTTAAAACCGACAAGAATAAGGACATCAAGTTTCAACTTACATCGGCCACAGTAAGCGGGGGCACTATCGTAGCCCAAGGCACATTGACCATAGCCGGAAGCTCAAAACCTGCTGAACTTACAGCAACTGGTAAATCGGACGCAAACGGAATCCGTTTTCAGGGTTCTAAGAAAATTAAAATGACTGAATTTAATGTAGAGCCACCTTCATTTATGTTCGGCTCAGTTAAAACAGGCGATGAGATTACAATCACCTTCGACATCACCCTATCAAAATAAGTAAACATAAATCTATCTGTAAAATCACCTTTAAATGTTAAAAATGTTATGAAAACTAAATCCGCAACCCTAAGAAGCCTGCTGCTGGTGTTTGGCCTTATGTTAGGCTGGACAGCCTGGGCACAGCAACCTACCATACAATACTGGAGGCCGTATGATAAGCGTGGTGTCAATGTATTCGAGACATCGAAAGAAGACACTGTAATATATGATGGCTTGAAGATGCGCCTGGGCGCAGGCTTTACACAAGGCTATCAAAAGTTTAATCACAGCAATGGTTTAGCAACATCCGCACTTTACGAAATGGGCGGAGGTTTCCCGCTGGCACAAGCCAACTTCAATATCGATGTGCAACTTTATGATGGTGTTAGTCTTAATCTGGTGTCTTACATGTCATCACACCACCACAACGAGTTTTGGGTAAAAGGTGGCTACCTGCAAATTGATAAAGTAGGATTTTTGAAGAGTGAATTCTTCGATAACCTATGGAAAAACCTGACCTTGAAAGTGGGCCACATGGAAGTAAACTATGGTGATGCACACTTCCGCAGAAGCGATGGTGGCCATACTTTATGGAACCCCTGGATTGAAAACAACATTATGGATGCCTTCACTACAGAGATAGGTGCAGAGTTATACTGGAAAAAAGATGGCATTCTGATAATGGGTGGCTTTACCGATGGCGAAATTCAAGGAAACGTTTCAAACCCATCTCAACCTGATGGCGCCAAACGCAAACCATCTCTATATGCCAAAGTAGGTTTCGATAAACAAGTAAAGGATAACCTGCGCGTAAGACTTACTGGTTCTGCCATGACAACCAAATCTTCTGCCAGCAACACCTTGTTTGGTGGCGATCGAACCGGCTCTAACTATCAATATGTAATGGAAAATGCACCTGTATCATTAACCGCAAATGCTTTCTCTGGCCGCTTTAATCCAGGCTTCCGCGATAACGTGACTTCTTTTGTGATAAACCCCTTTGTAAAATTCAGTGGACTGGAAGTGTTTGGAACTTTTGAATGGGCAAAAGGTAACAGTGCTTTTGAAAATGGTGAGGGCACATCTTATGCGGCTGAAGATGATCGTAAGGCAAGTCAAACCGCATTCGAAGCTCTTTACAGATTTGGTAAAGAAGAGCAGTTTTATGTTGGCGCGCGCTATATCAAAGTTGATGCAACTGTGGCCGAAGGCTATACTGCTGGCGCTGCCGGAACCAGATATGATGTAACAATAGACCGCACTTCTTTTGGAGCAGGCTGGTTTATTACCCGCAACATCTTGTTAAAAGGAGAATATGTAACCCAGAATTATGACGGCTATCGCGATACCGGAGCAAACAACCGCTTTTACAACGGTAAGTTTGACGGGTTCGTGATTCAAGGTGCAATCTCCTTCTAATAGGTGGGATGGTTTATGGGTAAGTTCCGGTCAGGGGTGACCGGAACTTTTTTTTAACTTTGTAGTGTTATTCAATAAGATGAAACGCGCCCTGGTTTTACTGGTTGTAGCAATACTCTGGAGTTCCTTCAGCGGGCCTCCGGTCTTGTTGCACAGATTCATTGTACAGCCCGAGAGTACCCTCATTGTGGCTGGAAAAACCAATGTAAATGCTTTTCAATGCACCACACTGTATTGCGGCCGCGATACGCTGGTGTTGCGCGAAAGTATTGGAGCACCACCCAAATTTTTAAAAGGGAATGTACAATTGGATGCCTCTGCCTTTAGTTGTGGCCTGCAATTGATGACGAATGATTTTAACAAGACCATCAAAGCAAAGGAACATCCTGCTATTGGTATTGATTTTATTTCGTTTGAGCGAACACCCGTTTATGGTTGTACCGAAGAACGGTTTAAAGGCCGGATGAATATAAGCCTTGCGGGAATAACCAAAACATTTGATGTGGATTGTGCCATTGAAGCAAAGAACAATGGAATAATTCACCTGCGGGGCAACCGCGTATTTGAGTTTGCCGATTTTAATCTTACAGCACCATCGCGCATGATGGGCATGGTTAGAGTGGAGGATAAACTCGAAGTAAAGTTTAACCTGGCATTAAAAATCGATCCTGATTTTTGATTGGATAGCAACCGGAGGGTTAAGTCCGATTTTACTTTCTTAGCTTATCAAGGTATAGTTTTGAAGCCTGTTCAACCCAACGGTCGCGTGTAATACGACCGGGAAAAAATTCAATTACGGCTGATATCTTCTCAATGCTTTCTTCCGTGAGCTCGCTTATTTGGCGGAAACTGAAAATACCAGCCTTGTTGAGTTTCGCTTCAATGCCCGGCCCTATGCCATTAATCACTTTAAGATCATCAATTTCGTGCACGGCCGTGGTTGAAGATTGCTGAGCCTGAGCAATATTGCTCTTTGCCGAACGCTTTACCTGCTTCAGCTCATTCAGTTCTAACTCTAGCTTTTGCTTTTCTTGTTTGCTATGGGTGGCCTCCTGGCTGGCTTCGTTAATGCCTCGCTGTAAATCGGTAACAGTATGTTGAAGCACAGCAATTTGTTGTTGCAGCAATTGCTGTTCGTCTTTAAAAGTTTCTTCAACTGTTTTAAGGCGTTCATTTTCGCGCGAAACACTAAGAAAGTCGGTTCGAAACGTTTCGCGCGCCCGGCTTAAGGTTTGTTCTGCTTTTTGCGCCTGCTCAATAGCATGAAGCGCCTCCTGCTTTTTTGCTGCGATTACTATTTTCAGTTCAGTGTTCTCAATTTCTGCCTTCTCTATAGTTTGCTGGCGCAGAAACCAGGCAATTCCAAACCCGATAAAAAGCGAAACAAGTACGATTATAAGTATCTCAGCAATAGCCAGAGCTGATTCATGCGGATTAATATTCTCGGGTTTAGGATCAAGCCCTTTTATCCAAAACAAATACCAGAAAGCTGCCAACAGGCACCAAACCGCAAAAAACCCAACAAGCAAATAGACAGCACGCATCAGCTTTTTTTTGGAATGAATAGAGGTGCAAAAATAAAAAAAGGCCCGACATGCAACCTGTTTTGCCGATAAACCGTCTTACATACATAATTCACTTATGTATTAATGATTTATGCATTCATCTGAGCTGCTGAAGGGTACCCTTCAAACTATTGTATTAAAAGTATTGAAGGATAATGGCCGGATGTACGGCTATGAGATTACGCAACGGGTAAAAGAACTTTCGGATGATCGGATTTTATTAACCGAAGGCGCATTGTACCCCACACTTCACAAGCTTGAAGCAGAAGGTATGCTGAAAACGGAAACCGAAAACATAGGTAAACGGGTGCGTAAGTATTATTCACTTACACCGCAGGGTCGTAGTTTAGTAAGAGAACGCGTGAATGAATTTGTAGAGTTTATCCGAACCATGGGTAACGTGTTACAAGTACAACTTACTTGACAGTTTGATAAATGAACAATTGGTTGCCAACCATTTTTTCAACAGTCAGCTTTTAATAAGATGAGGCTAACGGAAGACCATATCTCCTACATCATTAAAGATCTGAATTACCGGGGCATTATAGCCGAAGGAATTCAGGAAGAGTTGATTGATCACATCTGCTCGGCAGTGGAAGCAGAAATGGAGAAAGAAAAACGGTTTATAGATGCCTACCATATCATTCTAAAAAGATTCGGGCACACGGCAGGGCTTCGCGAAACACAAATACGAACGGTACAATCAGACAACAATAAGCCAATAGATATGTTAAGAAATTATTTTATTGTGGCCATGCGCAACTTGCGCAAGCAGAGTTTTTATTCATTGATAAATGTAGCCGGGCTTTCAATTGGGCTAGCCATTTGTTTCATCATTGTTTTGTTTGTGCGAAACGAGATGAGCTACGATAAGCATTTTGCAAATGCTGACCGGATCTATCGCATTAACAGTGAGATAAAGTTTGGCGGAAACCATTACAACATGCTATATGCTCCACCGCTGCTGGCCCCCACATTGGCAGAAGAATTTGCGGAGGTAGAGGCTGCCGTTCGGTTTCGCGAACGGGGCTCATATTTGGTTAAACGCGATGTGGAAAACATTAAAGAAGATCGGGTTATCTGGGCCGACAAAGATTTCTTTAAAGTTTTCTCAATACCAGTACTTGCCGGCAATGCCCAAACCGCGTTGACCGAACCTAATTCTATCGCGATAAGCAGGCGTATAGCTGAAAAATTCTTTCCGGAAGAAGAAGCTCTTGGCCAAACGTTAATTCTGGACAATGATCAGAATATGAAAATCACGGCTGTTTACGAAAACATACCTGCAAACACCCATTTTCATTTTGATATTCTTATTTCGATGGAAGGCCTGGAGGAGGCAAAGAGACCCGTTTGGTACAGTAACAATTTTCAAACGTATCTGTTGTTTCGCAATGGAGCGGATGCGGCCCAATTGGAAAGTAAGCTTCCACAATTGGTTTTAGACAGAGCAATGCCACAACTAAAAGAAATTCTGGGCGGTGATTTTTCTCCGGAAAAGTTTGCGGCTGCAGGAAACAAAATGGAGTACAGGTTGCAATCCTTACTGAACATTCACACCAGAAGTTCATTGGAAGGTGAGTTTGAACCTAACTTTGATATTGCGTATATCTATCTGTTCTCAGCCATCGCACTTTTCATTCTTATTATTGCCTGCATCAACTTTATGAATTTATCCACCGCCCGTTCGGCCAATCGTGCCAAAGAAGTTGGGATTCGTAAAGTAATGGGTTCGTTTCGCTCACATCTGGTAAGGCAATTCCTAACCGAATCGGTTTTGTTAAGTATGATCTCCATGATACTGGCGTTAGGTGTAGCTTATCTCTTGCTTCCTCTTTTTAACGAGTTGTCATCCCGCCAATTGTTTATGCCTTTTGGTGAACCGATTTTTTATCTGGTTGTGCTGGGGGCAACCTTGTTAGTTGGAATTCTGGCCGGGATTTATCCTTCTTTTTTCCTTTCGGCCTTTAAGCCGGCAAGTGTATTAAAGGGGAGTATTGCGTTGGGTATGAAGAGCGGTTTTATTCGGAGTGCGCTGGTGGTGTTTCAGTTTGCGGTTTCCATTCTGTTGGTAATTGGTACAATGGCTGTGTATCGCCAACTGAATTATATTCAAAACAAAAAACTTGGCTTTAATAAAGATCAGGTGTTGGTAATTGAAGATGCTTACGCATTGGGGAATAACCGCATGGCTTTTCGCGATGGAGTAATGCAAAGTGGAAAAATGGAACTTTCTACCATGACCGGTTATTTGCCCGTAAGCGGAACGTGGCGCAGTGATAACCCGTGGTGGGTAGAGGGCCGTGATCCGGGTGTGCAGGAAAATATGGTAAGTGTACAATGCTGGCAAGTGGACTATGATTACATTAAGACATTAGGCATGCGGGTTGTCTCGGGCAGAGATTTTTCATTGGATTTTCCTTCGGACTCGTCAGCAGTTATTTTAAACGAAGCCGCATTGAAGGCTTTCAACTTTACAGGAGATGCGCTGGGCTCCAGAATTGCTACATTCGGGAGTACTCCGCAGGGCGACCTTGACCGGGAGAAGCTGGAGACACTGAATGTAATTGGGGTAATCGAAAACTTTCACTTTGAGTCGTTAAAACAAAATGTTACACCCGTAATAATTTTCCTGAGCGATCAGCCACGTGGTCCTATCTCTTTCCGATTCCAATCAAAAAATGTAAAAGAGGTTATTGAAACCGTGGAGGCAAAATGGAAAGAGCTTGCTCCGGGTCAACCGTTCAATTATTATTTTCTGGACGATCGTTTCAGCAGCATGTATGCCAATGAAACCCGCCTCGGAAAAATTATCGGAATTTTCTCTACGCTTGCTATTGTAGTAGCATGTTTAGGTTTGTTTGCACTTACCGCATTTACGGCTGAGCAACGAACCAAGGAAATAGGCATTCGCAAAGTATTGGGTGCGAGTGTAAGCAGTATAGTTTTATTGCTATCAAAAGAATTCGGCAAGTTGATTGCGATAGCATTTGTATTGGCATCGCCATTGGCCTGGTATGGCGTTAACTGGTGGCTTAAAGACTACACTTACAAAACCGAGATTGGAGTGGGGTTATTTTTATTTGCCGGACTTGGTGCGTTTGCAGTGGCCTGGGCAACTATGAGTTTCCAATCGTTTAGGGCAGCCAGTAGCGACCCGGTGAAGAGTTTGCGGAGCGAATAGGATTTACCGTCTTCGCTTTTGGGGCATGCCAGACGCGCGCCCTAAATATTTAAAGGAATCAACCAACAGAAATGTACCGGTTATGCCGGTAGCGCCACCGGCAATTAAAAGCCCTTGTCCAAGCTTATCGTTGCTACGACCTAACATTAAACCACCGGCAATGGTAACGGAGTAGCCAATAGTTGCGAGTGCAATTCCTCTTTGGAATTTTGCCTGGGCTTGCCCAAGGTTTACTTTAACCCTATCCATATCTTGTTGCAAACGCAAAACCTGCTGGCGCAGGGAATCTTCGGGTATAAGTGTTTGAGCTTGCGATGTAGTACTTGCCAGAATCACCACCCAAACAATGCTGAGAAATTTAATCATTACAAAAACAGATTTAAGATTAAAAACCGCCTTAACGCAAAAGTGTTTAATGATTCAACCAATCTTTAAAGGCTTTTAACCTATCGCGACTTACCACCAACGGAAAATCTGATACCCTGGAAAGGTTAATCTCTACCCTATTGTTTTGCGTACGTATCTCCTGAATGGCGTCAATCCGAACAATCGCCTTCCGGCTAATCCTGAAAAAGAAACCCGGATCAAGTAATGCGGACTCCAGTTCTTCAAGGGTGTGGTCAATTACGTATTGCTTTTGCTCTTTCGAAACCAGATAAGAAATTTTACCATCAGCGAACAAATAGGAAATATCTTCTACAGGAATATATTGAATACGCGTGCCCTGTTTTACCAGAAAGCGCTTCTTGTAGACATTAGCCTGCAGCAATTCGCGAACAAACTCTTTAGTTAGTCCTTCCGCAGTATCGGTTGCTTTAAGTCGCTTAAACTTATTTAAAGCAAATGTTAACTCTTCAAAGCGAACGGGCTTTAGCAGATAATCAATACTATTATATTTAAAGGCTTTGATCGAATAATGATCGTAGGCCGTTGTAAAAATCACAGGCTTGAAATATGGAGTCTGATCGAACAACTCAAAACTTTTTCCATCCGCTAACTGAATATCCAGAAAAAGCACATCAATATCATTATGATGAGTAAGGTATTGCGAGGTTTCCTGTACCGTATCAAAAGGACCGGCAATAGTAATGCCCGTATCGTATTTCCGGATCATTTCCTCCAGTCGCTCAGCTGCCAACTTCTCATCTTCAACTATTAAGACCTTCATCCGTTTTGGTTTTCGTAAGACAGTTTAATTAAGGGCACTTTAACAACAAAGTTGGGGGCGGTGATTATCTCCACGGCTTCGCGGCCAGCCAGAAAAGTATATCTTGACTTAATATTCTTAAGACCTAATTTTGATGAGGCTTCCTGAACAGGCTTGGGCTGCAGGTTGTTCTCAACCACAATCTTGTTTATTTCTGGCTTTCCGTTTTCTACATATATTTTTATTTCAAGTGGATTCTTCTTCGAAACCACATTGTGCTTAATCGCATTTTCGATTAAAAGCTGAAGAGTTGCCGGGGCGATGTAGTAATCTTTTTTGGTTTCAGGAATTTCGTGTGCAATGTTTATATTTTCCTGAAACCGCATTTTCAAAAGGTAGTAGTAAGAATTTATAAATTCCAGTTCTTCTCGCAAAGGAATTAATTTTTGATCCTGATTATAGAGTAGATACCGATATACGTTTGAGAGCTGTTCAATAAATCGTGCAGAAGTATCCGGATCGCGGTATACCAGCGAAGAAAGAACATTTAAGGAATTGAAGAGGAAGTGTGGATTGATCTGGCTACGCAAGGCATCAAACCGGGCCTCAATACCTTGTTTCTTCAATTGCTCGGCTTCTAGTTGTACCACCTTGTATTTGTTCATGTAAAATACAATGGCATTAATGCAATGCAAGAAAAGGTTTATTCTGAAGCTGAAGCCCAACGAAAGCGTAAGCGCCAACCTGAATGCTTCTTTTTCGAGCTGATAAAGCGAAGCCAGAACAAATGAAATAAGGCTGGCGATGAAGGCGACAACAAGAAGACTTAGCGCAAAATGAATAATGAGCGGATGAATTTTGCTTCGGAGGAAAACACGAATGCGCCCAAGGTTTCGCTGCAATAACCGATTGGCCTCCCACACCAACAACACCAACGCGGTTACCGAAGTAATGAAAAGTGGCTCAGGTAAATTGATACCCAGAAAGGAATGGCCAGTCGTAAACAGGATGTTTACATACGAGTAAACACTGAGTAAAATGATGAATAAATACCGCTGTCGAAAGCTAAACATGGCTCAGAATATAACAACAAAATCACCTTACGGTTTAATGAAAGATGCCCGGGGATTTAGCCCGGGCACCATTTTATTCGAATTTTTCTAAAGAATTACTCCCCGGGAACCAATACAGCATTGATAGTGTGTATTACGCCATTGGTACCCAGTACATTTAATAACGAGGCTGTTCCGCTTAACTGAGCAACCGTACCACCGCTGGAGGTAACTGTTCCGTTGGTTGGATTTATAGTCACACTGCCATTTAAAGTTGGCACCGCTCCATTTACAAGATCAGTTGAAAACACTTTACCCGTTGCTGTGGTTGGAGCCGATACAATGTGGTGTTGCAGAACCGCAGTTAACAAACCAATCTCAATATCGTTTATTCCTTCAACGTCTAATGCCTCATAAAGTGCTTCAAAGGCGGCATCGGTAGGAGCAAAAACAGTAAGCTTGGAATCAACATTTGATGCAGCCTGCAATAATGCGGGTACCCGGCCTAAAGCGGCTACTAACTGAGTAAATTGTGGCTGTGTAGCTTGAGAAAGCGATGTTGCAAGAGCAGCGACTGTTTGTGATGGAGGTAACAATGTTCGGTCGATAACATGAACTACTCCATTGTCGGCCACAATATCTGTGGATGTTACGCGTGATGTTCCATTAATAAACACGCCATTGCTTCCACGATTACTCAAATAAAATTTACCGCCCAGGGTTGTAATCTCAGAATTGGCAGGGGCTGCAGCGGTTGGAAGTTGTGCCGCACGAACCTCGCTACCAATTACATGATAGGTAAGTACCGCATCTAAAGTAGCCTGATTGGGAAGGGTAGTAATACCAGCGGCTACAAACGCATCGTTAGTGGGCGCAAAAAGTGTTTTCTTATTACTATTTAATAATGTAGTAAGAATTGACGGGCTTGCAGCCTTAACAGCGGCAATTAACGTTGTAAAGTTTTTATTAAAATAAGCGGGCTCTACAATAGTATTCACAAATTGACCGATAGATTGAGGAACCAATACCTGGTCAACAATATGCACCACACCATTTGTTGCACGCACATCGGCTGTTGTTACCTGAGTATTGCCGTTTAGCCGTATACCACCCGATGTTGTTACCGCAATATTTTCACCATTGGCAGTAGCTACGTTTCCTGCCGCAAGTTGTGTTGAAAGCACTGTACCAGAAGTGATAACATGATATTGCAGTAAGGACTTTAAAACATCCTCAGGAACATCATCAATACTGGTTTGACCAATGGTTGCCAGAAGTGCAGTAAATGCATCATTGGTTGGAGCAAAAACAGTAAAACTTCCAGACCCGTTTAAGGTAGTGACCAGATCAGGATATTTGGTTAAAGCCGCAACCAGAGATGACAGATTGCTTTGTCCCTGGGCCAATGCTACAATACTTTCCGTAGGTTGTGGATCCTCATCCTCATTACAGCTGCTGATTGACACCACAATCAACGCAACCACCGCGAAGCTTAAAATGCCAGACATTAAGTTTTTCCAGATTTTCATAATTAAGAGTTTAATTGAAACAGTGCTGGAACAACACGCCTTCCGGATGGCTATTGCGATATAGTGACCTATTGGGCTTGTTTAACGGAGTGAGAGGTTAAAAATTCAGGATGAACGGGATAACAGATCTTAACGCCAAATCAGCATAAGGTTCTAATTGGATAATCGCGCCAGCGAATTTTTATTTATTTTCTGGATCCCTGCGTCATGCAGGCTAGTTCGTAAACTGAGCATGCACATACTCTACCAATCGGTTAAGGGTTTGTTTGCCACCCTCAATTGCATTTACGGTGCGGTCAAGCTCGTCTAGTATAGCTGCCGACTTCAGTACGGTACGCATGGTAAGTAAGGTTTGGTTGTTGTTATGCTCTTCAAAAGTTACATATACCAGAAAACTGTAGGGATCATTTTCATCGCCATTTCGAAACACAAGCAGGCTTGGTTTTTCTACTTCTAAATAGTGAACGTGATTGTCGTAATCTTTTCCAAAGCCATGCATGACAAATTCCCACGATCCTTTGGGGGTAACTTTCATCTCTTTGTTGGTGATGGTAAACCCATTGGGTCCCCACCATTGTTTAATGTGTTCCGGTTTTGTCCATGCGTCCCACACTAACTCACGGGGGGCATTCAGCAGTCGGGTGTGAATGACTTCATTATCAATCCGCTTAAAAGAATTCATCTTGATTTGGTTTTTTTGGTTTTCTTTTTCTTTTGAAGTTTATCGAGATACAACTCAAGTGCATCGAATTTTTTATCCCAGAACTTGCGGTATTGTTCTACCCATACCGAAACTTCACTTAACTGATCTAATTCAACATCGCAAAAACGATCCCGTCCTTCCTGCCGGATAGAGATTAGTCCACATTCGGTAAGGATTTTTACATGCAACGAAATAGCCTGGCGGCTCATGTCGAAATTAGTAGCAAGCGTATTCACATTAAGAGATTTCTGGGCAAGCATGCCAATAATCTGCCTGCGGGTAGGGTCGGCAATTGCCTGAAAAACATCTCTGCGGGCCTCCATAAATATGCAAGTAAATGCTTGCAAATATAGTGCAAGCATTTACTTGCGCAAATTGTCCGGCAGATTTTTTAAGAAGAATTTATTGATCGGGCTCGTTATCGGAAAAAATGCTACGATCTAAAGTTCGTTTAAAGCCGAGGGCTTCATTTATTTTGGCTACAATCTCATCCAGTTCGCGCCCCGCCACCTGGATTTGTTGAATAATGTGTTCACGTTCAGAGCCTGCTACTTCAGAATAGCGCACCAGATTCACAAGGCCAAGCAGGCGGCTTAAGGGTGCCCGCAGCAAGTGTGAATTGATGTACGCATATTCAGCCAGGCGGTTATTTTGTTTTTCAAGCTCTTCGGTGCGTTGATTAACGCGCATCTCGAGGCTTTGATTGATCTGAATTATTTCGGCTTGTTTTTCAAGTAAGGCTGCTTCATAATTTCTGCGTTCCTGAGTCATAATGGAAAGCGTAACAATATCAGACAGCGCCTGCACAAATAAAATGTCTTCGTTTGCCCATTTCTTTTCTTGCCGGTGCTTACAACAAATCACACCAGCAAGCTTGCCCGAAATAAAGTAAGGGCTATCCATCATTGATGCGATGCCTCTGGAAACTAGATATTTTTCTTTTAGCTCACGCGTTTGCCAATGTACACGGGCTTCAACAGCCGGAATAACCTGCTCCAACATTAATGCCTTATAGTATTCCGGAAAATCCTCGAGGGTTAAATCCATTTCGGAGGTTAAATGTGGATTGACCACATCGGTAATTTGTACACAAACTATTTTGTGAACATCCGGATGATAACGCCAGATACTCACCCGATCAATGCCGAGATTCGCGCTAACGGTTTGTGTTATGTAAGCAAGCGCTTCCTCTAATCGGCCAAAGTTTATGGTGTAACTTTTAGTAATGGTTAGCAGGGTTTGCCAATGGCGCCCAAGCACTTCGTTGCGCGTCATAATCTCTTGTACACGCACCTGCAACAATTGGTTAATCTTTTCAATACTTCTGTTTTGCGAATGCAGCAATTGATTTTGTTTTTCGATAAAAGATTTCTGAGACTGTATTTCATGGTGCTGTGCAATAAGCCTCATTTTACGCGCCTCCAGTTTTTTATTTTTTGAATTCACTTTCGCCAACAGGGTTGTGTGAGTTACATGAAAAAGGTAGGTGAACACAAATACGATGATGACAAGACCTGAGTTAGCCGCAAGGCTACGCCAATGGCTATTTTCGATAGCGCCAGGAGACGATCCTCCTAAGAAGAAAATCAGGATAGACGTAAGCGAAAGAATAGCCCAAATGGTGGCTGCCCGTTGATTAACCAGCAGGTTGGCCATTATGGGCATAACAGCTAACCAGGGCAACACTAACGATAAAATTCCGCCCGAGGTGGCAATACCTATGCAAAAGCTTACCCATAAAGTGGCAATAAGGCTATGCGCAACAACCGTTAAGGGTATTGGCAATAAAAGAAAAAAGACCTGAACCAATACGGTAATGCTGAGTCCGGAAAAAACCATTCGCGGTACGCGAAACTCAAAATACGGATGTACCAGATAGTAGCATGTGCTGATTAAAATTTCGACCAATGCAAAATAAACAACCAATTGAGCCTTGTAGTAAGCTTCGTGCTTGGGACTGTAGCGGGTAAGAAGATGCCGGAAAGGGCTCATGCAACTTGTAAATAGGATAGGAAGATAACCAATTCGAGTCAAATAATTTCCATTGCAAGGGCTTGTGCGGATTTAAATATCCGTACTGCTGGGTATTTCCTCATTTTGTTTAAAGAATCAACTTTGACTCACCAAAACTTTAACCTATGAGAAAACCATTCTTTCTGCTATTACTCTTGATCTGCGGATTAGCGCAAGCGCAAACGCAACCACCTGCCGAAGCCGAAAAGCTGTTTAACGAAGGCCTTGATCTTAAATCCAAACAGCAATATGCTGAAGCCATTCAAAAGTTTACAGAAGCCATAGCCATTTTTCCGTGGAGCTTTGATTACTGGCATCAGCGTGGCTATGTGCGCATTGATATGGGCCAGCACCACGAAGCTATAGCCGACTTTAGTTATATGCTTTTCTTTAGCCCGAAACATTTGCGCGCAAGATTGGAGCGGGCCTATGCGCTAAAGCAAATTGGAAACAGACGCGAAGCATTAGAAGAATACAGAATAGCGGCCCAGGATCATCCCACCGATTATCAGGCGAATTATGAGTACGGTTATACTCTTATTGATTTTGAAGAATACACCAAAGCCGCGGAATACATGACGAAGGCGGCAGAGCTGAATCCTGAAATTGGCGATCCGCTGTATGAACTTGGCTACGCCTATCTGAAAAGCCAGCAATATCAAAAAGCCCTTGATAGCTTTGTAAAAGCACAAGCTAAACTTGGCGATCGCACGCCACCGAAGTATTATTTACACATTGCCGATTGTCAGGTTAAGCTCGGAAAAAAGGCTGAGGCTTGTGCAAATTATACCAAAGCTGAACAACTAAAAGTGGAAGGTGCTGCAGCGGCCCGCGCAGCAAATTGTAAATGATTTAAAACCGGACAGAAAGGATCAGCACAATCGGAACAGTTAATTCAAATTCAGAAGTTTTTTGCTTGCTGTCGGGCGAACCAGTTAGTTTGGTTTTGTCGCGAATGTAACGCAAGTAATAAGTAGACTCTGTACCCAGGGTAACCCGATCACTGATCAGAAACATTAATCCCGCCCGCGGACCAAATCCCCAGAAGTTGCTGGTGGTTTGGGTTAAAATGTTTCCAACAAACTGATCGGTAGTTTCCGTGCGCGATTTGGAGCCACCCAAAACAAGATCATACCCATGCAATACAATCCACCGTTTGCCAAGTTGATGCTTGCGTTCGTAACCAACCCTAAAAGCAACATCGCGATTTACGGTTTCGCGCGGCACCCCATTATTATCATCATTAAATTTTGTGCGTGCATAGGTTAGTCCAAGACTTATACCCCGGCCTGTACTAGTTGAGTTAGAAGCAAATTGAATTCCAAACGGGTTATCGGTTGGTGTGCTGTTGGGATTAAGGTTAATGATTTGCCGAAGTAAAGGGTTTACCTCAAGTCCGAAATAGTTAATCTTTTTTTTGCTTGATGCGATGGAAGGCTCGGCATCTTGCGTTATTCGCTTCTTTGTTTCTGGCTTTGGATTTTCGTTTGTATTTAATATGCGGGCCGGTGGAAGCAGTTGGGCTTCTTGTTGCAGTTTAGGGTACACCTGCACCGAAGCCCCGGTACAATTATTTTCAGCAACCACATGATTGATCAGTGGCTGTTCGCTATACTGTAATGCTGAAAAGTAAGTGAACAAACTATCGCCACAATTTACTTTCTCAAACAAGGTTTGTTTGAACGATTCATTGAGATTAATTCCTGAGGTGGTGCGATACTTTTTATAAACCAGCTGCTCGATTGGTGTACCGGCCTTACTGATAAAAAAACGTTTCAGTCCGCCCCCTTCGTACACATAAAGCGAAGTATTGCCTTCTACCAAAGTCCAGAGAAAAACCTCTTCTGTAGTCCATTCCGGATCGGGGGTATAACTGAGCAGCGGGCTCTCATCGCCCGAAATATCAAGCTGAACTTTGGCGCGCCTAAGTTTGAATAAACCCTGAATCGAAAGTTCAGCAACCTCACTCAACAATTTAGTTTGTGGCTGGTCTTTATAGTTGATCAGGTATGTTAAGGTGCCCTGTGCCGCCCATGCTTCGGGTTTGATAAAGCATTCAGTCTTTTGATTATTCAGATCTATGAAATACCCTTTTTCATAGGCAGATTGTGCTTGCAACAGACAAGAGAAAAGCAAGCCAATCAGGCAAGTAAAGAATCTCACGGTTCGAAAAAGATTTACTATTTAACCTTAAAGGGATTTGAGAACCGCTGATCGGAAATCATTTGGTAATCGGTAAGAGTGGTTAGAAAAGCGGCTATTGCTTTTACTTCTCCTGTAGTCATGTTCATTTTAAGTGGTCTTCCATCAAGGCCCTTTAATCGCTGATCAAGGTTAGGACTGCTTTTAATACCACGGCTGTAATGTTCAATTACTTCTTCTAACGTTTTGAACCGACCATCGTGCATATAAGGGCCGGTAAGTTCTACATTTCGCAATGATGGAATTTTGAATTGACCCCGGTGTTGTTCAGTATGTGTGGTTTCCATTAAGCCCATATCTTTTGGCGAGTCATCCAACCCGATATCAGCAAAACCATTGGCATCGTGGCAATTGTTGCAATTGAATTTGTTAAAGAAAAGCTGACGGCCTAATTCTTCTTGAGCTGTTAAGTTAACCAGCGGAGTATTATCAGCTAGACCGTTTGCAGGCTTCAGGTCAAACGTGGTTGCATTGTTTCGAAACAACATAGCGCGATCGAACTTGGACTGATTGCTGCGAATACTCAAAAGAAATGCACTAAGCCCTTGCGAAATTCTTTCGGCTGTTACTGTTTGTTCACCAAAGGCATTTTGAAATAAGGGCTTGTATTCAGGAATCTGGTTTAGTTTCTGAGCCAATGCATCCATATCATGAATGCCCATTTCAATATGGTTCATAATGGGTCGCGTTACCATTAACTTCAGGTTGCTTTCGCGACCGTCCCAGAAAAGCGAGGTTGGTGTAGCCACAAAATCAGGCGACACCGGAACACCGGGCATGTATCCAATTACACCCGGATCAATTACCGTGATAGTTGAATCGGTATGAGTACTATCAATACCCGGAAGAACAAATTCCTGAAAAGCATCGGAAATAATATTTTGAATAGCCATGGAGTTACGGGGTGTAACCCGGTTCTCGAAACCGCGGCTTAGGGCAGCATTATCAGAAAAGGCAAGGGTTTGTTTATGACAACTGGCACAGGAAATACTGTTGTTCAACGAAAGACGGGTATCATAAAAAAGCACCCGGCCGAGCGTAGGCACATCATCCGAAACTCCGGAAACCGAATAGGAGAAAGGTTCGGAGGGTAGATCAAGCACCATCTCCCTACTTCCGTTTTCAAATGGCTCGCAAGCCAAAACAAAAACCATTACAGCTGCGGCAATTGTCCAGGTGGCTTTCATTCTCATGGCACTCTTGGGGTTAAGACAAACAACAAATATCAATTTAGGAAAAAGCTTAAACAATTGACACGTGGTTTGCCAAAAGAGTTGGAACGACTCAGACTCCTGTATTTGCAAAGCGGGCTTGCTTACTTTAAATTCGAACCTTTTAAGCGGAATTTACCCCATGACCAAAACCTCCCGCACCCCCAAAACCGATGTAGTGCTAATGGGCGCTGGCATAATGAGCGCCACCCTTGGCATGTTATTAAAAGAGCTGGACCCTAACCTTTCCATCCACATTTTCGAACGGCTTGACAAAGCGGGAATGGAGAGTTCTGATGCCTGGCATAATGCGGGTACCGGCCACGCAGCTTTTTGCGAACTGAATTACACACCACAAAAAACTGACGGATCAGTAGAATGTGGTAAAGCCTTTAAAATAGGCGAAGCCTATGAAGTCTCGCGCGAATTTTGGTCTTATCTGGTGGAAAAAAAATATGTGAACGACCCTGCCGGTTTTATCGCCAAAGTGCCGCACATGAGTTTGGTGTGGGGTGCCGATAACGTTGATTTTCTGCGCAAGCGTTACGCAGTCATGCAAGCAAATCCATTGTTCAAAGAAATGCTGTACTCTGAGGGGCACGATCAGATTGCAGAGTGGGGCCCCATTGTTATGCGCGGTCGTACCAAAAAGCAACCCGTTGCCGCTACCCGCATGGATATGGGCACCGATGTAAACTTTGGTTCACTTACGCGAAGCATGATTGAACAGCTAAGCAAAATGCCAGGCGTTACCATTCATTTTAATACCGAGTGTCTTGACCTTGACCCTGATGGTAAACACGGTTGGGATGTTTTTGTGCGCGACTTACAAACAGGCGAAAAGAAAACTTTTAATACCCGCTTTGCCTTTATCGGTGCCGGAGGAGCAACACTACACTTATTAAAACGCGCTGAGATAAAAGAACGTAAAGGTTATGGTGGTTTTCCGGTAAGCGGGTTGTGGTTGAAATGCAATAACGAAGAGCTGATTCAGAAACATCACGCCAAAGTGTATGGCAAAGCTTCGGTAGGGTCGCCCCCTATGTCAGTACCCCATGTGGATACCCGTTTTATCAATGGCAAGAAAGAATTATTGTTTGGACCCTTTGCAGGATTCTCCACCAAATTTTTGAAGAATGGTTCGCTGATGGATCTTCCCAAATCCATCAAGTTAGATAACCTGATGCCCATGATTTTTGCGGGCATTAAAAATGTTCCGCTAACCAAATACCTGATCCAGCAATTAAGACTTAAACCGGAAGATCGCCACGCGGCTTTACGCGAATATGTTCCGTTTACCAAACAAGAAGACTGGGAACTGCTTGAGGCAGGCCAGCGCGTGCAGGTAATTAAGAAAGACAAAGAAAAGGGCGGTGTGCTGGAGTTTGGTACCGAGTTGGTTGTTTCAGAAGATGGAACAGTAGCAGCCTTGCTGGGCGCATCGCCTGGTGCATCTACCGCAGTAGCGATGATGATAGAGTTGATTCAAAAATGTTTTAAGAAACAAAGTCATTCGGAAGCCTGGAAAGCACGTCTGCATGAAATGGCACCTTCCTTCGGGCAATCTATTTCAAAAAGTGAAAAGCTTGTAGAAGATTCGCGCAAGCGAACCAACAAAACCCTTAAGCTTGCCTGACCGGCTTGTACACTTTTGTAAAGCGCACTGTTCATTTTTCAACAGGTGCGATCAATCGGGTAAATCAGGAACTGCGTTTCTTATTTAAAAATGCAACTTTTGTTGGGCTAATTGTTTTGTGAATGGTTTTTGCTGACAGACTCTGCACTAAACCCAGATTGGCATGCAACGCTCGTCCTCAACCTCAACAGTTCTTATTGTTGTAATTCTGATTTTCACTTTTCCGCTTTGGATTGGCCTTGGAGCCGGCTTGTTTGGTTTGATAGTGGGCTTGTTTGCCGGCTTGATCGGGTTAATTGCCGGCCTGATTGGAGCGGTGGTTGGAATTATAGCTGCCATTTTTAAAGCGCTCTTTGGCTGGGGCGATTGGCACCACGGCTGGCATTTTAGTGGACCCGATATGAATGGATTTACCTGGTTTTTACTTTTGGTAATAGGAGTGCTGATTATCACGCGGCATAAGAATAAAAAATAAATTAAGGGGACTAATCATTAAGGGAGAAAAATAAAAACGCGATTGAATATTCTAGCGATGCACTAATAATTCAACTGCTGCCGCATGTGATACAAGTGATTGATTAAGGCTTGCTGCCAATCGGTATCAGCATCCCACTTGTTGCCCAGAAAAAGATTTCCGTACTCTAATTGCTTAACATAAAATTTATAGACCGTAACGTTAGGGGGTATGGATTTTAGTTGAGCCTCATTATTAACGATAGCAGCTGAAGCAAGCGCGTTGCCGGGCCTGGAGTTATCGTACTCCAAAAGTTCGCGGGCTATTGTACCACGGGTTCGCACAAACCGGATTATAGTTTTAAATCCCTTTATTTCAAGTTCAGGTTCTGGTAAATCAGCATCTACAATTTCATACTTTACAGGAAAGTGTTCTTTCAGAATCTGCTCTAATTGCGCATCATCTTTTTCATTGCCCATAGAAGGCACCGCCACTTTAAATGATTTGACAAGCGAGGTGTAAGTTTCATTTCGTCTGCCGTCAAAATATTTAAACGTATTTCCGGTTTCGGGATAATCGTTTACCAACAGGTTTTGTTTTTTTTGATTGCTAACCGCGAACCGAAAAACAGTTAGCAACAATTCCTTTAATACTGCATTGCTTTGTTGCCAGCCGGTAGTGCCAGCATCAAATAAGGTAGCCTTTCCATTAAAGCGAAAAAAAGTAAGGTTGTATGTAGTTGTTTTTGTGAAAAGAATAATGAACGTAATGTTGCGCGTGTTCAGGTATTGCACAAACGCTTGCTGCGGATCGGCCCCAGCCAGTACGTGATTGCTTTCAAAATAAGCCACCGCATCGATGCCTGTTTGTTGAAATGCTTTTTGAGTTTCTTCAAGCTCGCTTTGCTTTATTTGAGAATCAAAAATTACAAGTGCGCGTTGAGCCAGCAAACCCTCAGGCACAACATTAACAAGCGCAAGATTTTTTATAATACTTTCAGGAGTATGCGCCAATTGAGCCAACGCAGCAAAAGGAAAACAAAGTAAGAGCAGCAACCTTAAATTCATGTACGACTAACGCCAGAAAGTTATAAACTATTGCAAAACATTTTACAGACCAATATAAACGCCATCGGTTTCAATTTTAATAGGGTAAGTTTCCAGATCGGCCGAACGTTGTTGGTACTCGCGCCCCGTGCGCAAATCAAATTGATAACCATGCCACGGACAAACAATTTCATTAGCAAAATTAACCTTGCCTTTACTTAACGATTCGCCATTATGGGTGCAACGGTTACTTACTGCATAAAATGAATCTCCTTGCCGAACGAGACAAATACGTTTTTCGCCCACATTTAATAGCTGCGGTTGCCGGTCGCCTATCCTTGTAAAGGCTTCCTGAGAATCATTAAAAATTTTTACCCAATTCAATCATCTTTTTTTGAGATACTATTATTTCACTTCTTTCGGCCACACATTATCTTTCACTTCATTATCGGGAAAGCGACCGTGAGGATCTAAGATTATCTTTTTGATTTTACGATCGCCAAAAGTTAAACCGGCTTCGAATGTACGCTTGCCATCAAACCAAATCGATACCGGCCAGGTAACAATAGCGGTGTTGGCATCAATCATTTTAGCGTTCTCCATTTTTTTAAGCGCGGGGCCTTCAGTTTCAAATTCTATTTTCAAAACAACGGGTGATGGCATCTCGCCCGCCTGATGTATAGTTACTGTTGTTTTTCCCTTTGCGGATTTTACATCTTTAATAGAACCATTAACCGACTCAGTTGTCCATAGCCAGTAATACCAAAACCATTCTAAATCCTGACCCAATTGATTATTCATAAAGAAAATATAATCCCAGGGCGATGGATGTTTGTAGCTCCATGCTGCTGTATATTCTTTCATTGCTTTGATAACCGCCTCATCGCCCACAATACCACCCAGCATAGAAAGCATTAATGGAGTTTTTAGATAAGTCTGATAGCCATAACCCGTACCGGCATCATTTGCACTCCACATTAAAGGAGCTTCGCTTTCTTCACCACTCATGCGGCCATAGCTTTGGCCAAGACCATCGAGGTTATATGGTTTACCTTCTGCATCAGCATCCGAAAGAATGTTCATATATTGATTAAAACCTTCGTCCATCCAGCCGTAACGGGTTTCGTTGGTACCCAACATCATGGGCCACCATTGATGCGCGGTTTCATGATCGGCCGCACCCTGGTTGGAGTTAATAACCATAGGATATTCCATCCCCGCACTCGGCCCATCCTGAAGGGTAAGTTGTGGAAACGGATAAGGTGCCCACAGTTTTGAATAATACTCTAATGCATGGCGTGTAATCTTTCCTGCTTGTTCAAAATACTTTGCACGTTCGGGCAAGTACACCATGTAAACGGGTACATAACCTTTGCCGGGGATATTTGCGCGAGTTGCTTTCCAGATAAAATTTTCGGCTGTGGCCCATGCGAAGTCGTTTACTTTATCGGCCACAAAATGCCAGGTTAGTTTTTCGCCCGCTGCTGTGCGGGGTTCAGTTTCGCCAACCAATGTTATTTCTTCATCGGAATTAAGCACGGTTGTTAATCGCTGGCGTGTAGTTTCAGTTAATACTTCGTTTGGATTTTGAAGCACACCCGTGCCACTTACAATCCAACCACCGGGTACTGTTATCCGCACATCAAACTTGCCGAAGTTGTTGTAAAACTCGGATGGCCCGAGGTACGGGCTGGTTTCCCAACCGCGCAGATCATCGTACTTGGCTAAGCGCGGAAACCATTGTGTGGGTTGAAACAATTTGCTATCGAAGCGTTGTGTCATGCGGTGGCCGCGACCATTCGGACCTCCGGGTAATTTGGTATGCCAGGCAATTTCAAGTTCGGCTGTTGTTCCGGCTTTGATGGGTTCATCTAAAATGAGTGTGGCAACCGTGCGATTAAGATTTACTACTGCCAACTTTGGTGCTTCGTTACGCATGGCAGGGGTTGCTTTCAGATCAACTTGCTTGCCCGCGATTTTAATGCTGGTTACAATCATACCTTCGGTGGTTTCGGCTGGAGTAGAGAAACCGCGCGGTACATCGGCCCGGAAGATGTTATGATCAAGTCGCAGCGCTACAGTTTTAAGATCGTCTTTACTATTGTTGTGAATGATAATTTTTTCTGAACCGGTAATGGTTTGCGTGGCCGGATCAAGACTGGCCTGGATGGTGAAGTCCGTTTCTAATTGCCAGTAATTTGGTCCCGGCTTGCCAGTGAAATCGCGTGTACCGGCATCAAATGCTTTACGGATGGAGTTAGTAAGGGGCACATCTTTGCGGATGGCACGGGTGGAGGTTTCGATTGATTTACGAGGTTGACTTTGTAAAAAAGTTATTCCGCACAACAGCAATAGAGATAAGACACAGAATTTCATAGCAGAAGAAATTTATAAGGAGGCAACTTAAGAAAGAAAATCAGCGATTGCCAGAGGAGAAACAATCAATAATAGGCCTATTGAGAATAGATACACTGTCTTATTTTGAATCGTTATGCAAAAAGAGAAAGTACCCTGCGCTAAGAATATAAGGACGAAAGAGACGAGTTTTGATATTTGAAAATAAACCCTCAGCATTTTATAAAAGTAAATGCTGAGGGGTAGAACACGATTCATTTCTTTTTTTTACGAGTGGCTTCCAGTTCTCTTTCAGCTTGGGCAAGATTTCGATCAGCAATGGCTTCTAAGTAACCTTGCTTAGTTTTTTCATCTAAGATTTTATTGGACAGTGAGTCGATAACTCTATCAGATTTTACCATGAGAATCTTATCCTCAGCTAGCTGATTTTTCAGTTTAAAGATGTATCCCACAGAAACAACAACTACAAGACCCAGTATAACTATTATTGAATTTTTCATATTTTTTTACTTTTTAATTTATTGCTCAATCTCCCATACCTGGCCCCTCTGGACAGAAATTAGTGCAGCAACTTCCTTGACAGGAAACCCTCATTGCATCGCAGTTACTGCCGCCATTATTTAAACACCACGTTTCTGAGTAAACGCAACCCGTGATGCAAGATGTGGTTATTGCATTATAACTACCACAGTTACGGCCACAAAAAGAAGACCCATCATAAGCAACTTTACCGCCAACATTTGTTGTGGCTTTTTGAATACTACTGTAAAGAACATTAGAGAATGTAATATATTCAAGTGATTCCTTTTCATCTAATGCAGCAATTGTCTTTTCATGAAAATCAGTGTAGCGGTTATTAAGAGTATTAAAATAAGCTTTGAACGACTCCTTGTAGTCTTTTTCATCATCCTTACTTAAGGTACCAGCCTCTCGATTTAGGTTCATAACGAAAGCACTAGTCATCATGGCAATAAAATCAGCATCTTTTAGAATTTCGTGCTGAGGTTTAGACTCATTTAACTCTTGAGGTTCACAACTGAAGACAATTAGGCTAATAATTAAAACAGAAAAAATTAGGGCGTTGAAATTTCTCAACTTCCCAAAGACACTGGTGAGATTACTTTTCATAAGTTTAAGTTTTGGTTAATGATAAATTAAACCTAATGATTCTGAAAAGTTGCAGCAAGTCGAAAAACCGAAGTAGACAAGTTCTAATATTCTTCTAATTAGTTGTTTAACTACACATGATTCAACGATGATGGTATGAGCACATCATCAGGCCAAAATTTTTTTATAGCCACTTCTCATACTTTTTTCGCACCTGGGCATGGGTAGAAATCTTTCCTTCTTTAACTTGCTGAAGGGCACGATCCAAAGAGACCGATAATTCAGTGGCTGATTCTTGTGCCAGAAAACTTTCGAGTTTCTCCACCTGATTCTCGTTCAGGGTCATAACCCGTTCAATCAATTGATATTTTCGAATTTCAATCTTCATAATCACTTGAAGAAATAAAATTAATAAAATTTATCTCATCTACGAATGAGCCAGCAAAACTCAATCTTGATTTCAATACCTTTGGTTGTAAACTCATTCAATGAAAAACCTCATTATTATCTGCGTCTTAAGTTTTGCTACTATGGGTTTAGCTCAACCTACAAAACTGCAATCCAAAACCGATGCGGATGCAAAAGCATTAGAGTCCAAACTAATTGAACTACGCAGATACTTTCATGAAAATCCTGAACTCTCAAATCGCGAATTTAAAACCAGCACAAAAATTGTTGAACATTTAAAATCACTTGGTCTTGACGTTCAATACCCTGTTGCCAAAACCGGGGTGGTTGCGCTGTTGAAAGGTGCTAAGCCTGGTCCGGTTGTAGCCCTGCGGGCTGATATGGATGCATTACCGGTAACAGAACGAAACGGATTACCCTTTGCCTCTAAAGTTACGGCCAACTTTAACGGCCAACAAACCGGGGTAATGCATGCATGTGGCCACGATGCACACATGGCTATGTTGTTGATTGCAGCGGAAATTTTAACCAAACACAAAGCTGAATTAAAAGGCACAGTAAAATTTATTTTTCAACCAGCCGAAGAAGGCGCCCCATCGGATGAGTGGCCCGCAGGTGCAGAGTTGATGGTGAAAGAAGGCGTGTTAGAAAATCCGAAAGTGGATGCCATCTTTGGTTTGCACATTCAATCGTTGCTTCCCTCCGGCCAAATAGCATATCGCAGTGGTGGGCTAATGGCTTCGGTTGATGGTGTGGATATAAAAGTGAAAGGAAAAGGTGCACATGGTGCTACTCCGTGGGATAGTGTCGATCCGATAGTAGTAGCTGCACAGATTATACAAGGCTTGCAAACTATTGTAAGTCGACAAACAGAATTAACCAAAGCCGGAGCCGTAGTTACCATTGGTAGCATGCATGCCGGTGTACGCAGAAACATTATTCCGGAAGCAGCGGTGCTGGAAGGAACTATTCGCACATTTGATGATGACATGCAAAAGAAGGTGCATGAGAAGATTAAACTTACTGCTGAGAAAATTGCCGAAAGTTCAGGTGCAACAGCCGAGGTTAATATTCTGGTAATGTATCCGGCAACCGTTAATCATGCAGGCCTTACCAGCAAAATGGTGCCATCGTTAATTCGCGCAGCAGGCGAGAAAAATGTAGTGGTAACACAACCGGTTACCATGGCCGAAGATTTTTCTTTTTATCAACGCCAGGTGCCGGGTTTCTTTTTCTTTTTGGGTGCTTACCCCGCGCACATGAATCTTAAGACACAGCCCACACACCACACGGCCGACTTTATGATTGATGAAGCTGCGATGATTACGGGAGTAAAAGCGTTGGTGAATTTAACGTTGGATTATACGGAAGGTCAGAAAAATTAGGATAAGCAAAACATTATTAAACAATCTTGCCTCATGAAATCATTTTTATTCGTTGTCATCTGCCTGCTGACCCTTCAAACTACCGCGCAGGTTACGCCCAAACTACAAACCAAACTCGATCTGCAAGCCAAAGAAATTGAAACCAGCGTTGTAAAGTGGCGCAGGCATTTGCATCAGTATCCCGAACTTTCAAATCGCGAAACGCAAACCGCAGCGTATGTGGCTGAGCATTTAAAGAAGCTGGGATTAAAAGTACAAACCGGAGTAGCGCACACGGGTGTAGTTGCGTTGTTGGAAACCGGTAAGCCCGGCCCGGTGATTGCGTTGCGTGCCGATATGGATGCCTTGCCGGTTACGGAGCGGAACAGCTTGCCGTTTGCCTCGAAAGTAAAAACAACATTTAATGGACAAGAGACTGGTGTGATGCATGCCTGTGGGCACGATAGTCATGTAGCCATATTAATGGGTGTGGCCGAAATTCTGGTAAAGAATAAGGCAGAGTTGAAAGGAACGATCAAATTTATTTTTCAACCTGCAGAAGAAGGCGCGCCTATTGGTGAAGAAGGTGGAGCTGCCATGATGGTAAAAGAAGGAGTGTTACAAAATCCGAAAGTGGAGGTAATCTTTGGGTTACATATTAGTTCTATTACGCCACTAGGTAAGCTTACGTACAAACCCGGTGGCATGATGGCAGCAGCCGATTCCTATTCTATAAAAATTCTGGGAAAGCAGGCACATGGCTCTTCACCCTGGATGAGCATTGATCCGATTGTGGTATCGGCACAAATTATTAATGGCTTGCAGACTATTATCAGCCGGCAAACGGAGTTAACCAAAGAAGCTGCGGTAATTACGGTTGGGCGTATTCAAGCAGGCATTCGCGAAAACATTATACCCGAAGAAGCATTCTTTGCCGGAACTATTCGTACGCTGGATACCGACATGCAGGACAAGATTCATGAAAAGATAAAATTAACGGCCACCAAAATTGCAGAGAGTGCCGGAGCAAAGGCGGAAGTAACCATTCGCAGAGGATTTCCGGTTACCTATAATGATCCTGCGCTAACACAAAAAATGATTCCCAGTTTGCAGAAGGCAGCCGGTGCAGCAAATACGTTTGAAATCAATGCCATTACAGGAGCCGAAGATTTTGCGTTTTATCAGAAAGAGATTCCGGGATTCTTTTTCTTTTTGGGTGCTATGCCACCCGATACTGATCCGGAAAAAGTGCCATCGCACCATACTCCCGATTTTATGATTGATGAGGCTTCATTTGTTACCGGTGTAAAGGCCCTGCTGAACGTAACGGTGGATTACATGTTTGCAAAGAAATAAGGGCAACTAGTAGGACAGCCTTTACTTTTTCTTCCAGATCAGCAGGCCATCTTTTGCGGTATTATGAAACTCCGGGCAGGTGCCATCACCACCACCCGTAATACCACCAGAAGGATGACAAATAAGATTGCAATTGGAATCGTACACGGAATTAAACTGATCGCAGCAATCGCCCACGAGGTAGTACACCGTTTGATTTTCAAAAGTGTATCGCCAAACCTCAATAGGTTGGGGATCTTGTTTAATTAATTCCCGTACACAACGGGGAGCATCTATTTCAACGTCCTCGCAGGTCATGTTCAGAAAGAGAACTGCAATAAAAATCAACGCAAGCTTTTTCATAACCCTTCATTTATAGTCACTTCTTCCAGACAAGTAATTTTCACTATCGGGCCAACCATACAAATACTCGCTACGTCCTCTACTTCTTCATAACCAATTATAACCTGCTTACCATCCACAAACTCAAAATCATAGAGAGGGTCTTCAGTAATTTCTTTGGAAAGGGGCCCAGTACCACAATAAGCTAACCGATAAGGCTCAACACGGGTGCCATCTTCCAGTTCAAACACAAAACCACAACCATCCAGCCCGGTAAGATCGCGTACAGTTGCCCGCACCCCCTCATCACACGATGCCTGCATCAGGTTGTCATCGCATGCCGAAAACATCATCGTCATCACAACAATCCCCCAAAATGTCTTTTTCATACTGATTTCGTTTATACAAATTTAGACACGCAATCAACTGGTTGGGTTGTATTCATATTTCCATCGGTGTAAAAAATTCTTATTCTCTCACAGATTCTTCTTTTCTTCGGCAACCAAACAACCTGAACAATGAGACGTGGCCTTTTCCTGCTGCTGCTGGTGTCGCACTTTGCTTTTTCTCAACGCGTGCCCACATTCGAAGAAGTAATTTCCCTTCGAACCATTAATGCGGTAACCATTTCGCCCGATGGAAAGGCAATAGCCTATACGGTGCAAACAACCGATTGGAACGAAAACCGCTATGATACCGAGATCTGGTTATGGCGCGAAGGATCAGAACCCTTTCAACTTACCAACAATACACGCAATAGTAGTATGGCGCCCCGGTTCTCTCCGGATGGCAAATGGATTTCGTTTCTTTCAGACCGGGGAAATAGAAATCAGGTACACCTGATGCGAATAGACGGTGGTGAACCTCGTGTGATAACCCGCGAAGAAGAAGGAATTTCTTTTTATGAGTGGCACCCTTCGGGCTCGCAAATAGTCTTTGTAAAATCAGAAAAGGAGGATCGACAAAAAAAAGATCGCGAAAAGCGTTATGGAGCTTTTGAGGCGGATGATAAAGAATTTACGCAGTCGCATTTGTGGCAGATAGATGTTAACCCGGATCTTGATCCGGCTGAGTTGCCTTGTTACGAAACAGTTGACTCACTTAAAGTAAAAGCAGGGTGCATTCAATGGCCAAAAGCAAAACGTTTAACCGAGGGTAATTTTACCGTAACCCGTTTTGTTGTTTCGCCCAATGGAAATAGCATTGCGTTTGGTCATCAACCCGATCCTCTCATTAATTCATTTCAGAAATCAGACATTTCGATTGTAACAATACAGGATCAAAAAGTTACACCACTTGTTACCAACGCAAGCAGCGATGCGCTGGAAGACTGGTCGCCCGATTCAAAACACGTTTTGTTTACTTCTAACGGAACAGACACAACCTCTAACTTCTACGCTAACTCTCGCTTGTTTTCAATTGATATAACCACGCGAGCGGTAAAGTCACTTGCGAAAAATCTGGATGAGGACCTGGGTGGATTTACCTGGACAAAATCCGGGATTTATGCCCCGGTATGGAATAAAACAAAGCGCCCGTTGTACGAAGTTGATCCGGCCACCGGAAATCACAGTGTATTGCTTTCGGCTCCCGAACAGATTTTTGCATACTCGTTTTCAGCCGATGGTTCTAAGCTGGCATTTGTTGGGCGCAACGGAAATCAGTTGAATGAAGTATTTGTGACAACCGTAAAAAATCCGTTGCCCGTGCAGATTACTAAACTCTCCAATCAGGTGGCTGGCTGGAAGGTTGCACAAAGTGAAGTAATATCCTGGAAAAGTAAAGATGGTGCCACCATTGAAGGCGTGTTGCATAAACCATTAAACTACGATCCATCAAAAAAATATCCGTTACTGGTTGTGATACATGGTGGTCCAACAGGTATTGATACACCAACACCTGTGCCGGGTTATGTGTATCCGGTTTTGCAATGGCTTGATAAAGGTTGTTTGGTGTTGCGACCTAACTACCGTGGCTCGGCTGGTTATGGCGAAGCGTTCCGATCGTTGAATGTAAAGAACCTGGGCGTGGGCGATATGTGGGATGTAATGAGCGGTGTTGAGTATCTTGATAAAAAAGGAATGATCGATAAAACAAAAATGGGAAGCATGGGTTGGAGTCAGGGCGGTTACATTTCGGCTTTTCTTACTACCAATACCGATGCCTTCAAAGCAATCTCGGTAGGTGCGGGAATCAGTAACTGGATGACGTATTATGTAAACACAGATATTCATCCGTTTACAAGACAATATTTGAAAGCAACGCCATGGAGCGATGAAGCGATTTACAGAAAGACATCGCCCATAACGAACATCAACAAGGCTAAAACTCCAACCTTGATTCAGCATGGTGAGTACGACAGGCGGGTGCCTATTGCCAATGCCTATGAATTGCTGCAAGGCCTGCGCGATAAAAATGTACCGGCCGAATTAATTGTGTACAAAGGTTTTGGTCACGGCATTAATAAACCCAAAGAACGTTTGGCCGCCACCTGGCATAACTGGCAGTGGTTTAATAAATATGTGTGGGGCGAGCGTGTTGAGATTCCGTTAATAGATAAGAAATAAAAAAAGCGGCACCGGGATGCCGCTCAATTCAATAAACCCTTCTTATAATTACGCACTCTTCCACTTAATACCGCAACCAATGGCTTTGGTTTTAGGTGTGGGCGCAGGCTTACCTTGCAACAATGCATCGGCCGCGTCTTCTACGTAACGCTTGGTTACAGCATCGGCTTTACGCGAGTTATCATCAATCGCTCCGATATAGGTTACTTTCAAATCTTTTGAAAGCACAAACACGTGTGGCGTGTTGGTAGCTCCATAAGCTTTGGCTACTGCTTGTGTTTCGTCTACCAGGTAGGGAAACTTGTAATCTTTTTGTTTTGCAATGCGAACCATTTCTTCAAACGAATCACCTGATGAAACAGCTGGGTCGTTTGCATTAATAGCCACTACCGGAATTCCTTTGGCTGCATACTTTGCATTCAGATCCATAATGCGTTGGTTGTATGCTTTAGAATACGGACAGGTATTGCAATCGAAGATTACAATGTAGCCTTTCGCATCTTTGAAGTCGGCCAACGAAACAATTTTACCATCTACATTTTTCAATTTGAAGTCGGTTGCGGTATCACCCACTTCAAAACCTTGCTTAACCGGGCTTGCGGCTACGGCAACAATTGCCAGCAAAACAATAACTAACTTTTTCATGTGTTTATAGTTTATTTTATTTTTTAAGGTAACATGGAATTCGCATATCAAGACTTTTTACCGAATTAGTAAATTTATTATCATGCCATCGGTTGTAGTTTGGTTTATGCTCATTTCATAACATCAATTTGGTTTATTTACTCACTTCGGAAATTAATTTTTCAAGATCGCCCTCGTGTAATTCTTTTTGAACCAGTTTGCGTTTACCGGTTCGGGTATTAATAATTAAAGTAGCCGGTAGCGCGCCACTCCAGTTTTTGTCAATCTTGTCAATCCACGAGTTAGGGTCGCTCTCTGCTAAAATCACCACTTTATTTTTTAAATTCTTGCGCGATACAAAGCGCTCTACCTTGGCGGGATCGGGATCCAAATCAAAATCCATACTCACCAATGTAATGTCGATATTGCTGTTATCCGTTCTCAGTTTTTCAAACAATGGAATTTCTTTTACACAGGGTGCACACCAGGTAGCCCAGAAGTTAATCACCTGAATGCGATCGGTCTTGGTAGTTAATACCCGCTGCAAGTCTTTTAGCTTGATCTGGCTAATGTTCTGAGCCATGGCGGCACCAGAAAGCCCAAGTGTGAAAAAGAATAACCAGACGAACTTTTTCATAGTGCAAAAACGCAAATTTCAGGAATTCTGTTTGTTAATGATTTCCAAAATTTAAAGATGTAAGGTCGCCAAAATTTACGGAAGTAATGGGGTATAATTCAAGCACTTAGAAATGACCAAAAAAGCGGCAAATAAGAATTCCACAAAATTGGATACTTGTCCACATTATAGGATTGTTACCACTTAAAACACTGAAAACCATAACGTTAGACCATTTATCGTTAATCTGTTCTTTGTGGACAACTATTTGTCTATGCCTCGGGCCAACTTTAAAAACATCGTTTTCTAATAATCAGATTTTCAACATAATAGGCTCAAAAACCTACGTACCTTAAACAAAATTCCAGTCATGAATATTACTCAGATTAAAGAAACCTGCCTTTACTTTACCAACCTGCCGGCAGCCCGGAATTTCTACCATGAGGTGTTGGGTTTGCCGGTGATTGGGGAAGTGGCCGGTCAGCACATTTTCTTCAGGGCCGGAAGCAGCGTGTTGCTTTGCTTTAACCCCGAAGCATCCAAATCAAAAACCAGTCCGCCTGCGCATTATGCCACAGGCCAGTATCATTTTGCATTTGAAGTTCCGCCAACTGAGTATGAAGCACACAAGGCCGAGCTGCTGCGAAAGGGCATAATCATAACAGATTGTGTTACCTGGCCCAATGGTTTTGAGTCGTTTTATTTTAATGATCCGGCCGGCCATGTAGTAGAAATTGTGCCTGCAGGTTTATGGGATTAATTCAACTTGTCGTTAAGGGCATGCGAAAGTTGTGGAGATGCCGGGCCATTAGCCTTTGCGGGATAGGTTTGTGCAAACCATGCCCTGTAATCGTGATATTGCAGGCAATCATCCGCCAATGTAGTGCCAATCATTATCTTGATGATTCTGTCGCGCTTAATTGTTTGGATTAGTTTCTCCTGTTGTTCAGCGGGTAATTGACTGATGCGAACAAACTCTATCCCCTTATAAATCTCCGCAGGCTTCAGCATAAGTTAGGTTGTATAGCGCTTCGACACAAATTGTAACCGCAAGTTTAATGCCCATAACACGAATTGTAAAAAATATTCCATCTTTCCGGTATCATCACAACAGCCATGGCCAAACTAAAACTACAGCGTGCCCGCTTCACTTTACCATCTCAGGTAACATATCTTAACTGTGCGTATATGTCACCCTTGCTTAAGACGGTTGAGAAGCAAGGCATAGCCGGTATTCTTAAAAAAAGAAATCCGGTAAGCGTTTCGCCACAAGATTTTTTTACCGATACCGAAAGGCTACGAAAAGAATTTGCAAAACTGATTCAAGCAGAAGCTTCGCGCATTGTCATCATTCCATCGGTGTCGTATGGTATGGCCAATGTAATGAACAACCTGAACGTTTCGGCCAGTAATAACATTGTAGTAGCAGCTGAGCAGTTTCCGAGTAACTATTATCCATGGCAGCGCCTGCAAGCCGACACCGGTGTTCAAATCAAAATAATTTCTGCACCACAAACCCAAACCAATCGAGGTAAACAATGGAACGAACGCTTGCTTGAAGCGATTGATAACAACACCCGGCTGGTAGCACTTGGCCATGTACATTGGGCCGATGGCACAAGGTTTAATCTGAAAGCCATACGCGCCCGCACGCGCGAAGTGGGCGCGCGATTAGTGATTGATGGTACGCAGTCAGTAGGCGCATTGCCGTTTAGTGTAAAAGAAATTCAACCCGATGCGTTGATCTGTGCTGGTTACAAATGGTTAATGGGGCCCTACTCAATCGGGTTGGCTTACTATGGGGAAAGCTTTGATAACGGAAAACCCGTGGAGGAGAACTGGATCAATAGATTGAACAGCGAGAACTTTGCGGCACTGGTTAACTACCAACCCCACTATCAGCCTGGTGCTTTGCGCTACGAAGTAGGCGAACACAGTAATTTTATTCTGGTGCCAATGATGCTGGAAGCCTTAAAGCAGATTAACCAATGGAAACCAAAAGCTATTCAGGAGTATTGTAAATCAATAACACAAAAACCAGTAGCGCTTTTGCGTGAAGCCGGATTCTGGATTGAAGAAGAAAGTGCGCGCGGCTATCATTTGTTTGGAATTCGTTTGCCGGAAGGCGCAGATCTGGAAACCATAAAGAAGCGAATTGTAAAAAATAAAATTTCGGTTTCGTTTCGGGGTAATGCCATTCGGGTTTCGCCACACCTGTATAATACCGAAGCCGATATGATGAAACTGGTGCGGGCACTGATTGGAAAATGATTTTTAGCTAAAACAAAAAATTTAGTCGTTACCTAACGACTGGTATAGTTTTCACGGTGATATATTTACTTCCAGCAAAACAACTTCACACATGCAAAGAAGAGAAGCGCTCAAAAGCCTGGCTATCTTAACCGGTGGAGCCGTGCTGATTCCTTCCTGTAATTTTGAAAAGGAAGACATACTGGCGGCCTATTCCAATCTGCAGATTACACCCTCGCTGCAAACATTATTAGGACAAATAGCCGATACTATTATTCCGCCCGGACAGTTAAAAGGTGCAAGCGATCTGGCCGTGCAGGATTTTATTTTAGTGATGGTAAATGATTGCTTCGATACAGATCAGCAAGCGCAATTCACTAAGGGATTGCTTGGGTTTAATGCTTTCAGTAAAAAAGCAGCGGGTGGAAATTTTTCTAAACTCGATTCACCTACCAAAGAAAAAGTAATCGCGGAAGGACTTGCTATTGATGAAGACTCAGCAGATGAAACCGGCAAAGCCGTGCGCAGCTTTCTATCCATTGCCAAACGGTTAACTATACAAGGCTTTATGATGAGTGAATACATTCAAACCGAGGTAAAACCCTACAGCCTGATTCCCGGCAGCTATAATGGTGAAGTTTTAATCAGCAGCATCTCAAACATGAAAATCAATGGCTAATTTTAATATAGACGCAACACAGCAGCGTACTTTTCAGGCAATAGTAATTGGTTCGGGTATGAGCGGCAGCTGGGCTGCGAAAGAACTATGCGAGCATGGTGTAAAAACATTGGTGATTGAACGAGGCCGCGATGTAAAACACTTGCGCGATTATCCCACCACCAACATGTTGCCCTATGAGTTTCCCCATCGCGGACAACTCACCAAACAAATTGAAGAAGAAAATCCAGTAGTTAGTAAATGCTATGCCTTCCGCGAAGATGCCATGCACTTTTTTGTGAAAGACAAAGAGCATCCTTACGTGCAGGAAAAACCGTTCGATTGGATTCGCGGTTATCAGGTTGGCGGCAAATCGTTGTTGTGGGCGCGGCAGGTACAACGCTGGTCCGATTTTGATTTTGAAGGCCCGGCCCGCGATGGCTTTGCGGTTGATTGGCCCATTCGGTATAAAGACATTGCTTCGTGGTACAGTCATGTAGAAAAGTTTGCAGGTGTATCGGGTAACAAAGATGGTCTTGCGAACTTGCCCGATGGAGAGTTTTTACCGGGCTTTGAACTCAACATCGTAGAAAAATATTTTCAGGAACAGTTGAAAAAACATTATGGGGATACGCGCCACATGATTTTAGCAAGATGTGCGCACATTACCGGCAACCTCGAATTTTATAAACAACAAGGTCGTGTTCAATGCCAGAGTCGTAACCTGTGCCAGCGAGGTTGTCCGTTTGGCGGCTACTTTAGTGCCAATGCGTCTACCTTACCGTGGGCTGAAAAAACCGGTAACATGACGTTGCGCACCGATGCTGTTGTTCATTCTATAATCTATGATGAAACCAAAGGCAAGGCAACCGGTGTGCGCATTGTAGATGCAAACACCAAACAAACCGAAGAGTATTTTGCCGATGTAATTTTTGTGAATGCCGCAGCGCTTAACACCAACCTTATTCTGCTTAATTCCACATCCAGTCGTTTCCCGAAGGGGTTAGGTAACGATAACGAATTGCTGGGTAAGTATGTAGCTTTCCATAATTACAGGGCTGGCATCTCGGCCGATTATGAAGGGCATAGTGACTACACGACTACAGGCGGAAGACCAACCAGCGGTTACTTTCCTCGCTTCCGAAATCTGCATAAGCAGGAAACAGATTTTCTGCGTGGCTATGCTGCGGGTTTTAGTGCGGGCAGATACAATTATGCCGATCAAAGTGGAATTGGACTTTCACTGAAAGAAGAAATACTGAATCCTTCAAAATATTCCACCTGGAGTGTAGGCTCGCACATGATGGGCGAAACCATTCCGAAAGCAACCAATTATGTTGCGTTAAGCAAAACTGAAAAAGATGCCTGGGGCATTCCATTACTTAGTGTGAATGTTGATTACGATGATAATGATGAGAAAATGGTTAAAGACTACCAGGAGCAAATGACGGAGATGTTTGAGAAGGCGGGCTTTACCAACATTCGCGTGCGCGATGACCATCGGGCACCCGGTCTTGATATTCATGAGATGGGCGGAGTACGCATGGGCAAAGACCCTAAAACCTCGTTACTTAATAAAGATCACCAACTGCACGCGTGTTCAAATGTGTATGTAACCGATGGCGCTTGCATGACATCCACCTCTACACAAAATCCTTCGCTTACGTATATGGCGTTTGCTGCGCGCGCTGCGCATCATGCTATGAAAAACCAGAAGTGGGGTAAAGTGTAAATGACTAAACAACCACAGTCGGTATTTATAAGCGGCATATTATTGGCCTTGCTTGGGGCAATTTGTTTTTCGACCAAAGCAGTTTTTGTAAAACTTGCCTATCGCGATACCGAGGTGGATGCAGTTTCTTTATTGGCCCTGCGCATGATTTTTTCGCTTCCATTTTTTGTGATCTCGGCTACAGTTTCCTCTACCCGCCAAGACAATGTGAGGTTCACCAACAAACAGTGGTTGCAGGTTGCGCTGGTAGGTTGTCTCGGTTATTACATCAGTAGTCTGTTGGATTTTTTAGGATTACAATTTGTAACCGCTGGCATAGAACGGCTTATACTTTTCATCTACCCCACCCTGGTATTATTAATGTCGGCCTTGATTTTTAAGGTTAGAATAAAACCAATTCAATGGCTTGCGCTTGCAATCACGTATGTAGGTTTGTTTGCTGCCTTTATCAGCGAGGTTGATGTTCAGTCGGCACAGAATAAAAATTTTATGCTGGGCTCGCTCTTCATTTTTATTTGTGCATTTACGTATGCTGCATATATCGTGGGTAGTGGCCGGTTAATTCCACTGGTGGGCGCGGCCAAGTTTAATAGTTATGCCATGAGTTTTGCATCGATAGGGGTGTTGCTTCATTTTTTTATTACCAGTGATGTTTCGTTATGGAATTTTTCTTTACCTGTTTATGGATATGGATTCCTGATGGCGGTGTTCTCAACGGTTGTTCCATCCTATCTGGTAGTGGAGGGGATAAAACGGATAGGTTCTGATAACGCAGCCATTGTAGGCAGCATTGGTCCGGTAAGTACTATTGTAATGGCTTATTTCTTTTTACAGGAAACCGTTTCAGGCCTTCAGTTGCTTGGAACAGCCCTAATCCTGATTGGGGTGCTGCTGGTGGGCAAGCAGAAGATTTAATCTACTTCAGGTTTGACGAAAATCCGCTTTTTGGCGCAACAGATTGAATTTTAATTTCTCCGAAAACGTTTGCCCTCCCTTTTTGAGCGATTTACCCACCCTTTTTTAAAATATCCTATCTCACCTTTAGCTGGTTAAAAACCAGAATCAGACCCAGGGTACTACATGCGCAAAAAAATTCAAGCACTATTTCGCAACGAACGCTTTCTGAAAGGAATGGAAATAAGCGTGGCGATTTGCGCCCTGTTGATAATCCTCATTCTGCTTCGGGTATTGCTCTATTAACTCCTAAACAAAACAATATGAAAAGAGAGTTTTTACTAAAAAACAAACCGTGGCTGGCAAGCATACTAATATGCCTGCTGTTTATGGGTTTGCAGGCCCACGCCCAAAAGGCAGTAGTTACCGGGGTTGTTAAAGATGCTTCCGGTGCAAGCATGCCCGCTGTGAACGTGATTATTAAAGGAACCACCATCGGTGTTACTACCGATGCTTCCGGTACGTTCAGTATTCAGGCATCGCCACAAGATGTGCTGGTGTTCTCGTTTATTGGCTATGCCAGCCAGGAAAAAGCAGTTGGCAACCAAACCACCATTAACATTACACTTGAGGAGGACGTAACGGCACTGCAGGAAATTGTGGTTGTTGGGTATGGTACGCAAAAGAAAAGCGACCTGACTGCAGCCATCTCATCTGTTGGTGGCGAAACCTTACGCAACTCTGTAACCACCAGTATCGACCAGGCACTTCAGGGCCGGGTATCAGGTGTTCAGGTTACACAGAACAGTGGTGCTCCTGGTGGAGCAGTTTCAATCCGCATTCGCGGAACCACCTCACTTACGCAAAGCAGTGAACCACTTTATGTAATAGATGGTGTGCAAGTAGGCGGGGGTGCACAAGGCATTGCTGGTTTTGATTGGGCAGGTGGCACAGGTGGGCAACAAGCCGCAGCCAGTAACCCAATGGCCTCCTTAAACCCCGCTGACATAGAAAGTTTTGAAGTATTAAAGGATGCAGCGGCAACGGCTATCTACGGATCGCGCGCTGCGAATGGGGTTATCATTATTACTACCAAACGCGGAAAGAAGGGCGAAGCCAAGGTGAGCTACAACGGATACTATGCCGTGCAGGAGGTCTACAAAAAGTTTGATATGATGGACCTGCCAACCTATGCAGCCTATAATAATGAAGTTGCACAAGAGGTATCAACCATTGCGGCTAATCCCAACTTTGCAGATCCAACCTTGCTTGGACCAGGTACAGACTGGCAAGATGCCGTCTTCCGGGTTGCACCAATGCAAAACCATAACATTATGGTTTCGGGAGGCAGCGAAGGAATGCAGTACACCGTTTCTGGTGGATACTTTAAACAAGATGGTATTATAATCGGTTCTGATTTTGATCGGTTTACCCTTCGTGCAAACATCGATAGTAAAGTAAAAGAAGGAATCAAGATTGGAAGCAGCATTGCGCTTTCGCGAAAGAATGAAAAAATGATTTCAAGCGATGGTGGGGATGGTGTTATTTCGCAAGCCGCTCAAATGGCACCGCATATTCCGGTAAGAAACTTTGATGGAAGTTTTGCTGGCCCGGAACAACAAAACGTTTCATCGCAAATTAGTTTTAACCCGGTGGCTCTGGCATTACTTCGTAACAACACGTTGGTAAACAATCGGGTTATGGCCAACCTTTTTGCCGATGTGCAGATAATTAAAGATCTCACTTTTAGATCTGATCTGGGTTTGGATTACAGCAACTCCATGAACAAAGCATTCATGCCCACCTTTCAATGGGGAACACTTATTAATAACACAAGCCAGTTTGCGCAACGGGCCGATCAAAACATTTATTATAACTGGACAAACTCCATTCGTTATGCCCGTTCATTCGGGGCGCACGATGTATCGGCACAGTTGTTTACTGAAGCGATAAAAAGTCAGTGGGAAGGGTTTACCGCCTACAAGGTTGGGCTTCCCAACGATATACCCGTAATGAACCAGGGCGAAATTTCCAACATTCCGAATGGAGGCTATAAAGGATGGAATAGTCTGGTGTCGCAATTTGCGCGTGTAAATTATGTGTATGCCGATCGCTACTCGTTTGAAGCCACCGTTAGAAGAGATGGTTCATCGCGCTTTGGTCCATTAAATCGTTGGGGTTTCTTCCCATCTGTTTCAGGCGCCTGGAACATAACCAAAGAGCAATTCTTTTCAGGGGTTAATTCTAACACGTTAACAAATCTGAAGCTACGAGCCAGTTGGGGTAATGTGGGTAATCAGGAAATCAGAAACTATGCGTTTGGATCGGCTATGAATTCACTCAATTCATACTTCGGGCCAGCGGCTATTAACAGTGCTTACTCAAATCCAGATATTCAATGGGAGTCAACCGAAATGATAAATGTTGGTTTAGATGCAGAATTATTCTCAGGCCGCATTCAACTATCATTCGAAGCCTATCAGAAAAAAACAGACAATCTGCTATTGCAGGTTAACCTTCCAGCCATATTTGGTGAGCAGGTGGCAGGTCCGATGGCAAACGTTGGCAGCATGACTAATAAAGGGCTTGAGTTTACCGTTACCACAATTAATGTAGACAAGGAAAAATTCAGATGGTCAACAAATGCCAATCTTTCCATCAATCGCAATAAGGTAACCGACATGGCGGGCAACGCCATCTTCAATAATATCTATTGGTACTCGGGTTTCCAGACTGCTATTATGACTAACGTGGGTTATTCTGTTGGTCAGTTTTATGGTTACGTAGCAGACGGAATCTTTACTTCGCAAGAAGAAATTCTGAACCACGCTGTTCAAATACCAAGCGACAATAATCCTAACGTGAACAAAATTGAAAGAACAACAGGTTTGTGGTTAGGCGATATTAAATGGAAAGACCTGAATGGAGATGGAAGAATTACAACCGAAGATCAGACTGTAATCGGAAATCCGAATCCGGATTTTGAATTTGGCTTTGATAACACCTTTAGTTATGGCCCGCTAACGCTAAACGTATTTTTAACGGGTGTTGTAGGGGGAGATGTTCTCAACTTTTCGCGCACCAGAAACGAGCAAATGATTGGAAACTTCGACAACCAATCTATGACGGTTTTGAATCGTGCAAGAGTTCAACTCAAACCAGGCGGTACAGACTTTAACAACATTGAAGATGTAGAGTTAGTTAATCCAAACGCTACTATGCCCCGATTTGATAATGGCGGTGAAAACTTTAACCACTACATGTCAACCCGGTGGATTGAGGATGGAACCTATGTACGCCTGCAGAATATTAAGTTGAGCTACGAACTTCCGGTTAAGTGGATACAGAAGGCAAAAATTACCCGTGCGCAATTCTATGCCAATGTGCAGAATGCCGCTACGTTTACTAAATACTCAGGATTAGATCCTCAGATTGGAGCCTTTAATCAAAGCTCTTTACAGCGCAATGTGGACATGGGTCGTTATCCGGCTCCGCGCGTGTATACATTCGGAGTTAACATAGACTTTTAAGCAACAGAATAAGTATTGACTATGAAAAAGTATCTAAAATATTTCTTTGCTACAGCACTCACCGTTTCAATGGGTTCGTGCTCAGAAAATTTTCTGGAATTTGTTCCCGAAGATGCAGCAACGGTAAACAGTTGGTACAGAAGCGAAACCGAAATTCGCCAATCAACAGCCTCCATGTATGGTCGTCCCTGGTTTGGGTATAACGATGTATTCAGTTGGGCCGCTGGCGATTTAATGGCTGGCGATATGCACCACAACTGGGATCAGGAAGGGCAATTCTTTTACTTATCGTACAATGAAAACAACTCGCATATTGGCGATGGTTGGCAAGGGTTGTATGATGTTATCTCGTATGCTAACCTGATTATTGACGATATGCCCACAATTGCCAGTGGCCATGGCGTAAGCCAGTCTGTAATCAACAGAGGTTTAGGCGAGGCACGTTTCTTCAGAGGCTTTGCTTTCTTCATGCTGGCAGAATTCTGGGGCGAGGTTCCCATCATTGAAAAACCAGCCGAGAAAGTTGCAAGCGGGAATTTGCAGTTACCTAAAAATACAGTTGCAAGCGTTTATGAATTTGCGCGAAGAGATTTAGTTTTTGCAGCCGAAAATTTACCACCCACAGATGCTGATGGCCGCGTTACTTCCTGGGCCGCAAAAGGTATGTTGGCCAAGTTGCATGTAACCCTTGGCCAAAGAAGTATTGGCGGTACAATTGGTTCTGCAGCTGACTTTACCACAGCTGCAAACTATGCAGCCGATGTAATCAACAACAGTGGGTTAAGTCTTTATAACAATTATGAAGACATGTTTAAAATTGCCAACGAGCACAATCCTGAAATTCTTTTTGGATTGCAATTCATTAATGGAGGTTGGGGCGTTGGTAACAGCCGGCAGGCACGCTTTGCGCGGCACTCGCGTATAACGGGCGATGCACAGGCATGGGGTGGCGGAAAATGTATGTCAGTTAGTTTCCTTAACACCATACAGGCAAATGCCGAAGGAAAAACAGACTTACGCAGAAAAGCCATTTACATGCAAAACGGAGATGTGTACAATTATCTGGCTACTAAATCCGGAGGCTATACCTATAACATTGTTTCGCGCGATAGCGAAGGCACTCAGATTGAAGGCGCAACGCCTACCCTAAACAGCCTGAAGAAGTATGTGGTGGGAAATGTAGATGATCATGGTTATGTAATCTCCAATCAGGATTCGCCATTGGATATTTACATGTTGCGGTTGTCTGATGTATACCTGTTGTATGCCGAGGCATTGTTGGGAAGTGGATCAGCGCTTTCAAGCGGACCGGGATATGATGCTTACCTGGCCGTGAGAGCCCGTGCCGGTTTAGATGCACCTGCGGATGGCAACATGACCTACATTGATCTTTTTAATGAACGCAGAGTTGAGTTTGCACTGGAAGGCTTGGCTTGGTTAGATGTAAAACGCAGATACTATCGTAATCCATCCGAAGCCCTTACTTACCTGAACAGTCAAGGACGTACCGATCGCTTTTTCAGAATTAATGCGAACGATAACCTGGAGAATGATGCTGCGGGTTATGAACTAGTGGTAGCCGGTGGAATTGGTTCTGGTGGGCAGGTAAACAGCGACCCGCTGGTAAACTTCACAGCATCAAAAATGATTTTACCTATTCCGGGCATTGAGGTGGTAAACAATCCTTTGCTTAGAGTTGAAGAAGCCGCTGTTGAGTATGATTTTAATTAATCACGAATCAGAAAAGAATAGAATCATGAAAAGAACAAAATATATCTCTGGGGCTCTTGCAATTTGTGTTGCACTTAGCTCATTGTTTTTGGTAAGCTCTTGCGAGGAAACGGGTGATGGTATGAACATTGAAACACCCGATGGCCCCGCGGTTATCAATTACATCAGGTTAACCAATCCAGCCAGTGCCGATTCGTTATTGGTTAGCGCTTCATTGGGAACGGGCATTGCCATAGTGGGTAAAAACCTGGGTGGCACACGCGAAATCTGGTTCAACGATAAAAAGGCGGTTATCAACCCTACATGGGTTACCAACAAAACTATCCTGGTAAGTGTACCCAGCTTTGCTCCAAATGAAATAACCAACATGTTGTATTTGGTTGATGCCAACAGCGATACACTAAAACATCCATTTGTGGTTTCCATTCCCGCTCCCGTACTGAATAATGTACGAAACGAATGGCCACAGGAAGGCGAGACTCTGATTATCAATGGAAATTATTTTTTCGAACCTCTTACGGTTGAGTTTACCGGAGGAGTTACAGGCGAAATAATTTCAGTAAGCCAAACCAGTGTAGAAGTTACCGTGCCCGAAGGCGCTACCGAAGGGCCAATTACCCTTGCTACAAACTTTGGCGAAGCCGAATCTACTTTTCACATCTGGGATAAGCGCAACATCATACTCAACTTTGATGATAAAGTGGCCAATGGCTGGCGAATTGGTTTACGCGAAAATACCGATGGCCCGATCGATGGGAATTATCTGGTAGTGCGTGGTAATATAGCGGCTAACCAACGCGATGAAGGCCCTGGTGCACCGGCACAATCTCCATTGTGTATGGAATATTGGGGCGGCCCGGCCGGGCGCACGGAAAACTTTTATCCGTTGTATCCTAACTCTTATCGCGACTATGTTGTAAAGTTTGAAGCTAAAATAAACAAATGGTTTGGGGGCTATCTCAACTTGTGTTTATCAACACCAACACATAGCGGCAGCAATCAGGAAATCTGGAGTAACTCATTAAACGCGCGTGGCATTTGGGGGCCATGGGCGGCTACCGGTGAAGAGGTGAGTACCGATGGCAAATGGATAACAGTAATAATTCCTTTGACGGAGTTTCAATATTACATGGGTGCTCCCAGCAATGTTGAATATACACCTGGTCAGAAATTCGTAGAAACGGCAGCCGGATCATTCAGCACCTGGTTGTTGGGCTCTCCGGAAAATACCGGAAACGCAGTAGAATTCTACATTGATAACATTCGCTTTGTTAAACCTTAACAACTCAAGAGAAAATGAAAATGACATTCAACCATAAAATTCATCTTGTTGCCTGGATATGCATACTGGGTGGATTTCTGTTTCTTTCTTCTTGCGAAGAAGAGGAAGCATCAAGCGAAGTAGTGCTGCTAAGCTTTGGGCCATCGGGCGTTCATCATGGCGATGAGATTACATTCTTTGGTCAGAATCTGGATAAAGTAAGTTCAATTGTTTTTAAACCGGCAGTTGAAATTCCAAAAAGCGCTTTTACTTCGGTTACGAAAGACAGAATAAACATAACCGTGCCGGATGCTGCTGAAGCAGGTAAAGTAATTTTAAAAACGCCTCAAGGTGAAATAGAAAGCATTACTATTCTAAACTTTGAAGTACCTGTTGAAATTGAAAGCATAACCGAAGAAGTTAAACCCGGAGAAACCCTTACTATAACCGGAGATAAACTGAACTGGATTGAACAGATAACATTTCCCAGCGACCTCGTGATAACCAAAGAGGATTTCGAGAGCCAATCGCTTACCGAACTTGTGGTAACAGTGCCAATGGAGGCTCAAACCGGATTTTTACTTTTTGCAACAGGTGGAACAAAGCCTCTAAGCTTTGGGTCTGAAGAGCAACTGATAGTTACGCTTCCAGCCGTAACAGCGCTTACTCCAACCGCTATTCGCCACACAGCAGAACTCACCATTACAGGTACCGATCTTGATTTGATTACTGCCGTTGAATTTGGTGGAGGTGCTGAGGTTTTGAAAGCAAACTTTACAGCGCACACTTCAACACAAATTAAATTAGCAGTGCCGGCCACAACCATAAAAGGTAAACTTACCTTAAAACAGATGTCGCCTGTAGAGATTCAAACAGCCGATGAGTTGGTAATAGTTTTGCCAATCGGAACAAGCGCTACTCCGTCTCCGGCAATTCCAGGAACAAGCGACCTAACCATTAACGGTACCGATCTGGATCTTGTGGCAGAATTGGGGTTACCTACTTTTGGTGCAGTTCAGGCTTCAGCTTTCAAATCGCAATCGGCAACTCAGATTGTGCTGGCCGTACCTGTTGGCACCAAGTCTGGTGGAATAACGTATAAAACCATTCATGGCTTTTCCGGTAATCTGGGTGTAACAGTAAGAGTACCGGCACCGGGCCCGCCACCATTGCCCATTACTTTGTATGATGAAACCATTGCTCCCGGTGGAGGAAACTGGAGTTGGAACTCCGTTGTTTCAGATGTAGCCAGCACCGAACAATTTTATTCAGGTGAGGTTTCATGGAAGTATGAAACAACATCAGGTGGTGGACTTTCGGCTGGAGGCATAACCGCAATAGATGTTACCGGTCAGCAGGTATTTACTTTTGCACTTTATGGTGGCCCCGGTACGAATGGTCGCCAGGTTGCAGCCATTCTAAACGACAATTGGGCTAATTATAATTCAGTAACCCTTGAAGAAGGTAAGTGGACAGAGTATCAAATACCATTAACCTCTTATCCCACCACAAACCTTAGCCAGATTGTGAGATTTGCCTTCAAGGTTGAAGGAATTAATTCATCGGTTATCTATGCCGACCGTGTTGGCTTTGGAGCCGCAGGCCCGCCACCACTTGATCATTATTTATTCGATGATGCATTAAAAAATAACTGGCAAATGTGGGATGGCTGGGGTTTAACTTCTAAAGATTTCGCAAACGAAGAAGAAGTTTTTAAAGGAACAAAATCGATAAAGGCAGTTTACAACGATCAGTACGGAGCCATTCAAATTGGCAGGGGCGCAGCTTTTGACATGACGGGCTACACAACCTTAACCTTCCGGGTTTATGCTTCAGCAGCACAGCAATTGATTGTGCAACTGAATAACGATTCAGATAATTACCTGAATATACCGCAAGGTTGGAGCGAAGTAAGTTTGCCCATTGCAACCATGAACGGTAACACAAGTGCCGTATCGGAACTTCGCATAAAAAATAACAACGCGAGTTTACCGGTAACCCTTTATTTTGATGAAATAGGTTTAAAAAATTAGTACAAATACAGAATAAGAAGGCTATCTGAAAATGATAGCCTTCTATTCTTTAACTTGTTGTTTGATTAATTAAGTTATAAGCAATTTATTTGAAAATGAAAGTAGCCAGGATTGTTGTGGGTGTGGGTTGTCTTTTTGCGATAGCAATTTTGCTTTCGTGCAATAGCGAAGCCCCTGAAGCAGATGTGAATGAACCAGATCCGGTTTCGGACAGTGTTAAGATTACGCTAAACCTTACCAATAAAAAACAGGAAATGATTGGTTTTGGAGGCGCACTTACGTGGTACAGCAACTGGCTAACCTCGCACAATAAGGCAAATGAAATAGCCGACCTGATGTTTACGGATCTCGGTATTGATATTATCCGGTTTAAAACCTGGTATTATCCTGACGATTATCCGACCAACAAAGCAGTAAGTAACATGTCGAACACAGGCAACAATGATTATGCAAAGGCCCATTGGGATGCCACAAACCAATTGTATGATCTGGCTAAAGAAAGAGATCCAAGCATAAAAATTTTATTATGCTCCTGGGGGCCACCGGTATCGTTAAAAAGTAACAACTCCCTGCGGGAAGGCACATTGAAGAAAAACGCAAACGGATTTATGTACGATGAGTTTGCCGAATACTGGAATGATATTCTGGAGTACACACCTTTCGATCCGGACTACATCAGTATTCAGAATGAACCCACGTATATCAATTCAAACTGGACAACCTGCCAATGGTCTATTGCCGAAACTTCCGTATTGCCTGGTTATAATACGGCACTTAATAAAGTCTATGACAAAATAAAAACCCGCACACACGTGCCACTATTGGTTGGGCCTGAGTCGCAGGACATACCCACGTTTGGCCCTTTTGTTAATGTATTGAAGGATAATTCAAATGCAGCCATTTATGGATGGCATCCGTACAACGTTAATTCCACCACCTCAGCATCGGCCATCACATCATCGCTAAAAAATGTTGGAGCTTTTTCAACAAAGCCCAATATCATGACAGAGTTCTCGGATAATCTCTCGTGGTTTAATACTGCATTGTTTATCCAGGAGTCACTTACCGAAGCCAATGCATCCGCTTATATCTATTGGAAACTTATGTGGGCCACACCAACTTCGGGCGAAGACGCGGCCATGATCAGTACCGGCTCGGGGCCAACAACACCTTATGTGGTTACGCCTTACTACCATCTCATCAAACATTTTTCTAAAAATATTAATGAGGGCTACCATCGTGTAGAAACAACTACCACCACCATTCCAGAATCCAATCTGGTAACATCAGCATTTGTTAGTCCAGATGAAAAAAAAGCTACCATTGTAGTTGTTAACAATGGAACCTCGGCCTCTAAAGTGCATTTTGTAGCCGAAGGAAAAACAGCTAAAAGTATTCAGGTAGTGCAAAGTAAAGAAGGAAGTTATTACCAAACGGTATCAACCACATCCCCCACAAAATCATTAAGCCTTCCAGCCAAGACCATCACTACTATTGTTCTTGAATTTTGATTTTGAATGAAAAGGTACTTTTTACTTTTAACCTGTTGTTTTTCCTTCTTGAGTGTTTTTGCTCAGGTAGATGATGACGCATCAGAAAAAACAATTACGCTTTATAATAACCTTAAGGTTATTCAGAATAGTAATTACTTTCTGTTTGGTCAGGAATTTTTCAACAGTTTTAAGTATAGTTCGGGTAGTGCGCATGGCGATAAAACCTATTCAGACGGTCACGAAGTAACAGGAGCTTATCCCGTTGTGTTGGGTTCGGACTTCCACTACTATCTTGACAAAAGCGATACAGAAAGAGGCTACCACACCGAAGCGGTGAAATGGGCGTATCAGCAAGGCTTAATTATTACGTTCGATTGGCATATCAGCGCGCGTAACACCTCAGCGTATACCTGCAATGGTGCACCCGTTAACCTGGCCAAAAATATTGCCACAGGTAACACAAATGGCGATCGCGATTGGTACCTGGCCGAACTCGACAAAGTGATTGCTATCATTAACAACGATCTGGTGGTAAACGGAGAGAACATTCCCATTGTATTCAGACCATTGCACGAAATGAACGGAAATTGGTTTTGGTGGGGTGCAGCTTGCTCTGGCTTTACACCAGCTGACTACCGCGCATTGTATCAATTAACTGTTGATTATGTGAAGGCCCGTACAACCAGTGTTTTGTTTTGCTGGTCACCCAATAGTCCGGTTAGTAGTCCTATTCTGTCTAATTATTATCCGGGCGATGCTTACGTAGATATAGTAGGTCTGGATATGTATGAAATAACAGCCGATCCTTTTCGTCAAAACATAGGTGCATTAGTTGATTTTGCAGCTATTCATAACAAAGTAGCTGTGCTCAGCGAAACCGGTTATAGAAATGATACCGGAAATGGCGATGCTGCAGCCAAATACTGGAACGATTCGGTATTGCCGGCTATCGTAAACGATCCCTCCGGAAAAGCACTAAAAATAGCCTGGGCACTTACGTGGATTAACTCCAGTTGGTCGCACCCATATGTTCCGCATGCTGCCAGCACATCTGCAGCTAAGCAAAGTTTTATCAATTTTAAGAACTCAAGCCATGTGGTGTTTAGCGATGAGGCCGAACCCATGTATGAACCGTTGATCATTCTGTCAACTTCCAACGAAACAACCCTGCAGGTTACACAGGATCGGCATCAGATTGTGGTAAAGTTTGCCGATTTTGCCACCCCGGTATGGGTAAGCATTCATGATACTTCAGGAAAAAAAATAGTGGAAGAGAAAACGAGCCAGCAGGAAATTATCTTTTCAACAGAAAAGTTTACAATAAAACCGGGCATCTATATTCTAAAAGTAGCCAACGCAACCAGAACAGCAACGCAAAAATTATTAGTACGGTAAAAGATAGCTTGATTAGCACGAATAGAATGAATAGCTTTTATTCATGATAGATACAGCCTCATACAAATTTAAATGGAATGCCTTGCTGTATACCGCGCTGCTGTTAGTAGTAGTGTTTCCCTTATGTGTGCAGGCACAGCCGGAAGAGTTATTCAAGAAGAAATTGGTATTCGATCAGCTTCAGGAAGAACAAAGCTTATCGCAAAGTTCTATCAATTGCATTTTGCAGGATAGTGAAGGCTACCTGTGGATAGGCACCTGGTCTGGTTTGATTCGCTATGATGGCTATACCACAACCGTGTTCCACTCCGAAAATCAACCCGGAAAACTTCAAAGCAATAAGATCCTTACACTTTATGAAGATCACTCCGGCTTTCTTTGGATAGGTACCCACATGGGTGGCCTTTTCCGGTATAATAAAAACACCAACACATTTGAAAAATTTGCGCACGATGAAAAAGATCCAGCCAGCCTGAGTAATAACAACGTTCGTGCGATACAGGAAGATGCTGCGGGTAATTTATGGGTGGGTACCGAGATGGGAATAAATATTTTAAAGAAGGACACACCAGGGTTTCTTCATATTACTACCGAAACCGCCCCCACACTTACGCAAAACTTTATTACCGCCATACACCGGTCGGCCAACAACGAAATCTGGATCGGGACTACCTACGGCCTTAATAAATTGCAAAGCCGAAGCGATCGTTACGAATTTAAGAGTTATCTCTATAGTAAGGATTCAGCCAATCATGCATTGCACAATCATATCTATGGCGTTGCAAGTTTGCCAACCGAAAACGGAACCGGTATTTGGTTAACCACCAAAGAAGGTTTGAAGGTGTTACTAAATGGAACATTAACCAGTTATCGGGTACCCAACAAACCAGCCAGTTACAATTTGTTCAGCAGCTTGTTGGTAGTGCCAGGCGAAAGACCTTATCTGGTAGCCGGATCTGAGTCGGGGATTTCTTTTTTTGATGTGGCCGCAATGCAATTTGACGAAACCGTTCCTGCCGGAGCGGATGAAATGAACTTAAGCCACGGCTCAATTACATCATTATATATGGATAGAGGTGGTGTATTGTGGGTAGGAACAAAAAAGGGGATCAATAAATTTGACTCCTATACAAAAGAGTTCGAATCATTTGAGGTTTCACAATTCGACAAAACAAAAAGTATAATCACAGGCGTTCAGGTCTCGGCCACCGGTGGCTATTGGATTTCAACAATTGGCGGAGGCCTTTATAAGTTTGATGGAAGAAGTTCTTTTACCAAATACAGATTTGCCACAAAAGAGGAAAACACTTTTACGGAGTTTGTTCAGAATCTGTATTCCGATGAAAAGGGAAATATTTGGGTGGGCACTGCCGGTGCAGGTGTCTATCATTTTAATGAACACCAACTCACCAGCCCGGAAATAACATCCTTCAATCACTACTCCACAGAAACTACCCCGGTACTAAGCGATAATTACATCATGTCAATTACAAGTGATGGTCGCGATAATGTTTTGATTGGAACCTGGAGTGGAGGCCTGTATAAAATTCTGCAACATGGCGATGTGATAAAGTATCAGGATACAAGATTGGCAACAGCACCCATTGTAGTATCGTATGTGGATCGGTCTGGCACAGCCTGGATAGGCACCCGCGGCAATGGTTTTTATAGTGTAAAAGAAAATGGCGAAGAGTTACTGGTAGAGCACTACAAGCGTTCAGAAACCAATAGCATAAACGATAATTTTATTAACTGCATTTATGAAGACCATGCAGGTATTTTTTGGCTTGCTACCGATGGAGGTTTAAGCTCATTTGATAGAAGGCTGAATGTTTTTGAAAATTATGACATTGAAGGAGGGCCCAGCAATAATGTAATCGTAAGTATTCTGGAAGACAATGACGGCAAACTCTGGCTTGCCCATTGGAATGGCCTCACGGTAATAGATCCGTCAGACCAAACCTGGATGCGGAACTACGATCGTAACGATCACATAATGGGAGGGTTTTTCTATAACAATGTTTGTGTTAAAAGTGCAGAAGGCCTGTTGTTGTTTGCGGGCTCAGAAGGGTTTAACCGCATCGACTCAAAAAAAATTATTCAGCGCCCCGAAGAATTTCCGTTAGCCATTACACAGTTTGAATTATTTGGCAAAGATGTAGCCCATGGCGAAGTGGTAAACAACAGGGTATTACTGGCGCAACCCCTTCGCAATAATTCGGAAATAGAATTGAAACACTTTGAAAACTCAATAGCATTTGAGTTTGCTTCGCTTGATTTTGCGGCTCCTGCAAAAATCAGATATGCCTACATGCTGGAGGGTTTTAACGACACCTGGAGTTACACCAACAGCGAGAGGCGCTTTGCCAACTATACAAACCTGAATCCGGGAACATACACCTTCAAGGTGAAAGCTTCTGGTATTGATGGGATATGGCAGGAAAAGTACAGTCAGTTTACGGTGGTAATACATCCACCCTGGTGGAAAACATATTGGGCGGCTGTGCTTTATGTGCTGCTTGGTTTTGCGGCATTATATGTGTTTAGAAAATTTGTGTTGTTGCGCGCCAACCTGATGCACGATATAAAACTAGAGCGGCTGCAACGCGAAAACCTGGAAAAGCTTAACAAAGCCAAGTTAGATTTCTTCACGAATATCTCGCACGAGTTTCGTACGCCACTTACGCTGATTCTCGGGCCTCTCCAAACCCTGCTCGAATCAAACGAACTGGGTAATCACACCCGAACTCAACTATTCAGGATAAATAATAACTCACAGCGATTATTACGATTGGTGAATCAATTGCTTGATTTCAGAAAAGCTGAATCGGGCAATCTGAATCTGAAGGTTTCGGAAGGAAATATGGTGCGCTTTGCACGCGAGATAAAACTCTCCTTTGATACACTGGCCGAGCAATTGCGGATTACTTTCAAAATGGAAGTTAGTGCTGAAAACATTAAAGTATGGTTTGATCGCGATCAGTTTGAAAAAATCCTTTTCAACTTATTATCAAATGCTTTCAAGCACACACAAGAAGGGGGTAGAATTGTTCTTAAAATTGTTGAGGCCGGAGATGTTGTTCAGATAATTGTTGAAGACTCCGGACGGGGCATTCGTCAGGAGCACTTCGATCAGATTTTTCAAACATTCTTTAGTTATGATGAAGATAAACATCAAACCGGAACAGGCATAGGACTGGCGCTTTCCAAAAGCCTGGTAGATATGCACCATGGAAAAATTGATGTAGAGAGCAAGGAGGGTGAATTTAGCCGCTTCATCATTAGCCTGAAAAAGGGTAATGCCCATTTTAGTAAAGAAGAAATCCAAAATCTCTCTGATGATGTTGAATCCATGGATTATTATCCGGCATTAAACGAATCGATGCTTGAGTCGACCCCAAGGGAAACCGTTGCACAAAAAAAGGACACAGCCCAAAAGTTACCGCGTATGTTGATTGTAGAAGACACAGCAGAGGTGCGTGCTTATATTAAATCTATTTTTGAAAACAACTATACCATACTTGAAGCAACGCAGGGCGAAGAAGGCTGGAATCAGGCAACTGAAAACATGCCTGATATCATTATAAGTGATGTGATGATGCCCGTTATGGATGGTATAACGCTTTGTAAAAAATTAAAGTCCAATAAGCACACCTGCCACATTCCGTTAATACTGCTTACGGCCCGCACCTCCCTTATCTTTAAAGTAGAGGGATTGGAAACCGGAGCTGATGAGTATTTAAACAAACCATTTAATCCCCGCGTGCTGGAGCTGAAAGTGCGCAACCTGTTGCGGCTGCGTACCCAAATGCGCGAAGCATTTACCGATACGAAGGTTCTTGCTATTGAGCCTAAGCGTGTAACGCTTAACTCAGCCGATGAATTGTTTATTCAGCAAACTATGGAAAGCATTGAAGCCAATATGACCAATGCTGAATTTACCATTGAAGATTTATGCCGCGATGTGGCCATGAGTCGCATGCAACTATATCGCAAACTGAAAGCCCTTACCGGTCTTTCGGCAAACGAATTTATTCGCACCATACGGTTGAAACGTGCTGCGCAATTATTAGAGCAAAATCAACTTACTGTAGCCGAAGTAACTTACGAAGTTGGCTTTAACGATTTACCCTACTTCCGCGAGTGCTTTAAGAAAATGTTTGGTGTAACACCTTCTGAATACGCTAATCAGAAAAATGTGGAAAAGTGAGTTTTCGACCTAACATGAACGGAATGAAATGTTCTTTTTTCCTTCTGGCAATACTGTTTTGTTGTCAGGCACACACGCAGCCATTATCCCAAATAAAAGTTAGCGGTAATAAGTTCGTAACCGCCAGCAACCAAACAATTGTGTTTCAGGGTTTAGACACAAGCGATCCGTTTAAACTTAAAAGAGATGGCCAATGGAACAAGCGTTACTTTCAGGAAATGAAAAACTGGGGGGCTAACATTGTACGCTTTCCTGTTCATCCAGCCAACTGGCGCGCTTTGGGCAGTGAAGCCTACATGCAATTGCTTGACGAAGGCATTCAATGGGCTACTGAATTGCAACTCTATGTAATTATTGATTGGCATAGTATCGGTAATCTTAAAACCGGAAAATTTTTTCGCCCTTCTTACGAAACTACTATTGAGGAAACGAATCAATTCTGGCAAACCATGGCGAAGCGTTATGGAAAAAACTCCACCGTAGCATTTTTTGAATTGTTTAACGAACCTGTTAATAACAACGAGTTTGGAACCTGCACATGGGCAGAATGGAAAGCACTTCAGGAAGACATGATAGCTATTATCAGAGCGGAAGGTGCACTCACCGTTCCGTTAGCTGCTGGTTTTAATTGGGGTTATGATTTAATTGAAGCAGGAGCAAACCCGATTGCCGCAACGGGTATTGGTTATGTTAGCCATCCATATCCGATGAAGCGAGAAAAACCATGGCCCGATAAATGGACAAAAGATTGGGGCTTTATGGCCGATAAATATCCGCTCATTCTTACCGAGATAGGCTTTAGTGGTAAAGAAGAAAAAGGTGCGCATGTTCCGGTAATCAGCGATGAATCGTATGGTGATGCGATTACAGCATATTGCAAAGAGAAAGGAATATCCTATACGGTTTGGTGTTTCGACCCCAACTGGGGGCCTATGCTTATCAGCGATTGGAATTTTAATACCACCCGCCAGGGAAAATATTTTAAACAGGCATGGTTAACAAAATAATTCACGCACTAATTCTGGTATTGCTGGCTGCAGCATGTACTCCAATAAAGCCACAATTTTATGCAGCAGATAACACCTTGTTTCAATACATGGGGCGTATTGATTTTAGCGATAGCAAAACTCCACGCTTTTGGGTAGCGGGGGCTCATGTGCAGGCAAAATTTAAAGGAACAACGTGTGTGCTTAATGTTAATGATGAAGTAAAATGGGGCACAACACACAACTACCTCGAAGTATCCATTGACGGTGCCGAACCCAGGCGCATCAAACTAAAAGTGAAGGAAAATGTAATTGATCTGAGCGAAGGATTAGCGGAAGGGGAACACACCATTACAATTATTAAAGCCACAGAAGCATTGCAAGGATATATAGAGTTTGTTGGCTTAACATGCACTAAACTTTTGGCACCAACAGCGTTGCCCACACGCAAAATTGAATTTTTTGGTGACTCTATTACAAGTGGTATGGGCAGTGAACTCACGCCTATTCCCTGCGATAGTGCCGAGTGGTACGACCAACATACTGTGTATTATGGATATGCTGCGACCACTGCGCGGGCAATTGATGCGCAGTATCACCTTACCTCTGAATCCGGTATTGGGTTGATCCACAACTGTTGTAATAAACCATATGTAATGCCCCGGGTTTATGATAAACTCAATATTACCGATGACTCACTCACCTGGAATTTTAATCGGTATCAACCCGATGTAGTAAGTATTTGTCTGGGCCAGAATGATGGCATTCAGGATTCAACACAGTTTGTTAGTGAATATGTGGCGTTTATAAAAACACTGCGCGGACATTACCCCAACGCTCAGTTTGTTTGTTTTAGCAGCCCTATGGCTAACGAAAAATTAAGAAATGCACTTAGCAAATACCTGCGGGCTATGGTGCAATACCATCACGCACAAGGCGAAACAAAAGTTGATTATTATGTTTTTAATCGGAGTTTTAACAATGGCTGTGGAGGCCATCCCGATAAAGAAGATCAGCGCCAGATAGCTCAGGAAGTAACAAGTTTTATAAGAACCAAAATGAATTGGTATGATTAAATCACTACCAGAAAGTGTTCGGTTTTTCCCATTTCTTTTTTTCTTATTGATAGCGGGGGTTAGTAACGCTCAGAATTTTAATCGTGGGATTAATGTTTCTAACTGGTTTCAGGCCGGCAGTACCCGCGAAATTCAGTTTACCATGTTCACCAAAAAAGATTTTGAGCAGATAAAATCCTTAGGTGCAGATGTAATCCGCTTGCCGATAAATCTGCATTACATGACTGATGGTGCTCCGGAGTATAAACTTGATCCGTTATTTCTAACCATGCTCGATGAGGTAGTGGATTGGGCCGAAGAGTTACAGATTCATCTAATTCTGGATAATCACTCGTTCGATCCGGCAGGAAGTACATCACCCGATGTGATTGATCCATTAAAGAAAACCTGGGCGCAAATGGCGCAACACTATAAAGACAGATCGGGCTATATATATTACGAAGTACTAAACGAGCCGCACGGAATAGCCGGTAATGTGTGGGCACAACTTCAGCAGCAGGTAATTGATACCATTCGGGTACACGATACCCAACATTATATTGTGGTAGGCGGAGTAGACTGGAACAGTTACACCAGCCTGGCAGCGTTGCCTGTATATACCGATGAAAAATTGATTTATACTTTTCATTTTTACGATCCGTTTATCTTCACCCACCAGGGGGCTACCTGGGGAAGCCCTTCAATGGCATCGTTGGCCGGAGTGCCATTTCCATATGGAGCATCGGCAATGCCACCCACACCTAACGATTTAAAAGGAACCTGGGTAGAAGGCGCCATCAATAATTATATAAACGATGGAACAATTAATCGTGTGCGTCAGCTTATTGATATAGCCGTTGCCTTTAAGACTCAACGCAACGTGCCCGTGTTCTGTGGCGAGTTGGGAGTTTATATCCCGAACAGCAACAACACCGATCGCCTGCGTTGGTATGAAACGGTGCGTACCTACCTGGAACAAAAAAATATTTCCTGGACGATGTGGGACTACAAAGGCGGCTTTGGTTTGTTCGAGAAAAATTCAGGCGAACGTTTTGAGTATGATCTGAATGTTGGCTTACTCGAAAAATTGAATTTTAATGTGCCACCCCAGCAGGAGTATGTAAAGAAACCCGAAACAAAATCCAGAGTTTTATACGATGATTATCCGGGAATAGATGTTTACAATGTGAGTTATCGAAATAGTGGCTCGCTCGATTTTTATTCACCCAACGCAGCGGCAGGCGATTACTGTTTGTGTTGGAACGATGTTGGGCAATACGATGCTATTGCGTTAGACCTTCGGCCCGATCTGGATTTTACTAAACTTAAAGACCACGACTTTGAGCTTACATTTAAAGTAAAGTCAACAGCCAGTACTGCAAAATTTGATGTTCGCCTGATGGATACAAAAACAGGCCCGAATGACAGACCCTGGCGTATGGGCAAAACAATAGACAACACAGTTGCTCAATTCAATGGTCAGTGGCAACAAGTGCGCATCCCCTTAAAAGCACTAACCGAAATGGGCGCGTGGGATGGTGCATGGTTTAATCCGCAAGGACTTTTTGATTGGACAAACATAGATCGGTTGGAGATTGTGCCCGAACACCAGCCCTTAACCGGGATTACATTTTGTTATGACGACATAAAAATTGAGGGCGAAGAAATTGAAGAAGAGATTATTACAGGAACAAAGCCAACACGTGCAAGTGCAATTTACCCTAACCCATTTAACGAAGGACTCACAATTGACTATGAACCTGAAGCAGCCCACACCGATGTGATGATTTACAATCAACTGGGTGTGTTAATTCGTAAGTTCAGTCAATCAACCTTTCCGGGCGAACGAACCTCTTTATATTGGGATGGTACCACCCAAAACGGATTACGAGCAGGTTCAGGGGTTTATTTGATTCGAATAAAATCCGGAACCACGGTGCTCGTCCACAAAGTACTTGCTCAATAAGAAAAGAATTGCCCAGGAATTTGGCAATGAAGATTTGTTTATCTTTCACCATGAAACAACTCATTCTCCTGCTCTTTTTCATTCCATTCTTAAGTTCGGCCCAAACCCCTGAATTGATTTTTGTTTTCCTGAACAAACGCACCGACAAAGCAGAACTACCCGAGGCAGAGGTGAAAAAAATTATGGATGGACATATGGCAAACATCGGAAGGTTGGCTAACGAAGGTAAACTGATTTCGGCCGGGCCATTTGATGGTGGAGGCGGCATTTTTATTTTCAAATCAAAATCCATTGAGCAGGTAAAAGAATGGTTGCAAACCGACCCGGGGGTACAAGCTAACCGATGGCGGGTGGAGGTACTGCCCTATTACCCGCGCGTGGGTGGTGCATGTGCTGTAACAGAACCGTATGAAATGACCTCGTATCATTTTATCCGCTATACAACCAACATTGCAAAGTTCAACATACAAGATGCGCCTCGCATTTTTAAAAAGCACGAAGATTATCTGAAAGAAATTATTAAAACAGGAAATGTTATAGCCGAAGGCACCTTTGGCGATGATGAAGGCAGCATTCTGATTATGAAAGGCGACCTGGACAAGGCCGTTATTGAAACCGATCCCGCAGTGCGTGAAGGGTTACTGCAGTTGGAGTTTCAAAAACTCTGGATTGCCAAAGGAGGGCTGTGCGAAAAGTAACAACTGCGGGTCCTCATTCCGTTGAAATTTAATTCAGTATGCCTCATTGGCTTATCAAATCAGAACCCTTTAAATACAGTTGGGATCAACTAGTGAAAGACAAACAAACCTTTTGGGATGGTGTGCGAAATTATGCCGCACGCAACAACCTAAAGAGTATGAAGAAGGGTGATGAACTTTTCTTTTATCATAGCAACGAGGGATTGGAAATTGTGGGAATTGTAAAAGTTGTGAAAGAGGCTTACCAGGATCCTACCACAAACGAAACGGCTTGGGTTGTGGTTGATATAAAACCCATGCGTAAACTTAAAAACCCGGTTACGCTGGCACAACTAAAGGCCGACAAGCGTTTAAAAAATATGGACATCATTCGGCTGAGCAGATTAAGCGTTGGCCGGGTAACAGATGAGGAGTGGAGAATTGTGCTTGAACTGGCTGGTGAATGAAGCTAATTAGATTTTGAAGGAATGATCCACACATTTTTTTCAAGATCAATACCTCCGCCTAATTGTTCCTGCACCAATCTATCGATAATAAATACACCGGTACGGGCCATGTTTTCAAACGAGTCCACTCCATTGGATGGAAAATTCTGGCGGGTACGATGAATGTTGAATTGATTGGAGAACGTGCGATTAAATGCCTTCTCAACACCTGCTTTACCCAACATAAATCCGAGCATACCGCCCCAGGTTGCTGTTGGGTTGTCAGAATCCCAACCGGCCAATGCACCAATCTTTATTGTTTCCACAATATCTCCTTCACCATAAAACAAACTAACCAGTCCGGCCGCATAGTTAATGCCCGCGGCATAACATCCGTTGCAATAAAGATTTTGCGAAGTGATGGAGTATTCATCTTGTTGGTTAACCTGGTACCGAACATAAACTGAATCGCGGGTTTGTTCCCACGGCAAGCCGGCATCGTACTTTGATTTTACAAAGTCATACATACGAGCCGGTGTACTCTTATCATCCATTTGCTTGCGCGCTTCGGAGGCCATCCAATTAATTTTTTCTTTCATCGGTAACGGATCATCCACAACGGTAGCAAGTGCATACATGTTCACATAAAATTCCGGAATACTGGCAATGCTTTCATCGGCTGTGGTGCGAATGGGCAGGTGGGCCAGTTGTAATGCTACGTCCGGTCGTGTAGGTGCAAAGAATCCGAAAATTTCGGTGGTAAGCTGCGCATCAATCATTGCATGGTGCTCATTGTTTGCTTCGCTTCCGGTTTCGGGTGGTAGCATACCGGCTAGCATCAGGTCAAACGCTTTTTGATTGGAAACCCATAAATAATTTTCTTCTTCAGTCTTAATGTGTTTTAGCCAGCCGGCCTGAATTTGTTGTGGGGTGAGTACGCTGGTTTTATTGGTGAACATTAAATGCTGATACATGTATTCAATGTCAGTATCGTCATCGGCACCCCACACTTCGTTTTCTCCCCGAAAAACAAAATCAATCGTAGATGATAAGTCGCTGGGCTTCCCGGGCGACCAGATATTGGGTTGATCAGCCTTGCCCCAATCCTGGCGCGTATAAAAACTTCCGGTTTTGATTTCACCGATGTTCCCGATCTTATCCATCTCGGTAACTAAGCCTGTCCAGTTAGCAATACATTGGCCTAACCAGAAGCCATACAGTTTATCGGCATATTGTTTTCGCGATACCGTAACAACGTTTCCTTTTGGTTCAAAATCCAGATAGGTAAAGTCAGAATTTACATCTGCTTCAGTATTTACTTTACTACTGCAGGCCGCAACAATAATCAGAAGCGGGAGAAAGCACTTTCTCATAACCAATTTTACATCGCAGGCTCTTGCGGTTTATAGGGTCCATACACGGCTCTTCTAAAGGCATTGTGTACGGTGTTATCGAATGGAAATATTTGAACGAACAGCACAGCGGTTAATTCGTTTTTAGGGTCAACCCAGAATAACGTGCTGGCGGCACCATCCCAAAAAAATTCACCTACTACACCGGCATGTTCCTTTTCATCTACCGGTGGTTTAAGACGCACTGCGAAATCAATTCCAAAACCAACTTGCCCTTTGCTGGGTAACCACATACGCTCTGTGACACTATCGGCCAGATGATTGGTAGCCATCAACTTTACTGTTTCTGGTTTTAAGATAGTGGTGCTATCCAACGTTCCTTCGTTTACCAGCATTCGCGCAAAGCGCATGTAATCGTCTATGTTACTGGTAAGTCCGTAGCCACCAGGTTTTAGTGGCCATTCTTTTCCATTAAAGCTATTGGCCAATGAATCGGCCACACGATTGAGCGAGCCATCTTCCTGGCGGGCATACATGGCAGCCAACAAACTCATATCTTCCGGAACATATTTGGTCGAGTTCATGGCAAGCGGGTCGGTAATATTTTCTTTTACAAACTGATCAAATGGTTTGCCCGAGATTCGTTCAACCAGATAAGCCTGCACATCAACACAAATACCATAACTCCATTCTTCGCCTGGATGAAACGCAAGCGGCAATGCTGCAAGCTTGCTGGCCATTTGCGCAAGTGTGTTGTTGGGATTCATTACATCAGCGTCACTAACTAATTTACCTAATTGAGGATGTTGAGCCGAAGCAAAACCAGCCGTATGTCTGGTCAGATCGCGAATGGTTATGGGACGATTTGCAGCAACAAGTATCGGGGTCCCTTTCACATCTACACCGGAAACAACCTTCATGTCAGTAAACTCGGGTGCATACTTTGAAATCGGATCATCCAATTGAAACAAACCCTGTTCGTGTAGTTTCATTAACGCCACACCGGTAACAGGTTTCGTCATAGAATAGATGCGCACGCGTGTGTTGCGATCCATTGCTTTGTTGGCTTCGCGATCGGCATAGCCATAAGCATTAAAGTAAACTTCTTTGTTCTTCTCGAAAATCAAAGCCGAAATACCGGCAATACGCCCGGAGCTAACCAATGCATTGAGGGTTGAGTCAAGCCTGGCTTGGGTCTGATCGGTTAGGATCAGATTTTCATCAACTTTCTTTTCAGGGGCACCGCAGGCAATTAGTAAAGTCAAAGCACTAACGGAAAGAATTTTATTGATCAAATTCATAATGGATTTGGTTATGAAGTTTTAAGAATCTACTCAGAAACAACTACAGCTAATTTATCGCCCTTTGCATTTACAGCAAGGCGTGTAATCCCTTTTAATAAACCAGAATCAGATATTGTTACGGCTGTCCAGTTTTTTTCCTTGCCGGGATTAATTACAAAGAGTTTCGTTCCATCGCTCGAAATCAATCGCCCATCGGGCAGCCAGGCAATGTCTTCCTGATTGGGTAATGTGTTAATAATGAAACTTACCTGCATGGTTTCGAGATTGAGTTTTTTAATCTGCCAGTTGCCCTCACCAATTTTATGGACAAAGCTGATAGCGCGTTCGTTCGGAATGCGATGTAATGACCGGCCTATCTTGTCAGCAATAATAGTGTCTTCCTGTGTAGGCAATCTTAGGTAATGTAAGGTGTTGGGCGAGTTGTTTTTTCCCAATACAAAAAGTGCGAGGTGGCTGTTGTCCGCCCAAACGTGGTATCCAACCACCAGCGAATCAATAATGACATAGGGGTCAGTTCCTTCAAGCGAATATTTACCTAAATCCTGTGCCCCATTGTCGCGCTGAATAATACAGGAGATACCGGTTTTATCGGGTGTAAGGGTAGGCGAGTATTCACGCTCGGGCGTGTTAGTAATCTGGGTTGTTGTTTGAGTTTCAAAGTTATAGGCTTTTAAGTCCGACCGGCCCTGATCATTGAAGGAGGCGTAATAGATAATGGCTTGATCGGTGTGAAACGAGGGCTGATTATCGTAACCCGGATGGTTGGTGATGTTTTTAGGATTAGATAGCGTAATGTTTTTCTTTTTTGTTTTCAGATCGAATAAAACAATTTCGGAGCCGGTTTGGGCATATACCGAGCTGGCAACACAAAAGAGAAAAATCGCTAAAGCTTTCATGGCATTCTAACAAGTATGAAAGATGCTAAAGAAATTGCAGAAAGGGAAGCGTTTATTTAGCAGCAAAGCAATCTTTAAGTGCAGCATCCAGATCGGCAAACGAGAATGTGAACCCTTCTTTGAGCAACCGGGCGGGATAAACATTTCTGCTTTTTAAAACCAGCTCAGTTTCGGTGCGGATAAATATAGCACCAAACTCCAGCAACCATATTGGAATGGAAACTCCAAATGGTATATTCAGTGCTTCACGGATTTTTTTCATGAAGTTTTTATTGCTGATAGTTTGCGGAGCCACCACATTGTAAACTCCGGTGGTGGTTTTCTGGTTTATGGTCCACTCCACCACGCGACAAAAATCTAAACTATGTATCCAACTTACGCGCTGGTTTCCGGTGCCCTGATGTGCGCCCAAACCAATTCTGGAAAGTAGTTTAAGTGGCAAGAGGGCACCCTTATTGTTGCTCAATGTAATAGCGATGCGTAAAATTACTTTGCGTACATCGGTTCGTTTTAAAGTGTTGGTAGCGGCTTCCCATTTGTTGCATACATCTTCCGAAAAGTCATCGCCAATTTCACCACTAAATTCATCCATTAATTTTTGGTGCGAAGCCCGGTAAACAGTAGCTGAGCTGGCATTTATCCAAACCGGTGGAGGGTTGGTGCAAGCATCAAGTGCTTTTGCAATTGCCACGGTGGGTTGAATGCGCGAAGAATAAATTTTTGCCTTGTTGGATGCTGTATACCGGCAGTCCACTGATTTACCGCAGAGATTTACAATGGCATCGGCATGTTCCAATTCTTTTACCCAGGCGCCAGAATTAATGCCATCCCAAAAAACCTGTCGTGCTTTTGTGCGCAAATTAATTTTGCGGGTAAGAATTACAACTTCAGTATTTCGTTGCAGAAAGTAGTTAGCAAGGGCCTCACCTAAAAACCCAGTGCCACCGGCAAGTATAATTTTCATAAAAATTGATTTAGCAGCATAACAATCAATACCAGAACCCGATAGACAATCCATGTAAATGTTAACCAGGCAGAAACATGCAACAGCTTTACGCGATGCAGATGCATGAAAAGCATACCGGTTACAACTGCTGCAAACCAACCGAAAAGCACAAGGGATGATACAGTCATCACGCTGTTAATCCATAGCAGCGGGAGTAATAATAAACCGCCACAAAGCGAAACCGTCATCATATTGCCGAGATAATCCAACGCCCGGTTACGATTTGTAAACCAAACAATAGCTCCCTGAAAAAGGATTTGTCCACCACAGATCAAAAACTCGCGCCCGAAACTTGTTGCTGGTATGGGTAGGTGTGTGGAATAGTTTGTCAGGATAAGCGAAGTAATAATCCACGAGAAAATAAGATATGCTACGCGATAAGGAATGTTAAAGCTGGGCACACACACACTGGCATAAACATCAGCCGGGGCAATTACTTTACGGTTGAAGGAGATGAATGAATAAAGACTGGCGATAAGGATGCGGAAGACATTTAATCTGAAAAGCGGACTAAGAAATGAAAAGCGATGAGCCAGAATTTTGAAAAGGCTGTCTATTCCGTAAGTAACTTCGTTTGTGGTACCGTTAACCAACGCAATTTCATCGCAGGCCCGTTTGGCATCTACCTGCGGTGGAAGTGTATTTGGCGAATAAGCCATTCACCGTTTGAATCAAGCATGCCGGTTTTAACAAATGCATTTGTGTAGAGGTTGCACATGGGGCAATCGGCATCGTAGAAAATAACATGGTTGTGTAGTGTTTTCATAAATCAGAAGCTTATGTGTGGAAGAAACTTACCGGATGGTTTAATCGGAAACATCAATCGCCAGGTGAGGTAGTAATAGAGAAGCGCCAGAATAAAGGGGGTTCCGTAAATAATTACCATCCAAAACAGTTGGATTAGATAATCATTTAGAACTGTATGTGTTGACTCCAGATCTAAATATCTCAAGCCAATGCTAATCAAAATCATATAGCCAATGGCTGTAAAAAAGTGTAACAACCTTAGTTTCGTATTTGTAGCGCCAAAAATTAACATCAAAGTCGCGCTAATCATTTGCCACCAACCTAAACACAGCAGCATAAAGGCCGTGCTCATTCCAAATGAATTATCTGCAGGATTCTCAATCCATGTCCATGTAGTAGCGATAGCGTAACCTCCAATAATAAATGTTTGGCCAACAAAATCTATATTTTTAATTATTTTCATATTTTCAATATTTTGTGAAACATTAGTTCAAATAAAAAAGGCCTATTTAAAGACCTTCATAATTGTGCTCCAGAACCAGTTCTCTTCCGCTTTGATAAACGTATCCAATAAGCCATCCGATTTTTCGGCAAAGCCTTTCAATTCTTTTACCACCTTTTTAAATTCTTTTGTTTCTTCTGTGCCATCGTTTTCTACGGCCGCAACATTTTTTAATGTTTTAAGAATAGGCTCCAACTCGCGCTTTCTCCGTTCTTTGGCAACTTGTCGGGCAAGTGTCCAGGTATCTTTTTCGCCTTTGAAATACTCTTTACGCTCACCCGGAACAGAGATCCGGTAAATAATATTCCACTCTAACAAAGCGCGGATATTCATATTGGCATTACCTCGCGAAATCTTCAATTCTTCCATAATCTCATCAGCCGATAATGGTTTGGCTGATACCATAAGCAACGCATGAATCTGAGCCATAACTTTGTTTAGCCCCCAGCTATACCCCAGGTTGCCCCAGGCTTGGATCAGATCAGATTTTGCTTCGCTGTACTTCATAGTTCTGATAACGGACCAAAGGTAGTAGTTGTTTTTAAACTTTCAATATTTATTGAAAGTTTATTTTGTACATACCCCACCCGGTTTCGTACTTTTATGGACAAATGAATAAGAAAGAGCAGGATCCTTTTGACGTAATCATAATCGGGGCTGGGCCTATCGGGCTTGCCTGTGCAATTGAAGCAAAAAAGGCAGGCTTGCGATATCTGATTATTGAGAAGGGATGTCTGGTAAACTCGCTGTATCATTATCCGCACAATATGACTTTCTTTTCCACCAGCGAAAGGCTGGAGATAGGCGAAGTTCCCTTCATATCCAACAATGCAAAACCAACCCGACCCGAGGCCCTGGAGTATTACCGCAGGGTGTGTGCCAGTTGGCAGTTGCAGGTAAAGCTTTACGAACCCGTTACGCAAGTGGTAAAAGAGAACGGATATTTTTCTATCACCACATCGAAAGGCACATACAAATCAAAAACAGTTATTCTGGCACTTGGCTTTTATGATTTACCTTACTTATTAAATGTAGAAGGTGAAGACTTGCCTAAAGTGAAACACTATTACGATGAACCACATCCTTACTTTGCTCAAAAGATAGCCGTAATCGGAGCGGCAAATTCCGCTGTAGATGTAGCCCTGGAAACCTGGCGCAAGGGTGCTGAAGTTACGATGGTAGTGCGCAGTGCAACCTTAGGCGACAATGTGAAGTATTGGGCCAAGCCCGATATTGAAAACAGAATTAAGGAGGGCTCGATCAAAGCCTACTTTAACGCTTCCGTAAAACGGATCACACCCAACACCATCGAGATACAAACAGTCGGAGAAACAATCACAATCGAAAATGACTTTGTGTTGGCCATGACGGGCTACCAACCACCTTTTGATTTTATGAAAGCAGCCGGGGTTTCTTTTAATCAAGACGAAGCCCACACTCCGGTTTATAATACTGAAACAATGGAAAGCAATGTGCCCGGTTTGTATCTGGCTGGTGTAGTGGTTGGCGGTTTACAAACCAACAAATGGTTTATCGAAAACTCGCGTGTGCACGCTCAGCAAATTGTAAAGCACTTACTAAAAATCAAATAGCGCGGGCTTTTATGCTAAGATGAAAGGTAATAGTAACATTACAAGTTAATGGGGTGCGGGTAAGAAACCCAGATAAATGAAGTTCATCTTTTTCATTTCCAATTAAACGGGTGGCAAGGTCATTTACTCCCGGAGCATTAAGTTCAAACTGCCCTGAGCTGGAATTGGACAATGGTATGGTAAGATCTTTAACGATGCTGAATCCTCCGGAAGTTGTGATTGTGGCTTCATTTAGAGAAATGTCTTCCGGGTCGGCATTTGAAACGGAATACTCAATATGGTTAACTTTGATTTCTTCAAGCCTGTTAATGTAGGAAATAACGTCTGGATTTTGGCTAATGTCTAACAGGGCAGTTACCTCATAATCTTTTCCTCCGCTATTTGTTTCTGTCTCGGCAACAGCAAATACAACCGGCATGGTTAGGTCAAATTTAATTTTATCAAGATCATCGCAAGATGAAAGCGCGCCCAGCCCGATTGTGGCCACAATTCCTGTTAATAGGGAAACGCATCGATTTACTTTTTTATTCATCATATGGCAAAAATACAAAAGACCCGGAAAATCGGGTCTTTTGTTTTTAAAGTAAGTTCAGTATTTTCTTAAAGCGCATCGGCTGTTACTGTTATATAAAATCTTAACTTGATATTGAAAGAAACGGTTGAGGATGAAAATTGGCCATTCATCATAATGGTTTCCTGTTTGTCCTCCAGCAGTCGGCTTGCTAAATCATTAAATCCATCAAGATTGGCAGGAAGATCAGTTTCCGGGGTATTTGCAACACTGATATTATCAACACTACTAAGAACATCGCCTGTGGCGGCTATGGAAACAGATCCATCAAAGGTAGTTCCATCTGCATTTGAATTGGTAATGGTATACGTGATACGATTAACTTTAAACTCTTTAATCTTATCGGCATACTCAGCAATGTCCGGATTGGTGGATGTATCCAGTAATTTCTCTTCTGTATAACCTCCTTCTGAATTAGGGGTAACATTTACAAGAAAGTCAACAGGTACATCTACATCAAAGGTTACATCGTCAGCCTTATCAAAAAGTTCGCAGGACGTAAAGGTGCTTAAGGTAAGCAGCAATACAATCGGGAATAGGTGTTTGATTTTCATATTTATTTTTTAGGTTGGTCGTTTATTCAAATTTAGCAAAAATGGTAATCAGACTGAATCAAATTTCTCCACGTAACGATTTAGAAATCACTTCAGCTTTACCATGCACATGCAATTTTCTATAAATACTTTTAATGTGAAAACGTACAGTTTCAATGGAGATATTAAGTCTGTCTGCAATCAGTTTATAACTTAATCCATCTACCAGCCCCACAACTATTTCTTTTTCTTTAGGTGATAGTGGTGAAGCCGGTTCGCGCTTGCCCCGAGGCGCAAAAAACTCAACTACTTTACGGGCAATTTGGGGCGACATGGGCGAGCCCCCACTTACTAAAAGTTCAAGGCTCGATTTTATTTCGTCTAAGGGTGTATTTTTTAATAAATAACCGGTGGCACCGGCACAAAGCGAGTCAAAAATTTTTTGCGGATCGTTATAAACTGAAAAAACTACCAGGTCAATTTGCGGATGTTGCTGCTTAATAAGTTTCATTCCATCAATGCCCGACATGCCGGGTAAACCTAAATCCATAATTAAAACCTGCGGTAATGCTTCTGCATGAAGATGCAGCAAAAGAGATTCAACTGAGTTGAATGCCCAGTCGCACTTAAAACCAGATTGACGATTCAAAAAATCCTGAATGCTTTTTCGAATCTGATCATCGTCTTCAACGATACCTACAAAAATCATGATGTGGGCTTATTGACGGATAAGATAAACAAAAGTAAATGATAGCGAAGTATTGTTGACTTTGAACTTTTGATCCTCCAGGGCTCCATTGCCAATGTAAACTTCACTTTAGTACTTTAAGTATTCCAGGCTCCATAGGATATAGAATAAACATATTTAGATATCGAATATACGCGGATGTAACTTTGCATTCAATCCCATAAACATGGGGGTACTACCCTACTCGTAGTGTAACCGTAGTGCCTGAGTTTGCGGAGAGGGATAGTGTTCCGCCAATGGTATCCGCTCGTCTTTTCATATTTCGAAGCCCGTTGCCACTATGCGCTGGTTCTTGGGATAGCCCAATGCCATTATCTTCAACACATAATTCAAAATACGGGTATGTAGTAATAGAAACTTTTACAAAGGAGGCACCGGCATGTTTTACAACATTATTGATGGCTTCCTTAAATATCAAGTAAATACTTTGTCGAACCAGGGGCTCAAGAACCTTATTACTTGCAGGTTTGTGAAAAGTAAATTCAAAGTCTATTTCTTTTGCTTCCAGTACTTCGGTAGCAAAATCTTTCATGCGGTTAATCAGCTCAGTTAATGTATCGTTGTTATTATCAATCGACCATACAATATCACTCATCGTGCTTACCACTTCGCGACTAAGCGAGCTGATTGACTGCAGGTAGTTGGCTTTTTCTTTTTCGTGAATTCCGTTTTGTACTAACTCGGAATAGATTGAAATTTTGGTAAGGCTTGAACCAACCTCATCGTGTAGGTCGCTGGCAATTTTTGTACGCAAGCGCTCAATTTTTAAACTCTGTGCCAGCCGATAGCGGTGAATAGCATAGAGCACTACACCAGTGGCCAAAAGCACGAACAGCATAAACCACCAGGTGCGCCAGAAAGGTGGTTCTATAATTAAAGTAAGTGTTGCAAGATCATTACCCCAGTAACCATCGGGATTGGTGGCCCTTACTTCGAACAAATACGTGCCCGGATCTAAGTTAGTGTAACTGGCAAACGTGCGATTGCCAACATGCACCCAGTCTTTATCAAAACCGGCAAGCCGGTAGGCATATTGAATTTTTTCTGGAGCCATAAACTCCTGAGCAGCAAATCCGATTGTGAAAAAATTATGGTTGTGATTGAGTTGAACAGATTTTAGCTGCGCGGGTTGAGTGGTAATGCTAAAATTATAAATAGAATCGGGTATTTGGGTAGCAGAGTGATTAAAGAGTTTAAAATCCGTAAAAACAATTTTTCTTGAAACCGTATCGTCTACAATCTCTTCGGGATAAAACCAATTTAGGCCATCAATGGATGAAACGAAAATTATTCCTTGTTTATCTTTATACACGGAGTTGAAACCGCCACCACCAAGGCCATCCGCTTGCGTGTAAGCACGCTTTTCATTTTTCACCGGATTCCAACGCACAAGTTGGTTATCATTTACATACCAAATTTCCTGCTGATGAACGACAAACGACTTTAAACCATCAACCAGATTCATTTTGAACAAAGGCTTTGAAACAATACTATCCGGATTGATATAATGAATAGTACGGGCTTCATCTCTGGAGATCAAAAGCATTTGAGTTTCAGTATAGGGTTTTATCTCCAGGTAAAGTGGATTGTCATTCTGAATCACACGTCCGGTTTCGGCAACTTTAACAAACTGATTACGCGCTTTGTCATAGAGCACCACTTGATTTTTTCCATTAAACCAGATATTACCATTCAACTCAAGAATATTTTCAACCTCGTCAAACGAGATGCCTGTATTTTTTTGAAGTGAATCATTGTCTATTTGTATAAATTTATTTTGGCCGATATTAAATACAGTAAGCCCATCGCGATTAGCTGTAGCCCAAAGTATGTTCTCACTATCCACCAGCAAAGCTGAGATAGCATTGTTATTGATGGAGTTTTGGCCAGCCAGGTGTCGCGTAAATTTTTTTGTTACCGGGTCGAATTTATTCAGGCCACCACCTTCTAATCCGATCCATAGGTTTCCGTGTGCATCTTTACTTAAACCCGAAACGGCATTGTGACTGAGACTGTTTGTATTTTTGGGGTCGTGCAAAAATTTATCGGCTTTGCCGGTACGGAGATTAACTTTATTAACTCCTTGCCCGTTTAGTCCCAACCAGTAAACGGAATCATTTTCTTGCAGCAATGCACGCACCCATCCGCTTGAAATTCCTTCACTTTGGGGTGTACGATTTCTAATGTTGTGAAATTTTTTGCCATTTAGGTCGAGCAAGCTTACAGTATTGTCCGCAGCGCCTACCCAAAGCAATCCATCTTTAGTCAGATATACATTAAACAAATTATTACTGGACAAACTTTCGAAATCAAAAGCATTGTTTTTCCAGTTTGAAAAATTTTGTGTTACCGGATCGAAGAGATTAAGTCCACCACCATAGGTAGCAATCCAAATCCTGCCATCAGGAGCTTCAACAGCTTTAAAGAGGGAGTTGTGACTAAGCGTGTTTTTAACATGTGGATTATGAATAAGGTGCTGACTGGTTTTAGTAATCCGATCAAAAATTTGTAAGCCACCGTAAGTGCTCAGGTAAATTTTCTCTCCGGAAATAAGCAAACCACGAATTACCCGAAAGCGATAAGTATCTTCTTGATTACTATTGCTTAAACGATAGGTTGTAAAATTATCTCGCGCAACATTGTAACTGCATAGTCCAGCGGTGGTCCCTACCCACAATATACCCTCATCATCGTAACTAAGTCCGGTGATAAAATTTTCGGGTAAAGAATAGTCATTTCCCATCTCAAGCTTGTAGTGTTTAAAGCTTTTACTTTCCGGATGAAAGCGAACTAATCCTCCGCCCAGCGAGCCCAGCCAGAAGCTTCCATCGGGTGCTTCCGCAAAGCAAAAAATGCGTGCTCCGGGTGATCGCGTACTATCATTAGCCAACGTGAAGAAATCTTTGTCGCGATCATACTTGAAAAGCGCTCCGGCATCGGTAGCCACCCACAGTTGTTGTTTACTGTCTTCAAATGTTAATACACCTCTAGAGCTTTGGAATAGTGTAGTATCAAATTGGGCAAAGCTGTAATACCGGAAGTTGGTGCCATCAAACCGAATCAGGTTACTTTCCGCGGAAGCTATCCACATAAAACCTTGCGTGTCCTGATGAAAATTTTGAACACTCGTTATGGCAGATCCATTCTCGCGCACAAGGTGTTTAAAGCGCAACCGCTCTTGCGAAAAACAAATTAACACACCAAACCAACTGAATAGAAGTAAAAACACGCGCATGGTAAAGTGAAGATAGGGAATTGTACCCACATGCTTATGGGGTTGTGGCTATTAGCTGGCGGCCTTACTTTAGTGGTGTTAAGAAGTAACGGGATTTTACGTAAAGCTTTCATTTCAGAAAGCCAAAATGGGTAAGGTCAGGAAACAACGGTGGAAATTATAAATTCTGAAGTAATGAAAACTTTTCTTCTCTTATTCACTTTGCTAATTGGGATAGATTCTTTCAGTCAGAAGTGCGAAAAAACCATAGATCCCTTTACTAACGAATCGATCGCATCATTTGAATGGCGTCAAAGAGGCTTTCGAAATCTTTACTTTGAGTCTTCAAAAGGCTTGATCTACTTTCAGTTCCGTGCCGGAGAGATGGGAAACTTTGAATATACTATTCCAAAAGATTCGGAAGTATTAATAAAACTTGAAAATGGCGAAGTAATTAAACTGTTAACATCAGATGATGTGCGTTCGTCCAGTTCCACCACCTCAACTGGTGGCGGGAATGTCGTCTTTTCAACCTATTACGTCAAAGCATTCGTTAGCCAGAAACATTTAGAGCAAATGGCAAAATTCCGGATAACCGATTTACGCTACCCCGATCTAAATGGAGGAGTAAAGCAATACGACAATAAAGAACTAAGGAATAAGTTTGAAAAATTTCTGATGGAAGGGGCCCAATGCATGATGAATAACAAATAACTCGCCAGTGAATCGTAAGAGAAATCACAACAAGTTCGTGAGGTAATCATAGGTATTCACCAAAAGTTTACTAATAATGAAAAGTATTCCAATACTATTGATTGTATTGATTGCGACCAAAACATTTGCACAGCAATGCGAAAGTAAAACTGATCCGTTTTCGAATGAATCTTTTCTTGCTTACGAATGGAAACCCGGTGGGTTTCAAACTATTTACTTAGAGTCTAAACGAGACACAGTGCAGTTTCATTTTAGGGCAGTAGAACTTGGATCTGTTGAATTCACTGTTCCCAAGGGTGCTGAGGTGCTGATAAAACTTGAAAATGGAGAGGTTATCAAGCTTCTTACTTTATCTGATACACGATCTGTACCATACATTATTCCAGATCCGGATCCTAAACAACAGTTGGTATTTACAGCTTATTATCTGAAAGTGATTTTAAACGCGGAAGATTTAAACAAATTAGCAAAGCATAAAGTAACACATCTGCATTGCCCGGATCTTTATGGTGGCATAAAGCGCTTCAATGATAAAGAATTACGAAACAAATGGCAGCAATATCTAATGGAGGGAGCGCAATGTATACTACGGGGTAATTAGGCTTTGCAATTCCTTATTGCAGCTTCAATTAACTACATGTTTATGGGGTTGCAGAATTTTTTCAACAGGCCTTAATTTGAATCAATAAACTTAACTCAAACATTTATGATTACAGTGGATAATTTGAGCCTCGTCATTAAAAAAGAAATTTCAATAATCTTTCTACTAATAAGTTCAGTGACTTGCTTTAGTCAGGATTTGCCCAATCCGGAATTTGCAGGTCGCCCTTATTTTATCAAAGATAATTCGCTAGTTAACTTTGAACGGGCGGATGGAGTTCTTTCAGCTACTGCGGGCATGAAAGGTATGGTCACATTTTATGGAGTTCCAGCCTCAAAGTCTGATGTACGTTTTTCATCAAGCTCGTTGCCAATTATTTTCATCAGGGTTGATGCTGGAGTTGATCCGGTCGAAGTTTTTTCTATTGTTCGTGCAGATATTGGTAAGAAAGGACGCGAGTTCATTGTTAGAAAAACGGATAGACGAAATGCTGTACAAGACATGTCTGATATATTAGTAAAGTTCAGTTTTACCAAAAAAGCAGATGGTATTTATGAATTAAAGTTCGATAATGGAATAACGCCTGGAGAGTATGCAATTATTTCATCGACCGAGACAGGTGGTGGCACATCTTTGAAAAGCAAGATTTCTTGTTTCGGTATAGACTAATCAGGAATTACTTCCTGAAATCCATTTTAACAATCAACCCCGCAAAATAATTGCGTCCTGCGGCAGCATTGTAAAACCGTGAGCCGGCCGCATTCAAATCGTTTCCTAAACTGTATTGCTCATCCAGCAGGTTGTCTGCTCCTGCAAAAAAATTGAGGGGCAGTTTTTTACCGGCATTAAATTTATATCCAACCTTACAACCCAATAGTGTGTATGAATCGGCAAAGGTTGTGTTGGCATCATCCAGCGGAAGGGCAGCGGTGTAACTCGCAGTTAGGTGTGCGTAAAAATGTTTTCTGATTTCGAAATCAATGCCACCGGTTAGTACGCGACCCGGCACGCCCGTTACTTTGTTTCCGTTAAATGAAGTATTGTCTTTGGTGTATTCTTTAAAAGTGTAATCGTTTAGGGTTATTCCGCTCCATACTTTAAATGCAGAAAAGCCGGTTACAACAGGTTGCCAGTTTTGTAACAATTCTATTCCGTTTTGATTGGTTGCCCCGGCATTCACAAAATAGTCGGCTCCTTCTGTATCTCTGCGCAACACAATAGTTTCCTTTAATGCGAAATGATACAGTGCGGCATCCAAAAAGAACTTTCGTTTACCAAAATAGCCGCGAGCACCCACCTCAACCTGAATTCCTTTTTCAGCTTGCAGATCGCGATTAAATATTGTGTTGGATGGTCTTACCTCTCCCAATGTAGGTGGCGAAAATCCCCAGCTTATACTGGCATGCGTACTAAAAACAGAATTGATTTTTCGAAGCACTGCTACACGCGGGGTAAGTTCGGGTTTGAAGTTGGTGGTTTGCAAAACAGCTGGAGTGTTGCTTAATCGTTGAAATTTATAATCAACCCAGTTTACACTAAGCCCGGTTGTAACCGACCAATTGTTGTTGGTAATTTCGGCCTGGCCAAAAACACTGTATTGATGGGTGCGCAATTCATCATCGCTTTGCAAAGCACCTGTTGTACCCTGCAGGTTTTGATAGGTTTTAATAGGCGAGAAGCCGTTCAGGTATTCACCACCACCTAACATGCGAAATGCCCAACGATCGATGGCAAAGGTAAAATCAGTTACGGTTCGTGCCCCAAAATTTTGTTCGGCCCGATGCTCGTAATTACGGATAGCAGCGTTAGTAAACCGGACAAGGTTTCCAAATACACTGGTGCGGTTGTGCAGATTTTTTCTGAAATGATACTGATGCGAAATGCCAGTATAGAATGAACGCAGTGATACCGCAGCATTTTGTTCAATTGCACCCGGATTAATTCCAGCTGCAGGTCGGGCTTGCCGTGGATTGGCCTTGTATTCCGCTAGTGTTAAACCACCTGGTGTTTGATAATATAAGTCAGTGTAAAAAATAGCGGTCTCCAATTCTTCCTTATCGGAAAGTGAAAATCGAAACGTGCTGGTTAACTGATCGCGCACCATGCGGGTTTGTTCCCGATAACCATCGGCCTGCTGATGTTGGTAACCCACATAGTGACTGGAGTTTTCCGTTCCCGAATTAAGCGCCAGTTGATAATTTCGTAAGCCATGACTTCCGCCAAGGAAAGAACCGGTTAACGAGTTTTCTCTAATAGGTTGTGGAGATGATAGTAACAACACGCCTCCGGTACCAGCTCCGTACAAACTTGAACCCGGCCCCTTAATAATTTCAAGTTGCTGGATGGAGTTGGCATCCAATTGATTTAAGTACGTGTTACCACCGGCATCGGTTATTGGTAAGTCGTTCCAATAAACTTTTACATTGCGCACCCCAAAGGGAGCCCGCAGCGAACTTCCGCGAATGGAAAACCGGTAACTACCTGGCGAACGTTCTTCCATACGCACGCCAGGCAATGTGTTGGCGGCCGAAACAAGTGAAGTGTTATTAAATCTTTCAAGATCTTCTTTCAAAACCAAACCTACTGACGCAGGAACTTGTAGCAATGGCCGGTCGGCTTCGTAAGCACGAACGGTAATTTCTTCTAATAGTTTTACCGTGTCCTTTTGTTGCGCAAGGGAAGGAAGAGAACAAATCAACAATACAAAGACGAATGGCTTCACTGATCAAATTTAGTGGTAGTTTCCGGAAGTTAACTCAAAAATATCCTGTGTGTCAGATTGAGCTTGTCGAAATCTGCTGGACAGGTTGAATTGATTTTTGAGATGGCCACTAATAATCAGATCCATTTTTGATTGCAAAATCAAAAATCAGCAAGTACTTCCTCCACCGTTTTAACAGAATCAAAATAACCAGCAAGTTTTAGCATTACCCTGTCCACCAGGGTATCAGGACAAGAAGCACCGCTGGTGAGCACAATCCGCACGGGCGTTTTATCAGGCAGATATTCGTGGGTAATTATTTTTTGCTTGCGCGAATAGTTGAAGTGATGAATTTCCGTGCGCGATTTTATTTCCGAATCGGAGTTGATGAAAAAGGTTGGGAATTTACGTTCGCACAATTCTACAATGTGCGAAGTATTAGAACTATTATAACCACCCACAACCACGGCCATGTCGGCATCAACTTCCAATAACCGGTAAGTTGAATCCTGATTGTCGTTGGTTGCGTAACACAAGGTATCGCGTGTATCAGCAAAGTGTTGTTTCAGGTTTTGTGCTCCGAATTTGGCAACCATCAATTGTTTAAAAAAATCAGCAATGGCCTGGGTTTCGGTAGCCAGCATTGTAGTTTGATTAACCACGCCTACCCGTTGCAGATGTTGTGTTGGATCAAATCCGACAGAGAATTTGCCCGCAAACTCTTCATAAAATTCAGATTTGGTTTTGCTGCCCAAAATATAGTTACTCAGGTTTTCGGCCTCTTGCATATTACGTACAATAACAGAATGGCCTTTGTGCGAACTGTGCGAGAAAGTAGCTTTGGTTTCTTCGTGGTTGGGTTTACCATGAATGATGATGGTGTAATTTTCCTGCCCCAGTTTTTCTGCGCGGTTCCAAACCTTTTCTACAAAGGGGCAAGTGGTGTTGTACTTTTGAACTTCTACGCCTTTGTCTAAAAGCAAATGCTCAATCTCCAGCGTAGTGCCAAATGCCGGAATAATCACCACATCGTCTTTGGTTATTTTTTGCCACGGAATAAACTGCGTGCCATCCGTATCCATAATAAATTTTATACCCCGGCTTTGTAAATCGTTGTTTACTTCCTGGTTGTGAATCATCTGGCTAAGCAGGTAAACATTCTTATTTGCAGATTCTTCCAGGGCCCGATAGGAGATTTCAATAGCATTCTCAACGCCATAACAAAAACCAAAATGGCGGGCCAGAATAAACTGCACCGGCCCAAAATCCAGTATGGTGGGCGCAAAGTCCTGCTTGCGCAGATCTTTCAATCTGCGGCTCTCTTTCACCTTACCGGTGATGGAAGAGCGGTAGTAAGCAGGAATGTCGAACTTTTTGATAGAGATTAGTTTTAAAGTTTAACCGCTTAGCTAAAGTTGTTGTTCAAAATTACATCATTTCTTCTGAAGCCACCGCATTAAAATGATGTCATAAATCTCATAAAATGGTTTTCCGGCATCATCCAGGTATTGATAAACCAACTCGCGCGAGGTTAAAAACTCTAATGCACGCAATACCGATGCGCTCGACCCCAGGTCGTAAGTCGTTATAAAATCTTTTGAAGTGATTTGATATACTTTTCCTTGCTGGGCAATGGCTGTTAACACACGCCATTGATACCTGGACATAGATGTGCTTAATGCCAGATAAGAAAGTTTATTCTCAGCATAAATCTCCAATATCGATTCATCTATCACTTCGCGATTGGTTTCTTTTTTGGTTTTAGAAAACACGCGGTTGCACAGCAGTTGTATGTTATAGGTATTCCCATCAGCCCAGCTCAGAATCTGGCTAATTTCTTCTTTGCCGATTTTTAAGCGATTGTCTTTGAAATGCTGTTGAATAAAAGTGATGTAATCGCTGGCGTTAATTTTTCCAAGTGCAAAGGCCTGTGTGCTGGCATAAAACGGGCGCTTGGCCGAGTTAAACATTTCAGAAAGTAAATGGAACTGACTACCTGAAAAGATAAAGCGGATATTTTTAAGCTGTTGAACTTCCGATCGCAGCCAGCCTTCAATCGAAATGGAGTCGGTATCCCATGCATTAATTTGCTGAAATTCATCTAAGGCAATAACACCCGGCCCAAATGAATCCAGCAGCCGTAACGCTTCTTTAACCGTGGTGCGTTGCTGCGCATCGCTGGCAAAATCAATTTCTAATTGCAAACTGCCCGAGTGCGGGTTGGCCGACATAACCGGCCGCAGTGTAAGTATCCATTCCTGAAACTTCTTTAAAACGGAGTTATTTTTGGAAACCGAATTAAGTACCGCAGCCAGTAATGCGTTGGTGAAATCTTTGAAAGAAAAGGCTTCCTGCACGTCTAAGTAAACACAATTCCATTTTTTATCGAGGTGATGAAACACATGGTGTATAAGTCCGGTTTTGCCAATTCTGCGGGGGGCATACAGCGTAATGTTACGCCCATTTCGCAAAGCAGATATAATGTTTTCTTTTTCGCGCTGGCGATTACAGAAGTAGGATGGCCCGAAGTAACCATAGATGGGAAAGGGATTAAACGGTTCAGCCATGAATCAAAAATATGTAACAAAATGTAACTTACAAAATGTAACCTTGTTTTAAGAAGCAAATGAAGAGAGGTGGCCTCAAAGGGTATTCCGTTGTCAGGTTGTCCCGATAGCTATTGGGGCAGGGCTGACATTTGAAATTCTCTTTTAAGACAGTCTCATAAAATAAAAAACCCCGGCTGTTAACCGGGGCGTTTAAAAAGATGAATAATCGAGTTTAGGCGGCCTTCGAAAGTTTGTCTTCCTTGATTTTGTTAACGCGTACTTCCTTGGCCTGTAAATCGAACCACCGCACTTCTACCAGGTTCGACTTTAAATACTTGAGCACTTCCATTACTTTACCATCAATCTTGCTGCGGACGCGCTCACCTTTCTTAAACAGTTTTCTCATGCACAAAAGGGTTTGGTTTTACATACGTAGGGCATAAATATACTCACGCGGATAGTCTTCGTAAAGTCCTGCGAAAGTTATTAATTCACCAGCTTTCTTCTTTTTTATTATTTCGTTCACTTCTTTAGTCGATTTTACAGGGTTATCATCCACATGGGTGATGATAAAGCCTTCGCGCATGCCGCTGCGCTTCAATTTGCTGTTAGCCAGGTCTTTTACCTTCACGCCACTGGCTATATCCAGCCGCTTCAATGTTTTGCTGTCCAACTCTTCCAACTCAAAACCCAGCGTGGCCACATCGGCATTCTCTTCGCGTTTAACGGTGGAGGTATTGCCATCGCGGTTCTTTAATGTAACCGGAATTACCACTTCTTTGCCACCGCGATTAACGGTAACACTTACTTTATCGCCCGGCCGCTTGCGACCAATATATTCAATCAACCCGGTGCTGGATTTAATAGCCGTCTCGTCCAGCTTAACCACCACATCGCCCTCTTTTACACCGGCTGCTTTTGCAGCACTCTTATCCGGAGCATCGCCAAAGCCCGCTACAAAAGCACCTTCGTTAACAACCAGATCATTCTCTTTTGCCAGATCGCCTGTTACATTGGTTACATTTATTCCCAACCAACCCCGCTGCACAGTTCCAAAAGCAATCAGGTCTTCAGTAATTTTACTTACAATGTTAGCCGGTACAGCAAATCCATAACCAGAATACGAACCGGTTGGGCTTGCAATTGCCGTATTGATACCGACCAGCCCACCATTCAAATCAACCAGAGCTCCACCACTGTTTCCGGGATTAATAGCCGCATCGGTTTGAATGAATGATTCGATTGACGTATTAACCTGTTCGCCATTGCGATTCTGCCTATTGGAATTAATGATATTAATGTTTCTTCCTTTAGCACTGATGATACCAGCAGTTACGGTAGAGTTTAGATTGAAGGGATTACCAACAGCCAATACCCACTGGCCTACTTTGGTTTCGTCTGAGTTTACAAAAGAAAGATAGGGCAAGTCTTTTGCGATTACTTTAATTACCGCAAGATCGGTATCCGGATCGGTACCAATTACTTCGGCTTTCAGTTCGCGGTTATCCGATAAGGTTACCTGTACAATTTCAGAACCTTCTACCACGTGGTTATTGGTTACAATGTAACCATCGCGATTGATGATAACACCAGAGCCGGTACTTTGACGGGGCATTTGATTTTCAAATGGACTATCAAAAAAGAAATGCCTGAAGGCATCGGGCACCTGGCTGTTTTCGCTTGCGCGTGATTCTTGCGTAGAACGAATATGCACTACAGCTTTTGTAACTTTTTCGGCCGTGCCGGTAAAATCAAGAGGCACTACTTCGCCCTTCTCATTGGTGGTATAGGCCACCTGGCTTACCGGTAAACCATTTACATGTTCAATTTTTACCCCCTGTGCTTGCTGCTTCAGAAAGCTTTGTGTGGCTACGATAGTTATCACGCTTCCCAGAATCGCGGCCAACAAAAGTGATCCAAATCGTTTCATACTACAGTTAAGTTTTAGTTTTAGTTAATGGTTGATGTTAGGCAAAACACAACCTGAAAGGTCAGAATGAGCTATGTCGAAGTCGGTTCTGGTTATAAATGGATTTGTTTTCCACAAGCTCAAACTGACAACCCAGTGTTTTTGCGTGACATCAGTTAATGAATAAACTGGCAACGCGACAAGATGAATTGGCGCAACCGAAAGTTTTACTAAAGTTTTGTTTATTTTTTTTAACCCCTTCATCTCGGCTCCATCTCAAAATCAAAAGAAATGCCAGTGGTGTTAAAACGACCTAAAGTTGGGTTTAGGTTCATAAAAAACTGACATTTTTTCATTTTTTTATAAGCTCACCATTCTTGTACTCGTATTCAATTGTCATGTTCCCCTGCTGATCGTACCACCGGGAAAGGCCATCGCGCAAGCCATTTTTGTAATTACCCTCCTCCATCAGCTTGCCATCGGCATAGAAGATTTTTACAGTGCCTTCCAATTTTCCGTTTTGATAAAAGCGCTCTTCCTTAACCGTAGTGTAATTGAATTCGCGATACTCGCCATGGCGCACATCGTTGTGATGGTTGATACGCTTAACGGTTTGCCCATTCTCGCTAAACTCCAGGTAAAGTCCCTCTTTCTTTCCATTCACGTAAGTAGTAATAGATTTAGGCAAACCATTGTTGTGGTATTCTACCCACGAACCGTTTCTCAAATTGTCTTTATACGTACCTGTGCTGAGTGGTTTACCTTCGTTGTTATTGATCGACACCTGTGTAACCCCGGGTGTATCGTCAAACTGTTCTTGTGCTGCTCCTGGCGGAATACCAGTATCCGCAGTGCTGGCAGCAGTATTTTCACTAAGCGGTTTTTGATTACAGGCAGTGGCTATAACAATAACCAGGCACATCAGAAAAACAGATCGCATAAGCTTTAAATTTTGCAGCGAAATATATTACCTAACTTTGCTTTTTGTCAAGACCAAATTTTGTGAACATACACGGAACCGTAACACTTAAACAAGGGCGCGACCATTCGGTAAAGCGTTTTCACCCCTGGGTTTTTTCCGGGGCAATTCAATCGGCAACGGAAACTTTGCAGGATGGTGATTGGGTGGAGGTGATGGACGCCCGCAAAACCACCGTGGGGTTTGGGCATTATCAAAAAGGCACGATTACGGTGCGCATGTTAACCTTTGGGGCCGGCAAACCACAAGCAGAGTTGTACGAAACCAAACTAACAAAAGCGCTGCGGGTGCGCATAGAGGCAGAGGTTATTTCCGATCACACCAATGCCTACCGGTTAATTCATGGTGAGGGCGATGGTTTACCCGGATTGATTATAGATGTGTATCATGATGTAGCTATTATACAAGCGCACTCGGCAGGTATGCAGCGCGACCGGGCGCAGATTGCAGCGGCCGTCAACAAAACATTAACCGATGCCGGCTTTCGAAGCACAGCCGTTTACTTCAAGTCGATGCAGGAAAAGACTGCCAGCGAATACCTGATGGGAATGGCTGCCGTTCCTCATGTGGTGTCAGAACACAGCAACAAGTTTTACATTGATTGGGAAGAAGGACAGAAGACCGGTTTTTTCTTAGACCAACGCGAAAACAGAAAACTACTGGGCGAAATGGCAAGTGACAAAACCGTGCTCAATACATTTTGTTACACGGGTGGATTCTCGGTATATGCGTTGCAAAACGGAGCAAAACTAGTTCACTCCGTAGATGCCTCTGAAAAAGCCATAACACTTACCCGGAAAAATCTGGAGTTGAATGGCTACGACCCCACCACACACGCGTGCGCTGCAGAAGACACCTTTGATTTTCTGAAAGACAAAAAAGATGTTTACGATCTGATTATACTCGATCCACCAGCCTTTGCGAAACACAAAGACTCGCGCCATCAGGCAGTGAAGGGTTACCAACGGCTCAATGCCGAAGCCATGAAGATGATTAAACCGGGAGGCATCATTTTTACATTCTCCTGCTCGCAGGTAGTGGACAGGCAGTTATTTTACGATACGGTAGTATCAGCCGGAATTCAAGCGGGTCGCCAGATAAAAGTGTTACACCATCTTTCCCAACCAGCCGATCATCCGGTGTCGCTTTACCATCCGGAGGGAGAATATTTGAAAGGACTGGTGTTGTATGTGGAGTAGCCAAAGGTTACACCCAAGGTTTCAGAATAACACTACTTCTGTGATTGGTTTGTGTATTCTGTGGTATAAATTTTAATGCCCCCGTTGTTTAGCCAACGTAGAATCCAACACCGAAGCCATTTTATCAATTGCACCACTAAGCGCATCGTCAAGATTGGAGGCGTTGTTGGTAGTGGTTACCGGATTAAGCCCTTTCAGTTTTGCTTCAATAAGACAACGCTTATCATAATCACCACCCTTGGCTCCGTTCTCATCGCTAAAGTGTACATCTATGCGGGTAATGTAATCGCTGAAGCGATCGAACTCCGCTTCGAGGGTTGATTTACAATATGCAATAAGGCGTTCACTGCCTTCAATGTGCCGGTCGGTGTTAACTTCTATTTTCATAATACAGGTAGAGTTTTAAATCGGGTACATGTTAGTGACATATTTGATAACTATCAAACATCCTAACAAAATTGAACAAAGGAAGAGGCTGACAGTTGAAATTAACTTTTGAGACAGCCTCTTCCAGAAAACTTACTTCACCGTAGCCGGTGCGGGCTCCGGATGTTTTGCATAACGTTCAAAAAATTCAATCACGCGTAACAGGTGGTCCATCATTCTGCCGGGGTTACCACTGCGGGTTAGTTCATGGCCTTCGCGCGGGTAGCGAATGTATTCTACCGGTTTGTTCAGAATCTTTAAACTTTTGTAAAGCATTTCAGATTGGATTACACCAGTGCGCAAATCCTGATCGCCATGAATAATCAATAACGGAGTATTAATCTTATCCACGTAAGTGAGTGGCGATTCTGAATCCAACAGGGCTTTGGCCTCTTTCTCCCACGGCCAGCCACCAAAGTTGGTGGGCACCAAACGCCAGGCATTTCCTTCGCCCATAAATGTGGTAAGTTCATAAACGCCACGTTGTGCATTGGCTGCTTTAAAGCGATTATCATGACCCACAATCCAGGCTACCATATAGCCAGCATAACTTCCACCCTCTACAAACAATTGGTCTTTGTCAATCCAGGCATGTTGTTTCAGGGCCTCATCTAACGAAGCGAGTATATCACCGGCAGGGCCGGTACCCCAGTCTTTAAAATTCCCTTTCTTAAATTTATCGCCATAGCCACCACTACCACGCGGGTTGCAATACACTAAACCATATCCCCAGCTATTTTCTAACTGGTATTCATGCCACATGCTGAAAACGCCCGGCCCCCACATAGCCGATGGACCACCGTGAATGTTGAGGATGGTAGGATATTTCAATCCATCTTTTTTGTTGGCGGGTTCCTGCACCCAATACTGTATTCTGGTTCCGTCAGGGCGAGTGAACCAATATTCTTTTGGTGAACTGATGAGCCGGTTTTTAACCCAGCCTTCGTTTAGTTGTGTTAACTGCCGATTGGATTTGTCTTTCAGGTTATAGATATAAACTTCCCACGGATTTTTAGTTTCAGTAAGCGCATACACCACTTTATCGCCACGCACATCAAAATCGTTTACACCACTATCGTTACCAAAAATCCGGGTAATGGTTCCACCTTTTGCCGGAACACTGAATAATGGAATATCGCCTTCGGTTTGTGATGAAAAATAAATGGTTTTACCATCAACCGACCAGGTATGGCTACCAATATCGCGATCGAGCGAAGCTGTTAAGATTGCCGGCTTGCCACCGGATGAGGCTACAATAGCCAGATTATTTTGTGTGGCGTGGCGGTTATCAATAGCCGTAGCATAAAAAGTAATTTGTGAACCATCGGGCGAGTAGGCAGGATTTGAAACACTGTAACCAGGCCAGGTTAAAAACTCTTTAGCGTTTTTAGTGGCTACATCAATTATCCATAAATCACTATCCTGTTCACGATCGGGATGAATCTTATACACACGCGAAGCGCAAATGATACTCTTGCCATCGGGCGACCAACTTGCTGATTGAAAATCCTGAAAGCCTTGTGTGAGTTGAATATCTTTATCATCCGAGCCAACGGTTTTGATGAAAAGGTGTGTAAAACTTTCTTCCGGGCTAAGGTTAAGTTCGCCTTGAAAATCCTGACGCACCAAAACCCGTGGATTGTTATCGAAATTATTTTTGGCTAACCACGCACGCACTTCCGTTAGTGATCCATCCGGGCTGTTGACTACACTTTTACGTTCATCCGCTTTCAGGTTTTTGAAGTTGGGCTCATCGCCCTGCACGCGGCCCGGTCGCTCGTAGGGCCATGGAGTTTTGCCTTCTATTTTGGAAAACGGAATGCCGGCCGAATACAAAATCTTTTTTCCATCCGGGCTCCATTGTGCATTGCCGGCACCATATTCTGATTTGGTAATGGCGTGCGCTTCGCCACCGCTTAGTGGTAACAACCACAATTGTGAGCGATCGCCATCGGCACGTACAAAAAGAATTTGTTTTCCGTCAGGGCTCCATTGTGGAGATAGATCATTCTTATCGCCAAAGGTTAGCTGAACGGGTTCGGTTTTGTTTACCAAATCCAGCAGGTAAAGATTACGCGTGTAGTAATACTCGTTTTCGTTTTTTACTCCCTTTCGGTTTACAACCAAAACGGCTTTGGTACCATCTGGCGAAATTTGAATCTGATTGGTTGTGGCAATCTTCATCAGATCAGAGGCCACAATGGGTGTTTTAGTCTGGCTGTACCCCGTGATAACCACCAGCACCAGCACAACTACTTTAAGGAGTTTCATAAAATTTGAGATTTGAAATTGGAAGTTGAGTAAAATAGAAATTCACTCAAAATGTTTTGGGATGAGTGGAGGTTGTAGGTTACAACCTTGTTTGCCACATGCCAGAAGGGTGTAAACCTTAACCCTGAACCATGGCCAGAATATCGTCTATAAACTCGCGGGAGTTACTCAGTCGTGGCACTTTGTTCTGGCCACCCAACTTACCGCGTTTTTTCATCCAATTATAGAAGGTGCCTTCTGTTACCGGATGTATGGTAGGCGCTACCAGGGCAATATCCAGCGTGCGTTTGGCATCGTAATCAGAGTTTACTTTGCGCAATGTGTTGTCTAATACATCTCTGAACTCGTTCAGGTCGCGGGGCTTCACTTTAAATTCAATGATCCACTCGTGGCCACCTCGTTTAGATTTTTCCAGATAGATGGGTGCAGCCGTAAAGTTGTCGATTACAGCCCCGGTTTGTTCGCAGGCTTTGGTAATGGCTGTCTCGGCATTTTCAATAATTACTTCTTCACCAAAAGCATTGATAAAATGTTTGGTGCGGCCAGAAATACGAATGCGATAAGGCGATGTACAGGTAAACTTAACGGTGTCGCCAATGTTGTATCGCCATAAGCCGGCATTGGTTGTAATTAACATGGCATAATTCTTTCCAACTTCTACATCACCAAGCGAAATAGCTTCCGGATATTCCCGATCCAGTTCTTCAACCGGAATGAATTCGTAGAACACACCGTAATCCAGCATCAGTAACAGATCTTCAGAATCGGGTTGATCCTGAATGCCAAAAAAACCTTCGCTGGCATTATAGGTTTCCCAATACTTCATATTATCGCTCGGGATGAGCGAGTGGAATAAATTGCGATAGGGTTTAAAGGCTACAGCGCCATGAAAGAACACTTCCAGGTTGGGCCATACTTCCAGAATAGAACTCTTTTTCTCTTTGGCTAAAATGTATTGTAAGAGCAAGACCGTCCAGGTGGGCACACCGGCTATATTGGTAACGTTTACATCAATGGTTTCAAGCGCAAGGCGTTCAATTTTTTCTTCCCAGTTGGACATTAGCGCAACCTCTAAACTTGGTGTACGAATGAATTGTGCCCAGGGCGGAAGGTTATGCATAAGCACAGCCGACACATCGCCATAATGCGAATTGGCTGTGGGATCAAATTCATTAACCTGCGCACTGCCCCCCACGGCTAATCCTTTGCCGGTAAACATCTGGGTATCCGGAAAGTTGTTTACATAAATCGATAATAAATCCTTACCGCCTTTGAAGTGACACTCTTCCAGGGCTTCGTTGGTTACAGGAATAAATTTGCTACGGGCATTGGTCGTACCACTGGACTTGGCAAACCACTTTACTTCGGTTGGCCACAGCACATTTTGTTCGCCCCGCATTAGCCGATCGATATAAGGAAATAGTTGTTCGTAGGTGTGCACCGGCACTCTGCGTTTAAAATCCTCGTAGTGCATCAACTCATCAAAGGCATACTTCTGACCAAACTCGGTATACCGCGCGGTGTTCAATAGTTTTTTTAAAACCTCGTCCTGCACATCGTGTGGGTACTTCTTAAAAAGCTCAATCTGGTGAATGCGTTTCTTCATTACCCAGGTGAGGATGGAGTTTAGGATTTGCATAGGTGGGATCAAAAATAGAGCAGGCTACCCGATTACCAAAACATTATTGAGTGGCAACCTTCGATCTGCGCAACTGGAAGTTTTGCCCAAGATACACTTTGCGTACCAATGGATCATCAGCAAGTTCCTGGGCGGTACCGGCTTTGAAGAGTTTACCTTCCACCATCAGGTAGGCACGGTCGGTAATAGAAAGCGTTTCGTCCACATTATGATCGGTAATAAGAATGCCGATATTTTTCTTTTTTAATCGAGCTACAATGCCTTGAATTTCTTCTACAGCAATGGGGTCAACTCCGGCAAAGGGTTCATCCAGCAAAACAAAGCTTGGGTCAACAGCAAGTGCGCGGGCAATTTCAGTACGCCTGCGCTCGCCACCGGAAAGTACCATACCCAGATTTTTACGCACGTGGGTTAGACTAAATTCTTCCAGTAACTTCTCTACTTTTTCCTTTCGGTCTTTCTTTGCCATGTCGCGCATTTCAAGAGGTGCCATAATGTTTTCTTCAACCGTAAGCTTTCGAAACACCGAAGCCTCCTGAGCGAGATAGCCAATACCTAGTTTAGCCCGCTGAAACATGGGTAAGTCGGTAATATCTTCCTGATCTAAAAAGATTTTTCCTTCGTTGGGTTTTATCAGACCCACAATCATATAGAAGGTGGTGGTTTTACCGGCACCATTTGGGCCAAGCAATCCAACAATTTCGCCTTGCTCTACTTGCACCGAAACGTTATTTACAACGGTTCTCTTTTTGTAGCGCTTGATCAGATTTTCGGCACGCAATACCATAGCTAATCAAATTTAATGTCTTTGATGCGCAATTGCATCGATGTAATTCCATTGAATGTATTTTCATCCAGCGTAAACGCCATACGAAAGGGTACTCCGGCCGCAAGGGCCTCGTAATGTTCCATCGCATCAAAGGCTACTGCACTGAACACAGCTTCGTTACCCTCTTGCCCGGCCAGAAAGCGAATGTGTTTGTCCTTAAAACTTCCCAACGCGTTTTGCACGAATACACCCTTTGCTTCAAAAACCGGTTTATGATTTTCCGGGCCGAAGGGAGCCATCTGTTTCAATACGTTGTTGAATTTTCCGTTCATCGCATCAAACTGCACCGCTACATCTATTTCTACCAATGGCGTTAGCATCTCTTCTGTTATTGTGCCCGCCACCACTTCTTCAAAGCGTTGTTGAAAGGCTGCCAGATTTGATTTATCCAGGGTTAACCCGGCAGCATATTTATGTCCGCCAAATTTTTCAAGCAGATCGCTGCAAGCGTGAATGGCCTGGTACAGATCAAAGTTTTGAACACTTCGTGCCGAGCCGGTTATTTTATCGTTCGATTCGGTTAAGATTATGGTTGGCCGATAGAATTTTTCAACACACCGGGCAGCTACAATACCAATTACGCCTTTATGCCAGGTTTCTTTAAACAATACTGTTGACTTTGAATGGCGAAGCTGCTCGTTTGATTCAATCATGGCAATAGCTTCTTCCGTAATGCTCAAGTCAAACTCTCTGCGCAAATCATTTTTCAGATTTACTTTTTCGGCAAGCTCATTCGCTTCTTCCAAAGAAGAACTTATTAATAATTCTACCGCAGCCCGGGCATGAGCTACCCGCCCGGCAGCGTTGATGCGTGGCCCCAACGTAAAAACTATTCCCGAAACATCAAGATCGGTCTTGATGGCGGCAATATCTTTTAAAGCCTGAAGTCCTGGCCGGGGTGATTGATTTAATTTCTGTAAACCGAAATGCGCCAGCACTCTGTTCTCGCCATTAATGGGCACTATATCTGAAGCAATGCTTACTACAACCAGATCCAGGTATTGATAAACATCATCGGGGTTGCCATGCTTTGACGCATAAGCCTGCACCAATTTGAATCCGAGGCCGCAACCACTTAATTCTTTGAATGGATAAGAACAATCGGCACGCTTGGGATCAAGTACGGCAACAGCATTAGGAATTTCGCCTCCCGGAAGGTGATGATCGCAAATAATGAAATCAATTCCCTTATGGCGCGCCAATGTTACCATGTCTGATGCTTTTATGCCCAGATCAAGCGCAATGATTAGCGAAAAGTTGTTTTCTTCCGCCCAGATTATGCCGGCTTCCGAAACGCCATAACCCTCGGCATACCGATCGGGAATATAAAAATCGCAGTGCGGATAAAATCCTTTCAGGTAGCTGTACACCAGAGCAACAGCGGTGGTGCCATCTACATCGTAGTCGCCATAAATCAGAATTTTTTCATGTTTATCGATGGCTTGTTTGATCCGCGCTACCGCCTGCTGCATATCGGTAAGCAGAAAAGGATCGTGCAGTTGAGTTAAAGATGGGCGGAAAAAATCTTTGGCTGTATCGAAATCGCGGATGCCGCGTTGCCAAAGTACGGTTGCCAGATAGGGATTTACATTGATAGCCTTGGTGAGCGATTCTAACTCTGCCGCAGGTGGCGTGGGTTTATATTGCCAACGCTTTTGCATCAGTTCCGGTTAAAGGTTATCGAACCACTTTTGCCGGCCTGGCCTTCTTCGCCATGCACGCCCCGGGTTCCGTTGCGGCCATCCCGCATGGAGCCCAGCCCTGCTAACCCGCCCTGACCTGCATTTCCGCCTTCGCCACCTACACCACCGTAGTTTTTAATATGTAAAAGGCTGTTAACCCATACCTGAATAGGTGGGCAACGCTTGCATTGAATGGTTAGATTTCCGCCATTTCCGCCATGACCTCCGCGCGTTCCGTTACCTCCCGCACCACCATCACCTCCGGGGCATACCCTTGTTCCGGGGCCGCCCCCGCCTCCTGCACCACCATCACCACCTCTTCCTCCATTTCCACCATTCAGGTTTATGGTTAAAGAACCATCAATCAGGATTTCATCGGAGTAGATAAATAAGTTGTTTCCGTTTTCGCCATCATGCCCAAACTCTCCATCAGCGCCCGCATAGGCCTGCCGGCACGGTGAGGGTTGATCGGCACCGGCTTTTCCGGTTTTGCCATCATCGCCACGTTTTCCACTACCATCTATCGTACAGCCTCTGCCAAAGAGGGCAACTTTAGCATGAATGAAATTATCAGCTTTATTTCGGTTTAACACGAGGCTCGAAGAATCGCCCATCATCAGGGTATCGATCACAATAATGTCAGATCCCTCCAACAAAAAACTTTTGCCGGGTTCAAGTACCAGTTTATCGAGACGAATCTGAGCAGTAACGGCAAGACTAACCAGGCTCAAAAAAAGACCACACACCAATTTCAGCATCGGAACAAAAATAAGAATAGAATCGGGGTTAAATAAAAAAGGCCCCGCTAAGCGGAGCCTTTCTGCAAGAAACATACCGATTACTTACCAGCAGCTTCTTTTTCGGCAACTACGCCTTCCAGTACATCTTTAATTTCAACGCGTTGGCCGTCTTTATAAGGAACGATCCAGGCATCTTTTACGCCCATTTCGCGCATGTATTTTTTGAATTTATCGGCTTCCCAATAATCGCGGAAGATACCGATGGTAAACTTCTGTTCGCCCTTGTCAGTTGCTTCACCGCCAAAGTTGGGGTTGTTCTCGAAGTACTTACTAAGGTCTTTGTTTTTGAAAGCCCCGATCTGAACTTTAAACACCACCCCTTTCGAGAAGTCCATGGAGTTTGATGGAGGCGCGGCTTTAAGTTGTTCCAGTTCCGCTTTGGCTGAAGTTAAATCGCCACGCATGCGCGAGAGTTGATCTTCCAATTCGGCAATGCGGGTGTTCTTCTGGCTGATCTGGCTGTTGAGGGTAGTTACCTGACCTTTCAGTGCCGAATTATCATTGTCGGCAGTTTGTTTGGCCTCGGTAAATGTCTTCAGGTTTGCTGGGTTCTTGGCGTATTCTTTGGCTTTCTTTTTCCATTCCTTCTTCTCTGCTTTAGAGAGTTGGGCGAAAACTTGCATGCCGGAAAAAATCAGCGCCAGGCAAAGTAGTGCAACTTTAGTTTTCATTTTGATTTTGGTTGTGTTGGTTTAATCTGAGGTTAAAAGTAAGAAAATAATTGGAAATGGTGCTATTCCATGCGATTAGCCCACTCTAAACCCGATCAAATGCTTCTGCTCTACACCATTTTCTCTGGCCTTACCCATTCATCAAACTGAGTGCTGGTAACAAGCCCTAATTCAATAGCTGCTTCGCGTAATGTTTTGTTTTCCTTGTGTGCTTTCTTGGCAATCTTGGCTGCATTCTCGTAACCAATGTGTGTGTTGAGTGACGTAACCAACATAAGCGAGTTTTCCATGTGTTGTTTAATGATGGAAAGATTGGGTTCGATTCCAATGGCGCATTTGTCGTTAAACGAAACACAGGCATCGCCAAGCAAACGGGCAGATTGCAACACGTTAGCCGCAATTACAGGCTTAAATACATTTAACTCGAAGTGACCGTTTGAACCACCAACTGAAACGGCTACATCGTTACCCATAACTTGTGCACATACCATGGTTAGCGCTTCGGGTTGTGTAGGGTTAACTTTACCCGGCATGATGGAAGAGCCCGGTTCGTTATCGGGAATTATAATTTCACCTATGCCCGAGCGCGGGCCCGAACTTAACATGCGGATGTCGTTACCTACTTTCATTAAAGCAACTGCTGCCCGTTTCAATGCGCCACTTAATTCCACCATGGCATCGTGCGCAGCCAATGCTTCAAACTTGTTGGGAGCCGTAACAAAAGGAAAGCCTGTTAAGGTGGCAATGTGTTTAGCCACCAACACATCGTAACCTTTAGGGGTGTTTAATCCGGTACCCACAGCCGTTCCGCCCAGAGCCAATTCCTTCACGGCTTCCAGCGCATTGTTAATGGCTTTGATGCTGTTATCGATTTGTTGAACATAACCTCCAAACTCCTGCCCCAGGGTGAGTGGGGTGGCATCCATAAAATGGGTACGACCGGTCTTTACAATGTTTTTATACTCAGCCGATTTTTTCGCCAGTGTATCGCGAAGTTTTTTCATCCCCGGAAGGGTAACTTCCACCACTTGCTTGTAAGAAGCAATATGCATTGCCGTAGGGAAGGTATCGTTGCTGCTCTGCGATTTGTTAACATCATCATTCGGGTGCAATACTTTTTTTTCGTCAGTTAGTTTGCCACCACTTAATACATGTGCCCGATACGCAATTACTTCGTTTGCGTTCATGTTGCTTTGAGTGCCCGAACCGGTTTGCCAGATTACCAATGGGAACTGATCATCTAACTTGCCGGCAATAATTTCATCGCACGCTTTCGCGATTAAATCTTTCTTTTCGGCCGATAGTACACCTAACTCAAAGTTGGTAATTGCCGCAGCTTTTTTCAGGTAGCCGAATGCATAGATAATTTCTTTGGGCATGCTGGCTTCGGGCCCAATTTTAAAATTGTTGCGCGAGCGTTCAGTTTGTGCGCCCCAGTATTTATCGGCCGGCACTTGTACTTCGCCCATGGTGTCTTTTTCTATGCGGTAGTTCATATGGTTATAAGAGTTTAATTCAGTAAGCAAAAATATTGATTTGAGAATTGAATCAGGGCTATAAAATAAAGTTTATTGAATTTAAAGATGCCGTAAGTCGGCATGCTGATCGAGCAACCAACCGGTAAGGCTTAGGCGGGGGCGCGAGGCTGGCAAAACTTCATGTTCCAGTAAATCGCTGCGAAAGCAAACTAACCGGCCTGCCTGGGGTAAAATATTTTTTGTTTCATTTTCCAGATACAATCGCAGTTCTCCGCCCTCATCGGGTTTCCAGTTGGTGTTGAGGTAACAGATAGCGGAGAGTTTTCGGTGATCATCCTTTTTAAACTGATCAAGATGTCGTTTGTAATAAGTACCAGGCGGATATTGTGTAAGGTGTACTTCGTAATCTTTCAGACTCAGGTATAATGTTTGGTTTACAAACCCGATTAATGTGTTGAGCTTGTTTAAATACACCTGTAAAGCGGGCTTTGCTGTGGTGCGGTCAACCCATTGAATATAATCGCCCCGAATGCCTTCGTTAATTTGTTTTTGTTGCTGATGGCCAATACCTGCTTTTTTGAAGTGTAACAATCCGGATTGAAATTCGTCCAGTTGAAGGATGGCATCTGTTTCTTCGGGCAAAAGAAAATCATCAATAACGGCATAACCTTTATCGGCCAGGCCATCTACAAGCAGATTAAGTTTATCGGTAAACGACATAAAAATAAGTGGTGCGAATTTACATGCAGAACTTAACTTTGAAGCGTATGAGCAGAGGAATTAAAGTTTTTGTGATTCTATTTTTAGTGATGCAGGCATGCGCACCTAAGGAAGACATTGTGTTTAAAGGAATTAAAAATGTGGAGGTGCAGGTTGGGAGCAACAATAACCCGGAGCTACTGGCCAAAGCCCATTTCCATAATCCCAATGCAATGGGCATGAAGTTGAAGGAAATACACGTAGATGTGCTGGTAGATGGAAAACTTTCGGCCGAAGTGCGCCAAAAGATGAAGCTTAAAATTTCACCCCGATCGGATTTTATGGTTCCCCTGCAGGCAACACTTTCGTTGAAAGAACTGGGGCTGCTGGATACCCTAAAAAATCTTTTAGGCGGAAAAAAATATGAAGTTCAATACATTGGTTATGTGCGCGTAGCAGTTCATGGCATAACCGTAAAAGTTCCGGTTAAACACCGTGAAGAAATGCGCATTCGGCTATAAAAAACCGGGCGAAAAAATGAACCATACGGTCATGGCACAACTTTGCCAAAACTATTACATTTACTAATCAGAATAATTTGTAGCGCGTTAGCGTTTGATTAGGTAAGTGAATATGGAAACCCTGATTTCGATTTTAATTGGCCTCTTGCTGGTTGTAATTGTACTTCAGGTGCGCGCCTACCTTAAACTGAAACAAAAAAACAAGCTCATTCTGGTGCAGAGCCGCGAAATAAAACGGCAAATACAAGAACAGGAAAAGCGCAATAAAGAAGTGGGTGATCTGGTGCATGAAAAACAGCAGCTTATTGGCCTGGTGTCGCACGATTTGAAAGGTCCCTTCAATCGTATTTTCGCACTGATCCAGTTAATGGAACTTACCAATGAAAATTTAACAGAAGAACAGCGCGAATACTTAGGGAAGATTCACCAGATTGTGGCCGATGGATTGAGCATGATTCGCAACTTGCTGGATAACCGCAGGCTTGAAGATCAAGGCATTGATCAAACTCCCGAAAATCTGAACCTGAGTTATGCGGTGGGTTCGTTGGTTAAAAACTATCGTACCCTGGCAGTAAAAAAGAAAATTCAAATTCATTTCGAGCCTCCGGCTCAGGCCATTGTGCTGGCCGATAAAATGTACCTCAGTCGCATTTTTGAAAACCTGATTTCAAACGCACTTAAGTTTTCTCCGGAGGGTAAAAACATTTTTGTTTCCATTGAAGAAACCGGTGATAAGTTTTTGGTAAAGGTGAAAGATGAAGGGCCGGGTATTACCAAGGAAGATCAAAAGAATTTATACCGAAAGTTTCAGCGACTTTCCGCGCGGCCTACCGGTGGAGAAAGTTCAACAGGGCTTGGTCTCTCTATTGTAAAAGCGCTGGTTGAAAAAATGGGTAGCGAAATTATCTGCGAAAGCGAAGAAGGCATGGGAACAACCTTTACTGTAAAGCTGGATAAAGGAACCGGCCCTCCGCAAAAAAAAGAAAATCTGAAGGTGGAGGTTAATTGAAGAGATAATAGTCGTCCTCGCTTCCATTTAAAACAGCCTGCAACGACTCCACCACATTCTCATCTTTAATTACATAATCGCGCACACCACGCTGTATAAAGTTGAGCACCATGTTGCCATCTTCCAGCGAACTAAGCATAATTACTTTGTTCTCTTCCTTAAGGCGGGGCTTAATTTTTTCGTACAAGTCAATACCGCTTATGCCCGGCAGTTTGTAATCAATAATCAGCACATCGGGCAGTGCTTTTTGCAGAGCGGGCAACCCTTCTTCTGCGGAATGGAAAACAGAAAACACACGACCATCCCCACTTAGAGATTTTTTAATAAACTCCGCGTAAATCGTATCGTCTTCTATCAGGTAAATCGTCATGGCTTTGCTAAAAGCGTGTGCAATATAATAACCTTATCCGTTTGTAAGAAGTCAAAATAAGCCTTTGCAAAAACCTTAAATTCCAATCAAATCACCACTTACTCAAACTTCTTTGCTTAAAAGCGAGATTCAGCATACCTTCCTTACATTAATCATGCATGTATGAAATCTTTCATTTCGGTTTTAGTGTTATTGTTTTTGCTAAGCTGCGCGCAAAATCAAACAACTTCTACACTAACATTTTCAATTTCATTTACCAAAGAGCTGAGCGAGGTGGCACAAGACGGCCGCTTGTTATTGCTGCTAGCCAATAATGATAAATCAGAGCCGCGCTTTCAGATTAATGATGGCTTAACTACACAACTTGTTTTTGGCGTTGATGTAGAGGGCATGCAACCCGGCCAGGAAATTATAATGAGCGCTGAAAATGCTTTTGGTTTTCCCAAAAGATTGATAAGCGATATTCCTGCCGGTGAATATTATGTGCAGGCCCTGATTAATCGTTACGAAACGTTCAATCTTAAAACAGGACATACTGTAAAACTTCCGCCCGATCAGGGTGAAGGTCAGCAATGGAACCGTAAGCCTGGCAACTTTTACAGCACCCCGGTTAAAATAGCATTAGATCCTGCAAAGAAGGAAACGATAAAACTTTCGATGGATCAGAAAATTGCCCCGATTGAAGAACCCCAAGATTCCAGGTATGTAAAGCACATTAAAATACAAAGTAAGTTGTTGACGGAGTTTTGGGGTAAGCCCATGTACCTGGGTGCGCACGTATTAGTGCCCGAAGGTTTTGATGAACATCCGGAGGCCAAGTATCCGCTTATGATTTATCATGGGCATTTTCCCAGCGACTTTGGTGGCTTTAGCACCGAGCCACCACCAGCGGATATGGACACTACCGATTTCACCGCCCGCTTTGGTATTTATGGGTACAATAAATTTCAAAAACAGGAAGCCTACAATTTTTATAAGCAATGGACGAGCAAAAACTTTCCTCGCTTTCTGATAATTGAAATACAACATGCCAATCCGTACTACGATGATTCGTATGCCGTAAACTCAGCCAACCTGGGTCCTTACGGGGATGCGATTATGAAAGAACTTGTTCCTGAAATTGAAAAACAATTCAGAGGAATTGGTGAAGGTTGGGCCCGCTTTACCTATGGGGGTTCAACCGGTGGCTGGGAAGCATTGGCAGTGCAAATGTTTTATCCGGATGATTTCAACGGGTGTTTTGCAGCTTGCCCTGATCCGATTGATTTTCGGGCCTATTGTTTAGTCGATATTTATAAAGACAAGAATGCATATTGGTACGAAAGCGACTTTAAAAAACTTCCACGCCCGGCACATCGCAATTACCTGGGGCAGATTCAAAACACCATGGAAGAAACCAATCATTATGAAATGGCATTAGGAACCAAATCGCGCAGTGGGCAACAGTGGGATATCTGGGAAGCAGTTTATTCACCACAAGGGGAAGACGGCTACCCCAAAAGAATTTTTAATAAAGAGACCGGAGAAATTGATAAAAGTGTAGCTGAATACTGGAAAGAAAATTACGACCTGCGCTACATACTGGAACGCGATTGGAAAACATTGGGGCCAAAACTGGAAGGGAAGATTCACATTTACTGTGGTGATATGGATAATTATTACCTGAACAATGCCGTTTACCTGATGGAAGATTTTCTGAAGAAAACCCAAAATCCTTTTTACAAAGGCGAAGTAGATTATGGTGATAGAGCTGAACATTGCTGGAATGGGGATCAGGAAAATCCAAACTATGTTTCGCGGTTGCGATATAATACCATGTATCTGCCTAAAATTTTGAAACGGATACAAGAGAGTGCACCTAAAGGAGCGGATACCAGAAGTTGGAGGTATTGATCAGAAGAACAGAACTGAAAAAAATAAACGGTCAGCCTGAGCCTGTCGAAGGCTCAACTACGCTACTACTGCCTCTACTTAAACTCACTATCTTTTACGGTTGGCCAGTTCGTGCTGGCCTTATCGATAAATTCACTCTGCTTTTCATTCCAGATGTTGCGCACATCGGTATTGTAGTTCAGGTATAGTTTACCATTTACAATCGTCCACGCATCGGGTTCAGTTTTGGCTTTGTAACCGCGGCTCATGCCATACGCACAGTAACCACCAAATTGGGGTGCATACTTTTCCGGGTTGCTCTTAAACACTTCAAGATTTTCTGCGGAAGCAAAATACCAGATTTGACCGGCATGCGTGAACGAAAATTCTTTTGAGCCTTTTACCGGTTGCGACTGCGTAAAATAACCCACAGGATCGTAACCCTGAATCGCGCCTTCCTCAGTTGCAAAAACAGGTGCAGTGTTGGGAGCTGAAGAACAAGCTGCGAGGATCAGACTGAAGATGAACAATGGAGTTGCTTTCATGAGCTAAAGTTTTCAACGTAAAGAAAGTTAATCGGAAGAATAGATTTGGTCGTGTGCCGGACAAGTGTATAAAGTTGACTTCTTCCAGACACCACGAAATCATCACAATAACTACCAGCCTTACTTTAACTGTTTTAAATAAAGCTGAATGGTATTCTCTAATCCTAAATACAACGCATCGCAGATCAATGCATGACCAATGGAAACTTCGTCCAGGTGGGGTATAGAATCGTGTAAATATTTCAGGTTATTCAGGTCAAGGTCGTGGCCCGCATTTATACCTAACCCAAGCTGGTGGGCAAGCTTAGCGGCTTCTATATATGGTTGAATAGCCGCTTCGCGGTTTTTATGATACCCGGAAGCATAGGGTTCAGTATATAATTCTATTCTATCAGCACCAATTGCTTTTGCGCCTTCAACCATGGCCGTTACCGGATCGACAAAAACCGAAACCCGAACACCATAACTCTTAAGGGTACTGATAAGATCAGTTAAAAGCGCTTTGTGTTTCAGTGTATCCCAACCCGCGTTAGATGTAATGGCATCGGGGCCATCGGGCACCAATGTGGCCTGTGCGGGTTTTGTTTCACGAACTAATTTCAGATACCGATCATCCGGGTAGCCTTCAATATTAAACTCGGTAGTAACCACTTTCTTTAATTCAATTACATCGCTGTAGCGGATATGACGTTCGTCTGGTCGTGGATGTACCGTAATTCCTTCTGCGCCAAAGCGCTCGCAATCCAAAGCGGTTTTAATTACATCGGGGTTGTTGCCACCACGGGCATTGCGCAGCGTGGCAATCTTATTAATGTTTACCGAGAGACGAGTCATACGTTTTTTGGCTATTGCCTACTTAAAAGTAATTTTACGTCAAATTTAAAACGATTTTGATCTATGAGCCTGAAGCAACAGATTGATAATGATATTAAAGTGGCAATGCTGGCCAAGAACAAGGAAGAACTTACGGCATTGCGATCAGTTAAATCGCTTATCCTGTTGGCGGAAACCGATAAGGGTAGCACGGGAGAAATCAGCACAGATGTGGAGATAAGGTTGCTGACCAAAGCCGCTAAGCAGCGCAAAGAATCGGCCGAGATTTTTCTGAAAGAAGGTCGTAACGATCTGGCCCAGAAAGAACAATTTGAGTTGGAAGTAATTAGCCGCTATCTGCCCAAGCAGATGACGGAAGAAGAAGTTACGGCCGAACTGAAAAAAATAATCGAACAGGTTGGAGCCAAAGGCCCGCAGGATATGGGCAAAGTAATGGGCACAGCCACCAAACAATTGGCGGGCAAAGCCGATGGTAAAATGATTTCGGAGCTTGTTAAAAAAATACTAGCATCTTGAGCAAAGCCGATCTGGTAATAGCCATCATTCTGGCTGTTGGTGCATTTCTTGGCTACAGGCGTGGCTTCTTAATGGAGTTGTTTTTTCTGGTAGCGATTATAGCTGGAGTGTTATTAGGTTTTAAACTGATGGGTTGGGGTGTGGAGGTTTTAGCGCGCGAATTCAATGCCGATACCAAAGTGCTTCCTTATCTTTCATTCCTCCTGATTTTTGGATTGGTTCTGCTTCTTGTTTTATTTATTGGCAACCGAATTAAAAATTCATTAGATAAAACTTTTTTAGGCAGAGTAGATGCTGTGGCCGGGGCTGTGCTGGGAATACTCAAGTATGCGTTCAGTATCAGCATTATAATCTGGATTTTTGAATCGTTTAAACTGGATTGGCTGGATTCTATTACAAAAGATTCAGTGCTGTATCCATGGGTAGCAAGCGTTGCGCCTGGTGTTTCTTCTTTTTTCGGGGATTTTTTACCATTTTTCAAAGAAACCTTCAGGCATTTCTGAGGTTTCTTGTTTTTTATTTAAGTTATTTATCAGCAAATACAAAGCGGCCATGTCGTTAGTAGTTAGAGAAGAGAAAGATTTCAAATTTGTGGACGAGGGCGAAGGCGAAGTGCTGATGCTTTTACACGGACTATTTGGTGCGCTAAGCAACTGGGAAGGTGTTGTGAATCATTACAAAAAACACTTTCGGGTAGTTATACCCATGCTTCCCATTTATGAAATGCCAATTAAAGAGGCCGGTCTGGTAGGCTTGCGCGAATTTACCGAACGGTTTGTGGCCATGAAGCAACTCAACAACATGATCATCATGGGCAACTCGTTGGGTGGGCATGTAGGTATTTTATATACGTTAGCAAATCCGGATAAAGTATCTAAACTGGTGTTAACCGGAAGCTCAGGGTTATTCGAAAATACCATGGGTGGATCGTATCCCCGCAGAGGTAGTTACGATTACATTCGCGAGCGGGTAGCGTATACTTTTTACGATCCTAATACAGCATCTAAAGAATTGGTTGACGAAGTATTTGAAACGACCAAGAGCATACCCAAGTGTATGCGTATTGTGGCAATAGCAAAGTCGGCACAACGCAACAATCTGGCTTTGGAATTACCCAGCATTAAAGTTCCTACACTTTTGGTTTGGGGTTTAAACGATACCATTACACCGCCTATGGTGGCGCATGAGTTTAACCGGCTAATTCCCAACTCAGAACTGAGGTTTATTGATAAGTGTTGCCATGCTCCTATGATGGAGCACCCCGAAAAGTTTAATCAGATAGTAGAAGATTTTTTAGTACGTAGAAATTAAAAGCATGATTGCCGAAGAACTCATCAACCACATGATACCACCGCTTAAAACAAGCGATGATGCCCACAAGGCTATTGTGTGGATGGAAGAATTTCGCTGCACCCATTTGCCCGTTGTGGAGAATGGAGAACTGCTTGGTTTTATCTCTGAAGAAATTATTCTGGAATCCAACGACATTGATAAATCCCTGGTTGATTTCCCATTGGCCGGAAAAACCTGCACGGTTCAACTTCACGCTCACTTCTACGATATTCTAAAAGTAGCGGGCGACCATAAACTGCAAATGGTAGCGGTGCTGAATGAAGAGCAAAAGTATGCAGGTGTAATTACCGTACAGGACATTATGATCTCATTTGCCCAAACGGCATCGGTGCAAATGCAAGGCGGTATTATTGTCTTGTCCATGGATCTGATCGATTATTCTCTTGCTGAAATAAGTCGGTATGTAGAAGAGAATAATGCTAAAATTATCAGCAGCCTCATGATAGAGGACCCAATGGACAAAGGCAAAATAAAAGTTACCTTAAAAATTAACCAGGTTGAACTTAATCGCATAGTAGCTACGCTGGAGCGATTTGGGTATCGCATAATTGGCCGCTACAACGAAACGAAAGTGGATACTGGTGATAAAGATAAAATAGACATGTTGCTTCGCTACCTGGATATTTAATGTGGTAACCATGCGCATCGGACTTCACGGCAAAGACGCACACGAAAAATCATCTCGCCTGATTGAGCATATACTCGGGCAACTGAAAGAGCGCAAAGCCGAAATCTGGGTCTCCGAAAAATTTGAAAAACTTGTAAAGCCCTCGCTCCTGGCCGACTTAAAGTATAAGTCGTTTGAATTGGGCGATAGTTTGCGCAGCCTCGATTGTTTTTTTTCGCTTGGTGGTGATGGCACCATGCTGGAATCAGTTACTTATGTGGGCAAGGCAGAGGTTCCAATTCTTGGAATCAATACCGGGCGTCTGGGCTTTCTGGCCACCACCAGCCGCGAAGATGTAGACAATGCTCTGGATGCTGTGTTTGAAGGCAAGTATGAAGTTGAAAAACGCACGCTCCTCAAGCTTTCATCCTCCACCAAATTATTTGAGCCGCGCAACTTCGCTCTTAATGATATTACCATTATGAAGAAGGATACTTCTTCTATGATAACCGTGCATGTTAAAGTTGATGGTGAGCCGCTCAATTCGTATTGGGCCGATGGCATCATTATCTCCACCCCAACGGGTTCAACCGGGTATTCTTTAAGTTGTGGTGGGCCGTTGGTGTACCCCAAATCCGAAAGCTTTATCATAACGGCTGTTAGCCCGCACAACCTTGGCACCCGCCCCATTGTTATATCCGATAAATCCGAAATAGGAATTGAGATAGAAGGCCGTAGTAAAAAGTACCTTATTTCCCTCGATTCGCGTTTTGAAACAGTGGACGAAACCGTAAAACTGAAAATAAAACGCGAGCGGTTTCTGGTAAAACTAATCCAGTTGCCCGGCCAGCATTTCTTTGATACGCTACGCCAAAAACTTAATTGGGGGTTAGACATCCGAAACTAAAGGGGTAAACCTTATTACCGTAAGACGATTCGGGTTTCCCAACAATTTTTTTAAGTTTGTAACTGGCAAATTGTCATTACATGAGAAAGTTAATTTTTGGCGGGTTATGCCTTGCATTTCTTTTAGCAAGCGCAGTTGAGGCGGAGGCCCAGTTTAATCGCAAGCAGATTAAGAGAAACAACAAACGCATTGCCAGCTACAGAGGCAAGAAGGGTGGCTTTGGCAATAAGGTTTACAATGCCGTTGGCTTCTCCGTAAGCGCCCTCAATTATTACGGAGATATAGCGCCTCGCCCCAGTCGTGTAAGTACCGATATATCATTCACTCGCCCGGCTTTAGGCTTATCGTTAACACACCGTTTTGGCCCCAGGTATTCCCTTATGGCTCAGTTCATGTATGGCACTTTAAAAGGCTCTGATGTAGAATCGGCAGATCAGGGCGATGCAGAAAATGGGGTTTTTCGGTATCAGCGTAACCTCTCATTTCGCAATCGTATAAAAGAACTTTCGTTAATAGCATACTTCGATTTGTTTGAAAATGATGCTACCTATATAAGCCGCGTAAAGTGGACACCCTATGCGTTTATTGGCGTTGTAGGTTTTCATCATAATCCGCAAGCACAGGCTCCGGCCGCTGGTCTTAATGGCGAAGCTCTTGGTGTTGCTGAAGGTGAATGGGTTGACTTAAAACCACTTGGCACAGAAGGTCAACATGCTGACCTTGATCAAAACGATGTCAACTTTGGAATAAAACCATACAGCAATTTTCAGGTGGCTATTCCGTTTGGGTTAGGAGCGCGTTTTAGAATTAATGAAGTGATGGATCTTTGGGCAGACATTGGATTCCGCTATACGTTTACAGATTACCTGGATGATGTGAGTAAAAACTACGTGGATCTGGGGGTTTTTGGAGATAATAATTTAGCCCGTGCGATGTCGTACCGAAGCAACGAGTTACCCGGGGGAGACATACCAGCACTTGTTCCGTATGATGCACGTAATGGCGTGAGTTATTCTACCATTCCGGGCTACGGTCGTGAACATCCGGCTAATATGCGGGGTTCTCAGAACGACAAGGATATTTACATGGTAACAACCGTAAGGCTTACCTACATTCTGGGTGCTACAATGCACAAGGCTAAATTCAGATAATAAGCGGAATATAAATGCGGTTAACAAGTTGTATTGCGGCAGTAGGGTTAATCGTATGGTTTGCTGAAACACAGGCGCAGCAAATGCTGGGTCAGCGCTCCGAAGTTGGCTTTGGAGTAGGTACATTCAACTACACCGGAGACCTGGTGCGCACCTACAACCTCACATTTTCCAAACCCGCAGCTACTGTTTTTTACCGGTCTAATATCAGCTCAGTAATCAGTTTTCGCACGTCTATTACCGGAGGCAAAATAGGAGCCAGTGATACGCGTAAACCCATTGATCCTTTTGCAGCAACCCGGGCAGCAGCATTCGATTTGTTTTTACTGGAGGGGTCGGGCACGTTCGAGTATCATTTTTTGAATTGGCGCGATGATAAGCGCAGGCTTCGCTTTACACCATACCTGTTTGCAGGTGCAGCCCTGTTCGGAATCTCAGGTGTTCAACAAAAAAATGCAGAGTACAGCAACATTCAAATGGCAATACCTTTTGGCGGAGGTATGAAGTATGTACTCAACCCCAAATACTATCTGGCATTTGAGTTTGGGATACGCAAAACCTTTTTCGATTACCTCGATAACATTTCCGATGGCGACCCGCAATACAAGAATTACCAATACGGAAATGTGTATGATTATGACAATTACTTTTTCGCTGGCTTTACCCTAACCTACACATTTTACGATATCCCTTGCCCCAGCAGCCCGTACCGGTAAATTTCTACCCTGGAGTTCAAACTTTATTAATCTGGTAATCATCTTAAAACACCAGCCTCAGGAAGTATAAGAAGTTTTGGAAAAAAGGGTATTTTTGCCGCCTTGTGGCTTCATTTAAGGAAAATATAGACTTTAACAATCTGCCTCTGCACATAGCCGTTATCATGGACGGTAACGGTCGCTGGGCAAAACGCAAAGGGGCCGCCAGAATTTTCGGGCATCGTAATGCCATACAAGCGGTTAAAGATATAACCGAGGGCTGTGGCGAATTGGGGATAAAGTATTTAACGCTCTACGCCTTCAGTACCGAAAACTGGGGCCGGCCTAAAGAAGAAGTGGATGGATTAATGGAACTGCTGGTTAATACATTGAAAAAGGAGATCAACACCCTGCACGAAAATCAGGTGAAGCTGCATACGATTGGCGATGTAAGCCACCTGCCAAAAGATTGCCAGAATAATCTGGCCGAAGCCATATCATCTACACAACACAACAGCGGATTAATTTTACAACTCGCGTTAAACTACAGCGGCCGATGGGAAATTACCGAGGCCGTAAAAAAGATAGCAGAAGAAGTAAAAGCCGGTTTAATAAAACCTGAAGAAATTGACGAACAATATTTTTCAGCGCATCTTAAAACATCCGGTGTTCCCGATCCTGAATTGTTAATCCGCACCAGCGGAGAGCTGCGCGTAAGCAACTTTTTGCTTTGGCAGATTGCCTATACCGAAATTTTTATAACTCCAACCCTTTGGCCCGACTTCCGCAAAGAAGATTTGTACGAAGCCATTTGCGCCTACCAGAAGCGCGAACGAAGATTTGGAAAAGTGCTGAACCCAACCGCCTGATAAATCCCCAATGAAGAGAATTTTACTTTGTGCTGTTGTACTGTGTGTGTGGATGAGCGAGCAGGCCGAGGCCCAGTTTCGAAATCGCTCGCAAGCCACGTCTACGGAACTAAACGAAAACAATCTTAACTACGCAGCCCCACAGGAATACACCATAGCCGGAATTGAAGTTACCGGCTTAAGCTTGTTGGATAAAAATGCGATGGTGTCGCTTTCAGGTTTAAAAATTGGTGATAAGATTAAAATACCGGGTGATGGAATTTCGGGAGCCATCCGCAAACTGTGGAAACACGGTTTGATTGGCGATGCTTCCATCTCTGTTCAGAAGATTGAGGGCGACCAGGTGTTTCTGGTAATTGCATTAACGGAACGCCCACGGTTAAATGATTTTTATTTTACCGGAATTAGCAAGGGCCGCCAATCGTCTTTGAAAGAAGATCTGAAACTTATCCGGGGTAAGATTGTAAACGATGCCACTATTCGTAACACGGAACTCTCGGTTAAAAAACACTTCGTTAAAAAGGGATTTCTCAATACCGTTGTAAAAGTATATCCCGAATCAGATACGCTTAACAGAGGTAATGTGCGCCTGCGTATTGATGTGGATCTGAAATCGAAAGTAAAAATTAATGCCATCCACATTGAGGGCAATCACGATGTGGCCGATGGTAAGCTGAAGAAAAAACTTAAAAAGACACACGAACATCCGCGCTTTGCCCTGCACCGGGCCCTGCTGGCCGAAGTGTTTACATTTAAACCGGGCAAAATAAAACCCGCGCTCGACTCCAGTCGCAACCTTACTACACGCGATGTAAAAGAATTTATCAACCGGCATGTAAAGCTGAATATTTTCGCAGGCTCAAAATTCATTCGCTCAGAATTTGATGCGGATAAACTTAGTCTCATTGAATACTACAACTCGCAGGGGTATCGCGATGCCGAAATTCTGGCCGATACAATTGTCAACTTCGATAAATCAAACATCGATGTAAAAATAAAGGTGTACGAAGGTCGCAAGTATTACTTCCGCAACATCACGTGGGTGGGCAACTATGTGCACAGCGCAAATACGCTTAACAAAATTCTCGACATCAATAAAGGGGATGTGTACAACAAGGAACTGATTGATAAAAAGACCACCTTCAACCCCAAAGGAGCCGACATCAGTGGCCTGTATATGGATGATGGTTACCTGTTTTTCCAGGTGCGCCCGATAGAGGTGGCTGTTGTGGGCGATTCAATTGACGTGGAGATGCGCATTCACGAAGGCGATCAGGCCACCATCGATGAGGTATTGATCAGTGGGAATGAACGCACTAATGACCACGTAATTCGGAGAGAACTCAGCACTATTCCGGGCCAGAAATTCAGACGATCGGATTTAATCCGTACCCAACAAATGCTTTCGCAGATGGGCTACTTCAATCCGCAAAAAATTGAGCAAGACATACGCCCTAATCCGACCGATGGAACTGTGGATATTGAATGGAAAGTAGAAGAACAATCAAACGATCAGATTGAACTCTCCGGAGGCTGGGGCGGCTTCTATGGTTTTGTGGGTACGGTGGGATTATCGTTTAATAACTTCTCCATTCGCAATGTGCCGCATCTTAAAAAGTGGAGGCCATTGCCGGTAGGTGATGGTCAGCGGTTATCGTTGCGGGCACAAGCCAACGGCCGATCATTCCAGAGTTATAGTTTATCATTCACTGAACCCTGGTTAGGTGGCCGCAGGCCAAACTCGTTAACGGTAAGTTTAAATCACTCGGTATCGCGCCTGGCCAATGCCCGCTTTGAGTTTACCGATAATACTTCCCTTAAGCAGAGTGGTATAACCCTGGGCTTTGGTCGCAGGTTAGAGTGGCCCGATAATTATTTCTCACTTACGCATTCGCTCTCGTACCTGATCTATAACTACAGAAATTATTTTGGCGGAGCATCATCCATTCTTCCGGCAGAAGGCCGCACTAATGAAATTATGCTCAACACTACGCTTTCGCGGAATAGTATCGACAATCCGATGTATCCATCTGCCGGATCAACCATTTCATTAGCAGTAAACTTAACACCACCTTATTCGCAGTGGCGCGATAAATCCTATTATGAAAACATAAATCAGCGCTTTAGATGGACCGAACTACACAAGTGGATGTTTGATGCTAAATTTTATCTGAAAATAATTGGCAGTCAAAAGCCTGATGGCCGAAGTCTGGTGTTAGAGACAAAGGCTCACATGGGCTTTATTGGTACCTACGATCGCAGTCTTGGCCCGGGTCCGTTCCAACGCTTCCTGGTTGGTGGAGATGGTCTGGCTGGCGGGTTTAACTCATTCGTATTAGGGCAAGACATAATAGGGTTAAGAGGTTATCCAAACAACTCGGTTACGCCTCCATTGTACTCGCTGCGTGGCACGCAACAATCCAATGGTATTGAGGGTGGCATTGTGTATAACAAGTTTGGTATGGAATTACGCTATCCGGTAACTACGGGGCAGTCAGCTACTATTTATGGCTTCCTGTTTACCGAGGCTGGAAATAACTGGGACAATTACCGCGATTTTAATCCGTTTAACCTCTATAAATCGGCCGGGGTTGGTGCCCGTATCTTTATGCCGGCTTTCGGGTTAATAGGTCTTAACTGGGCTTATGGATTCGATCGCCTGCCGGGAGCTACGGATAAGAGCGGATCTCAATTCCACTTCACCATAGGCCAGCAAATCAGATAAAAATGCGGTTTTTCATCACAACACTTTGTTTTCTGTTTTTCGGCCTGAATTTTGTCAATGCACAGAAGTTCGGATATTTTGACTCAGAATATGTGCTGAGCAAATTACCTGAATACAGCAAGGCGCAGGGCGAGATTGACCAACTTTCGGCTGCCTGGCAAAAGGAAGTTGAAGAAATGCAAAGCAAAGTAGATGCGCTATACCGCAGATACCAGGCCGAGCAGGTGCTGCTTACCGAAGCCATGAAAACCGAGCGGTTGGAAGAGATAAAAAAGAAGGAAACTGAGCTTAAAGACTATCAGAAAAAGGTTTTTGGATACAAAGGCCTTTACTTTTTGAAAAAACAGGAATTGATTAAACCTTTGCAGGACAAAATATTCGATGCGGTAGAAAAAGTGTGTAAGGCAAACCGGCTTGCTATTCTTTTTGATAAGGCCGAGTTGGTAATGGTGTACACCGATCCGAGGCACGACTATACCGATTTTATATTAGAAGAATTAGGTTTGGGAGACCCTAACGATAAAGTAAAATAAATAAACTAAACATGAGAACACTCTTTGTATTACTGTTTTGCGCAGCAACCCTAAGCGCTAATGCCCAGGAAACGCAAAAGATCGGCTATGCCGATTGGAATTATATTTTCAGCCAGATGCCTGAGTTCAAGCAAATCGAAAATGAGTTAAAGACTCACGGCACTCAACTGGAAAACCAATTGAAAGCTAAAAGTGCTGAGTTTGAAACAAAGTATAAGGCGTTTATGGCAATGCCAGCAACTACTCCTGATGCCATTAGGGCAGACAAAGAGCGTGAGTTGCAAGCTTTACAGGAAAGCATTCAGAAATTTCAAACTGATGCTCAAACCTCATTGGGCAACAAACAAAATGCGTTAATGGATCCGGTATTTAAGAAAGTGGGTAAAGCCATTGAAGATACCGCCAAAGAAAACGGGTATTCATTTATTCTGAATCCCCAATTGATGGGTAGTGGAGAAGACATTGTGCTTTACAGCGATGAAAAGTATAACATCTCAAATCTGGTATTGAAGAAATTAGGGGTTACTCCTAAGCCTGAGGCAACAAAGCCTAACTAAGAATTTTAAAACTTTAGAAGGGGCCTGCGTTCAGAAATGAATGCAGGCTTTTTTGTGACTACATCCTTAACAAAAAACGTGATCTGAGTTTTAACTAAGAGGAGTTCCCCACCCACCACCACCGGGTGTCTCAATTACAACACGATCACCTGCTTGCACTTCGATTGTTGCCAAACCTGGCAATTCAATTTTCTCGCCATTACTTCGGATAAGATGTTGCTTACCACGCTTGCCCGGTTTTCCACCAACCATACCGTAGGGCTTCTCAATACGATGTTGGGTTAACAGGTTTACCTCCATCGTTTCATTAAACTGTACTTCGCGGATTACGCCATCGCCACCGCGCCACTTTCCTTTGCCACCTGAGTTCTTTCGGATTTCAAATCGCGTAAGCAAAACCGGGTAGCGATGTTCTAAAATTTCTGCATCAGTAATGCGTGTGTTGGTCATGTGTGTGTGTACCGCATCCGCACCATCATATCCATCTGTTGCACCAACTCCGCCACAAATGGTTTCATAAAAACCAAAGCGCGCATTGCCAAACAAGAAGTTATTCATGGTGCCCTGGCTGCATGCACTAAGTTGCAGGGCTTTTAGCAAGGTATCCGTTAACCGCTGGCTAACTTCGGTATTGCCACCCACTACAGCGGGTTGTGTTGTTGTAAAATCGGGATTTAGCAGACCGTATGGCAGTACCACTTTAATCGGCTGCATCAAACCCTCGTTCATGGCGATGGGTTTGTTAATCCACACACGCAACACATAAAGAATAACACTTTGCACAATGGCATGGGTAGCATTCAGGTTACCCGGATGTACATGGGCTGAACCCGAGAAATCAACAATCAGGTTTTGATTTTTTGGTGTGAGCCGCACGCAAAGTCTGGCTCCATCGTCTAGTTGTTCTGTGGCTGAAAAAATTTTGTTGCGTAGTGATTTTATCTTCTCAGTAACCTGTTGCGCAGCATAATGCTTAAGGGCGTTCATGTAAGTCAGCACCGTGCGGGTGCCCTGTGCTTCACAAAGTTGCTTTACCAGCAACTCTCCGGCATTTACGGAAGCCAACGCGCCATTCAGGTCGGCCAGGTTTTCATCCAGCGATCGTGTTGGGAAAGCAGCATCTGTAAAAATTTTTTTCACAGCACTCCACTGTGGTTGTCCACGCTTTAGCAAATAAGTGGGTGCGATAATCACGCCTTCTTCGGCAAGTGTGGTGGCGTGCGCAGGCATGGAACCAGGTTTGCTTCCTCCTACTTCTGCATGGTGCGCACGATTGGCGACAAAACCCACACGCTTCTTATTGACATAAACAGCTTTGATCAGGGTAATATCGGGCAGGTGCGAACCACCGTAAGCGGGATGATTGGTAATGATTACATCACCCTCGCGCATAGAAATTTTTTTCAACACTTCGCGCACGCAAACACCCATGCTGCCAAGGTGCACCGGAATGTGCGGAGCGTTCACAATCAAATATCCATCGGCATCCATCAGGGCACATGAAAAATCCAGACGTTCCTTTACATTTACCGAAAACGAAGTGCGTTGTAGCAGCGCCCCCATCTCTTGCGCTATGGCTGTAAACCGGTTGCTGAATAATTCAAGCGCAGCCTCTTGTGTGTACGATTGCTGAAGCTGTTTTTGTTTTTTTAGTTGAGTTAGCAGGGCGTGATTATGTTTGTCTAACCGAAACTGCCAACCAGTGGGCACAACTGTGGTAGAATTCTGACTAACTACTAATGCCGGACCACTTATACTGGCGCCCGGGAGCAATTTTTCCCATTGATAAATTAATGCGTTTACCCACTTGCCATCCATGCACATTTTTTGTTTGTGTGCAGAGGTTGGTTTGTAATTACGGAAGCGGGATTGATTGACTTTAAGTGAATGACCCTTTACCTGCACCACCAACCGAACAGACTCTACTTCAATTTCACGATGCGGCAACCAGTGGCCATAGATGGCTTTGTATTTGGTTTTGAAGTGACTTAGAAGTTTGGATACATCATTGGCATCTACATCAATACAACTCTCCTGCCCTTTAAATCTTAAAAAGGCAATTCGCTTATGAGTAATAATTTCTTTCAGATTGTAACCATCGTGTAAAAGTTTTTCGACACCAGCTTTTTGCAACCGGGTAAACAATTGTTTCCACTTTTGCGGCATGGCTTTCAGTGGCCTTAACACAAGTTGTTCTTCGAAATGGGTAACATCGGCATGGCCTATACCATAAGCACTCAGCAGGCCGGCATCGTAGGGGATAAGAATTTTCTTAGTCCCCAATAAGTGAGCAAGAGCAGAAGCATGTTGGCCACCGGCTCCGCCAAAGCTGAGCAAGGTATAATCAGCCGGATTATGACCATTCTGTACCGAAACTTTGCGAATGGCTTCGGCCATTTTTTCGTTTGCGATTTGCAGGAACGATTCTAATACTTGTTCGGGCTTTGCCCGCTTGCGTGTGTGTTGGTAAACCTTGTCAAGAATTTTTTGGAGTGCCTGTGCTGCGTGTTCGCGATACAGCGGAACAGCAAAAAAATTACTGGCAATTCTGCCGAGTAGAAGATTCACATCGGTAATGGTTAACGGACCACCTGCACCGTAACAGGCCGGGCCCGGACTTGCGCCAGCACTGTGTGGGCCTACTGTTAATTTATAGCCATCAAAATCACAAATTGATCCCCCACCGGCCGCAATGGTTTCGATTTCTAACGATGGAGAAAGAATCCGAACAGAGCCAACCTTTGACTCGTACCGATAGGAATACGTTTTGTTAACCAACGACACATCGGTGCTTGTTCCGCCCATATCGAAAGCAATCAGTTTATCAACACCCGAATATTTGCCGCAAACAGCTGCACCCACTACGCCACCGGCCGGGCCGCTGAGTAAACTATCTTTCGGAAAAAATTGCTGTGCGTTAACAAGGCCACCGGCACTGGTCATAATTTTAAGCTGAGCCGATGCCAGTTTATTTTGAATCCGTTCGAGATACGAATGAATGATGGGTGAAAGGTATGCGTTGGCTACTGCAGTTTCGGCTCGCGCTAAAATTTTGATCTGCCCTGAAATTTCGTGCGAAGCAGTTACAGATGCTATTCCGGCATCAAGTAAAGCTTGTTTAATTAGCTTCTCATGTATAGGATTTTTGTAGCTGTGTAATAATGCGATAGCCACCGAATTGCATCCGGCTGCTTTTATTTTTTTTGCGAGTTGCGGTAACGAATCATGGGTAATGGGAGTAAGCACATGGCCATTGGCATCAATGCGTTCGTCAACTTCAAATGCGATTTTGTAAAGTGGTTCTTCTTTCGCAATGCGCAATGCAAATAAATCGGGCCGTTGTTGCGTGCCGATGCGCACCAAATCTTTGAACCCTTTGGTGATGATGAGGGCGGTAGGCGCACCTTTTCGTTCCAGCAAGGCATTGGTTCCGCGTGTAGAACCTAACTTCATTTCAATGGCCGAAAATTTTTTATCAAGTGCGGTTTCCGTTAACAACCGCGCAGCCAATACCGGCACTTCTTCCTGGCTGGTAATTTCAATGCGGCTACCCGCTTTAATCTTTTTCGGAATTTCTGATTGGAGATGAATCAATCCGGCAGTGGCGTTAACGGATTTAATTGTCAATAATTTTTTTTCGCCCGGAAGACGAACGAAAAAATTTTTGAAAATATCTACGGAAGTGTGAAGGTTTGCCTGGACCAACAGGCAATTGCCGGGCAGCACCGATTTCACTTCGGCTTTTATTACACTACTACTTAAAATTTTTAATCGCCTGATTTCTCCTTTCGGTGTAAGCGCAATACAGTCCGTAAAGGTACCTCCGGTATCAACCCAGATTTTCCACGGTGTAATAGTTGCAGGCACAAGATTACTTGATAGACAACACTACTTGTTTTCGCGTAAAGCGGATGGCAATTGCTTTTAGAAATTCAGTTGAACCATCGGGATGCTCGCGAAAGACTGGCTTGGTATAGAGCAATGAATCGGTTCCCATCTTTTGCACATTTTCGCCACCGGTACTATTGCTGTAAGCTTCTAATAATTGCTTTTCAATCGGGCGCAGGTTTTGGCTGCTGGCGTGAAGCGCAAGTATTTCAACACCCTCGCTCGCGGCAAGGGAATCAAGAAAAGTCTGATTGGTGAGCATCCGGTCTTTATTTTCTATTGTACCGGCAAGCTTGCGCCCCCAGCTGTAGGTGGCATCCGTAATTTCGGCTTCTGTTACTTTTTTGATTTCGCCTAGCGCCATGTTTTCTTTCATTTTTTTGCGCTGTTCGTCTGTTAGTGTGCCGGTGCAAGAACAAAGCACGCCAATCAAAATCAGGTATCGCATATCTATCGGGTTTAACCTGCGGCTAAAATAGAAACTCCATGCGAATAATCTCAGGCTAATAGGAGTATCTGCAACAGTTATTAAATTTGCACCCCACTACAGGTATGATTGATAAATTAATTGAAATAAAAGATCGGTTTGAAGAGGTTGGCCAGTTACTGGTACAGCCCGACACGGTTAGCGACCGAAAGAAATTCAGCCAGCTAAGCAAGGAATACCGCGATCTGGAGAAGATTGTTATTAAGTATAACGAGTATAAAACCGTGCTGGATGGTTTGCAGCACGCAAAGGATTTGCTGCAAAAGGAAAAAGATCCGGAACTGAGGGAACTGGCCAAAATGGAATTGGACGAGTTGCAACCTAAAAGTGAAGCACTTGAGGCCGATATAAAAGAACTTCTAATGCCCAAAGATCCGAACGATTACAAGAATGCGATTCTTGAAATACGGGCGGGTACGGGTGGTGATGAAGCAGCTATTTTTGCTGGCGACCTGTGGCGTATGTATCAACGTTTCTGCGATCGGAAAGGGTTAAAAATGCAGGTGGTGGATGTTACCGAAGGTACAGCCGGAGGCTACAAGGAAGTGATAAGCACGATTGAAGGCGAAGGTGCCTTTGGAATTTTTAAATATGAATCGGGTGTGCACCGTGTGCAGCGTGTGCCGGCTACTGAAACACAAGGCCGCGTACACACATCAGCAGCTTCTGTAGTGGTATTACCCGAAGCGGAAGAAGTAGATGTGGAAATTAATCCGGCCGATCTGGAGTATCAGACTGCACGATCGAGTGGAGCCGGTGGGCAGAACGTAAACAAGGTGGAAACCAAAGTGCAACTTACGCACAAGCCCACGGGCATAATGGTTACCTGCCAGATTGAACGCTCGCAACATGGCAACCGCGAGCGCGCCTTGCAAATGCTGCGTACCAAGCTTTATGAAATTGAGTTTGAGAAAAAGAACAAAGAGATTGGCGACTCGCGCAGAAGCCAGGTGCGCAGTGGCGACCGCTCAGAAAAAATCCGCACGTATAATTATCCGCAAAGTCGTGTAACCGATCATCGCATTGGTTATACACAACACAACCTGCCTTCGGTAATGAATGGCGAGGTAGATGAATTTATCAATCAACTTAAGATTGCCGAGACTGCCGAGAAGATGGTGGAAGGTAAGTAAGCCTGGTAAAACGGATAATTCCTAATTACGATTAGGAATTATCCGGTTCATTACCTGCTAATTTTCATCTTCTGTTTCTTTGATTTGCTGATCCAGAATTTCATCAATGATTTTCATCTGGCGCTCATCAATAGTCTGATCTGTTTTAGCTTGCTTCTTCATAAAGCGAAACATGGCGTTCTTCTTTATTTCGTAAGCAATAAATACGGTGTACTTTTTTTCTTTTTCGTTGTAGTATTTCTCTTCGCCCATCTTGCGTAAATCGGCAATGTTGGTATTCATGGTTTGACGAACCAAACTTTGAAACTTATCGGCAACATCGGCAGCGTTTGCATTTTCTGTCTGGCCCAGATACTGGTCGGCCACTTGTTTCATGGTGGTATTTACCTGTCCGGCTAATTGAGCCTTGGCTTCAATATCAGCTTTGCCACGGGCAATGTTATCCTGTGAACTTTCGCCCTTACCGGTTGCTCTGAAAAAACGGTTATTCGATTCATATGCGTTTCCCCGGAAGGGTTCTTTTACTTTTTTTCCTAACATGCCGGAACTGCAGGCACCGGCAATAAGGGTAACTATAACGGCAAACAGGAATCTGGTTTTCATATTTTGGGTATTTTATGATTTATCTCCCAAATTAGTAAAAATTGTGCCAGTTTAAATCAGGTCAGGCGGGTATTATCAATTGCCAGCGAAAAGCCCAGCGCCATCTTAAAGTATAGTGTTTAATGCCGGCAGCATTCAGAATATTTTCTAATTCAGATTTTTTAAACGCCCGCAGTACCGAAAGCGGAGCATCGTATTTAACCATAGCCGATTTCGAAAATAATTGTGTAAGCCATTTGATGGAATAATAAGCAAGCGGATGGCGGTGGATATCGTTAACAATAATCCCCAAACGGGCTTGTTGTTTCCAGGAGCGAAACAAATCGGTTAGTTGCTGATCGGTAAAATGATGGGTAAACAAAGTAGCAATTATGATGTCGAACTTTTGCTTTTGAAACCCTGCATCAAACACATCAGTGGCTTCAAACACTATACGACTATAGTCAACGGAATGTGAAGTTGCATAAGCCGTAATGTTGGGATTGGCATCGAATCCGTGAAGTGTTACACTGCGTTTTTGTTGTTGAGCCAGCTTTGCTATAATGCGCAACATCTCGCCACTGCCGCAACCTAAGTCCGCAATTGAAACAGGTTGTTGAACGGTAGCCCATAGTTTTTTGAGTGCGCTTAACGTAACCGCATTGCCGCCAAGCCATTGGTTAATTACATCCAGTTCGCGCAGGGTTTGGTAAACTACTTCGCCTTTGCAATTCAGATCATCCATTACTTCTTCAGCACCAGAGCGCGAATGAAAACTGACTTTCATACTTATGAATTAGCGTGAACAATTCTTAATAGCATACTTTCCAAAGTAAGCCCTGGCCCAAAAGCAAAACTCATAATCGTTTTAGTATGATCGGCAGCAGAAAGAGATTTTATTAATTCATGCAACACAAAGACAACCGTGGGTGACGACATATTGCCGTACTGACTCAAAACTTCATATGCGTGCTTATGTTGAGGCTTCGAAATTTCAAGAGCAGACTCTATCGCGCTTAATATTTTCAGTCCGCCAGGGTGAGGCGCAAAGTAATGGATGTCTGGCCATGAATATCCAGAGCCTTCCAAAAGATTATGAGCCAACTGCCGCATGCCTGCATTTACCACACCCGGTACATAAGATGACAGTTGCATTTCGAAGCCGGAATCGCCAATGCGCCAGGCCATATCGTGTTCACCTTCAAAAGCAAGATCGCTATGAAATTTTAGTAAGCTTAGATTAAAGCCCGGTTTTGGATTTGCTTCTACAATCAGTGCAGCTGAGCCATCGGCAAACAAGGCATTCGCCAACAGGTTGTCTTCTGAATTTTCATTTTGAAAATGGATACTGCAAAGTTCGGTGCAAACAATTAATACTTTGGCTTGGGGGTTTGCTTTACAAAACGAATCCGCCAGCCGTAACCCGTTAAAAGCGGCATAACAACCCATAAAGTTTATACAGGTTCGCTGCACATCAGACCGAAGCTTCAAAAGTTTTACTAAGTCAATATCAAGGCCTGGGGCATACATGCCGGTACAGCTTATGGTAATCAGGTGGGTGATTTTATCCGGAGAAAGAGAGTTTTTTTCGAGAGCGGCTTGTGCTGCTTGAGCGCTTAAGCCTGGGGCATGTTTCTGATACAAATCCACTCTTGCCTTTGTGCCAGGCAAACTATGTTTAAGATTATTCGGATAAAAGGTAAAATCGGATAAACGTGCATAATCCTCTAACACCGAATAGCGATAAGCAATACCGCTGGCCCTGAATAGTGTTTTCAGTTTACGGCCATCACCTTCGTTAAGATGCATAGCCCGCACCATAAACTCAGCAATGGCGGGCTGCGCAATGCGTGTGGCCGGGTTAGCTACGCCAATAGCTGTGATGTAACTCATGCACCTTTGTTTGACAAATAACTGTTTGCTTAAAGGTATAGTTTCGTGCCGGTAATTAAAATTGCTGTATCTTCCATACAAACCTTTTGTTATGTGGTCTGCTTTGTTGCATCTGCGATTTCCATTCTCTTATTTTTTAATGCCGGTTTATCTTTTTGCGCTTGCGGTTTCGCCAAACTTCACGGCCTCGCAATTGTTGTGGTCGTTTGTAATTATTCATTTACTGCTCTACCCGGCCAGTAACGGGTATAATAGTTATTTCGATAAAGACGAAAAATCTATTGGAGGATTGAGGAATCCGCCACCGGTAAATAAAATTCTTTACTTCGCTGCATTACTATTGGATACCCTTGCGATTTTGCTGGGTTGGTATTTCATTAATGGGTGGTTTGCGCTAATGCTTCTGATTTATGGATTGGTGTCGAAGGCTTACAGCCACCCGGCAATCCGTTTAAAGAAATACCCAATTGGGGGCTGGCTAACGGTGGCAATTTTTCAAGGTGCTTTTACATTCGTAATGTGTTATGTGGGTATTAATAATTTTTCGTTACCCGGTATACTACAAGCAAAGGTGTTGATACCGGCCGTACTTTCTACGCTTATGTTATTAGGCACTTACCCCATGACACAGATTTACCAACATGAAGAAGATGCCAAACGGGGCGATATAACCTTAAGTGTAAAGTTAGGTTTACGCGGCACCTTTCTTTTTGTATTGATTACGTTTGTGGTGGCCACTGCCGCTTACCTGCTTTATTTTCATTTCTATTTTTCAGATTATTATGGAATAGCGTTTACCGCAGCCTTAAGTCCGGTGGTGATATTTTTTCTCTATTGGTTCTACAAAGTGCACTCGAAACCAGAGGCCGCAAACTATAGTCGCACCATGTGGCTTAATTTTTTATCGGCAACTTGCCTGAATGCTTTTTTTATCTGGTTCTTTCTTGATACCTCTAACATTTTGCAACTGTAACTTTTGCTCAGGTACAGTTTAAAACGGGGTACCGTGTGTTTGTTTTACCAGCCAACCAGCCAGAGGCTTTGTGTGGTTCACTAAATTAACCGCCAGATTCGATGTCCATTCAGCTCCAAATAATTTTTGAATTTGTCGGCCTGCCCAAAGCCTGCGTGCAAAAAGTGCGTTCCATTGGCTGGAATATTCACGTTCCAGTTCTATGCGTGTTATTCGATTATTGCAAAAATCAAGCACCAACCCGCTTGCAATCTTAGCGGAATGAATGGCCATCGCCATACCATTTCCACATAACGGGGTAATCATTCCGGCCGAATCGCCCGTCATCAGAATGTGGTTGGTTACCGGAGTTTTCCGGGCAAAGGAAATTTCATTTATCACTTCAGGTTTTGTGTAAAGAAACTCAGCGTTCTGAAAAATAGATTTCAGGAACGGATTTTTATACAACACCGCTTTCTCCATATCACCAATGTTGCCGTATTGCTTCAGGTTGTTGCGGTGTGTGAGGTAGCATAAGGTTTGTTTGTTGCCATCCACCTCGCTAATACCACAATAGCCATGTTTAAAATTATGCAGGGCAATTAGATTGGCGGGGTGATCGGTACGGATGTGATACTTGATTCCCGCATAAGGCGAACGTGCCTGAATAAAATCACGATTGAGTTTAACATCTAATCGCGAACGTTTACCAAATGCACCCAGCACAACATCCGCTCTCAATGTTTGATGGCTGGCTTTTATTACAAACCCAGTTTGATCGTATGCAATGTCTTCTACTTCGGTATTTAACAAAACAGTAGCCCCCAGCTTAAGCGCTTGCTCATACAAAAAATGATCGAACGTATACCGGCTTATGCCAAAACCACCAAGATCTAATGTTAATTCTGCCGATTTGCCGTTTACCGAAGTGAGTTGAAACTGATTTATCTGTGGTAAGTCCAGATCGGGAAGCAGATTGTTGGATTTTAGAAACGGAATGGTTTCGTTGGAAATGTATTCGCCACAAACGCGATGGAAAGGATAGGTTTTTCGTTCGGCCAGTGTAACCGCAACTCCGTTCTTTGCGAGCAGGCAGGCACTAACCAGCCCGGCTAATCCTCCACCCGCAATAAATACATTCTTCACTTGTTTAAACTTTATCTGAAAACCTGTGTCTATACTTGAACAGGACCGAAAATAAAAAGTGGAATTCAAAGTCCGAAACGCTCACAATATCGTTTATTTGAAAGTATAGTTGGTTATGAACAATATCGTAAAATCTGACACACAATTGAACGTATTGTTGGTAGGCAACAATCCAATTGATTTAAGCCGAACAAAAGAAGGTCTGGGCCAGATTCAAAATCATCGGGTGATTATTGAAACTGCGTTTGACTTAACCAGTATCCTCGAAAGGCTTTCAAGATTTCGTCCGAATTTCATCTTGTTAGATGATAATCTGGGGACAACCGGTCTTCGCCTGATTGTAGAGGCATTACAAACGCATCGAAAGACAAAAAATATTCCGGTAACGGTTCTTAAAAACTCAAATTACATCGACACCATAAATGCCGGTGTAATGAACTATGTGTTGAAGCAATCAATAACAGGCGAAGCGCTCTATACAGCCTTTATGAACTCGTTAAAATTCAAGCGCACTCAGCAATACCTGCAGCAGGCCTATAACAAACGCAGAGGGCAGTTTTTAAGAATGGTGAAGTTTCAGGATTGATTTTACAAAGGATCCACCAATCGGAATTCCTTTTTTAGTTTTTCATTGCCACGTTCAAGTTGCAAGACAATGCGCCTTCCGGGTTTAGAATTAAGGAATGCGTTTACCACATTTAGATTAAGGTCGCTGGCCAGAATGCCGTTAATGCTAATGATGCGATCACCAACCTGTACACCCGCTTTATAGGCCTCGGAATTTTCGCGCAAACTGGTGATTTCGAAATTTTTTAGACGCGATCCTTTCGCCCGAATGGTAAGGCCACTCAAACTGAAATAAAACTTCTTTTTAAAGGATGCATTTTTTTTCAGGTAAATTTTTTCACCGGGAAAATTATAAATCACGGTAAACCGACTCAGTATTTCGCCACCCAACGAGCCATTTCTAAAAACACTCAGACTTGTTTTTAAGGTATCCAGATAAGTTTCCGGATCAGGAAAATTTGTAATCACATCCGGTATTTGAAAGTTGCCCAGGTTAATTGATTTTATTTTTCCGATCTGTCCGGTTATTTCTCCACCAAGGCCACGGCCTATTATGCTGCTAACATGCCTGGCGGGAATGGTAATCTTGTTGCTTGAACTTGCCTCCAGAAACAAACCATGACTGGCCCCGCTATCAACAAGAAGTCGTGCACTTATTGAAGTGGTATCATTCAGTTGCAGATTAGCTGTTATGTAGGGTTTCGTATCTTGAATTTGTGCGGGTATCCAGGTAAATTTTTTTTTCTCCTTGAATCGATGCGGCAACATGAGTGTAAGCAGTTTGCGTTCGTAATCCACCTGAATGATAAACCGGCTGAAAAGTTCATAACCCAAAATGCCTTGCACATCGGTACCAAGGTAGTTTCGCAACTCCAAATAATCTTCTTCCAACACCAGCATGGCGTGGCCTCGGCCCTGAACCCCCGGCATATCCAATGATACGTTGTTGGTAACATAAGCCACCACTAATCTTTCCTCACCTGGTCCGGAAATAACAAGTTTACGCGAATATGGAAGATTGAGAATATCGCTGTATGCTTTTTCGGTAAGAATAGAAGTACGCACACCTGTATCCAGAATAAACTTTAAGGGCAATTGGTGATTGAGGATAATCGGTACCACCACCAGGTTATTGTAAATCTCAATCGGGAATTGAACTTTGGATTTGCCCTCGGGCAATGAAAACCCAAGCGTTTGCGCACGGCAAATAGAACTAATCAGAATAAAGAGGAGAATTAAACTTCGCATTGCCACACCCTGATAATGCCTGTTTTTATAAGAACACAAGCCTTCAAGTTAAATCTACTACTTTTTAGACATTTTCAAGAACGTGCACCCATTAGTGTAAGTAACGTTTCGGGAGTATCTGCAACCAATACATCAGCAAAATTTTGCGCAGAAAGAAACCCTTCGATAACCATAACTTCCATCTGCTTTAAGAGCGTATCGAAGTAGTGGTTGGTATTAAGAATAGCAACCGGGGCTTTTACCAATCCTAATTGTCGCCACGTTAAAATTTCAGCTAGCTCATCTAGTGTACCCCAGCCACCAGGTAACGCCACAAAAGCATCGGCAAGGTCGGCCATCCGTCTTTTTCGCTCGTGCATACTGCCCACCACTTCCAGTTGGGTAAGGCCTTTATGACCCACTTCTTTTTGCATTAAAAAATCAGGAATTACCCCAATTACTTTGCCACCGCCAGCCATTACCGCATCGGCCACGGTGCCCATTAACCCAATATTGCCCCCACCGTAAATTAAGGTTGACTGATGCTGAGCCATGAGCCTGCCCAGTGTGCGGGCAGCATCGGCATAGATAGGATTACGGCCCATGCCCGATCCGCAAAAGACACAGATATTCATTGGCACGAGCGAAGAATTGAAAAATTAGTGCTTTTTGTCGTGCTCGTTGTCGCTCACTTTGCTGTTTGGAAACAGCCAGATGGATACGATAGCTAAAACAAACAACGCAATTACAACTCCAAAAACAGCCATAACTAATTCTATTAAGTGAACAAATTTAGGGCAAGGGTACTTATTATTTGCAAAATCCGCATTAAAAATTGTAAACTCGTGAACTTATTATACTTCAAATACTTAGGCTATTTTTAAACTGAAGGCAAAATGAAGAAGTTTCTTATCATACTGGGCATAACAGTGGTGCTTGTATTAGGTGTATTACTATATATGCGACTGGTTTATACTAAATCATTCAGCCCTGAGGATAAAAGTAGTTTTAGTAGTGCCGATCTGGAAATATCGGTTTTGTATAACCGGCCTTTTAAAAAAGGACGTGTAATTTTTGGAGAGTTGGTTCCCTATAACCAAGTATGGCGCACCGGTGCAAACGAAGCCACCGTTTTCGAAACGAATAAAGATCTTGTATTTGGAGATAAAACATTGAAGGCAGGTAAGTACAGCCTGTTTACTATCCCCGAAGAACAAAGCTGGACAATTATCTTTAACAGTGAAACGGGCCAGTGGGGTGTGGATTTTAATGGCGAAGCAAATCGTGATGCGACTAAAGATGTTTTGTCGGTGCAAGCCATATCGGTTCAGCAAGAAAAAGAATTTGAACAGTTTACGATTTCAATTGAACGCTGGGGCGAAGAGATGCAGTTAATTTTTATGTGGGATAAGACGCTGGTTTCGGTACCATTCAAGTCAAAATAACTCACCGTAGTAAAATTAGGTCAAGGAATTTTAGCAATCCGGTGGTATTTTTGAAACTCTATAAGTAGAAATTAAAGCAGCGAAATGATACAAGTAATTCCTTCCATAGCCATACGAAAAGGGAAGGTGGTGAAAATGCGAAAAGGCGATCCCACCAGCGAAAAATCCTATGACGAAAATCCACTTGATTTAGCCAAACGTTTTGAGGATCATGGAATTGAAGTTGTTCATTTAGTTGATCTGGATGGAGCCGAACGTGGTAGCCCCAAGAATTATCATGTACTGGAAGCTATGGCAGGCCACACTGATTTAAAGATTGATTTTACTGGAGGAATTTGTACCGATGGCGACATAGGCAAAGTTTTTGAATACGGTGCCGATTATATTACAGCATCCAGTATTGCAGTCACTAATCCTCAGTTATTTGCCTCCTGGATTATTTCATACGGACGCGAGAAAATGACATTGGGTGCTGACGTTACCGATATCGAATCAAAAAAAATTGCCTTTAGAGGCTGGCAGAAAAAAGCAGAGATAACCCTGTTCGATCAACTCCAGTTTTTTTATGACCGGGGCTTAAAATATGTTAAGTCAACAGACATTTCGCGCGATGGAGTATTAGAAGGGCCGGCATTTTCTTTCTATGAAGAAGTAATAGCCCGCTTCCCCGATTTACAGGTATTGGCCAGCGGTGGTGTGCGTGGGGTAGATGACATTAAGCGCCTGAACGACATTGGGATTTTTGCTGTGATTTTTGGTAAAGCCTATTACGAAGGCATTCTGAAACTGAAAGATCTCGAACAGTTTCTGGTAAAAGCCAATAAATAAAAAGCTGATGCAGGTTTCCCTGCAACAGCCTAACCTAAACTAAAAGGTCTCTATTCGTTAATTCTTATCGGAAAGGTGAGGTCAAGATCACTGTCGCCATCAGATGAAGTTGAGGTTGCTGATTTTAGACCTGGTTGGTGTTTTAACATAACCCTTAATGTCTTTCCTGTTGTTGCCGATGCGGTTGTCCAGGTGGTAGATAATCCGATTGGCAGGTTATTTTCATCTTCATCACTGTAGTTTACAGTTCCGGATGTTTCAATGTTTCCAACACCATCAGGATTAGAAAAAACACCAGCACTCCAGCTAAAGAACAATTGATGTTCTGCCCCTTCCGCTTCAACTTCATCGGTAATGCTATATTCAGGCTTGGTTGGCTCATAAAAGCCATTAAAGAACTCTACCGATAAGGTATAGGTTGTATTGGCGTCTAAAGCAATTAATCCGACAACAATGGGCTGTGGGCCATCCAGATCAGGATCGTTGGCCTCTACCTCAATCGGGGCCGCACCGGTGGCGGAAAACGTTAAAATCACTTTGGTAATTTCTTCCGGGATGTTTTCAGGTTCGGGGTCTTTATCACAACCACTCAACAAGACAATCCCGCCCACAAGGGCAATAAGTAAAAAGACTTTTAACTGCAATTTCATTCGTGTTTGTTTATGCAACATAGTTGCAATAATAAAGATTTTAAATAACCGCGGCAATGCTGCAACAACTAAAAACTAAGATTTACAGCAACGGAAACATTACGCCCAGTTTCGTTGGCAAAGTACCGCATCCGGTTGGTGTATTCGCGGTAACGCGTGTTGGTCAGGTTATCAGCCGAAAGGCGAAAATCAAGTTTTGTATTTTGGACAGTAACCGATAATCCGGTACTTATGGATAGCAATGCATAGCCATTTGGCGCGGCCAGAAAATCGAAAGTGCGTGTATCGGTTGCAAATAAATCAATGCCTTGAGCTTTGGCTTCCAGAATTTCTTCCGGGCTTACCACCCTTGGCGCACGCTTTTGTTCAGCCACATATTTTAGTTTGGCCTGTGCAAAGAATTTTTTTTTGTTTTTCGTGCTTTCATAACGGAACGAAACATCAACCCGATTTGAAGGAATAAAAATCAAAAAATCATTTTGCGTTACATCTTTCGCGCGAAGCAGCGAGGCACTGGTCCGGATTGAAAACTTGCGGGTGAGTTCATACTGCAAACTGGCATCAATACCCGCAAATGAAGCATCGGTTTGCGTGTATCTGTAGTAAGCAAATGGTCCGCGACCGGTTTCAGTAATGCCACGCGGCTTTAGGTAGATGTAATTGAAAATGTAATTGAGGTAGCCTGTAGCTTCGGCTTGCCATCTGCTTTTTTGATATTGGTAGGTAGTTACCCACTTAAGCGCATGTTCGGCATTAACATTTGAGTTTTCAATTTCTTTCACTTGTGTGGTGATTTCATCCAAGAGCAAACCATATTCAATAGCAGCAGCGCTTTGGTGCGTGCCCAGACTATATAACTCCGCCACATTAGGTGGGCGCCAGGCACTACCCACATTTCCAATTAAAGTACTGTGTTGCGATAGTTTGAAAGACACTCCGGCTGTAGCGGTAACATTGCCAAAACCAAATTGGGTTTTATACAATTTGTTTTGAAAGTTAAACCCGGCCACTTGATAAAGTCTATAATCATATCGTAAACCCAAGTCGTAATCAACTTTGTTGCGCGAAATCTTTTCAATCCAGAAGACTCCCGCAGAGTAGTTTCTGAAGTTTGGAATAAAGGGTAGTGTTTGCGTACCGTCAATTTTGTTGTTGTCTTGTATCATACTGTTAATGCCGATACAGCGTGAATGCGTTTCGGATAAGGTAGATTCACGTTCAGCATCTATAGTATGTGTATAAAGTTTGTAGGCAAGTGCGGGTAAAGCGGTTAACGCTGCTCCTCTGCGTACATCAAACTCCTTCCTATTATTAATCTGCAATCCATATTGCAGATTGTATAAATGTTTCGTGCTGCGAACATGCCCATTTACTTTTATGAGATTATGCGTTACTTCTTGTCGGGGTTCACTTATGGTGTACTTGAAGTCTGTTGTATTGGCAGGTACTTCACGTTCCATTGCGTCAGCCAGGCCTTGGGTATTTTCACTTGAGGAGCCGCGCAGAATACCAATGGTTGTATTGAAGTGACTGTAGAAAATTTCAAACCCTGATGTTTCGGTATGGTGCCCAACAGAAGCAGAATAATTCATCTCACGAAAGCCGGTATTGGAGAGCACATAATCAGGAGTATGTGCATCGCCCGAGCGTCTGCCTGTGCCTTGTACACGCCAACCCCAGCCCTTTGCATTCTTAATTCCGCCTTCCAGTAATCCCGAAATCGTTCCGGCTCTTCCGTTCGAGTTTCCAATAAGATGCAGTTCGCCTCCTAACTTTTGATCGGCCGGAAGCTCAGCGGGGGTAACTACAATTACTCCGCCCAAAGCATCGGTGCCATATTTAATGGCACCCGCATCTTTAATCACCGTAAGGATGTTGGCAATAAAGGGGTCAATTTCAGGAGCATGTTCAGCGCCCCATTGTTGTCCTTCCTGCCGTATGCCATTGTTTAAAATAAGAATGCGTTGGCTGTGCACACCATGAATTACAGGCTTGAAAATTGCCGGCCCCGATTGAATTGAGTTTACACCGCTTATGTTTTGTAACGTTTCGCCCAACGATTTACCGTTTACTTCGGCTAGCTCGCGGGCACTTAATGCAGCTGTATTATTACTTCTGTTAGCAATCTCAACGTGGTCGGCAACAACAACTTCCTGAAGTACCTGTTCGGAAGGCTGAAGCGCGATAGTTAGTTCAAAATTGGAATCGATCGTAATTCGTTTTTCAACCGTTTCGTATCCCAGGTATTGAACCAAAACGAGGTAACTTCCCTGACAAATCTTATCAAACCGGAATGCTCCGGCTTCATTGGTGGCTTCTCCTAAACCGAGTTTTTTAATTTGAACAGAAGCTCCGGGTAAAGCAGAACCATTTTCATCTATCACCTTTCCGGAAATAAAAAAGGTGCAATTCTGCCACGCCAACAGATATTGGCACGAAAACAACAATACCAGCAGGGTAAGCAGCTTTTTCAAAATTGCAACAGGGTTGCAAAGATAAACGAGAACAAATCTGGTGCTTCTAAATTTTGATCAGCGGATTACTGACCGATTACATCAGAGCTTTTGAATTTCTGAATGATGTGCAACAGGAAGTTGAAAGAGAGTGCATCATCTTCAGGTTTTGAAGCTCCACCCTTGGCAGTATCTGATGCCTTTGCTTTTGGTTTACTTGGAGCAGGGCTGATTGTTGGTTGATTGGTATTGGGGGCCTTGCCTTCGGGCTCGTAGATAAGCGGTTTGTCTTCACGTGTTGAGTTCTCAACAAATGGGGGTACTAATTCCTCCGGCCCCTGCGATCCCTCCTGAGCATGAGCTACTCCAGCTGCCAGTGCCACTACTACGAGTGATAAGAAGTATGAAAACTTTAATTTCATCTAATTATATCTTACAATCTCAATCAGTTATTTTGAAAGTTAGCTTTGCAAAGTAATAAAATTTTGAAAATGTCAACAGGGGCGGACTTTAATAAAATCGACATTCGGGCAGGTACAATTTTGAGAGCAGAGCCATTTCCGGAGGCAAAAAAGCCCGCTTTTAAGCTCTGGATCGACCTGGGGCCGGAAATTGGTGTAAAACAGTCCAGTGCACAGATAACCGCTCTTTATTCGACAAATCAGCTCATTGGCCGCCAGGTTATCTGTGTGGTAAACCTGTCACCCCGCCAGATTGCCAATTTTCTGTCAGAAGTTTTGGTTACAGGTTTCCCGGATGAGCAGCAAAATGTTGTATTAAGTGCTCCTGAAAGGCCCGTTCCTAACGGAGCCAAATTGTTTTAAGCATGCAGTTTTCGGACTTACAAAAAATTTGTGGAGGTATTGTGGTGGTAAGCCATCGCGATAAGCCGGTAACAGATCTTGTTACAGATAGTCGTAAGGTTGTGCTTGCGGAAGGCGCAGTATTTTTTGCCATAAAAGGTGAACGGCACGATGCACATCTTTTTTTAAACGATTTGTATGCCCAGGGCATGCGGCAGTTTGTGGTGGAGCATGCAGTTGATGTAACCGGACTGAAGGAAGCTAATGTATTGCAGGTACCCTCAGCATTAAAAGCTTTACAAGCCCTTGTAAAGTTTCATCGGGCTCAATTTCAAATTCCGGTAATTGGAATTACGGGAAGTAACGGTAAAACAATTGTAAAAGAATGGCTATACCAATTGTTAACTCCTGATTTTAAAGTGGTGAAAAATCCGGGAAGTTATAATTCACAACTGGGTGTGCCTTTATCGGTATGGCAAATGCAGTCGTACCATCAACTGGGCATTTTTGAAGCCGGAATCTCGCGACCAGATGAGATGGAAATGTTAGCGGATATTATCAAACCCACTATCGGTTTGCTAACCAACATTGGTACCGCGCATGATGAAGGCTTTGAATCGTCTGATCAAAAAATTTCAGAAAAACTAAAGTTGTTTGTACAAGCACAAACTATAGTCTATTGTGCCGATGATAATCAGATCAGTAAAGCGGTAGCGGAATTGAGTGCAAAAAAAATAAGCTGGGCTTTTTCCGGTAATGCTTCGTACACGGTTACGGTTCAGGCATCAAACATTGTGTTAAAGCGAGAGGCATGGCAGCAGCGATTTGAATTACCAGTTACCGATAAAGCTTCGGTAGAAAACCTGATTCATTGCATCGTGATTATGCTGGAACTTGGCTTGCAACCCGAGGTAATTCAACACCGAATCAATTCGCTTCGCGCTGTACCCATGCGGCTTGAACTGAAGCAAGGCCTTAATAATTGCCAGTTGATTGATGACAGCTACAACAATGATCTGGCGGGTTTGCAGATCAGCCTTGATTTTATCAATAACATTCGCAAACCAAAAAAGACTTTAGTGTTGTCTGATATTTTGCAATCCGGTTTGGACGATGAACAACTAGCCATGCGCATGGCCAGGATCATTGGGCAAAGTGGCATTAACCGATTAATCGGCATAGGTGAAGTTTTAGTGAATCAGCAACACATATTTAAAAGCGTTACCGAACAAAGCATCTTTTTTGAAAGTACGGAACAAGCGCTTCAAGACCAGACGTTGTGGAATAGTTTGCACGATGAAGTTATTCTGTTGAAAGGTGCACGGGTTTTTCAGTTTGAAAAAATTGTAAATCATTTACAACGAAAAATACACGGCACGCGGATGGAAATCGATTTAGGCAGGTTAGTACACAACCTGAATTTTTTTAAATCGAAATTGAAACCCGGTGTAAAAATCATGGCCATGGTTAAAGCTTTTGCCTATGGCAGTGGAAGCGAAGAAGTAGCCAATTTGTTGCAGTTTCATCGGGTGGATTATCTTGGAGTGGCTTATGCCGATGAAGGAATAGAGTTGCGCAAAAATCAAATCACCATTCCGGTTATGGTAATGAATGCTACAGAAGAAAGTTTTCATTCACTGGTAAAACATAACCTCGAACCTGTGCTTTATAGTGTAGCCATGTTAAAAACATTAGCCACCTTTCTAAGAGGCAAAACATGCAGAGTACACCTTGAACTGGAAACCGGCATGCACCGGCTTGGCCTCGAACCAGAAAATTATACGGAAGCCATTGCTGTTTTGAAAGCCAATCCAAACATCAAATTGGCGAGTATCTTCTCGCACCTGGCAGCAGCCGATGGTGCTGAACATGATGCCTACACCCACCAACAGGTTTCAATCTATCAACTTGGTTACAAGGCTTTTTCGGAAGCCTTAGGGGTTATGCCTATCCGGCACATTCTTAATTCACCTGGCATAATTCGCTTTGCTGAATACCAACTGGAAATGGTGCGTTTAGGCATTGGCTTGTATGGAATAAATCCAACAACAGAACCCAATCAGAATCTGAAACCCGCGGCTACCCTTAAAACGGTTATTTCACAGGTAAAAGAAATTAAGCCCGGAGGTACCGTTGGTTATGGCCGATGGGGCAAGGCCGATTCAGGAAAAACAATTGCCACCATTGCCATTGGTTATGCCGATGGTTTTAGTCGGGCGTTTAGCCGGGGTAAAGGAAAAGTTTTTGTGAATGGAAAGGTGGTGCCGGTTATAGGCAATGTATGCATGGACATGACCATGATTGATATAACTGGCGTAGAGGCAAAGGCAGGTGATGAAGTAATTATTTTTGGAGATGCTTTGCCGATACAACAAGTGGCGGAAAGCATTGGAACAATTCCCTACGAAATTTTAACCAACACGAGTGAGCGGGTGAAGCGGGTGTTCTTTGCCGAGAGTATTTGATTCAGAATTTTCGTTAATCCAACGCATTAATTGTAACCCAATACCGATAAGCCACCACGGCTTTTTCAAATTTGGATAGGCGGTTAAGATCACGCTTGCTGATACGCGGCAATATCACCTTGTTAATGGTTGCCAGAATTTTAAAAAAAGATTTTTTCATGAATCAGTAAACTCGTGTTTAACCACAGCCCAGATTTTTCTTCAAATTGATTTCAGGTAAGCCACCAAAATCAAAACGCTCATCTTTTGGCGTAGCCACCTTACTTTCTTCAACCTTTACCAATTTTTTAACCTTCTTCTTCTCCACTTTCTTTTTCATCAACCGAATATAGTCATTGTTTGGCATAGTGGCTCCCATTATATTCGCACAATTTAAATTTAATCTAAATAAGATTGGAGAGCCAGAAAAGCATAGCCGAAATGTTGCCCGGAGAAACCGCGGTTATCTCGGGCTTTCGCGATGATGTGCTTTCGGTAAAGTTGTTGGAGATGGGCCTTTTGCCGGGCACGGTAGTGCGCTTCAATTTTACTGCGCCTTTTGGCGATCCTATCTGCATTACAGTTTCGGGTTATGATCTTTCCCTTCGTATAGCCGAAGCCTCCACCATTACCATCCTGAACTAATGGCGGCACAGAAAACTTTACGTATTGCCCTTGCCGGGAAACCAAATGCCGGTAAATCTTCCTTATTTAATTTGCTTACCGGCCTCAACCAGAAAATTGGAAACTTTCCGGGTATAACCGTTGACAAACGAACCGGCACGTGTCACTTAGACGCGAACATCATAGCGCAAGTAATGGACCTGCCCGGCATTTACAGCTTGTATCCGCGCACGCTCGATGAAAAAATTGTAACGGATATTTTATCCGACAGAAGCGGAGTTCACTATCCGGATTGCGTGGTGCTGGTAGCCGATGCTACCAATCTTAAAAATTGTATGCTGTTGTTAACACAACTCATCGATTTGCAAATACCCACGGTGCTTGCGTTAAATATGATGGATCTGGCTGCACGCTCAGGTCAGAGCATAGATGTGCAGGCACTTTCAGTAGCGTTGGATTTACCCGTGGTTATGATAAATGCGCGCACGGGGCAAGGAATAGTTGAATTGAAAAAATTGCTCACCACATCAATCAAACCCTCCACAAAAACAGTTTATAAGGTGGGCGATGAAATTGAGCCACTGGTTAAAGACATCCAGCAAAAATTCAATCTGAGTACACGGTACCAGGCCTATCAGTTTTTGCAACAAACCGACAACCTGTCATTTCTAAGTTCTGACGATAAGACTTACATCACGTCACAGGCAAAAGCTGCAAATTTCTTTCAGCACAAATATCAAGGAGCTGAAACGGTAATGCGATATAGCTTTATTCAGGATTTACTGAATAAGGTTACCCTTAAGTCTTCCGATCCGGAATGGAAAAAATTTTCGTACCGAATTGATAAAGTACTTACACACAAAGTGTGGGGCTATCTGATTTTCTTTTCGGTGCTGTTCTTAATCTTCCAATCCATTTTTGCCTGGGCACAAATCCCAATGGATTTTATCGATAGTTCATTTGCCCGATTAAGCAACGTGTTGGATGAATATTTTCCGGATGGACCATTCTTCGATTTGATTACGCAGGGGATTGTGCCGGGTATTGGGGGTATTGTAATTTTTATTCCACAAATCGCCATTCTGTTTGCCTGCATCGCCATACTGGAAGAAAGTGGCTATATGGCCCGCGTAGTTTTTCTGATGGATAAACTTATGCGCGTTGTGGGGTTGAATGGCAAAAGTGTAGTGCCTTTGATTTCCGGAATGGCTTGTGCCATACCCGCCATCATGGCCACCCGCACCATCGAAAACTGGAAAGATCGATTGACTACAATTTTTGTAACTCCGTTTATGAGTTGCTCCGCCCGGTTGCCGGTGTTTACAATTCTGGTTGCGCTTATTATTCCTGATGTTAAACTATTTGGCTTCTTCAACTACCAGGGGTTAGTATTAATGGGCCTTTACCTGCTGGGCTTTCTGGCTGCTGTAGTTTCAGCTTTTGTGTTGAAATTATTAATCAAGACAAAAGAACGTAGTTATCTGATTATGGAAATGCCTACGTATCGCAAGCCCAAGTGGAGCAACGTGGCCTATACTATTGTTGAAAAAACGAAGTCGTTTGTATTTGAAGCGGGTAAAGTTATTCTCGCTATCTCCATCGTGCTTTGGGTTTTGGCAAGCTATGGTCCTGGTGATGCTATGAACAAAGCCGAGGAGGCGATAAAAAGTGAAGTTGGCCAAACCGAAATAAGTGCTGAGGAATTTGAAGCGCGGGTAGCCTCATACAAGTTGGAGCACTCCTATGCGGGTATTATTGGCAAAGCATTGGAACCAGCCATTGAACCCTTAGGGTACGATTGGAAAATCGGGATTGCGCTGGTAACCTCTTTCGCGGCACGCGAAGTTTTTGTGAGCACGATAGCTACCATTTATAGTTTAGGAGGTACCGAAGACGAACAAACCATTAAAGGCCGGCTGCGCACAGAAATAAATCCGGCAACAGGCGGGCCTCGTTACACACCAGCCGTTGGCCTTTCCCTGCTTGTGTTCTATACGTTTGCCATGCAATGTATGAGCACCCTTGCCGTGGTGAAGCGAGAAACAAAAGGCTGGAAGTGGCCCCTAATACAACTGGCCTACATGACAGCCCTTGCCTATGTTTCGGCATTCATTATTTATCAAAGTTTATCATAATCTTACATGAGGTGTTGATTCTGAATAATGAGTGATAATTCTCGCTACTTTTGAGACATTACCATTATGACTACCTCAAATTCAAAACTGGGATTACTTTACTTAGCCCACCTGCTGATAAGTGCTGATGGAATTATTGACGCCAAGGAATATCAGGCGTTATCCAGGATCAAAGAAAAGAATCTATCAGCGATGAAGATTTTAAGAAATTTGAACAGGCTGTTGTAGGAAAGAAAGAGCGGGAGATATACCGCGAAGGGATAGAATTGATTAACAACTGCACGGATGAAGAAAAATTAAATGCATTTGTTCACCTCTATAAAATGTCAGAAACGGATGGTCGCGTGCATATCAAAGAAGTGCGGCTATTGCTGTACACCATCAAAAATGCGGGTATTGAATTTAACGATGTAGTAGATCGTGCCAAATCGATTACCGATTATTAATCCTTGAAGAACAATCCCTAACTCGTATTTTTGCTGCCACTCATGGCAGTATTCAATCCTCATTTTACTATTGGTGTTTTAGGTGGAGGCCAGTTGGGCCGCATGCTCATTCAGGCGGGCATCAACCTGGATCTGAATTTTCAGGTGCTCGATCCCGATGCGCAAGCACCCTGTGCCGGCATAGCCCGGTTTACACAGGGTAAGCTAACCGATTACGAAACGGTAATGGCCTTTGGCAAAACCTGCGACATTCTAACAATCGAAATCGAGAATGTAAACACAAAAGCACTTTTCGATCTGGAGAAAGCCGGCAAAAAGGTTTACCCGCAACCAACGGTAATTGAATTAATTCAGGACAAGCGGCTTCAGAAGCAATTCTTTGCGGATAATCAGATTCCCACTTCACCATTTGTATTGGTTAACAACAAAGAAGAGGTGGCCAACCATCACGATTTTCTTCCCGCGGTAAACAAGCTGGGCAAAGAAGGTTATGATGGAAGGGGCGTGCAGGTAATTAAAACCAAATCGGATTTGAGCAAAGCTTTTGATGCGCCAGGCTTACTCGAAAAATGGATTCCTTTTGAAAAAGAGATAGCCGTAATTGTATCGCGAAATATTGATGGGGAAGTTGCGGCTTATCCGGCCGTGGAAATGGTTTTTCATCCGGAAGCTAATCTGGTAGAGTACTTATTCTCCCCGGCACAAATTGAAACAGAAATTGCGCAGCAAGCCGAAGCCATTGCCCGCAAGGTGATAACCAGTTTGAATATGATTGGCTTGCTGGCTGTAGAAATGTTTGTTACAAAAGAAGGCAATGTGTTAGTGAATGAAGTTGCCCCTCGCCCACATAACAGTGGCCACCAAACCATTGAAGGCAACGTAACCTCGCAGTACGAACAACATTTGCGTGCCATCCTTAATCTGCCCGCAGGAAGTACGGCATTACGAGCGCCAAGCGCGATGGTGAATCTCTTAGGCGAGGAGGGTTTTACGGGCAACGCCTGCTACGAGGGTTTGGAAGAAGTACTGAAAGCCGAAGGCGTTTACGTGCATTTGTATGGAAAGAAAACTACCAAGCCTTTTCGCAAAATGGGCCACGTTACAATTGTGGATAACAACCTCGATAGTTTGAAAAAGAAAGCCAACTTTGTAAAACAAACGCTTAAAGTAAAAGCATGAGCAAACCAGTGGTGGGTATAATTATGGGTAGCCAATCTGATCTTAAGATTATGAAAGAGGCTGCTGAATTTCTGGAAGAGTTAGCAGTGCCCTTTGAACTCACAGTGGTTTCGGCACATCGCACCCCTCAACGTATGGCCGATTACGCAAACTCAGCCCGCAGCCGTGGATTGAAAGTGATTGTAGCTGGCGCAGGCGGGGCTGCACACCTGCCTGGTATGGTGGCCTCTTTCACAACACTGCCAGTAATTGGTGTCCCTATAAAATCATCTAATTCAATTGATGGCTGGGACTCGGTACTATCTATTTTACAAATGCCCGCAGGAGTGCCGGTGGCAACTGTAGCATTGAATGGAGCCCGCAACGCAGGCATTCTGGCCGCTCAGATTTTAGCTTCAGAAAATAAAGCCCTGGCTAAAAAATTAGAAGCTTTTAAAACCAGTCTCCGAAAAAAAGTTGAGGAGTCGTACCGAACCATCGACAAAAAGGGTTGGAAAGAGGCTTAATCCGACAAGGATGTAAAGGTTGTCGCTTAAAAAAGTGAAAAATTTATAGCAACTTTACTTTTTACCCTATCAAATGAACCCTGGCGAAAAGGGCTGGCTAAAAGAATACCTGGAATTCAGGCAGGTCTTACTTAAAGACTTGACTGGTGAGGCTAAGATTGCGCATCACCCGGAGCAATCACTTTATCGTGTTATACAACCTACCGGTATCATGTATGGGCAACCGGTTGGCGTAACGGGTTTACCCGATTCGCCCACATGGGATGAAAAAGACAGAATGAAAATTCTGTTAGCCGAAAGTCTGATCAGCAGTGCACTTCTGTTTCACAACAAGTCAATCCAGTCACCCGAAGAACTCTCCAAAGTAATCCTTAAAACATTAGAAAGCATTGGAAGTTTTTATAACAACATTTTTCCGGAACTCGCCACCCCCTCAAAGTCGTTTTTCGGAAAGAAGAAATCACCTCTGGAGGTAGCTGAGAAAATTCTGGATAAAAGAATAGCGCACACGTCTGAATTTGACACCAACTTCTGGGTGCAGTTGTTTCATAACAGTTTGTTGTTTCTGGATGTCTTCATCTTTGGGCAATGGATTCACACCAATGCCGATAGGATTGTATCAGACTTTTTTAAATACGAACGGGAAGAGCTTCGCTTTTCTGTTGTTAAGGTAATTGCCTGCGCAGCACACGCTAATTCAACTATTGAGTATGAAGAGCGGAGATTGTTGGATTTTTTCCTGCAGAGTACCGAGCTACCGACTGAAAAGAAGCGCGAAGCAAAACAAATTTTTGATCAGGGGATTGTGATGGAAGAGATCAACCTGCCAACCAACAACTCCTGGATTTTGAAGAAGTATTTTCTCGAAATAGCCATCCTTACCATTTGGGCAGATAAGCGGGTGGAAGATTCTGAGATTGAATTCCTGAAACAACTTTGTACGTATTTGGGTTTTGCGGAGGAAGATCTGGATCACAGTATGCTCGCCATTGAAGGTTTTGTGTTGGAGCATTGGGACAAGCTGAATTATCTGCAAAACAAGCAAGACTTTAACCAGGTTAGCGAGCAGTTTATTCAGCGCATGGCCAAAGTTACAGGCAGCCATAAAAACCGATTGCTAAAAGAAGTTCAGGAAAGTAAAGAACTGATGGAGTTATTAGGCAAAGCCCGTGCGCAGGAGTTGAGTGAAAAAGAAAAGAGCCGGATGCAGGAGTTGCTCGTTGCTACTCTTAAAATCATTCCATCGTTTGTAATAATTTCGCTGCCGCAGAAATTTCTTACGCTGCCCATCCTGATGAAAATCCTCCCTAAGGATTTCTTTGCCGAAGTAGCCTGATCTTAGAACTCAGCTTAATCCTTTAACTCTTCCGATTCCGGACTTTCCTTGCGGGGAATAAGAACGGAGAATACGATGGAAAGCGTTAGCGTTACCAGAATGATAATAAACGAAATGGTGGGGGGCATATCGGTTAATATCTTCGGTATAAAATCATAATCCTTACCAATCTCCAAAAGCATTTTTGCTCCAATGAAGAACAGAATAATCGACAATCCTTTCTGCAGCAAATAGAACTTATCAATAATGCCCGATAGCAGGAAGAACATGGCCCGTAATCCCATTACGGCAAAAATATTTGAGGTATAAATAATAAATTCGTTTGTGGTGATTGCAAAGGCAGCCGGAATAGAGTCGACTGCAAAAATCAAGTCGGTGGTTTCAATCAAAATAATTACCAGGAACAACGGAGTAAACATCAGTTTACCATCCACACGGGCTACAAACTTTCCGCCCATTTCATCTTGTGTGATGGGAAGGTATTTGCGACAGAATTTTAAGATCGGATTCTTTTCCGGGTCAATTTTTTCATCGCTGTCTTCGAAGTAAATTTTAATACCGGAGTAGATCAGAAACACTCCGAAGATGTACAAAATCCAATGGAACTTATGAATGAGAATGGCTCCAACGAAAATGAAAATACCGCGGAAAAAGACAGCTCCTAAAATGCCCCAGAATAATACTTTGTGAAAGTACTCCTCTTTAACCTTGAAGTATTTTAGAATAAGCAGGATTACAAAGATATTATCAACTGAAAGCGCGTACTCAGTAAGGTATGCCGAGAAGTATTCGAAAGCTCCGTTTGCACCACCGCTTTCTGAATCGAAGGCATAAATCATGTACCCAAAAACAGTGCTTATAAATACCCAGAAAATGGATTGGTACAAGGCAGATTTGGTGGAAATTTTATGGGCAGTTTTATTAAAAATCCCCAGATCCAGCAGGAGGAATACAAAGATTATAAGGCCAAATACACCAAAGAGGAAGGACTCATCTTTGAGATTTAAGCCAAACAGATTAAAAGCCAACATTAAGCGGGTGGTTAGGGGTTAAAAAAGAGGTGATCAACGGTCCTAACGGGCAGGCAATCACCTCTTAATCGGGGCCAAAGCTACAAATTAATTCAAATTGAAAAAGGGCCTCATCATTAATGCTTACCTGCTTAAAAAGGGAACCCCCTAAGGTTATTGGCATTTATTGCATTTGCCCTGAATAAGCAGGTTCATTTCCTTCACCGAAAAACCTTTCGGCAATGCTACCGGGGGTATTGTAACCGATTCCAGACAGTTGGTTTGGCCGCACTTCTCGCACTTGAAATGTACGTGTTCGTGATGATGCTCGTGCGTGGAACAGGGATCGCTGCAAAGGGCATATTTAAGACTTCCCTCGTCATCCAGTACTTTATGAATTACCCCTTTGTCCAGAAAAGTTTTTAGCGTTCGGTAAACGGTTACCCGATCGAAAGTGGCAGCAATTTCACGCTCAATGTCAGAGTAGGAGAGTGCAAAACCATTTCGGATAAACAAACCGAGAATAGCCTCGCGGCTGGTGGTTGTTCTTAGTTGATAGTCTTTCAGAATCTGGCCTCCGGGTTTCATTTTACATCTACCTGTAATTTGAGCAAGTTACTATAAATCCCATTATGGCGGGCGCTTAGTTCTGCGTGGTTACCGGCCTCGGCAATCACACCTTCTTTGATAACCAGAATAGTATCTACTTTTCGGATGGTGCTTAAGCGATGAGCAATTACCAACGTGGTTCGGTTTTGCATTAAGTTTTCGAGGGCATCCTGCACCAGTTTTTCGGAGTGCGCATCAAGCGAACTGGTAGCCTCATCCAGAATAAGAATGGCCGGGTTACGTAAGATGGCGCGCGCGATAGCCACCCGTTGCCGCTGCCCACCCGAAAGCTTTACCCCACGGTCGCCCACAACCGTATCAAGACCATCCGGAAAGCTTTCAATAAACTCCCACGCATTGGCTTTATGGGCCGCATCTGTTATTTCAGCTTCTGATGCCCCCGGTTTACCATAGGCAATATTTTCGCGAATGGTACCCCCAAATAAAATTACCTCTTGTGGCACCACACCCAAGTTGCTTCTGTAGGCGTGCAGGTTGTAATGGGGTGCTATTAAATCATCAACCAATATAGTTCCGGCTGAAGGCTGATAGAATTGTAACAACAGGTTAATGATGGTTGATTTACCCGAACCGCTTGGGCCAACCAAAGCCACTTTTTCTCCGGGCCGGATAGAAATGTTAATGCCTTTCAGCACTTGCACATCAGGCCGGGTAGGGTAAGCAAATTGCACATTGTTAAACTCAATTTTCCCCTGCAGCTTAATGGCTGTGGAAACCTCAGGCTTCTCATCGGCTGTTTCCAGGATTTCAAGAATCCGTTCAGATGCACCAATTGATTTTTGCAGTTGACTGTAGATATCGCCCAGGCCGGCAATAGAACCACCAATAAAAACCGTGTAGATGATAAACGAGAATAGTTCGCCCAACTGTACTTCGCCAGTTTGAACCATTAATGCTCCGAACCAACCTACGGCCACAATTCCTCCAAACAGCGCCACAATCGTAAACGAAATAAATGCCCCGCGGTAACGCGATGTGCGGATGGCAGTTTTAATAACCTCGGCCAGTGAATTTTTATAGCGGTTAATTTCAAACACTTCATTGGTAAATGCTTTTACAACAGTTACAGATTGCAGCGTTTCTTCCACCACCACATTGGCAGTAGCCAGTTGATCTTGTGTTTTTTTAGAAAGCTTGCGAATGAATTTTCCAAAGAATAAGGCGGCAATAATCAACAATGGAAAAGTGAGCAACATGAAAATGGTTAACTTCGGGTAGAGTACAATCAGCAAGGGGATACCAATAACCAGTATTAAAATCTGGCGCAGCAATTCGGCCAGTGTAAACGTAAAGGTGTCGTACAAGATGCTTACATCCGAAGTAATGCGGCTCATCAACTCACCTACTCTTCGGCTATCATAAAAGGGTAGCGGCAACCAGATAATTTTTGAATACAACTGCATGCGCAGATCGGCTAAAGCATGCTCGCTTACATAGGTAAAAGTGTATACCCGAAGAAAGGAGAACACGCCTTGAATCAGCAACACAGCTATCATAACCAAGGCAACCTGGTTGATGGTGTTGAAATAGAAATCGGTTTTACCTTGCGCTACGTCAAGTAGTTTTCCGGAGAGATAAGGGAAGGATAACAACACTCCGCTGGAAAGAGAAAGGGCCAGAAGTCCAACGGCAAAAATCCATTTATACGGCAGTGCAAACCGAAAAACACCCAGAAATTTCTTTATCCCGGCTTTATTAAGCGGTCGCTTTTCTCCTTCCTCGCGGTTACGTTTTGCCATTAATTTTACTTGATCTTTTCCTGCTAAAAGATTCCCGGAACGAAAACGCCATCAATAGAAAATGCAATAGTGTCGCTTAGAATCAGTTTTTGAACTCCGGTTAATCTATAGTGCGTTAAAAGCAGCTTCCCGGTTGAATCATCAAATTCAAGCAAGAGATTGCGTTCCGTTCCGTAAAGGGTATTGTTTTCGCGGTAGGCCGATTCGATTTTATGAATGCGACTAAACTCATTTTGATAATAGAACAACACAAACTGAACCGGAGCCGTTTTTTCCAGGGCCTCATACCTGCGGATGGTTAGATTACTACGCGTATCTTTTTCGCCATCCGAAATCTTATACTTGTCTTTAAAGCCGGGCTTGTTAATTATATCTAACTGCCGGAACACATCTAACTCTTTACCCAATACCAGTGAGTCGGCTTCGAATGAGATTTCCTCTTTGGCGGAATCAAGCGATACCGTTTTAGTAAGCGTAGCTTTAGTTGTTAACAGCTCGTGTTGTTGCTGATTTATTAAACTATCAAAATCGAAATAAGGTTTATCGTAAACAACCTCCGATTGCTTACAACCCCATAACAGTAGTCCTAGAATCCCTAATAAAAAACTCCGCATCATGGGCTTAATCAATCAATACCTTGCCGCTCATTTCTTTAGGAACGGGTATACCCATTAAGGTAAGAATGGTGGGTGCCAGGTCGCCCAGCTTGCCCGATTTAAGCTTCCCTTTGTACTGATCATCCACCAGAATAACCGGCACCAGATTAGTGGTGTGTGCCGTGTTTGGGGTACCATCTTCATTAATCATCATATCGGCATTGCCATGATCGGCAATGATAATTACCGAGTACCCGTTTTTACGAGCCGTTTCGGTAACAGCTTCGTTACATTGGTCAACGGTTTCGCAGGCTTTAACTGCGGCTTCAAACACACCCGTGTGGCCTACCATATCGGGGTTGGCAAAATTGAGGCAGATAAAATCAGCCTCTTTTTTATTCAGTTCAGGAATGATTTTGTCTTTGATGTCATTCGCACTCATTTCAGGTTGCAAATCATAGGTTGCCACTTTTGGCGATGGACACATGATCCGCGATTCGCCAGCAAACGCTTCTTCGCGGCCGCCAGAAAAAAAGAACGTTACATGTGGATACTTTTCGGTTTCGGCAATCCGGATTTGTTTTTTACCGGCTTTGGCCACAATCTCGCCCAGCGTGTTTTCCAGGTTGTCTTTATCGAAGATAACGTTCACACCTTTAAACGAATCGTCATAGTTGGTGAGTGTAATGTAATGCAGGTTGAGCTTGTACATGTTCTGTTCGTGAAAATCCTGCTGTGTAAGCGCTTGTGTAATTTCGCGGCCACGATCGGTGCGAAAGTTGAAGCATAACACCACATCACCTTCCTGAATAGTAGTAAGCGGTTTCTTATTCTGATCGGTTACTACAATAGGTTTAATAAATTCATCGGTAACATTGGCCTCGTAAGAGTTTGCAACGGCTTTAAGGGCATCGGTAGTAGCCTGGCCAGTGCCGTGCACCATCAAATCGTAAGCAAGTTTAACCCGCTCCCAGCGCTTATCACGATCCATAGCGTAATAGCGACCTACTATGCTGGCAATTTTGCCGGTGGTTTTATGAAGGTGATTGTTCAGATCGGTCAGGTAATTCAAACCGCCTTTGGGGTCAGTATCGCGACCATCCGTAAAGGCATGAACAAATACATTCTTTAAACCATTGTTATGAAGAATGGTGATGATTCCCTTTAAGTGTTCCAGGTGCGAGTGTACCCCGCCATCCGAAACCAACCCGATCAGATGAAACGCTTTATTGTTGGCTTTGGCATATTGAATAGCCTTCACCAACACGGGGTTTGCATCAAGCTCTTTTTCCTCTACAGCCTTATTCACCCGAACCAGGTCCTGGTACACAATACGGCCAGCACCAATGTTCATGTGCCCAACTTCGGAGTTGCCCATTTGGCCAGCGGGTAGCCCAACGGCCAAACCAGAAGCTTCCAGGGTACTGTGCGGATACTTTTTGTAGAGCGAGTTAATGTATGGGGTGTTTGCGCTATCAATGGCTGATACTTTGGTGTTTTTGGCAATTCCCCAACCATCCAGAATCATCAGCAATACCTTCTTATTCATAATACCGGTAATTAAAATTTTTGCGAGGCCAAATATACAAGGTCAATCACTTCATTTACCCTGATTTTATAAGGTTATAACACCAGAAACGACAAAAACATTTGTTAGGCTTGCAATTGCCTATTACATATTTTTCGATACCGTATTAATGGCATAATTTTGGAAAGAACCGAAGCACTATGAACACCAAAAAGTGGGTTTACACGATTGTTTTGCTACTTGGTACGCTTTCGCTGAAAGCGCAGGGCGATATTTTTGCGCCTATGCGCGATGCCCTGAAAGCCGGCAGTGCCAAAGAGTTAGTGAAGTATGTAAACCAATCGGTTGAAATTAATGTGGAGGGCGACATCAATACCTATAGCAAAGCCCAGGCAGAATTTGTGTTGCGCGATTTTTTCAAGAAATATCCGGTAACGGATTTCAGCATTTCGCATACGGGTTCCTCCAAGAGCGGACTTCAGTATGCTATCGGCACCTACAAGAGCAACGCCAACCAGCTTACCGTGCTTATCCGCGTAAAGCAATCGGGCAGTTCGCATCTCATTCACGAAATCAGTTTTGTGAAAGAATAATGCGGCCTGCATACCTTACTCCACAAGCTGTTGATCAGTTTATCAGACTCGCATTAGCCGAAGATATTGGCGAAGGAGATCATTCAACCTTAGGCGCAGTACCAGCTACTAAAATCAGTAAAGCAAACCTTTTAGTAAAAGATACCGGCATACTGGCGGGCGTGGAAATGGCGCAAAGAATTTTTAGTGTTGTTGATGATACACTAAAAGTATCCGTCATTAAAAATGATGGTGACCGTATAGAAAAAGGCGAGATTGCGTTTACTGTAGAAGGCAAAGCCCAATCTATTTTAATGGCCGAGCGCCTGGTGCTGAATTGCATGCAGCGCATGAGTGGCATTGCAACTTATACCAACAAACTGTGCAAGCTGATTGAAGGTACCCAGGCCCGATTAATGGACACCCGCAAAACGACACCTAACTTCAGGTTAATGGAGAAGTGGGCGGTTGCCATTGGTGGCGGAATGAATCACCGGTTTGCGTTGTACGATATGGTGATGTTGAAAGACAACCACATTGATATGGCCGGTGGTGTACGCGCTGCCGTGGAACAAGTAACAAACTACTTACGCAGCAAAAACAAATCGCTGAAGATTGAAATAGAAACCCGCACCCTTGCGGAAGTGGAGGAAGTATTACGTGTAGGTGGTGTGGATGTGATTATGCTGGATAACATGACCACGGACCAAATGAAGCAAGCCGTAAAACTGATAGGCGGCCGTTATAAAACCGAGGCTAGTGGAGGCATTACTGAAACCACTTTACGCGCGGTGGCTGAGTGTGGTGTAGATTATATTTCCGTAGGGGCGCTTACCCATTCGGTTAAGAGTCTGGATTTGAGTTTGAAGGTGAGGAAGTAAATCGTTAGTTACCATAAGTCACATAGATCAGATGAAGATAATTACTTTTGGTATTGCAGTAAGTTGTACATTATTTTTTATACTATCTGAATCCTATGGTCAGCATAAAGTTGGTGAGATTTTCAATGCAACAGAATTTAATGTTAAGGGGAATACCGACCTTCTTATTCAAAAAGACCCAACAGACTCGTTTGTAAATTGTCTTTACGTTTTTGACAAGGAAGAAATTCTTGCATTGGAATTTAATAGTGATTACCAAACTATTACTAACCATACTTATATAAACCCTAACCACTTAAAATTTCCCAACTTACTTGGAGGGGTTTATACCGACAAAAAATCAGTATTAGTTTATACCAAAGGAAGAAATCAATCTTTTAATGTAGTCTCCGTTAACAATCAAAGAAAGTTTTTGGTTAGTAAAGAAATCGGAATAAGTAAGGACGAGATTTTTTTAGAGTCGTTTGGATTCGGGAAATACTATTATTTGGTAACGGTTGGATCGAGATCTTCTTACTTGGTTTTTTACAAGATTGACACTGATCTTAAAATTGAAACCTATACAGTGGATTTAAGTGAAATAACATTCGGAGTAACTGAAAAGGGTCTCTATAGAAATCTGTTGACTGAAGGTGGTGAAAAGCGAATTTCAAATGTATCGTACGAGACAATTAATAGCCTGGCAACAACAGCAAGTAGAAATAAGATATATGTTTTTGATAACACTTTTAATTTAACAATAGACAAGAATTTTGGCCAAACCTTGATTTTGAGAGTTAATCTTTTGGATTGGAGTAAAAGCTTTAAAAAAGTTGCTTTAAAAAGTGATCATTGTAAACAGTCGAAAAGCAATTCTTTTTTATTTTATAAGTGGCTCTTTAAATCACAGATATGTAATGATCAACTTCGACTTTCTGTTTTTGATTATGAGACAGGGATTGAATTAACTAATTTTGTTGCTGGATCCGAGGAAGAAATAAGCTTTAAAAACACGCAAATTATTCAAAAGGGAGGAAAGACAATGCTTGCTGCTGATAGCCGGGAGTTATCAAAAACCAGTTCGCTAATCAGGAAAATTCTAAACTCGGAAATTTCAATTGCTGTTAACGCAACCAATTCTTGTGAATCATGTTTTGAGGTTACCCTTGGTTCTTTTGAAGAATGGGAAGTGGCACCTGGAGCCGGGCCAGGCATAGGGCCCTCATACATAGGAGGTACCTACGTAACTTTAGGAGGGACAACGACCCGGATACCAGGTACGTTTAGTCCAACATATAGTGGATATGCAAAAGGAACTTTAACCAAATCCGCATTTTTTAAATCTTTGCTTCGAAATGATAATTTTTCACATATTTTAGGATATATAGAGAAAAATAGTTTTGAGAGAATTGAAAGTTTTACCGATAGTATTGAATCAATAATTATTACAAAAACTGTTTTTTTTAGAAATGGTCAATACTATCTCGCATATTATAGTAAAGACTCAAAAAGTTTCGTGATTATGAAATTTTGATGCAATCAAAATTATAAAGATACATTGAGCAATTTTCTAATTATTAAGTCTCCAAATCCATTATTTTTGCGCTCCTGATTTTTAAGGACAAGCATTATGATCGTAAGAACGCGCAATTACCGGTTAGAGAAGAAAGAGTACATCAAAATGGCTTTAAAGTCCATTTTGCAACAGCAGTGGTGGGTAGGTTTAATAGTGTTGGCCATTTGCCTGTGCTATTTGTGGATACCGAGTATCTGGTGGTTTATTGGGGCATTATTAGGCGCAGGTTTGTATTTATTGTTCTGGTGGATTCAGTTTTATGGTGTAACCCAACTGGAGCAAGGCAAAATGCTGTTCGAGCGGTTTAGTTACGAAATCAATAGCCAGCAGATTGTAATGAAAATAAATGCCCGCGAAGGCATGCCACTAAAGTGGGATCAGATTAAACGTGCCCAAACCGGCAAAGACTATTATTTGTTGTTTGTAAACAAAGCTCAACTGATTCACTTACCATTTAAGATTTTCAATACCGACAACGAGCGCAAGTTTGTGGGCAGTATTTTGAAGACGAAGGGATTGATTAAGTAACCTGCTGATGTAAGCAGTTGGCAGCTTAGTGCGCTGATTATTATTTTTCTAAAACGTGTGGTTTTAACTGCCTGAGGCACCCTGCTTACAGTCTACGTTTTATTCACCTTGATCAGAAACATCAGGAATACGATATTTGGTTATGCCCGTGCGTAGTGCTTATGATGATTCGGAACAACCCAAACCCCGGAAGCGGCTCTCACCCACAGAAGCCTTAGCCAAAATTCAACGCTATTGCGCCTATCAGGAACGCTCACATAAAGAAGTTAAAACCAAACTTTTTGAATATGGCCTGTATGCCAACCAGGTAGATGAAATCATTTCGCAGTTAATAACAGAAGGATTTTTGAACGAACAACGTTTTGCCAAAGCTTATGCCGGAGGCAAATTTAGAATGAAGAAATGGGGGCGACTTAAAATCAAAAATGAGTTGGAATTTATGGGCCTTACCAAAAACTGCATTCAGCAAGGATTGAAAGAACTGGAGGGCGCAGATTACACTAAAACCCTGCGGCAACTTATTTGCAAGAAAGCTGAATTGTTATCGGAAGAAAATCCATTTCGAAAGCGGGATAGAGTTGCGCGCTATGTCATCACCAAGGGATATGAACCAGAACTGGTTTGGAGTTTAGTGAAAGAGCTTTTGCCCGGTTAAGAATTTAGACCAATTGCCGCGCGCGCGACAAACTACGGGTTTTCAAAAACCCATCTTACCTCCGTTTTCGTTAATGCTGGTTATGAAAAGAATACTTCTTTTATTGATGCTGATAAATGCCGTTGCATATGGGCAATCTGATGTGCGCGTAGCACAGTATAACCTTAAAAAGGGAATTGCGCTGGAAGGTTATGACCCTGTAAGCTATTTTGACGGCAAACCCCAGGAAGGCAGCGAGAAGATTAAGGTAGAGTATAAAGGTGTTACCTATCTGTTCGCCACAGCGGCCAACGCTGCAAAGTTTAAACAAATGCCCGATAAATTCGAGCCGGCCTATGGCGGCTGGTGTGCTTATGCGATGGGCGACTCGGGCGAGAAAGTGAAAGTAGACCCCGAAACCTTTAAAATTCTGAATGGAAAACTCTATCTGTTCTACAATTTCTGGGGAAACAACACCCTTAGCGATTGGAACAAAAACGAGGCACCGCTAAAATTAAAGGGCGACCAAAACTGGAAGAAGATCGTGGAATAAATCCGACTGCCCGGTTTTCCCGTATATCTGATTTGGAATTAGGTTATCTTTGTACCGGCTTAAGTTTGATTATATGAAACAACTATACACTGCGGGGCTTACCGTACTCACTCAACTGGCTGATGCCGTTGGGCAGATTTCGGAAGCGGATTTTCGCAAACCTTCACCCGCACTCAGCAACGCCACCATTGGCCAGCATTTGCGCCACACACTTGAATTTTTTGTCTGCCTGGAGCAAGGTTATGAAACCGGAATTGTGAACTACGATAAACGCCAACACGACAAAGCAATTGAAAACGATAAGTTTGTGGCTTTGGGTACCATAAACAAAGTGTTGGATTTTCTTTCCGGAAACCCTGCAGACAAGCGTATGATTATGGAAGTAGGTTATTTGGAAGATAGTTCGGAGTTTGTTTCGGTGGAGACAAATTTTTTACGCGAGCTTACCTATAACATAGAGCATGCAGTGCATCATATGGCTATTATGAAAATCGGTATTCGAGAGGTAACTCCAAACACGGTAATTCCTAAATCGTTTGGAGTAGCCGTTTCAACGTTACGCTACCGCGAAGACACCGTGGCAACATCCCACTAAGCTTTGTCTTTTT
>JBPXJU010000014.1:0-17249 GCA_051715445.1 Bacteroidota bacterium | reverse complement strand
ATCCGGATATTCACTGCCGCGGATTTCGCCAATCACATTGAATGAAGGCGCATCTTCCAACGTTACCGAATTATTCTGCAGATAAACCTGCACATCCTTTTCTTCTTTCAACATCTGGCTCAGTAATTCAGCATGCCGCGTGCTGATGGCCAATGCCGGAATCTTCACCACATTAGGCGCGTACCGCATGTTCCCGGTATGAGGATAGTCTTCGAGATTAGAACCCATTGACCGTACCAAGGCAGCAACAGCACCATACTTAGCCGCTTCAGAAGCACCATTGGCCCGTTGTTCTACTGCACCACCATAAGCGGCAAACGTGTTAATCTTTGTTGGATCCATCGGGCGGTTGAAGAATACAATTTTTCCTTTTACGCCAGCTGTACCCAATGCTTTCAGTTCGTCAAAACTTTTTACCTCTACTACACCCGCAGCAATGCCCGATGGACCGGTGCCAATCGTTCCTCCCAACGCACATACATTGACCGACAGCGAACCTTGCTTCCGCGATATGATTCTACCCGTTTCTTTTTGTCCGCGTACCCAATGTGGTACCATAACAGGTTGCAGCCATACCGAATCAAAATCATGCTCTTTCATTACGTTGCGGCTCCACTCAACCGCAGCCGCGGCACCGGGCGAACCAGAAAGCCGTGGGCCGATGTTGGTACACAAATCGTACAGCATCTCGTACGACTTGCCCTTGCCAAGGGCTTCATCAAATATTTGTTTGATGGTTGCCTCATCTTTGGTTTGTGTAAACGCAGGCACCACACTTGTAAGTACTAAAAAAACAGCAAGTCGTTTCATGATGTCGAAATAATTCGGGCTGATTTAAGAATATAAATATGATGGTCGGGATCTTTTTCGTTAAGGTACAAGATATATGAAAGTGGGTAGACGTGCATCTAATAAACTTTCGTTAGAAAGAAAAAAACTGCCCACACTCATTTTAATACGTTGGTAATTTTAACCCCATTTTCTTCATTGCTAATAATGCTTCTGCGTTACCCTTTGCGTCATTAACAGGGTTATGGTCGTGTGTTGTTTTTCGGTGCAATCTTTTCCACTCTGAATTTAGTCCAGTGTCCATTTTCATCCCGCAATACAAATCGCCAATTCTTCGTGCTGAAAACCCAAATGGATTTTTACCTAAATACGTGTGGAAGTAATAATTTATCCACTGCCAATCAAAAGCAGGGTTATCACTTATGAAAGTTGGTTTACCATTTGAATTTTTAGCAATCCATTCAGCAAAGTTTTCCATAACCGTTTTTGGGTCATCAAACTTTTCGTGTTCCTCACGACTAAAACCTGATACCGCTAAAGCATCTGTAACCCATTCATTTGAAATTGGTTTTGTTTTACCATAAAATGTTTTAGTAAGTGTCGGCTCAACTATTACAGCACCGAAGCACACCATCGAATATTTGTGTGGTATTGCTCCATCGGATTCCACATCTACTACAATGTAACTCATTTGTTTATTTTGTTTTTTAAATTTCCCACGCTCATTTTTTCTTTTTCTTTTTTACGTGCCTCGATGAAAGTATAGTGCGTGAAATCCCACCTTCATATAACACGGGTTTTGCGTCATTGGGGCTTCTGCAATTCTATCAATCATTTGTTCTTAAATTAAAGTTCATACTACTATTGAGCTTTAGTGCTGGAAATCCCCAACGAACGCAAAGCCCGAAAACGATACCTTCCATCCAGATAGCTTGCGAGGTAAACTTAACTTTCTGGTTCAATACCTGATGTTGCGCAAAACACCGGTATCGGGGCGAAACAAATTTAAAATTTATTACCCAAATCGACTTCGTCAGGTTCAGTCTGACATTTAAAATGGTGTTTTGCGTTACATTACTCAATAAAACCAACTCAAAGATTTGAAAAGCAGCTTTTACCATCGAACTTAGCGTAAGCATTAATCTTGTCAGCCTGAACCTGCCGAGCGCAACTTAAAATCAGGTTTCAACTGACTCAAACCGACAGGATTTAAATTATCTACCTATGGCATTTTTGTTCGATTCGTTTGAAGGCTGGAAAGCATACTGTACCGATAAAAAGAAGACTATTATCGATGTGGTGTTAGAGTATGAGCTGGAACAAAAGGGCCGCTCTGAAAAACAAATCTGGGAAGGCTTAAGCAAGGCGTGGGAAGTAATGAAAGATGCCGTGCAAACCGGACTAACGGAAGATATGACTTCTCGCTCGGGCATGATTAACAATGGCGCAAAAAAAGTTTATCGTCACAATCAAACGGTGTTGTCCAAAGAATTTCAAAATCTGATTGCACGGGCGCTTGCCGCGAAAGAGGTAAACTCGTGCATGGGTCGTATTGTGGCAGCTCCAACTGCAGGAGCAAGTGGCATTATGCCCGGTGTATTGTACACACTGCAGGAAATTCACCACATCGAAGACAAAAAAATTCTGGAAGCCATGTTGCTTGCAGCAGGCATTGCGTTGATTATGGAACAAAAGGCGAGCATTGCCGGAGCTGTGGGCGGCTGTCAGGCCGAAACCGGAACTGCGGCCGCTATGGGTGCAGGTGCCATTGTGTATTGTTTGGGTGGCGATACCGATCAGATCTTTAATGCCGTTGCCATTACTGTTCAATGCATGTTGGGGTTGGTGTGCGATCCCGTTGCCGGATTGGTGGAGGTGCCGTGTGTGGTGCGCAATGCGAGTGCTGCTGCTATAGCCAACAGTTCGGCACAAATTGCATTGGCGAACGTTAGCAGTGTTATTCCGGTAGATGAAGTGATTGATGCCATGGGCGAAATTGGGGCCAGCATGGAAACGCGCTATAAAGAAACTGCATTGGGAGGATTAGCTGCCACCAAAACCGGACAGGCTATCAGCAAAAAAGTGTTGATCCGCGATATTGAGATTTTGCCGGATGAGGGTTAGAATAGAGAATCATGAAAAGCCTTTATTCAAAATTGGTTTTTGTTCTGCTGTCAGCAAGTTTGTCTGTAACTGTGAGTTGTGATGAAGAACCATTACCTATCCTTCCTGATCTTCCAGAAGAAATAAGATATTTGTCAATCAGTCATAACTCAAGCTCCAATACCCTTATTGCAAACGGAGTTAATCAAATCAAATTCGAGGTGACAGGTTTCGATGCCGATCGGAATAAAATACCTTATCTAAATCAGGCTATACTTAATAAAATAAAAATTACAGTTAACGGATCAAATGCGTTTGGATACCCTTTTTTGTTTAAGACTAAAGAAAAAGGAACTTTTACCTTTGATCTCAAAGATCTGGATCAGAAATCCAATTTAAGTGGACCCATTCAAATAAAGGCCATTGACGGTCGCAATTTTGAAACCACCACCATGCAGGTGATCTTCCATTATATTTCAGATGGCACCACCGAATTACAGAAAAAAGAAATTCAGTCAACTCTGTCTGCCAACCTGGAGATTGTCAATAAAGCCTTCTTGAATTTACAAAACTCAACAGACCCCAACGCAGCTTCTGCCTTTATCCAGTTTAAGCTAGCAGAACTTGATCCGGAAGGCAATACCCTTGAATTAAAAGGATTTCATGAAATTTATTCAAGTAAGACATCTTTTGGCAAACACAATAATTCAACCATTGATGAACTCATCTGGGATAACAATTTCTGGACTCCGAAAAAATATATCAATGTGTGGATAGCCAAGTTAGATGACCGCTTCAGCTGGGCGTATTTTCCTGATTTATCCAATTCATCCCAATCCTTCCCCAGTACAACCTATGGAGTCGTGTACAATAATAATCATATTGATGATGCCATGGTTCTCACCCACGAGTTGGGGCACATGTTAAACTTAGGACACGTATTTGAAGACTCCTGCAGAGATCCAGACTTCTGCAAAGATACATGGGCGTACAAGAGAAAAACAACGGATCAGGATACGCGGTGGTATTTACAAAAATCCACCTGCAACAGTGTCACGTTCTTATCAAACAATTATATGGACTATTATCCTTCCCAAAATAATACGTTCAGTCTTGAACAGGTCATCCGGATGCAGTTTACCCTTAACAATTGTCCATTTTTACCAACAGAAAAAAATATGCTGAATGGGAAAACTGAAGAAATTCCTTTCAGCAATCTTAAAATGAAACGCAAAGAAGACAAGTCATTCCGGGTACTTTAAACAGGCTGCATTCTGTTCACCCAATCCATTACGGCATCATAGCCAAAATAAACCGCACTGGTTAAGATTATTGACCACGCACATGCACTGATGAACATATACAGTAAAATCTTCTCGCGTCTCGGGCTTACACTTACCGCTAGTATCGTTCCACCAATGGGTGTTAAAATTATGGGAGTAAGAAAGGCTACACCGGCTAACCCATAACGCTTAAAAATATTTTTTTTGCCTGGCGATTGCTCTTCAACGGGTTTGGGTTTTCGAAATCGCTCAATAATACGTTTACGAAGAAATTCACCAAAGTAAGTAAAGGCTACTACTACAGTCATCATACCGGCTACGGTTACTACCATAGTAGTAATTAAATGTAAACCCGCAGCCTTACCTCCTATCGGGCCAAAAATAAATTTGATCATTGAAGAAAAGTAAACCGATATCGCCTTCAGAATTTCCTCCCACATAACTTTAATTCAAAAATTTAAATTTCTAATTCTTCATTAGCACCCGCTTTGTTCTATTCTGAATCTTAACTTCAAAATCATTAATCCGAAATTGTTAAAGCTTTTCTCCAAAACTCAAGTCGCCTGCATCGCCAAGGCCCGGCACAATATAGAAACGGTGGTCTAACTTTTCATCAATAGCAAACGTCCAGATGGTGGCCGGAAGTTTCAGGTTTTGCTGCACATATGCTATTCCCTCCGGGGCTGCAATTAATGCTGCAACATGAATGTGTGCGGGTGTTCCGTGGCGTTCCAGTTCCTGCACAGCCCGGATAATGGATTTTCCGGTAGCCAGCATGGGGTCAATCAGCAGTACCGTTTGCCCTGTTAGATCAGGAGTCGCCAGATACTCGAGATTTATTTTAACCTCAGCGCCTTCTTTGCGATAGGCTCCAATAAATCCTGCTGGTGCGGCATCAAAAAAGTACTGGAAGCCCTGAAAGTATGGCAAACCCGCACGCAATACGGTTATTAAAACAGGTTGATCCAACAATTGGCTGGTTCGCACTTCCGCGATGGGTGTTTGTACACGTTGCAATTGATACCTTAATGTTTTTGAAATTTCATAAGCCATAATGCTTCCCAGCTTTTCAAGGTTAGCCCGGAAGCGTTGGCGATCCGTTTGTATCTGCACATTACGCAACTCAGCCACAAACTGATTGGCAATTGAATTTTTTTCACCCAGATTAATTACTTGCATCGGTTTGGTGTTATGCGGAAATTACCCGTTTACTTTGCAGCTATTTCAAATCGAAAATTTACAAAAAGGTTAAACACCATGGCTGCCAATAGAAATAAAAAAGAAAAACAACTTAAAACCGATTACCAACTGCTCCGGCAACTTTGCCAGATTCATGCTCCTTCCGGGGAGGAGGGCCCGTTGCAAACCTTTTTGCTTCAATACATTAAAAAAGAAAGCAAGCATTGGAAAACCAAACCGCAGGTTATTGCCGGTGAGCAGTTTCAGGATAACATTATCTTAAAATTTGGCAAACCGCGCACCGCTATTTTTGCCCATATGGATACCGTAGGGTTTACTGTGCGGTATTTTAACCAAATGCTTTCCATTGGCAGTCCGGATGCCGAAGCCGGAACAAAATTAGTTGGTCAAGATGCACAAGGCCCCATTGAATGCGAGCTGGAATTCGACAAGGAAAATCATGCGTTCTATAAATTTGGCCGGCCAATTGAACGCGGTACTTCGCTTACTTACAAAATCAACTTTCGCGAAAGCAAAGAATACATTGAATCGCCTTATCTGGACAACCGCCTTGGTATTTACAATGCCTTGAAAGTTGCCGAAACCTTAAAAGACGGTATTATCATTTTTGGTTGCTGGGAGGAACACGGTGGCGGAGCCGTGGGTTATCTGGCGGATTATATTTATAAGAAATACAAGGTAAGGCAGGCCCTTATCTCGGATATTACCTGGGTTTCGGATGGAGTACATCATGGCGAAGGTGTTGCCATTTCATTGCGCGATCGGAATCTGCCACGCAAAAAGTTTGTCGACAAAATTGTTCGTCTTGCACAAAAATCTCAAATCGATCATCAACTGGAAGTGGAAGGTATGGGCTCAAGCGATGGTGGCGAACTTCAGCGCAGCCCGGTACCATTCGATTGGTGTTTTGTAGGTGCACCCGAACAACATGCGCACACCCCACACGAAAAAGTTCATAAGCACGATATTGAAACCATGATAGCGCTTTATAACGTGTTGATGAAAGAGCTGTAATGCGTAAACACTTCAAACCAAATTTTTTACTGGCTTATCCGGTTATGCTTAGCATGCTGGGTCAGGTGATGACGGGCGTTGCCGATAGCGTAATGGTGGGCTGGACAGGTGCGGTGCCCCTGGCTGCCTCTTCGTTTGCCAATGTGTTTTACAACATTCCGTTATTTTTTGGTGTGGGCGTTTCATACGCTATTACTCCGCTGGTTGCGCAAGCTGAAGGCAGTAACGATTCTTCCAAAATCATTGCGGTACTAAAAAATGGTTCAATCATTAATCTGGTTACAGCATTTGCTTTGGTTGCGCTTATCCTTTTTATAGAACCTTTTATGTACTACATGGGGCAGCCCGAAGAAGTGGTTACACTTGCCCTTCCCTACCTCAGCATTGTTGCCGTTTCGATTATCCCAACCTTAATCTTTCAAACATACCGGCAGTTTGCCGAAGGGTTGCAACGCACGCGTGTTGCCATGCTTATTGTTGTTGCGAGTAACCTGATAAACATTGCACTTAATTATGTTTTGATTTTCGGTTATTACGGTTTCCCTGAGTTAGGGTTGAACGGTGCGGGCTGGGCAACTCTTATCTCCAAAATAATAATGGCTATCAGCATGATGGCGTATGTCTATTTTGGAAAGAAATATCAACCTTATCGTTTAGGTTTTTCTATAGGGGGTTATTCGCGAAAACTTATTTCAAAAATGTTGCACATCGGAGTGCCTTCCGGTTCGCAATTCATTTTTGAGGCCGGAGCGTTCGGGTTCTCCGCCATTATGATGGGTTGGATCGGAACAACCGCACTGGCTGCACATCAGATAGCCATTAATCTTGCCACCATCAGTTACATGACTACCTCAGGGCTGGGGGCAGCCGCTACCATACGCGTAGGAAATTTTCTGGGTCAACACGATAAGAAAAATCTGCGGGCTTCAGCTTTTGCTATGATCTGGATGGCGGCTGGTATTATGGCGTTATGGGCGCTCCTATTCATTTTTGGAAAAGAGTTTCTGCCGGCTTTGTATATCGATGATGCTGCGGTAATTCAACTCACAGCTTCGCTCATGATTATCGCAGCCTTTTTCCAGTTATCAGATGGTATACAGGTAGTAACCGCTGGTGCTTTACGCGGATTACAGGATGTAAAAATTCCATCCCTGTTAATCCTGGTTGCCTACTGGATAATTGCTTTGCCACTGGGTTATGTGTTGGCTTTTGTTTTAGATTGGGCTGCCATCGGCATCTGGATTGGCTTATTAATCGGTTTAACTATTACCGCTACGGCTATGGTAATCCGGTTTAACCGGTTATCGCGTACCATGCTTAAAGACTGAAAGTCTTTTACCGCGTCAGATAAAATCCTAACTTTCTCCATTAACCCTTTGCCTATGGAATCCGCTCGTCCTGTAACCTATTCTCAAACTACTATTACCGAGTTAATGATTCCCAGCTATGCCAATTTTGGCGGTAAAATACATGGCGGCACCTTGCTTTCGCTGATGGACAAAGTAGCTTATGCGGCATCCAGCAAACATGCGGGCACCTATTGTGTTACCGTTACGGTTGATAAAGTTGAGTTTCTGCAACCGGTAGAAGTAGGCGAATTGGTTTCGATGCATGCATCGGTAAACTATGTAGGTCGCACCTCGCTGGTGGTTGGCATTCGGGTGGAATCGCAAAATGTAAAAACCGGCATGATTAAGCACACCAATTCTTCGTTCTTTACCATGGTAGCCAAAGGCGATGATGATAAGCCGGCCGTGGTACCCAAACTAATACTTGAAAGCCGCGAAGATGTAAAACGTTTTATCGAAGCCATGCGCATGAAAGAAATTAAAAATGCTGTGCGCGAACAAATGGACGATGCCAAATCGCACATTGAAGTGGATAACGCAGCAGAAATTCTGAAAGGCCAGCGGTGTAAAATTCAATTCATATAATCCTTACTTCGCTATATTGCTTTCCAAAATTCCGGTTATGAAATCTATACTTGGTGCATTGCTCCTCTTCGTTTCTTTTATATCTCAAAGCCAACCCATCATCCTGTCGCAACGTGACCAGGCCCGGGTGGTGGACGAACTATTAGAAGATCGCTTACGTAATACTTTACCCGCGTTAATGCGCAGAGAAGGTTTCGACATGTGGGTAATCATTTCGCGCGAGTACAATGAAGACCCGGTTATTCGCACGTTGCTACCGGCCACCTGGCATGCTGCCCGCAGAACCACCATGCTGGTGGTATTCGACAAGGGTGCCGATAAAGAAATGGAATACCTGGCGGTAGCCCGATACGATGTAGGCAAAGTATTTAAACGCGCGTGGGATCCGGATGCTAACCCCGACCAATGGGCACAACTCGGAAAAATTATTGCCGAACGTAATCCTAAAAAAATTGGAGTAAATAAAGCTCCGCATTACGGTCATGCCGATGGATTAACCAGCAACGATTATGATAATCTTTTGAAGGTGCTTCCTAAAAACCTGCAACCCAAAGTTGCTTCTGCCCAAAATCTTGCTGTGAGCTGGTTAGAAACCCGTACCGAAAAAGAAATGGTCCTCTATCAACAAATCTGTCGTATTGCACATGATATAATTCAGGAAGGTTTTTCTGACAAAGTAATTCAGCCAGGCGTAACCACCACCGAAGATGTGGTGTGGTGGTATCGTGAACGCATTAAAGAATTAAAACTAGATACCTGGTTCCATACCTCCGTTTCCATACAACGCAACGAACCCGAAGCAATTACACTGAAAAGACCGCAACCGCTGGTTATTCAACCCGGAGATTTGTTGCATGTTGACTTTGGTATTACCTACCTGCGTTTAAACACCGATACCCAACAACATGCCTACATATTAAAGGCCGGTGAAACCGAAGCTCCAAAATATTTACGCGATGCTTTCGCAAAAGGCAATCGCCTGCAGGATATTCTTACTTCCCATTTTAAAGAAGGCCGCACCGGAAACGAAATTCTAAAAGCCACACGCGACCAGGCCCTTGCTGAAGGCATAACACCTTCAATTTATACACACCCCATTGGGTTTCATGGCCATGCTGCCGGAACTACCATTGGCATGTGGGATATGCAAGGTGGCGTTCCGTTTACCGGAGATTATCCCATGCATTACAAAACTGCTTATTCAATCGAGTTGAATTGTACGGTAAATATTCCCGAATGGAAAAAAGACATCCGGATTCAATTGGAAGAAGATGGCTACTTTGACGAAACCGGCTTTCGGTATATTGATGGCCGGCAGAAAGAATTGATCTTGCTACCCAGGGCTGATAAAATCAACAGGCAATAAGTTGTTTGAAAAAATGCGCTTGCTGCGAACTATTCACACGTTCTATTGTCTCCTGGCATTTTCAGTATTGTTCCTGCTTTTCTTTCCATTGTTTCTAATTCCCATTGTATTTAAAAATCAGTTTAAGCTGGTAGGAATTTTTAACCGCTGGTGGGCACACATGCTCTTCCCGTTGTGTTTCATTCCCTATAAAGTTACCAGTAAGGCAAAACTGAATGCCGGTGAACAGTACATTTTCTGTCCCAACCACTTCTCGTATCTGGATATTCCGGCAATGGGGCTCAATCCGGCCAACGCCATTTTTGTAGGCAAAAATGATATGGAGAACATACCCTTGTTTGGCTACATGTATCGCAAACTTCATATAACCGTTAATCGTGGAAGCCTGAAAAGCCGTATGAACACAATTGTACGCTCGTTAAAAGCAATTGATGAAGGCAAAAGTCTGGTTATTTTTCCGGAAGGCGGAATTATTACGCCCCATCCCCCGCAAATGGCTCCCTTTAAAGATGGCGCCTTTCGGGTAGCCATCGAAAAACAAATTCCGATTGTGCCCGTAACCATTCCCTACAATTGGATAATTTTGCCGGATCAACCTTCGTTACGATTACAGGGTGGATGTGTACAAGTAATCTTTCACGAACCCATTAGCCCAAAAGGTTATACGCTCAACACCCTGGAAGCATACAAAAGCGAAGTTTATACTGTAATCGATACCGAACTCAAACGCCATGCAACTCGATAAAGAAACGTTGAATAAAATTACACACCTGGCCCGGTTGGAATTCAACGAAAAAGATACCGAAGCTATGTTAAGCGACATGTCGAATATTTTATCGTTTGTAGAAAAATTGAATGAAGTAAATACCGATGGTGTAGAGCCGCTTACTACCATGAGCCACGAGGTAAACGCCTTGCGTGAAGATAAGACCGGTACACACCTGGATAGAAGTATTGCATTAGAAAGTGCTCCAAAAAAAGATGACACCTATTTTAGGGTGCCAAAAGTGTTGGAGTAATTCTGCCTGAACAAAAGCACATGACACTCGCATTCTGGAAAACCTGGCCTAAGGCCGAACAATTTTTTTTAGCCGCACTGGGATTACTCTTCCTGGTTTCCATCCTTCTTTTCTGGAACGCCTACTTCCAAAATCCAGCACCGGCTATAACGTGGGATCATTATGAAGAAATTCAAAATGAAGAAGTAACGTTGCGCACTGTACCTGTGGGAATTTTTGAATTACCCGTTAAGGCAGACAACTTTTTTGTATTTGAAACGCAATTGGGTAGCCCATTGCAAGTAAGTACACCCTACCATTACACTTCCCTTGTCCTGTTTTTCATCAGCATCTGCGTGTTGCTTACTATTATTACTACGCTAAAGCGATTTTGGTTTCTGGCGGGCATGACCGTATTTTCGATTTTTACTGTTTCGCTAAACCTTGAAACACTTGCCATTGCGGGGCTTACGAATAAGTATCCCACCTTCGTTTTTTTGTTTTCGTGCATTGCACTTTGCTATTACGCGCATGCTTTTGGTACTCAGCTTTCATTCTTTAAAAGGCTTGGGCTAATTGCTGCTGTATTTGCTATCTGCGGGTTTGCTATTTCATTTTATAGCGATACCGCACTTCCGTTTTTACACCTATCGGCAAACAGTTACCTGTTTGGTGTGGTGCTTACAATTGTATTTATCTTATTGATCGGGCACGAACTACCGGCATCGTTTATTAATGTTATTACCAGCGGTGTACGTCAAACCAAAAGTCTTCGGCATTTTTTAGTAATCTCAGGATTTTATCTGTTGAATCTGATTCTGGCCTACATCAAAGAGATTGGCTATCTGGATTGGGACATCTGGCTCATTAATACTTACGTGCTGCTTACATTATCGGCAGTGCTTAGTGTTTGGGGATTTATTCAACGCTGCAATCAGGACGATTCCATGTTTGTGTCAGAATCGCGGGCCGCATTTTTTATTCTTGCTCTTGGGATAATTTCATTCTCAACTTTTGGATTGCTTTTCATCTCAGCAAATGAAAACGCCATTGAAGTACTGCACGACATGGTATTGTATAGCCATGCCGGTTATGGTATAATCTTCTTGTTTTATGTGTTTGCCAACTTCGGCTCCATGCTTTCACAAAACCTTCAGGTGCATAAAGTTTTGTATAAGCCTACAGTCATGTTTTACCTTACATTCCGCATCATGGGTTTTATTACCTGTGTGGCCTTTCTTATTTACGATACCAGTTACCGTACGCTCACCGATCAGCTTTATGCATCCTATTACAATGGTATGGGCGATGTTTATTATCAACAAGGAGCCGATCAGTTGGCCGAAGGATATTATAACAAATCCATTTTATACCGAAAACAAAATCATCATGCTCACTATGCAATGGCTTTTATCCACGAAAACAGATTAGAGCTGCTGAAGAAAAAGAATGAGCTCGCGGCAATTAGTTTTTCCAATCCTTCCGTAGAAGCTTTCATTAACTTAAGCGAAACCTTTCATGAAACAGGTGAAGCGCGCGAAGCATTAGTACTGTTAAAAGAAGCCCAAAAGAGATTTCCGGAAAGCGGAATAATAAATAATGCGCTGGGGGTTGCCTATGCCAGATTGAACGTAGCTGACTCAGCATTGCTTTCTTTTCAGGAGGCGCGGAAAGATAAGGCAATCCGAATTGCTGCTGAAACGAACTTACTCGCGGCCAGTGCAAAATTCAAGGTAAACTACCCTGCCGATTCGTTGCTTGAATTAGTTGGAGCCAATAAAGAGGGCGCAGTGGCCAACGCATTAGCACTCGCCAACATGCAAGACATTCAAATTAATAATGAGTTTATTGCTAACAGCGATACCATCTGGACACCCACACGGGTTACTTATCTCTGTAATTATCTGATCAACCGCCCCACGGCCCTTGACACTACTGTTGTTAAAGAAATTATTGAAGTTGCCCGCAAACCCATCAATGATTATTACACCGAAGCGGTGGTAGTTTCAGCAGCGCAGGCTTTATATGCACAAGGTAAAACAAAGCTGGCTTTTGACCTCACCCGTGAGATGGCATTCCGATCCGGTCGCGGTCGATACTATGCTTTGTTGGGTTACTGGGCTTTGGAACAAAATAACCCTGCTATAGCAGCCAACTATTTTCAAATCGCTAAAGAGAAAAAAATACAACATGCCAATTTATATGAAGCATGGGCACTAACCGAAGCAGATAGCATACACCTGGCAAAACCTTTGTGGGATAGTCTGGTGCTTAATGCTGAAAAAGGAGATAAGCCACTGGCACTCACCATGCAAAAAATTCTGGCTACAAATCGGAATCAGATAAGTGAATTAACGGATGAAGAAAAATACTGGTTTTTGCGCTACCGGATTCCGGTAGCCGACAGTTCCAATTTTTTTGAAATTGTTAAATCCATACGGAAACCTGATTTACAAACACGTGCCATACTGGATGCTGCAAAGAAATGGTATCAGCAAGACGAACTTGAAGCAGCAGCCACTTACCTGAACAAAATTGAGGTAGCCGCATCAGAAAAAACCAACCATGAACTGCTGATCTACCAACTCTTGCTGATGGCTCAATTGGATTCTGAAACATTTCAGAAACAGCAACTCGAATTTACTGCTAACATTCGTGCATCGTTTCCCAACGAAGTACTTTTACTTGAAACCTGGCAAGCCGAATTAGCGGGCAAATCAGAAATTGTTGAGAGTAACTACAATCACCTGAGCAACGCCAGCGTTCATTTTGAAGACGGCCTGGTTGCCGCTGCCCGGTATTTTGAAAGCGATACAACTGACAGGCTCCGGCCTTACAGTATTCTGGTAAGTGGTTTGATTGCCCGACCAAAGAGCATTAAGCTTTTGAAAGCCCACACCAAATATGCGGCAAAGATTGGCTTTGATGAGGAGGCTACTGAAAGTCTCGAAAAACTCCGGCAACTTTTATCGATTCGTGCATTCAATCGGTTTGTAACCGATAATCCAGAGATATTTACCGTTCAGGATGAGTTTCTCTAAAAACCTTGCTTAACCAGTAACATTTTAACCCTTTTAGTACCGGTGTTAAAAGGCATCTTTTAGAGATGCCCCGCATTCTATTACCGGTCGTATTTTCTTACTTTTGTTCGCTCTAACTTACTCACATGGAAAAGAATGTTCCTTTAAATGATCTGCATGTAAAACTGGGTGGCAAGATGGTTCCCTTTGCGGGATTTAATATGCCGGTACGCTACTCGTCTGATATTGAAGAACACATGACAGTGCGCAATGGTGTGGGTGTGTTTGATGTTTCACACATGGGTGAATTTAAGGTAGAAGGTCCGCACGCATTGGATTTGATTCAACGCATTACCAGCAACGATGCCTCTAAGCTTGTGGATGGGCAGGCTCAATATACCTGTTTACCAAATGATACCGGGGGGATTGTGGACGATCTGATTGTTTATCGGATTAAAGAGAACGATTATTTTATTGTAGTAAACGCTGGCAACATCGATAAAGATTGGAACTGGTTTGTAGCACACAACACCCAGGGTGCAACTTTAAAAAACCTATCTGCTGAATATTGCCTGTTCGCAGTACAGGGGCCCAAAGCAGTATCGGTATTACAAAAGTTAACAACTACCGATTTAAGCGCCATCAAATACTACCACTTTGCCATTGGCACATTTGCCGGAGTAAACGATGTGATAATGAGTAACACCGGATACACAGGCGCTGGTGGTTTTGAGATTTATGTGAAGAATGCCCACGCAGAGAATGTTTGGAACGCCATTTTTGAAGCCGGTAAAGATGCAGCCATAAAACCGATTGGTCTTGGTGCACGGGATACGTTGCGACTGGAAATGGGTTTCTGCCTTTATGGTAATGATATTGACGACACTACCTCACCACTGGAAGCCGGGTTAGGTTGGATAACCAAATTCACGAAAGATTTTACCAACAGCGCCAATCTGAAAAAACAGAAAGAAGAGGGTGTTAAACGAAAACTGGTTGGATTTAAGATGATCGATCGTGGTATTCCACGCCACGACTATCCGTTAAAAGATGCTGCCGGCAACGTAATCGGAAAAGTTACTTCGGGCACACAATCGCCTTTACTGAATATTGGAATTGGGTTAGGTTATGTGTCAACTGCATTCTCAAAAGTAGATTCAGAAATTTTTGTTGATGTGAGGGGCCGTTCGCTGAAAGCTGTAGTTGTGAAATTACCTTTTGTTTAGGTTGAAGATGATCCGGTTATTCGTACTCTTTAGCTTAATCTCTGTTCTGGGTTTTTCTCAATCACCACGCGAAGAGGAAACGCTGAACAATAAAGGTCTGGAGTTAATGGAGCAAGAAAAGTATGCTGAAGCGCTGCCTTACTTTGAAAAATTAATCTCGATAAATCCGGAAGCAACCCCCTATCGTTATAACCGGGCCGTAACACTTTTTAATCTCAAACAATTTAAAAAAGCATTAGCCGATTATCTGATGCTGGCTGATTTTGATCCGGAAGAACCTGAATACCCATTTCAGATTGGAAATATTTATGAACACCTCGACAGTCTAACTAAAGCTGATCAATACTATTCTAAAGCAATTGCAATTGAAAAAGATTATTATCTCTATCATTTTAAACGCGGCACAGTTCGATTGAAACAATCGCAATGGAATACAGCTATTGCCGACTTTAACCGGGTGTTAGAACTAGACCCGGAACATCATAACTCTTATCATAACCGGGGCATTGCCTACTATCGTATCGGGTTTAAAGAAAAGGGTTGCGAAGATTGGTGCCAGGCATTACTGAAGGGTAACACCAAATCAGCAGAACACCTGGAAAAGAATTGTAAAGTATATCCTAAACCTTGTCTGCTATCCAAATGAAATCGATTGACGTTTGTTTAAGTCCGGAGTTGATACACTTATATAAACTGGAAGATCGCACTGTTGTGGTTGTGGATATTCTCCGCGCAACTTCCTGTATGGTAACCGCCTTTGCACATGGAGCCGAACGCATTGTACCATTCGCCAGCCAGGAAGAGTGTCTGCAAATGAAATCAAGGGGGTATATTACATCAGGCGAGCGCGATGGAAAAAAAGTAGAGGGGTTCGATAAGGGAAATTCACCATTCGAATACATGGGCAACCAGGTGGCCGGAAAGAAAATTGCCTTTACCACAACCAATGGCACACAAGCCATTGAAAAATCTAAACCCGCCAGAGAAATTATTATTGGCAGTTTTCTGAACCTGGCTTCTATTACCAAATACCTTCTATTCAGTCGCAACAACATTCTGGTGGTTTGTGCCGGCTGGAAAGGAAAGGTTAACCTGGAAGACACGCTCTTTGCCGGGGCGTTGGTGGAGCGTTTAAAGAATCATATCGAACCGGATTGCGATGCTCCACTTGCCGCGCAACGTTTATATAATCAGGCCAAGGATAACATGGTTGAATTTCTAAGCGCTTCTTCGCATGTTAAAAGATTGCAAAGGCTTAACATTCAGAAAGACATTGAGTATTGCTTAACTCCAGATCAATACACCGTAATCCCTAAACTGATTCAGGGTGAATTAGTTTGCTGATTGCGGGCGTTCGTATACAATCTTTCCGCCCACTACCGTTTTCAACACTTTTACATCGCGTATCGCAACCGGATCAACTTGAGTGATGTCGCGCTCCAGAATTACAAAGTCAGCAAGCTTGCCCGTAGCAAGTGAGCCCTTAATACCTTCTTCAAACGAAGCAAAAGCGGCACGCACTGTGTATGATTTCAAAGCCTCCTCCACCGAAATTTTCTGATCGGGCACCCAACCCTCAGGATTTTTTCCATCAATAGTTTGCCGGGTAACGGCTGCATAAATTCCTTCAAGCGGAATAGGCGGAGCCACAAACCAATCGCTGCCAAATACCAGATCGGCCTGGGCATTGAGAAATGATCGGAAGGCATACGTGGTCTTTATCCGATCGCCAATAAATTTTTCTGCCCACCGGCCATCATCAATAGCATGATACGGTTGCATACTGGGTATCACATTAAGTTCAGCAAACCTTCTAAAGTCGGATTGCATCGGGTGCTGTGCATGTTCCATTCTGAAACGCCTGTCGCGCTCACCATTCTCTTTTATCACCCGCTCAAAAATATTCAACAACGTATTAACCGCTTTATCACCAATGGCATGTGTGGTTACATGCAGTCCGGCACTGTCAGCTGATTTTATGCGTTGATAAAGTTCGGCCTCGGTAACAACAAAAAAACCAGAATCATTTGGAGTATCCACAAATGGTTTGAAAAATGCTGCTGTGTGCGAACCTAAAGAACCGTCCACAAATCCCTTCAAGAGTCCAATCCGCAACCACTTATCACCCCGACCTTCTTGCTGAACTTTTTCGTTTAACTTGCGCCAGCTCCTGAGCGACATGCCTGCATAAATCCGGGTTATCAAAGTGTTAGATTTTTTTGCCCGTTCGAAAACATCCATGTATCCATCCATGTTGTGAACAGATGTTACCCCAAAACTTGCTACGTAGTTCATTGCCGCCTGCAGCGCCATATC
>JBPXJU010000013.1:0-80287 GCA_051715445.1 Bacteroidota bacterium | reverse complement strand
TATCAGCGTCTTATTGAAAAGGGTTATAAAGAAGGCGCCACTACGTTTATTGAATCGGTTGACGCACGAACTCAACTAACCGGGGCGCAACTTCAACTAGCCCTTAACCGGTATCGTGTGCTTATTGCCATGGCTAACCTGGAACGCGAAGCAGCCTCATTTCCCTTAAAGTAAAATCAAAAAAACAACCAACTATGAAATCGTTTATCACCTGGATGTTCGCAAGCATACTACTCGTTGCCTGCAACTCTCCAGAAAAATCAACTACGGAAACACCCAAAGATGTGGTGCCCGTGAGCATCCTTGAATTAAAAGCCGAACAACTTCAGCCGATCATTCATACTGCGGGTGTATTTACTACCGATGATGAAACACTTCTGGCTTTTAAAACAGGTGGTGTAATTGAAAAGATTTATGTGAAGGAGGGTGATCCGGTTCGCAGCGGACAACTTTTGGCCACCCTTAACCTGACAGAAATTGACGCTCAGGTAGCCCAGGCTCAACTAGCCTTTGAAAAAGCTACCCGCGACTTTAACCGAACACAAAATCTATATCAGGACAGTGTGGCTACCTTAGAACAATTTCAGAATGCACGCACAGGGTTGGATGTTGCCCGTAAACAACTGGAAAGTGCCAGGTTTAACAGAACCTATTCGGAGATAAGGGCAATTAACAATGGAATGGTTTTGCGTAAAATGGCCAATGAAGGCCAGGTGATTTCACCGGGTACTACAATATTTCAGACCAACGGTTCAGCGAAAGGCAAATGGATTTTACGAACCGGTGTGAGCGATCGGGATTGGGCCATCATACAACCGGGCGATGTAGCTACTATTACCAGCGATGCTTTGCCCGATAAAGTATGGCAGGGCACCGTTACAAAAAAATCGGCCGCTGTGGATGCTTTTAATGGTTCAATGAGCATTGAGATCACCTTAAACACCGATGCCGGACTTGCTGCCGGAATCTTCGGAAAGGCTACTATCACCGCCAATCAGAAACAAAATGTCTGGAAAATTCCATTCGAAGCATTATTGGATGGCAACGCTCAAAACGGGTATGTGTTTATTAATGAAAATAACAAAGCCAGAAAAGCTGCCATTGTGATAAGTGGAGTTGAAAAGGACTTTGTTCTGGTAAGCAGCGGTTTGCAAAACGGCCAGCAGTTAATTGTAAGCGGCAGTGCATACCTGAAAGAAGGTACAGTTGTAAGTCCGCGCGCTAACTAAACTACCCTTAGCATATGAAAATCTCAGACTACGCAGTAAAGAATTATCAGTTTACGCTGGTTATCTTTTTAATGATAATTGCTTTGGGTGTTACCACCATTCTGAACATGCCACGTTCGGAAGATCCCGAACTAAACGCACCTCAGTTTCCAATCGTAGTAGTGTATCCGGGCACCAGCCCAAAGGACATGGAAGAACTTGTGGTGGAGCCATTAGAACGGGTGATTTCTGAGTTGGAAGATTTAAAGCGAATCAAAACTTCTATCAGCGATGGTGTGGCTGTACTTTTTGTAGAATATAAATACGAGAGCGATGTAGATGAAAAGTACTCGGAGCTTGTACGGGAGGTGAATGCGCTACGGGGTGAATTACCTCAAAACATTGCAAGCATCGAAGTAAGAAAAGTGACACCCTCCGATGTGAATGTAATTCAAATTGCATTGGTATCAGAAAACGCTTCACGCGAAAGCTTAAAAAAGTATGCCGAAGATCTTCAGAATGAACTGGAAAAAATTAAAGCCCTTAAAAAAGTTAAGATACATGGTCTGCCCGATAAAATTGTGCGCATTGATTTAAAGTTGGAAAAACTGGCGCAGATGCGCATACCGGCTGAAACTGTGATCGGAACCCTGCAAAATGAAATCGCCAACATACCGGGAGGTAATGTAGATGCCGGTACAAAATCTTTCAACATAAAAACGAGCGGCAACTTCAGTAATCACACTGAAATAAAAAATACGATCGTGTATTCGGCCAACAATAAAAATATTTTATTGAGCGATGTGGCTGATGTCTATCCATCATTTGAAGACGAAACACACATTACCCGATTAAATGGTTACCGAAGTGTGTTTGTAACAGCAGCTCAAAAGCAAGGAGAAAATATCACTAAAGTTCAGGGTGTCTATAAACAGGCTATTGCCGATTTTCAAAAACGTTTACCTGCCAACATTGATCTGGTGCACCATTTCGATCAGGCCGACAATGTAAATAAGCGATTAAGCGGGCTCGGTTTTGATTTTATACTCGCCATTTTATTGGTGGCCATTACATTATTACCGTTAGGTCAGCGTGCTGCAATAATTGTTATGATCTCCATTCCGCTATCATTAGCCATTGGAATTATTCTGATGGACGCGCTCGGCTATAATTTAAATCAACTCAGTATAGTAGGACTTGTGGTAGCGTTAGGTTTGCTGGTGGACGATAGTATTGTGGTAGTTGAGAATATTGAGCGTTGGATGCGCGAAGGCCATAGTCGGCTGGAGGCAACATTAAAAGCCACGCAACAAATTGGCCTTGCCGTGATTGGGTGCACCGCTACACTCATTATTGCATTTCTTCCGTTGGTGTTTTTACCAGAAGGCGCTGGCGAATTTATCCGAAGTCTACCCATGGGTGTAATTACTTCCGTATTGGCGTCTATGTTGGTTTCGTTAACGATCATTCCATTTTTATCCAGCAGACTCTTAAAAGAAAATCATGGACACCCAGATGGAAATATGTTTATGCGGGGCCTTAAAAAGTTAATTCATGGCAGCTATTCCAAATTGCTGGATAAAGCTTTGGCAAAACCCTGGTGGACGGTTGGAATTGCATTACTTGTTTTTATCGGATCGTTACAATTGTTTCCCATCATTGGTTTCAGTTTGTTTCCGGCAAGCGAAAAACCACAATTTATGGTGGAGATAACAACTCCATTACAATCTAACCTTGCTTTTACGGATAGCATCACTAAAAAGGTAGAACATGAGTTATCACTTCACAAACAGGTAAAGTATTTCGCAACCAATGTAGGCAAAGGCAATCCACGAATTTATTACAATGTTATTCCGGAAAATGAACGCACGGATTACACGCAAATTTTTGTTCAGTTGGAGGAAGAAACCTCAGCAGAAGAAAAGCTGAAACTGATTGAAGACCTTCGGGCAGAGTGGACTCCGTATCCGGGCGCAAAAGTTGAAGTAAAAAACTTTGAGCAAGGCCCACCTATTAACGCACCGGTTGAAATTCGGCTATTCGGTGAAAACCTGGATACCCTTCGCAACCTGGCTGCGCATGTGGAAGCACTTCTCGAAAAAACACCGGGTACTATCTACATTACAAATCCGGTTATGCATTTAAAGTCTGATATTAAAGTAGACATCAATAAAGAGAAAGCTCAAATGCTTGGTGTTTCTACGCTGGCAATTGACCGTATGGTGCGGTTGGCAGTGGCTGGAATCAACCTTGGCAAGTTTTCGGATGAAACCGGTGAGGATATTGATATAGTTATCACAAAAAGTAAAACCGGAACTCCTACATTAGAAGCACTTCAAAACATTTACGTGAACAATAATCAGGGGCGCGCTGTTCCGCTTACCCAACTGGCTGACTTAAGATTAGAATCTTCGCCTTTAAATATTAATCACTATGATAAAGTGCGCATGATCTCGCTAACCGCTTTTGTTGATAAAGAGTATTTGGTCAGTAATGTGGTGACCGATGTAATCAAACAGATGGTTGCTGTAAAACTTCCTGCCGGTTATAGTTATGGCATGGGTGGCGAGGTTGAAAGTCGACAGGAATCGTTTGGTGGATTTGAGAGTGTGATTATTGTAACCATCTTTTTGTTTATTGCAGTACTTATTCTGGAGTTTCGCACTTTCAAAAGCACCTTAATCGTTTTGTCGGTAATTCCACTTGGTATTGTGGGTGCGGTGTTAGCCCTGTTACTCACGGGCAACTCACTTTCATTCGTAGCTATTATCGGGTTAATTGCTTTGGCGGGAATTGAAGTAAAGAACACCATTTTGCTGGTTGATTTTACTAATCAGCTTCGGCAGCAAGGCAAATCACTGGAAGATGCGATCCGGGAAGCAGGTGAAGTTCGCTTTCTGCCAATCATTCTTACTTCCATGACAGCTATTGGTGGTTTATTACCCATTGCACTTTCGTCTAACCCTTTAATTTCACCGTTGGCCATTGTGTTAATCGGTGGATTGATTAGTTCCACACTGCTTTCGCGTGTTGTTACTCCGGTGATTTATAAACTTATTCCACCCCGTATCGAAAAATAGTTAGTGGATTGCGTTTTGATTTCAGTTCCGGATTTGAGATTTTTAACAGAATCTCAAATCCTTAACCTGAAAATTATGCCCTTTACACTTGCTATATCACCCACCAAAACCCCACTGAAAAGCAATAGGTGGTTACAGGCATTCATTTTATTTTTCATTACGGTGTGGGGTTCAACATTGGTTGGCACTACCGATTTCAGCAACTGGATTTTAGAGAATGCCCTGGTATTTATATTCTTAGGGTTTTTGATCTTCACATTCAACAAATATCAGTTTAGCGATTTAAGTTACCTGCTTATTTGTGTGTACCTGTGCCTGCACGTATATGGTTCCAAATACACCTATGCCGAAAATCCATTTGGTTATTGGCTGATGGAGACTTTTGATTTACAACGCAACCACTACGACCGCATCGTTCACTTTAGTTTTGGATTTCTGCTGGCCTACCCGATGCGCGAAATGTTTTTAAGCTGGCTGCGGTTTCCGGTGTGGGTAGCGTGGGCTTTACCGATTGAAATTACTTTATCGATAAGTGGATTCTATGAATTAATTGAATGGGCTGTGGCCGATGTATTTTTTCCTGCCCAGGGCGATGCATACCTTGGCACGCAAGGCGACATCTGGGATGCTCAGAAAGATATATATCTGGCAACACTGGGTGCCGTGCTGGCTACTAGCATAGTTTCTTCAATTAAAAAATTGTTCGATATCCGGTAGTTTGATCATCTAATTACTAAAAGGTATATAGGCATTCCCAAGGTGATATTGAACGGAAAGGTTACCACTAAAGTCATAGGCAAAAAAATTCCAGGGTTTGCTTGTGGTGCTGCAATTTTCATGGCCGCAGGTACCGCAATGTAAGAAGCACTAGCTGCCAGTACTGCAAAGATAAATCGATTGCCCACATCGTTAGTGATTAGACCACTCAGCCACGCAATTAAAACTCCATTTAACAATGGAATAATCAATGCAAATACAGTAATAAACTTACCAGACTTAAAGAAATCTTCCAGTTTTCGGCCACTCACCACTCCCATGTCTAACAAAAAGATTGCAAGAAAGCCTTTAAAGATGTCGGTAGTAAATGGTTTGATTCCCTGAGCTTGCTGATCGCTAGCTAACCAGCCTATAACCAGACTTCCTACAATCATTAACACGCTACCGTTAGTAAAAGAATGTTTTATAACCGTACGAAGTTGAACTCCTGTTTGGTTACCAGAATAGAACCGAATTAAAATTACACCGATAATAATAGCCGGAGCTTCCATTAAAGCCATCACGGCCACCATATGTCCTCCAAAAGTTATCTGTTGAATTTCCAGAAACGAGACAGCGGTAACAAATGTAACCGCACTAACCGATCCATAGGCCGCTGCAATTGCACCGGCATCGGCAACAGAAAGTTTGCGCTTCAAAATATAAAAAGTGTAGAGCGGAATAATGCAAGCCACAGCCACACCAAACAAAATAGACCAGATAATGGTCCATGAAAATTGGCTATGTGCCAATTCCTGCCCACCTTTAAATCCTATTGAGAATAAAAGATATAATGAAATAAACTTTGAGGAATTTTGAGGTATTTCCAGATCGCTTTTTAAGCGAACGGCTAAAACACCCAACGCAAAAAAAAGTAAAGCCGGGTTGGTGAGATTATCTAAGACTAATTCAAAATTCATACTAAGGGTTATGGATTACAAACATCACAATACTGCGGATTTTCAAACTTACTTTCTGGAATTGCTTCCTGCCGGAGGCCACAAACTAAACACCCCATTATTGTTTTTAGGAGTGATTGTGTGGGTGTATGGCAAAGTACACACGGCAATCCCTTTACTCGAGAAACTACACCAAAGCCAGGGTGGCTACAGACCGGGCAGGTTGACTCAAGACGCGCAATGAGTTGAAGTGCAGCTTTGGCAATTACTCTTTGGCGCGCAGGGTTATGCATTGCTCGCATATCTGTTTCAGCATAAACTTTTCCATAAAGCCTGTATAGATTAGAAAAAGTCAAGACTAAATCAGGCCAGCTTGAAATGCCTTTTTGGATAGACACTGAAGACTCTGGCGAAACTCTCAAAATCAGCGCATGCGAAGGAAAATTAACCTGAGAAGCAAAGTCCTTTAATGCTTTTTCTGATTCAATCCACGAACAGGCATGATTGGTGTCAAAGCTAACCTCGTTTACTGCTAACTCCAGGTTATATTTTCTATCCAGAAAATATAACCATTCTTCATTTGCCGGAATGAATGGATTAAGTGGATGCATACCAAACGATCCCTCGCTTGCAAGAGCAAGGTCTGCGTTTTCTAACTCAAGCGCTAACTCACATTTGCGCCTGGCTGCAGCTCTTGGTTCAAACAAGCGAGGATATTCGCCTGTAAAAGTTCCTAATGCATCGGTATCCAAATTTTTTGCTACGCTACATCTTACTCCTAAACGTGAACTGAACAGCGGTGAAAGAAATTTTTCTTTCTCATGCTTGGTAGCAATGACCATTATCCGGTTTGAAAAGAACTCATTCACAAATTCTTAATCTTAATCCAGAAATTCAATTTCTACAGTAGCTGAAATTTTCAGATTTGTCCCCTTTGCTTCGGCTTTAGTCAAGACTTTTTTTAATGTTTCGGCTGTTTTTCTTAACTGTGTTATTCGCTTTTCGGAATGACTAATACTGCCATCTCCTCGTTCTTCCATGCCATGCATTTCGCGCATGTGAAAATTGATTTTACTTTGAATCATCTCCATTAAAATCTTGCGAACATCATGTGCACCAAACTTGCCATTGATCAATTTGAACGTATGTGGTTTTTTCATTTTAGTTGATTACTAATTTTTTGAATGTTATTGACCTTGCCCAAGCGAGTAAGCCGGTTTTCCGTCAAATGCGTACAGGTTCTCGGTTTTAATGGTATCAATGTTTTTATCTATTGCCTTTGTAAGCAGTTGAACGATTTGAGATTTATGAAGTGTGCCTGAGGTTGGTTTAAACCGACACCGCCAATGGTCGGTACAAAAAGTTTCTTTAAACCCATCAGGCCATACTTTAATACCCCTGTTTGTGATCATAGAAAGTGATACCTCCTTGTCCCCCAAATCTGAAATGGTTTTAGCTAGTTCATTCGGATCAGTTCCCGGCCAATGAACAAATAGATCAACACCTACCAATTCTTTGTTTGCCGCGGGCTTTCGCTTATAGGGCGGAAGTTTAAGTGCCTGACCGCTGCCATAGTTAACCGGTGCCAGCATAGTAGGTTTCTGCTTCAGATTAGCAATAACCGCATCAGCGAACTCACGGGTGCCCACTTTTTGCTTACTAATTCCTTCTTTAAAAATATCGTAAGTATGAATACCTTCCTCGATCGTTTTGAGCCAGGCATTCTGAACAACCTCGGCAACACGAGTTTGACCAATATGGTTAAGCATTAAAATTGCACCTTGCAATAACCCCGAAGGATTAGCCATATTTTGCCCAGCTCTGCGTGGTGCCGATCCATGAATGGCTTCAAACATAGAACACTCCTCCCCTATATTTGCGGAGCCAGCCAATCCGACAGAACCGGCAATTTGTGCTGCTACATCAGAAAGTACATCGCCATAGAGATTTGGCATTACTATTACATCAAAGGCTTCGGGCGTATCGGCCATTTTTGCGGCCCCGATATCAATTATCCAATGTTCTTTTTCCAACTCTGGATATTCAACTCCAATTTCATCGAATACCGTATGAAATAAACCATCGGTTTGCTTCATGATGTTATCCTTAGTAAAGCAGGTAACCTTTTTTCTACCATACTGCCGAGCGTACTCAAATGCATAGCGAACAATTTTCTCACAACCAGGCCTGCTAATTAATTTCAGACATTGTACTACTTCATCGGTTTGCTGATGTTCTATTCCGGCATATAAGTCCTCTTCATTTTCTCTGATAATTACCACATCCATAATAGGATGTTTTGTTTTTACAAACGGATGAAAACTACGGCAAGGCCTTACATTTGAATAGAGGCCAAGGAACTTGCGCGTTGTTACATTTAAACTCTTGTACCCGCCACCTTGGGGTGTTGTAATAGGCGCTTTAAGAAAAACTTTGTTCTTCCGGATTACATCCCAGGCTTCTTTGGCAATACCGGCTGTGTTACCCGCCAGGTACACCTTTTCACCAACTTGAATTTCGTCCACTTCTATTTTAGCGCCAGCGGCTAAAATAACACGAAGCGTTGCGTCCATGATTTCAGGACCAATTCCATCTCCTTTTGCTATTGTAATTCGTTGCATGTTTTTTTTTCTGCAAAATTGATTTATCTAAATCATAAATTTTTATTTATTTTTATTATAATAATCATAAACAATATTTATGAAATGACCATGCAAATACCTTGCTCCAAGCACGAGTGATTTTCTTGCCATTTCATGTAACCATTAAATAGAAAAAAAATAAACACATGAAATATACCCTTCACCAGTTACAGGTTTTTTTTCAGGTAGCTCAGCATCAAAGCATTACCAAAGCCGCAGAAGAGTTGCACTTAACCCAACCTGCAGTTTCAATTCAACTCAAAAATTTTCAGGATCAATTCACTATTCCATTAACAGAGGTGGTGGGCAGAAAACTATTTGTTACCGAGTTTGGACAAGAGATAGCTGCTGCTGCCGAGCGAATTTTGCAGGAAGTACAGGCCATTGACCACAAAACTACAGCATATGGGGGTAAGCTTTCGGGCCGGCTAAAGGTTTCGGTTGTATCTACCGGAAAATATGTAATGCCCTATATACTTTCGGGATTTCTTCAAAAAAACCCTGACATCGAAATTGTTTTAGACGTAACTAATAAAGCAAGGGTAATTGAAAGCCTGGAAAAAAATGAAGTAGACTTCTCACTCGTTTCTATTTTACCCGAAACCATTCAAGTTGAAAAAATTGAATTAATGCCTAATCAACTTCATTTGGTAGGCGGTAAGCGAACACCATTTAAAAAAACAATAACGGACAAAAAAATTTTTGAACGACTACCGCTCATTTTTCGTGAGCAGGGTTCAGGAACCCGCCAAACAATGGAGCGGTTCTTCAATAAATATAATATCAGGGTGAGAAAAAAGATGGAACTCACCTCAAACGAAGCTGTAAAACAAGCCGTGCTGGCCGGTCTCGGGTATTCCATTATGCCATTAATTGGAATTCGGTCGGAAGTGATCCATGGCGAATTACAACTCATCTCCGTAAAAGGTTTACCTATTCAATCCAAGTGGCAATTAATTTGGGTGAAAGGCAAGAAATTCTCGCCCGTTGCCAATGCTTTTGCAGAGTATGTACAAAATAAGAAAGCCAATCTAATTGAGGAGCAATTCAGATGGTTAAAAGAATATGCATAAAAAAAGGTTGATCTGAGATCAACCTTTTTTATTCTTTGGATAATATCAATTATAACTTAGCCAGTTCCTGCACCAGATCAATTAGTTTGTTTGAGTAGCCCCACTCGTTATCGTACCATGATACAACTTTCACAAACTTATCATTCAAGGCAATACCTGCTTTGGCATCAAAAATTGAAGTACGGGCATCGCCAATAAAATCCTGCGATACAACATCATCCTCTGTATAACCTAAAATTCCTTTCAACTCACCTTCCGAAGCATCTTTCATTGCTTTTTTGATCTCCTCGTAAGAAGCTGCTTTCTCTAACCGTACTGTTAAGTCAACTACCGAAACATCAGCCACCGGAACCCGGAAAGACATACCTGTTAATTTTCCTTTCAATTCGGGAATTACCAAGGCAACCGCTTTGGCCGCACCGGTTGAAGAAGGTATAATATTTTGATATGCACCACGGCCACCGCGCCAATCTTTTGCAGAAGGACCATCAACTGTTTTTTGAGTTGCTGTTACAGCATGTACAGTACTCATCAAACCTTCAGCAATGCCAAACTTATCGTTCAATACTTTTGCCAACGGAGCAAGGCAGTTGGTAGTACAAGAAGCATTGGATACAATAGTATGCTGGGCCGTTAATTTCTTGTGGTTAACCCCCATTACGAAAGTTGGGGTATCATCTTTGGCCGGAGCTGAGAACACAACCTTCTTCGCACCAGCGGCAATATGCTTCTGGCCATCGGCTTGTGTTAAAAATAGTCCGGTTGACTCAATTATAATTTCAGCGCCTACTTCAGACCATTTCAGGTTGGCTGGATCCTTCTCGGCCGTAACGCGGATTTTTTTTCCGTTTACAACCAGATTACCATCTTTTACTTCTACGGTGCCATCGAAACGGCCATGGGTAGAATCATATTTTAACATATAAGCCATGTAATCGGGGTCAACTAAATCGTTGATTCCAACTATCTCAATGTCTTTACGGTTTACAGCAGCTCTGAACGCCAGGCGACCAATACGACCGAAGCCGTTAATTCCAACTTTTGTCATGGTATAAGATTTTAAAATTGCGAGCCAAAATTATACTTCCTGCCCACTAAAACCAATGAATTAAATCGGCCACCGGCAACTTTTTTAACGGTTACGTTTGCAATTGCAGAACCGCGATCTATCTTTGCACCTCCAATTTTTAGAACGGTCCGTTCGTCTAGGGGTTAGGACACCAGATTTTCATTCTGGTAACACGGGTTCGATTCCCGTACGGACTACTTAATCTTCAAACAAATCAAAGAAAAACCGCTCAATTCGAAAGAAAAGGCGGTTTTTTTGTTTTCCGGTCAGCCCAATCAAGACATCAACGGCCCATCCCCACGATGGGGTTGAGTAAAAAAGAGACTCACCCTTTGCACAGACTTGCTTCAGCAATTCCTTTGATTCTGTGTCAACAAAAAGAAACAAGACTCAGCAGTTTAATTTAAATTGAGCAATGAAAAACATAATCCTGCTATTCACAGTATTGAGTGCATTTGCAAAGGTTGTAGCTCAAACAAACCCTGTTATTGATCTGTTTCCAAAGGGTACCATCTTGCATGGCAATATCAACTACAACAATGATGATGTACCGAAACATCTCCTTGATATCTATTTGCCGGCAAACCCAAAAGGCAAATTGCCGTTAATCATTTTCATTCATGGTGGCGGTTGGTTAGTAAATGATAAGTATGCCGACATGGGCTACATGAAGAAAACCGTGGCAGAGATTGTGAGCAATGGATTTGCCCTTGCGTCTATTGACTACCGGTTTGCAACACAAGCAATTTTTCCGGCCCAAATTCAGGATTGTAATCAGGCCGTTTCTTTCCTTGTTGATAATGCCGACAAGTATGGGATAGACAAGAACCGAATTGGCATTATCGGCTTTTCAGCAGGTGGTCACCTGGCCTCTTTACTTGGGCTTTCTGACAACAACAAGCTGAAAGACTTTCATTTGTCCAAAACCGCAAGGCAATTCAATTTCCGGTGTGTGGTTGACTTCTATGGTCCATCAGAACTAATTCTCTTTCCAGGAAATGATGATCCGAATTCACCAGAGAGCAAACTGATTGGAGCTACGCCCCTTTCACGCCCCGACTTAGCGAGGATTGCAAGCCCGGTAACGTACGTTGACAAAGATGATCCTCCATTCTTAATTATTCATGGCGAAAAAGATAACCTCGTATCGCCCAAACAATCACATCTCTTGAGCTCCTGGCTCAACTCAGCCGGTGTTTCGAATGAAATTATGATTGTAGGAGGAGCGCCACACTTCGGTGAAATGTTTGATGCAGACGACATCAGAAAAAAAGTAGTCGACTTCTTAAACTCAAAAGTGAAGCAGTAGTTAATGCTCAAATGTAGTTGAAGGGCTTAGCCTCGACACGTTCCGTCAAACAACACCAAGTTATTGGTGAGTCTAAAGTTTGGCCTGGGAATTAATTTGCAATACTTTCTTCGCTCTGCAATCGTTTTTATCGATACAATTACCCGATTTATCTAAAAGTCGTTAAAGGATGAAAATCTTTACAACCTGCTTATTTAAATTTGCATCATGATTAAGCGCTTAACTCTTTTAATCTTATTGATTGGGGCCTTTTCCACTCAACTCTTAGCTCAGGAATCGGGGTTGCAGGAAAATGTATCGTTCGATCCCTCCTTCTGGGCACAGGAATTAAAACTGGATGCGGAACAGCGTACTAAAATAGAGGTAATTAATGCTGAGTTCTACGAACAGCTTAAGAACCGGCCATCTCTCACTCAATTACAGACCTATCTTCAAGAGAGACAAGAGTTAATTTTAGACACCTTCCATGCACGGCAAAAACGGAAGTGGGAGAAAATAGTCAGTTCACTCTGATCAGCTAACCTGCGACCCAGGAGCCACTTCGCCTGACGGTGATAGTAATTTCAGCGAGCCATCTTTATCAGCCGCCATCAGGATCATACCTTGTGATTCCACACCCATTATTCTTCGGGGAGCCAGGTTCACCAGAATGGTAACTTGCTTACCTACCACATCTTCCGGAGCAAAATGTTCTGCAATACCACTCATTACGGTGCGCACATCAATTCCGGTGTCAACCTGTAGTTTCAAAAGTTTTTTTGATTTCTCAACCCGCTCGGCTTTTAGAATTTTACCAATGCGAATATCCATCTTCGAAAAATCATCGAACGAGATTTCTGCCTTTGCGGGAACTACGGGTTGTTGTGCTAAATCCACTGCCTGTCGGGTATCCATTAGTTTCTTTATTTGAGATTCAATTACTCCATCTTCAATTTTTTCGAATAATAGCGGAGCAGCATTCAACTTGCTGCCGGCTTTCAATAAATCAGCATGGCCTGCATCACTCCATGTCAGGTCGCCAACCCCCAACATATCTTTTAGCTTACGCGAAGTAAAAGGCAGAAAAGGTTCGGTAACAATTGCCAGAGAAGCTGCAATCTGCAACGCCACATTTAAAATAGTCTCTACCCTATTCATGTCCGTCTTGGCCAACTTCCAGGGCTCCGTTTCAGCCAGGTACTTATTTCCAACACGCGCCAGGTCCATCAGGTTGGCTGTTGCTTCTCTGAATCGAAATGCTTCAATGGAGGCGGCAATACCCGATGGATAAGACTTCAGGTCATCTAATGCTTTTTGATCAACTTCCGTCAATGAGTTTCGATCGGGTACTTTATTATCAAAATATTTCTGCGTAAGCACTAAGGCCCGGTTTACAAAGTTGCCCAGAATAGCTACCAGTTCATTGTTATTCTTTGCCTGAAAATCTTTCCAGGTAAATTCACTATCCTTTGCTTCTGGTAAATTAGTAAGCAAGGCATATCGCAACACATCGGGCTTATCCGGAAAATCTGCCAGATACTCATGCATTTCAATAGACCAGCCCCTGCTGGTGGACATCTTATCGCCTTCCAGGTTCATGAATTCATTTGCCGGCACATTATCAGGCACAATAAACTCGCCTGATGCATGCAGCATTACCGGAAAAATTATACAATGGAATACAATATTATCCTTACCAATAAAATGGATTAAGCGGGTATCTTCTGCTTGCCAGTATTTTTTCCAATCGTCTGTTTTCACATTAGTGAAATCTCTTTGTGGTGTAGCAAATTTAAGTTTGCCTGATGCTACCTCATCAAAAAGTGCGCGTGTAGCCGAAATGTAACCGATGGGCGCATCGAACCAGACATACAGCACTTTGCCTTCTGCATCCGGTAAGGGCACTTTAATACCCCAATCCAAATCGCGGGTCATGGCGCGTGGCTGAAGTCCGGCTTCTATCCACGATTTACATTGGCCATATACATTTGGTTTCCAATCCTGCTGATGTGATTTTAAAATCCAATCGCGCAGCCACGGTTCATATTTTTCTAATGGCAAATACCAATGTTTGGTTTCCTTTAACACCGGAGTTTTTCCGCTGAGGGTAGACCGCGGGTTTATTAATTCACGGGGACTTAAGGTTGAACCACATTTCTCGCACTGATCGCCATACGCGTTGGTGTAGCTACACTTAGGACAAGTACCCACTATATACCGATCGGCCAGAAATACTTTTGCTTCCGCGTCAAAGTATTGTTCCGATACCTCTTCCGTCAATAATCCCTTATTATAGAGTGTAAGAAAAATCTCTTGCGAAGTTTGATGGTGAATCGGTTCACTGGTGCGATGATAAATATCGAACGACATACCCAGTTTACCGAAACAATCCCGGATTAGTGCATCGTATTTATCAATGATGGCTTTAGGCGTAGTGTTCTCTTTCAAAGCCTGGTTGGGGATGGCCGTGCCATGTTCATCGCTGCCACAAACAAAAATTACATCCTTGCCGGTAAGGCGCAGATAACGAACATATACATCGGCTGGAATATAGGCACCAGCCAGATGCCCAATATGCTTAGGCCCATTGGCATACGGCAAAGCTGCGGTAATGGTATAACGATTATAAGTTGTGCTCATTCAAGCTGTTTAAAAGCAGGGCACAAAGATGCAAAATGATAACGAAAAAAAGAGGTTATTTACTCTTGTGTCTGGAAGAATAGTAACGTTCTAATGCATCGGTTCCGCCTGAATCAGTTGCGGCCTTATCGCGCATCTCTTTTACTTTTAAGCGCTCGCGCTCATCCTCATCCCGCTTGGCTAAAATAGGTTGTAGGTTAATCGGGAAGAGTACCAGAAATTTACTACCCTTCTCGCTGGTATGCATCAAAAATATTTCACCACCCAGTTTATGAGCGGATAGCTTGGTAAGATATAAACCTATTCCGCCTGTTTCCGACCGTTCAGAGGCCCGCACAAAAAGATGGAACACCTGATTTCTGTCCTTGGGGTCGATCCCGATTCCATTGTCTTCAACTGATACCTTTACATGATCTTCATCGTACTTACCAATTTCTATTTTAACGAATGGATCAATACGATCGGATGTATTATAAAACTTGATTGCATTACTCACCAGATTTTCCAACACAATTGTAACAAGGTCGGGATCTGAATTCATAACCACATTGTCTGCCAGCGTGTATTCAATTTTCAGGCGGGGTGGCAATTGTCTGAACTTGCGCAGCAGTTCCTGCATAATAGAATTAAAATCTACCGGGCGGGTAACCAGCATGGCATGGTTAATCTGACTTACCATAAGCAGCCTGGTAAGTATGGAGTTCAATTTCTCTGCCGTAAGATCTAATCGTTTTAGGTAATCAAGCGCTAGCGGGTCCTTTACATCCATTTGCGCTACGTTACAAACGCCTTTTAGCGTTACCAATGGCCCGCGAATGTCGTGTGCGGTACGGTAGATGTAATTGTCCAACTCCTCATTTACGTCTTGCAGCATGGTATTGGAATCAACCAGGTCAATTGTCTTTTCCCGCACGCGATTATCTAACTCCTCGTTGGTCTTAATCAGTTCCTCATTCTGCCGTTCGATTATTCTATTTGCCTCGCTTAATGCATTGTTATTTTTTTGCTGCCGTCTATTCGCCCAAATCAAGACACCAGCAAGTGATGCAATGAGTACGGTAACCAATACTATAAATATATATTGCCATCGCTGCTTTTCGATTTGTTCATCCTTCAACTTAATGTTTTCATTAATGAGCTGTATCGTTTTTAGATTTTCACGCTGCTCAAAGTTGGTTTGAATGGTAGCGAGATTTTTTAGAAGATTCTCACTGTAGATACTATCTTTTAACTCAATGTATTTAGTTTGAAACACCGCCTCATTTTTAAAATCATTTATTAGTCTGAAATTTTTAAAAGATTCTTTATAAATATCTAACAATAATTCAGCAAAGCCAGAACCTTCGGCCAATGAGTTAGCTTCATTTAGATAAGCTAGGCTCGCTTCATAATTGTTTAGTTTGTTCTCGACTTTTGAAAGACCAATTAGGTTTTCAATCCAGTACCTAATGTCATTCTGTTCTTTAGCTATTGCCAATGATAAATTCAGATACTTAACTGCATTCTTCAGGTCTTTATTATCCAAATAACTAATACCAAAAACAAAATTAGCCTCTTTCAATACGCTTTGTGAACAATTATTTCCACAAGAATTCAAAGCACGTTCTACCGATTGAATAGCCTCATTTGGCAATTTAAGTTGGTTATAACACAACCCTATATTCGTTAGAATACGTTCAATATCTACAGTATCATTTAATTCATCCTTGATTGATAATGCTTGCAGATAATGATCAAGCGCGCGTTGATAATTCCTCAGTTTAAAATAGACCAAGCCTATGTTGTTATGAGAATTTCCAATAGGTCTTTTTTCTCCTTCTTCTTCCCGCAACACCAACGATTTAAAGTGGTAACTGAGCGCTGAGTCGTAATTACCCTTGTACATATAGGAGATACCTGCATTATTCAGGATAAATTTAATTTGAGGTTTTAATGCCGGGTAACGAGCCTCATTTCTTCTTGCAATTGCTAATACCCGGTTTAGTATCTCGATTACCTCATCATTCCGACCAAGATCATCCAATGAATAGGCCACTAATCTTCCGCTCTCCACAATCTTAACACTATCACCCATGGCTTCAGCCTGATTGTAGGCAAGGAGTGCATAGTCCAACGCTTTTTGAAATTCCGGACGGTATTCAAAATGCAACTTAACCAATACCGCATATCGGGTTGTATCCTTAGAGCCTGAAAGGAGACGCTCCAGGGAATCTATTCTTTGCCTGACAACCTGAGATCTCAGTTCAAATGAAATTGCTAATAACAAAGCCCCGGTAAGGGACAGTAATTTGAAATACTTAAAAAAGTTACGGCACATATGTAAGTTGACGTATCAAAATAAAAAAATTAATTAAATCCCAGCCACCACCTTTGCATCATCAAATAACAACAACAAGTAAGCAATTAAAGCCTTTATATTATTTTATTTAAACCACAACTAAACCATTATTGAGTTATGAAAAAACTATTTACTATTATCTTAATCTCTGCTTTTTCAGTTATCGCTTTCTCTTCATGTACTGACGAAGAAGTGGCACCTAAAACAGAATCTAATAACCAAGGTGGATCACCAATCAAAGAAGGATAATCCATAATCAAACAGAACTCAAAACATTAATCAATATGAAAACCAAATCAATTATCGTAGTAGTTGCAGCTGTGATCACAGTATCAAGCCTGGTAGCTTTCAAATCTGTTAACGGAACTTCTGTTAAGCCTGTGGCTCAGAAAGAAATTACCCCCAACAGTGGTGGCTTTGCTTTAAAGGACTAATTACTTCAAAGAACGCATGTTAAATCGGTTACTAAGGTAACCTGTTTACTGCTTTGATTTTAGATAATCTTTCTCCCATGTGAGGGAAGTAGGTTTTGCGAAAGCAAATACCCATACTTTCTTAAATGGTCGCAAGAGTTTATCTCTTAAAAAATACTATCCCCGCGCCTGAAGTACTCAGAAATTAAGCGTGGGAAGTTCTGCGATTTTTGTACAAAAAACCCATTTTTTAACACTTTGGGGGTATAATCTTACATATCGCTAACCTACTCAATTACCAATTCAAAGGGCATTCTGGCCTGGCTGCCCTGATATTTCTTCAGTCCTTTCACGTACTGATAGGTCTCATAATTAGCCCCCAATTCCCGCTTCAGGATTCTGGTTTCAGCGCTTTCTTCTATTCCGCCCAGCCATTCCTCCAATAAAGTCCTTTGTACCGGATAGTATCTGAGCTTGTAGTCTTCACCTAAATCAGCGGCTTGCGCGGCAATGGTTACTGCATCTTCAAAATTACCCAGTACATCAACCAGTCCCCGTTCTTTTGCCTGAGCTCCGGTCCATACCCGGCCGGAAGCTATCTTCCGAAGCTCATCCACAGGCATATCTCGACCTTCGGCAGCTTTAGACGTAAAGCCTTCATAAATCTCTTCTGTCTTCTTTTGCCAAATATTTTTTTCAACTGCATTCAGAGGACGGGTTATCGTTATCATCTCACCTATCTCGCCTGTCTTCACTTCCTCAAACGTTATCCCGATCTTATTGTCAAGGAAACCGCTCATATCAAACAACACACTAAACACACCGATAGAACCGGTTATCGTGGTTGGCTGTGCAACAATTGTATCACAAGCCATCGCCATGTAGTATCCTCCCGAAGCTGCATAGTCGGACATAGAGGCGATTACCGGTTTAACTTCTGTAGCCAGTTTAATCTCGCGCCACATAACATCCGATGCCAGCGCACTACCGCCCGGAGAATTGATGCGAACTACAATTGCCTTAACACGGTCGTTGGTGCGGGCCTTACGTAACTCCTCCGCAAATGTATCGGAGCCGATAACACCTTGCTGAGCGCGGCCTGAAAGGATATCGCCATCTGCTACAATTACGGCAATCTCATTTTTAGAGGTTCCGGTAGTTGAAAAGCTCCGCTTATACTTACCATATTTTACGAGGTTTATCTTCGCATTCTCTTCTAAACCAAGTCGCGCACGAAGCTCAGCCTGCACCTGATCGAAATAAATCAATGAATCCACAAGACCGTGCGAGGCAGCTGTCTTTGTGTTAACTACCAACATCTTGTCCGCGATCTCAAGTAAGCGTGTAGCCTCTATCTTGCGCGATGTAGCCACATCTTCAATTAAAGTACCGTGAATGTCTGTTATCATCTCGTTCAGTTGAAGTTTGTTCTCTTCACTCATACGATCGAGCATAAAAGGTTCAACAGCACTTTTAAAATCGCCAACCCTGAAAATCTGAGGTTTGATATCCAGCTTATCGAACAATTTTTTAAAGAAGGAAACCTCCACCGAAAGCCCGTTGAACTCCATTTCCCCTTCGGGATTAAGATATACCTTGTCGGCAGCGGAGGCCACATAATAAGCCGATTCAGTATAATATTCACTGTATGCTAAAATCCATTTGCCTGATTCTTTAAAATCCACCAAAGCCTGGCGCAACTCGCGGGCAACACCATAGCCAGCCATTAGTGTATTAATGTCCAGGTAGATTCCCTCAATTCGCGGATCGTTCTTTGCATTTGTAATGGCGCGCTTCAGCGGAAGCAAACCAATAGAAGAAACAGTTCCGGGTATGGGTAAATCTTCAAACGGATCTTCAATTTCATTTTCTGTAATCGGGCCATCCAATTTAAGATATAAAACCGATTGGTTTTTAACAATCACCTGCTCGTTACTCTCTGAAAAACTGGCTACCATGCCAATCAACAGAATAATACCAAGACCACACAACACAATAAACGCCAGTAATGAGCCAAGGCAAGAGGCCAAAAATGTTTTGAAAAAGTTCATGAATGATGTTTTAAGGCGCGAAAATTACTGAAAGAAGAACGGTATTTAAAACTGCGCGCTATCTTTCGGCATAGGAATGAACGCGAACCCGTTGATATTGTTACTAGGCAGCAATCAGGGAAATAGTGCCGCGATGCTAAAAAGAGCAATTGCACTCTTAGAGGTGCGGGTGGGAAGCATTGCACGGATGTCATCTGTTTACAGCACAAAAGCCTGGGGCGAAACCAACCAGCCCGACTTTCTGAATCAAGTGGTGGTTATACCTTATACCGGTACTGCAAAACAAGCTCTTGAAATCGTATTGAGCATAGAACGTGAAATGGGGCGGGTGCGCTCTAAAAAATGGGGCGCCCGAAGTATCGACATTGATTTACTATACTTCGGGGATCAGGTTTATCGTACCGAAATCCTTACTGTGCCCCATGCTGCCTTGCACCTCAGACGATTTACGCTGGTGCCTTTAGTGGAAATTCTTCCTGAGTTTGTTCATCCTATATTTAACAAAACCCAGAAGCAATTGCTTGATGAGTGTATAGATGAATTAGAGGTTCTTAAATTAGAATGAAACTTCCTACAAACTTAACACTTCCACCTGCGGAGCAATTTTCTTAACCAGACCCTGCAATACTTTGCCTGGTCCGCATTCAGCAAACTTCTGGCCACCGTCTTTAACCATATTTTGAACCAACTGTGTCCACCGAACAGGCGCGGTAAGTTGATCTACCAGATTTTTTTTGATTACTGCAACATCTGTTGAAGGCAAAGCATTTACGTTCTGATAAACCGGACAAACCGGAACATTAAAATGAGTAGCCTGAATAGCAGCTGCCAGTTCTTCGCGGGCAGGCTCCATTAATGGTGAGTGAAATGCACCCCCTACCTGTAACGGCATAGCACGCTTGGCGCCTGATGCTTTAAGTTTTTCGCAGGCTATATCAATACCCTTTAACGAGCCCGAGATTACCAATTGACCCGGACAATTATAATTTGCGGCTACAACAATCTCTTCCGTTATCGATTTACAGATCTCCTCCACCTTGGCATCGTCTAAACCAAGTATTGCAGCCATGGTAGATGGATTAATTTCGCAGGCCCGTTGCATGGCCATTGCGCGTTTGTAAACCAGACTAAGGGCATCTTCAAACGAAAGTGTTTTATTGGCAACCAACGCAGAGAACTCACCAAGCGAATGGCCGGCCACCATTTGGGGTTGTACAGCATGCTGAGCCAATGCCGTTACAACCGAATGAATAAACACTGCCGGTTGCGTAACTTTTGTTTGCTTAAGCTCTTCGGCTGAACCTGAAAACATAATTTCAGTGATGTTGAAGCCTAAAATATCATTGGCCTTTTCAAAAAGAGATTTTGCAGTAGGGTTAGTGTCATAAAGTTCTTTTCCCATTCCGGTAAACTGGGCACCCTGCCCAGGAAAAACAAATGCAATCATGTGTGTGAAATTTACTTGCAGTTTACTGGATGCAAAGGTAAGAACAAAATGAAGTTAGCCTACAAACCTGGACTTCAGCTCAGGGGTGGGAATCATGCACGCATCTTTTTTTCCGAACCACCGATAGCGGTTTCGTGCAATCCAGTTATAAACCCAATCGCGCAGAAAAACCGGAAATATTTTTAACCCATACAGTAGTGGCCAGCCACCGGTCAGGTTTCGGGCAACTTCAAGTGCCGCATTACTCTTCTGATAAAGTATGCCCTGTTTAATTAACAGCACACTGTTCAACTCCGAATTATTTAAACCAAATCGCTGCATCTGGGCTTTACCAAAATCAGATTGCAAAGACGCAAATCTGAACTTTGCTTGCGGGTCACGTTGAATAATAAATAATACTGAACTATTACAAAGGTTGCAGACCCCATCAAATAAGATTACCGGTTGCTCTACCGCACCAGGTGCACCCATCCCTTTAAGGTTTTGTTTTGCTTTGCCGGATCAACCATATCGAAGGTTACATCGGCACTGTAGTAATATAAACCCGTTGAAAGTTCGCGACCATCATTATCTCTGCCATTCCAATCAATATAGATAGAGCGCTCGCCACCGGAAGTATAGCGATACACTTCCTTACCCCACCGGTTATAGATCCTTACATCTACTTTAAGTACAAAGCGGGCACAGCGTTTTTGCAGATCTGAAAGTTCTTGTCCACATGGACCTACGCCACCTTCTCCTATTTCTGTACGAATTCTATCGCTAAAGGCACTAAACAGATCATTGCACTGATCGCCATTGGGTGTAAACACATTCGGCAATTCATAATACGGACAATTGTCGAAACAGAATACATCACTGGCCTCACTTTCATTACCGGCACGATCTACCGCAATAATTTTATAACAGGCAGCAAACGAAGGCAGGTTGGAGTGTAAAAAGAACGTATCTGAAACAATTGCTATCTCTGTAAACTCTGCCGAAAGGCGATTGGCCATCAGAATTTTATAATTACGAATATCATCGCGACAAGCCAGATCGGCTGGACGTTGCCACGATAATGTGTTGCTGTAGGAATTTACACCACACGAAGCAGATTGAATAAACTCTTCACAGTCTCGGCCAGTCATGGTAAACTGGGGTTTACAAGGCGCGACTTCATCATTTGGTGTTGAACAGATAATCTGCGAATAATTTTCCAGTGGAGAATCAATTTTGGGATTGCCATACGTACCGCGCGTACGTACCCGATAACAATACTCCTGATCTTCCTGCAGAGGCTCATCGATGTAATTGAAACCTGCCTGCGTAACATTCACTGCTTCCAGAAACACCATTTGCGGTTCCGTTGCGTCTTCCGGACCCCGATATACATCGTGCAAGGGAAAGCTCTGCGAATTATTAGTCCATGGCACATCTGCATTCCACACTAAATCTATGCGCTGAAATTTCGATATAGTTTCTAACCTTACGGTTGAAGCTGGTACTGATTCGCCTACTTTAACATTGTTGTTATCATAAGCCGTTACCCGATAATTATAAACCAGATCCCGAGTATTGAGTTGTGTATCGGTAAATGTGGTGTCTAATTCGGTTTTGCGGCCAGGAAAAGCAGGCACTAAATTGATTACCCCCGAAAAGCCCTCGGCCCTGTGAACTTCATAGGTATAAGGTGGTGGAAACTGACCCGGATCTGCCTCGAAAGGTCTTGTCCATTTAATAAAAACCTCACCATTGGTGCGACTGGTAACTTCAACTGAAACGTTCGTTACTACGGGCAGTCCAGCCAGAATCGGGGGCAAGCAAACTTCCTGCGATACCAGACTTTCGCCACCGCCTGGCTGTGGAAACACTGCTACCAACCGATAACAAAACTTTGCACCGGCATCCAGCCCTTGTCCACCATTATCATCAACAAAGGTTGTGGTACCAATAGGTACTGTTCCGATTAAGGTAAACCCAAGAAATTCAGGCATCCCCGTAACACAATCAGGCGTAAAGCTGGTGGCATCTACCCTGCGCCAGATTTGCATACTCACTGCATTCGATTCGCACGTGTAATCTTCCCAACTTAATTGGGCCGAGCGCGTGGTCAGGTTAAGAGAAGGTGGTTGCCATACGGGTTCAGGGCCCACCACTCGGATGTTTACTGTCTTAAACTGAACTAAAGCCGGTCTGCCTTTATCCGTAATCTTAAACGTTACCTGATAGGGCTGATCCTTAACATGATCGCATTCAGTAATCCATGTCAGGGTTTGGAGTGCTTTAATTCCGGGAGCAGTAAGCTGAAATTCGATAGGTGTTGGCGTGAAGGTAGCGGGTGACGGGCTGATGGAAAAGATCTGTGAAAAAGCTTCGATTTTTACGCTGTCAAAATCAGGGTCAGTTCCCAATACATCGAATGTAATGGTTTCACCGGCAACCACACAAAAATCGGAAGGCACTTCTAATTCCGGACGTTGATTATTACAATCCTCCACAATGATCTGCATATCCCGGGTTACATATCCTTGCTGAACCCAAACGCCAGCTATTTTTCGCCATTCATAAATTTTAAAGGCGATGTTATACTCACCGGGTGCACCGGGTGCATCCCAGGTTATGGTTCCGGTTACCGGATCAATTTCAAAAATGGGTTCACCATCACCCGCCTCGTTAGCAACGCCATAGTTCAAGCCGATGCGATCATAAAAGGTTTTGGTATTAGGGTCGAGATATGCTACAACATCTAAATTCTTACTCATTTTAGGCACCACAAATTCATAAGAAAGGCTATCGCCATCAGGATCAAAAGCTCCGGGGTTATGAAAGAAAGCTACTCCCGTACAGGCTTTATCAATAGGTGGTACCAATAACACTGGTGTATTGCTGCAACCCAGAAAAGGATCTATTATTATTTGTGTTTCGATATAAAAGGTAGTGTTTACCGAGTTGGCAATATTCAGAACGCCCTCATTTCGATTCGCCTCAATGTAACTGATAATGTATTGGCCCGGGCCGGGAAATGTATGTTCAACTGAATACGTTACAAACCCAACTTCATTTGGTAAATTAAGACCAGGAGGAAACGTGTTGGGTAATTCAGGTGTAATAACAACCGGTGAACCATCACCAAATCGTAATTCACCATCGCCAAACCGGATAGGTGAACCCGTGTCGGTGTACATATTAATTGTTACGATATAGGTCAGAGAACTACAGTCCTTCCTGCGCAGCGTAATTTCGCCTGCGCGGATGTGAGTGGCCCAAACAGAAACCGGTAAGCTTGCCAAAAACAGCCCCAACCCTAAAATCCTGATCACCCTGCTAAACATGTTGATGCCTTAGTTTTCACCATTTAATAACAACCAATCCGCACGTTAAGTTACAAGTACCCAAGTTACAAATAACAACAAATCCTTAGCCTTACCAAACCTAATATCTACAAACGCCAGACTGGCGCAAATATTTGCTAATCACCAAATAATCTGATAATCTGCACCCCAACTTAATAATTCTTTAAATTACAATATTGATTAACCCCAGGCCGGGCCCGAACCAATTGAGCCTGAGGCTTTGTAGCTATAACACCAATTCAAAAATTAAATTCCAGACATAAACCTCCTGAAATCGACCACCTGCCATGCGCGTTATCAAAGAACTTCTGAAGGACGAAATCAAAATAACCCTGTTTCATTGGAACAACCGCTATCTGTTGAAGCTGGAATGGGAATTTTTCGAACAAACTTTTAAAGTGCCCGAATGGGACTTAACGAGCGAAGCAGATCTGGATGAAATTCTCAATCCGGATTTCCTGAACTCCGCTACCATCCGCTTTCGTGACATGGCCAATGCGCTGGGCCAGGCCATGCAGCGGCTGGCTTAGCCATTTGGTATTGACTGGCTAGCCATTAACTTTGACTCCCCGCATTAGTTTACCGGCATGGAATTACTGGAAGAAAAGAAAAATAAAAATCGAAAATACGAACCAATTCTGCATGGCATACCCGATTGGCCGGTGTATCAGCTGAGCAAAAACCGAAAAGAGTTTGTGGAGTTGGTAACGCGCCAGTCTATTGAGCGCATTAAAATGCTGCGCCCTACCCGCAAACAATTGATTGATGAACTCGAAGCTACTGCCTATCGCGAACAAAACCGGATTAAGCGAAATCGCTGGCGTGTAGATCCTAAAGACGATAGCCGCTTTTGGTCCGACATCAAAAACGAGTTGGTAGGACTAAGTGGTAAAGATTCTGAAACTACCAGTGCAATAGAAGATGGTTTGCTCGAAAAAATTGTTAGCCGATATGCCAACGAAATTGCTGGTAATTTTAAACCCAACTCCTATCGCTTTACGCGCGAGGTAGTCAAGTTTTGGTTTCAACGCTTGTTAAACGGTGCCCGGGTAAAAAAATTCGGAGCATTTTTCAGAAATCAATATACCCTGCGCGACAAGATACACATAGTAGGTAAAGTAAAGATGTTGCGCGCGCTGGCTAAAAAAGGAACGGTTGTAATGGTACCCACTCACTTCAGTAACCTCGACTCAATTTTGATTGGCTGGGTTATACATGCGGTGGGGTTACCAGCCTTTATTTATGGAGCCGGCCTCAACCTGTTCAACATAAAAATCTTCGCCTACTTTATGAATAGCCTCGGGGCTTATAAAGTAGATCGAAGAAAAAAGAACCTGCCCTACCTGGAAACATTAAAGATGTACTCCAATCTGGCAATTCAAAAAGGTGCCCATAGTTTGTTTTTTCCTGGTGGAACCCGTTCACGGTCAGGCTTAATTGAAAAACAATTAAAACTCGGACTGCTCAGCACAGCCATTGAAGCACAACGCAACCTCTATCAGCAAACACCCGAAGGCGAGGTGCGCAAAATTTTTGTGGTGCCGGTAACCCTTAACTATAACTTTGTACTGGAAGCACCCGACCTGATTGAAGACTATCTACAAGTAAAAGGGCAGGATAAATATTTTCCTGAACAGGATAAGTATGGTAGCATGGAACTGATCCGGTTCCTGTTCAAATTCTTTACCAAAGGTTCCAATATTTCAGTCTCAATCGGACGGGGTTTAGATGTAATGGGTAACTTTGTTGACGATGATGGTAATAGCCTCGATCCGCAAGGCCGCATAATTGATACCCGCGGTTATTTCATTTCAAATGGCAGCATAACAGACGACAAGCAGCGCGAAGATGAATACACCCGCATGCTTAGTCAGCGGATTGTTACCGAATATCATCGCATCAACCGTGTGTTCGCCAGCCACCTGGCAGCATTTGTGGCTTTCGAAATGTGGCAAAAGAAACATCCTAAACTGGACTTATTCAGTTTATTGCGTTTACCCGAAGAAGAACTGGAATTAGATTATGCCGAGTACCGCGAAACCTTTAAGCGCGTACGAAAAAAAATCTATGAATTGAAAGATGCCGGAAAGGTGCATCATGCCACTCACCTGAAAGGAAAAGTAGATGAGGTGATAAAACTGGGTATTGAAAACGTGGGCATCTTCCACTTGAAAAGGCCACTACTCAAAAACAAGAAGGGCAATATCATTACCAAAGACCTTACTGTGTTGTACTATTACCATAACCGCCTGGTTGGCTACGAACTTGAACAGTACATTTGAAAAACCGGTAGGTGTAATTGGTGCAGGCAATTTCGGAACTGTAATTGCCAATATTCTTGCGCCTTATCGTAAAGTATTTCTCTATACCCGCGATGAGCAAACTGCTGCACGCATCAAATCAGAAAAGCAAAACAAGGGTTACATCCTGCATGCAAATGTAGAACCAACCCATGATCTGCAGCGTATAGCGAAAGAATGCGATGTATTGTTCCCAATGGTGCCTTCCTCAAACTTTCGTGCGATGATGCGCCAGCTTTCACCGTATCTGCAACCCTACCATATTTTGATTCACGGCACAAAGGGGTTTGATATCACGCTACCCGAAGGACAATCGTTAGAGAACATTACCAAGCTTACACGCCAGCAGGTAAAAACCATGAGCGAAGTAATTCAGGAAGAAAGTGTGGTGGTGCGTGTGGGTTGTCTTGCCGGGCCAAATCTCGCAAAGGAATTAGCACAACGCCAACCCGGAGCCACGGTAGTGGCCAGTCATTTCAACGAAGTAATTCAATTAGGTAAACGCCTGTTGCGTAACGATCGGTTTCAGGTTTACGAAAACAACGACATTGTTGGCGTTGAGATTGCCGGTGTTCTAAAAAACATTATCGCCATTGCATCGGGTGCGTTAAGCGGATTGGGCTATGGCGAAAATGCAAAAGGTTTGCTGATCAGTCGTGGAGCGGTTGAGATGGTTTACCTTGGCCGCGCGCTGGGTGGCGATTTAAAAGCTTTTCTGGGTGTAGCGGGCATTGGCGATTTGGTTACCACCTGCAACAGCCCGATGAGCCGAAACTTTACGGTGGGCTATCGGTTAGCCAAGGGCGAAAAACTTCCAGATATACTGGCCGATATGACTGAAGTGGCCGAAGGTGTAAACACGGTGCGCATTGCTAAAAAATGTGCTGACCATTATAAAGTACGCGCACTCATCACCGACAGATTATACAAAGTGTTGTTTGAAGGGATGACGGTTGAAGAAGCGCTTGAATTCTTAATGCGCTATCCACTTAACGTGGATATCGACTTTATTTAATCCTTACAGATTTGCTGCGATTTGCTCCGCAATTTTCTGCATAGTTTCAGCAGGGAGTTTTAACTTAGGCATGCTGAAGTTAATATCATTCATGGTATTCAGGGGCACTAAGTGCACATGTGCATGGGGTACTTCCAAACCAATTACCGCCACTCCTATCCGGTTACACGGAATTGCTTTCTTAATACCCTTTGCTACCCGTTGTGCAAACACCATCATGTTGGCAAGCGTTGTTGCATCCAGATCGAAGATATAATCTACCTCAACTTTGGGCACTACCAGCGTATGGCCCTGCACCAAAGGCATTACATCTAAGAATGCAATGAAGTGCTCATCTTCAGCAACAATGTAAGCCGGAATTTCGCGCTTGATAATTTTTGTAAAGACAGATGGCATCAGGCACCAATGTTTACCACTTCAAATTCCATTTCGCCAGCAGGCGTTTTGATTAACGCGGTATCGCCTTTCTTTTTACCCAGCAATCCTTTTCCAATTGGCGATTGAGTTGAAATTTTTCCGGCTTTCAGATCAGCTTCTTCTTCAGAAACCAACATGTAGGTAACTGAGGCTCCATTTTTCTTATTCTTAATGGTAACTTTAGAAAGAATGGATACCATGCTGGTATCTATTTTTGTTTCATCCAACAAGCGTGCATTACTTAACAAATCTTCCAGTTGAGCAATCTTAGCCTCCAGGTGGCCTTGGGCATCTTTTGCTGCATCGTACTCTGCATTTTCGCTCAGGTCACCCTTGTCGCGTGCTTCTGCAATTTGTTTGGCAATATCGGCACGGCCCTTTGTTTTAAGGGTACTTAGTTCTTGTGTTAGTCTGTCTAATCCTTCCTTGGTGTAGTATGAAATTTTTTTACTCATAACCTTCTTAAATTTTAAACACCCTTTAGTGTTCTTTCCAACCCCGATAAAAAAAGAACAACGGCTTTACCGCACTGGAAAGCCGTTGTTTGAATGGTGCTACAAAACTATTCTTTTAATTCATTAAAACAAAATTAAGCCCCTATCAGCTCGGGTAGCGTAAGCTTAATCTGCTCCAGAATTTCATCATCAAATTTTGCCAGGTATAATGTTTTTGCCTTGGTCAGTTGCTCAACGGTTAACCCTTTCACACCACGCAAATCAGCTTTATACAAACTGGCATTTTCAAAATCGGCACCCATCAGGTAGCTGCCCGATAGATTTGCTTCCATTAAAAATGCATTCTTAAAATTGGTTTTTATCAGGAATGAATTTTCAAATTGAGATTTTATCAGAAAAGCATCTTTAAAATTTGCACCACTTGCGTATGAACCTTTCAACACAGCCTGATTCAGGTTGGCATTTTCAAAGTTAGTTTGGTTAAGCCGGGTATTCTCCATGTTGGTTTCGATGAGGGATGAACTGGAGAAATTGGCCGAATTCAGGTTAGAACCTTTCAGGTTTACATAGTTGAGGTTAGTGCGTGCCAGATGACAGTTTACCAGATTAATCTCGTGAATCTTATGTCGGTTTAAACGTTTAATGTTACCCACAGTACGAAATGCCGCTTCATCCGACTCCCACAACCGAAAGTCATCAATTTCATCTTTATAAGTTCGGATGCGTTGCCGGGTTTCTCCATTCTGATTCAACCAGAAAATTAAAATACCAATTACGGCAATATCAAAAATCATTCCGTGTGCCTCTACCAATATCTGCTCCCAGAAATTCCCGAAGTCGTTGATATAGTAAGTAAAACTCAGGCTAAGTACCAACAGCGCCACACCGGCCAATACAATTGTAGAGGTAAGTAATGGCTTTTCAATAATTATATTGAAGCGCTCTACAATGGAATTTTTGAATTTCTTAAAGCGGGGCATACTACATAAAAACATACCCGTAATTGCTTACAGGTTCTCAAATAAAATCAAAAAAATAAAATCTTACTACAGCATTAAAGATAATAATAGTAAGCCTTCATTGCGTGAAGACGTAAGATTAGGTGCCATTTCACCCAAAGAAGTTACAATAAAAGATGGATTGTAAGAAAATAAACACCCAATCCCAGCAAATCATTGGTAGTGGTGATGAACGGGCCCGATGCGAGGGCCGGATTGAAGCCGAACCGATTGAGAATGATGGGTGTTATGGTACCCACGAATGATGCAAACACCACTACAAAGAACAGGGCCAGCGAAACCACCAGGTTAAGCGAATCATTACCAAATACTATCCAGTTTACACCAAATACAATCAACCCCAGAAAAAAGCCGTTGAGTAAGGCTACGCTAAAAACTTTCAGTAAACGTTTCCACAGGCCGTCATCAACAAAGCCGGGCTTTGTTAAACTCTGCACAATTAAAGATGAGGTTTGAATTCCCACATTTCCGCCTGTAGCCTGAATAAGCGGAACAAAAAATGCAATAGCCGTTATCTGTGCGATCTCGCGTTCAAAAAAGCCCATGAACCGCGCACTGATCAATCCGCCTAAAATCCCAATCACCAGCCAGGGCAAACGCGCTCGCGTATTACGCCACACGCTATCATCTTCTTCAACATCTTCGGTTATACCCGACATCAACTGGCGGTCTTCTTCCGCTTGCTCCGTAATTACATCAATCACGTCATCAATCGTAATTCGGCCAACCAGTTGCCCTTGTGAATTTACAACCGGCACCGATTCAAGATCGTACTTGCTCATGATTTCAGCAACCTCAAGGTCTTCCATGTAAGTTTCTACCGAAACTACATCTTCATCCAGCAAGTCTTTTACAATCGTACGCGGATCAGTAAGGATAAGTTTTTGCAGCGATACTTTGCCCAGCAGCCTGTCAGCATCGTCCACAACATATACGGTATAAAACTTGGTGACGTTTTCGGCTTGCTTGCGGATTTCATCTACGCACTGCACCACATTCCAATCGGCTCTGGCCTTTATCAATTCCTTTGCCATTAATCCACCGGCTACATTCTCATCGTAGCGCAACAGATCAATTACCTGAGATTTTAAATCCGGATCGAGGCCGGCAATAATCTCTTCGCTGGTTTTAATGGGTAGTTCGTTCAGAATATCAGCGGCATCATCCGAATCCAGTTGATTAACTACTTCCGTAATTTCGTTGGCAGTATAGTGTGTAAGGAAATTTTTGCGGGTATCGCTGTCTAAATCGTTAATAATTTTAGAGCGAACTTCCACTGAAAGCAAATCCAACACATACTTCGATTCTTCACCATTAAACTCGTAGAGCAATGCGGTAATATCGGCCGGGTTAATCTCTTCAAGCGAAGTGCGGATAAAATCATTATCGCGCACATCCAGTGCCTGCTGGAAGCGGTCCCGAAACTCTTTGTTCAATTCAAATTCAACGTGCTTCACGGCTCTGCTCCAGTTGAAGGGTTAAGAAAATAAACTGTTCTACATCTAATTGTTCGGCCCGTTTCTCCATAAGCGGATGGGCCGTTAATGAGGCCGGCAAATTTAAAATTTTAAGCGCGTTGCGCAAGGTCTTGCGTCTGTTTTGAAATGCCTGCTTTACCACGGTTTTAAACAAAGCTTCATCACAACCTAAATGCGTACGGCTATTGCGCGTTAGCCTGATTACTGCTGACATCACCTTGGGAGGCGGAAAGAAAACGCCCGGTGGCACTTTAAACAAATACGTAACATCGTAATAAGCCTGCAATAACACACTTAGTATCCCATAGGTTTTGCTGCCGGGCTTTTCGGCTATCCTATCGGCCACCTCTTTTTGCAGCATACACACCACCTGTGTTACCTGATTTCGGTGTTCTAAAATTTTAAAAAAAATTTGTGAGGAGATGTTGTACGGAAAATTACCAATTACAAACAAGGGGTTCTGATACCTGGTGTTAAGATCAAGTTCCAGAAAATCGCCTTCTGTTATTTTCGAAACAAGCTGCGGATAATGTTCTTTCAAATACGCAACCGATTCACGATCAATTTCTACCAGTTGTAAATCAACTGCAGGCTTGGCAACCAAAAACTGCGTAAGCACACCCGTGCCGGGGCCAATTTCAACAACCTGTTGGGTTACATGGGGTAATTGCAAAGCCTCCACAATACGTTCGGCAACGCTTTTATCCTTTAAAAAATGTTGACCTAAAAATTTTTTCGGACGTACACTCATCAGTTTAAATCAGATCGTGCGCAAACTACACACTATAAATTCAAAACAATAAATTTAGATTAACTTGCAAGCCGCAACGTTTCTTTTTATTATGAACACCTCTTCAGATAAACCCCGCATTGGCATTACAATTGGCGACCCAAACGGTATTGGTGCCGAAGTTATTATCAAAGCGCTTGCGGATAACCGCTTGCTCAATCTGTTTACACCGGTTGTATACGGTTCTGCTAAAGTACTCTCCTTTTATCGCAAGCAAATGGAGCTTGAAGAATTTAATTACAGCCAGGTAAAAGCAAAAGGCCAGTATTTCACCAAAGCGATTAACGTAGTGAATTGCTGGGAAGAACTAATTGAGATCAATCCGGGACAGCCGTCTAAACAAACCGCTAAAGCTGCTTTAACAAGTCTGAAGCGTGCCGTTGAAGACTTGAAAGAGGGCCATCTGGACGGGTTGGTTACAGGCCCTATCGATAAGAATACCATTCATGGTGAAGAGTTTCCGTTTCAGGGCCATACTGAATATTTAACACAAGAGTTTAACGCAGGCGAGAGTCTGATGCTGATGGTAGGTGAAACCCTGCGGGTAGGGCTGGTTACCGAACATGTAGCTGTAAAGGATATCCCCGCTTTTATAACTAAAGAGCGCATAGAACTCAAAATCCGGTTAATGGAACTTTCGCTGAAACAAGACTTCCTGATCAGCAAACCAAAAATTGCCGTACTGGGATTAAACCCACATGCTGGCGATGAAGGTTTATTAGGCCGCGAAGAACTGGATGTAATCAAACCGGTAATCAACGATCTTAAATCAAAAGGCAAACTTATCTTCGGGCCATTTCCAGCCGATGGATTTTTTGCCAGCGGACAACACAGCAAGTACGATGGTATTGTAGCCATGTATCACGATCAAGGGCTGGTGGCTTTTAAAACTTTATCGTTCGAATCAGGAATAAACTACACAGCCGGCCTGCCTTACGTACGCACATCGCCCGATCATGGCACTGCTTATAACCTGGCCGGGAAAAATAAAGCCTCCGAAAGTTCTATGCGGCAAGCCATGTACGTTGCATGCGATATTATTAAGAATAGATCAGAACAAATGGTAGAAAAATAAGAAACCTTACATCGTTTTTTGACCGTTCGCCTGCCCGAATACGGATACCTCACAATAAGTGCGTACTTTGAAATCAAACTTGTGAGACGGAGCGAATGGACATTGTTACCAAAAAGAAACTTAACATCCTGATTCAACTGGCCGAAGCCGATAAACACTTTGCGCGGGCTGAGCGCGAAATGATTCTGAAAATTGCCAACGACAGAAAGTTTCCAGAAGAAGAAGTAAATCAACTTGTGCGCAACCCGGAACCCATCGATACATTGGGTGCACTCTCCAACGACCAGAAGTTTGACTATCTGGTGGATTGCATTGACCTGATTTTTGCCGACCAGAAAGTGTTTGAAAGCGAGGTTATTTTTACCAAAAGCATCGCCATTAAGCTGGGTTTTAAGAAAAATGTGGTGGACTTTCTGATAGAAAATTCGGGAAAAAAGCCACATGCCGAATTAAAAAGCAGAGTTTTCGCAGAATACTGGTAATTACTGCCGCGCAGCAGCCCGGTAGGTATATAATGCTCAAAAAAGCAGCCCCGAAAGGCGAAAATCCAATAAATACTGATAAATTTGCCCGCTCATTTTAAAAACCTTCGGGTTTGAGAGAGTTCGCTGTTAATATCATTGGCCTCAGTAAAAAGGCCCATCTTTTCAACTACCACCTCGAAAAAGGTTTTTTTGAAAAGTATGGCACCGAAACCGTTTCGGATGGCCGGTTTGATGTTGAAGTGATTCTCGATAAAAAAGAGACGTTCATTGAAGTGAATTTTAAGATTTCCGGCCAGGCAGCCCTGGTGTGCGACCGCACATTAGAGCCGTTTGACTTCCCGATAAACGAGACCCGAAAAGTGGTTTTTAAATACGGAGAAGAAGCACAGGAAATAAGTGATGAAATTGTAATTATTACGCGCGATCAGGACAGCATTGACCTGGGGCAGTACTTATACGAATTTATTGCGCTGGCCATACCCATGAAAAAGTTACATCCGCGCTTTGCAAACGAGGGCGAAAGTGACCAACCCATGGTGTACTCCACTTCACCAAACGAAAAAGAAGAAAATGAAAATGATTCAATTGATCCCCGTTGGGAAAAATTGAAAAAGTTAAAGTAAAACAGAACAAGAAAAAGTTAAATAGAATAGGTTATGCCAAATCCAAAACGTAAGACTTCCAAAACCAGAAGAGATAAAAGAAGAACCCATTACAAGGCAACGCCCAAGCAAATGGCGGTGTGCCCTACTACTGGCGAAAACCACCTACCACACCGCGCTTTCTGGCACGAAGGCAAGCTGTACTTTAAGGGTAATGTGGTAATGGAGAAAGAAGTACTGGCTTAATACGCCATGCGCGTTCTGCGAAAGCAAAACCCGTTTAGGTCTCCATCAGCTTCTCGTAATCCCGAAAAGCACAAGTAACGTACGCGTTGTTAATGCCCGGTTGATAACAATCGGGCCTTTGTTTTTCTAAGGCTGAATAAAAATTTTGAGAATTAGCTCACACCTAACAAACCATATGAACAAAATCAGAGCGGCTATAACCGGAGTTGGCGGATACGTTCCCGAATATATTCTTACCAACAAAGAGTTGGAAAAAATGGTAGAAACCAACGATGAGTGGATTACCTCCCGTACCGGCATTAAAGAAAGGCGCATCCTGAAAGGTGATAACGCGGGCGTATCGGTAATGGGTATTGCCGCGGTTAAGGACATGCTGGCCAAAACCAAAACCGATCCGAAAGAAATTGATGCCATCATATTTGCTACCGTAACACCCGACATGACGTTTCCGGCTACGGCTAACATTGTGGCTTCGGCTGTTGGAGCTACCAATGCATTCAGCTTCGATATGGGTGCTGCCTGTTCAGGTTTTGTTTATGCGCTGGCTACCGGTGCCAGCTACATTCAATCGGGCATGTATAAAAAAGTGGTGGTTATTGGTGGCGATAAAATGTCGGCCATTGTAGATTATACAGACCGCACAACGTGTATCATTTTTGGCGATGGTGCCGGATGTGTTTTACTGGAACCCACCACCGAAGACCTGGGAATTATGGATTGGGAATTGCGCAGCGATGGAACGGGCGAACAATTTTTGCATATGAAAGCCGGTGGCAGCCGTAACCCTGCTTCTCCTGAAACAATAGCTAAACGCGAGCATTATGTATATCAGGCAGGTTCAGCAGTATTTAAGTTTGCCGTTACCAACATGGCCGATATTTCGGCCCAGGTGGCTGAACGTAATAACCTGAATGCCGATAACATTACCTGGCTGGCTCCGCATCAGGCCAACAAGCGCATTATCGATGCAACCGCCCAGCGGGTGGGCATAAGCGATGAAAAAGTAATGATGAACATAGAACGCTATGGCAACACCACAGCGGGTACAATTCCACTATTGCTGTGGGATTACGAAAAGCAACTTAAAAAAGGCGATAACATCTTAATGGCCGCTTTTGGCGGAGGCTTTACCTGGGGTGCCGTTTATGTAAAATGGGCCTATAATGGCCAGTAACCCATACCCCCGACCCCTTCATAAATTGACATTAACCATTTCATTTGTAATTTAAAGTTTGATTTTTTTATGGCTACTATTTCTGATCTAAGTAAAGGAAACTACATCCGCTACAATGGCGAGGTGGTACAGGTGGAGGAACTCATTCACCGTACACCCGGCAACCTGCGAGCCTTCTATCAGGTAAAAATGCGCAGCGTACGCACCGGTAAAATTGTTGAAAACCGTTTTCGTCCTGGCGATGCTGTAGATCAATTACGTGTTGAAACCAAAGAGTACCAATACCTGTATGCCGATGGCGATAGTTTAGTGTGTATGGATAACGACACCTTCGAACAAGTATATATCGACAAAGTATTATTGGGCCAATCGGTAAACTATATTAAAGAAGGAGTTACGTTGCTGATTGCGTTTGAAAACGGAACCAACCCGATTACTGCCGAGCCACCGCAACACGTGGTGGTAAATGTTACCTATACCGAACCAGGCCTTGCAGGCGATACTGCAACCCGCACGCTGAAAGCAGCTACTATTGAAACCGGTGCCGAAGTTCGTGTGCCGTTGTTTGTAAATACAGGCGATAACATTAAGATTAAAGCCGATACAGGCGAGTATGTTGAACGCGTGAAAGAATAAAATCATGGCAACCAAGAAAACTACCTCTAACGGAAAAAGCGCAACCAACGCAAACGAACCCACAAAAAAAGCTGAAATGAAAACTTCTGAAATCCGGGATCTTATCGACTTCATTGCCCAATCAGGCCTTAATGAGGTAGATATTGAAACCAAGGAATTAAAACTTCACGTCAAGCGTGAGCCCGATCAAAAAGTAATTAAGTCTTCGGCTCCGGTTATGGCCGCACCTGTTTCAGTAGCTCCAGCCGCTGTTACTACACCGGCCGTGCAAACTCCTGCTGCTACTAAAGTGGATAAGCCTGTCAGCGGCAAAAACACCGTTGAAATCAAATCGCCTATGATCGGTACTTTCTATCGCTCCGCTAATCCCGACTCACCTGCATTTGCTTCCGTGGGCGATAAAATTTCGAAAGGACAAACGGTTTGCATTATTGAAGCCATGAAGTTGTTCAACGAAATTGAATCTGAGTTTTCGGGTACCATTGTAAAAGCGATGGTAGAAAACGCAACCCCGGTAGAATACGACCAGGTGTTGTTTGTAGTAGAGCTTGATTAAAAACTTGCTGCTGGTTGCTGGCCGCTTGTTACTTGTTGCCAGTTACCAGAAACCAGTAACCAGAAACCTGTTATGTTTAAAAAAATATTAATTGCCAACCGGGGCGAAATAGCACTACGCGTAATCCGCACCTGTAAGGAGATGGACATTAAAACGGTAGCGGTTTACTCTACTGCCGATCGCGAAAGCCTGCACGTACGATTTGCTGACGAAGCCGTGTGTATTGGTGCTGCACCAAGCAAAGAATCATACCTGAACATACCCCGTATTATTTCTGCAGCCGAAATTACCAATGCCGATGCTATTCATCCCGGCTATGGTTTCCTTTCGGAGAATGCAGAGTTCTCGGCTGTGTGCCACGAGTATGGTATAAAATTTATTGGCCCAACACCCGAAATGATTCGCGCGATGGGCGATAAATCCACCGCAAAAGCAACCATGATTAAAGCTGGTGTGCCTTGTATTCCAGGGTCGGATGGTTTGCTCGAATCGATGGAGCAAGGCATGAAGATCGCCAAGGAGATTAAATACCCGGTAATTGTTAAGGCAACAGCCGGTGGTGGCGGTAAAGGTATGCGCATCATTAACGATGAATCGGAGTTTAAAAAAGCGTGGGACGATGCCAAGCGCGAAGCCGGTGCTGCATTTGGTAACGATGGGTTATACTTAGAGAAATTTGTAGAAGAACCGCGCCACATCGAAATACAAGTCGTGGGCGATCAATACGGTAAAGTGTGTCACTTATCAGAACGCGATTGCTCTATACAACGCAGGCACCAGAAGCTGGTAGAAGAAACACCCAGTCCCATCATAAATCAGGAGTTGCGCGACCGCATGGGCGAAGCTGCTATTAAAGGAGCCAAGGCCATTAACTACGAAGGCGCAGGTACCATTGAGTTTCTGGTAGACAAGCATGGCGACTTCTACTTTATGGAAATGAACACGCGTATTCAGGTTGAGCACCCGATTACCGAAGAAGTAACCAACTACGATTTGATTAAAGAACAAATCAAAGTGGCTGCCGGTGTGCCGATTAGTGGCACCAACTACTATCCGATGTTATTCTCGATGGAGTGCCGCATAAATGCTGAAGATCCGGGCAATGGATTCCGCCCCTCACCCGGTAAAATTATAAACCTGCACAAGCCGGGTGGCCATGGTGTGCGTGTGGATAGCCATGTGTATGCAGGCTATACTATTCCCCCAAATTACGACAGCATGATTGGTAAGTTGATTGTAACGGGCCAATCGCGCGAGGAAGTGATTACGCGTATGAAGCGTGCACTGAGCGAGTTTGTAATTGAAGGCGTGAAAACAACGATACCGTTCCACTTAAAGCTGATGGATAACCCTACGTTCCGCTCGGGCAAGTTTACCACCAAGTTTCTGGAAACCAATTTCGACTTCTCCGATTTGAAGTAAGTTGAGTAGAGTTTGAAAATTTAAAATCCCTCGTTTGGTTAAGGCGAGGGATTAAATTGAGATATAAAAATTTCTCAAAATGAAAAAGATAGTTGTCTCTGTTTTTAGTCTATTTGTTACAACTATTTGTTCTAGCCAGAGTTTTATTGAACTAACAGATGGCACCCGGATTTCTGGAAATATTGAATACAAAGCACCAGCTTTCAAAAAGGGATATTTTGTAGTTAATGATACTGTTCGGTATGATGAAGTCTCCGTTAGATCATTCCAAATTGGGCCAAACTACTTCAGAAAAATATCACCACCCGGTACAGCTCCATCATCTTTCTATCTCCGTACGGTGAAAGGGAAGATTGATGCATTCACAAAAACATCAAGTCAATTATTTATTGGAGGTGGCAGAACCACCAATATGACAAATCGATGGGATTATTATTCGATCGACAATGGCCCTTTAAAGAAAGTTCGATACCGATTTTTAAAAAATGATTTACGGGAAAGTACTGAAGCCATGAAAGTTATGAAGCAAGTAACTAATCTCAGGGTGGTTTCAACGATCTTATATACTGGCGGCTCTGCATTGATCGTTGGTGGTGTTGCAAGCTTGGCAAACGCTGAAGATAACTCATTACCTCCTGCATTAATTGTTGGAGCAATAGCTTTTAATGCAAATTTTTTCCTGCTCCAAACCAAGAGAAACAAACTATTGCAGGCTATTGACGCTTACAATGCCGAAGTCGCAACCGGGTTGTAAACCGGTAATCTATTTTAAGAAAGATGGTTCGTTTGATGATCGGGGTATTTTTGTAACCAACACCACCATGCCTAACCAATACCCGGAACGAGCACCCGGCACAGGCACTTACGAGATTCGTAACTTTACTTTAATTCTAAACTACCGGGATGGACGAACGGTTTACAAAGCCTTTAGTGGCGCTGCCGATAAAAATCCTGCAAAAGACAATGAAGGTTTGTATATCGGAACCAATCCATTTTATAAGAAATAGTTAGCATTTTTGGTTGTTGATGAACAACGAATGTATAATCTCATTCACCATTCAAAACCTTAGAGAACAAAAATCATTTTAAATCTCATATAAAATCCGCACTTTAGGTGTCATCTACCTATCATGAGGCTTTTAATTGCGATAATTTGTATTTCAGGTATAGCTTCCGTTTTAATAACCGGATGCAGACAAGATCGTGTAACCTCCCATACGCTTGATTCGATAGATTACAACCTGCACATTCGTCCGCTTTTATCCGACCGTTGTTTTAAATGCCATGGCCCCGATGCCAATCAGCGCAAAGCTAACCTGCGGCTTGATACACCCGAAGGCGCACTGGCTGCCCTAAAAGATAACCCCACAGCACATGCGATAATTCCGGGAGATCCGGATCAATCGGAAGTATTTCTGCGGATTTCCGCCTCTGATACATCGGTATTAATGCCCCCACCCAACTCAAACCTTTCGTTAAACGAAACTGAAATTCACTTAATTAAAAAGTGGATTGAACAAGGCGCAAAGTACAAACCTCATTGGGCGTTTATTCCGCCAATAAAACACGCATTACCTGAAATTGAAAACGAAGCTTGGCCAAAGAATGAAATTGATTTCTTCACACTCGCGCGCATGGAAGTTGCAGGACTTCAACCTAATACTGAAGCTGACAAAGAACGTTTACTAAAACGCGTAAGCCTTGATCTTACCGGCCTTCCCCCCTCACCCGAACTACACAAACGCTTTCTTGCAGATAATACTGAAGAAGCCTACGAAAAAATTGTAGACGAGTTACTCGCACAACCACAGTATGGCGAAAAGATGGCCGTGCATTGGATGGATGTGGCCCGGTATGCCGATTCGCACGGCTATCAGGATGATGGCTTACGCACCATGTGGCCTTGGCGCGATTGGGTGATTCATGCATTCAATCAAAATTATGCTTACGATAAATTTGTAACGTGGCAACTCGCAGGCGACTTGTTACCTAATCCGACCAAAGAACAATTGCTGGCTACAGGTTTTAACCGCAACCATAAGATTACACAGGAAGGTGGCGTAATTGATGAAGAATATCGCATTGAATACGTTACCGATCGAACCAATACGTTCGCGAAAGCATTTCTCGCCCTTACGTTTGAGTGTGCACATTGTCACGATCATAAGTATGATCCAATTTCGCAGAAAGATTATTACCGGACGTTTGCCTTCTTTAATCGCGTACCAGAGAAAGGTTTACTGGGCGATATTCAATTGGCTTCGTTGGCCGATCCGCCCAAAATAAAAATTACAAGTTCAGAAGTAGAAAGCATCCTCACCTTCATCAATAAAAAAGATACAACTCCGGTTGAGGTAATGGTGATGAAAGACACCACATGGAAACGCCCTACCCATATCTTGGTTAGAGGAGTATACGATGCACCCGGTGAAGTGGTAGACATTGGTGTGCCCGATGCCATTCTTCCGTTTGATTCCATTACCTATGGTACTAATCGCCTGGCGCTTGCCAAATGGTTGTTCGATGAAAAGCATCCGCTGACAGCACGCGTATTTGTAAACCGAATGTGGCAGGAGTTGTTCGGTCGTGGTCTGGTAAAAACCAGTGGCGACTTTGGCATGCAAGGTGAACTTCCGTCTCATCCGGAACTACTCGATTGGCTGGCGTTTGACTTCAGAACTAACGGCTGGGATATTAAGCGCCTGATGAAACAAATGGTGATGTCGGCTACGTACCGGCAATCATCGGCCGTCAGTAAAAAGCAACTCGAAAAAGATCCCGATAATATTTTACTCTCTCATGCTCCGCGCATCCGCCTAACTGCAGAGGGTGTTCGCGATCTGGCATTGGCCAGCAGTGGTTTGCTGGTAAAAGAAATTGGTGGCCCCAGTATGAAGGTGTATCAGCCAAAAGGCATCTGGGAATCTTCCACTTCAGGTCGTGGTGTACTGGCGCGTTACGTACAAGATCATGGCGATAAACTTTATCGCAGAGGCTTGTATTCGTTTATCAAGCGCACAGTACCTCCACCCGGCATGCTGATAATGGATGGTAGCAACCGCGATCAATGCGAAGTGAAACGTGGCGTAACCAACACCCCGCTGCAAGCCTTGTTACTGTTGAATGAACCCTTGATGCTGGAAGCAGCACGGGTATTAGCCGAAAGATTGATGTTGAAAAAATCTTCTGAAGAAGAAAAAATCAAAAATGCTTTTCTTCTGATTGTTTGTCGCGAAATCAAAAAAGAAGAGTTCGATTTGCTTATCGCCTATTACAAATCCGAAAAAGAAAAATTTCAGTTGAATCCGCAGAAAGCCAAACAGTATATTGAAGCCGGTGAGTATCCGCATCAAAAAATTTCCGATACCGTTTCACTGGCTGCGTTAATGCAGGTGATTCAAACCCTATACAACATGGACGAAGCCATTACCAAAACATGAGGCTATGAGCACAGAATTTTTTAACCATCGCAATCATGTTACCCGCAGGCACTTCCTTGGTAAATTAAGCCTGGGTATTGGTTCCGCTGCATTAGGTTCCTTGTTAATACCCGATTTGTTTTCAAAATCTGAATCCGCGCTCGCTTCGCTTGGCTTACCACACTTTGCGCCCAAAGCAAAACGAATCATTTACTTATTTCAGAACGGTGCACCTTCGCAATTGGAAAGTTTTGATTACAAACCCATGCTGAACAAAATGGCAGGTGAAGAATTGCCGGCCTCCATTCGCATGGGCCAGCGCTTAACGGGTATGACTTCCGGTCAATCTAAATTTCCGTTAGTGGGTTCATACTTTAAGTTTAATCAATACGGTAACTCAGGTGCGTGGGTAAGTGAGTTGTTTCCTAACATCGCGAAAGTGGTTGATGATATTTGCTTCATCAAAACCATGCACACCGAAGCCATCAATCACGATCCGGCCCTTACGTTTATGCAAACCGGAGCGCAGCAAGGTAACAGACCAAGTATGGGCTCGTGGCTGAGCTATGGATTAGGGAGTGAAAATAAAAACCTGCCTGCCTTTTGCGTGTTGCTATCGCGTGGACGCGGAAATGGGCAAGGTGTATATTCAAAATTATGGACCAACGGATTTCTGGATAGCATCCATCAGGGTGTTCAGTTTAGCAGTAGCGAAGAGCGGGTGTTGTATTTGAAAGATCCGGAAGGTCGCGACCGGGCCGATCGCAGAAATATGTTAGATCAACTCGCACAATTAAATGATCTGAACTATAAAGAATTTGGCGATCCTGAAATTCAGGCGCGCGTACAACAATATGAAATGGCCTATCGCATGCAAACTGCGGTGCCCGAGTTAACCGATCTTTCGAAAGAACCCGATAACATTATAAAGATGTATGGTGCTGATTGCCTGGTGCCGGGCACTTACGCTGCCAATTGCTTGCTTGCACGAAAACTTTCTGAAGCCGGGGTTCGCTTTGTGCAGTTGTACCATCAAGGTTGGGATCAACACGGCAACATGGTGGGCGAAATGCCGCTGCAGGCGCAAGATACCGACCGCGCCACAGCTGCTTTAATTATGGATCTGAAGCAACGCGGCTTGCTGGATGAAACTCTGATAATCTGGGGAACCGAGTTTGGTCGCACCAATTATTGCCAGGGGGACCTGTCCAAAGAAAATTATGGTCGCGATCATCATCCCCGCTGCTACACCATGTGGATGGCTGGCGGTGGTGTAAAAGCCGGAACCACCTATGGCGAAACGGATGAATTTGGTTACAACATTGTGCGCAATCCGGTGCATGTAAATGATTTTCATGCTACGGTGCTGCACCTGATGGGTATGAATCATGAACAACTCACCTATAAACATCTCGGGCGGTACTACAGACTTACCGATGTAGCAGGTAATGTAATACCGGGTTTAATAGCTTAACAAATTTTCAGGTGAAGCCGGACCAGCCCCACAATCAACAACCCATCGGTTTTCTGAAAAGTCTTACTCTTTTCATTCTCCTGCTTACCTCCTTTATTTTTGTCTTTGAAAGCAGAGTTGAACTGCCGGTATGGTTACATTTTATCGGCCGATTACATCCTCTTCTATTGCATGTTCCAATTGGCATTATTGTGATTACCGTAGTGCTGTTGTTGTTACGTGCCCAATTCAAGAGTAAACACTTTTCACTGCTGATTACCTACTTGCTTTTATTTATAGCACTCAGTGCAGCCTTTACCGCCATGTTCGGTTTGTTATTAGGGATTAGTGGCGATTATGGCGCTAACACATTACAACAACACAAGATAAGCGGAATTATTCTGGCGTGGCTCAGTTATCTGGTCTTGTGGTTTTATCAATCTCCTTCAGAAATTATTGCCCTGAAACATACCGGAATTGTTATCCTCTTCTTTTTGGTAGTTTTCGTAGGTCACACCGGAGCCACGCTTACACATGGCGAAAATTTTATCTGGGAGCCATTCCAAACTTCCGAACCCCAACTTGATCCGGAAACTGTTTCACTCTATCAACTTGCCGTAATGCCGGTACTGGAAAAGAAATGTTTCTCGTGCCACAATGAAAAGAAAGCAAAGGGGAAACTCATTATGGCGGTAGCTGCAAAATTCAAACAAGGTGGAGAAAGCGGAGCCGCCTTTATACCGGGCAATCCGGATTCCAGTCGTATGATTCAGTTTATTCACTTACCACCGAAACACGATGACCACATGCCGCCTGATGGTAAACCACAATTAACTCAGCCAGAGATTCAGTTATTAAAAGCATGGATAAAATCAGGTGCCGACTTTGATAAAAAAATAAGCAACTACAACCCAAACGATACCCTTGTTTTACTTGCAAGACAACACACTTCGTTCAATGTTGCTCCTGCCTATACCTTCAAAGCCGCTTCCGCTGAAGTTATTGAAAAACTGAACACTCCATTTCGCACGGTGCTTCCCTTGCACCTACACAGTCCGGCTTTGAAGGCTGATTTTTTTGTGAAAGAATATTTTGAAATCAAAGCTCTGGAAGAGTTGAAACAAATTGAAGAGCAATTGGTTTCATTAAGTCTTTCCAAAATGCCGGTTACAGATGCTGATCTTAAACTGCTTACACGATTCAGCAATCTGGAAATTCTGAATCTTAACGCTACTGCCATAGATGGATCGGGACTTGAAAATCTTACTTCGTGTAAAAATTTAAAATCAATATCGCTTTCGGATACAAAAGTTAAAACCGAATCATTAAAATCAATTTTAACCCTACCACAACTCAAAACAGTTTATATCTGGAATACCGCTATTGATGCCGCAGGTAATACCGAACTGAAAAAAAACTATCCTCACATCACATTCGTCCACAATCTCTTTACGGATGAAAGTACGTTGGCTTTAAGCAAACCCATTTTAGTGAATGAAGGAATTCTGAAAGCCACCGACAAGATTGAATTAAAACATTCTATGCCGGGGGTAACCATTCGTTATACATTGGATGGCACGCAACCCGATAGTATAAGTGGAATGATATACGAAGAACCCATTACCATTGTTGAAACGGTAAGATTAAAAGCAATAGCTTGTAAATCCGGCTGGTACTGTAGTCCCATATTTGAATCGAGTATCTATCAGGAGGGGTATAAGCCATTGCAAGCCGAGTTGCTTGCACCTGCTGACAACCAATACCGGGGTGAAGGAGCCGCATCATTAACCGATGGCAGAAAAGGATTTGCAGACATCTTTAAAGAACCCGCATGGCTTGGTTTCAGAAACAATAATTTTGACGCGGGTTTTGACTTCGGAAAAAATCCGCCTGACCTGAATAAGGTTGTGTTGAGTTATGGCGATAACCTGGGTGCGTATATCTTTCCGCCTACAGAAATTCAGGTGTGGGGTGGCCCCAGCAAAGAGAAACTTAAATTATTAATAACGCAAAAGTTCAGTGAATCCAAAGACTATCGTTCACCGCACATGAGTTTTGTAGCTGTTAATTGGGAAACCGCTAATCATGCCTATTATAGAATTATTGCTAAGCCCATCCCTAAACTTCCGTTGTGGCATAGTGGCAAAGGACAAAAAGGTTGGTTTTTTGTGGATGAGGTATTTTTTTATTGAGTTACAGGTTTGAGCTTCATTTGCCTACAAACAAAAAAGAGTTAAGCAAGGCTTAACTCTTTTTTGAACTAAGAAAATTAGATTGGACTTACTTCTTCCCCTCCTCCTTCTTAATCGCTTCACCCAATTGACTTTGTTTAGCTTTTACATCTTCGGCCATCTTCTGTAACTCCGTTGTTGATTTGCCTTTCAGATATTCGGGTAATTCCATACCTGCCATATTGAAGATTTCTTGTAGCGGAGGAACTGATTTATAAAGACCGGAGATAAAGTTGGCTGTTGAAGTTTTTCCATCACCTGACCCACCATTGCCACCTTCCCAAACGGTAAGTTTATCGATCTTAATGTTTTTGATTGCTTCGGTTTGCAAGCGAACCAACTCTGGTAATTTATCTACAATCAACAACAACACTGCATCGCGGGCATTATCACCCGAAGCATGTACAATTTGTTGTAAGCCCTGTGCCTGCTTGGTTAAAAGTTCAAACATACCACGCGCCTCGGCTTCTAATTTTGCAAAGATGGCATCAGCCTCACCTTTTGCACGTTCGCGTAATTTTTCGGCCTCCGCCTGCGCTTCGATAATTGCTTTCTGCTTTTGAATTTCGGCAGCCACCACAATGTTGGCATTCTGAGAAGCCCGATCGCGTTCCGCACGCGCTTGTTCTGCTTTTTGTTCCGCCAGGTAAGCTTCTTCTAATGCTTTCGCTGCTTGTACTTTTTCTGCGGCAATCGCTTTCTTCAACGCCTCGGCTTCACGTTCCCTTCGCTTGGCGTCAGAATCGGCAATAGCAATCTTCGATTGGTTTTCACCGGTTACGGCCAGAGCGTTGGCTTCTGCCGATTTAATCCGCGTATCGCGTTCAGCTTCAACTTTACCAATTTGCTCATCGCGTTTGGCGCCAGCAATCAAAACTTCTTTGTCTTTGATTGTAACCGCCACCTGGGTATCGCGGTCGCGCACCATTTCCGATACTTTAATATCGCGTTCCTTTTCAGCTTCGGTTTTACCAATATCTCCCAACCGTTCTTGTTCAGCCACCCGAATTTTTGCTTCGTTAATGGCCTTGGCGGCAGCTTCTTTACCAAGTGCGGCAATATAACCGCTCTCATCTTTAATATCGGTAATGTTTACGTTAATCAGCTTCAAACCAATTTTTTTCAATTCTGATTCAACGTTGTGCGAAACGTTTTGCAAAAACTTATCGCGGTTGGTATTAATCTCTTCAATATCCATCATGGCCACTACCAAACGCATCTGCCCCACAATAATATCATGGGCCAATGCATGTACATCCTGACGTTGCAAACCTAAAAGCCGCTCGGCCGCGTTTTGCATCACACCGGGCTCAGTAGAAATACCTACTGTAAACTTTGAAGGAACATCTACCCTGATATTTTGCTTACTTAATGAGTTTGTGAGATTTACCTCAATGGAGATGGGTGTTAAATCCATAAAGGAATAATCCTGAAATACAGGCCAGATAAAAGCTGCGCCACCATGAATACATTTTGCTGATTCGCCACTACCTACCTTACCATAAACCACCAGTATGCGATCGGACGGACAGCGCTTGTACCTTCGAAGCATCGTGGTAATCACAATAAAGATGAAGAGACCTACAATAGCAATAATGGGCAGGGTAAGCATATGTTATTATTTTGATGTTACTAGAAGAATATTTTCATTAACAATTTGAACTACGCGCGCCAATTGACCGGTTGTCAACGGTTCGTCATCATCGGTCATGGCATCTAAGGTGCGTATGGCACCACTTACTTTTACCTGCACTTTACCAATGCTTTTGCGTTTAGATTGAATAGTCAGGTAGACTTCACCGGTCTGGCCAATTGCGCTCTGAATTTTCATAGTACCATCAGCACCCGATTTTGTCATCAGGTAAAACAAGCCAGCCATAAGCCCCATCATTAACAAGCCCGCAATAACGGCTACTATTAATGAGATCGTATTAGAATATCCAGCTTCAATACAAGCAATACCCGTCCACGAAAAAATGGTAAAGAAACCAATCAGGTTTTTAAGTGTAAGAAATTGAAAGGGAACACCGTGATCGGCTTCAATTTCGGCATCCGGTAAATCATCGGGCGATTCGGCCCCCAGAAAGGATAGCACGAGCTGTAGCACAAAAAACAGTGTAAACGGCACGGCAATGCCCCAATAAATTTTGAGAATGGTACTCAACCCTTCCCACCAGTCACCAAAAGCTTCCATAGACAATTTTTGATAAGATAATTCAGAAATTGATGAATTACAAGAGGCGAAAGTAACCTATGGATGTTTGTTTCTTTTCTAAGACCGATTCGATAGAATTATTGAATATTCAGAATTTTACCACCATCAGAAATCAAATATTTTTTTCTTGAAACGGTTAAGGAATCTGTCCCTTCAACTACGTTAGTGCCTTCCTTATTTAGCTTCATGGTCCATGTGCTATCTACAAACGCAATCTCTTTGCTCGGATTTATTGTAACAGTATTTTTAGATTCGTAGCCCATATCTCCGCCAGCTGTTTCATAAAGCAAATAAGAATCAAGTTTTATTCCGTTTCTATCAAAAATTAAAATCATGGGCGAACCGGTATCGTTAGGAACAACACCAATAATTGCTACAAAATTCTCACCCTCAAAGATTTTCCCAATTAACCCATAGCCGGGAATTAGTTTTTGTAGTTGATCAATAACATGCTGTTCAACCTGAGCATCTGAAGTAATGGGCTTGTCTGAATTAAAAGTTATGGGTGTTGCCATTATTGGAAGACCATTAATCAACTCCACTAATTCAGTTTCCTTTTGAGTTGCCGATGGCTTGCTACAACTTGTCAGAATTACCACCAGAATTAAATATCTTCTCATCTCGTTAACTAAGCAATTAAAAAGTAAAGGCTGACACAAAAGTATCAGCCTTTCTAATATTTCAATTCCTAACTTCTAAACGTACTGATTCAGCATCACCGGCATTACCAGCATCAGAATGTCTTCACCCTTATCTTTTTCGGCTGGGAAAATAACCCCGGCCTTATTGGGTGCCGACATGTTGAGTTTAATCTGATCAGTATCCAGGTTGGTAAGCATCTCAATCAGGAATTTGGCATTAAATCCAATTTCGATGTCATCGCCCTCATGTTCGCAAGAAAGGCGTTCGTTAGCTTCGTTCGAGAAGTCAAGATCTTCTGCTGATACCTGCAACTCGCTGCCGGTAATTTTTAAACGTACCTGGTGTGTGGTTTTATTGGCGTAAATAGAAATACGTTTTAAGGAACCCAACAAATCTGTGCGACTGATTGTCATTTTGATTGGGTTTTGTGAAGGAATTACATTTTCATAATCCGGGAAACGCTCATCTATTAAACGGCAAATCATTTTGATATGACCGAACTTAAAAAAAGCATTCGACATGTTGAAGTCGATCGTTACATCGGTATTCTCCGTTGGCAAAGTAGCCTTTAACAGGTTAAGGGCTTTACGTGGAATAATGATTGAATTTCCATTGTCTGATTTAATATCCGTTCTGCGATAACGCACTAAACGGTGGCCATCAGTTGCCACGAATGTTGTGTTCTTTTCGCCCAGGTTTACATACACACCCGTCATGGCCGGGCGCAGTTCATCGCTACTGGTAGCAAAAATGGTGTTGTTAACGGCACGCGCCAACACTTCAGAAGAGATGCTTGCGGAGAAATCATTCGATACCGAAGGTACTTTCGGAAAGTCGGTGGCATTCTCGCCTGATAATTTATAACGTCCGTTATCCGAACTGATTTCGATGCTGTAGGTTGACTCATCGATCGAGAAGGTTACGGGCTGATCGGGCAGGTTCTTTAAGGTATCCAACAGAATACGGGCCGGCACGGCAATGTTACCTTTCTCTTTTGACTCAACACTCAATTCCGTAATCATGGAAGTTTGAAGATCAGAAGCAGTTACTGTTAAACTGCTCTTGTCAATTTCAAAAAGAAAATTTTCCAGGATGGGCACAACCGGATTGGTAGTGATTACGCCATTGATATTAGAAAGCTGCTTAAGCAGGTAACTGGAGTTAACTATAAACTTCATTGTAAATCAGTGATTTGTGGTTGTACGGGCGGTAAAGTTAGAAAGAAAAACCAATCTGAAAAACGAATAAAACTGCCACTTTTATTGAGCGCTGTTACACAAAACCTTCACGAATGCCGGACTAAACCTGTCGAAGTCCATTCAAGTATCAAATCGAGTCGTTTTCGTCCCGATGGTTCATCGGAACCACCTGCCAACCTGTGTTTTACGCATCACAACTTACTTACCAAAATAAGCTTTTGAGCGGGCTATGGATTCACGGTCGGCACGGGTTAGCAAAACCATGGTTTCTTTATTTAACCGCGCAAGACAAGCCGTGTTTTTATCCGCAATCGGGTAAACCTCAAGCAAATAGTTTCTATTGGCGATGTCTGAAATCTGAATGGAGAATTCGGGGCCCACCTGAATCAGGCTGTCGAGGTAATTGAAATCGGTTGGCTGAACAAACCGATTGGCCTGCAACAATGAGACCGCATCGAGGTAGTTGTTAACCTTGGTGGTATCAGCATTGGGCAAGCCATCCACATTAAAAAAGTTTTGTTGCATGGAAATGGTGAAATCGTTTTGTGGCGCTGCCGGAAAACCAGCTGAAAGTGTTCTGAAGTTTTGCCAGTTGAAATTAAACAACCACTTGTCGCGCCAATCCAGGGGCGAAAGTTCAAAAACCGAGGCAATGTATAATCGATAACCCGGCACCTGTACCACATAGGGTACATCATCCGCCAATTGAAAATACGTTTCGGTTTTAGCAGTATTACCAGCTACCCAGAATTGTTTCACCATTTGGTCGTTTTCGAAAAGTTGAACCTGGCGACCGGTAGTTTTAATATGATTGGAAATTGAATCTTGTAATGATTCTGCCACCTCGCGCCTGGGTTCGGTTTGCAGGATAGTGGCAAACAGAATTTTTATCATTTGCGGATCGGCCTGAAACGAATTGTTTACCTGCCACTTTGCACCATCAAACCGAAGTTCAAGCGATTCGCCAACAGCTGGAGTAATCACCACTTTGCTGATCTGTGTTTGATCGTCTACCTGAAACAGGTGTTTATCCAGGGTGCTAAATGATTCGCGGTTGCTGATATACAAGACAACCGCCAGCACCACGCATGACACGATCAGCGAAAGCAATAACCGGATGTTTCGTTTTTCTTGCATCAGAATCGGGAATATTTTAGTCTGCGCCAATACGCACGGGCAAAACCAAATACAAGCAGTACCACAAGTGGCAAGCCGAGATTGAAGACTTGCCAGAAAGTGCGTTCATTTTTTATTTTGATTTTATCAAGCGGGCGAACTTTTACTTCTTTGTTTCGTGCTTTTATCAATCCGTTTTCATCCAACATAAAAGCCACTGTGTTGAGCAATAAATCCTGATTGGAAAAAGTATATTGAGTAAACGGATCAAGCCCGAGGGGTTGCGGGTTGCCATCGCGGGGGTTTACATCATTACGTGCCAGATCACCATCGGCCATTACAACCACCTTGGTAGGCAAACTTTCGTCCTTGAAGTTTGCTGCCTCCACTCCTTCTGGCGCAAACCGGTTTTTATACAGTGATGTGAATTTTCCTTCGAGCAGGTAGGCCATTGTAATCGGGCCGCTGGTAAACTGTTCATCGCGCATTTGCCTGCGCAAATCATTTACCGTTACTTTCACCGGTGCCATTACTTTGCGCGCATAAACCGATGAATAAACCAGCGGAGTTTTAACCACACCCGTAGCCTTAACCGTATCAATACTGCTGGCAAACCGGAATAAGGTTGCATCGAGGTTACGCGTTACCGGATGTTGGGCATATTGATTGGCCAACGGAAAGAAGGGCCACTCCAATTGCATGATCTGCGGCTGATTACGATCACCACCCACCACTATCGGGTACCGGCCCGAAACCCGATCCTGAATTAAATCAGGATTAAGACGCACCCCGTATTTAAACAACTGGTCATCCAGATTCAAATCGTATGGAAAGGCCAGATAATCTTCCTGCGAAGCCTGATTCATATCAGCATCTAATCGATCAAGCAAAAACATAACCTTACCACCATGCATGATGTATTGATCTAACTTGTATTTATCTTGTTCGCTAAAAGGTTGGGTCGGTTTGGCCACAATAATCAAATCATACCCCGTTAGAGTCACTTTTCGATTTAACGAAACCTTAAATACATCATACTGTTCCAGCAAAGCATTGTTAAAACTGGCAAAACCAAGACTATCTAATTCGCCATGCCCCCGCAATAACCCAATACGTTTGCGATTGGTATTGCTGAGTTTATGAATGGCGTTAGCCAGCTCAAACTCAATTTCCTCGATAGATTGATTTATGTTTTGCGCACGATTACCCCGCAACAACATTACCCCGGATTCAAAACCCTGATACGAAACCAGTGCCCCCGGAAACACAAATTTTTCAACCCGCTCGCCATTGCGTGTTTCAATTACGTTGCGCGGACTAACTCCGCGTGCATTTAAATCAGCAATAAACTCATTGCGTGCACGCTCGTTGGCGGCTTGTAGCGGATCTGTAAATGTAAATTTTACCTTGTTGTTGGAGTAGATTCTGAACTCATCCAGTGTTTCGCGAATTGATTTTTGTAAACGTCTGAACTCAGGATTCAACTCCTTCCCTTCCAGAAATACTTCCACAAACAATTCATCTTCCAGCGATTGTAGCAACACCTTGGTTTGCGGTTGAATGGTGTATCGCTTTTCTTCCGTAAGATCTAATCTGAAAAAATAAAACGAGGCCAGTGCATTCAGTAACACCACCCACACCAACACGTTGGCCAGCAGCAGCAAGTCGCCCGTACGTTTACTGTTTTTCCACGTTACCATTGCCGGCTGCCAATTATGGTTTTGGTGATCATTAAAATAAATGCGGTAACACTTACAAAGTAGATTACATCGCGGCTATCAATCAACCCTTTGCTTAGCGAATCGTAATGATAAAGAATGCCGAGTTGTTTAATAAACAATGCATAGTTACCAAATGTAGCCAGCGAATCGAAGCCGGTATAAACCAGGAAACATAAAAACGCAGCCAGAATAAACGATACAATCTGATTGGTAGTTACTGATGAGGCCAACAACCCGATTGCACAAAAAACCATAGCGAGTAGTGCTAAACCGATATAAGAACCCCAAACTCCGGCTGAATCAATATTGCCTACCGGATTACCGAGTTTATAAACTGACACATAATAAATAGCCGTAGGGGCAAGCGCCAACAATACCAGCACAAATGCCGCCAGAAATTTTCCAAACACTACATCCCAATCGCTTAGCGGTTTGGTGAGTAACAACTCCAGCGTGCCTAACTTCTTTTCTTCGGCAAAACTCTTCATGGTTATGGCTGGCACCAAAAAGATAAACACATAAGGACCCATCGAAAACAAAGTGTCCATATCGGCAAAGCCATAATCCAACACCGAGGTATCCGGAAACACCCACATCAACAGGCCAATTCCCGTAAGGAAAACACCAATTACCATGTAGGCAATTAAGGAATTGAGGAAGCTGTTAAACTCTTTAGCAAAAACCTGAATCATGCTTCCGGTGTTTTAGCGGTTAACAATCGGAAAATTTCTTCCAGCGAAAGCTGTTCTTGCTTTAACCCTACCAGGGATAAATTATTCTCAGTTGCAAAGCGAAAAACTTCAGGGCGTAAATCAATACCCTGAGTGGCTGTAATCCGATAGGTACCCGGTGTTACCTGTACTACTTGTTGCACACCGGTAATTGCTGCGAGTTTCTGTTCATCGATAGGGTTATCAAACTCAACCACAAGCTGTACCTGAGGTTGCGATTTCAATAAATCAGCCACAGGAGCATCGGCCACTAACTCGCCCTGATTAATGACGATTACACGGTTACAGATTGCCTGCACTTCCTGCATAATGTGTGTGGAGAAGATAACCGTTTTGCTTGCGCTTATTTCTTTAATCAGTTTCCTGATCTCCAGAATCTGATTGGGGTCAAGGCCCGTTGTTGGCTCATCTAATACCAACACTTGCGGGTTGTGGATTAACGCCTGTGCCAAACCTACCCGCTGGCGATACCCTTTTGATAGTTGTTCAATTTTTTTATTCTGTTCCCGGTCTAATCCGCACAGCGCGATAATCTCCCCTACCCGATTTTTCAATCCCCGATTGGACAAGCCAAACACCTTACCCACAAAATGCAGATACTCGTGCACATACATATCCAAGTAAAGCGGATTATGCTCGGGCAGGTAGCCCATTACTTTGCGCACCTGCAGTGAATGTGTAGTAACATCCATACCATTTACCAGTACTTGCCCTGCCGTTGGCGGCATATAGCCCGTACTGATTTTCATGGTGGTAGATTTACCGGCACCATTCGGGCCAAGAAAGCCCACAATCTCGCCCGGCAATACTTCGAATGAAATATTGTTTACGGCCTTTTGTTGTCCGTAAATTTTTGTGAGATTGGAAACCTGTAGCGACATTTTTTTAGCGCTGCAAAAGTAATTTTAAAAGTTGAGAGTGCATAAAGTCAATTGTGCGACTTACCTTGCGTACAACTGGCCCATTAATTGCCTGAATATCAATTTTTAAATTGTTAAAACTTGTTAACGAATAATGAAACGCTGGATTGTATTCTTTTGCATAATCATAAGTTCGGCCGCGGTAGCTCAGACTGGTTATAAAATTGAGTTTCAGGTAAAGGGCTGGAAAGATACCACCGCATACCTGGGTTCTTATTATGGCGAACAAACCCGGTTGAATGATACGGCCCGGGTTACTAATACGGGCTATTTCTATTTCGATAATACCAAAACCCTGCCGCAAGGTGTTTATTTTATTGTGTTGAACAAATCGAAAATTTTTGATTTTGTGGTTGGCACCAATCAACGTTTTAAGATTGAAACCAATGCGGCTGATTTTCTTTTGACAACCGTAAAAGGTGATGCTGACAACACCTTGTTTTTTGATAATCTGAAACACAATGCCGAACGCGGCAAAGAGGCCGATCCGTACATTGCCATTCTGCGCGACAGCACATTAAAAGAAGAACAGAAGAAAGAAGCCCGCGAAAAGTTTTCAAAAATCAGCGATCAGGTGATGGCCTATCAAAAGGAGTTGGTGGATAAACACCCCACCTCTATGACAGCCCGCCTAATAAAAACCACCCGAAACATAGAAGTACCACCGGCACCTAAAAAAGCAGATGGTACAATCGACTCAACTTTTCAATTGCGTTATTACCGCCAACATTTCTTCGACAATTTTGATCTGGCCGATGATGCCTTGATTCGGTTACCGCGCCCAGCCTATCAGGAAAAAGTAAAAGAATACCTTGAAAAATTGTATGCGCCCGTTCCCGATACTATTATGAAGGCTATTGATGGGTTGGTTGAAAAGGCAAAGAAGAATCCGGAAACGTATAAATACCTGGTTTGGAGCTGCATGTTTATGTATCAAAACCCGGAGATAATGGGGCTTGATGAAGTCTTTGTTCGCCTGTACGACAAATACTTTGCATCCGGAGAAATGGATTACTGGATTGCGGCTTCCATGAAAAAAAGTGTGAAGGAATATGCTGATAAACTGCGCACCAGCCTGGTGGGCAAAACCGGTTCAAATCTGATTATGCAGGATCTGAATTTGCAACCCAAATCGATGTACGATATTAAGAACAAGTACACCATACTCTGGATCTATGATCCGGAATGCGGTCATTGCAAAGAAGAAACACCCAGGTTGGTAGAGTTTTACAATAAGAACCACACAAAGTTTGATGTACAGGTTTATTCCGTAGCCTCAGATACCTCGCTGCAGAAAATGCGAACCTTCATCAAAACCATGAAGATGGAATCTTTCGTAAATGTAAACGGACCACGATCCTACTTACCGCAGCACTATTCCAAGCTGTATTATGCCGAGACAACACCCTCTATCTACATTCTGGATCGTGATCACAAAATCATCGCCAAAAAATTGCCGGTGAAGCAACTGGAAGACTTCTTTACGCGCCACGAAAAGTTTGTTCAAAGTCGAAAAACGGGTGTTCAAAAGAGTACAAAACTTACCCCTTAACATTTTAAGGCGCACGCTTGCATTTAGAATTTCACTTCAAACTGCAATTCAAGGCAGTTTTTTGAGGGTTTGCTTAAAAAAGTAACACTTACATGCAACTATTTACCCCAAAGCCAGTATCTAATAGGGTAAATCAGAACCCATCACCTTTATGGCCTTACTTGACACCCTATTCGGCAAAAAGAAAAAAGAATTTAAAGCTGCCTGCCAGATCACCAAAGAACCCATTGAACGCAACTTTGGATACTTACTTACTACAGCACAAGTAGTTACCTCCAAAAAATATTGGGACATGATTATGACTGAGCCGGAAACGCTCTCATACACCGTATCTCATTTTAAAAATCAATCCAGTGGCACGCAAATGCGAAGCATGATTTTTGAAAAGTATGCCACCGTTGGAAAAGCATGGATCATCAGCGACTCGATTATAAATTATTTTGATGTAGATAAAACAACTGCCCGCGAACATGCTAAAAAATGGTGGGCATCAGAAGGTTCTTACGCTCCCGAGAACATTGGCCCCGCTTCACAAACCTTAGAAGCTTCTGAATTTACAAATCTGAAAGAGTACGCTATTCTGGAAGCCGGAAGAAACCGGGTAAAACTCTAGCTCTTGCGTTCGATGGTAAACTGAACCAGGTCGATCAGCGAAGTTTTATAAGCAGATTCTGGAAAAGGTTTTAATATGGCCAGCGCCTGCTGATGGAATTCCTGCATTTTGGATTTGGCATATTCAATGCCGCCCGATTTTTTAACAAAATCAATTACCTGTTTTATTTTATCGGAATCGTCTGACCCGCTTTTCACCAGGCTGATGATCTTTCGTTTCTCTAACCAACCCGCCTGCGATAAGGCATGGATAAGCGGAAGCGTCATCTTCTTTTCCTTGATATCAATACCAACAGGTTTACCTATTTCATCATCACCGTAGTCAAACAAATCATCCTTTATCTGAAAGGCCATACCCACAGATTCACCAAATTGTTTCATTCGGCCAATGGCATCGGGCGTGGCGCCCGCTGAGCTGGCACCCACCGCGCAACAGGAGGCTATTAACGAGGCTGTTTTCTGGCGAATGATTTCGTAATAAACATCTTCTTTAATATCCAGCCTACGGGCTTTTTCCATCTGCAACAATTCGCCTTCGCTCATTTCCTGCACCGAGGTATTTACAATCCGCAGCAGATCAAACTCATTGTTATCGAGCGAAAGCGCCATGCCTCGCGAAAGCAGAAAATCGCCAACCAAAACGGCTATCTTATTTTTCCAAAGTGCATTTACGGAAAAGAACCCCCTACGATAATCGGAATCGTCCACCACATCATCATGCACCAAAGTTGCTGTGTGCAACAATTCGATAAGTGCCGCCCCCCTATAAGTGGATTCACTAATGGTGCCGGTAACACCCGCACTTAGAAAAACAAACAGTGGGCGCATCTGCTTGCCTTTCCGTTTAACAATATAGGTCATGATTTTGTCTAAAAGCATAACACGGGTTTTCATAGAAGCCCTGAACTTGTGTTCAAACTCATCCATTTCGCGGGCCACCGGAGCCTTAATGCTATCGAGCTTTTTAGACATGCGCTGCAATAATACACAATCATGGGCAATAGGCAGAAAGCAACTTTTAAAAACCCGTGCGCTTTAATTAACTCTTAACTAATTGTATTTTCGGCTCCGTGAAATGGGTTGATCAAAAATGGGAGCAGGTATTTTTTGTACTGGCCGTACTGGCGGTAGCTTTTATCATTTCGCGATTACTGCGTTTCGTTATCGGCAGGTTTATCCGCAGTGCCGCGCAAAAGCTTAAGGTTGACCCAACCCGCTATAACTTCTTCAAGAATGCGATGGATTTCATCGTATTTCTGATTGCAGCCATTATCATCTTCCGATCCATTCCGGCTTTTCGCACAGTGGGTACCACCCTGCTAACCGGTGCCGGAGTGCTGGCGGCCATTGTTGGCTTTGCCTCACAATCCGCTTTCTCCAATATTATCAGTGGTTTTTTTCTGGTCATCTTCAAACCCTTTAGTGTGGGCGATCGGGTACGTATTGGCCAACTTTATACAGGCGATGTGGAGGATATTACCCTGCGTCACACCGTAATTAAAGATTTTGAAAACCGCAGAATTGTAATTCCTAATAGTGTAATCAGCAACGAAACCATCATCAACTCAACCTTAACAGACGAAAAGATTTGTGTGTTTATTGAGGTTCCGTTAGCGTTTACTGCCCCGGTAGCAAAAGCTATGGAAATCATTCAGCAGGAATGCTTAAAGCATCCACTCTGCCTTGATAATCGCTCGCCCGAAGAGCTTACAAAAGGCGAAGCGCCTGCGGTGGTGAGGATATTAAGTTATGGCGATTTTGGTGTACAGCTTAGGGGGTATGCCTGGGCCGCTAACCCTACGCTGGCATTTGAATTACGGTGCGATGTTTTAAAAGCTATTCAGGAGCGTTTCATACAAGAACAAATTGACTTCGGCTATCCGGGACGAGTACTCATAACCAAATCTTAACTCCATAGTGAGAATGAAAATCAGTTCAAAATCAAAAAGAAAGGCCGCCCTTAAGCAAATCAATGAACACCTTACTGACCATGTGCATGAACCCAAGGTTAGCAACGGCATTTTAGAACTGATCTCCTATAATGAAAGTTCGTTTATCATGCACAATGATATTCCGATGGAGGAATTATTGGAGAAATGTGATCATCGTCAAATCAGCTGGATCAATATAGATGGATTAACCAATCAGGAACAGATTCAAAAAATAAGCAAACACTTTGATCTGCATTACTTATTGGTGGAGGATTTACTGAATACCGATCATCAGCCCAAAGCCGATGAATTTGAAGATCATCTCTTCTTTACACTAAAGATGCTTTACCGCATTGATGGACAAAGTATCGACTATGAGCACATCAGTTTTGTGCTGGGTAAAAATTACTTACTCTCGTTTCAGGAGAAAGAAGGTGATATTTTTGATAACATCCGGAACCGCATTAAACAAGACAGCGGAATTATTCGCAAGCGCGGTGCAGATTATTTGCTATACCGGTTAATTGATGCCATTGTGGATAGTTATTACTCGGTATTGGAAAGCATAGGACGAAGAGTGGAGGAAATTGAAGACAACATTTCCAGCAATGCTACTGAACTGGATTTTATTGAAATTCAAAAATTACGAAAGGAATTTATTTACCTGCGCAAGGTTGTGTATCCGCTGCGCGAAGCCTTGAATAAGGTGATTAAAAACGAAGAGGGTTTTATTGAGGAACGTAACGAAAAATATTTCTCGGATGTGTACGATCATGTTATTCACCTGATTGATTCGTTGGATACCTATAAAGACCTTACTTCAACCCTGATGGATTTGTATATGAACACCATCAACTACCGGATGAATGAAGTAATGAAGCTGCTCACAGTAATCACTACCATCTTCATTCCACTTTCATTTATTGCGGGCGTCTATGGTATGAATTTTCGTAACATGCCCGAATTACAAACGCAGAATGGTTATTACGTTGTGCTGGTTGCGATGGGTGCCATTTTCGTAGCCATGATTGGCTACTTCAAATACAAAAAATGGTTTTAGTCCTGCGGAATCTCTTCGTTTAACTTCACCTCTACTTGCTCGGGTAGCGTTTGTGTAATCTTGATTACTTTGATTTTGTAATTAAACAAAACAAATTCATCGCCCTCTTTTACGTTTGGTCTTTCGTAAGTAATTAATCCGGCCAGGGTTTCATAATCTTCTGATTCCGGGAAAGGAACATCGAGCAGTTTATTGATATCGTGTAACGATGATTGTGCTGCAATATGAAAGGTTTGCTTATCAACCGGCACCACAATTTGTTGTTCCTGGTCGTGTTCGTCCTGAATTTCACCCACCAACTCTTCCAGAATATCTTCTAAGGTTACTAATCCGATTATTCCACCAAACTCGCTCACCACAAATGCCATTTGCGCTTTGGTGCGTTGAAAATCACGCAGCAGCACATCAATCGGTTTGGTTTCCGGAATGAAATGCACCGGGCGCATAATGTCTTTCAGACTCTTTCCGTTATTCAGAATGTGCACCGAAACAATGTCCTTGGTGTGCACCACCCCTATTATTTCGTCCTTACTTGTTTCGTAGAGCGGATAGCGCGAGTACCCCTCTTTAAGCATAATGTTTACCGCTTCGGCAATTGAGGTATCGGCTTTAATCATGCTCATCTTTACGCGTGGCACCATTACCTGTCGGGCTACCCGGTTATCGAAATCAAATACATTCTGAATCAATTCCCGCTCAGACGTTTCAATGGCTCCACCTTCTTCACTCTCGGCAATAATGAGTTTCAATTCTTCTTCTGAGTGAATCTCCATTTCACTCATAGGCTTTATACCGAACATTTTTAGTATAAGATTGGCAAAGCCGTTCAACAACCAGATAAACGGCCTGAATACAAAATAGAAAACCCGCAACGCTATGGACACACGCAACGTGGTGCTGGCCGGGTACCGAATGGCAATTGACTTAGGGGCCAACTCGCCAAACACAATGTGCATAACTGTAAGAATAAAGAAAGCTACCGGCAACGCTATGCTGTGAGCAGCTGCCTCGCTCAGGTTTACGCCTAGGCCATGCATGGCACTTAGCACGAGTTGTGAAACCACGTCTTCGCCTACCCAACCCAAACCCAGACTGGCCAGTGTAATACCCAACTGGGTAGCCGCCAGAAATCCATCCAGATTATTTACAACCACTTTGGCCGCTTCCTTTGAAAGAGTTCCTTTTTCGAGTGCGATTTGAGATGACCGTACTTTTACAATGGCAAATTCTGCTGCCACAAAGAATCCATTCAGAAAAACAAGGAACAGCGTAATAAAAATCTCGAGCGTCATGGCTTAGCAAACCGCAAATTTAACAAGAAACCCCATTCTGCGCGAACCTAATTTTTTAGATGTACCATTTTCCCGATAAAGAAAAGATTTTATCTTTCGGAGCCCCTAAACCCCTGCAGCAAATGCTTTCGTACTTCTTTGAAGGTCTCACTTTTCAATTTCTGGACCTTATTATTGGCTTCGCAATTCTGATTAAAGGTGCCGATTTCCTGGTAAACGGCTCCTCCTCAATCGCCAAGAAAAACGGTATTTCTAACCTTGCCATTGGACTAACAGTGGTGGCTTTTGGTACCTCGATGCCCGAGTTAATTGTGAGTTTGTTGTCCGCACTAAATGGTAAGAATGACGCTTCGTTTGGAAACGTAATTGGTAGCAATAATTTTAACCTGCTATTTATTCTGGGTATTTCCGGTTTGATTTATCCGCTTGTTGTGCAACGGAATACTGTTAAATATGAAGTACCCCTGTCGTTGCTGGCAGCCGGGATTTTATTTCTCCTGGTAAATGATCAACTGGTGTGGGGTGGTGAATCAAATGGCATGAGCAGGTTAGATAGCATCATTCTGCTGGTTCTCTTTAGCGGCTTTTTATTTTACATCTATCGCACCATGAAAACCAGTTCGGATTTTAGCGAAGAGGGAACAATAAAAATTTATAAAACCGGACTGGCTGTTGGTATGGTTGTACTAGGCCTCGGTTTCTTGATTGGCGGTGGAACCACGGTTGTGAACAGTGCCACTTCAATTGCCAAGTATTTTGGGTTAAGCGAAAAATTAATCGGCCTTACTATTCTGGCTGCGGGCACTTCGTTGCCAGAACTTGCCACTTCTGCGGTGGCTGCTTATAGAAAAAATACTGACATCGCTATTGGTAACGTAGTGGGTTCTAATATTTTCAACATCTTCTTTATTCTGGGTGTTACAGGTGTGATAAATCCAATGCCTTATAATTCAGTTATGAATTTTGACTTGTATGTATTGCTGGCAGCTACGGTTGTGCTGATGGTTTTTATGTTTACCCTTAATCAGCGAAAGCTGGACAGGTGGGAAGCCTTTATGTTACTGGCCGGCTATATTACTTATACCATTTACCTGATCGGGATGGAGTAACACCTTACATAAAATGATCAAAAAAATAAACGCGCCCGCAGATAACTATCCGCGGGCGCGTTTTATAGATGGCTTACCTCATTAGATTTTCTTCTCCAATTCAGTAATCTTGGCCTGAGCTTCCTGCTTACCCAACGAAAGGGATTTCTTATACAATTCAACTGCTTCTTTCAATGTTTCTTTCTTCTTTTTAGGAGCTAGTTTGGTGCGGTTGGCTGCTTCTTCCACTGCTTGTGCGCGGGCAAAATAAGAATCGGCTTCACTCACCTTACTTGCAATCATCAACTCCTGAATGCGCGCTTCAATCAATGCCAACTCCTGCTGCTTGGCTAAAATCTGTGCTTCCTTATCAGCTAATTCTGCTTCCTGCAAACCTACTGTGGTGATCAGATTTTGGTTTTCGTTTTTCAGGGTTTCTACATGCTCGTTTAGTGTAGCAATTTCCTTATTACGTTCTTCCAGATCGGCCTTTAGTTTTTTGATAGTCGCGTTAAGCGCGTTGCTGTTGCCTTTGGATTTTTTAAGCGACTTTTCCAGATCTTCAATTTTGTTTTGAGTATCCTTCACATAGTTGTTGATGTCCTTCATCCGCGATGTATAGTCATCGTAGGTAGTACCTTCAACCATGTTAACACGAAGTAGCTTACGATTGGCATCAATAGAGTCCATCAATACACTTACCTCCTGAAGGGTTTGGGCAAATTGTTGACTGGTTTGAAGTTCGGTCTTCAGTGAGTCAACCTGAGTTCTTAATTTTTCGGCTTCTTTACCGCAGCTCATCATACCTGCTGCTATAGCCAGAACGAATACAAGTTTTTTTACCATAACGGTTGTTAGTTTAAGTTGTTCAAAATTAAAGGGTTTACATGGGTTAAGTCCCGAAGAACAATTTTTTTTTTCAAAGCCGTTTAAATCCTTCGACAACCCGTAAATTGCAGCGCTTTTAGAGCCAGAAATCTCTGTAAATGCCCAAATTGATTACCACGCGTACGCGTATTGCAGACCTGGGCAAACCTCGGATTATCGTAATTGGTGGGGGGTTTGGAGGGTTAGAAGTAATAAAAGGACTATCGGGCCTTAAGGCTCAGGTGGTACTGTTCGATAAGTACAACCACCACACCTTTCAACCGCTTTTGTATCAGGTAGCTACGTCTGGGTTAGAAACCAATTCTATTGTTGCGCCATTCCGGAAGTTATTTGGCACCCAGGAAGATTTTTACTTTCGGTTGGGCGAAGTGAAGCGAATCCGGCCCGAAGAAAACTACATTGAAACATCGATTGGTGGAGTTAGGTACGATTACCTGGTTATTGCCACCGGGGCTGTTACCAATTTTTATGGCATGGATGAGGTGGCCAAAAACTCCTCATCGATGAAAAACATTGTGGATGCCACCAAACTTCGTAACAAAATTATTCGCCAGCTGGAATACGCTTTACTTACTGAAGACACCGAGGTGATGAATAGCCTGATGGACTTTGTAATTGTAGGGGGTGGCCCAACCGGTGTAGAGTTGGCAGGTGCGTTAACAGAATTAAAGAAAAACGTTTTCCCGAAAGACTATAAAGAACTGGACATGCGCCAGATGGACATCCATCTGGTGGAAGCATCGCCCCGGCTTTTAAACGGTATGAGTACTCAGGCTGGTGAAAAGGCAAATCAGTTCCTGAACGAAATGGGCGTTAAAGTTCATTTGAATGCAGCCGTTAAATCGTATGATGGTTATGAGGTTGTATTAAGTACAGGCGAGCGTTTAATTTCCCGGTCACTTATCTGGGCTGCTGGTGTAAAGGGTAATCCTATTGAAGGAATTGGAGCAGAAATTATAAGCCGCGGCAACCGCATTCTGGTTGATGAATATAATCGGGTAAAAGGACACGAAAACATTTTTGCTATTGGCGATGTGGCTTTGATGGAAGGCGATGAAAAATTTCCGAAAGGCCACCCGATGATGGCGCCCCCCGCACAACAGCAAGGCAAATTGGTAGCAAAAAATATTTCCAACCTGATTCACAAAAAACCACTTAAGCCATTCTCCTACTTTGATAAAGGGGCTATGGCAACCATTGGCCGGCACAAGGCCGTAGTGGATATGCGCGGAGGCATTCGCTTTCAGGGCTTCTTTGCCTGGTATGTTTGGATGTTTGTTCACCTGATGTCGATTGTGGGTTTTCGAAATAAAGTATTTACGTTCTTCAGCTGGATGTGGAACTACTTCTCGTACGATCGCAGCAACCGGTTAATCATTGGGCGCAACGAAGAAAAAATTAACCAGGAAGAACTAACTAAAATGGCCAGTTAATGGATTCACATAATTCCAAACTGCAAAAGGCATCGGCTGCCGGTGTGTTGGTAGCCATGGGTATTATTTATGGCGACATTGGTACCTCACCTATCTATACCCTTCGCTTTATTGTAAATGATCATCTCATTACCAAAGATTTAATCTTTGGTGGCCTGTCGTGCGTGTTCTGGACGCTTACCCTCATCACCACTTTTAAATATGTGTACCTGGCTCTCAATGCCGATAACAAAGGTGAAGGTGGAATTTTTGCCCTCTATGCGTTAGTGCGCAGGTATAAGGCCAACTGGGTAATTTTTCCGGCCATAATTGGTTGCTGTACCCTGATTGCCGATGGCTTCATCACTCCAGCCATTAGTGTTACCTCGGCCATTGAAGGTTTACGCACGCTTAATCCTGAGATCTCGCAACAGACTATTCTTACAATTGTAATTGCCATTTTACTCGGGCTGTTTTTGTTTCAACAATTTGGAAGCAGTGTAGTGGGTAAAACTTTCGGACCGGTAATGGTAATCTGGTTTTTATTTATTGGTTCCATTGGGCTATACCATTTAGCCGGCAACTTCGAAGTATTAAAAGCGCTTAACCCGGTTTATGCTTATGACTTGTTGGTTAAATACCCTGGTGGTTTCTGGATTTTAGGTGCGGTATTCTTATGTACTACCGGAGCCGAAGCCATGTACTCGGACTTAGGTCACTGTGGCAAATCGAATATTCGGATTGGTTGGGGTTTTGTAAAAGTATGTTTGCTGTTAAGTTATTTCGGCCAGGGCGCATGGTTGTTGGAACGTGAAGGAACAACTCTTGGTGAAACCATTCCTTTCTTTGAAATCATGCCCGAGTCTATTCTTTTTATTGGTGTGATTCTGGCAACTTTTGCTACTATCATCGCCAGCCAGGCTTTAATCTCAGGAACGTTTACACTTGTAAACGAAGCCATGAAACTGAAGTTATGGCCAGCAACCCGGGTGCGATATCCCAGCCAGTTAAAAGGACAAATCTATATTCCAGCCATTAATTGGATCTTAATGTTTGGTTGCATTATAGTAGTACTATACTTTCAGGAATCAAGTGCGATGGAGGGCGCATATGGTCTTGCCATTACGTTCGATATGCTGATGACGTCTTCGTTACTAGTGTACTACTTTTCCACCGCAAAAAAATCTACAATTCGTTCATCGGTTATGGCCATTGCGTTTTTCTCTATTGAAGGCGCGTTCCTGGTGTCTAACCTGAGCAAATTCGCACATGGTGGTTGGTTCTCTTTTTCCATTGCGTTCATTTTCTTTTTAATGATGTACATTTTACTGCGCGCCCGCATCCTGCGCGACAGGCATACCGAGTTTGTGGATCTGAAACATTATGTTCCCCTGATACAGGATTTACAAGCGGATACATCAGTACCGAAAGAAGCCACCAACTTAGTGTACATGGCAGTGGCCAACAGCAAGCGGTATATCGATTCGAATATTGTGTATTCTATTTTCAAGAAGCGACCAAAACGTGCCGATGTGTATTGGTTTATACACGTAGATACGGTAGATAGTCCCTACACCGCAAAATATTCTGTAGATACTATTATTCCGAAAAAATGTTTTTTCATTCGGATCAAACTTGGTTTTAAGTCGGATCACCGGGTTAATCTGATCTTCAATAAAATTCTGCACGATATGGCCGAGTCAGCCGAGATTGATTTAATCAGTCATTACGATTCGCTGCAACGCCACAGTATGCCGGCCGATTTTAAGTTTGTTATCCTGCATTCGCTTGCTTCGGTTGATAGTGAGATTTCTAACTTCGACAACCTGATCATACAAGGCTACCGGTTTATAAAGGGCCATAGCCTCGCTACCGAAGAAATGTATGGACTTGAACTTGCCAATGTTGAAGTAGAGCGTGTGCCTATAATGGTTGGGCCGCCAGCTAAAATCCGGATTAAGCGCGAAAAAGAAGATAGCGAGCGCGAAAAGGAAATGCGTTATCACGGAGATAACTAGTTGGTCGATTCCGGACGTATACGTTCGCCCGTGACCGTCAGTAATTTTTACATCGCTCAAATTCTTAAATAATTAAGCTTTTATTACTGGCACTGAATTAGAATACGGTGAGAGAATTACATCTTACCTATGTTCAGAAACTACTTCAAAATCGCCATCCGAAGCCTGCTGAAAAACCGCGGGTACTCCTATATTAATATTGGAGGCCTTGCCGTAGGGCTCGCATCATCCATACTTATTTTTTTATGGATTGCAGATGAATACTCCTTCGATAAGTTTCAGACCAACTACACTAAAATTTATCAGCTTTATCAAAGCTCGGAGTGGAATATGGGCCACATCGGTACCGGCCAGGCTATGCCTTACCCCATGAAAGAAGTTTTGCCGGCCAAGGCGAGTCAGGTAGAATACATCTGCATTGCCAACTGGGGTGAAGGCAATATGTTGCAGGCAGGTGAAACCCGGTTGAATAAATTCGGACGAAGTGTTTCAGAAGAGTTTTTGAAAATGTTCACGTTTCCGTTAATCCAGGGTGATCAGAACAGTGCCCTCAGCGATCCATCTTCCATTATCATTACTCAATCTACCGCCAAAGCTTTTTTTGGTGATGAAGATCCCATCGGAAAAATAATCCGGGTGGATAATGATCGCGATCAGAAAGTTACCGGAGTAGTTGCCGATGTTCCTAAAAATTCAGCATTCCGGTTCGACTACCTTTTACCCTTTTCATTTTATGAGGCTACCCAACCCTGGGTAAAACGATCAATGGATAATTGGGATAACAACTCGTTCCAGATGTATGTTCAATTGCGCGAGGGTGCAACCGAAGCAGAGACCAACGAAGCCATTAAGGATATTATTAAAGAAAATAACGCGAAAGCTCCGACAGCCAAATTGTTTTTGCATCCCATGAGCAAATGGCGGCTGCATGCCAATTTTGAAGAAGGTGTAAACACAGGCGGTTTAATTGACTATGTACGGTTGTTTACGGCCATTGCCATTTTTGTGCTGGCGATTGCCTGCATCAACTTTATGAATCTGGCCACGGCACGAAGTGAAAGTCGCGCAAAAGAAGTAGGCATTCGTAAAAGTATTGGCTCCCGAAGGAAAGAACTCGTGTTTCAGTTTCTGGGTGAGTCGATAGGCATTACAACCCTTGCTTTTATTTTGGCTGTAGCAATTGTAGAGTTACTCTTACCTGCTTACAATATTCTGGTAAACAAAAACATTTCAATAAACTATGCCAATGGTTGGATCTGGTTTGCGGCCATTACGCTAATCCTGTTTATTGGATTATTTACCGGAAGCTACCCGGCTTTTTATCTATCAGGCTTTAAACCGGTAGAAGTTTTAAAAGGAAAACTGAATGCAGCCAAAGGCGGAAGCACACCGCGAAAAGTTCTGGTCGTGCTACAATTTGCCACCAGCATTGCGCTCATTATTGGTACAATCGTGATCTACCAACAAATCAACCATGTAAAAAATCGCGACATGGGTTATGATCGTGAAAACCTGATTCAGGTATGGACCAACACCGAACTTGAAACAAATTTTGAAACGGTACGCGAAGAACTGGAGCGCACCGGGGCCGTTGCCTCTGTTTGTAAAAGCAATAGTCCGGTTACTTCCATTTTTTCTACCAACGAAGTAAAGTGGCAAGGCATGCCTGCCGATACCCGCGTGGCATTTAGCACCATTGCCACCGAGTATGATTACGCCAAAACAATGGGTGTTAAAATGATTATGGGGCGTGATTTTTCGCGCGATTTTCCCAGCGATTCTGCCGCTGTGGTGATTAATGAAGCCGCTTTAAAAATGATTGGGTTTGAAGACCCGATAGGTGAAAAACTAGAATGGGGTGGCGGTCAGTATGAAATCATTGGCGTAATGCAAAACATGGTTATGGCCGATGCGTTGGCCGAGGTACAACCGCTATCCATGTTTCTGATGCCATACTGGAGCAGCACCATTACCATTCGGTTAAACAAAACAACTGATTTAACCGGTGCGCTGGCCCGTGTGGAAGAAGTGTTCAAAAAACATAACCCTAGTTATCCATTCGAGTATCAGTTTACCGATGAGCTATTCAACAGGAAGTTTGCCAACCTGAATTTAATAACGCGGGTGGCCGGAATTTTTGCCGCACTCGCCATTGCCATTACCTGCTTAGGCTTATTAGGGTTGGCTGCCTTTACTGCGGAGCAACGCACCAAAGAATTGGGCATACGCAAAGTACTTGGCGCAAGCGTAACAGGTTTAGTGCTTTTGATCTCGAAAGATTTTACACGACTGGTTTTGGTAGCCTTTGTAGTTGCCACACCTTTGGCATGGTGGTACCTCAACGGATTTCTGCAACAGTATGACTACCGGATTGAAATGGGGTATTGGGTTTTTGGAATAGTGGGTGTATTTGCTTTAGTGCTTACTGTACTTATTGTAAGTACCCAGGCCTTGAAAGCAGCCATGGCTAACCCGACAAACAGTTTGAGAAGCGAATAAAAAAACAATATGTTAAAGAATTTTTTTAAAACCGCCTGGCGCAATATTGTTCGCCATAAAACATACTCCATCATTAACTTTATCGGACTAACGTGCGGGCTTACGTTAGCCTTACTCATTTTTGCCTATGTGCGCAGCGAACTGAGCTACGATAAGTTTCACACCAACTCCGACAGGCTCTATCGATTTGGTTATACCGTACCCAATGGATTACAGATTGCAAGTGTACCACCTCCTATTGCTGTAACCTTAAAAGAATTTTTTCCGCAGGTAGAAGAAGTGGCCCGCGTGTATGGCCGGAATGTTAGCATCACTAAGGAGGATGAAACCACAGCCTTCGAGGAAACCAATGTATTCTTTGCTGATTCAGCCTTCACTAAAATGTTTACGCTTGAGTTGGTGAAGGGTAATCCGGCACGGGCCCTCTACGACAAATACACGGTACTCATTAACGAAGAAATGGCTACCAAATATTTTGGTGATAAAAACCCGATTGGAGAATCGCTGTTATTTTCCGGTAAACATGCCTTCAAAGTAATTGGAGTGGTGAAAAATTTTCCTGAAAACTCACACCTGCGCTTCAACATGTTGGCAACTTATGATGATATGTATGAACTGGAAGACGAACAAACCGAAGCGGTGCTGCGTAACAACTTCGCCCAGAATTTTGTAATCAGCCATTCTTATACGTATGTGTTACTGAGAGCCGGTGAAGCGTATACTTCCATCAACGATCAGATGGATGCATTTGTAAAAAAGTACGCGCATCCTCGCTTACAGATCGGGCAAAAATTTGCTTTAATGCCGATAACTGATCTGCATTTAAAAAGTGAGTATCAGGGTGAACCCACCCCTACCAATACAATGGCCAACATTTACATTTTTATTGCGGCCGGATTACTGACACTGGTAATTGCATGCATCAATTACATCAATCTAAGCACGGCTCAATCCCTTACGCGGATAAAAGAAATCGGCATCCGTAAAATTCTGGGGTCCATGAAATCGCAACTTATTGTGCAGTTTCTTGCCGAAAGTTTTCTGTTCTGTCTCATTGCGCTTATAATCAGTTATATGGCTTTTGAGTTAACGCTACCGTTGCTTAATCAATTAACCGGTAAACACCTTACGTTTGCTACCTCCGTTGATGAAATCCTGATTGGGATATCTTTAATTCTGTTATTGATCATCACGCTGCTGGCAGGTGGTTATCCGGCTTACTTTGTAACACAGTTCCAGTCGGTTGGTGCACTTAAAGGAGCTACTACCGGCCAGGGTAGCCAGTTCATGCGCAAAACTCTGGTAGTGGTACAACTTACCATTGCCTGCACGTTACTTTCCGGCTCCATTCTGATCATCAGACAACTGGATTATCTGCACAGCCGGCCCCTTGGGTTTAACCGCGATCATGTCATCAACATTCCTTTGTATAGCGATAACCTAAATGGTTATTTCCAGCAAGCCGATTCTACCTTTAAACAACGTTTGCAAACCTTACGTGATATCATTGAGGCGCAGAGTGGTATTCTGCACACCACACTTTCACAAGGAACTCCGGGTAATGGTGCCATTTATAGAGGTACTATTCCAGAAGGTTTTGCCGCAGAAGAAAATCTGTTTGTTGCTAATATGTCCGTTGATTATGATTTTCTTTCTGTTTATGGAATGGAGATCGTGGCAGGAAGAAGCTTTAGTCGCGATTATGGAACCGACTTAAAAGAAGCATTTGTTATCAATGAATCGGCCGTTAAAGAATTTAACTGGGACACACCGGAAGCGGCTCTTGGCAAAACCATTAATCGCGAAGGAAAAATAGGCAAGGTAATTGGCGTTGTGAAGGATTTTAATTTTGCTTCCCTCACCACTCCTATATCGGCACTTGTGGCTTCGTTAGATCAGAATCAATACAACACGCTTTCGATTAAATTTGAAAACGCCAATGTTGAGAGTACCATCACTAAAATTGAAAATGAATGGCGCAATTTATTTCCGGAAAAAGCCTTTCAATATTTTTTTCTAACCGAGCAACTTAATCAGCAGTATGCCAACTTTCAGAATTTCGGAAAAATCATCCAATCGTTTAGTGCCATTGCCATTTTGATTTCGTGCCTTGGGGTTTACGGTCTCGTATTGTTTATTGTACAGCGAAAAGTAAAAGAAATTGGTGTGCGCAAAGTATTAGGTGCCAGTGTGCCATCCATTCTGATGTTGATTTACAAAGATTTTGCGCTCCTGCTGGTACTGGGTTTTGCATTTGCTGTACCTGCCTCATATTATTTTCTACAACAATGGCTCACCAATTTTACTTACCGGATAGATATCGGGTTTTTAACTTACGCCATTAGTTTCGTGGTAATCCTGATCATTGTTTCCGCAACCATCAGCTATCAGGCTTTGCGCGCAGCTCAGGCTAACCCGGTTTCTAGTTTAAGAAGTGAATAAGCGATCCAGAACAAAAATCACGGAAACATTATAATTTTTTTGTTACCCATTAGGGGTACCTGAATGGCTGGTTGTCATACCCTTAAAATCGCCATTTTATGCAAAAGATTACAGGTTTAGTTGCTACCCTTGTTTTTGTTTGTGGAGTTGCCAACGCCCAGGAGCAGGAATTTGAGAAAGAGCTGATGCCTTTCAACAAAATTACCGTATCGCCTAAAATTAATTTAGTACTAACCCAGGGCGATCAGGAATCGATTAAGCTTTTCTATTCCAATATTGAACCTGCACAAATTAATGTGGTAGTAGAAGGCGATAAGTTGAAGGTTTACTTAGACGATGCGCGCATTGTTGATAAACGTGAATACTATGATGACTCTGGTAAACGTAGTATCTACCACAATGCCCAGGTTACTGCGCATATCACCTTTCGCGAATTACGTATGCTGGAAATCCGGGGCGACCAGGATGTAATCATAAATCAGGTTGTGGGTGCCGACCATTTTCTGCTAAGGGCTTATGGCAGTGCTGATATTACCATCGATTCCTTAGCGGCAAATTCGTTCAAGGTTGTAGCCTATGGCGAGAACCGAATCAAAATAAAAGCCGGCAAAGCCGGGACTCAACGCTATGTGTTGTATGGCGAAAACAAAGTAGACAGCCGCAAGTTGGATGGCCACACGATCAGCAGTAGCATTTGTGGCGAGGGTCGGTTAAATGTAAACGCCTCAGACGAAGTGCGCATCAATGCCATTGGCGAACCTGAAATCAATGTAACAGGTACTTCGTTCATTAATAAGGGCCTGGTTATAGGGCGGCCCGCCATCCACAAAGAAAACAGGAATTAAACTTTGCGCGACCTAGCCACGGTATCATAAGCGGTATGCAACGCATCCATACACAAAGCTTTGTTCACACTTTTTAGTTCGATGAACGTCCAACCCTGCTTGCCCAACTTGTTAGGTACCGGGTAAATAGCCGGACTTATCGAAAATACAGATTGATCCGTTTCATTAAGTTTAATGCAAGCTCTTGTCCGATTGCTATCCAACGTGGCAAAAATCTTTTTCTTTATCCGAAATGAATTCTTCTCGAAGTGTGGTGCTTCTACCACATCGGGTAAGGCCAGAGCTGCTTTTGTAAACTGAGCTATAGTTACCATAGTTTCGAATGTTAAAACTATCCCAAATTGGGCATTTTCTCTTTATTCAGGATTTAATGATTTTAAATATTACATAAATAGCACATTATTTTACCACAATTAATAACCTCTAAAATATCCAAAAAAAGGCATTTAATTTTTCAAACAGCCTTTTTTGTTAAATTTTAAGGTCTACATTTGCTCACTTTTCTACCCGAAGGCCCATTTTTTGATCTTAATCCGGCAAAACTTTTTGTATGTACTTTAACAAGGCTTTTTTAAGAACTGTAATATTCATTTTTTCAGCTTCAATTCCAGCGCATTCGGTTTTAGCTCAGAACTATACTACACTGGCTGCAGGCGCATGGACAACTCCCGCTAACTGGAGCAATACCTCTGGTTGGGGAAGCAGCACTCCTTCTACTACAAGTGGCCACAGCTCCGGAACGGCTACGGTTAATCATAACATGGTGGTAACCGGTAATTATGCGCTAGCCAGTGCTACACTTTTGATTAATGCAGGCCGCTCGGTTACAGTTACCGGCAACTTTTCAGTGGGTGGCGGGGGTACCGTAAACGTTTATGGAACTCTTGAAATTAATGGCAACGTTACCTTAAGTTCAAACCTGAATATTTATCCGGGTGGGCAGGTTATTGTTCATGGAACATTAACGGTAAACAGTTCAAACTATTTAACAGTTGGAACTAATGTTGCTCCACCTCCCTATGCCGATCTGATCGTGTATCAAAACATTGTATCTAACACCAGTGGTGATATTACCGTAAATCAGAATGGCCGGGTGGCTGTATTCGGGAATGTTACGGCTGCCGGTGGCGGCACACTCTTTACCGTGAACAATGGTGGCCAGGTTTATATACATGGCAACATTAACTTTAGTGGTGGTGGTAGCCAGATCATAAATAACAACTCGACCAGTCCTTACGGTTTGTATGTAAACGGAACCGTAACCAACTCGGGTGGCGGTAGCTCTTCAACCTCCAACCAGGGTAATCAGGCTACTATGCAAAGTACCAACCCCGCATTTGGTAACTGGGTTAGTAACATTCCTTCCAGTCCCCTACCCATACAATTGATTTACTTTAAAGGTGAACTGGAAAATGAATCTGTACTCTTAACCTGGGCAACCGCGTCCGAACTTAACTTTCACAAATTTGTGATCGAACATTCAATTAATGGTCAGTCATTCCAGGTGGTGGGTGAAGTATCGGGTTCTGGTTTAGATACGTATGAAAAGAATATGTATTCATTTACTGCAGTAGCCCCGGCCTCACGCAATTATTACCGGTTAAAATCGGTTGACAAGGACGGAGCGTTTGAATTTTCGCAAACCATTCGGGTTGAACGTGAGGCTGATCTGACTGTTGATGTTTACCCTAATCCTGCGGTTGATCACATTACCATTCGCATCAACTTTGAACCAACCTTGCACGACCGTGTGGTGATTCTTGACGCAATGGGAAACGTGGTGCTTTCCATGACTATTGATTCATCAGCAGTGGAGATTCCGTTTGCCCAAAACCTAAAACCGGGTATGTACCTGGTTAAATATCAGGGAAGTGTGGCTAACGTTACCCGACTGCTGGTTGAATAACTTTAAGTAATCTCTAATAAACTAAATTAAAGGTTTGGTTAATTTTGATGGATGCCTGAGGTTCATCATCCAGCCGGACACTCACTCTATTATCGTAAAACAGGAAATGGCGATACCGCAGTATTGTGGTTTCATGGTTTTGGGCAGAACCACCTCGCCTTCGATAAAGTAATTGAGCCCCAGACAGAGAAATTTACGCACTATACTTTCGATCTGTTTTTTCATGGAAACAGTGTGTGGGTTGGTGAGGGCCCAATCGGGAAACACATCTGGAAAGAATTGATTCAACGCTTTATCGAGCAAGCCGGCATATCCCGATTTAATGTGGTTGGTTTTAGTATTGGATGCCGTTTTGCTGTTACACTGGCTGAACACTTTCCCGATCGCATTAACCACCTGATCATGCTTGCACCCGATGGGGTCCAATTCAGGTTCTGGTATTCGATTGCTACTTATCCTTATCTGCTCAGAAAACTGTTTCATCATATCGTAACCAAGCCCACTGCCTGGAACCGCTTACTTTCTTTTCTGGAAATAACGCGAATAATTGATAGAAAGCTGCTCCGATTTGCCCAACGACAAATGGACAACGAACCGAAGCGCGAGCGGGTTTATCGCTCCTGGGTAAACTTTCGGCATTTAAAAAGTAATGCCACCGGCCTGGCGCAATTGGCGGAAGTTCATAAAGTTACCGTTACCATTATTGCCGGCACACGCGATAAATTAGTGCCTGCCCGGCTTGTACAAAAACTAAAAAACCAAAAACCTGCACTTCACTATCATGCGCTTGATGCCAACCATTACGAATTGGTAGGCTTGAGTAGTGAACATCTCTTCCAACTTTTGCAAAAACAATAAATTATCTACATTCGGGTAATAAAACTTTACCACTATGTCAAAAGGAATGGACAAAAAGAAGGAAGACAAAAAGAAACCTCTTAAAACGCTTAAAGAAAAGCGTGCCGAAAAAAGAGCCAAGAAAGCTAACGGCTAATCAAGGCTTAAAGCAGAAGAGGCTGTCTCAAAAGTGTATTCCATTTTCAGGTTGTCCCGATGGCATCGAAACCTTTTTCGCTTCGAAATTGCCTTCGATAAGTTCAGGCTGACATTTTGAAATTAACTTTTGAGACAGCCTCTTTTTATTTTACCAACCATTTTTATGAAAATCATTGTTACTGCGGTTATACTCGCCTTTACTTCTCCGCTTCTGGCTCAGGATTCGCTCTACCAAAAGAAAATCTTCCAGGCCACGAACGGGTTAGCATTACCCTATCGGTTACTATTACCGGCAAACTATAACCCAACAAAAAAATACCCGCTGGTATTGTTTCTGCACGGTGCCGGTGAACGCGGTAACGACAATGAAAAACAACTGGTGCATGGCGCCAAACTTTTTCTTACAGAAGAAAACAGAAAAAACTTTCCGGCTATTGTGGTGGCACCACAGTGCCCCACCGATAACTACTGGGGCAGCGTTACTATAGATCGAACTACCAGTCCGTTTACACTCTCGTTTGATTATTCCAGACCAGAAACAACAGCCCTGAATGCTGCCATTGAACTGGTGAAGAACTTAATGGCCACTGAAGGTGTGGACAAAAAACGGGTTTATATCACAGGCCTTTCAATGGGCGGTATGGGTACGTTTGAAGCGGTTTATCGCTATCCTAAACTTTTTGCAGCAGCTGCCCCGATTTGTGGTGGTGGCGATGCTGCACGCTATACCAAACAAGCTGCTAAAATTCCGTTCTGGATTTTTCATGGCGACCAGGATGCTGTGGTTAGCGTCAAAGAATCTCAAGCAATGGTAGCAAAATTAAAATCGCTTAGAGCAGTTGTGAAGTACACCGAGTATGGTGGTGTAAATCACAACAGTTGGGTCAACGCCTTTGAAGAACCCGACTTTATAAAATGGTTGTTTGCAAATTAGAAGCACCTGTACTTTCCCAACAGTCTGGGTTAGCCACAACAGAATTAGCAAGTTCCCTACTCCGGTATTAAACTTAATTTTACAGAGCCAGCCAGTTTGTACGGCACCCCAAACTGTTGAAATGCAGACCAATTAACTGCATCAGCATTCCTGGTGCTTTTATACTTAAGTACTGCCTGTCGCCAATGATCGGCCGGAAAAAACGGAAGTGGATTTTTTAATTCTTCGGCAAACAGAACCATCAGTTTTTCAGTTTCTTCATCATCCACATTCCACAAACTCATTATAACCGATTGCGATCCAGCTTTCAGAAATCCCCGCGCCAATCCAATTATGCCAGCTTCGTGAATCATACCCAGCCCCGTTTGACAGGCACTGAGAATAACTATGGGCTTGCCCTCTAAGCTCAGCTCCTGAATTTCACGTGGAGTAATGTAACCACACTCATCTCCACCACTTAAAGCAATGTAACTCTTGTCAAGCGAGTTATCCGGGTCGGCCCAGCCATGCGTGGCCAGGTAAATAAAGTTAGAGGTTTCAAACTGATCCAGAACTTTTTGCCGGTTAGCATCACGGCCAGTTAAAACAGGCACGTTTAATAACTTCCCTACTCGCTTTACTTCGCGCTCAGCTCCCGGCAACTGCTTTAAATCAGTTGTACAACTATCGCTGAATAAAGGATTACCACACACAATCGGGTTAACAAGCTCAAATTGGAAACCTTCATTTACACGCTTGTAGTTTGCATCGTAATTCATGGAATTTCGTTCTACCGATTGAAAGAACTGGGAAAAGTTATGCGCAAAGGAATATGACATCGAATCAATTAAAACACCATGATTATCGCCCCACGGTTTAAGCATGGCATACGGAAAACTGGATAAATTGAGAATTGGTAATATCAACAAATGCTTTTTACCAATAAGCTTTTGCCGAATGGTTTCAGGAAATAAAATATCGCTCACAATTGGTACGCTTTGGAAGGTACGCAACCTGTACTTTTGTTGAGTGTTCTTGTAAACACCACGACCCGCTAATTTGGCATCCACATTAACTGAAAACCTCATCGTATTCTCCAGACCAATGAGTGAATCAGCCGTTACCGAAAGTCTGGCCGTGGCCTCAAGGCCAGTATGGTTAAAGAGCCAGTGATAAAGTGTGTCCTTCTCAAAGTGATAAAATAACAACCCGAAAGTTGAGTTTATCCTGCCATCCGACTGCCGGCAATATTGGCGAACTACATTTTCAATTTTCTGTTTGTTGACTTTTCCTTCGCTGTACGAAAGACCACGCGAAGCCATTAGGTTTTTAAACTTAACTTCGTAAGCCTCCAGCTGACTGTTTAATTCAGTAGTTGTTTGTGCAAAGATGTTGGTGGTAAGCAGGAAGACGAAAATGAAATACCTCATGGGGTAAAGATAGCAAGGAGGCTCAAATTGGGTAAGCTTTCAACTTGATATAACCCAATTCTGCTATTTTTTTTGCCAGTCAACTGCGGCTCCTGCAAATAATATTGCTCCGGCTATAATCAAAATATGAAGTTGAATTGCTCCGTAAAATATTCCCCCTACAATTCCACCAATAAAGAAGAAACTGATAATCGTAAGTCTTAATTTAATAGATGCCTTGAGTTTGGCTTTCTGCTCATGTTGGGTATAGAAATATAACTGCGATAACTCAATGCCGAGGTCGGTGAAGAGTCCGGTTAAATGTGTGGTTCTGACAATTGAGTTGGAAATGGATGTAACCAGCGAATTCTGTAACCCCATGGCAAAAAGTAAAAGAAAAGCCAGCACATCCGGATATGCATTCGTTAAAATTGTGCCCAACAGGGCTACCAAAATTAAAATGCTACCCTCCAGCAGAACAGGAATTACGTAGTTATAGATTTTCTTCCGCTTATAAATCAGTTCAATTATAAAGTTTGACGTGAACGAACCCAAAAAGAAGAAAAAGATATACAGGAAGAAAATGAATCCCTGCAAAGGGTTTAATTTAAAAAGCTCATCGATAAAGAAAGCAAAGTGACCGGTTACGTTTGTGGTTAGCCGTTGAACCGACAAAAAGCCGGCAATGTTTACTAACCCTGCCACAAACGATAATAAGGAGGCTATTCTTAAATTATGAATTAACGTCCTTCCTTCACCCCGGTGTCTGAACATAAAAAATGTGAGTGTTTGATGTTACCATCACTCAAACCCACCATAAAAGTTGTTTGAAAACTAAAGGTACAAATTTACATCGAACCAGCTATTTACATAGCTGTTCGACATTTGTAATGTCGAACGACAGATAATCAGGATTTGCAATCCGTCATTTAAAAAGGCTCAAGTTCCAAAAGCCCTTTGCGCGTTCCATAAAAATCACCACAACTGCTTAATAAATACTCTTCTTCTTTTTCTACAATTCCAGCCCTTACGGGATTCTGATGAATGTATTCTACTTTAGAATCGAAAAATTTCTTAGTTCTAATCTCTTCACCATGATAACCTTCTTCCCAAAACCAGACGTGGTCGTCCTTTTTTAATAACCACAGCAACCAGTTTCTCCTACTCTCCAGTTCGTTGTTCTGTATTGCCTCATAAATTTTCCTGGCTGTATACTTTTTAAAATCCCGAATCACATCACTTAACTTAAAGCCTTCGGTGCTTACAATCAAATGGCAGTGATTACTCATAATAACCCAGGCATAAATCTTAAGGCCCTTGTGTTGCTGGCAATACCGTAGGTTTTCAAGCAATACATCTGAATAGGGCCTTCTGGTAAATACATCTACCCATTGATGCACGGTAAACGTTACAAAGTAAACTCCTTGCAGATCATATACACGGTAGGCGTGGCCCATACATGAAAGTTAAGGATTTTGTGGATTCGAAATCCAGGATATCTGGGTTCGGTTGTGTTTAGGTGGATTAAAAATCCTTTCAATCTGGGTTCGACATCACAAATGTCGAACAGCTAAAACTAAAGCTATAAATTTACACAGAACCCCGCCATTGCATAAGCATTTTTATCGGGTGATGGCTTCACTTCTCATTCAGAATTAACATGTGCTTTATCTCCGAATTAGGTTCAATTTCTTCGATTGCTTGGTTGTACGCCTTCTGCTTCGATCCGGAAGCCAACCAATTTTTATAGAAGCTCTTGACAAATTTTGTCTTTGTCTCGCTGTCTTGTCGTGCAACTATTATTAGTACAGATTTCTTGGAATAGTTACTCTTCAAGCTATCATAATTCCATTTGTCAAACATGTCCGGTGACACTAAAGAAAGCACGATAAAAGTGTTATCTAAAAAACCTGAGTTTATTGACTCATATGACTGGAGGATACCCGTTGTATTACTCTGAATCATTTTTGGTATTCCAAGCTTGGTCGAGTCAGATTGACACCAAGAAGTGCCGGTACAAAAACTTATAAACAAAAATATCAAGATACTTTTCATTTGTCTGTCTATTCGAGTACTCAAATAACGTGCATGGCCCATACATGAAAGTTAAGGATTTTGTGGATTCGAAATCCAGGATATCTGGGTTCGGTTGTGTTTAGGTGGATTAAAAATCCTTTCAATCTGGGTTCGACATTACAAATGTCGAACAGCACAGTCGTGAAGTTTACACTTATTCCTTATACGTCCTTGTAGGAAAGAAGTGAGAATGAGTGGAAAAATATAAATTTATTTTAAAGTACTGAGCCCAATTAATTATCCGAGACAACGGTTCAAAACTATAGTTATAAAAATCTCCTACATGTAGTATGCAAACGGATTTTTGTGAACTATCAGCTTGTAAGCTGGCCTCAACTGAAAGTAAACTACTTGTGATAGGGATTAATTCTATTTTATTTGAATCAATATGAGATTGCATAAAACTTTTAATACCATGCTCAACCTCACGGTCGTTAAAGTATTTCGAAGTCATTTCCTTAAGATAGTGCTTAATAGCATAGATTGAATTCCTTCTTTCTATTTCTTCCTTAGTAGGAGAGTAGATCTTAAATCCGGCATTGCTCAATTCACTCAAACTTACTTGGGTGTCAAGCGAAGAATCCGTTTCGATACCTTCTCCGTCATTCTCGAAGTCATATTTCGGTCGAGGCACATTAGAAATGGCAACATTCCTTCTTTTCAAATGAATCCATATAAGTAAGGTTACAATATCTATCCTGTCAAACGTTATATAGTCTTCCTCATCAATTGGATAATAGATGATAGAACCGTTGTTCGAAACGAGAGCAAGTTCAAGAATATCTTCTGCTGCTGAATCTTTTGCGTTGCCTACTCTCCTGGCAGTTTTATGAGTTTTATGAACTTTGCCTTTCTCAACTTTATTTATGATGTAGTGACGTTTATCATCGTTGATTTGTTGTTGAATTGGAACTGCAAACTCTGTCAAATAGATATCAATATTGTTTTCAGATGAGTATTTAATAAATCTTGATTTGCACTCTTGCTGGTCAAAATCTTTAAATACCAAGTTGTCTTCAGGGGTGGATTTCATTCTGAAAGGGGTTTCTTCAGATTGGGGTGGTTCTGGTTCAACGCCAAGAGTATGAAAGGAGAAAATAAAAAATGTCGAGTCACTAATAGATAACATATTATCAAATAACTCATGTAAATACTTTACTTCCAGGCTTACATAGTCAGTAATAGGAACCTTGAATTTATGAATGATAGACTCCAGATGATTTTTGTTCCTTGAAAGTAAATATTTACTTCCTTTCGTGTGGCTGGCTTTAATTAGTAATGTAATGGTGTCTGCATCTTTATGGTATTCAGTATTACAGGTCGAGTAGGTTGACTCTTTTCCTTGAGAAACAAATGTTATTTTTATTTGTGAGTCCAATGGTAAAATATTGTCTGACTAAATATAGCTATTCTACTTCCTTACAAATTTCAATTTGCAACGTCTCAAAGCCCTCGATTTTCAGAATCTCAGTCACGAACCACAGATATTTAGGATTTTCAATCTTAATAAAATCTTGGCTGTATCTGCACAAAATAAAGATAGTATTTCGTTGCTGTTCGACTTCTGCGATGTCGAACGATAGATACTAAGGATTTTCAATCCCATAAAGCCTTTTCTCATATCCGCACAAAATAAAGATAGTACTTCCCCTCCTCATTGCAATTTCAAAATCATCTCACATTCCTCAACTTTCTCCTTCCCTATTCCCTTCCCCTTCGTATTTTTGTGCTTACGCTCACCACTATGATCGTCTTCTTTCGTCCCGCTGGGGCAACCCTCTATGCCGTAGGC
>JBPXJU010000012.1:0-89683 GCA_051715445.1 Bacteroidota bacterium | reverse complement strand
TGGCTAACGTTATACAGTTGTTAGTCCAATCTCTAAACTGTTGAAGCCCTTGACTTGCACGACCTGCATGACTAGGCCTATCAAAAATCTTGAAGAAAAGACCGTAAATGGCCATTGCCTCTGGCACTTCGAGAAATCTACCAGCCCGAGGCGCATAAACCGGAACGCCACGTGCCTCAAGTGCATCACGGAACTCAGCTACTCTTGTGCTTCCTTGGAGATATGGAAACAGAAATGCTACTTGGTTATAATCTGTTATTTTTCCTTTGGCTCTTAACTCAGTAACAAAATCAGCAATTGTGTTATAAACATCTGCAGGTCGCTTACGATCTGTTTTGACTACCGCTGGTAAGTCTTCTTCATTGGCAGAAAAGATATTTTTATCAATAACTCGATAATGTCCACTTCCACCATCCTTCTTCCAATCACATTCACTTATAAACTCAGTATAGAAATTTACAATATGCTTTTTTGATCTGTAGTTCTTTGCCAAGTCAATGCGATGTGGCTTTGTACCAATGTATCCATCACATCGTGATTCGAATTCAACTAAATTCTCTACTGTTGCTCCACGAAAACGGTAAAGAGCTTGATCATCATCGCCTACAACGCAAATGTTTTTATGGCCATTAGCAAGCTTAAAAAATATTTTCTCTTGAATTGAATTAGTATCCTGATACTCATCAATAATGATGTGTTTGAAAACTCGTTCGGAATTAGAATAGCTTTCAATTGTCTCAAGTGCTTGCTGCTGTAGAAGTGAGAAGTCTACTTCCTTATACTGTGGCTCTAAAAGAGATTGTTTATAAAAATCGTACATCAAAAGAACAGACTTAAGGACAGGATCATCAGTATTTACCGCTTTTGGGTCAAGTGTCTCTTCAGAGAATCTATTAAAAGCGCTAATGATTCTCACCGCTGCCTCATGTCTTGAGTATGTATTTCGATTAGTAAAATATTGATTTATAGCTCTTTGTCCAATTTCCTCATCGGTCCAGCCACCCGCCACTAATAATTGATTCCAGAAATTACGATTGTAAACTTTAAAATATTGTTTCAACTCATCCATCAGAGCTGGTGGTTTCCTGCGTGAAGCATCTTCTGAGAAACGCCTATCTGAAACAAGACTCTGGCAAATAGCATGAACAGTACCAACCGCCATTTTTGAAATATCGTAAGGCACTCCAGTGTGATTTGTGACGAGCCCTAACAAACTTCGAAGTCCATCTTTCAATTGTGCAGCCGCTTTTTCTGTAAACGTTGCTAAGAAAATTTCCTCTGGCTTTACATGCTGAAAAACAATAAGATTTAAAGTTCTCCATAATAACACACGGGTCTTTCCTGAACCTGGCCCTGCGGTAAGAAATAACGGGCCTTCGACATAGCGAATAGCTTCCTCCTGTTTTTCGTTAGGATCAAAATTCTTAAGCTTCCAGTAATCTTCTATTTTCAGCTCACTCATCATTTGTGCTTTTTACTTGTTATGAGTAGCTGAGTCACATTGACATCAAGTATATCAGCTATGCGATACAAATCATCCAAACTTGGTTGCCGTCTGTTTTGAACGTAACCATTGATCATGTTATAACTTTTTCCCAACTTTTCAGCGAGCCAGATTTGTGTAACACCTTTCTTTTCAAGGACTTCTTTTATCCTATTCATTTGATAATTGGAGAATTGGAAAGATAGTAAAACTGAGGAATTTATATCTCATAAAATGAGATATTTGAGAAAAAACTGAGATAGGTATTATTGGATTAACCCAACGATTAGCGGTGAAGCTTTTCCAATCAACTCGACTAGGCTCCCAACAGTCACAGCCTTCTCAATACCACTCCAAAGAGTTTTTATTACAGATTTATTAGGATTAGGCTTTGCAAGCTGATCTTGAATCGAATCTATATCAGTAACTAGATCTAATTTTTCGTTATCACTTAGTTCACTTGATTGTGATATGCCATTACGCAATTCGCTAAGTGCTTGAGCTGTCTCTTTAAATTTTACATTTATTTGATTGCCATCGCCAATTGTTACGACACTTCCAGTTGCTGAAATATTAATCCCCTCAAAGCGTTTTGGGGTAAACTGACTTGGACCTTCAATCTTATCAATTCCTTTAGCGGTGATCGAATAGTAAATTGTTTTTTGGGGAAAGGACATTCCGCTAGTGTTCGTAAACGTCTTGGCTTCTGTTTCTTCTTCCACCCAGTCTTGACTAATTAAGTAGTTTAGGTTACTTATTATCTGACTATCAATAATTCCATGTTTCGCTTTAAGTTCGGATTTTACATCCTTCATCTTGACCGCTGAACCTTTCTTTCCTTTTCTACTTGTTGCGTTAGCATTTCTATCGTAGAAGTATTGCAAAATCATTTGCCTTAATTCATCATTTGAATAAGAGGGAACATTCTTTTTCGCCATACGAAATTAGGGTTTGGATGATACTAAGGTAGTGAGTTGTTAAATAAGCAGCAATCGGGGCAATACCTACGGCCCGGGCTATTCGCTGCAAGTCCGGCCTCGCTCCTGCCAACACACTTCGTGCTTTCCGCTTCTATCCCTATTGCTTTTGCCAGCGCAGCATCAACACACATTGTGCAGGCCGCACATGCCAACGCAAAACCAAAGCCTACCCAAAGAGTGTCGCTGCCCCAGTCCATTGATGAATGATGAAGATTGAGTTATTGAAAGCCCACGCTAAAAAACTTTCTATGAAGATTGAGTAAGCCCGGATGCCCAAGCTACTTAACATAACGCCTTAACATTATATAACTCTTGCCTTGCTAATTGGCTGACCCGCAGTTATATAATCATATTATGTTAACCATCCCAGCGTGCCATGGTCGCGCATGCCAGTGCCAAACGCTGGTCTGGAAGTTTTCGGCTTCGAATTGAAGTTCGGGTTTGTTCCGCACATGCCAACGCGCAGTTATATAATTTGACGTTATATTAAATAGCCGCTCGGCCAGCGCGCAATGCTTACCCGCTGCCGTGCCCTGTCCAAGCGCCTATTAATAGTTTCTCCAACTCGCTTTTGCGCTTAGGCGCAATTGCCAGCCCTGAGCAAGAGATTTCCAGGCAAAGTTTAAGATTGAGCTAAACTAATTGATTACGGTTCTTTGCCTGTAAACCACTTGCTCGCCTACGCTTTATTTAGCGATTTCAGCACGCTTTGTTAGGGCGTTAATAGATTTGATTAAGATAATCATGAATCTGCTAACACTGCTATATATCCTTAGGATGATGTAAATGCAGCAGTTTTGCACCTTTAGCCAGACCATAAGAGCTAGCTTTAAAATTTGAGAATAGAAGTTAGCTCGGTGCTCTCCTGAGAGGGTCTCAGCGTACCCATTGCTTTTTTATATTGGTTTTGAATACGCTCAAGCCGCTGGGCTCATACTTTTTTCATTGATAAAAAAGTATGCAAAAAATCTAGGCAAAATTATGCTTCTCCCCGCCTGCCAACACACCCCCGCAATTTTGCCGGGCCACCGCGCTATCGGCTTCAAAAAAAGGACAGAGTCTAGCTATCTCCGAAAAAATCAAACCTGATTTTTTCCACAACGCTATTCCAGTCGGTATTTCTTTTCTCAATCAAAACTAAATAGGGATCCTGAATCATTATTGGAACATAGTTCAAATCTTTCATTTTGCTTCTATCGACAAGATAAAGGAAATAGCTTTTCTTTTTGATCCTCGCTATATCCATCTCATTTCGACTCCAATAAAAGTATGGAGTGCTTTCGTATGATTTGACTTCGATAAATCTGTCATGTTTATCCGATAATACACTTTCGTAGCTTGCAATATCATATCCATCAGAGGTTGAGTACTCTGCAACCCAATCAACCTCTTTTTTATGATCTAATCTTAATTCCTCAAAGTCCTTGACGTATTTTTCAGCTTCTTCCCCGTTTAATCGTTTTTGTTCCAACGACTTCATCAATTCTTCGACTCCAACTTTTCTTTTACGAATTTCAGGTAAAACTATTTTGTCGAAAATCTTTTTGTATCGCCCATTAATTACAAATTTTTTGAACTCTTTGGTTGGATGCTCACTTATGACTCTGAAATCAATTAGTAATTGCTTGAATGAAGCATACTTCAATGGGAAGGCGGAATTATCTATTTGCAGGGTGTTGTAAATAATGTCCCAAGAAATGTATTCAGAGCAGAATATTTTGTGAAAAATTTTGTCATCTTGAAGATTTAGTAATAAACGTTCGACAAATCTGTCAACCATTAGATTTTCATTCCTTAAAAATTCCTTAAAGCTGTCATCGATATTTATCTCGCCATTTACCAACTCATTGGTAACACCTATTTTTAAAAGTAAAGGCAGGCAGCCATCAAACAGATTTCTTCCATCAATAATTCGATTGTAAAATCTTGCGTTTATATCAGACTGTAGCCAAATCGATTTCCGCGATTCATTTAAAATAGTTAGAATCTCGAAATGGATGCTTGGTGTACCAAGGTTTTGATATTGACTAAGTTCTTTTAGCATAATCGATCATCAAGGCCTTGATCAGATCAGTTTCATCATCATCGTCAATTCTACTGAACAATGGAATTTCTTCATCTATTATGGCCTCCATCCTTGCTATTTTCTGCTTTAATTTGTTTTCAATAACGCTGTCAATTGAGTGAGCAGAGATTACATAGTAGTAAGTAGTAAGTTGTTGGGGATCGAGTCCAACTCTATGAATCCTATCTTTTGATTGGATGAAATTCGAGCAATTGTAATCTCTTTCTAGATAGATGGCATTGTGGCATCCCTTATGCAGGGATATTGATTCAGCTACCGCAAAAGGGTTTGCGATAACCACCGAAAATTCATAATTATTTGGATCATTGAATCGATCTATTATTGATTCTCTCTCACTTTGCGGGGTCTCACCGATTAAGAGCTTTGAATCAATTCCATGAACTTTTAGGTAAGATTGAAGTTCCTTTGCGTTTTGGATAAAAATAGTCCAGACTATTGCTTTTGCGTGATTAGAGATAATATCCTTTTCTACGATTCTCCTTACTTCAACAAATTTCTCAGGTGATTCCCAATTGGAATAGTTGCATATTTTATCAAAAAATTCCGAGTCATCTATGTACTCGTCAAAGTCTTGGGTAAATGAAGTGTTTGGATCAAATTCTCCGTTCTCTGGATTGTTTAATAGCGCATCTCGCAATGGTCGAGCTAACAAGCCTGGATTGGTAGAAGCTTGCCTTAATCTGATTAATTTCGCTCTGTTTAAAATATCTTTGACCGTTCCACTAGGATTATCCTTAAAGGAAGCTATGTATTTGGATTCAATGAAGTCGTAAATTTCTCTTTGCCTACTGCTCATTTGAACAATAATAACGTTCTCCTTTGTTTCAGGCAGGTCTAAATCACGTTTCTTAATTCTTATAAAAAATGGAGATATATTTTGTGTAAACTCCTTAACTCTCTTGCTTTCCGGAGTACTGGTCTTTGTTAGCTCACATAAGTTTGCATAATGAAAACCAAGAATAGACTTGTACTTATATGGATATATAAACTGATATAAATTGTACAAATCTTCATATCCATTTGGAACGGGTGTTCCGGTCAAAATAACTCGAGCCCTTGCCTCTTTGGAAATTTCGACTGCACTTCTTCCCCACACCCCATCAGGATTTTTGATTCTGTGGGCCTCATCTACAACCACCATGACCTTATTTGATTTCAGGAAGTCCAGAACTTCTTGTTGAAGATTTCGAACACCACCGTGAAAAATGAGCGTCAATTCTGCTGGGTTTGCAGAGTAAAGCATCTGCTCCTTTCGTTCTCTTGAAAGTTCAGGATTGCCTGAAAGTCTGATACTTTTAACTGTCCTACCAAAGCATGACTTGAACTCCTTTTCCCAAGGAGCAAAAGATGATAAAGGACCAATCACCATCAACTTATCTACTTTCCTTGGATCGCTTTCGGGTAGGCTTTTCAGGAAAGCATATGCACCATAAACAATTGATGTTTTACCAGCTCCAGGTACTGCAAAATTACAAGCGTTCTGTGCGAACGCCATATGGAATGAAGAAAGCAGCTGAAGTGGGTATAAGGTTCGCTCTAGTTCCTGATGAATTACGTTTTTGAAGTTCTTAAAATCCTCAACTAGTTCTGGGTTGTTTGCAAAACCATCATTTCTAATAAGAGCAGCTTTTGTTGAGAAATTATTAAAAAGATCAGCTTCCCTGTGAAACGTCTCAATCTTGGCTACAACGGCCTTAGATAAATCATTAGAAATTTTAAATTTTTCAAGTGTTTCTTGAAGGCTTTGAAAAACGGAAACTTCATTTGCTTGTACAAATGGGATTAGTATTTCATTCTCATTCTTTATTGCTCCCATTCTATTGAGAGCAAGCATTAACCTTCTATTTCTGACAAGAATTGCTATTTCTCCTTTGATCAAATAATAGCCACTACCTTCCTGTTCGAGTATTTCGATCGTGGTAGCCATTATAATTGCTTATGAAGCTGATAACATATTTGTTGAATCTTTTTTGTACTGTTTCTAACAGAATCAATTTCACCTTTTGGAATCTTGTCTATATTAATCGTTTCCAAAATCATTACAAGTCGCTCAAGTAACCGTGATGGCGACTTGTTAATTTGACTTTGATCAACCTTAGAACCCAATTTATCAAGCAGGTCTTGAGTCTCAGGGTTCCCAAAGTTTTTGCTATTGATATTTATTGAGTCAATTGAATCAATAGCCTTATTTAACAGTTTCGTAGGTTCATCTTGCGCTTGTCTATTTCTAAGGCGTTGGTAGTGTAGATCAACATTGTCAATAAGGTCTTTCCCAATTGCATCATTTAGCTCATTGTCTCGTCCATTAAGATGTTTTTCAATATCCCTTGTATTTAAATCTATGGGAGTCTCAACATGGTTCCTCATTATGCCAAGGTGGGTGTTGAAAAAACTGTCCCAAATGTCTTGATTCCCAAAAAAATGATTTGGCCGTTGACCTCTTCCTAAATACCGAAATTTTTCGTTTTTCAACTTAATTCGGATTAGATCAAAAGCACTTGATTTCAAATCATCCACATCACCATCAGAGTAACCATCAAAAGGCTTTACAGAACTTTCTCCATAGAAGCTTTTTAGCCAACTCGCTAAATCTCTAAACTGCTCCTCTCTTTCATCTAATGCGGTATAGATACCATCGTACTCCATGAATTCAAGATATTCCTCCATTACATTCATTACCTCTAGAGTGTACTCAATATCTCGCTCGCTACTAATGGTCTTATAATTACCAACCCACTCGTATATTTTTTTTATTGCTTCCTTGTCTACTGTTATACCATTTCTTTTGTCGGCCTCATTTGGATATCGATTTTGACCGCTCAATTGTAGATACAGTCTCTGTATTTTTAAATATATCTCCGTTGGATTGTAATCAAGTTTTCTCTCCTCCCCTAGCTGATATTTTGTTTCAAATTTTTCAATAGCTATTGGATCACCATCAAATTCAATAGGCAGAATTACAGTTTTGAAGTAATCAAACTTTGTTATTTTGCTTAGAAGCATTGCTCTTCTATTCCCATCTATTATTATTCCGTCTTTTGTAATAATGCCTACCTTCTCTTGTCCATACTTATCGAGGCTGGCCAGCGTTTCCTCGTTCTTTTTGGGTTTGGAATCATAAAGCAATTTTTCAATAAGTTCTTTTCCTTCTTGTGATTCAGCGTCAATATAACGTTGATGACGTTCAATCGATTTCGTTCGGCTTAATATCCTGCCGTTGTACTTGTTGTATATTAAAAACTCTAATGGTATTTTATATACGTTCATCGGCTCCAGTTTATCATCCCACGGAATTTCAATTTTTCCCATAGGAGCATGATTGTTCACATGCTCCTGGATTTTGTCAATTCTTGTTTGTTTGTTCATTGGTCTAAGAATTAGTTACCGTGGCTATTTTGTTAATTGCATACAAAGCCATGATTTGTTTTTTTGGAATTATTTTCTTCTTGTGAAATATGGTAGTACCGTTTTGTTTGAAATTTGGTGACTCAAATTTAAATCTGTCAATTAGTTTCTTTATCTCTTCAACTAGCTCCGTTGGTTCTAGAAGAACTTTATCAGATCTTTGATGTTCATAAAGTTTTTGAAGCTTTTTTGATTTAGCTATTTTCTTGGTAAATCCGTTATTCAGTATTCTTATGAAATCTTTCCCTCCCTCAAATGATAACAAAATAGGTTTTAGTAATTTGAAATACCCGTCTGCATAATTCTTTGACGGGTAGCCCTCTCCGTTGCCATACTGGACTGAAGTCATCCATCGCCTTGAGCTCTTGTTATTAGTAACATCATAGTTGGATAACGTTACTGTAATATTCCCATACTTAAATGGGTGCCTTCTAAACCTAGAACCTGGCTTCTTTAATGGTGGTTTTGAAAACGATTTTTCAATAAACGAATTCAGGTTAGGTACATTTCCTAATCTCAAATTCTTCACTAATCTTGGCTGCAATCTCAACTTTTGTTTAAGGAATAGTTTTACTGTTCTTGCTATCGATTTGCTGACCGCTATGCATACGGCATTTCCAACTAACCTGCATTTAGCCGTTTCGCTATTTCCAATGAATTGAAAAGTGATTGGAAATCCCATTAGGCAAGCCATTTCACGAACAGTGGGTACGCGATATTCACCATTTCCGATTCTTTGATACTCCGATTTATAGATGATTGCCTCGCGAGATGTTCCAATATTCGTAGCTGTAATTGTTCTGCTTGGTTTATTGGGGTTCTCTGGAAATGACATTCTACCCATGTAGGGATGATTTCTCTTCATGAAATAAGAATTCCTCCATTGACATTCATACAATCCTGTATCATAAAAATGATCAGTCAAATTTGATAGCGGAATACTAATATCAGGATATGAAGGATCGGTAATGCGTCTGGAGCTTTTCTTTGCATTTGGTTTCGGTAAACGAGACTTAACGGAACCAAGTGTACGCGCTATCGGCAAGTTTTCGTCATGGTTAACAGAGTGAGTTCGAGCTGGGATAATTAGTCCTTCAGCCTGAATTATCTCTCCGGTAATCGCTCTTTTCCTAGATTGTGGAGATCCGTATTCTGCTGAGTTAATGATCGCGCTATTTCCTTCTATTGTTATTGCGATCTTATCTGGACTATAGCCATTTTTCTTAGCCCATTGATACAAATTTAAATCTCTGAACTTGTAAGATTTTGGCAAGTAGTTTAGTGAATTTGTAACATTTTCCATGAACCATGCTTGTAGGATAGAATCTTTTTTGAATTTTTTAACTGCAACAATTCTTAGGTATACCTCAGTTAATTTCAGCCCAAGTGATTTGTCAGCTTTTCCAGACCGGTTTGAGTTTGAAAAACTAATACAGGGTGGACTACCTATGATTACCTCAGAGTCGGGTAGTGATTCAATCAAGTCAATGTCATCCCAGTAATGTAAAATATCAACTGGTTTATCTTTCAATCCAAAATTGAAGTTAAAAGTATCTACAGCTGGTCCCCAATGATCAACGCCCTTTATAATTTTGAAACCTTCTTGGCGAAATCCCTCCGAAAAACCTCCAGCACCACAGAAAAAATCAATCACTCTTATCTCACTCATAAGGCGCTTATTTTCTTACTCAGATTTGAAACAAGAAGGTCTCGAACATCAACACGGAGTAAATTTGCGATACGATTTAAGTCCTCGATACTAGGTTGCCTCCTATTTTGTACATAGGAATTTACCATATTATAGCTCTTCCCTAGTTTATTGGCCAGCCATGTTTGCTTTAGACCCTGTTGGTATAATACTATCTTTATTTTATTCATAGATTCCTCAATTCGATGCGGAAGATAGGAAAACTCAATTGGTAATATCTCATTTTATGAGATATTTAGCAGGATGATTAGAAGCAACTTGTTGAATCGCACACATTTGCCATTCGCTCCTGCCTCCCTCCTGCCAAAAATGTCAAAAGAGTGCTCGTGTGGTGTAGCGTATGCGGGGCGTTTTTTCAGGAGGGAAATGCCAGCGCAAAACTATTAATGCCTGCCCTAACCCTAAGCTACTTAACATAACGCAATAACATTATATAACTTTTTCCTGCGCTGCTGCCTGCTGCTCAGTTATATAATCATATTATGTTAACCATCCCAGCGGCCATTGACGCGCATGCCCATGCATTCGCTGGTCTGGGGGTTTTAGGCTTCGTATTGAAGTTAGGGTTTGTTCCGCACATGCCATCGCGCAGTTATATAATTTGACGTTATATTAAATAGCCGCTCAAGCCTGCCCGCATCCGGGCCTCAGTGCACACAGTCTTGAGCGCCTGTTAATGACAAAGTGTACAGTTAAAAGTTTTTTTGCCCACGCGCATTAAAGGCACCAACCACGCAAAGCATAAGTATTGCAGGCCACGCAAAACTGGCACACAAGCCTAAGCCCGCAATACACATGCTTTCTTGCCAACGCTATTAATATTACCCAAAATCATTTTGGTGCTGGATAATGCTCACACATTGTATTTGATTTGCTCCGCTCGCGCTACGCAGTAAGCAACGGTGTTCGCACTTTTTGTTATGTACTTTTTGCCTTGATGCAAAAAGAACGAAAAAGATCAAGGCCCAAAGATGCTTCCACCCACATGCCAACGCGCCACCCCGCCTTTGGGCCGGGCCACCGCGCAACAGTGTTGGCTTATACTTAAACACGCCACAAAGTTACGGGCTTGCGGAATAGAAAGCTGCAAGGGTGCGCTGCGCCTGCTCGTAAAAAAATCTCCACCCTACCCCACTGCCAGCCCGCGGGTAGTATTTTTTTACGGCAGCCCTTGCACCTTTCCATCCGGTCCCGTGGGTGGGCTCCATGTTTAAATATTTATTTCGTGTCCGTATCGGTGGCTGGTGGCTACTGGCGGGCGTTTGGCTCAAGTGGCGTAGGCCACTCTTTCGCTACTGCAACATGTGGTGGGAATATCGTGAGTACTCGCTACGCGTGTTATGGTTTGAAGTTTCTATTTCAGAGCTCCCTTTTTAGGGGCTCTATTTTAAGTCTTATCTTAGTAATGTCTAGTCGTCAATCTTCTTAATGACTTTAGCCGGGATACCACCGACAATTGTATTCGGAGGAACATCTTTATTCACAACCGCACCAGCTGCTATAATAGAATTTTCACCAACCGTTACACCGGGTAGTATGGTTGCCCCTGCGCCTATCCAGGCATTTCGCTTTATAACGATCCTTTTTAAATCCAGAAATTTTCTTTTGGCTGGATCTACCGGATGATTCTCAGTTGTCAAATTAACTCTTGGACCTATCAGGACGTCATCCTCAATGGTTATTCCTCCGAGATCGAGAAAACTGCAAGCGTGATTGATGAATACATTCTTGCCAAGCTTAATGTGCTTTCCAAAGTTCGTATGAAATGGAACAAACACAGTAGTACTCTTATCAATTTTACTTTCGATCAGCTCGCTTAAGCGTTCGCGCATTTCATCCATTGTTGTAGAAGCGTTGAGGGCTGGCGACAACCTTTGCGCGCGCGCAACGACCTCCCTGGCTTCACCCATTTCATCATTTCGGATCATACCTCCGGCAAGCATCCTCTCAAAAATAGTTTGAGACATAAATTTGATCTGTTAAACTTCGGTTGGCCTCAGTGACATTGGATTTGTGCCCGTAATACGCTTGAAGAAATTGTTGAAGTAAGTTGGATACTCGAAGCCAAGTGCGTAAGCGATGTCTGCCACATTCCAATCTGTATGAAGAAGTAAGGCTTTAGCCTCGCTTGCAATGCGTTCGCTGATGTGCGTAGTTGTCGATTTCCCAGTTGTCTCTTTGACAGCCCTGTTCAAATAGTTGACGTGTAAATTCAGATTAGTTGCATAATCCTGTGCGGTTCGCAATTGCAAAGGGCGTTCCGTTCCTTCTATCGGAAATTGTCTTTCAAGCAATTCAAGAAAAACGTTGGTGATGCGGTGCGCGGCATTCTTGACCTGATCGAAATCTTCCGCAGGTTGCAGCTTCAGCGCTTCATGAATAATGAGATTGATGTAGTTGCGAATAAGATCGTCTTTAAAAGCATAGCTAGTACTTTGCTCTGCGATCATATTTCTGAAAATACCATTGAGAAATTCACGCTTCTCTTCTGTGATATGGAAGATCGGGGTTCCACCTATTTTGAAAAGAGGTGAGTGCTGAAGGCTTTCGGTACGATCAGAAGGTTTATAAAAGTCTTCAGAAAAAAGACACGTGTAGCCGACATAGCTTCTCGAAATGGTTTCCCAGGAATAGGGCACATTTGGATTGGCAAAGAACAAGATCGTTCCCTTCATGTCGAAGCTACGATCCGCATAATTGATAATACTCTGACCTGTTGTCAGGCATATCTTGTAGAAGTCTTTTCGATTGTAAACACGAACATCGTTTGAATCATCGTCAATCTGAAAAACATTGAAGCCTTTCAGTTTTAGCTCCGTGTTAAATGCAGAAACCGAGCGAGTACTTTCTTTCTTTTCCATTTTTACAAATCATTTCAAATTAACTGTACTTACTTTTTTGGCTCTTGCTTAAATCCGGAAACGAAGTTTGTTCGCCCAAAAGGTTAATCACCTTCTTTAGTATCGACAATAGCTGGCTCATATATTCAATTATTTCAGAGGCAAAGCTATCGTTAACAACACGTCCAGTCATTAAGAAATTCAAACCATCTCTTAAGAATATCAAACCTGAAAAGTCCCTGCCCCCGTTCCACCAATCAGCCGGAATGTCTTACAATCTAATACTTTATCAACTCTCGTCAAAAGCTTGTGATGGAGCATCAAACCTAAAAAGGCGGTATTTTAGCGAAATACAGCATGTGGGGCATAAAGCCGGCAATAACTGAAAGTTTGAAATTCTTAATGATTGGTTTGATTATCATTATCACAGGGTTCAGGGCGAGCCTACCTTTGTATTCAATAAATCAACACAAAACGGAAGCAAAATGAAGACACTATTTATTTATGCTTTGGCCTTCACCATGATGTTGGGGCAAGCGCAGGCGCAATCGAAAACGAAAAAGAACGCAACTATGAAAACTCAGGAAACAGAACACTATACATTCAAACTAAGCGACAAGGTCACAAGACAAAAAGTGACCTTCAAAAACAGATATGGAATTACACTGACGGGAGACCTGTACCTCCCAAAAGATAAAAAGGGACCACTATCAGCAATTGCAATCAGTGGACCTTTCGGTGCGGTGAAAGAGCAATCATCTTGACTTTACGCTAATCAAATGGCCGAGCGTGGCTTTGCCGCACTGGCCTTCGATCCTTCGTACACAGGTGAGAGCGGTGGCGAGCCTCGCAATGTTGCTTCGCCCGATATTAATACCGAAGATTTCAGTGCAGCAGTTGATTTCTTAGGCATTCAAAAAAATATTGACCGAAACAAAATTGGTATCATTGGCATTTGTGGTTGGGCAGGCTTCGCATTGAACGCTTCTGCTGTTGATAAGCGTGTGAAGGCCGTAGCAACAACAAGTATGTATGATATGTCGAGAGTAAACGCTAAGGGATACTTTGATTCAACTACGCCTGAGCAGCGAACAAAAGCTTTGGAAGAGTTGGGAGAACAGCGTTGGAAGGATGCTGAGGCCGGATTTCCTGCTATCGGTAAAACGGGACTGGCAAACGTCACTGCCGATGCTCCTCAATTTGTAAAGGAATACGCAGCTTATTATAGAACTGATCGTGGCTTCCATCCACGTTCAATCAACTCAAATGGTTCATGGACACTTACCAATGTGGTGTCATTTATGAACATGCCGCTGTTGACTTACATTAAAGAGATTTCACCGCGCCCTGTTTTGTTAATAGCGGGTGAAAATGCGCACTCGCGTTATTTCAGTGAAGATGCATACAAAGCTGCCACAGAGCCGAAAGAGTTGGTGATTATTCCTGGAGCGGTTCACACCTCGTTGTATGATCAGGTTAGCGTTATTCCGTTCGATAAACTGGAAAAGTTCTTTACTGAAAATCTAAGCGATAGTAAAAGGGCTAGTGCGCAACAAAAGCAGTCGGTGATTCAAAACTAAAAAATAGAGACGTATATGAAACCTCACATTAACCATCACTTTATGTTCGATTTCAAAAAGTCGAGCCTCATTCTCTCGTTCTTGTGTGTATTGTTACTTTCAAACGCAGCAATTGCACAAAGCACAACACTGGGTGATGATATCCTGGTCGAAAAGAATGTGATGGTGGCAATGCGAGATGGGGTGAAACTTGCCACCGATATCTACAGAACAAAGGATGCGCAACCATCACCGATATTGGTAGCCCGAACTCCTTACAATAAAAACAATTCGCGTTTTGATTTCGAACGTTTTGTAAAAGCGGGATATGTAATCATCATACAAGATGTAAGAGGTCGGTATACGTCAGAGGGTGATTTTGAGTCTTATGTGTTTGAGACTAACGATGCGCTTGACTTATATGATTGGATCAATAAACAAACATGGTCCAATGGCAAAATAGGAACCTTCGGAGGATCGTATTTAGGGGGCACGCAAACTCTTCCGGCCCGGGAAAATCCATCCGCCTTAAAAGTGATGGTGCCCGAAATCACTTTTTCAAACACACATGAAGGCACCGCTTACCAAGGTGGCGCCAAAGTCCTTCATGATTTGCGCTGGATCGTTTCTATTCTGCCAGATCTGATGGAAAGAAGACGCGCACACGGTGAGGACGTAGAGTCACCTAAAAGTATTCCTGATGAACTCTCAGTTTTGAATGGGCTTCCACTTGCCAGTCATCCCTATATCGAAAAGTATGCACCGTTTTACAAGGAATGGTTAAAGCACCCAAGTGCCGGGCCTTATTGGGAAACACGATCGCCTAACTCCGGTTATGAAAACATGACTGTACCAGCTATGCACATCAGCGGCTGGTATGACATTTTTGTTCACGGAACACTTGAGAACTACACATCCATGAGAGACAAAGCAGGCTCCGAACTCTCCAGAAAAAATCAAAAGTTAATAATGGGTCCGTGGACGCACATGAATTTCAGTGGCAACTTTCCGGAACTCACATTTGGGCCTAAGTCCAGCAGCCAAGCCATTGATCTGGATGGCATCAAACTCCGTTGGTACAATCGTTGGCTGAAAGGAATCGAAAATGGAATCGATAAAGAAGACCCAGTGATGATTTTTAAGATGGGAATCAACGAGTGGCGTACAGAAAAAGACTGGCCATTACCTGATACCAAGTATCAACATTTCTATCTGCATAGCAAAGGAAAGGCAAATACACTCAACGGTGACGGGATGTTATCGCGTGAAGCCCCGAAGAAAGAATTATCAGATACATTTACATACGACCCGATGAACCCCGTGCCCACATTAGGCGGACAGGTTATCCTTCCCGGACCAAATGCAACGGGACCGCGAGATCAAATTGAAGTTGAAAAACGTGATGATGTATTGATTTACAGCACACCGGTTTTGGAAAAAGCTGTCGAAGTAACCGGAAACCTCAAGCTTAAACTTTTCATTTCATCATCTGCGCCAGATACGGATTTTACCGCCAAACTGGTTGATGTATATCCAAACGGAAAAGCTATGTTACTAAGTACTGGCATCAGAAGAGTGAGATACCGAAACTCATTGGAAAAGGCGGAACTGATGGAACCGGGCAAAGTGTATGAAATTGAAATTGATCTGCTAGCCACGTCCAATGTATTTCTACCAGGGCATCGAATTAGACTGGAAGTGACAAGCAGTAATTTTCCACAGTTCAATCGTAACAGCAATACGGGTGGTGATATTGCAACTGAAACGGCTGACAAATATCGATCCGCTAAGAATATAGTGCTTCACGATCAACAATATCCTTCCTCTTTAATTCTTCCGATTATAGAAAGATAAACCATGAAAAATGTACTGTCTCTTCTATTATTTACATTCGCTCTATTGGTTGGTGATTCTTGTAATTCCGAAAGCATTGTACCTACGGATAAACAAGAGGATATTATCAGCGTGGATGCGAATCACATGAACAATATTATAACTATCAAAGTGGGTGACAAGGCGTTTACGGCAACCCTTAACGACAACGCAAGTGCAGCTGCTTTCACAGCGATGCTTCCAATGATAATTAATATGAATGAGCTGAATGGGAATGAAAAATATTTTCGGCTGTCAGAAAATCTGCCTACCCATGCGTCAACTCCTGGCACCATCAACACGGGCGATCTGATGCTGTGGGGATCGAATACGTTAGTGATCTTTTACGAGACATTTTCGACTTCTTATAACTACACGAAACTTGGGAAAATTGATAACCCTACAGGACTTGCATCGGCACTTGGCTCGGGCAATGTCGTAGTTACCATTGAGATCAACCAAAAGTAAAAAGCATGAATTCAATATCCATTGTAGTACTGTCAACTGCTATTGCGGTTATGTCCAGTTGTACCGCTGATAAAACCTCAAGCAATGATGCAAAGTCGGAGCAAGTCATTTTTCCTAAAGGTGAACTTGGCCCTGCTACTAATTTTACAGGCAATGCCTATAACTTTGGCCTTGTCCCGAATGATTCCATTTACAACACGTTGGTCGGTAATGTTTATTTCGAACCCGGTGCAAGATCTAACTGGCACACGCATGCTGGAGGACAGATTCTAATCATCACTGATGGCGAAGGTTATCATCAAATTGAAAGTCAGCCAAAACAGATAATGAAGAAAGGGGATGTTATAAAATGTCCTCCAGATGTAAGACACTGGCATGGTGCTACGGAGTATAGCAGCCTTTCTCAGCTCTACATCGTACCAACAGAAAAAGGAATAGTAAACTGGCAGGAGCCGGTTAGCGATAAACAGTATAAAAGTATAAATCCGTAAATTGAAATCATGGAAATACTACGCGTTGGCACTCAACCATCCGGCAAAGGACCGGACGATTGGTTCACTGGTTCTGTTCGAATTGATCCGCTGTTCCAACCGAATGAACACAGACGTGCAGCAGCGGCACTTGTTACCTTTGAGCCTGGTGCCCGCACAGCCTGGCACACTCATCCACTTGGTCAGACGCTAATCATTGTTTCTGGAATAGGTTGGGTGCAAAAAGAAGGCGAACCTGTTGAAGAAGTCCATCCGGGAGACATCGTGTGGTTTGCGCCAAATGAAAAACATTGGCATGGTGCCTCTCCCACAGTAGCAATGAGTCATATCGCGACTCAGGAACAGTTGAACGGTAAGGTCGTGGACTGGTTGGAGAAAGTGTCCGATGTAGATTACAGGGAGGGAATAAATCCGCGCATCAGTTCATCCTAAAGTTAGCTTCCGATAATCGGCATTGATCTAATGTAATTACCTTCTTCGACTTCTTTTAGGAAGAAACCTGCGATGTCAGCTCTTGAAATTCCGAAGCTTAGTTTTTCCGCTCCAAATGATACTTTGACTTGGCCGTGCGCGGGCTTATTGTTGGGTGCAATAATTCTTACCTAGCATCAGCACACATTGTCAGGCCGCGCATCCCTCACACTTCCAAAGCCTTCCAATAAGTGCCGCTGCACAGCCCGGTGCAAAAACGAAAGATTGAGTTCTGAAATGCCCGCGCTTAAAAAAAACTTTTCATGAAGATTGGATAAGGCCCGGATGCCAAAGCTATGTTAACATAACGCATAAACATTATATAACTCTTGCTGGACTAATCCCGATGGCTATCGGGACTGACCCGCAGTTATATAATCATATTATGTTAACCATCTGGCGCCAGGCGTGCGCACGGTTCCTTGCAGGCGCCATCTGGGGGACTTGACTTCAGAAGGTTGTCCTTTTATGACGCCTTGTTGACCTAGGGCAAAAGACTATGTACCTGCACCTTTGTATCAAGGAAGGCAAAAAAAAAATTAAATCAAAAACACTATGAAAACAATAAAAAAAGTAATGCTTACTCTGGGAATACTTGTCATGGTACTAGTACTCGGTGTCATGCTGAGTTCTTGCAATGAAGAAAAATTCGATCCAGCATTAACGAGAACATTTACAATTGTATCTCCATCCATTGGCGAAGCTTACCCAATACAAGTGGCGCTTCCAGAAAACTATAATACAACTGGCGAAAAGTTCTCAACAATCTATGTGCTTGATGGGGAGCAGGATTTTGACCTCGTGGCGAATACCTGCAAAAGTCTATCTGACCGTTATTCTGTACCCAATGTCATAGTGGTAAGTATTGGCTACGGAAGAGATCGAAGCATTGATTATACACCAACCGAAACCGGCTCATCAACAGGAGGCGCTCCGGAATTCCTGGCGTTTGTAAAGAATGAACTGATACCAAAAATCGAACAAGACCATAATGTTGACACCACAAGAGAGAGCAGAGTAATTCTCGGGCATTCGTACGGTGGCTTATTTGGAGCCTGTGCCTTCGCAGCAGACAATAGCGTATTTGGCAACTACATCCTGTTGAGTCCATCGCTTTGGTACGACAATGAAGTTTCGATGTTACTGGAAAAACAAAACAGGGTCGATAATCAGGAAATCCGTCAGTTGGTATTCATGGGTATCGGTGAAGCCGAGAACAGTGGCAGAATGCAAGCTCCTTTTGAAGCGTATTACCAGGTCCTCCGCAACAACTATTCAGAAATGAGTTTATCAAAGAACCGCGAAGACGACCTAAGTCATATGGGCTCAAAAGATCCAAACATTGTGAAGGGTCTCGATTATTATTTCCAAAATAGATAAGCATCACCATAAATACTATCAGAAATGAAACCTTCTATTCACCTATCTCTTGCGTTGATACTGTTTACTTGCGCCACTGCGTTTCCACAGAATAAAATACCCGCAGCGCTTACCCGGGAATTAACCATTGAACCAGGCGTAGGTATCCATACCAATTTTGGAACCGATCTCTTACTTGCCAACATGGTTCAATGGAACCCGACCAAACGTCTTAGCCTTGCTGCTCACACCTCCTTTAACTTCAATAATATTTCACAGCGTGATTTTAATTATGTGAAAACGAATTATAACTATTCCATAAATCAAAAGTTTGGAGCTGGTACTACCCTGTATTCAAAAAGAAGTTCGCACACTTTGCTGTTGATGGCTGGCCTAAGGTACACAGCGTTTAAAGAAACGCTGGATAACCCCGCTCTTGACAAAGTAAGTATTTCGATCAACGGATTTAGTCCTGATTATGGATTAATGTATAGTTATAAGAGAGGATTGAAAAAATACTTTTTCACTTTTCGTACCTACCTCCCGCTCTATCCGTGGCCTGTTAAAGGATCCAACATAGACTATATAGATGGTAATCGGGACAACATTGCACTGGAGTTGGGAATAGGAATACGAATTAAATAAAAGCTAAACTTCAGACCATGAAAAAAATAGCATTCATCATTCCACCTACTGTTGAGTTATTGGATTTAGCCGGACCCGTTCAGGTTTTTACCGAGGCTAAGTTTTATGGCTTTGAAATTGACTTAGAGTTTTACGCTTTCCGGAACAACCCAATCTGCACTTCCGGATTAGGATTCGGAAAAATTGCAAACTTCTCGGACGCTAAGCTAACGGAAGGTGATTTTGTTTTTGTTCCGGGAATGGATCAAAACTATATCAGAAGTGCTGCATTCCGAAAAGAAAAGAAATTCTTTAACTGGTTAAAAGCATGCGCAAACCGAAAGATAAATGTGTGTTCTGTTTGCAACGGGGCATTCGCCTTGGGTGAGGCCGGTTTACTCAATGGTCTGGAATGCACAACGCACTGGCGAAGGGTTGACGAACTTCAAGAGCAATTTCCACAAACCAAAGTGCTGGCTGACCTCTTATATGTAAAGAACAGTTATGTCTGTACCAGTGGCGGAATCGCGGCTGGCATTGACCTCGCACTTTCGATTCTTGAAGATCTGGCGGGTGCGCCTTTTGCCCAAAAAGTTGCCCGAGGACTTGTTGTTTATTATCGCAGAAATGGCAATCACAAAAAGGAAAGTATCTATACGGATTTTAGAAATCACCTGAACGTTAAGATTCATGAGGTTCAGAATTATCTGGTCCATAACATTTCCGGGGAAACTTCAATTTCGAACCTGGCTTTGATTGTCAACATGAGCCCCAGAAACCTGACACGCGTATTTAAGTTAACCACTGGCATTACGGTGAATCAGTATATAACACAATTACGGTTGGAGACAGCCAAAACACTTCGCAAGAATCCTGAAAACACGTTGGCCTCTATTGCCGCCCGATGTGGCTTTAGAACGACCAGGCAACTTCAAAGAATTTTAAAATGATATGTTCTACTGAAAAGAATTAAACAAAAGAAAAATGAAAGCAGCAGTTTATACTCAATATGGACCTCCAGAGGTTCTCCAAGTTATGGAGGTAGCAAAGCCAACACCGAAAGACAATGAAATTCTTTTACGAATTAAGGCTACCGCTGTTAATTCGGGAGATGTGCGATTGCGAAAAGCCGATCCTTTTGCCGTTCGGTTCGTTTTCGGCTTGCTAAGGCCCAGGATAAAAATACTGGGAAGTGTTTTTTCCGGAGAAGTCGAACGTGTAGGTAAACAAGTCAAACATTTCAAAGCTGGCGACCAGGTTTTTGGGCACACGAATATGAGTTTTGGAGCGTATGCGGAATATGTCTGTTTGCCTGAAGATGGCTCATTAGCGTTGAAACCAACTGGTATTTCACACGATGAAGCAGCCGCTATTCCCTTTGGAGGCGTTACGGCACTGCATTTCATCAAGAAGGCAATGATAAAAGCAAATCAAAACGTTCTTATAGTTGGTGCCTCAGGGGCAGTTGGAAGTGCTGCTGTTCAATTGGCGAAATCGTATGGCGCAAATGTAACCGGTGTTTGCAGCACAGCGAATATTGATTTGGTAAAATCAATTGGTGCTGATAAAGTGATTGATTACTCAAAAGAAGATTTTACCCAAAACGGAGAAATCTATGATTTGATTTTTGATACCGTTAATACAGTATCCGTTCCGCGCTCCTTACGGTCACTCACCAAAAATGGATTAATGATTTTAAGTGCCGCTGGAATGAAGGAAATGATTCAGGGAGCATGGATTTCTATGACCAGCAAGAGAAAAATAATGACCGGTGTAATTAGCCATAATGCAGCAGACATTAGTTTTCTAAAAGAGCTTATGGAGACAGGCCGAATTAAAGCAGTAATCGATAGAACTTACGCGTTGGAACAAATTCCTGAAGCACACGCATACGTTGAAAAGGGGCATAAGAAAGGAAACATTATTATTAACATTAACTAATAGGTCATGACAGCATTTTTTATCGGCCTCGGTATCACCATGGCAATAATCGCTTTCGCTGAGACCTTTAGGAAAATTGACCTGAAGTTATTCGCTTCCCTGAACTTAGTAGCAATACCATTTATTTATATTGGATTTTCAATAGATCCCTACGCTCTAATGCTTACTGTTCCATCCGCTTCATTATTCGTACTGTTTGCGTATTGGGGCTATAAAAGGAATTATCTATTAACTGTGACAGGACTTGCGCTCCACGGGCTTTGGGATGTTTTCTTTCCTCATGTCAGTTCCGTGGCGCCACACGGTTACGATGTCTTTTGCATAACCATCGATGTTTTGCTTGCCTTATATTTCTACTGGAAACTGAAGCCAAAAGAAAAGCCATAATAGACGCTACAATGATTAAATAGCAAGAAGCTGCGCTTAGAAATTTATTGGTAACTTGTTACTATTAACAGAATACAAATATGTTAAAAGTAGCTTTTATTGTTCCACCGTTTGTAGAGCTATTGGATCTTGCCGGTCCTGCTCAGGCCTTCACAGAAGCCAAATCACATGGACTTGACGCAACGATTGAATTTTATACCTATCATGATAAAATTTCGTCTTCTTCAGGCATTGGTTTTGGCGAAATCAGAAATTACAAAGAGGCTAATTTGAAAGCGGGCGACTATGTATTTGTGCCGGGTACAGCGCACGACTATTTACAAAGCACCGAGTTTGATTCAGAAAAAGATTTTTTCAGGTGGATAGCTCAATGTGCTGACATCAATGTAAATACTTGCTCAATATGTACGGGAGCCTTCTTTTTAGGAAATGCCGGATTGCTTGATAGCAGGGAATGTACCACACACTGGAGGCGAACAGATGAACTGAAAACTCGTTTTCCAAAAGCAAAAGTGTTGGCTGATATTCTATATGTAAAGAGCGATAATATTTACACCAGTGCAGGCATCAGCGCAGGCATTGATCTTGCACTGGCGATTTTAGAATATTTGAAAGGACCTAATTTCGTGCATAAAGTAGCCAGGGGTCTGGTTGTATACCACAGGCGTGACCCATCTCATTCACAAAAAAGTATTTACCTCGATTTCAGAAATCATATTAACCCGAAGATACATGAGGTTCAGGATTTTCTATGCAATAATCTTTCCAAGGAAAATTCTATTGAGACGTTAGCAGAAATGGTTGCCATGAGCCCACGAAATCTAAGTCGAGTTTTTAAGGAGTCAACCGGGCTGACGATTGTTGAATATCTGACTGAGCTCCGGAAAGAGACTGCAAAAACGCTACTTAATAATCCTGAGTATACGATCGAATACATTGCGTCACAATGTGGTTTTAAATCGGCAAGGCAGCTTCAGAGAATTTTGAAGTAGTCAACACTTTACACCATGATCGTTAACACAGCTTGCCACCCATTGGGCTACCTCCCACCGTCTGGTCTTCCGCACCAACCAAATGTCTCATTCTAGGCGGCATCCAGCATCAACACAAGCGCGCTGGCCCGGCCCCAAGGCAGGGTGCGTGCTTTGTTATTAACATAAATTCTGAATAAATAGATTAAATAGCTTTATTTTAGACCTTAATCCAATTGGTTTTTTACTGATGAAGACAATCCCTGTAAGGTCTATTCAGCCACAAGAGCCAAAAGCTAACCTTTTGGAAGGCTTTAAGATCAGGACCATTGAAGAAGTGCTGGCAGGAAAAGATATGAGCCAGGACCTTCACCGGCATGATTTCTATTTTATCCTGGCTGTTTGTAAGGGATCAGGCATTCATACGGTTGACTTTGTAGAACACTCCGTAAAGACCAACGCTATCTTTATGATGCGCCCGGGGCAAGTGCATAAACTGCAACTAAAGGCAGGCAGTGAAGGCTACTTGCTGGAATTCGGTAAAGATTTTCAATTTCTTTCTACAACCAGTAACGAGCTACTTCGTAAAGCTACCAACCGAAGTTATTGTCAATTGGATAAAGTTGGCAATGGTGCGTTGTGTACCATTCTGCAAACTATGGTAGATGAATTTCGCGCCAAGCAAGAAGGTTTTGAGAATGTGATTAAGGCAAATCTGGAAATTTTCTTTATTCAGTATCTCCGGTATCGTCAGAACGATCAAAAGATAGACAACAAAGCCTTTCACTATCAGCAAGAAAAGCTTCAAGAGTTTTTGGATCTATTGGAAGCACGCATTAATTCTGAAAAACGCGCAAGTGCCTATGCCGATATGGTAAGCCTCTCTCCTTTCCAGCTCAACTCCATAACAAAAAAACTGCTCGGAAAAACCGTTGCCGAGCTTATTGAAGCCCAGATTCTCCTTGAAGCCAAACGGTACCTGTTGGCCACCTCTAACCAGGTGAACCAAATTGCTTTTCAACTGGGTTATGAGGATGTATCATACTTTATTCGTTTCTTCAAAAAGCTGACCGGCCATACACCGGAGGCCTTTCGCAAGAACTTTCATTAAGTCCCACCCGACTTCATAATCGTCCTATCTCGCTGGCGCTGCTTGCCTCTACTTTTGCTTCCAGTTAAGCAAAATAGAAGCAACGCATGAAAACAAAAATGAAATTGATGGCATCGCTTACCGGCATTTTATGGACAAAGATGGCCTTTCATTTGACTTCCGAGGTTGTCCTTTTATGACGCTTTGTTGGCCTAGGGCAGATGACTTTGTAGTCACACCTTTGTATCACTGAAACAGAAAAAAATTAACCAAAAAACTATGAAAGCAAAAATGAAATTGATGGCATCACTCAAGATTTGGGCCGTAATCTACCCATCTATTACCCTATTTCTCTATCTCTTCGGTGAGGCATTATCTGTACTTCCATTGTATCAGCGCACCTTTCTCTTAACAATCACATTGGTGCCGTGGATTGTATTTGTAGGCGTTCCATTCGTGGATGCTATCCTTAAAAAATTCTCGTCTGAACCAAATGCAAAGTAAAGAGCATGAATGCAGCGGGTCATCATAAGCTAGTGGGCAGAAGAAAATTCCTTCAGCAATTCGGCATCCTGACGGCCGCTGCTATTCCTCATTTTCCAATGGATTCAATAGTTAATAGTAAAAGAATGAAAGAGAAATTTGACGCCATCATTGTAGGTGGAAGCTATGCAGGACTGTCAGCCGCAATGGCGTTGGGTCGGGCACTACGGAGGGTGTTGATCATTGACGGGGGTAAGCCAGCCAATCGGTTTACACCCTACTCCCATAATTTTATTACCCACGATGGAAAACGCCCGGATGAAATTGCAACATTGGCACGTCAGCAAATTGAAAAGTATCCATCGGTGAAACAAGTTCAGGGATTCGTGGTCAGTGCCGAGAAAGTCGATCAGGAATTTTTTATAAGACTTGACTCGGGAGTTCAATACACTTCCACAAAACTCATTTTCGCAACCGGCATTGTTGACCTCATGCCCAACATACCTGGTTTCGCAGATTGTTGGGGTAAATCGGTATTACATTGCCCTTACTGCCATGGCTATGAAGTTCGAAATGTAAAAACCGGAATTATTGGTAATGGCGATTATGCATTTGAGTTTGGTTCCCTTATCTCCAATTGGACGAAGGATTTGACGATTTTCACGAATGGTATTTCTGAGCTGACCGATGCGCAGCGTTCGAAGTTGCATAATCATAACATTCAACTAATAGAAGACAGAATAAAATCTCTTCAGCATGAACAGGGATATTTAACGGGTGTCCAATTTGAAAGTGGGGATTTTATACCCCTTGCTGCGATCTATGGCCGCCCCGCATTCAAACAGCACAGCAATATTCCGGCACAACTGGGATGCGAGCTATCACCCGATGGCTATATCAAAATCGATTCATCACACCGAACAACAGTGCCCGGAGTTTATGCCTGTGGCGATAATGTTACCCGACTTCGTACGGTGTCCAATGCAGTCGCTATGGGAACTGTTGCCGGTATGATGGCTAACAAAGATTTAGTTACAGAAACCTTTTAATCAAAACATAAACAAAAAGTAAAATGAAACCCTCAGTAAGCAATGCAAAAGCGCTCACCACAATAAACCGCGTTAGTGGAAAACTGACGAGCTTCAATCTGATAGTCGGCTTGGTTCTAATGACCACCCTCTATTCATTCGGTCAAAGTAGTCATGTCGCTGTGGTGGTAACTACAACGGATGTAAACTTTAATTATGGCGGGAAGAATGCCGAACTAAAATCCTCTAAGGAAAGCGTGCGTGCCCTCCGTGCCGGTTTATCCTTCCAGGCAGGTGTAACTAAACATTTCTCCTGGGTAGGTGAACTTTACTATGCCACAAAAGGTGGAACCCTCAGTACTGGCAATGGTTTAACGCAAAATAAGTCCACCCTAAAATTTTACTCCGCGGAACTACCATTAATGGCTCGCGTTCATTTGGGCCGCTTCTATCTTAATTCTGGTCCGTATGCCTCTTACATTTTTTCTGGTCGGATGACTACGAGCGGGCCGGAAGCCGGAAAAGTCTCGTTCAATAACACTGATGGCTTTAAACGATTCGACTGGGGTTGGCAAGCCGGTGCAGGCTATGTAGTTGATGTAAAGAAAAGCAAGCTGGCCATTGATGTGCGCTGTGGTCACGGATTGACTTCTTTATCACGTGATGTTACTCGTTATAATCAGATGCTCAGTATCAGCGTCAGTATGTTTAAGCCCTTTAAGAAAAACATCTTCTAATAGATTTACCTATGGCTCCACTGCGCAAAACTTCCCTGACTGCTGGTACACTTTATCTGCTCACCTTTATCTCCATTCCTACTTTTTCCCTCTATGGTCCGATTCACCAATCGGATTTCATATTGGGGACAGATTCTGACACCAACGTTATCATTGGAAATATTCTTGAATTGGTTGTGGCGTTAGCCGGTATTGGCACTGCCGTAGTATTATATCCAGTCCTCAAAAAACAAAATGAAGCTATGTCTCTCGCTCTGGTAGGTGCAAGAATACTGGAGGCCGCTACCATATTCGTTGGTGTAATGTTCCTTCTTACGGTTGTGTCCTTACATCGGGCATCGGTCGGAACAGAAGCGCTTGCGATAAGTCGCACGCTAATTACCATGTATGATCGAATGTTTCTTATTGGGCAAAGCCTTATGCCGGCTGTGGATGACATGCTATTGGGTCTCTTGTTATACCATTCAAGACTCGTACCGAGAGGACTTGCCATTATTGGAATTATTGGTGCGCCAATGCTTTTAGCGGGTACTTTCTCGGTTATGTTCGGGTTACTTGAGCAGCGAGAACCATTGGCGGGATTAAGTGCACTTTTTGTTGCTGTATTCGAGTTTTCGTTAGGCATTTATCTTATCACAAAAGGATTTAAGCCAAGCCCTTTAATTAAGTCATAAAGCAAAGCTGATGCAAGTTCTTAGACGTGTTCTTTTTAAGTCTGAATTGAGGCTTCGAAGTAGCTGGTGGGTAGTGATATTCTTTCTATTGCTTGCTGCTCTTCTATTCCCTACGATCCTACTCTCCGATCACTATGGATTTGGGGTCAGCTATTGGCATCAGGTTTTAATAATCGTGGTTGCGACAATCATATGCCAGGTGTTAAGGCGTGAATCATTCTTTGACCTGGTGGGCAGATTTAACAAGGAGTGGCTGCGCAAACTTGGTGCTGGGCTATTGCTGGGTAGCATCCTGATGATCGTACCCGCGCTGATACTGACTCTGATTGGCTCTGTTCAATGGCAAATGAATAGCATTTCCCTATTAGATTTTCTGGGTGGAATTTTAGTTATGCTCAGCGTGGTGATGGCCGAAGAATTATTGTTCAGAGGATTTGTCTTTCAGCGACTGATAGAATCATTTGGTCATTGGCCAGCACAGCTTTTGATAGGTGCGCTATTTTTATTAACCCATTTGGAGAACCCGGGCATGTCAGGCTCAGCTAAATTACTCGCATCCGTCAATATTTTCACCGCTTCCATACTTTTTGGAATAGCTTATATCAAGACCCAAAGTTTAGCCATGCCCATTGGACTTCACTTTATGTCAAATGTTGTACAGGGTAATATGCTTGGATTTGGCGTAAGCGGAGGAAAAGAGCAAAGCATTCTCATACCTGCATTAGATAACACACCATCGTGGATCACGGGTGGACCCTTTGGACTGGAGGCCGGTATGGTAGGATTAGTGACTTTAACTATCTTGACTAATTGGCTATACTTTAGACGAATAACCCTTAAACTCTCTTAAAATAATTACAAATGAAAGCAGTTGTTTATGAACGATATGGCTCACCTGAAGTCTTGGAACTTCGGGAAATAGCGAAACCAACACCTAAAAAGAATGAAGTCTTGATAAAAGTCCATGCCACTACCGTTGCGGCTGGTGATTGGAGAATGCGAAAGGCCGATCCTTTTTTGGTAAGATTGTTCAACGGTCTGTTCAAGCCCCGAAAGGTAAAGGTTTTAGGATTTGAACTCTCAGGCGTTATTGAAGAGGTTGGTCAGGATGTAAAAGCTTATAAAAAAGGAGATGAGGTATTTGCTTTCTGTGGCTTCAAGTTTGGTGCGTATGCTGAGTACAAGTGCATGGAAGTAAATGATTTGATAGCGTTTAAACCGAAGAACATGACGTTTGAGGAAGCAGCTGCGGTTCCAATTGGCGGGCTCACGGCTTTACGCTTTATTCAATCATCGGGTTTGAAGGCGGGTAGCAATATTTTGATTTACGGAGCCTCTGGAAGTGTTGGCACATATGCTGTACAAATAGCCAATGGTATTGGAGCACATGTGACAGCCGTATGCAGTTCTTCTAATGTGGACCTGGTAAAATCTCTTGGCGCAAATGTGGTGATTGACTACACACGCGATGATTTTACCAAAAGCCCGGTAACATACGATGTGGTGTTTGATGCAGTTGGGAAAACATCCAAATCGTCATGCAAGATTTTATTGAAACCAAACGGAAAGTATGTTTCCGTAACGGGTTCTCCAAAAGCGGGTATCAACGACCTAGGACGGCTTAAAGAATTGATTGAAGTCGGAAAGCTTAGAGCAGTTATTGATAGAACATATACACTTGAACAGATTCGCGAAGCACATGCTTATGCGGAGTCCTTTCGAAAAAAAGGAAATGTATCTGTAACGGTTGCCAACGCCAACAATCATAAATTGGCCCAAACCAGTGTCTTATGAATACTAACAGGTATCATTACATTGATTTATTAAGAGTAATTGCCATTTTAATGATGTTCGTTTACCACGTCTTTATGGTGTTTGTAGCTGAATCGGACTGGCATATTAAAAATCAAGAAACAAGCTATACACTTTTAGAAATTAACTATTGGATGGCATCGTTTAGAATGCCTTTGCTTTTTTTCGTTTCCGGGTATATTTCTTATATTCTGATGCAACGATTAAGTTGGAAGGCATTCGCGATTCAGCGATTTAATCGTTTAATAATCCCTACCATTATTGGAACGTTTATACTAGTAGCGCCTCAAATATTCTTTGAACGGAAATTGGAGGGAAACACTCAAACCTACTTTGAGTTCTATCAGTCCTTTCTAGAATTCAAGTGGTGGCCAGATGGGAACTTTCATTGGCTACACCTGTGGTTTATACCCTACCTGTTTTGCTACAATATTCTATTGATCCCGCTTTTCTATGCGCTCCAAAAAGACAATAAGCTTACCAGTGCCTTGGAAGTTTTTTTCCGAAAACCTTATTCGCTATTTGTACTTGTTCTGATAGCTATCATTCCTAATTCTCTTTTATCCGTGCATTTTGTGACGACTTACGATTTAATAAATGACGTAGCAAGGCATTCATACTTCATATTCTTTGTTGTGGCAGGACTGTTGTTTTTCAGATTCCCACAGTTAATAGAAACCCTTGAAACGAAAAGGCAATTGTTTTTGAAGCTTTCCATTTTGTCTATTTTATCAATTAATGCGCTCAGATGGAATGGTTGGGAACCTTATGATATCTGGGAGAACTGGATTGAAAAGCCGCAAACGTATCTCTTTCTTGGTCTTCAAAACTTCAATGCCTGGATGTGGGTGTTTGCCTTTTTAGGGTATGGCAAAAGGTACTTGAATAAAGACTACAGATCACTCCAATACATGAGTACGGCTGTGTATCCTTTTTACATTTTGCATCAAACCGTAATTGTGATAATAGCTTACTATGTGGTCGGAACCAATGATGAAGTCTCTCTAAAACTTACTTTCTTGTTGGTTGTCTGCTTTTTTATAACGGTAAGCTTGTATCATCTATTCATTCGGCCGTATGATGCAATGAGATTTATATTTGGACTGAAAAAGAAGAATCCAAAAAATTCATGAAGCCAAATGATAGTTCCGCAAGCTATGATTGGAGCACTTTGATTTTCCCTTTATCCCTATTGCTTCAACAGCGCAGCATCAGCACACATTGTCAGGCCGCGCATCCCTCCCATCCCGATAGCTATCGGGACCAAAGCCTTCCAATATGTGCCGCTGCCCCAGCCCGTTGTGAAGAGTGGGAATGGGTTCTGAAATACCAACGCTAAGAAAACTTTCTATGAAGATTGAGTTAGGCCCGGATGCCCAAGCCATGTTAACATAACGCATAAACATTATATAACCCTTGCTGGTGCTTAACCCTCGAGGTTACCAAATTGCCTAGTAACGTTAAAAACCGTATTTTTCGGAACCTTTAGCGATTCTTTTACGATTATAAGGTACCATGACGATTTCCATCGCACCATCTATTGAAACCCAAAGCAGCTTTTTTGAGCGGGAAATCAAGCTTTTCCCCATCAAGCAGCTTTTTATCAACTTCTTAGAGCGGATTTTGAACAGCTACTTAAAGTCGCTGAACAACATGCTGGATGAGGCCTACACCGATATTCAGGGAGCCTTGGTAGTGCTAAAAGATTACACCCAGGAAGATGCCCAACGCGATTTACCTTCGGTGAAAAAGGCAATAAAACTTCTGGTAACCTTCAAAGCCCGTTTGGAAAAGGCCGAGTATTTGGGCAGCAAAGAAGTTGAAACAAAAATCAACCTTGTGATTTCATCTCTTTACGATGCTGAAATTCAAATGAAGAAAAAAGCATTTGCCGGTCAGCCGCGCACCGCGACTCAACCCGAGTTATTAGAGGCTTTAGCTTCTGCATCAAAAGAAGCCATGCAAAGCGCCCTCAGTCATTGATTTCTCAAAGAGACATTGTTGAAGTTCCCTTTAATCTTCCGCAAGGTGTAAAACCACACCCGGTTATTGTTCTTTCCAATAGTGAAGCCATTCAGGATGAAGATTCTTTCATTGGCTTAATGATGACTACCGATACAAAAGAAGACCTCTACACGTTCGAGATAACTTCTGAAATGCTTACCAAGAAATTGAACGTTCCGTATTCGCAAGCACGTTTGCATTTAATCAGCTTCTTCAAAGTGAGGGAAGTAATTGCCACATCAAACTTTAACAACAAACTAAAGCCGGAGTATTTCAAGGAACTGATAAAGCAAGTCAACCGGATTACGTTTGGATTAGAGCCGCTTTAGTAACTTTTAAGTTGTGGCAATGCCTTCGGCTCGGGCTATCCATCCCGATAATTATCGGGATCCGGCCTCACTCCTGCCAACACACTTCGGTCCGCCAGCTGGCGGATTCTATCCCTATTGCTTACCAACGCAGCATCAGCACACATTGTCAGGCCGCACGAGCCTTCCCACTTCCAAAGCTTCACACTGCGTGCTGATATAAATCATTCGGCTATCTCCGTTATCGGGTCAATTTATGATTATTGTCATTTTCATGAGGTGCCGAAAGTGGTATATTTATCATGCATTCAGGCACGCGTTATGTTGAAGGCAATTCGGTTTTTTTTTGAAACAGTCGGCAGCATTAGTCTCTTTGCGGGTCGCTACTTTCGCGAAGTCTGGTTCCCTCCTTACGAGTTTAAGGAGTTGTTGAGGCAATGCTTTTTTATTGGAAACAAATCATTAGGACTGGTAGGTACTACAGGCTTCATTATGGGTATTGTGCTTACGTTGCAAACAAGACCCACCTTAATTGAGTTTGGTGCGCAGTCGTGGATGCCGGCCATGGTAGGCATTTCCATCATTCGGGAAATTGGTCCGGTTATTACTGCGCTGATCTGTGCCGGCAAAGTTGGCTCTGGCATTGGAGCCGAACTGGCCAGTATGAAAGTAACCGAACAAATTGATGCGATGGAAGTTTCGGGCACTAACCCTTACAAATATTTAGTTATCACACGCGTTACGGCAACTATGTTCATGCTCCCGGTTCTGGTGGCATTGGCTGATGCGGTTTCGCTGTTCGGATCTGCTATGGTAGAATACCTAAAAGGTGGTGTCACTTTTACCTTATACTTTTCTAAAGTGTTGGAATTTATTCAATTCGGTGATCTCATTCCTTCCATTATCAAATCTGTTTTTTTTGGTTTTGCCATCGGTATTATTGGATGTTATAAAGGCTTCACCTCTACGCGCGGTACCGAGGGCGTAGGACGCACGGCTAATGAAGCAGTGGTGATTGCCTCTCTGTTAGTGTTTATTCTGGACTTCATAGCTGTACTGGTAACAGATATTTTTTATGATCTCTGATGATAACAATTGGATTGTAGAAATCGATGACTTGCACAAATCATTTGGATCCAATCATGTGTTGCGGGGTTTTCATCTCTATGTAGGTGCTGGCGAAAGTATTGCTGTAATGGGAAAGTCAGGTTCAGGGAAATCAGTATTGATTAAGTGCATTATTGGGTTAGAAAATATTGATCGGGGTAGGTTAAATGTTTTAGGCAAACCAGTACCACAACTCAATGCTCGTGAATTGGATCAGCTACGGGCCGATGTGGGATTTCAATTTCAGGGAAGTGCGCTGTATGATTCGATGACCGTTCGGGAAAATTTGGAATTTCCACTTCGAAGGCATCCTGAAAAATGGATTGGTCAAAATGTTGATACGATGGTAAACGATGCTCTTGAAAGTGTGGGGTTGTTGAAGTCGATTGATATGATGCCTGCTGAGCTAAGCGGTGGAATGAAAAAGAGAATAGCCCTGGCCCGCACACTGATTATGCGTCCGCAATTGATTTTGTATGACGAACCCACCAGCGGGCTCGATCCTATTACTGCCCGCGAGATCAGCCGATTGATTGTTGAGGTTCAGAAAAAATATAAAACCGCATCCATCATCATCACGCATGATTTGGCCTGCGCCCGCATTGCCAGTAACCGCATGGTGATTTTGCATGAAGGTAAAAATTATGTTGAAGGAAGTTTTGATGAGGTTATGCACAATAATGATCCAGTGGTGCACTCCTTTTTTACTTAAACGCTAAAAACTATGAAGACGTCCACTAGTCGCACAGTTCGCCTCGGAGTATTCGTACTGCTGGGCAGTACTCTGTTTACGGTAACTGCTTATCTGATTGGTCAAAAACAAGACATGTTTCGGGATACCTTTACGGTTCATGCAATGTTTAACAATGTCAATGGCTTGCAAGCCGGAAACAATGTTCGCTTTTCAGGAATTAACATTGGCTCTGTTACAGCTGTCTCAATCACAAGTGATTCAGCAGTGCAGGTGAGCATGCGCATTCGCGAAAGCGTCCGTGTCTTCATCAAGCGCGATGCAAAAGTTTCCATAGGTTCTGATGGGCTAATGGGAAATATGCTGGTGAACATCAGTTCGGGCGATCCGGAGGCCCCACCGGCAAGTGATGGCGATTTTTTAAGCTCCTACAGTCGTATTAAAACGGATGATATTTTAAAAACACTTAACCTGACGAACGAGAATGCAGCCATGCTTACGTCCAACTTGCTGGAAGTCACGCAGCAAATCAAACATGGCAAGGGAACGCTTACGTATTTGTTATATGATTCTTCCTTGCAAAAAGATTTGAGTCAGACCATCCTTAACCTGCGAAACGCCAGCAGACAGACTACTGTATTGCTACAGCAAACACAATCGGTAATGGAGAAAATTACAAGTGGTAAGGGTACGTTGGGTTGGTTATTGAATGATACCACGCTGGCTCCTCAGGTGGCCGAAACATTTTCAGCTTTAAAAAGTACTTCTGATAAAATAAATCGTGCTGCCGATAGTCTCCAGCAATTTGTGTATCATTTAAATCATGATCAGGGTTTAGTCCGTACACTGATTAGCGATTCTGCCGTAACACAAGATTTTAAGCAGACGTTACAAAACCTGAACCAAAGCAGTGTTAAGTTAAATGAAAATATGGACGCCATGCGTCATCATGTTTTGTTTAAAGGTTATTTCAAGGATAAAGAAGAAAAAAAAGAATCAAAATTGCCGAATCGGTAAATAAGGTGCATTACTTCGGGCACGTACGCTCAGACTTTGGTTCACAAGTAAGGAATAAATACTAGTAATCAACAGCCGGAATTTACAGCCACCGCATACACTACCGAACCCGAAACATGAATCTTAAATACTTTCCGTTGATCGTTAAGCGGATTGGTGTTACCTATTTTCAAAAATTGAAATGGGTAATTATCTACACCGGCATGAACTCGGGTCCAGCTTTTTCCCGAATCAGACGAGCGGAATATACCATCAGGGTGACCACAAATTAAATAACGGCCAACTTGTTTGATGGACGAAATAGTTGCTGATGGTTGAAGTCCTTCAAGTACCCGCCAGGTTTTTCCGGTATCTGTTGAAAGGTGAATTCTTCTCGATTTAGTTTGCGAGTTGTAGGCGATGGCTGCAAACCCATCCCTTATCTGCTCAATCGCAATACCCACTCCCCCTTCACTAATCACCCACTCCCAGTGGTCACCATTGTCGGTGGAACGCATGATTCCCTTATGACCAGTCGCCAGTAGAACACCTTCATACTCCACAATATCCCCAACCCAGCCTTTTTCGATTAGCTTCCAGCTTTGTGCATCATCAGTAGATTTGGAAAGACTCTTACCGGTACCTAAGAATACCGACCCATCAGACGATTCGAAAATAGTTGCAACGGAATGCGATTTGAGATTGGGGTATGCCGGCAACCAATCCCGATTACTATCGGAAGAGTTCTTCTTTTGATAAATTTTTCCATCATAACTGTAGGCCAGCACTCCGGACTTATTGAAAGCAATAGTACTTTTTTGATCAATAACATTCACTTTCTCCCAAACAGGAGCTTTAAGATTACTCTTACTGCGATACAGGTTATTGTTTACGCGCAAGTAGAGTTCGGAATTTCCGGCAAAAAAACCTTCGGGCTGCATGCCTACCGGCAAACTGTAGCTTACATCTTCCCACGTTTGGCCGCCATCTTTCGATTGGTAAATAATGTTGGAGGCTGGCGGAGCCACGTAGGCAACAGTCGGTTTTACAGGGGCATCAGCTGCAGAAAAAGCGAGCAGACTAAGCAATAAGGTCAGTTGGAAGAGATACATAGCGTTGTACTTTTGATACGATCAAAATTGCAAGCTTGCCCGATATAGTACATCATTAAAAGTGTAAATAATTGTAAATGTTTGGTAAAAAGGGCAAGATGGTGACTTTGAATTAGCCCGATTGCCATTTTCTCTCCAATCCTTTATCTTACACATCCCTAAAGGGTTTAATTATGCTTCCAAAAGCCATCCAGCAGCTACTGAATCAACCTTATCCCCTTACCCCCGAGCAGATTCAGTTTTATGATCAGAACAGGTACATCAAATTGAAGCAGGTGCTCGATGCAGATACCACGGCCTATTTCAACAATGTAATCGGTAAAAAAGTAGCCGAACTGAATACAGTTACCACCGCGGTAACAGAACGCAATACTTATGGAAAAGCTTTTTTACAGTTGTTTAATCTGTGGCGCGAAGATGAAGACATTAAAGTACTTGTATTTAGTAAACGATTAGCGAAACTGGCAGCCGACCTGATGCAAACCAAAGGTGTACGTCTGTATCACGATCAGGCTTTGTTTAAAGAAGCCGGTGGCGGCATTACTCCCTGGCATGCCGACCAATATTACTGGCCTTTACAAACTGATAAAACCATTACGGCCTGGATACCCTTACAGGCCATTACTGCTGCCATGGGTCCGCTGGAGTTTAGTGCGGCAAGTCATACCATTGTAGAAGGAAGAGAACTGGCTATTGGTGATGAGAGTGAAGTTGCCATACAGCAACGCTTGCGGGTAACGGATTTTAAGCACGTGATTGAACCGTTCGATCTGGGTGAGATCAGCTTTCATTCGGGCTGGGTGTTTCACCGGGCCGGTGCCAATACCACCAACCACATGCGTAAAGTGATGACCATTATTTACATGGACCGGCACATGAAGCTAAAGCAGCCCGATAATGAAAATCAGATAAAAGATTGGGAAACGTGGTGCCCCGGTGCCATAGTAGGCCAGGAAATTGATTCGCCTTTGAATCCGGTGTTGTATTGATGTTTTATCTGCGCAAATCATAAATTAGCGTAGCTCACCTAAGGCCTAAAGAATTTTTTGGCCGTCAGGCTTGAGTATTCTGTCAACAACCACTTTTGCTCCAAAGGAAAATGACTCCTATTAAAAAGTTTAGGATTTGTTAAAAAGTAAAAGTCGTTATAACGACCAACGAATTGCTTACTCTGTTCATCAATTCTCCCACTGGCCCAGGTAGCATCGCACAGGTACCATTTTCCGTTTAGCTTTATAGCATTCCAGTTATGGTTGGGAAATTTTTTGTTCAACCTGGAACCCGGTGTGCGGCCATAACCATCCACAATTACACACTCCAGGCCCGAAGCCAGAGCCAACTCTCGAATAAGGTAAGCATACCCGGTACAGATTGTTTTATGATCATTCAACAGTTCGCGGTATAATGTTTTGCTGAATGTTTTGTACCAGGCTTTCAGTTCGGCTTCCGTTTTACATCGCTCGCGCTGTTGTTTGTTCCAACGGTACAGTTCATAATCATTGCGTATGTTTAAGCAGACCCAGGTAAATACGGCCCGAAACTTTTCTTCCTCGCGTGTGAAATCACGCGTTAACTTATCGGCAAGGTCAGGTAAATTAGTTAAAGGATAATCTGGATACAATCGTGCTACACTATCTGCCCTCCCAAAATCCGTTCCTTCAAAATCACTTACCTGAGCCCTTGCTGATAATACTGCTATCCACACCACGGTGCATGTAAGCAGACGCATGTTTTTTAGTGAGTTGAACTCTTGCGTTTCAGTTTTGATTTGCCGGGTGTGTCAATCCAAACCTCACCCAGTACATTCAACGGATCCTCTTCCATGCGGATCTCAATATCCGCTGGCATGCTGGCAGCTACAGTGTATTCCTGTTTTTTCAACCCGACAAAACTGAAAACCAGAGTCTCTCCTGCTTTAAGTTTTCGCGGAAATACAAACCGGCCATTTACATCCGTGAAAGTACCCACATTGGTATCTTTCAGATAAATGTTTACACCCGTAAGTGCTGCATTCTCTTCGGCTGAGAGCACCACGCCCTTAACTTCATACACATCGGTCTGGCCCGAGGGCTGCGCATTGACTTGGGCAAACGACACCATGCCGAAAAGCAGAAGCGCCATTGTTACTGCATAGCGTAATCCTGAAATGGTAAACGCCTGTCCGGAAACCGGACCATTGGAAATAGAATTTGTTTTCATAAGCATTAGGTTTTTTAAACCAGATGCAAAACCTCTTTCAAATCCATAACGTATTTTCCTTTTTTTTATAGAAGCCTAAACTCAACCCATTATTTTTTAATAACTTTAAACCTTAGCAAAATTGAGAATCTATAACTTGAATGAGGCTTTTTGCAGTATTAATAGCTCTAACGCTTTCTTTCCAATTCTCCCATAGTCAATGTCTGACGGATTTCACTAAACTAGTGCCAGAACCAAGTATTGACTATTCTTCAGATTTCGGACGATCGGTGGCAATCTTTGGCAACTTTATGGCTGTAGGAGTACCCTATAGTGATAGCCTTAATCGATTAGGAGGCATTGTCTATATTTATGAAAAAATCAACAAATCCTGGAAAAAGGTAACCACTCTTGTTCCTACCAACCCGCAAGATGGGATGCAGTTTGGATTTAATATGGCCCTATCAGAGAACTACCTTTTCGTAAGTTCTTTTCTGAATGGTGGCAAAGTACATGTTTTTAAAAAAGGTATGGCGGGTTGGTCTGCCCAGCCAGAGATTAATATTTTACAGGTCAATAGCAGCTACTATTTTGGATGCAATCCATATAACAAAACATCAATTGTTATTTCCGAAGACGAGCAAACTGTTGCGATAACAGACATTGCTGCCCCTGTAACTCCACATACTTCTTCCCCCTATTTTATGGGTGCCGTTTATGTTTTTCACAAGCAAGTGTTTCAGGATTGGAATAGTCCAATTATCCCCACGAGAATAATTGCACCTTTTGGAGACATAGCAGATTTTGGACAAGGGGGTGTTGCACTAAAGGGGAACCACCTAATTACAGGTAGCTATCATACTGTTGATGGAGGAAATATTTTTGTCTTTCATGATCCTTCTGGAACTTTCAGCAATTACACCCATCAGGCAACACTAAAATCAGTCAATGATGTATCTTACTTTCTTGGTGGTTATGAAATGATATTTGCAGACGATGGAATTTTTGCATTGGGTACAGAGCACGTTAATAATGTAGCAAGATATGGAGTACTCTATTTCAAAAGGCCTGCCTCAGGAATTTGGGAGGATACAACACCGACTTGTTTTATTTCTATAACTGAAGATGATCTTCCAATAAGATTTCCCTTAATGGGTTTATCCACTGACGGAACAAATCTTTTAGTGAGTGGCCAGACCACTGAAGGCACAGGTTATTTCAATTTACTTACCAAAGGGGAAAACGGTTGGTGTTACCCTCAGTATGAAAATTTGGATATAACTACAGATCTACCTCACTTCCCTAATAGTCCATATGGGATAATCAATAAATCCACACACAAAACTGATGCTATTCTTGGATTTTTTTCTATACCAGACAACAAATATGCAACAATTGCACTGAAGACATTCTCAAAAATTAATAATGAATGGGTAACCCAACTTGTTCATCCAAACAAGAAAAGCACTGCTGGGCACTTGTTTGGAAGAAGTATAATTGGTTATAATAATCACCTATTTGTTGGGGCCCCTGAAGATGGCACTATCCTTCCGGGTGTTGGTGCAGTTTATTATTTTGAGAAGCATGGAAATGACTGGATAAAGAAAGCCAAAATTTTATCACCAAGTCTTGATCGTTTTGATGATTGGTTTGGTAGTGCATTGGCCACAAACAAAAATTATCTGGCTGTGGCTGCTATAGGATATGAAAGTGGCCATACAGCTAATGGACGAGTATTCATTTACAAACTAGGAAATGCGGGTTGGGAAAGCTCTGAACTAGTGCAGGAAATTGCGTTACCAGAAGACGAGTTAATTGTACACTCGTACGGTGATAATCTTGCAATGGACAATGAATGGCTTGTTATTCCGTACGTGCAAAATAACCCATACAGAATTATGATGGCCATCTACCGTTTTGATGGCTCGCAATGGAATTTCTTTCAAAGCCTCGAAGCAGGTGTTGGAAATTTTTTTGCGAGAACAACTACCCTTGCTGTTTCTATTGACAACGGAACCTTACTTGCGGGCAGTTCGATATTTGAAAGAAATCAGGATGGTTTTTGGGAACTTAAGTATATCCTATCTCCTTCTGATCCCGAGAGTATTCAAATATCCCCAGACTTCTCATATCTGGTTAGAAATGGCTCCATGTTTGGTCATTCTAATGCTATAAAGGATAATACAATTTTTATTGGTGCCCCACTTAAAGACCATGAAGATATTTGGGATGTTGGAGCCATCTATGTTTACACGAAGAAGCCGGGAGAAAGGTGGACTTCTACGACCGAGACAACCAAACTTATTCCCCGAATTAAAGAAGAGGGTGAGCTTTTCGGATACTCCATAAAAAGCCTTGGAAATACAGTACTTGCCGGTGCGCCCGGTAATGATTATTTGAAAGATGGAATAACCCCAAGAAATAAGCCAGGACGGGCTTATGTTTTTCAATCCAAAGATTATTATTGGCAAGACGTAGTCGCTCTACTGGATTTCACGGGTGATTCCTTTGAAAAGGATTACTACGGGTTAAGCGTTTGGATGGATGAATCAGATTTTTTTATTGCCGCAGCAATTGAAGATATTGAGAGTGGTCAACTATCAGGATCAGTTTATGTTACCCCATCCCCGCCTATTGTGAAATTAGTTCCTCCGGTGTGCATATCTGAAACTGTGATTGATCTTTTTGGATATCCTTTCGGTGGTACTTGGACAGGACCGGGTATACTTGATTCATCTGAAGGAACATTTGATCCAACCGTAGCCGGAAAAGGTATTCATGAATTTCGGTATCGAACTCCAAGTTGCGAATACGAGGGTATATTACGAATCCAGGTTCAGGATCCTCCAAGAGCTGAGTTAGTTACTGGTACGCACCATTGGGTTTGTGCAGATACGAATTTCAATATTACATTGGCTGCAGAACACGAAGATAGTGTATTTTACTCTTGGTACTTTCGGGCAAATGCTGATGACGAGTTTGAACCGATTGAAGAGCGAAGCCACATATTACAAGCCACTAAAATCGGAGAATATAAATTAAAAGTTTTTAACGAATCGTGTAACGTTTTTACACCCACAATCACCATTAGTGAGGAAGAAATAGACATTGAAGCAACAATAAAGGAGGTTTGCGAAAAGAGTAATCAGGCAATCCCCCTTACAGCAAATCCTGCAGGTGGAACATGGTCTGGCCCGGGCGTTATCAATAACAGTTTTGTTGCAGGTAATTTGCCGGTTGGAATTTATGAAGTTACCTATGAGTACGTATCGCCACATGGATGCACATTTATTGCTAAAACTCAAATTGCTGTAGTACCTGTGTCAAAACCAACAATAAGTCGGATTTCAGGAAATTTATGTTCAGAGGGTGAGGTTGTGCTTTCAATAAATAATCCTTCGCTTGGAGTAAATTACCGTTGGTTTATGATTCTAGGACTTGAAACCTATGTGCAAGCTGAAAACACAGCCACATTAATCGCAAAAGAAAATGGGGTTTATTTTGTCCAAGCTGACAATGGATTGTGCGTAATCAGTTCACTTTCTATTGCAATTAACGATCAACTCTCTGTTAAGCTAACACCAACCACAAATTATGCTGAAATTTGTTTTGGGACAGAGTTAACTTTGAATGTTTCTGAGCCGCGCGATGCTAATTTTACCTGGTTTTATGGACTTACCAATGCTGATTTAGCATCTATTTCTAATAGTAGTCCTGAATTAGTAATTGAAAAAACTGGCTACTATCAGTTAGTCGTTAACAGGGGCGTATGTGAATATCAAAGTGAGATAAAGAATTTTATAGTATACCCGAAGGACTCAGCCTATGTGCCGAATGTTTTTACTCCCAATGGGGATAACGAAAATGAAATTTTCAAAATGATTGGTACAGCTGATGATGCCCAGTTAAGTGTTTTTAATAGATATGGAAAACTAGTATTTGTTGGACCACCAAAACAAGGCTGGGATGGCAATGGTGCAAGTGAGGGCGTTTATTTCTGGATTATTAAGTACTTTGATTGCGACAGAAAACTTGTAACACTAAAAGGACATGTTCAATTAATCAGATAAGACTATCCATATTTTCGGTGAGATTACCGAACTCATTATGATGCTCCAGACTGACCAGTAAAGTTGCGATTAGCGATATCAATCAGTACAATTCTCTTCCAGATTTTAGTAAACTTCATGAATGCTTATTCCGTTTGAACAACCCATCAACACTCCAGGCTCCGGGGCCTGTAAAGAAAAACAACACGCCAAACAATACAAACATAAAAGGATGTTGATCTTCATACCAGAAACGACCCTGCCCCACAAAAAAAGTAATGTAGGCCAGGGTTCCGGCTGCCATCAAACCTCCTAACCGTGTAAAAAGCCCCGACGTTAACAGTACACCCGAAATAAACTCAGCTGACTTACCCAGGTAAACCAGAAATTCCCCGGCTCCTCCGTTAAAGTTCTCCCAGGTTAAATAGCTCTGCATAGTGGCTCTGTCAAAAACTTCCAACCCATGATAGGTCATCAGCAAACCCACCACAACCCGAATGCATGCAAGTGCCTTATCGGGATAAATCGGGGTGGATGAAAAGAGTTTTTTCATTTACTCTTTTTTGGGTTCAGATAACACAAACATCTTCATACGCACATCTTCTAATGGCCGATCTACTGAATTAGTTTTGGTTGCCGCAATTTTATCCAACACATCAAAGCCGGTTATCAATTCGCCAAATACTGTATAACCACCATCCAGATGGGGCGTGCCGCCTTGTGTAGTGTAAAGTTTTTTCTGCGTGTCGTTCAATGTTAACTTACGTTGAACAATGGTACTATCCAATTGTGTTGCGCGCCAGGCTGGCCGCTGCACAATATAAAACTGGCAATTACTGCTTGCTTTTTCCGGATTATTATCACGGGCAGCAGCCAGAGCGCCACGCTTGTGATAAATACCTTGCTCCGTTCTGAACTCGGCAGCAATTCTATCGCCCGGGGCCGAACCACCTCCCAGCCTATCGCCTTCTGCGGCTTTCTTACTGGTTGGATCCCCTCCCTGAATCATAAAATTGTTGATTACCCGATGAAACAAGAGACTATCGTAAAAACCAGATTTCACTTTTGCAATAAAGTTGTCGCGATGAAGCGGTGTTTCATTAAACAATTTAACCACCAGGTTTCCGTAATTGGTAAGTATCAATACAGTATAATTCTCGTCTTGCTTAAACTGCTTCTGGTACTTCTTTATTTCCGTTAGTTCATCCTTTGATAAGGACCTGAAATAAGTTGGTTTACTGCATGAACCCAGTAACCATAATAAAAGAATAAGGTAGCCTAAACGCATACTAATTTTTAGTTAATAAATTCCAATTAAAAGTAATCAAAAAAATATGCCAGGCACAAAAAAAAATCAGGTTCTGGCCATCCACCTTTCAGGCTTGGTGCGTATAGATGTGCAACTTTAATCTAACACCCTATGGAAGTATTCGAAGCTATTCTGGTTCTGGTTTTTGTACTAGGCATTCTCCTCATGTTTTCCATGTTCGTAACTGTTAAGCAAGGAACCATTGCTGTGGTCACAGTTTTTGGAAAGTACAGGCGCATTATGCGGCCAGGTTTAAATTTAAGAATTCCGGTAATTGAAAAGATTCTGACACGCATTTCCATTCAAAATCAATCTGTGGAACTTGAGTTCCAGGCCACCACTATCGACCAGGCCAATGTAAACTTTAAAGCCATGCTCTTGTTCTCGGTGCTGAATCAGAATGAGGAAACCATAAAAAATGTAGCGTTTAAGTTTATGGATGAGCAAAGTTTTATGACAGCCCTCATCCGCACCATTGAAGGTTCAATCCGCAGCTTTGTAGCCACCAAGAAGCAATCTGAAATTCTTTCGCTTCGTACTGAAATTGTTCTGGAAGTTAAAAATCAACTGGATCATACATTGGAAGACTGGGGTTATCATTTACTTGATCTTCAACTTAATGATATTGCGTTTGACGAAACCATTATGAAATCCATGGCGAAAGTAGTAGCCTCAAACAACCTGCGGGCCGCTGCCGAAAACGAAGGCCATGCTTTGCTGATTACCAAAACCAAAGCAGCCGAGGCCGATGGTAATGCAATTAAAATTGCGGCCGAAGCGGAAAGAATTGCTGCTCAGTTACGCGGACAAGGTGTGGCCTTATTCCGCGAAGAAGTATCAAAAGGTATGGCGCACGCAGCTAAAGAAATGCAACACGCCAATCTCGACTCATCTTTTATATTGTTTTCGATGTGGACCGAAGCGATCCGTCATTTTGCTGAACACGGAAAAGGAAACACTATTTTTCTGGATGGTTCAAGCGACAGCATGAAGCGAACCATGCAGGAATTAATGTCCATAAGTAAAGGCGGGTTACCGATTGTAGAAGACAAACAAAAGCCTGCTTGAAAAGGATAATCGATGTCAGGTTGAGCTTGTCGAAACAATGGGTGCTCCAAAACTTCGACAAGCTCTTTCAAACTTCTGATTAGTTATCCACCCCAGGTAGTGGGGCTTATTGATTTAGCTGCCCGTAGAATATCAATCCGGCTCACTTGCCCTATCAACACACCATTTTCAACCACCGGCATCCTTCGGATAGGTGAATTTAAAAACTCCGTGGCTGCTTCCACTACATTGTTTTCGGGCGACATGGTTTTAACATTACGGGTCATATAATCTGAAACCTTTGGCTCGCTATGCGGTTGATTATGGTAGGCCTGATCGACAATAATACGCAGGCAATCGCGCTCAGAAATAATCCCCACAAGTTTCCGGCTTTCATCTAACACCGGTGCCCCAGAAATCCGTTTTTCAATAAAGATATTGATCACCTCATTAATAGATTGATCGGGCCGTAGTGTTACCAGGTTGTGCTGTTGCACCATATACTTTACAATGGATTCGTACTTTGGCAAGCCACCGTTGAGCTGCTCCTTCGACTTGATTTCTGGTTTAAAATTCATGAGAGGTAGATTTTAGGTTAAAGAAATGTAAGGATTTAACCTGTAAATTGAAAGCATTGCCCGTCAGGCTGCCCTTAAAAGGGCTTTTAAGGTGTAGTAAACCCGCTTCGGTACACATTAAAAATTGATTATTTTTAAAAACCAAGGTTAACCTTATACCTATGATCGACTCACCCATTGTAAAAAACAACCCCAAACTTCTGGTATTTGTACCCCTATTCTATACCGTTTGGTCCGATTCCATTCTTACCCCCAGCGAAATCTCGGTATTGGAGGGATTACTTACTTCGCAAGAATGGCTGAGCGAACAAGAGCGCAACTTTCTTTTATCTAAAATAGATCCCAAACAGCCACCATCCGTAGATGAGCTGAATGCCTGGAAAACAGCCATCACGCAGGTAACACAACAATCGCAAACAAAAGAAACCTTAGTTAATCTAGGCATCCGGCTGGCAAGCCTGCAAGGCAATGGTACCGTAAGCGAAACATTAGATAAAGCACGACCCGCCCTTGCCAAAATTGAAAGCATCCTCGGATTCATCAGTCATGAAGCCATCTATAATTTTCAGGCCGGGCATAAAACCATTACTTCCGAGCAATCAACACAGCGCAATTTCAATGTGGCTGAGATGACCCGGATTATGGATGGCGATCAGGCAGCCATTATCAATAAAGTAAAAACTCTATTGAGCGATCCGGAATTTACATACGTTGGTCCGGGCGATCTTGATCTTTATCGCAAGCGGGTATTACAATGGTGTAAGTTTCTGGCCGATCAGGGTTATGGCGCCATGGCTTACCCCAAAGAACATGGCGGACAAGGTGATATGGCCGCCTATTTTGCCATTATGGAAACATTAAGTTATCACGACTTGAGCATGGTGATAAAGTTTGGAGTACAATTTGGATTATGGGGAATGAGTATTTATTTCCTGGGAACAGAAAAACATCATACCCAATACCTGAAGGATATTGGAACGCTGGAATTACCCGGCTGCTTTGCCATGACTGAAACCAACCATGGCTCGAATGTAAAAGGAATTGAAACAACTGCTACTTACGATCACGCAACCAAAACCTTTAACATTCACACACCAGACGAATACGCGCGCAAAGAATATATTGGAAACGCTGCCTGCCACGGTCAGATGGCTACCGTGTTTGCCAAGTTGATCATTGATGGCCAGGATTATGGCGTAAGTGCATTTGTCGTTCCCTTACGGGATAAGAAAGGAAAACTACATCCGGGTGTAAAGATTAAAGACTGCGGCCGCAAAATGGGCCTTAATGGCGTGGATAATGGAGTAATCTATTTTGATCATGTTGTAATTCCGAAAGAAAATATGCTGGATCGATTTTCATCAGTAAGCGAAGATGGAAAATTTGAAAGCCCGATCGCAAGCGACAACCGAAGGTTCTTTACCATGTTAGGTACATTGGTCGGTGGCCGTATTGGAATTCCACGCTCGGGTAATAGCGCCTGCAAATCGGGGTTAACTATTGCCATCCGGTATGGCGATCAGCGCAGACAATTCGGGCCTGAAGGCGGAACTGAAGTTCCGATTCTGAATTACAGAACACATCAGCGCAGGTTAATGCCGCTCTTAGCCAATGCCTATGCGTTGCATTTCGCTCTGCAACACTTAACCACGCGGTTTCTCAATCGCACAGAAGCCGAAATGCAGGAGATTGAAGCATTAGCTGCCGGGCTTAAATCATTTGCTACGTGGAACACAACCGCCACCTTGCAAGAATGCCGCGAAGCCTGTGGCGGTAAAGGGTATTTATCGGAAAACAGAATTGAGGTGTTGAAGAACGACACAGACGTGTACACCACATTTGAAGGCGACAATACCGTGTTGATGCAGCTGGTAGCAAAAAGCAGACTAACGGAATTCAGGCAGGAGTTTGCCAATATGAATGTGTTTACAATTTTAAACTACGTGGCCGAAAAGGCTAAGACCGGCATTACTGAAATGAATCCGATTACAGTGCGCAACACCGATGAAGCGCATTTGCTTGATCCTGAATTTCAGCTTAATGCCTTTAAGTATCGCGAGCGCGATATTCTGACCTCGGCAGCTAAACGATTGAAGCGCCACATCGATAGCGGCATGGATAGTTTTGATGCTATGAACGTAGCCCAACAACACCTGATAGAAGTGGGCTTTGCCTATGTGGAGCGAATTATTCTGGAGCAGTTTATTCTACAGGTAAACAAAACCGAAGACAAGGGTTGCAAAACCGTTCTTAAAAAGCTCTGCGATTTATTTGCGCTTTCGCAGATACACAAAAACAAGGGCTGGTACCTGGAGCAAGGTTACATGGAAGGTGTTAAGACCAAGGCCATCCGAAAGCTTATGAACCAACTGTGCTGGGAAATACGGCAGGATGCTGTGCCCCTTACCGATGCTTTTAAAATTCCTGAAAGTTGCTTAGCTGCACCTATTGCTGTCAGAAATTAGTCTAACACAATCCGCAACGATTGTTGCCAGAAACCTTTCCGAACCTGTAGCATATAAACCCCGGCTGGTATGTTTTTTATTTCCAGTTCGGCTTTAGACCCTACCTGATTAATTTCGATGGGCACCGGTTGACCAAGTGTATTCAACAATCTGATATTGTCTGACTCAAGGTTAAATCCAGTAATAACGGTTAGCTTGTCAGACGTAGGATTTGGATATGCCTTCAATTGATAGCCCCCCTCAACCTGTACACGCTTAATGGCAGAATAGGTGTAAGTTCCATCGTAATCGGTTTGCTTAAGCCTATAATAAGATACCCCGGCATAAGGTAAAGCATCAATAGATTGGTAATCTTTTCTTTCCTGACTATTGCCGGCACCCTGAATCGTAGCAATATCTTCCCATTGTTCCGCCATTTGCGAACGCTGAATAGTAAAAAAGTCATTGTTTTTTTCAGAGGCAGTAACCCAATGAAGCACAACTTCATTCTGAACTGCTTCGGCTGTAAATGATAGCAAATCAATTGGAAGTGGAAGTGCCAGATTAGTGTTACCGATCGTAAACCGATCTCCATTTTGGAAATTTACGCCTGAAAAAGTAATTACCGTACCACTGAATGATCCAGCAACAGGGGTTATATCGTTATCGGTAAAGCCATCACCATCGCGGTCAATCAACAGGCGCAGGTTACTCCCCAGAGCTGTACCTAGCGTACCGGCAAGATCTACCGAAATTGATACGTTACCCACATCTCCGGTTTCGCTTACCCGCCAGATGCGATTTAATCGTTCCCGAATTACAACTCCATCTACTGTGGTATTACCACCAGAAAAATCTAATCCGTTATGTCCCCAAATTAAAAATTCGTTATTCGCTAAAGCTGTAGGATTCCACATACGTACAGCTCCGCTACCTTTAGCGTCAATGTGCTTACTGCCATCGGTAGCCTGACCAATACCCGCAACTTCATAATCAAAATTTCCATTACCTGGGTCATCCATGGTATACAGATTATTAGCCGATAATGAATACCCATACTGAGCAGAAATATTATTGTTTAATAATATGCGTTGTGCTTCGTTTAGTGTAGCCGAGTAGATTATGAACTCATAAATAAAACCACGCAATCCACCATTTGTTGTACTTGTATGTCGCCCAATCCGCGGCTGTGGTGGTACAGTATTTCCATCTCCATCAGCAATGGAACTTTCCTGTACTCCATTGAAGTACAATCTATAATTGACACCGCGATTACGAACCATCTCAATCCACTTACTGGTTCCTGTTGTGATAGTTGTGGTCGAAGTTGGGCCTCCTAAACCACCACCACTATTATCACGCTTTTGAAAGTAATACACATTTCCAGTTAAATGCTTTAAAGAATATAAATCATTAGTTGCGGTAGTTCTGTCCAGAAGGTAATGGCCGGCACCATCAGCTACACCACCCGCACCAATTTGCGTATCGCGGAAAACTATAAAATAGGTAGCACTGCTAGTACCGGCAATACCAAGTGACGATGATGCATCAATAAATGAATCGCCTGTAAATTCAAGGGCTGGCCTACCGTTATCCTGACCCGTTCTATAAATGGGTCTGTTACCTGCTGTATTTTGAATTGCGTGATTATTGTTACCCGAAAAATCGTTCCATTGATTGATCGTGCCACCCGTAACTGCGTTGGTGACACCAAGATCGGAAAAGGTTCCTGAACCCGATCGTAACCAAAGCTTATTATTGGTTGAATTTCCTACACCAGCCGGGCCGGCATTGCCACTTAGCACTACTGTTGTTCCTACGACAGGGAAGCCGGTACATCCACCTCCGGTGCAGTTTATCGTAAAGGAAGTACAGATCTGTCCGACTGTTGCTCCATTTGTATAAGTAATTTGACTTCCCCCACCATTCTGTAAAGTTGCAGTACCACTTCCACAAAGAGTTGCATCGGTATGATCGACAACCAGATCATCCGTTGAAGTAGAATTGGTGTTGATAACAGTTGTACTGGATCCTGTTATAACCAAATCATCTAAAGAACTAAATATGGAACCCGCATCTACCTCCAGATACCCAACCTGAACCAGGTTCGAGCCTAAACTAAACGTTCCACCACTAAGAACATGGGTATAACCAGCCGTCATCATTTCAATACCGGTTACGTTCAGCGTACCGGATATGGTGATGTCTCCGGTATGATAAAACATGGCCAGGTTTGAGGAAACAAAAGGGCCTATGTTCGCCTGGGCCAATCCATCTGGCGAAACCCCACAACTGCGGTTATCATTAGTTGCATTAACTGTAATGGTGTGGCCGCTTCTGATTACCACATTATCGTGCCTCCGGGGCCAAACACCAGTTGCTAGAGGTCCTCCTGTACCGTCCGAACTTGTTGTCCAGGCTGTATTACTATCCCACTGTCCACCTAACGTAGCATTACGGGAATAATAGGTTACTATTCCAAAGGCTACCCCATAAAAATTACAAGGTGCACTGCCGGGAAAATTTGGTGCTATACCTCCTGAGTCATCACCAGCGGTATCTTGTGTGCTCCAGTTTGCAGGTGTTGCTATTGCCGTGGCACATGTTGCTACAGTGCCAGTACAATTTATACTTCCGGTGTAAACCATGATGTCTTCATCGCCTGTGATGGCTGTGGCAGTGGTGCCAGCCGTTAAGCCCGTATTGTTAAGCGTTCCATTTGCACCAAAACCATCGTTACTTATTGCTGTAATGAATGTTGTGGGAGTTGAAGCATTGGTACCTATAAACATGTAAATAACTTCATTGCTGTTATCAAGTGTCATGGTACCAGCCACCGTACCAAGAGAAGCAACTGGTGCAGAATTAAGATTGGTAATGGTAATGACCGTGCCTGCATAAATGGTACCCCCGGTATTGTTGGTCCAGGTTACTCCTAATGACTCCCCGGCATTAAATGCACCCCCACTGCCAATTGCCGAACCATTCCATTCATTATCATTAAAACGAGCTGGGGTGCCATTGGGTACATCCACAAAAGTGACAAAAGAAAACCCATGATTGCCATCTGAATTGTAAGCTACAAACATTCCATTACCTGGAGCCTGAGCAAAGACTGCAGCCGGTATGATTAGCAAAAGACCTAGGAATAAGCGTTTTAGATAAAAAATGGCCATATCGGCTTTGGTTAAATTATGATTCTATCTACAAAGAAAGCAAAATGCCAGCAAATGGAGAAGCCGGTATAGGCTAGCATTTTTACACCATCTGCCTAATAATCCGTCTTGATTGATTTATTGAATGGAAGCCGAAACTGGTAACCGATGTCCTCGTCCTTTTTGTCGTCCAGCACATCTAACCCATACCGGATTTTCTTTGGATCATCATAAACAAAAGTTCCGAACAAGCGATCCCAGATTGAAAACATATTACCAAAGTTGGTATCCGTCCAGGGCCGCTCGAAGTGATGATGGAATTTGTGCATGTTAGGGGTTATAAACACATAGCTTAATGCTTTATCTAACCAATGCGGTATCGCAATATTGGCATGCGTGAAATAAGTGAAGAACACCGTACAGATTCTATAAAAGAAATAGAACGACACCGGAGCCCCGGTAATCACCACTGCAAGCAACGCAAACAACTCGCGCATAATAAAATCGCCCGGATGGTGGCGCGTACCACTGGTAGCATCCAGATGCGTATCGCTATGGTGAATCATGTGAAACTTCCACATCCATTTAACACGATGCAGAATGTAGTGAATGGTGTATTGTGCCAGTAATTCAAAAATTAAAAGACAAACCACCAATTCAACCCAAATGGGCCAATCCACCAGATACATTAATCCAAATTGATTTTTACCGATCCATTCAAAAATACCAACGGTGGCAATTCCGAAAGCAACATTGATAATCATGGTTGTGAGCAGGAAGGTAAAATTTACTCCGGCATGTTTCCATTTTCTGTAATTGAACTTAAACAGTGGAGAACTTCCTTCCAAAATCCAGCAAAATGTAAGGCAGATCAGAATCCAAACTGCCCGTTGCCAAGTGGGCATGGTTTCGAAAAAATTCAGAAAAGTCTCCATAGACAAAAAGCTTAAAAGTTAATTGCGATTCAAAGTTAATGGATAACACCAATTACACGATACGTTCTACTGGCCGGGTTAGGCAGGTTGGACCACCCCCGCCCTTTACACTTATTTCGTTGCCTTGATAGCGGTGCACAATACACCCGGCTTGCGTTATGCGTTGTTCCGTTACCGGATTACCCTTCACTACAATTACTTCACGGGGCGCAATAGCCAGGACATTGCAACCCATTGAATCCCACTCGGCATCGGGAACTTCAATCAGCTGATATCCCCTTTGGAGTAATCCACTCCGAAACGAAATCGGCATAAGTGGAGAATAAACCACCGCTAAATTTTTGTCGACCGGACTGAACACCGACATCAGATGAAAAACATCGGCCGGGCCTTTATAGTGTGGTAATTCGGCAACCCAAACAGAAATGCCATGCGGTTCCAGCAAGGCTTTAAGTTGCGCAATGCCTGCTTTATTGGTTCGATAGGTATGACCAACGGCCAGCGTGTGTTCATCTACCCAGGCTACATCCCCACCTTCCACCGTACCGGGTAAATTTATGGCACCTAAAATTTTTACGTGGGCACGCTCAAAGGCTTTCGCGGATGCGGCCGGTTCGGGAACGCGGGCCGCTTTACCCATGCTGCATATAATCATTCCAAAATCAGTAGCAATAGATGCATCCCGACAATAAATAGAATCAAGTGTTACCGTTTCGTCTTTCGGTAAGTATTCCACATGTGTTCCCGCAGCCAGTAATAATTTTTCAAGTTGGTTAAACTCCTGAATGGAATGATCGAAATCAGGCTTCGCTAAAAAATTAAGCCGTTGCCATTCATTCGAGATTTTAGCATCATTTATAAAAGCTAACTCAGGTCGTTTAACAAAAACACGTTTTAACTTTCCGTAGTCTGAATGACAGGTGATTCTCACAAGTTAATCCTGATTAATTCGAATGAATGCATAAAACGGAAGCCCGGCCATCAACAAAATAAAGCCCCAGAAAACAATCTCTTCGCCAGAGCCAATAATGGCCCACATCGAAAATAAAAAGGCAAGGGTTGCAACTATGTATTTAAACGGGTTTAGTACTTTTTGTTTCGCACCAATAATCACAAACGATATGATGGAGAACAAATAAGGTAACAAAACGGTTAGCGTAGAAAGTAAAATAATAAACGTATAAGTGTCGGCTAAACTTTTCGAGAAGTTCATGCTCATTAATACCGAAACCAGCACACTCGACACTACAATACCAAACACAGGTGTGCCTTTCTTGTTTTCGCGGGCAAAGATCCGGGGAAATAACTTGTCGCGTGCGGCTGCGTATGGCATCTGGCCTTGCACCAGGATCCAGCCATTTAAGGCACCAAATGTGGAGATAACGGCACCCCCTACCACCAGATACCGGGCACTCTCACCCCAGATGGAAGCTGCGGCATCGGCAAACGGAGCTTTGGATTGACTCAACACATCAGGTGGAATTAAACCCATTACCGCAATAGTGCTGGCAATGTAGAGTACTGTGGTGATTAGTGTTCCGAATATAGTTGCCTTTGCTACGGTCTTCTCAGGGTTAATAACCTGGCCCGATGGAATTGTAGCGCACTCCAAACCTAAAAAAGCAAAAAGTGTAAGTGTGGTGGTGCTGGTTACTGCCGATAATGTTGACTGCGAACTTAAATTGAATGGTGTAAAATGGTCGCTGTTCAGGTAGAATAACCCGCCAAGGGTAATGATAACAAGCGGAACAATTTTAAGAATGGTGGTAATTACCTGAACAATTCCCGCCTCTTTAACACCTTGTGTATTGATCCAGGTTAAAAACCAGATGGCGGCCAGTCCGGTGCCAACCGATAAAAATGCATTACTACCAAGGGCTGGAAGAAATGCAGTGAGGTAACTTACAAATGCTACCGCGATGGCGGCATTGGTACACCAAACGGAAATCCAATAACCCCATGCCACTAAGTAGGAAGCAAAGTTGCCCATGCCGGCATGTGTATAAGCATATGGCCCACCGGTTGCTTCCGGTATTAATTTGCTGAGCCAGGCAAATACAAGTGCCAGACACATAGCACCAAATCCTGAAACAATCCACCCGATAAGACTTATACTTCCAAATGCTCCTAACGTTGCCGGTAACATAAACAGCCCGGAAGCTATCATGTTTCCGATAACCAACGAGGTGGCTGTCCACAGACCGATTTGTTTGGGTTGACTCATACCGGATGTTAATTACAACTAAATATTTGAATTAACATAGAGCCAGACATCCCTATAATTTCTGAGTGGGAGTTATAACCCATCTATATCCATTACGGCTGACTTCACACGTTTAGCTTCGTCATCGGTCCATGCAAAAATCAACTGATTATTTAATCGTGTCATTTGAGGAAAGCCGCTCGAACGAGCTTCAGTAGTTGTGGTAATCTGTTTAACATTACTCTGAACTCCATCTTTATTGATTCGCATCACGTTGATGGAATTATTCTCCATCCAACTCACTACCGCCTCATCATCATTTACCAGTACAACATCTACCCGCCCAATCGGATTACCTGCATCTACCCTTACCGGCCTGCCAAAAGTGGCGCCCCCATCCTGAGAAAAAGCCAATCGGACAGCAGATTCGTTATCGGCTGAAGTAAACCAGGCTACAACCAGATTGTTTCCACGAGCATCTACGCGGGGACCATTTACCGGACAACCTTCAATCTTCCAATTATCGGTGTAAACCGGTTGAGGAACTGTCCAGGCTCCGTTAACAAATCGTGTAATCGAGATATCCCTGATTTCCCTTTCAGATCGATCGCGATAGACAACTACGGGGCCCTCTGAAGTTAACGCTGCTGCGGTCTGGCAGCAATCGCAGGTGCGCGAATCTAATTCCCACTCGTTTAATTTATTTCCTGATGAATCGATTACTGCCGCCCGCAACGTCATTACACCGTGGTGGCCATCATGGTGATCCATGTTTTCCATACCTTCCATTACGGTATTGCGACCATCCAGCCACGCTACCAGAAAATTATCACCGTAAGGAAGTAACGATACAAAACCATGTTCAGCTTGCTTCTGATCTTCATGAATAACAAAGGATTTATTCCAGGTAGTACCATCATCGGAAGTGGTTAGGTTTACATCATAAGCAAAAGTTCCATCACCGCTCTTGGCCAGAAAATGCGCCACGAATTTTTCTTTGTTGACAGCCAGCATCGGATAATCGGCCCAGTTAACAAACCAGTTATTTCCGGAAGCGATAAGATTCGGTTCAGACCATGATCCGTTGTTCCATTTTGAGTATTTTAAATAGCCAACGGTATCTTTCTTTTCTACCCAGGAAAGAAAAACCTGTCCTGAATTGTCAGCAAAAAGAAATGGTTCGGCACTTCCGGTTAACGCATGTGTAGGTTGTTCAATAACATCTTTTGATGTACATGCCCCAACAACCAAAAGAACAATAAGAAACAATACCCGATTCATGGCTTCGTAAGAATGTCAGTAATAAGTTCAATACTCGCAGGTGATGTCCAGTTGCGAAAGCCGGATTCTGAAAATTTAAGTTCACCCGCTCCGTTAAAAATAAATGTTGTGGGTAGCGCTTGAATATTCAGTGCTTCGAGATTACCCAGATGCAAATAATTAAAATCAAATTTCTGTTTGTCTTTAAACCGCTTAATCTGTTCGGTTGTTTCGTTTGAGGCAAACAGAAAAACAATGGGTTGATCCTTCAGCTTGCTTTGTGTAGCTGCCAGCGATGGCATTTCCTGCAAACATGGCTTACACCAGGTTGCCCAAAAATTAACGAGCACTGTTTTATCCTTAAACTGTGAAACATCAACTGCGTTACCCGATAAATCGGTTAACTGAATATCGTCAAGTTTAAGTGCAGTACTTTCTTTTGGTGCAGGTGTACATCCGGCAACGACCAGCAACAGAAATAAAAACCGAATCATTGAAGTTTCTCTTCTACCGAGCCACACTTCAACATTCTGTCTCCAAAGTAAGGATTGCGGATAGCATCGTTATCACTTAACCAATAAGCACCCTGATTATCAAAGGCCATTGGGCAATATTCATAATACGCGGTTGGTCCGCCAAGGCCATAAGCCTTTATACTTTTGTATAGGTTTTCGGTGACAGCAGTAAAAGCGGCCCGCTTCTTTTCAAGATCATCTGCACTCTGAATTTCTTTCAGCGCGCCATCCAAACCTTGCTGATAAAGAGTCCAGTCATTCAGTGCGGCTCCGCTTAGCAATTTAGCATCCACACCGGCTACCACTTGCTGTGTATTTAAAGCTGCAGCATCAACCTGAGCAGCATCGGAAGCAACAAATGCATCTTTTAATTTCACGTACGCTTCAAATGTTTCGCTGAGTTGCTTTTGGAACTTTGCATCTACTGCGAAAGCAGGTGGAGCGACCTCTGTTGGCATTTTATCGGTGGAAGCATGTTCCATTGCTCCATCATCGTGAGTGGTGTCAGCTTTCTTTTCTGTACAACTTGTTACTAATGCGGCTGCACAAACCAAAACTGTAAAAGCAAATAATTTGAGTTTCATGGTGATTAATTTTAAAAGGTTAAAGTTACGAATTGTAGTTAGTTATTAGCGATCATCGGATTTATTCCATGTTTTAGAATATATTCACTGTAGATAAGGTAAACTCCGGAAACGGCCACTACCTCATCCGCTTTCAGTCCCTCCAGAATTTCAACTTCCGAAAAATTTTCCAATCCGGTTTTAACTTTGCGCGGCTTGAAAGTATTTTTTTCGGTTTGCACATACACATGCGTACCTGCTTCGCTTCTGATTACGGACTTAACCGGGATGACCAGTGTTTCGCTTCTCAGCTCCTTCAATTGCACCTGGGCAGCCATACCAGGCTTTAAGTTTCCGGGGTTAGAAATTTTTGCACGCATAATCCATGTCTGGCTACCTTCCTTTAGCTCAGGGGTAAGGAATTGAACTTCTGTTTCTATGGCTGGATACTGCTCAACCTGAACGTTGATCTTATCGCCAACCTTAATCAAATTCACCTCCTGTGCGAACAACTCCGCTTCAATCCACAGCGAATTCAGGTTCTCAATTCTATACAATACACTGCCTTCACTCACAGTCTGTCCCTCCTGCACTTCTATAGATTGAATTATGCCAGAGGCAGGCGCTACAAAAATAATTCGTGGTTGTGTTTTACCTGTTGATGCCAATTCATCAATCTGGAATTCGGTTAAACCAAACAGCCGTAGTTTTTTGCGGGCAGCCAACTCAAATGCTGTGTAACGTTCATTTCCTGAACCTGCGGCTTCAACCTGATTCCGGGCAACCAAAAATTCCTGCTGCAACGTAAGCAGGCTTTCACTGTAGATTTCATAGAGCGGTTCGCCTTCTTTCACGGTCCGGCCGGTCTCTTTTACAAACAACCGATCTACCCGACCACTCGCCCGGCTACTGATTACTTGCGAAAGTTCTGGGTTTTGAGCTACACGGGCATTGATAGTTTGAGAAGTGTTCAGGGATGCAACCTGAATTTTTTGTGTACGAATGTTTGCCAACTGAATTTGTGAATCTGTTAGCATCAATTCAATTACTTTCGATTCAGTTTGCTGCGGTTGGTGATTATGATTATGTGCGCTGGATGTGTTATTCTTTTCTGTACATGACGTTAGCAACGCCAGTATAAAAGTAATAAGCCCTAACCTGAAAGTATTTTTATGCTTCATAATCTTATTTATTAGCTGTTCGTACAAATCCTTCACTGTCTACCAAAAATTGCGCATTGCCTGCAATCTCATCTTGTGAACTTAACCCCTGCACAGCTACTTTTTGATTCAATCGTGCCTGAATCGTAACCGTTTTAGGAATAAAGGCATCCCTGATTTTTATAAATACAACTTTTTCCGTCCCCAAATCAATTATAGCTTCCTGCGGAACCCATAACGCTTCTGAAGAGGATTTACTCCAGCGTGCACTCACCAGATTTCCTACTTTAAAATTTGCATTCGGAACATTCACTCTGATAGTGGCAAACTCAGTGTTGGATTCGTAAAATGGAAGTACTAAATCAACGGGGGCCATAACCTTAGATCCATTTAAGGAGAGTTCAATAGTATCACCCTTTTGCAAACTTTTACTTTGTTCAAGGGTAGCACTTAATTCTACACGCAAGGCCCGCGTATTTACCACTTTAAAAAGTGTCTGGCCTGCACTTACATAATCACCCGCACGAATCAACTCTGTTATCGTTGCCGCTGGTTGCACCGATACTGACATGGCCATGCCTGATGGTGCCGAAGGAATTGGTGCCTGTTGTGCACCTGCTATGATATAGCCATCATATTCACTGTAAACCGGAAACTGATAACTAACCTTACGCGAAGCAATCAATTCGTTCAATTGATTTTCGCTAACACCCAATAACTTCAGTTTTGATTTAGCTCCATCTAGCAGGGTGTCATCCGCATTTTTCTGATCCAGCAAATAGATTAACTCCTGCTGTGCCGTTACCAACTCCTTGCTGTAAATCTCAGCCACTTTCATTCCTTTCTTTACCGATTGAAAGGGATACTTTAGAAAAACTTTCTCCAATCTGCCGCCCACTTTTGCCGGTATTGTAAACTCCTGCCGGGTATCGTATGTAACCACACCCACTGCCTCGTACGCAAGTGGTTTTCTATTGTATTCGCCTCTTATCGTTTTGATGTTTGCAACTACACTTTCGTTTGGCGATTGAATCAGGCGTGCCAGTTCTTCAGTAATTTTAACTTCTTCTCCCGGGCGGGCCTTACGTACCAAATCCATATTACACACCGGGCAAACACCTTGCTTATCTGAAACAACCGTTGGGTGCATCGGACAGATGTAAGTATTTGCTGTTTCGGCTTCTTTTTTTGACGAACAATTGATCACCAGCAGACAGCAAGCAGTAAGCAGCAAGCAGTTTACTATCTTAACAATACCGGTAACCGGCAACTGGCAACCGGCAATCATTTTACCTCTCAATCTCCTTCTCATAACTTACAATCATTTCGTAATACTTCATTTTAGTATCCAGGTATTGGAGCCGCGTCATGTTAAGTGTTTCCCAACCATCAATTACCATGGGTAACTCTTCTTTGTTCTCCTCGTATGCCAGCATCAAAGATTCATAGCTCTTTTGTAAAACCGGAATAATCCGTTGCTCATAATTTAGTAGCTGTTGCTTCAGGGTTTTGATCTCCGAAATCATTCCCGTTGTCATTCCCTGTACTTCATTCATAATGGCCAGTCGCTCGGCTTTCATCGATTCAATTTCATAATCCATTGCCTTAGTATTTGCTTTATACATTTTTGACGACCAGGGTGCAATCGGAATGGTAACCATACCCAACAACATAAACTGGTTAGGCATGCCCTGCCCTACCGAAATCATGTGGCTAAAGTTCAGGTTAAAATCCGGGCGGTTTTGTACTTTTTCAACTTGCTGATTCAATCGCATTGTTTGTATGGTTCGATCCAGTTGATGCAAATCACTACGCTTCTGAGTGAGCAAAACGGTGTCGACCGTTATCAAATTTAACTCATGGACAATAGTTGTGGTGTCAATTGCAAGTTGGATAGAGTGCGGTGTATTCATCAATTGCTTTAGCAGGATCTGCTGCTTTTGAATCTCATTCTGATTCATCAGCTGCATGTTTTTTACTTCATGTAATCGGCCTTCGGCTTTATAGATGTTTGAGAGTTTTTCCTGATTATACGGATAGCGAATGCGGCCTACACGAATCATCAGGTTAAGAATCTCTTCTGATTCATGAAGTAGTTTCTCCTTTTGCTCAGAGACATACCATTTATAATAAGCAAGTTTTGCCTGCGCCTTAAGTCCGTTATAAAAAAACCGTTCGTTGGCTTGCTCAATTGTTGCGCGTGAGGACAAGTACTGTTGATTTGCCTTCAACTTAACTGGATTGGTAAATGTTTGCGATACAGAAACCATTATCTGCCTGGAGTCTGCCAGATGCTCGTAGTTTTGTTTCTGATAGGGAAACATCCACAATCCACCACCCACTTCCGGAGCCATTAAGCTTTTTGAACCTGCTACATACGCATTCATCGCTTGTGCGCGATTCCGGAATGTATTCAACATCGGGTTTTGTTTTTCAATTACGTGCAACACGCTATCAAGGCTGATGACCTGAACCTGACTATTTACGACCAGCGAAGCGCAACACAGAAACAAGATCAGTGGCAATTGATAATTGACCCTTGACTGTTTATTCTCCTTGTTCCCAATTTTATTTCTCATACCCTTCCAGTTTTCCAAACTTTCGTAATTCATATTCTTTTGTCATTAAGAAAATAAGTGGTGTTACCAATAAGATGTGTGTGGCTGATGTGAGTACACCGCCAATCATAGGCAATACTATAGGTTGCATTACATCGCTGCCAACACCGGTTGACCAAAGCACAGGTACTAATCCAAAAAGCGAAACACAAACCGTCATTATTTTAGGACGCAACCGCTTTGCGGCTCCCATCACCACATATTCTTTCAACTCCTGAAAAGAAATGGCTTCCCGACTGTTGCCACGCAGTTGTATTAATTGTTTCATCGCATCGTTCAGATAGATCACCATTACTACCCCGGTTTCGACTGCTATTCCAAACAAAGCAATAAAACCCACCGCCACTGCCACCGATAGATTTACTCCGTAGAAATAAACCATGTATGCACCACCTATCAATGCAAACGGCACGGTTACTAAGCTTAGAAAGGCTTCGCGAATGGATTTGAAGGCGAGGTATAACGAAATGAAAATAATCAACAGCACGATCGGCAAAATGAGCATTAATGTTTGCTTGCCGCGGATCAGATTTTCGTATTGCCCGCTCCACTCCAGAAAATAACCTTTTGGCAATGGCCCCAATTCCGTATTCACTCTTTCTATTGCCGCTTCAACCGTAGAACCTAAATCGCGGTCGCGCACATTAAACAAAACAGCACCCCGCAACAATGCATTGTCTGAAACAATCATCGGTGGCCCATCTTCATAGCGCAAGGTGGCCACAGCACTTAGCGGAATAATTCCCAATGCAGGAGTTTTAATCGGAGTTCGTTCCATCTGCGAAATACTACTGCGAAAATTCTGGGCTAGTCGCACACTGATTGAAAATCGTTGCCGGCCTTCAATAGTTTGCCCGATAGTTGCGCCACCCAAACCTGACTCCACTACCATGTTCACTTCATCTACCGTTAATCCATAACGCCCCAACGCTTCGCGGTTAATATCAATGGTGAGGTATTTGCCACCTGTAATCGGATCGACATACAAATCCTTTACACCATCTACATCTGTAAGAATAGATTTTACTTTCTCCGAAACAGAATAAATGGTATCGAGGTTTTGACCAAAAACTTTTATACCCACATCGGTACGAATACCCGTTGCCAGCATGTTGATGCGGTTAATGATCGGCTGCGTCCAGCCGTTAACCACACCGGGTATTTGTAGCTTAGCATCCAATTCATTAATGATGTCCTTTTTCGAAATTCCTGCGCGCCATTCTGACTTTGGTTTCAAGGTAATGATTGTCTCAATCATTGAGATTGGTGCATTATCGGTGGCTGTACTTGCCCGTCCGGCTTTACCCAAAACCTGATCTACTTCCGGCACTGATTTGATTATTTTATCCTGTACCTGCAAAATCCGTTTCACTTCTTCATTCGAAACATCGGGTAAGGTTACCGGCATGAAAAGAATAGACTGTTCATCGAGTGGCGGCATAAACTCCGTTCCGAGACTGATTAACAAGGGAATACTTACTCCCAAAGCCAGAATGTTTACACCCAGTGTAGTCTTGCGCCAGTTTAGGCAGGCTCGCAAAACCGGTTCATAAATTTTTTCCAGAAAGCGATTAATCGGATTGCTGCCCTCCGGCTTGAATTTTCCTTTCATGAAAAAGGAAATCAAAACCGGAGCAAGTGTTATCACCAGAATGGCATCCACCAGCATTATAAACGTTTTGGTAAAGGCCAATGGATGGAAAAGTTTTCCTTCCTGGCCGCTAAGCATAAACACCGGCAAAAATGAAGTGATGATGATGATGGTTGAAAAGAATACACCCCGTGAAACCTGCTGCGAAGATTTTTCAATGATTTGTAGCCTCACCCCCGGCCCCTCTTCAAAGGAGAGGGGTGTATTGAGGGCTAAACTCCGGTATGCATTTTCGGCCATAATTATTCCATTATCCACAATTACGCCTATCGCCAGCACAATTCCGGTTAGCGACATAATGTTGGAAGTAATCCCGAAAAGGTTAAGTAGAATAAAACTTATGGCTAACGTAATCGGAATCTGAATGATAATGCTGAGTGAACTTCGCCAATGAAATAAAAACAAAATCACCACCAACGAAACCACAATCATCTCCTCAATCAAGGTAGTCTTGATCGAGGTAATCGACTCTTCGATTAACTCACTCCGGTCGTAAACAATTTTAAACTGCATGCCCTCCGGGAAACCCTTGGCCACATCGTTCATTTTTGCTTTGATCCGCGTAATTACCTCATCGGCATTTTCGCCATAACGCATTACAACAATACCACCCACTACTTCGCCTTCGCCATCAAAATCAAAAATACCCAGACGTGGCTCGCCTGTCATTTGCACAGTACCCAGATCGCGTACTTTAACCGGTGTGGTGTTTACGGTTTTTACTGCGATGTTTTCAATCTCATCAATCGACTTGAGGTAGCCCGTAGTTTTAATAATGTACCCGATGTCGTTGATCTCGAACTTCCGCCCACCGGTTTCGTTGTTATTGGCACGAATGCTTTGGATAACCTCCGAAACAGAAAGGTTATAATATTGGAGTTTGTTAGGATTAAGGGCTACCTGATATTGTTTTTGAAAACCACCAAAGCTGGCGATCTCGCTTACACCAGGCACATTCTGCAACGCAAATTTGATGTACCAATCCTGAATGGCTCGTTGCTCGCCCAGATCCATACCCGGTGCATCCAATGTGTACCATAAGATATGACCAACTCCTGTACCATCAGGGCCAAGCGTGGGTACAACACCTTCCGGCAGCAGTCGGGTTGCGTAATTTAATCGTTCCAACACCCGCTCGCGTGCCCAATACACATCGGTATCGTCATTAAAGATTACATACACGAAGCTCATTCCAAACATGGAACTGCCGCGTACGTATTTTACCTGAGGCAAGCCCTGCAGGTTGGTTACTAACGGATACGTAACCTGGTCTTCCATAATCTGCGGACTGCGCCCCATCCATTCGGTAAAAACAATTACCTGGTTTTCGGATAAGTCGGGTATAGCATCAATCTTACTGGTTTGCACCGATAGTACACCCCAGAAAAATAGTCCAGCCGCGATCAGCAATACGAGAAAGCGATTACGAAGGGAAAAAGAAATAATATTTTCAATCATAGATTAGACATGAGTAGTGAGACACGAAATGGGATTAAACGTGTTCATTCAAGACCAGGACAGAATTAAATAAAATTCTGAAGTAAGTCTTGCTACTAAGCCTAAATCAAAAAAGATTGGATCAGCACCGGAATATCGTGCTGAAGCAAGGGTGGTTTGTAAAGTGCAGGTTGCGAAAAAACTGTAGCTACAGGTATTATCTGAGCAAGAATGGGAAGCTCAACAACCAAAGCCTGTTGTTCAACTTGAATGTTTGCCGACTCCTGGTTTTTGAAATCCTGACCCTGATACAAAAACTGCTCATCATCGCAACAGGAAGCACGTTTTGCCAGGGCCTTATGACAAGGCGGAGTGTTTACCTCCATCGGGCAGGGTGTGGCTTTTTCGATTAACGAAACACTCTGCACACTTCCTCCGCACAAATGCATATTTACCGTAAAGCTGCTGGATGCAACCAACACCAGGGCGGCAAGTGCGAGCGAAACAATGGAGCGGATGGCTTTCATGCGTTTACAAATGTAACAAATTTTTTCTGGCAAAGCATTGATACCGAGAAGGTTTTACTTTCAGGCAACCAATCCTAAATCAGGAGACCCATTCCACCCTAGTGGCAAGCCTTGTTGTACTTCTTTAGTTTGTAATAGTTGTAGGGTAACGGAGCCAGAAAACCTGCTACCATAGCAATAACCAACGCTGTCCAGTACATCGGGTTACCGAATGCAGCTTTGCCCCCTGTAAGCATAAAGTCTGTTGCATTCATCACAACTTCCATTGCTACCATTGAAATGAACGACATCGAAAAAGCGGTTCGCAATGCGGCAGACCAACTAAACTTCTCGCGTAAGCGCAGTAAGGTGGTCTCGAATAAAACAGAAGTGGCGAGGCCCGCCAAAACTGCCAGGATCATTTGACTCGCCATGGAAACTTCAGGATGGTATGCCTGTAAATAGAGAATCATTCCGAAATCACCTAGCGAACAGCCGATCAAACAATTCAATGTATTAAGCGAAGCACGCTTCCAAACACTACCATCTTGCCAAAACTTAGTTGGAGCCATTGGTTTTGAACCTGCCACCCGATACTTGTACGGAGCCAGAGCTTCCACAAAAGCATGCTCTGCCACTTTGCTTTGCGCGTGAATCTCTGCTTCGGCTTTCTCCAGATTAACCTGAACCCGGTCAACACCCGTAACTGATCCTAATACATATTCAACCTTTGCGGCACAACCCGCGCAGGTCATACCTTCTATTTTTAAAGTTTGAGTCATTTTTTATGCGGATTTAAAATTCAAGATTTCTGAGTCACCATAACCAGAAATCATTGCAAATAAACGGCAAAGCGGGTTGCCGGTAGTTATACAATTCCCGAAAGGTGTTACAAAATTCTAAGCCACTGAGTCGATGGATTTGCGCGAAGTTTCGCTCGGTCTGATTTTCTTCAGTTCCGTGGGTGTCATGCCGGTAACTTTTTTAAACTGTGCCGATAAATGGGCTACACTACTGTACTCCAGCCGGTCTGCAATCTGGCTCAGCGTAAGCTCATCGTAAAAAAGCAATTCTTTTACCTTCTCAATTTTTTGCTGGATAATATACTGTTCCAGTGTTAATCCCTCTACCGAAGAAAACAAACTGCTGAGGTAGTTGTAATCGTAATGGAGTTGGTCGGCCAGCCAAACCGACCAGTTTAGTTTTTTGGTGCGGTGGCTTTTATGATGGATCTCTTCAATAACTAATTTTTTGATAGCCTCAATCAGTCGCGCTTTCCGGTCATCAATGCGTTCAAAACCCAGGCCGATCAAAACATTATCCAGGGCTACAAGCTTTTCGGGTGTTGGTTCTTGCTTCAGGGTCACCTCGCCAAGCGCAATCCGCTCGGCCTCCAGTCCAAGTTTTTGCAGCTCCTGCCCTACTACAAGGATGCAGCGGTTACAAACCATATTCTTAATATGAATGACATTATTCATGCTGATATGATAACTCAAATAAAACCAGAAAAGTTGCCGGTGAAGATAAATCAGCTTTAAGCACTTCGCAAAATAGTACCAGTCGGTTAACTTTACAGCTTTTAAGCGAACCATGGCCGAAGAAAAGAGTCTTAATTTCCTGGAGGAGATAGTTGAAGCCGACCTTAAGTCGGGAAAATATACCAGTATTGCCACGCGCTTTCCGCCCGAACCCAATGGCTACCTGCATTTGGGGCATGCCAAGAGTATTTGCCTCAACTTTGGTTTGGCGCTAAAGTATGGCGGTAAAACCAATCTGCGTTTTGACGATACCAATCCGGTAACGGAAGAAACCGAATATGTGGAAAGCATTAAGGGCGATGTAAAATGGTTAGGCTTTCAGTGGGCTGAAGAACTATATGCCTCCGATTACTTTCCGCAACTCTATGAGTTTGCAGTTCTGCTAATCAAAAAGGGATTGGCTTACGTGGACGACAGCACCAGCGAAGAAATGGCTGCGCAAAAAGGAACGCCCACCCAACCCGGAACCAATAGTCCCTATCGCAATCGCACGGTGGAAGAAAACCTAACGCTGTTTGCCGACATGAAAGCCGGTAAATATCCGGATGGTTCCAAAGTACTACGGGCTAAAATTGACATGAAGCATACCAACATGCTGATGCGCGACCCGGTGATTTATCGCATCAAGCATGCCCACCACCATCGCACAGGCGACACGTGGTGCATTTACCCCATGTATGATTTTGCCCACGGACAAAGTGACTCGATAGAAAAGATAACACACAGCATCTGTACGTTAGAGTTTGTTCCGCATCGGGAGTTGTACAATTGGTGTATCGATAACCTGGAGATCTATCCCTCGCGCCAGTATGAGTTTGCACGCTTAAACATGACGTACACCATGATGAGCAAACGCAAACTTTTACAATTAGTAACTGAAAAGCATGTTACCGGTTGGGACGATCCGCGCATGCCCACGTTAAGTGGTGTACGCAGACGCGGTTACACACCCGAAGCCATTCGCGATTTCTGCGACCGGATTGGTGTAGCCAAACGCGATAACCTGATTGATATTAGTTTATTGGAGTTTTGCGTGCGCGAACATCTTAACAAAGTTGCAGCACGTAGAATGGTGGTGTTCGATCCGTTAAAGGTTGTCATTACAAACTATCCGGAAGGTAAAACCGAACTCATGACCAGCGAAAACTATCCGGAAGATCATACCCATGTACGCGAAATGCCGTTTGGCCGCGAGTTGTACATAGAACGCGAAGACTTCATGGAAGTACCGGTTAAAAAGTATTTCCGGTTATCACCCGGACAGATGGTGCGCCTGAAAAGTGGATTTATCATTAAGTGCGATGACTTTATAAAAGATTCCAATGGCAACGTAACCGAGTTGCATTGTTCTTACATTCCGGAGAGCCGCAGTGGTTCCGATACTTCAGGTATTAACGTAAAAGGAGTTATCCATTGGGTGAATGTACAAACCGCTGTACCGGTTGAAGTCCGGTTATACGATCGTTTATTTAATGTAGAAGACATGGGTGCGCTGGATGATGATTTCAGAAATCATCTTAACCCTGACTCCTTAAAAGTATTACCCACTGTTTATGCCGAGCCTGAAATAACAAAAGCAAAGCTGGGCGAACATTTTCAGTTTTTACGAATGGGATATTTCTGTTTGGATACAGACTCGACTACCGGCAAACTTATTTTTAACCGCACTTCTACTTTGCGGGATATGTGGGCAAAAGAGGTGAAGAAATAGAACCAGAAGCCTGTTACTGGTAACTATTTCCCTATCCACCCTAAATGAGTATTCTTAAAATTGTCTGAATGTTTTAAACCGTAACCAACTATCCTGTCGAACGAACTATGCCCAAACAGCACCACGCCCGCCAGCATAAGTTCAGGGATGGTTAACCAGATTCCGATCAGGTAAAGGGCAATTGCAATGCCTTTATGGTGAAATACATTGTAGGTAACAGCTCCAACACGTGTATTTACCAGATAGCCAATCATGCCAATGTCGGGTAAAAGAAACAAAGCCCAGAAAACCCAGCCGGCAAAAGGCAACAGCGAATTGAGGTAAATGGCGAGGCCCAACATAAAAGTTTCCTCAATGCGCAGCAGGTTTTTCATACTCTTTTTGCTTTAAGTCGTAAAGGTAACGAGATTTATTGCCGCGACTGAAACCAAAATTTGATGAAAAAAATATCGGTAATACTTATTGCTGCAATCATAGCTTGCCAATCCAAGCCAGAATCGTCTAACCCAACCGTAGAATCAGAGGTAAACTCCACAGGCTTTCTGGATTATCTTCAAGAAGAATCTACTATAAGTTTTGCCAGCGAGTTTAATTGTCTGATTCTTCCACCGGCTGAACTCTACCCCGACTCCATAATCCACAGCACGCTTCCTGATATTATTAAGGTTACACCAGCTACCTGGATTTCGAAAACCAATGGGCTTTACAGCTACTCTGCCACTAACGATTTATGTGAAGGGTTTCCGCTGTTTCAGTTTCAATTTTCTACCGATAGCAAAGGCTGGGTGCATGGCAGTCAGGTATTTTTAGCTGCTGATCGAGTAGCCGCAACAGTTACATTACAGAATATTTCCTATGAACTTCGATTGGCTATCAGTACAGGTATTGGCGTGGCTAATGATGTTGGCACTACAGGATGTATGGAGTACCAACTTTTATATTTGTTAGATAGAAGTAACAAGCTGATTCATTTGGTTTCTGTAAACCCTTCTCTTCAAAAACTCAACATACTGGGCAATGCAAATCAACAGTGGTTCAGTTATATTTCTGATGAAGGAATGTTTGTTACTATTAAATCGGCAACGGTAGTAAACGATCAACTTGTAATTGATCATCTGATTGAATACCAGGAAGGTAGTCGTGAAGCAAAAATGTATCTGATTAAAGTGGGGAATAATTTTCTGATAGCCCGGATTGATGCCGGTACGGTGATGGAATAAGCCTCATTTCAATCCTGCGACTTAAACCTATAGCGAATTCCCCAACTTCCCCGCAAGAGCGATTCTTCACCCAGTATTGGTGTGAGCTCAATATGAAATCCAAACTTCTTCACTTCAAAGGGATAAACATTTATTCCGATAGGAACTGTAAGACCTCTGAAGTCATCGCCCCGATATCCTAAACCGGCATAAAATTCAAAATCAGATTTATTTACAATATCATAGGTTAATATGGCCTCCGCAGAAAGTGCTTCGAAATAGTTATCAGTACTTATGCGAAACTCCGGACGAAAACGATCTTCAAGTTCGTAACTGAAACCAACAAAAGGCAGGTTGGATTGATGGACTCCAACTCCAAACTGTGCCCAAACACTGGCAGGTATAAAAATCAAAAAAGCACAAACAATACTTTTCATCGTAATACTTATTTGGTGAAACAACTTGAAATCTGAAACCGGTAACTACCAACTACCTGCCAAAATCATCCTGTAATCTCACGATGTCGTTCTCGTCCGATGGATTTGCAGCATCGGTATGTTGCCAGATCTCGGCCACAATTCCCCAACCATCCAAGCCCACAAGCCGGTGTCGCTGGCCTTTAGGTAAACGAACAATCTCACCGATGCTCAATCTTTTAACAGAACCCTGTTCATCCGTGTCACTAATCATAACTCCGGCTGTTCCTGCAATAAGTTTCCAAATCTCAGCTCTTCTGAAATGATATTGCCAGCTCAACCGTTTTTGTTCAGCTACAATCAGAATTTTTGGACTAAGCTTACCTGCTATTTTCAGCGTATCCAAATCTACTTCCTGAAAATACTTTGCGGCAAAAGCGGGTGCATCATTCTCATCTAAAACAAAAAAACCACCCCACGGCCGGTTAAAATCCTGGTCGGCTACCGTAAATCCTTCAGCCTTTAAGTAGTGAGCAATAGTTTCAAAAACCTGAGTGCGGCTGGCTTTTGGTTCAATAGTGAGCATCAGAGCAGTTCTATTTTTTTGGTGGATAATTCTTCAACGCCTGTTTTATACCTTTCCGGATATTGGCTTCCGATAAATCGGGTTTCAGCTCCATGTAAGCCGACACATGCGATTGCCAAACCATGCGACTTTCCCTGGCATCGGCCATACCAATTATCAAGGAACCCTTCAAATAGTTAATAACCTCTTTATCCAGATCGAGTGGTTTAATAAATATGGGGGTATCTTCCGCGCGATGGTATACAATAGCTTGTTCGTCCTTCACCGTTATGGTAAACCCAACCAGCAAATCAGGATTATCAGTGCTTAGTGTAAGTCCTTTCGCCTTCATCTCGGCTTCTATAGCCTTGCGAATGTTTTCTTTGGCTGTACTATCATTCAGATAAGACGGGCCGGTAAAGTTAAAATCACAACCCGCCATCCAACAGTAAGTTTTGTATTGCGAAAAATCCGTCTGCTTGTCAAAAGTTTCTTTAACCGTTACCGAGCAACCAGTTACGACAGCTAAACAAAAAAGGATTAAGACAACACGATTCATTTCAAGACCTAAATTACAACAACTACTAAAACGAAAAAATTTTTAATTACTCCAATCAACTTTTGGCGAACGGTAAAAGTCAATACCAAGCTTTTCGAGATGGGGCGTATGTTTGCCTAGTCTAACTTTATATTCATCCCAGTTGCGACTCTCCGAGGGTGTCCAACCGATCTCAGCAACACCTATCAGGCGTGGAAAAGCCATAAATTCAATGTCCGTTATATTTTCAACTGTTTCTGACCAAAGAGGTGCTTCCACTCCTAAAATATTTTCGCGGGTAATACCTTTCACCCGTGTTGCCGGATCCCAATTGTATGAATCATCAACTTCAATATAAGCAGCCCAGTGTAAGCCGATACGGGTGGTGGAATCGTACTGCATGTCGAGATAAACTTTTTTGGAAGGAGACATAATAATCTTAGCCCCCTTGGCTGCAGCTGCTGCCGCATGTTCTTCTGAAGCCCAATGTTGAGCAATGGAATTGTTATCAATATCCGCTTGCGCGATCTCTTCCCAGCCAATCATCTTTTTATTGTTGGCCTTTACAATCTCACTAAACTGATTGATAAATTTTATATACTCTTCCTTCTTTGTTACGTGAGCTTCATCGCCACCAATGTGCAGGTAAGGGCCCGGAGTTATTGCGGCCAACTCGCGGATTACATCGTTTACAAATTGCAGCGTGTTAGGTTTAGCTAAACTCAGTGTACTCCACCCCACTTCTATTCCCGTGTATAAATTGGTTGGCTTACTGTTACCATCTGTAATACCACGGGTTTCTGCCGGGCCGGCATAGCTACCATCTTTCGGAAATTTTGTTTCGGGATTGTTTAAGGTACCATAGGCCGCTAATGCCGAGTTGATATGACTGGGCATATCAATTTCGGGCACAATAGTAACAAAACGTTTAGCAGCATGAGCCACTATCTCTTTGTAATCCTCCTGAGTATAGAAACCGCCCTTTCCACCACCTACCTGGGTAGTGCCACCGTGCACTGCAAGGTTAGGCCACGATTTTATTTCAATTCTCCAACCCTGATCATCGGTAAGGTGCAAATGCAGCACATTCATTTTGTAGTGGCTGATCAAATCGATGTAGCGCTTTACATCTGCTACACTAAAGAAATGCCGCGATACATCCAGCATGGAACCTCGCCACACATAAGTAGGGTAATCGCGAATAGTACCGGTGGGAATTAAAATTTTATTTTCTACCTGTGGCCGGGATGCCAATTGCAGAAATGTTTGCAGACCATAAAATAAACCTGCCGGCTTAAGTGCCTTTATGATTACTTGTTCAGGTTCTATTGTCAGCAAATACCCTTCGGTACCAAGGTCAGTTTCAGTTGAATCAATTGTTAGATAAATTCCAGATTCCGGTGAAGCTTCTGTGACTGATTTAAGCGTAAAACCAGTAGCCCAGGCCACCGAATCACCAACGGACTTCAACGCATCATCAACTACAATTTGTGTTTCCGAAGTAAGTTCAAATGATTTACCTGTGGGCGTAACGGAAACCGGTTTGGGTATCAGGCTTTCGGCAGCCAGATTAGTGGGAATGCTCTCCTTACACGAAGTAAAAAAAGCTGCCACGGAAACCAGGAGAACTAACTTTAAATTCGATTTCATAGAGTTGATTAAGGTAGAATGCGAATCTACCTAAAATGCAAAACCCATGAGCAGTTATAGCTGAAATATTATGAAATAATCCAATTGTGCTTTACCTATCGTTATCAGGCAACTTCGGGAATTTCAAGGCGCACCACCGTGCCTTTTCCTTCTTCCGATTCAATTTTGATCTGGCCCCTGAGTTTATCCAGGGTTTCTTTAACAATGTACAAACCTAAACCAGATCCCGCACCATCATCAGTAGCCCGGTAAAACATATCGTACACCCGGCCCAGGTGCTCACGTGCAATGCCGCGGCCATTGTCTTCTACCTCAATCAACGCTCTGTGCTTTTCAATAGCTACGTTTACCCGAATTACGGGTTCGCGACCATTGCGATACCGGATTGCGTTGGAGATAATGTTATTGAGAACCACTTTTAACCGCCAGCGGTCGCTATGAAAGGCCTGAGTCTGTTTTACCTGAACAATTTTTTCAAGCGATGCAGCCGCTGTAGTGGCAAACTTTAATTGATTAAATGTTTCTTCAATCAAAGGTTCAAAGAATACTTCTTCCTTTTTTACGTCTAACCTTGCATTGCGCGATTGATCCAGAATCTCCCGGATAAAATCATCTTGTTGCATGGCACTGTGGTTGATCCGATTCAGATATTCGTTTTTCATAGCCGGATCATCATCCTTGCGTGCCAGATTTATGAGACCCAGAACCGAAGCTATCGGTGCCCGCAAATCGTGCGAAACACTGTACACAAAATTATCCAACTCCGAATTTCGTTTACTTAACTCCTGATTGGTTTGTAAAAGTTTAGTCTCTGTAAATTTTCGATTATTAATTTCTTCATTCAGGGCCTGCGTACGTTGCTGCACCATGAATTCAAGGTTAGAATTAAATTTCTTTAGTTCATCCTGCGCCATAGTACGTTCAGTCACAGTGGCTGAAAGCACAATAGTTGATATGCTGATTACCGCAATAAACACCTGCACAAATAACATAGATTCCAACGGCTGCAACTGTACAAACGGGCCTACCTGCTGCACTGTAAAATAGATTGCTACAAGCGAAGCTGTGAGCGCAACCGCCATTCCAGCCACCAGATCGAACCGGAACGCGAGCCACAACAAAAACGGAATTAACAAATAGGGTAACGAGTTGATCAGCGTGTTATTGAAATAACCATAACGCACCAGCAACGATAAAGCGAGCAAACTCACCACACAGATTGCGCCTTCAATTATTTTATTCGGGTTGGATGGCCATGTAATAGTACGCTTCCGCGCGATTGCCAGAATAAGTGGTGTAAACAATAGTATACCCACCACATTGCTAATCCAGGCATGGATAAAGTAATCTGAAAACGAAATTGAGTTTACTACACCAGCTGCCAGTAAACTCAGACTGGCCGCACCAGAACCAATCACACACATAAAAACAGAAGCAAACAAGAACCGGAACGTATCGCGTGTGCGACTAAAAGGATAGGTATCTTTAATCCAACGCGTGATCAGTAACCTACCGGTTAGCGCCTCACCGGTTTGCCCAAGTGCCATACAAACTGAAACCGCAATCAGAGTAGACTGGCTTAACTCCTGTTGATTCCAGAATGCCAGCAGGTTAGCGGCTAATGCACCCATGGCAATACCCGGCCAAACCTGACGACCCATCAGAATAAGAAGCGCAAAAGCCATCCCGGAAGGTGGCCATACTGCCAATGCAGTGGTACCAGTAAATGCCAGCGCGTGACCCAACCAGGCAGCACTGAAATAAAGTATTGCTACAATGCCTATCTGTAAATCTGTGGAGTACTTAAGTATGAGTTTAGGCATTTAAAATAATTATCTCATTATCAGTACAATATTGATAATAGATTATTACGATAACAGGTATTTAGTGTTAAGATGCCATTAACGTAGGCGAACGGGCAAAAGTAGCGTCAAGCGGATTTTCTTCGCGCCAATTTTTAAACCATGTAACGGTTTATTTCCGGTAAGGAAAGGCTTATTTGGTTTTAAGAATAAAAACCACGCGTCCTTTAGATCGGGCCGGGGCTTGTCCGGCAGAGGTTTTCATAAGAGAGTTCCTACGAATTTCATCCTTTAGTAATTGTTCAGCCTGAGCACTAAGCCCACGATGCACCGTTGTGATACCCACAATCTCACCGTCTTCATCGCACTCAATTTCAAATTCGATGCGTCCATCCTGATTATCCGGCAGGTTAGGAATTTTAGGATTATCCGCCCAAGCCCAGCCTGCCATAGATAGTCCAAAACCATCGCCATTTGCTCCGCCTCCTTTTAGACCATCAAAAACCGTACTCTTGTTAAGATCTCCTTCGGGCTTTCCTTTATCACCAATTTTACCAGGGTCATCACCATGGCTGGTTCCACCTTCACCTTTCTTATCGGCTGGTTTAGTTTCAACCGGTTTGTATTCTGTCTTTACAGCTTCTTTTGGTTCTACTTTTTTTACTTCTTCCTTTGGCGTAACCTTAGGTTTCGTTTCTGTTTTGTTCTCTTTTACCGGCTCTTTCGTTGGTTCCTTCTTTTCTTCTTTTACTACCACCGGGCTTTCTACCTTAGATACTATCGGTTCTTCTGTTTTTTCAGGTTCAACTTCGTTAGGAACTTCTTCCTGAGGAGTTTCCTGGGCTTCTTCCGGTTGTGGATCGGGTGTATTTGTTTCTGTGCCCGGAGCTTTCTCGGGCTGAACTTCACCGCCACCTTGCTGATCTAAGCCAAAGTTCAATTCAATACCATATTCAGGATGTGGCGGATTGGGTGCCCGCCACGCCATCAACAACAGAAATGCAATCAATAAAACAGCATGAAACCCGATGGAGATCATCATGGCAATGCGCTTGTTCTTTTGTTCCTGTTGTGTAGTCATAACAAGTAGGTTAATTACCCGGTTTTGTTGCAATTGAAACCTTTGCTTCCAGTTTTGTGGCTACACCCGCCACAAATACCATTTCGCGGGTAGGCACGCTTTCATCAATATGCAATACCACAACTCCTTTCGGGCCACCAAGCTTACTTTTCAGTTCGCCTTCAAGTGTTGATTTAGTTACTTTCTTTTCATTAACGAAAATCTGTAAGTCTTTGGTTACCGTAACCGAAACTTTCTGCACTTCAATTGTGCTTTGAATGCTGGTTGGCAGATTAACTGGCAACCCTGAAGGGGTAACAAATGAAGACGTAAGCATGAAAAAGATAAGCAACAAAAAGATCAGGTCAGTCATGGAAGCCATGCTGAATGCCGGATCAACTTTATTTTGAGACTTCAGATTCATACTTAGCGGGGTTCCTGCAACAAGTCAATAAACTCAATGGATGAATACTCCATTTTGTGAATTACTTTGGAGACCCGTGTTACCAGGAAGTTGTAGCCCAGGTACGCGATGATACCCACAATCAAACCAGCTACCGTTGTTACCATGGCTGTATAAATACCATCGGCTAACAATTTAGGACTTACGGAGCCTTCCTCCTGAGCAATGGCAATAAAGGCACCCACCATACCAATTACAGTTCCGAGGAAACCAATCATGGGCGCAGCACCAGCAATGGTGGCTAACACCGAAAGATTTTTCTCTAACCGGAACACCTCAATTTTACCTACGTTTTCGATTGAAGCTTCAATGGTTTTAAGGGGGCTTCCAATGCGCGAAACGCCCTTCTCAATCATGCGGGCAACTGGAGTATCGTGTTGGGCGCAGAGTAATTTGGCTCCATTAATATCACCTTTTAATACAAGTTCTTTAATGCGGCCCATAAACGCATCGGAGCTTACGTTGGCTTTGTTAACGGTAAGTACCCGTTCTACAAAAATGTAAATAGCAATTACAGAACAAATGGCGAGTGGAATCATCAATGGCCCACCGGCCATTACCAAACTCCACATAGAAATGGATTGCTCGGCAGTTGTGGCGGCTTCCGATCCGGTTACAATTTGGGCTAGCATCATACGTTTAAAAAATATTAACTCGGTTACGATTAAAAAATTGTGCGTCATGTTCAGTCATCAGACGGCTCGAACGCCAGGCAACAAGTCGTCTGATGACTTACATTCTGAACTTAATACTTAATCACCCACGCACCTTGGCCAAACTCAGGTTTGGCAGAATCTGCGCTGGCTTGTGCCGCTGCATACGAATCAAAATCGCCCCCAATGGTAAGTCTGTAAAACTTCCATTTACCAAAGGGAGGGATAATTTTAGAACTCGTGCCTTTGGCACTTAATTTCTTAGCATAGTCTGTTACCAAATCTCCATCTACAGCACTGGCAATTACAACATAGTAGCGGCCGGTGCGGCTGGTTAAGGTCTCGAATGTACCAACAGCCGGTTTTGCAAGGGCAGCTTCAGCTTCCAGTCTTTTGCGTTCTGCCTCTTCATTTTCGCGAGCCAGGCGGGCAGCTTCTTCGTCTTTGCGCTTCTGCTCTTCAATTCGTTTCTTTTCCGCTAACTCCCGCTTTTCTTTTTCAGCTTTGGGTTTATACACGTATTGGTAAATCAGGAATGCGCCCACAATCAAAACCAAACCAATTATTACTGCAATAATTATTGGGGCATTGGACTTTGCTTCTTCCTGCGGAACGTATTTATACGGTTCGCGAACAGTTTCTTCTTTAGCTTCAGAAACCGATTCGGGCTCAGGCTCACCGGTAGTTTCAGTATCCAATGGTTTATACTCGATATCGGGCAATCCAAAGTTATCTTCGGAGTTCTCGTTATTCTGGTCGTTAGCCGATTCGTTTTTGTCTTTACGCTTTGCCATTTGGTTTTGGTTTTTGTCTGGGTGTTATCACAAAATTAACGCAATTTCATCAAAATAAGCTATTATCAAAATACCCAGGTTAAGCCCCCCATCACGTTCAACCCCCGCACCGGATAGTTCAGGTATATCGGATACTCGTTTGAAAGCAGGTTATTTCCTTTTACAAACACCGAGAACTGCTTCGAGAACAGGTAACTCAACTTGGCATTCAGATCGAAGGCAGCCGGCAGCGTTGTGGTTACATCGGTATCTACATCAAATGCTTTTGCCCCACCCTGCGCCATGGCATCTACATTAAATAACAGCTTGGAATAAATGTTAAAGGCCGTAGTTACCCCAAATCTATATTTAGGCCGGTGCCAAGCCTCGGCTACATCGGCTGTACTGTAACCAAAGTAATCGCCTCTGAGTGAAACCCGGGCTTTATCGGCATGGGCAAAACTCAACTCACCGAAAAAGTTAGTGCGTTTGGTGCTACCCTGATCATACTCCACATTAAACTTAGATCGGTCGGTATCATCGTTGCGATAAAAATACCAGTTCTTCAGATTGGCAATGGATAACCCACCACCATACGAAATCCTGCTTCCCAACTTGCCTCTTACACCGCCTGTAAATTCAGCTGTGCGATTGGTATGATACGTACCCACATTCGCGTTGATCCAGGTGTTTTCGCGAGCCAGGTTGTGCAGCGATACTTTATCCATATCGCCTGTAAAGGCGGCATATAACTCAATGGAAGGACTGATTGGATAGCTTGCGCGGAAATCAGGATACACATGAACATCTTTTGCTTTACCAAGTGTATCATTTTCAAAAGCCACGGTTGCACCGGCACTGAACAACAAATCATCCATCAGGTAAAACTGATACGCACCGTTTACTTTTAATAAATGCCGGGGCTTGGCTTCAATGGCCTCATCCTTTCTGGTAATTAAAAAATAATCGGTTCCAAATACAATCTTACTCTCTTTGGAGATTTCATAATTCCCGTTGAAACCCAGATTTACTTCACTCTCTTTGGCCTGATAATGATCATCCAGGTAACTGAAAGCTCCCTTCAGTTTATAATTGAATTTACCCGTAGTCGTATTTTCAACTTCAGCGCCAAGCCCCACTATGTTATACGTTTGCTTAATTAATTCGCGATTGATATCGGTACCTGGTGTGTATCCATAAAAGTAAGTACCTATGCGCTCATAATCCAGATAGCCTCCCGTTGTAGCCTGGCGACCAAAGGCTTTACCAAAAATTCTTATCTGGGAATTGGAACCAGCCGAACTATTTTCATCCACCGGCCCGCGGCCAAAGCCCAGGTGCGAAACTTTGAAGCCGTAGAACTTATCCTTATCGCGCTTGGTGGTGGCATATGCATCTACAAATGCCGAAGCATAGTTACCCAATGCAGCACTTACATAGTTGCCATAGATTTTTGAAATGGGTTCGTTCTGCAAACGCAGCGGCCGAAGCGCAGGATTATAATCGGGAGTGGTAAAACTGAGATTTTTGAAATCATATTTAATCTCTGGTTTTATTGGCTCAGCCGCACGTGGAGGAATTTTTTCAAAGTTGCGATTGGCTGGCCGCAGTGTAATCTGCTTCTCTTTGGTGATTTGAATCTCAACCTTTTCAATCTGGCCTTCATCGCCCCACTTATCAGGAGGTTGTGCAGACAAGGGCAGCACCAAAGAAACCACCAAACAGAATGCTATAGGAATGCTTGTATTTCGCATAATCAATTGTCTAATGAATCTGGTTTTACTTCCGCTTTTTGCTTCAATTCGTCAGCCTCAATTTTCTTTAATTTTTCGCGGGCCATTCCCTTAATGTTGTCCAGCGGGAATGCTTCCAATGAACGTAATGTACCTTTTGCCTGAAACGCATCGCCCATGGCCATATAATTATCCGCCAGCAACAGGAACGATCTTCCCACCCACTCCGGATATGCTGCAAAATCTGAATTAAGACTTACCAGCGTTTCATAACATTGTTTGTGTTGTTTGGTGAGGTACTGGATTTCACCCAGTAAGTACTTTGCTTCTGCACCATATTCATCTTGTGCTGAGTTAAGTGTACTCAGAAATTCATCCTGCGCCAGTTCATAATCGCCACGCGCCATAGCTGCTTTACCCAAATAAAGCGAGGCTTTGTTTTGCGCACCGGCATTAATGTTTCCTTTCTCCAGAATTATGCGGGCGTATTTTTCTGCAGAATCATACTGCGCCAACAGATAATGCGATTCCATTAATCCAGACCAGGCAGTGTATTGCTCTTTCTTATTAGCCGCTACTTTAACCAATTGCTGAAAACTTATAACGGCTTTGGTATAGTTAGCTTGCTTAAACTCCAGTTCGGCCAGGCGGCCAACTACTTTGCCTGCAAAAAGAAAGTTCTTATCCTGCGCAACCTCCTGATAAATAGCTAAAGCTCTATTCCACTCCTTAAGCCGATAGTGCGATTCGGCCTGATAATATTTTGCTTCTGAAACATTAGCACTTTGCGGATACGAAATCAGATAATTACCCAGCGAGGTAATGGCTTTTTGATAGTTTTGATTGAAGTACAAATTTTTAGCTGCTTCATATTCAACTGACTCAATGCCTTTTGCATCCGGGTGCGCAGTTTTATAACCAGCCAGATACTTATCAAACTCACCGGAACGGTTGCTTAGATTCAAAGCTTCCTGCAACGGAATCAGAACATCTTTGCTGGCCGGATGGCTTGGAAAGTTTTCCAGCACCGCTATGTAGTCGTTAGCTGTTTTAGTGTATTCTTTGAGATTAAAGTTAGAAGCTGCCCTGCGTGTATATGCATAAGGTACATATTGCGAGGTTGGCCTGGTTTGAATTAACGAGGTAAATGCCGTTACTGCGTTAGCATAGTTACCTTGTTCAAACTCAATCTGGGCCCGCTCATACAGAGCTTCATCCAGAAAGCTGGATTGCCCGAAGTTGCGGATTACAAGGTCCAGTTCGTTGGCGGCTTCATCGTATTTACTCATAGTTGCCAACACTACACCAGCCTGTAAATGTGCATAGTCTTCATCGGCTGAGCGCAGTTGTGCAGCCTTGCGATAATTTACCAATGCATCGGGGTAAGACTTGGAAACATAATAGCAGTCGGCCAACCGAAGTGTACCATCGGCCAGGTTAGGTTGGTTGCGCGGTGCTTTGTTTACAAACTCTTTGAAATTGAATAACGCCCTATCGTATTGCTTCAAATTGAAATAAGTGTAACCCAATCCATAGCGCGCCTTCACCAATATTTCGGTGTTGGTGTAGCCGGGTAATGCCACAATGCGTTGATAATGCTCAGCTGCTTGCTCATACCGGTTGCCAATGGAATAGGCTTCACCACTCCAGAAACTTGCTTCGGCTACATAATCCGGCTCAACCGGAAAGCGTAATGATTTCTCGAAAGTCTGTACCGCATTTAAATAATCTTCTTTATTGAAGTACTCCATGCCTTTTAGCAAAGTGGCTTTCTGAAACGCTCGATCAACTGCCGGGCTACGGGTTTTCATGGCTTCGATGTACTCAATCGCCTTGTTGTAATTAGAAGCATTTACGTAGGCCTGGCCCAGCAACTCTTTTATTTCTTCCGCATGCAAACTATTTGGGTACGTCTTAAGTATTTTCTCAAATTCGGCAATAGCCTTATCGGGTTGCCCCATATCGTACGATACTTTGGCAAACTGATATGTACTTTCTTCAACCAGTCGGGGATCTGATTTGAATTTACGCGCAATATCAAAAGCTGTTTGCGCCATGGGCTTCTGGTTCTGCTTCAGGTAAAGCGAACCCAGGTAATAAGCCGAGTAAAATCCAATTGAATCGGTATCGGCAAACGAAGTTTTTAAATACCTGATAGCCGATTCGTTTTCGCCTAACGAGTAAGCCGAAAATCCTGCTCTCAACAAAACTCCTTTATCGGCTTTAGCTTCACGCCCATTCAGGTATTCCTGATACCCGGCAAAAGCATTCTTATAATCGGTTTTCTTAAAATACGCTTCGGCAGAAAGTAACGCTATCTCTTCTTTGTTGCTTAGGCCTTCGCGCGATGAAACCTCTTTTGCAAAAGCAATCAACTCATCATAATTCTTTTGGCGGTAATACACATTGGCAATCAGATAAGGTACTACTTTGCTGTAGGCTTCATTTTGTCCGGCTCTTTTTAAATCGATCAACGCATTGGTATAATCGCCCTGACTGTATTCAATAAAACCCGCATAATAACTTGATGCCGGACCATACTCTCCGCCCAATGCCTTGTTGTAGTTAAATTGATCTAATGCTTCTTTAAGCGAACGCTGATTAAACAAACTATAGCCCCACCTGAAATGTGCCGTGCGTTGCTGATCCTGAGCCAATGCTCCAAATTCAATTTTACTATAGAACGAGGCTGCCTTCTTATAATTCTTTTCCGCGTAATAGAAGTTGGCGAGATCGTAATTAGCCGTGCCCGCACGTGGGTGGGTTGGGTTCTTTAAGATAAAATTTTCGATCTGCTTCTCGGCATCGGAATGAAACATATTAAGCGAACAGAATGCTTTATAGTATTCGGCATCGGCCCGTCTGGCATCATTGGCTGTTGCCACAGCCAGGTATTCGTCAAACACTTCGCGGGCGGCACCATATTGGTTGTGGTTAACCAAATCAACACCTGAGTTAAAAAGTCGTTCGGCCTGCTGCTGCGATAAATTATTTTGAGCATACGTGAACGATACAAGAAACCAGGCTCCGGTAAATATCAGGAGTTTCCTCATGGACGATTTTTTCGTAAAACAGGCTGCGGCCAAAAATATTGCAGACTTCAGTTTAAAAAATAAGCCCCATGCAAAAAATTCAAAACATGAATGCATGGACTCAAAACTACTAATTCTAATTGAAACAATCATCATTCCAAAATTGAAATGATGTGCATCAAGAATTATTCCAGTAATCTTAAACGATGAAAGTAATGATACCGTTGTCTCAAAACGAACAACCCGAAAAAGGTTAATCCCGGCCTTGTGCAGGAACCCAATCGTGCAGCTCTAAATCGTGCGGAATCAAAGTGGCGCTAACGCCATGATTACTGACTACATCATCATGCGTAATACCAACTCGCGCAACAACTGACCTTCAGTGGCATCACCCGAATCAACACCCTTCAGTTTCAGGTCGGTTTGCTTTAGCAGCGAAATAATGTTCATGATTTGTTTACCGGAATAATTCCTTAAAGTAATACTGTAATCACCGGCAAAGTATCGATTGATTTTTAGAAAAGTGGCTATTCCATTATCGCTCTTATCGGGCGATGAAGATGCAATTAAAACCTTGCTGAAAAACGAATAGAGAAAAGCTACCATGGGAATAACCGGGTTCTTCTTAGTGTTCGCTTCAAAGTAGTTTACAATCTTATTAACCTGAAGCGGATCTTTGCGAATCAGCGCCTTCTGCAATTCAAAGATGTTATACTCCTTACTGATACCCACATGCGCCATTACCACATCGGCTGTAATGGGTTGACCGGCCTGTGTATTGATTAAAACCTTCTCTATCTCGTTGGCGAGCCGGTTTAAATCATTCCCTACGTATTCGGCCAATACCTGAATAGCCCGATCATCCATTTTAAATTGCTTGCTGGAAGCATACTCCTGAATAAAAGTGCCTAACTCATTGTCTTTCGGTTTTTTAAAGGTAGCGGCTTCAGTAAGTTGTTCAATCTTTTTACCTAGCTCCTTACGCTTATCAAATGTTTTATGCTTGTGACACAAAACCAGCAAAGTTGAGGGTACCGGCCGTTGCAGGTAATCCAGCAACATTTTGGCTCCACCTTCTTTTTGTAGATCCAGAATATCCTGAGCTTCTTTAACAATCACCACTTGCCGTTCGGCCATCATAGGAAAACGCCTGGCATGTGTAAGAATGGCATTAACCGTTACATCCTTTCCGTACACAATAACCTGGTTAAAACTTTTTTCAGCATCAGTTAAAACATTATTCTCTATATAATTGGAAATCAAGTCTATATAGTAAGTTTCCTCACCCTGTAAAACATATACAGGATCGTACTTTCGTGATTTGAGTTTGTCCAGAATTTTCTTGGCTCCACTATCCATACTTTCTCTTTTGCGCTAAGTTAAATGCTGTATAGATACCTACCAACGCTCCCGCCAGATGCGACTCCCACGAAATGAGTGGATGAATAGGTAACACTCCATAAAAAAGCCCACCGTAAATTATTAGGATTATGATGCTGATGAGCATAGACATAAACTCCTGCCTGAGGAATCCGTAAAAAATAAGAAATGCAGCTAACCCATAAACCAGGCCGCTGGCACCAATATGATAGGCTTCTCTGGGACTAAAAAGCCACACCAGCACATTGGTTATAAAATAACATCGGAAGAATACCACCCCACCAAGCCGATCATAAAAGAAATAAAGCACAGCCCCCAGAAACAAGAGCGGAAATGTATTAGAGAGCAGGTGCATATACCCACCGTGAATCATGGGAGCGGTAAAAATTCCGATTAAGCCCTCAAGTGTTCGCGGCTTAATTCCCAGAAAACCAAAATCGAAATGATAATAGAACTGGATGGAAAACACCAGCCACATGATAAAAACCAACCGAAATGGTACAACCGAACTGTTGAAGTACTTAGATGCTGATGCCATTCTTAGAACGTAGCCGGATCTTTAATCATGGGTAGGTTTACCAGCAGGGCTTCCTCATCGCCAATTGTTTTCAAACCCAAAACCCCACCCGAAGATTCCGCAATCTCTGTTGCTATTTCGCGTAGGCTATTATAAAACTCTTTGGCTAGTTGAATATTCAATTTTCTAAGAACAGGCTCAAGTTGCGAAAGTAAAACTGAAATCTCAGCTGTGCGCTTATCAACTTTTGAGGGCAACGATTGAATTACAATTCTGATTTTGTCTTCAAAGTCGGTGCCCACTTCGGTATAAAAAGCCATCAGGCTGGAACGGGAACGCTTTTGTTTTGCTTCCGTAAGCGATATAGCTCGCTTTACTTCTTTGTTATCGATTTTACCATCGGCTCCGGCAATTAAAATTGAAACCAAAACAGGCGCTTTATGCATCAGTTCAATCTCTGCTGACTTAAGTTTTTCAAATTCACGAATCATGCCTTTCTATCGTGGTGGAATTGCTGTAAATTTCAAATATTTTAGCCGAAAGTACCAGTATTACGGGTGAAGTAAAAGTTAAACTGTTACGCATGTACGAAAATGAGCAGGTGCGAATATTTGTAGTAGAGGATGACCCAGCCTACCTCAAATTTTTAAAGTATGTGCTTAGTCTTAATCCTGATTTTGAACCTGCATATTTCACCTCAGGTAAGGAATTTCTGGCACAACTCCATAAAAAACCATCTATTGTTACATTAGATTACTCCCTGCCAGATATGGAAGGGGAAAAAGTTCTTAAGTCAATTCGGGAGTTTGATCCGGATATCAGCGTGATAATTGTATCCGCTCAGGAAAAAATCGGAACGGCTGTGGAATTGTTAAAGGCTGGTGCATTTGACTATATCACAAAAGATGAAGATGCGAAAGATCGGATTCTGAACTCTATCAAGAATGCCCGCAATAAAACTTCCTTAATCCGCGAGATCGATCGACTCAAACATGAGATTACGGTTAAGTATGAGTTTGAAAAGAGCATAATTGGTACAAGCCCTGCCATAAAAAAAATCTTTGACTTGATTGAGAAAGCTGTTAAAACTCAAATTACGGTTTCGATTACTGGCGAAACCGGAACAGGAAAAGAGTTAATCGCAAAAGCTATTCATTACAATTCCAAACGCAAAAATAAATCTTTGGTGGCCGTAAACGTGGCGGCTATACCAAAGGAGTTGATTGAGAGCGAACTATTCGGGCATGAGAAAGGTGCTTTTACGGGAGCTGGCAGTCGCAGGATTGGAAAGTTTGAAGAAGCTGAGGGCGGCACTATCTTCCTCGATGAAATTGGAGAGATGGATCTTGCCCTGCAATCCAAGTTATTACGCGTGTTACAGGAAAAAGAATTGAGTCGCATTGGGGGTAATCAGGTAATCAAACTGGATGTTCGTGTAATTGTAGCTACTCACCGCAACCTGCAGGAAGAGGTTCGGGCTGGACGTTTTCGCGAAGATTTATATTATCGTTTATTGGGCTTACCGATACACCTACCTGCTTTACGCGAACGTGGACAAGACATCTTATTATTAGCTCGTCATTTCCTCGATCATTTTGCAAAAGAAAACGATTTAAAAAAAATCAAACTATCGCCACAAGCGCAGGAAAAGTTGCTGCAATATCCGTTTCCGGGAAACGTACGCGAGTTAAAATCAATTATTGAATTGGCTGCGGTAATGGCTACTGAAAACGAAATTCAGGAAAAAGACATAACGTTTACAACACCATTACGCGATGATTCCCTGATGCTGAAAGAAATGACCTTGCAGGAATACACTTACAGGATAATCAGAAACTACCTGAACAAATATAACAACAACGTGCTAGACGTTGCCCGTAGATTAGACATTGGCAAATCATCCATCTATCGCTACCTGAAAGAGATGGAAGAACTTGGTATCTAAAAACCCCTCCCGCTAAATGAAATTAACACTACAAGCCTACGTTAGAAAAGGTCTGTTTTACAAATCGGTAGTTGAAGATGGCTCAGACATAATTTTTCTAGTGGATTATGAGGGCACGGTTTTGTATCACAATCACTCCGTTCGCGAAACGTTAGGGTATAGTCACAATAGCCTGGTGGGTAAAAATTTCTTTGATTATGTCCCACCTCATCTCCTTCCCTACTTCAAAAAACAATTTACCATAAGCACCCGCAAAACCTTCAACAAAGGCATAGAGTTTCAGTTTAAGTGCAAAGACAAGAGTTACAAATACCTGGAATTTAACTCCGTTAACCTGAGTAAGAAAGAGGGTATTAAGGGATTGATTCTGGATTGCCGCGACATTACGCAGCGAAAGAAAGATGCTGAAGAATTGCTACGGGCGCAAAAAGCAAAAGAACAATTTCTGGCTAACATCAGCCACGAAATCCGTACACCTATTAATGGTATTGCCGGTATGGCCGGTTTGTTAAGTCAAAATCCTACACACGAAGAACAAAAAACTTACCTCAACGCCATCAAAAGCGCTGCTGATAACCTGAAAGTAATCATCAACGATATTCTGGATCTGGCCTCAATCGAATCGGGTAAGATGCAATTGGAGAAAATTGGTTTTAACCTGAACGATCTGCTGTATTCGCTGATTGAAACCTTTAGCATGCAAGCGAAAGAAAAGCGAATTGATCTTACCTATGTGCTCGATAAAGAAGCAGATCGCATTTTTATTGGTGATCCCGTTCGATTAAATCAGATTCTTATTAACCTGATTAGTAATGCCATTAAGTTCACCCATGTAGGTTCAATTAAAATCAATGTTCAGGCACAGAAACAAAAAGGCCAGTGGTATAAACTGCGGTTTGATATTACCGATACCGGCATCGGCATTCCGCGGGATAAGCTGCAAACTATTTTTGAAAGTTTCAGTCAGGCCGATGCCAGCGTAACCCGTAAGTATGGCGGCACGGGCCTTGGGCTTACTATTGTAAAACAATTGGTAGAGTTACAGGGCGGATCAATCTTTGTTTCCAGCAAAGAGAATATGGGTTCAACATTTACTTTCTACCTGCCCTACCAGGCGGGTAAAAAAGCTAAACCTGTTGAGATCAGTAAGTATCAACCTAAAAACAAAGAGCCCTTTAAATACTACTCTATCTTGTTGGTAGAGGATAATGACATTAACCGGCTTTACGCGAGCAGCATTCTGAAAATGTGGGGCTGTCATTTTGAAACTGCTGAGAATGGAGTTGTAGCTCTTGAGAAAATCAGAAATCATTCTTTCGATGCTATTCTGATGGATGTACAAATGCCGGTAATGGATGGATTGGAAATGGCCAAAGCCATACGGCAAGGAGATCCCAAGAAAAGAAACGTATTGATTATTGCTCTCACGGCTAATGCTACACAGCAAGACTATCAAAAATGTCTGGATGCCGGCATGAACGATTGCATTATCAAACCTTTTACCCAACAGGATTTATTCAACTCGCTCAATAAACATCTTGGGCGCAAACAGGTTCCGAAAAAGGAAAATGGAAATGGAATCAAAGAAAGAAAACCCAACACACTTGTTGATCTGAGTTACCTGAGAAAGATGTCCAACAATAATCAGGATTTTATAAATGAAATTATCGACACTTTTTTAGAATCGATGCCTGGAAGCATCAACGAAATCACTCAAAATGCAGCCTCAGGAAATTGGGAACAAGTTGCCAAAATAGTTCACAAGATTAAGCCTACCATTACGCTGATGGGAATTCATTCTCTTAAAGATAAAGTAGTGGCTTTGGAGCAAGAGGCTAAGGATCTCCCCGGTTCATCAAAAGCAATAACCCTTGTACAGGAAGTTTCTGATTGCTTACAACAAGCTGTGGCATCCATCCGAAAGAAAGTTTAATTCCGGTTAACCACTACCAACTTCTTATGCACGGTTGCACCTTGTGGCGAGGTCATCACCACATAGTAAACAGCATTGGCTAGTTCAGAAATATCAACTGGTTTAATTCCATTAACCGCACCTTCAAAGTCGCCACTCAGTACTGTAATACCACGTTGATCCAAAATTTTCCACGATGTACCGGGAGCTACATCGGCTGGTAACCCAAAGTTAAATTCAAGACTTGCCGGGTTCGGGAAAATCATAATCGCATTAAGCGCAGCTTTAGCTGGAATATCATCTACAGCAGTAATCGGATCGGTTTGCTTAGGAGCCACACCGCTACGCATCACAACCGACTGTAAGATTTCATTGGTTTGAAGGTCTTGCACATAACCCACTAACATCAACCCATTCGGATCTGCAATTGGCACGTCCAGCACTACATCCAAAGCTTCTCTGAATAAGGTTTGTCCTTGCGTAAATGGAAGTTCTATCACCAATCCAGCCGGTGTAAACAAATTTTTACGTAACACATTCTTGTTACCGTTAACATCTTGTTCCAATAAAGCTACGTTGATTAATACCGGCCGGCTATAAGCTTGCCTTGCCGTAAGGGTTAACCTTACACTCATTTTGGTATTCTCTGCGGTTGGTAAATCTTCTACCTGCAAATCAAACACCGGATCAACCAAGGCTCTGCGATCAATTTCTATCTTATCAATTTCTAACCATTTTCCAGAAAATTTTCCTGGCTCCAGCTTACCATCCATAATAGTATAAGGCGGTTGCGATACACGATAACGCAACGCACGGGCTGCCGGGTCTTCTGGATTATCCCGATTTAATGGATCAACTCCATTAAAATTTACATGGTACTGAATTTGATCAAAATCAGAGAAACCTCTGAATGTCAATTGATCTTGGTACAAGTCATTCAAATCGCTATCTGCATCTAGGCTAATATTTAATTGCGAAGTAGTAAAATGCTCCACCAACACATTGCGTTGTTTCTCGCCTACATAGACATTATCGAACGCAAAACCTTCAAAAGTCCTATTTGGATCGTTGGTACCATTTGATGCCAGCGCAAGCCTAAAGCGTACTTGTTTGCGTTCATCGGCTGCTTTAGGAATCATATCGAGATTAAAGCGGGCATTCTTCCATCCGTTTTGTTCATTGGTCCAACCATACTGGCCTAAAATCTGGTTACCCGGATTGGATGGAATAGCGGCACCATTAAACCAGTTAATTCCCTGATCGCGGGTTTCTGTAATTCCAGGCCCAACCAATTCCCATGTTGCACCACCATTAATTGAATATTGCAGCACCACACCATCAAGACTGTTCTCCAGGTCTGAGTAATAGTCGAGCGCAATCATGGGGCGTTCAAGAGAATCCAGGTCAAAGCAAGGACTGTTGACAACTGATTTCTCATTCGCAAAATATGTATTCGCATTATTTCCGGTCCACCACACATTGCCGGTACTGCTGGCTGCTGTTATTTCTGCGCCTGTAGGAGCACCATGTTTCCAACTTACAAAAGTGTTATCATCCGGATCAATCAGGTTTTCAGAAAACCAACCAGCCGGAGTATCGAAGTTTTCTGGCGGGTTACTGGAAGAAACTACCACGGTTACATAGGGCACGATTGTTATCGGTCTTGTTTTTACTAAGCTGGTACAACCTAAATTAGTAGTAACAGATAGTGACGGATCATAACCACCGGTGCTCACATATTTATGAGTAGGCTCATCAAACGTACCTGTGGTTCTTCCTGCGTGTGTAAGTGGAGGAACTGCACCCAGGCCACTCAGCACATCACCATCATCAAAATTCCAATTGTACTGTGCTATGGTACTTGATCCCAGATTGGTAATCAAAGCTTTAAATACCGTACTATCATTATTACAAATCGCGAAGTAATCAAAATCAACCACCGGAATAGTACCCACTACTACCGGGGTTAAGTTGGTAAATGTACTTGAGCACCCTTGTGTAGTTGTAACCTTTAACGACACCGTGTAACTGCTGGCGCTTCCATAGGTATGACTTGGATTATCATAGGTACCGGTTGTTCTACCGGAATTTGTTCCTAAAGGTATGGTGCCTGAAGGCGCACCCGTTACGCCACTGAAATCACCAAAGTTCCATTCCACCAAACTAACAGTTGGTGCAGCTGGCGTGTTTACGTTTGAAAGATTGATTGTAGAAGTATTGGTAAATGTGGTTGGGCTATCAATACAGCTACCACTTGAGGTAAAGGATACCACCGGGCTAGCTTGTACTTTTACATTTCTTTCTTTGAATGAAGTTACACCTAAACCATTCGTATAGGTAAATCTGATTATGTAAATACCCGAAACAACACTATTAGTCTGGATGTAATAATCTGTTCCATCAAATAAGATGTTCAATCCAGGGGTTAAGCTTTCGAAAAGTGTTGGAGGTATCCCAGGACTTCCGCCATCAACTGGAGTTAGCAAGAGATTCCCATTATCCGCACATATCCTAAAATCGCCATCGCTATCGGTCGTAGAATTCTGAACAATGAAATCTACAGTGGTCAGAGGGTTTACTCTTATGTTCTGAGATGTTGAATTTTCACATCCATTTGCATCCGTAAACGCATATGTCACAATATTTACGGTAGCTGGAGTCCCATCGTAAATTGTGGCATTAGCTGGAGTCAGGAAAGTCTGGTCAAATCCAGTACCACCGTCAATTGAAGTTGCGGTTAAGCCTGAGCCTGGAACAATCGTAAATAATCCTCCTGCTTGAAACGCATTTAATTTTAGATCCGGGCCGTTTTCTGGTGTTGATGCCGGAAGTCCAATAAAAGAAGCATTTGGAAGGGGATTCAGTGTCAGGTTCATTGTCTCAACCTCTGCCGGACAAACACCAGAAGCTGCAATAGTAAGGGTTAATACACGCACAGTTGGTACCACCACCGCTTTATCGGCAGCACTTAAAATATAGCGCGGTTTTTCAAGCGTGTTGTTATCGAACGTGCCCGTGCCACCCGACCATGAATAAGTAGATGGCGCAAATGTTACGGAGCCTTGTATTTCGATATCATTCTGATCAACACATATAGCCAGATCAGGTCCAGCCGTAAAAATTGCTTTTGGATTTACATTTACCTGAATAGTAAACGAGTTACCCAAACAGCTTCCGGTTTGAGAAGTTGGCGTAACGGTATAGGTTACCACCTGGTTAACACCTGAGTTATTGATCAGCACATCGTCAATGATCGAACCGGATTGCAACGAAGTAGTTTCTCCGGCAACATTGGGTTGCGCTGCCGCAGTCCATGTAAAGTTTGCCGCTAATGCATTACCTATTGTGTTCACATTATTTTGCAAATCATAACCCACAGTAGAACCACTACAGATATCGGGAGCTGTTGCCGAAATACCTACCGGCTCGGGTTTAACTGTTATCGTAATCTGGAACGCTGCACCAGTACAGCCATTTGTTCCGGTTGGAGTAACCGTATAAACTACCAGTTGATCGGTGTTGCTAAGGTTGGTTATTATATCCGTAATGATCGGACCATTCACAACAACCGTACTTTCTCCGGTTACCAAAGGATTAGCATTGTCGGTAGCCACCCAACTAAAAGTACTGCCCACATTATTCCCCAGGGAGGCCACATTCAACAGCAAATTGTAATTGATGGCCTCATCGCTGCAAACTGATTTAATATCGTTCACCCCGACCGGCTCAGGGTTAACTGTTACAACATAAGTAAATGATGCTCCAATACACCCTCCGGGTGCCGTTGGAATGAACGTATAGGTTACTGTGCCCGGTAAGCTTCCTATGTTAACCGGATTATCAATTATAGTCGAGGTACCATTTGCAGTTACGGTTGCAGGAGTTACAGAGCCTGAAACAGAACTTGTCCAGGTGTAAGTTGTACCCACCACGTTAAATGCAGGAGTAAAATTCAACGCCCCTTCTCCGCTGCAGCGGGTTACTGCTAACGGACTGCTTGTAGTTATGGAAGCCGGATTAACAGTTACTACCACTACTATCGGAGTGCCGTTGCAACCACTCGCTGCCGGGGTGATGGTATAGGTAGCAGTGCCCGCTGCGCTGGTGGTGGCTGTTAAGGTCTGATTGATTGTTGTGCCAAAACCTGCAGTCGCTCCGCTTACGTTACTTTGAACAACTGTCCAGCTATATGTGGCGCCCGCTACGCCATTGCTCGTACTTAAGCTGATGTTGGTGGTGGCGCCACTGCAGATCGTCTCTGTATTCGGGGCTGCTACCACATCCGGTAACGGATTTACTGTTACGATTACTGTGATTGGTGATCCATTACAGCCGCCTGCTGCTGGTGTGATGGTATATGTAGCACCCGCTACGCCATTGCTCGTACTTAAGCTGATGTTGGTGGTGGCGCCACTGCAGATCGTCTCTGTATTCGGGGCTGCTACCACATCCGGTAACGGATTTACTGTTACGATTACTGTGATTGGTGATCCATTACAGC
>JBPXJU010000011.1:0-232149 GCA_051715445.1 Bacteroidota bacterium | reverse complement strand
AATTTTTCCTGCAGCTTCTTTAGCAGTGGATTTTTTTCAGCAAGCGCATCAAACTTTTCTTTGTTAGTATACGCCACACGTCTGGTTTCGATTTGCGCAAATTGATAATCCAATTGAATTAAAGTGTTATTCAGATTATCGCGCAGGTAAGTAAGCAAATCGGCTTTGATGGTGTTGAGCAAGGGCTCTTCCACCGGGTTGGTTAGGGTGAGGGTAATTACGTTGTTGCCAAATGCAAAAGGTTGCTTGAGTAAATGATATTCCGCCACCTGACTTTTTTTCTGTTCGGCAAACTCATTCCAAACTTTAATTAACTCGTTCTCTTTTACTGGTTTGTTTTCTTTTGCTGGAGCAGCAACAACGGTTTTGATTTCTTCTTTTGGTTTTCCTTTCAGCAGGTTGCTGAGATTAAGCGTGGTGCGGGGTTTGTTACTTTCATCAGCTGTTTTGGCAATTGGTTCTTTTACAACTTTGGCAACCAGGTTAACGGTTTCTAAGGCTTCCGCAGAGATAGGAGCCGCATTGGATTGAATAACCGGTGTATTGGTTATGGGTTCAATTTTTTTTTTAATCCCTCCTGAACAGGAGCAGTGCCATTGGTTTTAATAACAGCGTTTACATGCGCCATCTTCATCAGCGCAAGCTCAACTAATAAGCGTTGATTTTTGCTGCTCTTATAATTCATGTCGCACTGGCTGGCCAGGTTTAACCAGGAAAGTAAAAGCGAGGGTGAAGCCGCGCCCGCTTGTTCAAGATATTTTTTACGGGTACTATCCGGAACCTCCATCAGATCAACTGTGCGGGCATCTTGTGCTACCAGCAGGTTACGCAAATGATCGCTTAAGCCAACAATAAAATTATGGCCATCAAAACCTTTCTTTAGAATTTCATCCAGCAATAACAATGGTTGCGCGTGATTTTCGGATAACAGCCCATCCACCACTTTGAAGTAATAATCGTGATCGAGGATGTGAAGGTTATTCAATACATTTTTGAATGTTACCTCATTACCGGATGAGAATGTAACCATCAGGTCGAAGATGGAAAGCGCATCGCGCAAAGCGCCATCGGCTTTCTGGGCAATCAGGTGCAGGGCTTCTTCTTCAACTTTAATCTTTTCCCGATCTGCAACTTTTTTTAGCTGCCGGGAAATATCCGAAACCTGAATTCGATTAAAATCATAAATCTGGCACCGCGATAAAATGGTTGGAAGTAACTTATGTTTTTCTGTTGTTGCCAGAATAAAAATGGCATAAGGTGGAGGTTCTTCCAGTGTTTTCAGAAAGGCATTAAATGCCGATGCTGAAAGCATGTGCACCTCGTCAATAATATACACTTTAAATTTTCCGAACTGCGGTGGGTAACGTACCTGATCAATCAGGTTACGGATGTCATCTACCGAATTGTTAGATGCTGCATCCAGTTCGAAAATATTAAGTGAATTAATCTCAGCTTTTTCTTCGAAACCGTTGATCAAACGGGCAACAATACGCGCACAGGTAGTTTTTCCTACACCCCGCGGTCCACAGAATAGTAAAGCCTGTGCAAGTTTGTTGTTGTCAATGGCGTTTTTTAGCGTGGTCGTAATATGTTCCTGGCCTACAACTTCTTCGAAGCCGAGTGGACGATACTTACGAGCCGAGACAACAAAATTCTCCATTGGGCGCAAGATAAGCCAATTTGAAAATTTGACAATTAGCCAATTTGAAAATCATCTATTATCTCTTGCCATAATTTGGAAAGAAATTTTATAACCCTGCCTTTCAATGGTTTACAACTTCTCCATCAGTATCGCCAGAAAAGTTTTTACAGCATCCACATAATTACCTACCCGGATATTTTCATTTTCGGCATGCTGGTTATTATCGGCATTTACGGTAGGTACGCTTACGGCCGGAATATTGAGGGTTGTAACAAAGGGTGAAATGGGAATAGAACCACCCATTATCCGGATTTTAATCGGCTCTTTTCCAAACGCTTTTACCATCGCTTTGTTTAACCAGATACCCGGGGCTGAGTTAAACGGAGTTTGAAACGCAGCATAGGAAAAGTGCGACCGGAACGAAGCTATTTTTTCGTATTGCATGCGTTCTGCTTCAGTAGGTTCGCGATCAATTACATAATAGCCTTTATCCTGAATATGTTTTTTCACCAGACCAACCAACCGATCGGGATCACTGCCGGGCACTAACCGGATATCGATTTCGGCCGTGGCTGTAGCCGGGATTAATGTGCGCGACTCTTTACCAATAAACAAAGCATCCATACCGCGAATGTTCAACGTAGGGTATTGCAGCGATTCCTGAAAATTTTCGCCAATGTTATCCGCTTTGGCAATGCCCAGAAATTTTTTGATTTCCGTTTCATTGTCGGGCACTTGTTTCAGAACAGCTTTCTCGTCTGCCGTTAATGAAATACCATCGTAAAACCCGGGAATGGTTACGCGGCCATCGTCACCTTTCATAGAAGCAAGCAATTGTGCTAACCGCATAGCGGGATTAGGCGTATAGTTACCATAGTTGCCACTGTGTACCGGTACACGCGGTCCAAATGTGGTAAGTGTTATTTCGCAAATGCCTCGGGCACCAAAACTTAAGGTTGGCTGGTTGCTTACATGGCGTGGTCCATCATAAATAATAAGCATATCAGCTGCCAGTTCGTTTTTGTATTTAAGCACAGCCGGTGGCAGGTTGGGCGAGCCTAACTCTTCTTCAAAATCCATAATTACTTTGATGTTGTAATTAGGTTGAATTTTTAAAGCTTGTCCGGCATCCAGCGCAGCCAGAAATGCCATGGCCGGGCCTTTGGCATCGGAAGTGGCCCGGGCAAAAATCCGCCAGTCGGGATTAAAGCCTTCGTATAAACGTTCATAGGCAATGGTGTTCCACTTGCCTTCGCTGTCTTTTTCTTTCAGGGTTGGTTTCCACGGACTTTCCTGTTGCCATTGCGAAGGGTCAACCGGTTGACCATCAATCTGAATATAAATGAGCACGGTTTTGCTGGCATTCTTTGCTTTGCGTTCAGCCAGTAACAACGGAACGGTTGGTGTATTTAATCGCTGCGTGGTGAAGCCACGTTTCGCAAAGGCTTGTTCACACCATTGCACATTTTTCTCAATATCCAGCGGAAAGTGGGCATCGTTGGGTAAGCTGAGCATTTCGTAAAACTCTTTGAATGATTGCGTGGCATAGGTGGCCGCAACTTTATCGAGGTCGGCATTTTTCTGCGCGAAGGTGAAGCTTATGGAGAGGGCGAACAGTGCGGTTAGGTACGTAAATTTTTTCATGCTTAAAGGTACTAAAATCAGTAATCCAAAAATTTGACGAACAGAATTTCTGTTTACGGATTGATTACTTTTGTTGAAATGCACACTCCTAAGTATTCTGTAATTGTTCCGGTTTATAACCGTCCGCACGAAGTGAAGGAATTGCTGCAAAGCCTTGTCCAGCAATCGTACAAAAATTTTGAAGTGCTGCTGGTGGAAGATGGCTCAACCCAAACCAGCCGCGAGGTATATGAACAATATGCTTCAACTTTATCGATCACCTATTTTTTTAAGCCCAACAGTGGGCCGGGGCCCAGTCGCAATTTTGGTTTTGAACGGGCCCGGGGCGAATACTTTGTTGTGTTTGATAGTGATTGCGTAATACCCGAAACCTATTTCGAGGCGGTTGAAAAATTTATGCAAACTGAAACTATTGATGCATGGGGTGGGCCCGATAAAGGGCGAGCAGACTTTACCTCATTGCAGCAGGCTATGGCTTATACAATGGCTTCGGTTTTTACAACCGGTGGCATACGGGGTGGAAGTAAAAAAGGTTTTCAGCCGCGTAGTTTTAACATGGGTATCAGCCGTACCGTGTTTGCCCGGACAAAGGGTTTTGTATTCGATCGCTTTGCGGAAGATATTGAGTTGAGTGTGCGCATGCGCAAGCAAGGGTTTAAGGTGGTGTTAATACCCGATGCGTTTGTTTATCATAAACGCAGAACTTCGTTCAGCGAATTTTTTAAACAGGTTTCCAACTTTGGCAAAGGTCGCGTGCTGGTGGGGCAGGCGCATCCCGGAGAAATAAAACCAACACATTGGTTTCCGGCATGTTTTCTCGTAGTGCTTTGTTCGATTCCGATTGTAACATTACTTTTTCCGAAGCCAGGTGCGCTACTAATCCTTGGCTATCTCAGTTATTTTTTACTGATCGGGTTTCACTCTCTTTTCACTGTAAAATCTTTGCCGGTGGCAGTACTCAGCGTGCCTTCGGCTTTTATCCAGCTTACAGGTTATGGTATAGGTTTTCTGAAGCAGATGTTTGTGCGATAGGGTTTTTGGATTGCATAAGTCAGTTTTTTATCTAAACTTTAATTAACCAAAGACCCAATTTTATGAGAGGCTATGCCCTTACCCTGATCTTACTCGGGGCTTCATTCCTATCCTTTACCGATCCCGCACCCAAAGGCGAGTATCTCCAAAAGGGCCATTATATTGTAGTGGCAGCATATCGGATAGGTCAGGAAAAGTACATGGAGAATTATGTAGCGCAGCTCAACAACACGGGGCTGCATTCCAAATATGGTTATGATGCCGGTCGTAAATTCTATTACATCTACCTGGATTACTATGCGGATTTTAATGAGTCGATCAGTCAGATGTTGAAGGCCCGGAAAGAAGGTGGTTTTGATAAAGCCTGGGTGCGCGTAATGAAAGAAAACTATGGGGCACCAACCGAAGCATCAACTGAAAAACAAAGCGAAGCAAAAGTAAATCCGGATAAGAATACCAGTGCACTAACCATAACAGAACCCAAACCGGTGGTGCAGGAAGAACCCGTGAAGGAAGTTGAACCTGTTGTGGAAGAAAAGAAACCAGAGCCCGAAAAACCAAAGGAAGAATCCAAACCAAAGGTTACTCCACCCCTGAAAGAAGCTAATGTTCTGTTTTATTTATTCAATCCTACCAACAGCGAACCGATTGAAGGTGAAGTAGAACTGGTAGACAGCGATGTATCTCGTTTGATTAAAAAAGTAAAAGCACACGAGGTAATTCCAATGGTAGATCCCAAAAATAAATCGGGTAAGGTTACCTTGATTGGTTCATCGTTTGGCTTCCGCAAAGTGCAGCACGATTTTAACCTGAATGAAATTAAGCCCGATAGTCTGCCCGAACACATCGAATGGAAAGACGATAAGTACATTATTCACTTTGACCTGGCCCGGTTACATCGGGGCGATATTGAAACACTTTATAATGTGTACTTCTTTAACGATGCAGCCGTGATGTTGCCCGAATCGAAATACGAGTTAAGTCGCTTGCTGGAATTTATGAACTCAAACGAGCGGTACAAGATTATGCTGCATGGCCACACTAATGGCAATGCGCGCGGTAAGATTGTTAAGATGGGGCCTACCCAAAATTTCTTTGAGCTGACTAACGATGTGGTGAACGGCACCGGCTCTGCGAAGGAACTTTCGGAAGCGCGGGCGCAAACTATTAAGGCCTGGCTGGTAGCCAACGGGATTGCCGATAACCGCATCAGCATCAAGGCGTGGGGTGGTAATCGCATGCTGCACGACAAAAACAGTAACAATGCACGCAGAAATGTACGGGTTGAGGTAGAGGTGCTGGAAGAATAAGCAGCAATTTGAGCGTAACAATTTGGTAATGTCCGCTCTTTTTGGAAATTTTCGCGGCCTTACTACCCCTTATGAAGCGGATCATTCGCAGTTTCTCCCTGATCATTAATTACAAAACGTTCATCATCACCACGCTGGCGGTGATTTCAACGTACACCTGCTTTCACTTTGGCCTGATCGCCAAGTTTCCAGATATGCTGGTGGGTGTGGCCATCGTTTTTCCGGTAGTATTTTCAATTGGCTCCGCCTACACCCGCAGGGAAACAGCCTTGCAACGCCTGGCCGATTTTAAAGGTCATGCGGTAGCAATTTATTTTGCTACGCGCGATTGGCCTCCGATAAAAGAAAAAACCTTACCCAACCGAAGCAAGCAAATCATTTTTGAGATGATGAAGCTGATGCGCGAGATGTTCAAGACCAGTCATAACCCCGAATGGAAACAGAATGAATTGATGATGTACAAACTTTTCTCGGAACTTTCAGAGTTTACAAACGATCTGCGTAAGCACGATGTGCAAAGCAGCGAGATTTCCAGAATAAATCAATACATCAGCAAAATGATTATTGCGTTCGATAACATGAAGATTATTCATAATTATCGTACTCCGGTTACGCTGCGCACGTATAGCAAGGTTTTTATTTATGTGTTCCCCATCATTTACGGTCCCTACTTTGCCAGCACCGTTGGCGATTATGCCGATTCGCTTGAATACGTGATGCCGGTTTTATACAGCTTCATTCTGGTAAGCCTCGATAACATTCAGGATCATCTTGAAAATCCATTTGATGATGTAGGCGAGGACGATATTACCATCGATGCAGATGAAACCACACAACTGCTGAATTAATATCCCTGGTTGAACCAGCAAATCAGGTACAACTTTTTAGTCCGATTTCAAGTCCGGGTTCTCAGTACTTAGGCCTTCTTTATCCGTGCCAGCACGGATTTTGCAATCTTACCGGTAACAACCGTTCCGTTGCGCACTAAAAATGCCTAATTTTTCTGCTCTTTTTAACTTGCTTATGCGTTCCTTATTATTTGTGCTTGTGCTTCTTTTTTCGGGCTCGGCAGCCGTTGCCCAATCGGAAGAATTGTGGTTTGCCTTTCCAATTGTTTCTGTTGAAAATAAAGGCAGTAATAAATACCTCGTAACAATCAACTACGGCTCGGAAGTTGGCCTAAAGAAGGGTGGAAATGGTGAAGTGTGGGCCACGCTGCAACAACAACGCAAAGGCGAAGCTCATTATCTCAACAGTATTACTTTTCAGGAAGCCGGTACAAAAAAAGCAACCGCCCTTGTCGAAACCAAAGAGCCGGTTTATACGGGCGATCTGGTTTTTGCCCAGATTCCTGTTAATCTCAAATTCAAAAGCTCGTATTTCTACCTCGCCTCCTATGGAATATTTTTTACCGATGAAGGAGGTAAGCCATATTACTCGGCAGATGAGATTTTAAAATCGGATGGCTATCGGTTGCGAACCGAAAAATTTGTGAAGATGCAAATGGCGCTTAACGAAGAAGGTCAAAAACTGAAAGCAGCCAACAATACCGATCGGGTAAAGGAAGGTCCGCAAAAGGGAATGCTGCTGTACGAAGCTTTGGAGAAAGCGGATACTATTGCCGTTTGGTCCTACTTGTATCATGCAACTTTAATGTACACCCAAAATGCCGGCTTGTCTCAACCCTGGGTTAAAAGTTTTAGTGAGTATGCGTTAGATGGAGACCGCGCTACAGCTTCCGAACTGCGATCGTTATTTGTAGGTGCCACACCAGAAAAAATGGAGGCAAGTTTTACTCACTATAAACGAAGAATTACCAAAACCATGGTTAGCGATTGGTATGGGGAGGCACAAGACCAACGCAAAGCCCAACAGTATGCCGAAGCCCGAAAAATTCTGGATGCCTGTATATTTTTGGGTGCCAGGCTGAACGACACCTATAACGAAGCCTTATATCATTATGAAGTTGCGCTGATTGAAGAAGCGCAGAGCCAATATGCCCAGGCGGTTGTCTGGTATGAAAAGGCCGCTGAAAAATTTAAAGCAGCCGGAAGCGAATACGGTGAAGGCTTTGCCCGCCACTACTTGGGTATGGCTTATCTTGATTTAGATCAGCAGGCAAAAGCCGAAGAAAATCTTTTATTGGCGAAAGACCTCCGCACCAAAGTGTTTTCTGCCAATCGCGAATCAGAGTCGTATCAGAATGAATTGAACCTGACGCTTAAAGAATTAGCGAAACTGAATCGCGCCAGGAAAGATTTTAAGAAAGCCATTACCCATTATGATGAGGCCCTCGGAATTGCCCGCTCCGCTGACAATGTAGATTCAGAGGCTGACATCTTATGGAGCATGGGCTTTATGTATTCCGATGAAATGGATAGAACGGTGGATGGGATTGCCAGTTACGAACGCGCATTTAAAATTTATTCCGCTTTGCGCGATACAGCCAGTATGATTGACCTGAAGCGCAACATGGCAATAAACTTTAACAAAATTAAGGAGACCAATAAAGCTAAAGCAGCAATTGCTGAGGCTGTAAAGTATGGTCGCGAATGGAATAATTCCCAGAAACTGGCGTATGCATTAGACTACGAGGGCAACCTGCATTTTTCGTTGGGTGAGTTCGCAAAGTCCGTAGCGAGTTATACCGAATCTGAAAAAATTTACACACAACTAAAGGATACAGCGCGATTAATCAGTGCAAAGCGAAACATCTATAAAGGCTACCGCGATAATAAAAATACAAAGGCAGCGGTAGCAAAAATAAAAGAAGTGTTTCCACTCATTAAGAAGAACGACTATCCAAATCTGACGGATGCCTGGTGGGACCTCGCGTATATCCATGGTAAAGAGTATGTGAATGATCCGCGCAAATCGATTGAGTATTATGGCGAAGCTGTAAAAATCTACAAACTAACGCACGACACTACCAACATGGCCACGGTGTATAACAACATGGCCTATCAATACCGCGACTTACGTGATTCTGTAAATGCTTACAAACATCATCAGCTTGCGCTTACCCTCACTAATGTAAAGCATCGGGCTTATGAACAAGCCGATACCCACGATCGCTGGGCTGTTACCAGTAAACACTTTGGTAATAAAGCTCAATCGTTGTTTCATTATCAGGAATCGGCCCGGCTCTTTAAAGTGGCTGGTGATGAGCGCAAAAGTGCACAAGTACTACTGAATGTGGGCAAGGGCTATGCGGCATTAAAAAATTATACAAAGGCAAACGAAGCATTTCTGGAAGCAGTTTCAGCGTTTAAAAAACTGGGTGATAAAGGACAAGAGGCAGAATCGCATTGGGAGTATGCCTATAATCAAGGTACTAACTTGTTTAAATATGATGAAGCCATTGGCCGGTATCGGATAGCCTACACGTTATACATGGAAGCTGGCGATTCGGTTAATGCGTCTGTCATGCTTTCGAACATCGGGCAAAATTACTGGAGCAAACTTGATTTCGATAAAGCCATTGAATCGCACCAGGCCGCCATAGCGTTGGCAAAAAAATGTCGCAATCTGACACAGGTTGCAAGCTCATGGTCTAAACTGGCCACGTTGTTTACGGAAACCAACAATCCGGTTGCTGCACAGGAAGCACTTAACAATACCGTGGACGCCTTGCATCAGCTGAATGATTCTACCCAACTACCACCGGCTTATCAGGATTTGGCAGCGAGTTATGTAAAAACGAAAGAGTTTAACACCGCTTTCGATTATTATAACAAGGCAATAGGACTGTTAAAAGCCAGCCAGGATACCTTGAACTGGGCGCTGGCTGTTTCGAATCTGGCCAGTGGCTACCAATCCAAAACAGATTATGCCGAAGCAGAAAAACTCTACCTGGAGGTGTTGTCGTTGCAACGAAAAATAAAAGATAAACCGAATCTGATTTATACCCTTGCCAACCTGGGCACGTTGGCGCAAGCTGCGGATAACAACTATAAGAAGGCAGGTACGTATTTTGATGAAGCGGTGAAACTTGCCACCGAGATTAAAGACGATAACATACTTGCCTTTTGTTACCTGCGCATGAAGGGGCTCAACCGTTCGCAAGGAAAGTTTGCCGTGGCCGAAGATTATATCCGTAAAGCGTTAGACATTTACACTAAAACCAATCGTAGCAAAGATGCTGCCTATGCCCTGGTTGAAATGGGTAACGATGCCAGTTATGTGTATGGCGATAATGTAAAAGCGTTGAAGTTACTGGATCAGGCCCAGGTAATTTCCGATACGTTAAATGATGTTACCCTAAAAGCTTATTTGCTTGAAGTACGCAGTAACATTTTGTCTGAAGCCGGTGAGTTTCAGAAAGCGCTCGAGTTAGGGCATCAGAGTTTTGAGTTGTACCGCAGCACTAACAACGAGTGGGGCCTTGCCGGTGCCTACATCGATCTGGGAAACATTTACAAACAATTAAGCGAATACGATAAGTCGTTGCGCTACCAGTTGGCCAGCGATAGCTTGTATCGCAAAGTAAATTCGGAATATAACCGGTTAGCTCCATTAGCCAATATTGGCACCGTGTACACGGCCCAGGGCGATTACCGCAAAGGGTTGGAGTACTACGAAAAATCGTACGAGATAATGAAGAAGGCCGGTGACTACAACGAGAACTTTGGGATCATCCACAGCCTGATCGGGGAATCCTATTTTCATTTGAATGATTATGCACAGGCCGATAAATGGTTGCGCGATGCCATTGGAGTATTTGATAAGGTTGGCGCTCCACGACCTAAAACCGAAGCGTTGAGTATGATTGGTCGGTTAAAAATTGAAGAGAAAAAATACGATGAAGCTGCGCGCTTTCTGAATGAAGGTGTTAAATCAGCCAAAGAGAAATCACTAAAGGTAGATTACATCGCTAACCTGAATCTGCTGGGGCAATTACAGGTGTTGCAGAAAAATTACGTCAAAGCAAAGCCTACGCTGGAAGAAACCATCAAGGCTTCGCGCGAGATGAGCAAATACAATACGCTGTGGGAAAGTTTGTATTGGCTGGGCATTTTATACAAAGAGAACAAACAACTGCCGCAAAGCCGCGATTACCTGAAAGAAGCGGTAGATGTAATTGAAAAGATCCGCAATAAGGTTGCCGGTGGCGAAGAAGCACGCAAGCTTTTCTCGTCCGACAAAAACATCTTGAAAGTATATGAAGCCCTGGTAGATGTGTTACTGCAATTAGGCGAAACCGAATTGGCCATGGGCTACCTGCAAAAGAATAACGAAGATAACCTGAAAGCCAAGTTTAAGAATCTGGATGTGAAGTTTGAAGATGCCAGTAAAAGTAAAATCGTGGAGCAGGAACGCAACATGAAAGCCCGGTTGGATGGCATTGAACAACAGATTGCCAATGAAAAAGCATTGCCGGCTGAGCAGCAGAATAAAGAGAAATTGAAAAATCTGGATGGCACCAAAACCATTGCCGAAGGCGATTACCTGAAGTTTGTTAATCAACAGGTAAATGTGCGGCCTGAACTTACCCGGTATTTTAATAACAGTGTACAACCCGTAGAATTCAGGCGCGAGAAAAAAAATATTCCGGAAGACATGGCGCTGCTCTCGTACCTGCCGGGTGAAAATCAGCTTTACATTTTTGTGGCCACACGCGATACCGTTATTGCGAAAATTGTGAATGTAAGCCGTGAGCAACTAAACCGGAATGTGAATGCCATTTTAAATGTGGCCCGCAATCAGGTGGGAACGTTCGGTAAGCTGGATTTATCGAAAGAAGAACAACACCGGAAAGCCCTGGTGTATGATTTAAAACAAAAAGATAAAGTGATGGTGCCGTTTGAAGAAATGTACCAGCACCTGATTGCCCCGGCAGCTGCCGAAATTGCCTCCAAGAAACGACTGGGTATTATCGCTACCGGAGTTTTGAATTACATTCCCTTTCAGTTGTTGGGTAAAACGCTTGACAGTGGTGAGTTTAGTTTACTCGCTAATCAGTTTGCTGTTTTCTATGTAAGCTCCACCAATATCTTGCGGTTGGCCGATGCTGAAAAAAATCTGAAGATTATTGCATTCGGCAATCCGGATAAAACCTTGCCGAGCACCGAACGGGAAGTGGCAGAGATAAAGAAGTTGTATCCATCTTCGGCTGTTTTTCTGCACGAACAAGCTACCGAAGATAAAGTAAAAACCGCAGGCGAAGACTTTACCGTGATGCACTTTGCCACACATGGTAATCTGGACTATGAAGATTTTACCCAATCGTTTTTAACAATGGCCGGAGGTAAAGACGCCCTGGGTGATGGTAAACTTACGTTGGAAGAATTGTGGGGTATGGAGGTGATGAACCACCTGAACATTGTGGTGCTTTCAGCTTGCCAGACGGCTGTTACCAAGGGCTCGGCCGAAAACTCGCCTGTTAGTCCGGCCAGTGGCTTTTTGCAGAACGGAGTAAAGAGTGTGGTGGCTACGTTATGGAAAGTAGATGATGAAGCCACCTCTTTGCTGATGACGGAGTTTTACAAAAACATGCGCACCATGGCTACCATCGATGCGCTGCGCGAAGCGCAGGTTACCCTTTCGCGCAATCCTAAATACCAGCATCCCTACTATTGGGCGGGTGCGATCTTGCTGGGCGATTGGCGGTAATTGAGTTAAGCGCTGCTAAGCATATAATAAGATATGGAAATCCGCAATCGGTTAGCCGATTGCGGATTTTGTATTTGTTGTTGATTGTAAACTCCTTACATGGGAGGATTAGAGGCGGGTGTTTTAGAAGTTGCGTATATTTAGGAGTTAGGTGCAAGTGTAACAGACAATACAACAACTTAACAGCGGACTTTTTCCTACACGACAGCCCAACGCTTCGTGTTTTATTTTTTCCACCGCACCAACAAGAATGATAACTTTACTAATTGATTGAAATTGAGCTAGTCGAAATTAAAACAAACATAAATAATGTTCGAACAAACCTTTAAAAACATTGACGACATTCTTCACAAAGATGCCGGTTGCGGCAGTGAACTGGACTATGTGGAGCAAACCTCCTGGATTTTGTTCCTGAAATACTTGGACGACTTGGAGAAAGACCGCGCCACGGCAGCCGAACTAACCGGCAAGACCTACACGCCTATCATTGACAAAGATTATCAATGGACAGTTTGGGCAATGCCAAAAGGCAAAGACGGAAAACTCAACCACCACAAAGCCCTGACCGGTGACGACCTCACCGACTTTGTCAACAACAAACTCTTTCCTTACCTCAAAAAGTTTAAGACCAGTGCCGAGAGTGCCGATACCATTGAATACAAGATTGGCGAAATTTTCAGTGAACTGAAAAACCGCCTGCAAAGCGGTTACAACCTGCGGGAAGTGATCAACCTCATTGACCAGTTGCGTTTCCGCACCCATGCCGAGAAGCACGAAATGAGCCACTTGTACGAAGACAAAATTAAAAACATGGGCAATGCCGGGCGAAACGGGGGTGAGTACTACACACCCCGGCCCCTCATTACCACCATTGTAAAAGTGGTGGCCCCGAAAATTGGCGACAAGATTTATGACGGTGCCTGCGGAAAGTTTTTGCGAAGTGGTTAAAATGGTTGGGATTGTTTTTTCGTTGTCCTGAAATTCACGCAATAGTCTTTCGCCTTCTTCTCCGTCATTGGCAGTAACACGAACGCAATACCCTTCGACAAGCTCAGGGTGACGGTGCCCGCCTACACTTCCAAGTCTTTTGAACCTTTCCTGGTTTACCAAATCTCGTATCAATGCTGCGTGCCCCTGATTGGCACAAAAGATTATTGCCTTCTCGTTTTGGTTGGCTTCATCTAAAAATATCTTTACCCTTTTGGCTTCTCGTTCTGCGGAAACTTTGGAGCAATCCGTTAACGCGAAAAACGTTATTGGAGAATTTAGAATCAGCCGGTTTTCCGAAAGACGATTTACTGACTTTACAAAAGTTGGTAGATATGGAAAAAAGCGATCTGTACGATGTGTTGGAATACGTTTTCAATGGCGACTATATTGCCATGACAAGAGAAGCCAGAGCCAAAGCAGCCGAAGCAACAATCTTTGCCTTACTCAACGACAAACAAAAAGAGTTTATCACGTTCGTTTTGAGCAAATACATTGAAACAGGTGTTGACGAACTCGACCAGGAGAAATTACCAATCTTGCTTACGAACAAGTATCAATCATTGGAAGACGCAAAAGAAATTTTGGGAGACGTGGCAAACATCAGCAGACTGTTTATAGAATTCCAGGAACATCTTTACAAACAGAAAGCAGCGTAATGACAGGAAAACAAACACATACAGCCAACACACAGACCAAAAATTAAGGGCACCGGAATTTGCTGTTTACTTCTTCACCTCCTGTACGGCAATATTCAACTCATTCAACTGCTCTTGCGAGATAGTAGCAGGTGTATCAATCATCATATCGCGGCCGGCATTGTTTTTAGGGAAAGCAATGAAATCGCGGATGGAATCGGCCCCTCCGAACAATGAGCATAGCCGATCGAAACCAAAAGCAATACCACCGTGTGGTGGTGCCCCAAACTCAAAGGCTTCCATCAAAAAGCCAAATTGTTTTTTCGCTTCGGCTTCGCTAAAGCCCAGATGCGTAAACATTAATTGTTGTGTAGCACGATCGTGAATCCGGATTGACCCGCCACCCACTTCTGTTCCGTTAATCACCATGTCGTACGCATTGGCGCGCACCGCACCGGGGTTAGTATCTAACAACTGAATGTCTTGTGGTTTGGGCGAGGTAAACGGATGGTGCATGGCATGCCAGCGACTGGTTTCTTCGTTCCATTCCAGCAAAGGGAAATCAATTACCCACAGGGCCGCGAATTTATTTTTATCGCGTAAGCCAAGCGTATCGCCCATTTTTAAGCGCAACTCGTTTAAAGCTTTTTGTGTTTTGGCGGTTTCACCAGAAAGAACCAACAGCAAATCGCCAGGCTTCGCATTAAATTTTTCGGCCCACTGTTTTAAATCTTCAGCCGGATAAAATTTATCTACTGATGATTTAAACGTACCATCGGCTTTGCATTGCACGTACACCAAACCTTTGGCGCCAATCTGTGGCCGCTTTACAAACTCGGTAAGTTCATCTAATTGTTTGCGGGTGTATTCCGCACAACCGGGCGCACAAATACCCACAACAACTTCAGCACTATCAAATACCTGAAAACCTTTTCCCTGAGCTACGCCATTCAGTTCAACAAACTTCATGTCGAAGCGGGTATCCGGTTTATCCGATCCATAATATTTCATCGCATCGGCATAGGTCATGTGTGGTACCGATGGCATGTCAATTCCTTTCACCGTTTTAAACAAGTGGCGCACCAAACCTTCAAACGTATGCAGAATATCTTCTTGTGTAATGAAAGCCATCTCGCAGTCAATCTGCGTAAACTCAGGTTGGCGGTCGGCTCTTAAATCTTCATCGCGAAAGCACTTTACAATCTGGTAGTACCGGTCAAAACCCGATACCATCAGCAATTGCTTAAAGGTTTGTGGCGATTGTGGCAACGCATAAAACTCTCCGGGGTTCATACGCGAGGGCACTACAAAATCGCGGGCACCTTCGGGTGTGGATTTGATGAGTACCGGAGTTTCAACTTCAATAAAATTTAAACTATCCAGGTAAACGCGGGTTTGCTGCGCCATTTTATGACGCAACTGCAAACTTTCGCGCACGGTATTTCTGCGCAGGTCTAAGTACCGGTATTTCATGCGCAGGTCGTCACCACCATCTGTATTGTCTTCAATGGTAAAGGGTGGAACTTTAGAAGCATTCAGTATTTCGATTGAACTTACCTTCACTTCAATATCACCGGTGGGCATCTTATCATTTTTAGAAAGGCGCTCCACCACCGTGCCCTGTACTTTCACCACATATTCGCGGCCCAGGGTGCGGGCTACCTGCAAAGCCTGCGTGTCAGTCTTTCCTTCTTCCAGAAAAAGCTGGGTAATCCCATAGCGGTCGCGCAAATCAATCCATAAAAGGCTGCCTTTATCGCGGGTACGTTGCACCCAGCCGGTAAGGGTAACAGTTTTATTAACATCAGTCAGCCGCAGTTCGCCACAGGTATGAGTTCTTAACATGGTAAAATCCTTAAATTTGGGTGCGCAAATTAATAAAGGTTGCACGTTATATAGAATGGGTACCCTTTTTTCGTTGTAAAATGGCTATGAAGAGATTCCTTATTTTCCTGTCAATTGTTAGTCTGTTTGGCTTTTCGCCCGATAAGTTGATTAAAACCAAGGTAGCCGAGGGCATTACCGTTTCGTTGCCGGCCGAGCTTTCGCCTATGACTACGGATGACATTATTCAGCGTTACCCGTCTGTACGCGCCCCGCTGGCCGCCTATACCGATTTAAACCGAACACTCGATTTCAGCGTCAATATCTCCGCTACCCAGTGGCCGGATGCTAACCTGGAAATGGCACAGAAATTTTTTAAGGCCAGCATCCAGAGTTTTTACGACCGGGTTGATATGATTGACGAAGGTGTGCATGAAGTACATAAAAAGAAATTGATTTTTCTGGAGTTTGAATCGCGGGTAAACGGAAATAAAATGGTTCTGGGAGAACAACAACCGGTATATCGCTACACGTATATTCAATATTTGGTAGAGCCGGAACGTACGCTGGTGTTTTCATTCAACTGTCCTAAATCTTCCAAAGAAGACTGGCAGGCAAAAGTGCGGGCCATGATGAAGACGGTAAGGATTAAGTAATTTTTAAAGCAATGAACAGGTTATCGTTTTGGCGTAGGCGATAGCAACTGTTAATGTTACCCGGAACGGATGGACCTCTACACAGACGATTACTTTATGCGCGAGGCTTTGAAAGAAGCCCGCAAGGCTTTAGAACTTGGCGAAGTTCCTGTGGGTGCAGTGGTAGTTTGCCAGAATAAAATAATTGCCCGCGCGCACAATCAGACTGAACAATTAACAGACGCTACGGCTCATGCCGAAATGCTGGCGGTAACGGCTGCCTCTAATTACCTCGGTTCAAAATACCTGAGCGAGTGTACCTTATACGTAACCCTTGAACCTTGCGTGATGTGTGCCGGGGCTTTGCACTGGGTACAATTGCAGCAGTTGGTTTTTGGAGCCAGCGATGTGCAGCGGGGTTACTCGTTGGTGAGCGCACCATTATTGCATGCCCGCACAACAATTAAAAGCGGAGTAGGAGAGCAGGAGAGTAAAACTCTTTTACAGGAATTTTTTAAGAGGCTTAGGGAGTAACTGGACTTATGCAAAACATTGGAGTTGTCAGTTTGAGCTTGTCGAAAACTATTCCCCAATAAAAAAGGCTACCTGTTGAAGTAGCCCTTTATTTAAAGTTGTAAGTGCCTGATTAAGCTTCCTTAGCTTTTTTAGCCTTAGCCTTATCGTCTACTTTTTTGCCGTTTTTGTGTTCACCCATAATAATTACATCCTTGGTGGTTTCGTATTGCTTGGCGGCCTGCATCATGGCCACATAGCTATCGCGGATTAAAATAGTACCTGATTTTGCGCCTTTGTTGCGTACTTCCAGCCAAAAACCGTCTTTTTTCTTCTTAGGTAATACAGGAGGTCTGCCCATGTTTTATTGTGTTTTGTTGATTTTTAAGCCAAAATGGCCTGCTTTGTTAACCGCTGAACGCTGCTTTTGGTTCAACTGGCCGCGAAGATACCAAATTTGGCCCAAATTTCCTTCTGAAACCTCAAAGCAGGTAGGGCGGAACCGTTACTCCGGGCTTCAATGCCGGGTCGGCAATCAGGGCTTTTCGCTCTAATTTCAGGGGCTGAATTCCGGCCCAAACATTCAGATCGTAATCTTCCGCATCGTCTTTGGGCGGACCGACCCGCACTTTTGCTGAGGCTTCTTTGATTTCAAAACCCAGCACCAGGGTAGCTTTCCATTCGCTTTCGGTTGGTTTGCGAACATCATCCCATCGGCCCGGGCACATCTTGTTGGTGAATACTTCCAATGCAGTATACAGTTCGTCTTTGTTGGTGATCAGTTCGGGTTCGCTGAACATAACCACCGAGCGATAATTAACGGAATGATGAAAAGCCGAGCGGGCCAGCACCATGCCATCAAGTAATGTGGCACTGATACACACCGGAAGTTTTTTCTGGTGCAGTTCGCGCATATAAAAACTTCCCACCGACCCGTGTATGTAGATTTTATTCCCAATGCGGCAAAACCCTGTTGGGATCTGAAAGGGTTGACCATTTAATGCAAATGCCACGGTGCAAACCAGGGCCTCATCCAAAATGGAGTAAATAGTTTCTACATCGTACACACCCCGTTTAGCTAAACGTGTGATCTCAGTTTTATCCGTGATGGGGAAGGTGCTCATGGTGTTTATTTTTTTTAATTCTTGAGATGTCCGACTGAGCCTGCCTGCGCGTAGCCGCTTCGGCAAAGACAGGCCCGTTGAAGGCTACTTTATCTTCAAAACAATCTTACCAAACTGGTTAGCGCTCTTCATGCGTTGAATTGCATCATTAACTTGTTCGAGCGGAAATACCTGATCGATTACCGGCTTCAGATTTCTACTCTCCAGCAAATCGAGCATCGATAAAAACTCATCGCGGGTGCCCATTGTGGTGCCGTGTATGGAAATCTGTTTCCAGTACAACAGGCGTGTGGGCACATCGGGTATGTTACCAGCCGTGCGACCAAAAATTGCAATGCGCCCACCGGGCATCATCAAGTCAAACAAGTTCGAAAACTGTGGTCCACCGGCACTATCAATCACAATATCAAAACCACCGGCTTCTTTTTGTGCTTGTTTTGTCCACTCCGCATCGGTGTAGTTAAAACCTTGAATCGCGCCAAGCGCTTTAGCCTTTTCAATCTTTTCGTTCGAGCTCGATGTTACATACACCCGTGCCTGGTAAGCAATGGCAAACTGCATAGCCCACAATGCCGCACCACCACCAATACCCGTTATCAACACTTTTTCTTTTGCGCGTAATCGGGCTTTCGAAAACAAAGCGCGGTAAGCTGTTAATCCGGCTAACGGAACGGCCGCAGATTCTTCAAAACTTAAATGCTCAGGTTTTTCGAAAATTTGTTTTTTAGAAACGCATACATAATCGCTGAACGTTCCGGCATCGGGGTATCCTAAAATTTTAAAGGTGTCGCCCTGCACAATCGGATTGTTTCCCCAGTTTAAACTCGGATTAATGATTACCTCGGCACCGGTTAACAACGGATCGGCATCTTCGCCTACATCTTCAATTACACCACAACCATCCGACCCCAGTATGACCGGTTGTTGCGGCACGGAATCTTGTTGCAACCACAAATCGCGATGGTTAAGGGCTGCGTAATGCAGGCGCACCAACACCTGATCTTTTACGGGTTTTGGTTTTTTGATTTCGCGAACTTCCAGCGGCAGGTTTTGCCCGGTCAAAAATGCACCGCGTATCACAGCTTATCGGATGATGTGATTCCAGTTGTATTTATCGGGTGCAGCACCACTGCGGATTTCGCCCAACTTGCTTTTTACACGAAGTTGAAAGCTTTCATCTTTAACTTCGGGCAAATGATAGTCAATGCCATTTATGTTAATAGTAGCAATGGGTGAAACAACAGCAGCTGTTCCGGCACCAAAAGCTTCCGTTAAGGTTTTATTCTGCAAGCCCTTTTCAATTTCTGCAACGCTTACTTTTCTTTCTTCCACAGTTACGCCCATATCTTTAGCAAGGGTAATGATGGTGTTGCGTGTAACGCCATCCAGAATAGAAGATGAAAGGGCAGGTGTAACCAATTTGTTATCGAGTACAAACATGATGTTCATTGCGCCTGACTCATCAATGTATTTATGCTCTTTGGCATCGGTCCAGATTACCTGATCGAAACCTTGTTCGCGTGCTTTTTGTGTGGGGTAAAAGGCACCGCCATAATTACCCGCACATTTTGCAAAACCGGTTCCGCCCTCTGCCGCACGTACATATTCTAATTCAACTTTTAGTCTAACGGGTTTGCTGAAGTATGGCCCCACCGGGCTGGTAAGAATTACAAACAAATATTGATCGGAAACTTTTACTCCAAGTTTTGCTTCGGAAGCAAAAACTACGGGTCGCAGATACAATGAACTGCCACTGTCTTTTGGAATCCAGGCCTCATCGGTCTTAACAACGGCATCAAGGCCGCTTACAAAAAGATCTTCGCTAATGGCTGGCATACACATGCGCTCCAGCGAGCGGTTTAATCGTTTATGATGGCGCTCCACCCTGAAAATATTGATGGCACCATCGTTCATGTGAAATGCTTTCATACCTTCAAATACCGCCTGACCATAATGCAGCGAAAGCATGGCCGGACTTAGCATTAAATCTCCATAAGGAATAATTTGTGGTTCTTGCCAGGCACCTTTGTCGTACTTAGCCACCAGCATATGGTCGGAAATATAATTTCCGAAACCCAGGTTGTTAAAATCAACTGTCTGCAATCGTGATTGGGTTGTTCTTTTTACCGGTATGGAAGATGTGAGCGTCATGAGTGTTGAAATTTATTGTAAGGTAAAGATATTATTAATTGAGGTTACACAAAACAAAGTCGTATTCCGGGCTTAGTCCAACAATCTGCGATGGTAATTTACCTGCCCCAGATGATAACCTAAGTGCACAGCAAGATGTACCAAAAAATATTCGGTAGAAGTCTTTTCTTTCAGTACTAACAAGGGGAATTCGGATTTTAAAGTTTCGTCATCAATTCCAGGCAGTACCTTCGTAATCATGGTTAGTGTGTCGTCAATTTTTTGAGTCAATTCCTTACGGGAGATGTTTTTTAATGCAAACTCGGCATCACGGTCGCGCACATAGCCTGTGTTGCCAAGTGCTGCGCCAATGTAGGCGTTTAAGTTACCCACCAGGTGCAGACAAAGGTTGCCAGCGGTGTTTGAAATATTCTTTTCTACTTTCCAGATATTGGCTTCATTCTGATAAAGCTCCAGTTCGGACTTCAACTTTTGCAAATCTCGCGTAATTAATGTGGTTAGGGTTTGAGCAAGCATTTCTAAGTTCGGGTTATGGATTGAATAATGGTTTTGATTTTCACCAGGTGGTGATCATCATGCTCGGCATCAAACCAGGCAAGATCCACCGGTGTCATGGAAACCTTAAGGCGTGGATGTAAAGATGATTGACGCAACTCATGATCAGTCAGGTGTTGATATTTCTTAAGGTTGGCTTCGCGGTTTTGTTGAAATAACTCAAGTACTTTTTGAATGGGCCAGGGATTGTAGTTCTGTGGTTCAAATACCGCGGGCGAGAGCACCGGGCTACCACTTAACATTTCATCAATTCTTTTATTGGCGATTGCATCTACCTCGGCAAGGTGCCCGATATTTTCTTTTATGCTCCACTTAGTGTTAGGCTTATGCGAAAGTTGCTGATCGTTTAACGGTTCAACAAGTTTTGTTAACCTGGGTAGTGTACCTTCCAGTCGAACAAGAAAGTAAGGCAATAGTTCCGGGTCAAAGCCAAATTTTAGCTGTCGCTCGAACCAGGGTTTTTCATTCACCATCATACCAGATCAAGTTGCATTTTAATATCACTGCGTTTGTAAGTACCATCCAATTCCACTTCGCGAAAGCCAAGTTTACGATAGAGTGAAATTGCCGGAACCAATTTGGTGTTTGAATACAAGATAACGTGTTGCGCACTTTTTTGTTTACACCAGGCAATTGCGCTTTCGGCCAGTTGCCTGCCAATTTTTAACCCCTGATGAGTTTCATCTACTGCCATTTTCGTAAACTCATACGTACCAGCTTGAACAAACTTTAACGCCACAGTGCCTACAACCTGTTGTTCATATTCTGCCATTAAGATGTGGCCTCCGGGTGAAAGAATATGTTCTTGCGGATTTTGAAGTACGGATACATCAACGGGCTCCATCCAGAAATACTTTTCAATCCAATGCCGGTTAAGTCGCTCAAAGTGCTGTTGGTGGCTGGCCTGATAATCAAGAATCTGCATGTTCATGATCTGGAAAATTTAAATTTTCTGCTCAGGGATTGAATCACTCCCGGTCCTGATTTTTTGGTGCGGTAACCAACGTTAACAATATAAATTCCGGCAATGGTGAGCAGGATGGCCAATAAAATCTGAATGTTAAGTTTTTCATTTAATAACACCCAGCCCAACAGTACAGCAACAATCGGATTGATATAGGCGTATAGCGAAACAACCGTCATCGGTAAATTTTTAATGGCATAAGAATAACACACATATGCTGCCATAGAACCTACGATAATAATGTAGGTAAGAGCCGACACTACTTCGTTCGTCCATTGAATCTTTGAATAATCATCGAACAAAAGGCTAAGTGGAATTATAGCTAACGCACCGAAACTCATTTGTAAGCCGGCACCCAGAAATGGATTGGTGTTTTCATTTTTCTTCTTTACCCAAATGCTGCCTACAGCCCAGGAGATGTTGGCCGCAAACGTGATTACAATTCCAAAAATGTAGAGGGGGTTGGCGAACTCGGCCAGGTGTTCGCTAAAAATCAATACAATGCCCGTTAATCCAATCAGTACACCACTAATAATTATCCAGTTGGGTTTTTCATCTTTCAAAATCAACACATTGATTAAGATGGTCCACACCGGCATAACCGAACAGATAACCGCAGCCAGCCCACTGGAAATGTAAACTTCGGCCCAGCCCACCATCGATACACCCAGCGCGGTCATCAATATGCCGCTTACCGCTTGATTAAAAAGTGTTTTTCGGTCGGGCCACTTTTGTTTGCCGATGGTGAGCATAAATAAAACCAGCACCGGCCCAGCGATTGAAAACCGGATAAGCGAAAAAAGGAATGGTGGAAACTGGGTAACACCTACGCGCAAAGCCAGGTAGGTAGTGCCCCAGATAAGACATACGGCTGCCAGTGCCAGATAGGCTAAAGCTCCGGACTTTTGAGTAGGGTTTGAAATCATGCCACAAATTTTCTCGATTCAACGTATAAAAAACAGTTTCAGTTTTGATAATTTTGACCATATCAATTTTTTATGGAAGTACTTGAGAAACCCGACCACCTCTACCTGGAGGTAGCTACGCGCATCGAATCGCTGATTGATAAAGGTGCTTTAAAGATTGGCGACCGATTACTTTCGGTACGAGCGTTGAGCAAAGAACAAGGCATAAGTTTAAGTACGGCCTTTCAGGCTTACTACTACCTGGAGAGTAAAGGCTTGATTGAAGCGAGACCGCAATCGGGGTATTATGTAAAGTTTTCGCCTCAACTTCCGTTTGATGTACCCGCTATTTGCGAACCTACGGATGAAGCTTTGCCGGTAAGTGTTGATGAAATGATTTCAAGTGTGTATCATGATTTGCGTTCGCCTAAACTCACCTCATTTTCATTAAGCGCGCCCGATGCATCCTTGCTGCCCGCAGCTAAACTTAATAAGTCGGTTATCCACAGTTTGCGCAACGAACCCGATCATTGTTTGGGTTATGAACACATTCAAGGCAATGAAAAATTACGGAAGCAAATTGCACGCTTAAGTTTTAACTGGGGTGGCTCGCTAAGCGAAGAGGATGTTGTAGTAACCGCGGGGTGCATGGAAGCAATTTCATTTTGTTTGAAAGCCGTAACCAAACCAGGCGATGCGGTAGCAACGGAGAGTCCAACATTCTATGGCATTTTCCGCGTTATGCAAAGTTTAGGATTAAAAGTAGTGGAGGTGCCTACCGATCCGGTAACGGGAATAGACCTGACCTATCTGCAACAGGCATTAGATCGTTTCGATATTAAAGCCTGTGTGTTTGTGCCCAACTTTAATAATCCATTGGGGAGTTGTATTCCGGATGAACGCAAGAAGCAATTGGTGGACATGCTGGCCAGAAAAGAAATTCCGTTAATTGAAGATGATATCTATGGCGAAATGTATTTTGGAAAAACACGGCCGCGCACATGCAAGGCGTTTGATAAGAAGGGATTGGTGTTGCATTGCGGATCGTTTTCCAAATCGCTGGCACCCGGCTATCGCATTGGCTGGGCCGCACCCGGAAAATTCAAGAAACAGGTTATTCAGTTGAAGCGCATGAACAATGTAGCCACCAACACACTGGCTCAGGTTTCCATAGCTCATTTTTTACAGAACGGCAGATATGAATTGCACTTACGCCATTTGCGTAAAGCACTGCACACACAAAGTTTGCGGTACCTGCAAGCTATTACCGAATACTTTCCGGAATCCATTCGCATTGCACGACCGCAGGGTGGCTTTGTGTTTTGGGTTGAGATGGAAAAGCAGGCCGATGGTTTTAAACTTCACAAGCAGGCATTGAAACATAATATTGGTATTGCCCCCGGACAAATTTTCTCCGCGCAAGGACAATTTCACAATTACTTTCGGTTGAGTTACGGAATGCCCTGGAGCGAAAAGGTAGAGAAAGGTTTACGAACGCTGGGCGAGTTGATTCGAAAGCAATAAACAGTAAGCCGACAAATGAAAAGACGCAACTGATAATACTAAATTATCAATTGCGTCTTTTTAAGTTTATAAACCGGTTATTTACCTTCCTTCAGCTTCTTTACCTCAGCTTCGTATTGAGGTAAAAATTGTTTTTGATTTTCAGGTATGTTTTTAAGGGCAAGTTCCCAATGCTTTATGGCGTTCTTCTTATCGCCAGCAGCGGTATAAGCGCGGGCAAGGCCCACATTAGGTGTAAACTTGTCTTGCGGATTTTTCTGAGCATTGAATTTAAAAATCTCCATTGCTTTTTCTTTCTGACCATTGTTAAGCAAAGCCCGGCCATATTGGTGTATATCCTGAACGGTAGCATTGGGGTCTTTAATAGCTTTATCCATTTGCGCATTTGCTTCGGTGGTTTTGCCCATGGCTCTATAAATGGCCGCACGGGTCTGATAGGTATTAAAATTCTCTACGCCAATAAACGGGGTACTAACAGATTGATCTACCCACGCTAAAGCTTCTTCTAAATTGATTTTATGCTGAGCGCAAAACTGTGCAGCGGTTAACCAGTTTTCTTGTTTAAACCCAACCGAACTTCTCAGGTCTTCGCGCATTTTGGATACGTAGACCTCATTGATGTTGGGCACTTCTATCTTAAACGGAATTCTTTTTTTCTCCCAACGCAGGTAGGCTTTTGCCGATGCCGGCAAACGATCTTCAAATCCAAAGGTGAGCCACTCCTTATAAGGTGCATCTTCCGGGGTTACCTCTACGCGCAACGCATCTTCTTTCGCATCGTAGAAATAACTTCCCCAGCTGGACGAATTTTTGGAGAATATCCAGGTGTAAGCACCTTCTTTGGCCACAACCAGAAAAAGTCCGTAGGTACCAGCCTTTAAATCTTTGCCTTCAATTTTTACATCGTGCGAAACGGTGAATACTGTGTTCTCATTTGCGCCTGCGCGCCACGGTGCAGCCTTTGAAGTTCCAAACCCCTGATCAATAAAACCAAAGTGTGCTACTTCACCCCAGATTTTTCCGGTACGGTCTTCACCATTCGGGCCGTGCACATCCGGGCTGCTATACGCAATTGATACTTCAACAGGCCCGATAAACTGCGTTACTTTCGATTTTTGATTGTCGCCACTGGGTGGCGTGGTTAGTTGTTGGGCTGTAGCGGAAAAACCCCATACCAACAGGCAAAGTGTAATTAATTTTTTCATGTGTGTTAGGTTGATTTGACAGTGCTTATACGGCTTTACTTCCCCGCGAGGCTATCCAAAAGCGAACTATTAAGTTAGATTTTTTTTGATTGGTTGTCCGGAATCAACAAACGGATTGAACCGGGATTGATTTTTACCAGAAACTCTGTTGTGGGCTGCATGGCCTCACCGTCCACATGAAAGGCCATCGGTTGGTGAAACCGGAGTTTGATCTCCTTACCTTTTACCATAGTTACAACGTGCGAAGTACCCAGATTGCCGGTAAACATTTTGTATGCAAAACCTATTGCCTGCACAAACGAAACCTTGTGTACAAAACTTATATCCAATTCACCATCGCAAACTGAAGCATGGGGTGCAATGCGGGCGTTGTTTCCAAACTGCGATGAGTTGGCAAATGCAATTACAAAGGCTTGTTCACGAATAGCGGTTCCATCAATGATTATCTCACCGGTGAATTCCGGATACTGCGTAAACTCCTGCAATACCAGACGTGCGTAATTGACTAATCCGCGCTTACCATTTTTTCCAAACATTCCGGCCACATGTCCATCAAACCCAATGCCCGATACATTAATAGACAAATGATTGTTAATCGTAAACGAATCCATAGCTATCACGTTGGTAGCTGCGATGTAGGTCAATGATTTTTTGAAATCAACCGGAATACCCAAATGCCGGGCAAGTCCGTTGCCGGAACCTTTCGGGATAATACCCATAACCTGCCGGGTGTTTACCACACCTTTAGCTACTTCGTTAACGGTACCATCGCCACCCATAGCAAATACCACATTAAAGTTTTTAGATGCTGCAGCCTGTGCGGCTAACTCGGTGGCGTGGCCGCGACCTTGTGTAAATTCCAGATGAGCCTCCAGGCCCGCTTGCTGGCAAAATGAAAGTAACCGGCCCTCTACTGCAGGTTTGTACCCGGTGCCCGAAAATTTGTTTATGATGAACAAAACCTTCTTGCTTTCGGCTATGGTGCGAGTCATAAACAAAGGTAACTTTACTGGCATGGAATTTAAATTGCGTAGAATAAAATTTAAAGCCTGGGATACAGAAAGCAAACTGCTGATGCGCCTGAACAGTATTGATTGCAACAAGGGCGAATTGATTAAGCGCGGCCATATTCTATTGCAGTTTACCGGCTTGCACGATTGCGAAGGTGAAGAGATTTACGAAATGGATGTGTTGATGCTTTCGCTGGAAAAGTTTGTTGTGTTTTGGAATGAAGCCACCAATGGTTGGCAGGTTGCTCCTTTAACTAATCTTTCAGAGGCAAAACCTTTTTTGTTTGATTCTGCAACAAAGATGAAACGCTTTAGTAGTTATTATCAGTTGGAGAATGGATAGGAATGTTAATCTCACCCTTTCAGGGCTTTTGCGTATTTACTTTTTTTTGCGACAGGGCTTCACCCTGTCTTTCGGTATTCCGCCCTTTCAGGGCTGAACCACAATGGAGAACCAATTCACCAATAGGCAGCACTGTATGAAAATAACTTCCCCGAAGGGATGGAAATGATAGTTTGTTTAGCCCTGAAGGGGCGAGATAAATTCTTCAGGCTTAATGCACTCTGAAATTACTTAAACTATTGTAGGTATTACTTAGCCAGTTTGCTTTCGATGTACCCAATGGCTTGCCCGATGGTTTGCATCTTTTCGGCATCATCATCTGGAATTTTAATATCGAAAGTTTGTTCAAACTCCATCACCAATTCTGCATAGTCAAGCGAATCAATGCCCAGGTCTTTTACAAAACTGGCTTCGGGTGTAATTTCAGAATCGGAAATCCCTAATTTCTCGATCAGGATGGCGTGTACCTTTTTTTGAACGTCTGGCATACGATTATTGAATGTCCAAATCTAACAATCTTTTTAGACTTTCGCTTTTTTGCGCAAGTTTTAAAACCGCAACAAAAACTCCGTTCCTTTACCCAATGCAGATTTAACGGTAATGTTTCCTTCGTGCTGCCGCATAATCTGTTTGGAAAGACTTAACCCAATGCCCGAGCCCGTTTTTTTGGTAGAGTAGAAGGGGATAAAGATTTTTTCGAGGGCCTCGCTATCAATGCCTGAGCCATTATCCTTAACCGAAATAATGGTGCGGCCCTTTTCATTGGAATAACCGGTTAGTTCAATTTGCTTTTCGGGTTGTTCATCAAACGCCTGAATGGCATTCTTAATCAGGTTGATGATTACCTGTTCTACCATTGTTTTATCGGCCAGCACATACAGGTTTGCCGGATCTACCGATACTGAAATGGTGATTTGATTATCGGCTAATTCCTTTTTGTGAAGTTGTGCCAATTCATCCAGTAACTCTTTCACGTTTACCTCAGCCAGCTTGGGTTTAGGTATGTGCGTAAGGTTACGAAACTCTTTTACAAACTTGATTAAACCGGCACTGCGCTTGCTGATGGTTTGCAGCGACAGGTACATGTCTTCCAGATCTTCTTTTTTCAGTTCTGATTCGGTGGGGCGGTCGATGCGTGCTTTCAGGTCTTCTTCTACAATTCCGGCCAGCGAAGAAATAGGGGTAACGGAATTCATAATTTCGTGTGTCAGCACGCGCACCAGGTTTTGCCAGGCCTCCATTTCTTTTTCTTCCAGTTCGCTTTGAATGTTACTCATCGAAATGAGTTTTACTTCTTCATCACGCAACGTAAGCTCAATGGCAAAAACCGAAAGTTGAACCGTTTCATCGCCAAATTTTAATTGCAGCAATTCGCGGCCTCCTGTTTTTAACTTTAGAAACGTATCAACCAACGATTCGCTCACCACTTTTAAATCTTCTACACGATCGGCTTTGGTAACCCGCAGCACACGTTTGGCAGCGCTGTTCATAATCTGAATTGAACCATCGCGTTTAAAAGTGAGCAAGCCAATACCAACATGCTGCACAATGTTTTTGAAGAACTGGTATTCGGAGTCTTTTTCTTTACGGGCCTGTTTAAGTTTTGCCAGGGCCTCGTTTAGCTCGCGTTGCAGTTTTTGAACGGTAACCGAATTGTTATCGGCTTTAAACGTTTGGGTAATTTCATCGAACCGGATGGAATCAAAAAATGATGAGAGCGGAACATCTTTTCCTTCAACCTCGTTCAGCAGTTTTTTTACCTGAAAAATTATAGCAACAAGTAATGCTAAAATCAGAATGTAGCTCCGGTTATCAGCGGCAACCACAAATGCAAACACCACAATTGTAGCTACCAGTATGCTGATACGGGTAACGAGTGGCGAATGCCTCTTAAATTCCATACTTTTCCATTCTTCGGTATAACGAGGCGCGTGTAAGGCCTAATTCTTCTGCAGCTTTAGAGATGTTGCCATTATGCAGTTGAATTGCTTTTGCAACCGCAGCCTTTTCCACTTCGTCAAGGTTTAAGGTATCTGTAGCTGTTTCGTTCGAATTTTTCCGACTAAATAGAAAATCGCTTTCCTGCAAAGTAGAAGAATCAGCCATGATTACAGCACGTTCAATAGCGTGTTGTAACTCGCGCACATTACCGGGCCAGGGATACTTCTTAAGTTTGTTCATTGCTTCGGCAGAAATGTTGTGCACTTCTTTCCGGTATTTTTTTGCGTAATGATTGAGGAAGTGATTCGCAAGCAATGGAATATCATCAATGCGATCACTTAAAGGCGGAATGGTTATTTCAACTGTATTGATCCGATACAATAAATCCTGCCGGAATTTTCCTTCCAGCACCATTTGATGCAATGGCATGTTGGTGGCGCAGATTAACCGGATATCCACTTCAACAGGTTGGTTAGAGCCTACGCGGGTTACCTGTCGCGATTGCAAAGCACTTAATAATTTACTCTGAAGCGCCATGCTCAGGTTTCCAATCTCATCTAAAAATAACGTGCCGCCATTGGCCAACTCAAATCGGCCGGGCCTGTCTTCGCGTGCATCCGTAAACGCACCTTTCTTATGTCCGAACAATTCGCTTTCAAATAAAGTCTCGGTTATGGCACCCATATCTACCGCCACAAACGAGTTATCTTTGCGCATCGATTTCTGATGGATAGCACGGGCCACTAATTCTTTTCCCGTTCCATTCTCGCCCAATATCAAAACGTTTGCATCTGTTTTGGCAACTTTATCGATTAATGCGAACACATCTTTTAAGGCATTGCTTTGGCCGATAATGTCGCGGAAAGGTTGGCTGATTTGCTCTTCCAGCATTTGTTTAGCCTTGCGGAGTTTATCAACCTCGTTATACGATTTCTTTAACTTAATTGCTGTTGAAATAGTAGCTACTAATTTTTCATTCTGCCAGGGCTTGAGAATAAAATCCGTAGCACCTTCTTTAAGCGCACGTACGGCCATCTCCACATCGCCAAATGCAGTAATCATAATAACCACCGCATCGGGGTCGCGCTCTTTAATTTGCTTCAACCACTCAAAACCTTCTTTACCACTGGTGGTGTCTTTGCTGAAGTTCATGTCCAGCAGAATTACATCGTAGGTATCGTTGTTGAGCAGGAATGGAATCTTGTTGGGGTTTTTTTCAATGATAACCTGGTGATTGGATTTTTTAAGCAACATCTTGGCTGCCAATAAAACATCCTCATCGTCATCAATCATCAGGATTTTGCCTTCGTTCACAGTAGGTAGGTTTAAATAGTTAACTTCTTAGGAGTCTTAAAGGAAAAATTATGCCATTACGTTTTGAGCATTAAAACCACGGTTTTGTAGTTCGGTTTGTGCTTAAGCGTACAAAGATGTTCAAAAATGAACACACATAAAAACCTATTCCAGTGTGTATTTAAAGAGCGTGGCTTCTTTGGAGGGGCTCAGGGTGATCAACCGTTCATCGGTAATAATTGCCTGAACAGCATTTACCGGTATCGGGTGCTCGCGCCATTGTGAGGTAATCAAATTGAAGTATTTCAGCTTTCCATTCTGAACGAAATACATCTCATCGCCAAAAAAGTAGAAACCTGCGATTCCGGGTGCCGAAATCCTTTCGATTGTGTTGCCGAGGTGATTGAGAATTAGAATGCCTGAGTTTTTATCCAGAAGAAAAACAAGGTTCAGGTATTCGCGCAGGTAACTGAATTCAGCTTGTTCAAAATTTTCGGGTGCAAGGTTAAACTCATGAATAACCTGGTTAGTGGCTGGCAGTACTTTCTTAATCGACCAATCGGCCTGATCTAAAATCCACAATCGGTTATCGTGTGTGGGGCAAACCAACAAAGGTTCTATGGCCCAGGCAGAGTCAACGGCATAGGTTGAACTGTTTTCAAACTTGCGGTCCAGCAAATTATAGTATTGCTTATTGCGGTTGTAAACAAAAATAGTGGGTTGAAACCAAGGCTCAACTAACGTTACGGGTTGTCGGGCAGAGGTTGCTAATTTTTTACCGTCACCATCGTACTTAATCATGCGCCCCGACTTCTCAATGAAGATGAAGTTACCAAGGCGATCGACTGAAATCCATTCAGTTTTTTTGGCTTTCCAGGATTTGATTTTTTTAAAATCAGATTGTGCATAACCGAATATGGGCACAAAACAAAAAGCAAAAAGTGTAACCCTTAACATTACTAAGACTCTTCAAATTTTTTTAATGTTACCGTGGTTCCGTCATACACCGCATACGTATCGAAGTGTACCCACTCGCCCAGGTTTATGTAGCGACTGGTTTCGCTTACTTTTAAATCTAACGGTAGATGCCTATGCCCAAAAACGTAGAAATCGTGATGTTGTGTTTGCTCCACCTCTTTGCAGTATGTCAACAAAAACTCTTTGTCTTCACTAACGAATTGTTCGCCTTTCTTCGTATTGCTGATGCGGCTTTTCCGGCTCCAGTAATTGGCAATACCTATGCCCAGGTTGGGATGAATGCGTGCAAACATCCACTGACAAATTTTACTGTTGAAAAACCTTTTCAGGATTTTATAACTACCATCGCCCGGGCCCAGGCCATCGCCATGCCCGATCAGAAAGGAGTGGGTATTGATGTTCAGTTCAATTGGTTTACGATAAATAACAACTCCAATTTCTTTTTCAAAGTAATCGAACATCCACATGTCGTGGTTGCCGGTAAAGAAATAAATAGGAATTCCAGCATCGCACAAAGCCGCTAACTTACCCTGCAAACGAATAAAGCCTTTGGGTATGGCGTGCCGATACTCAAACCAGAAATCAAAAATGTCACCCATCAGGTAGATAGCGTGGGCATCTTTTTCAACCTGCGTAAGCCAGGCTACAATTCTTTTTTCGCGGGCTAAACTACTGGCGGCATTGGGTACGCCTAAATGAAAATCGGAAGCAAAGTAAACTTTCTTTCCTGCGGGTAATGTTTGAGTTTGCGCCATTGGTTTGCAAATAACGACAAAAGCGAGGCAATGAAAAAGGCTGTATCAAAAGTGCAGTCTGTTGTGAGGTTGTCCCGATAGCTATCGGGACAACCTCACATTAGAAATTAACTTTTGATACAGCCGGGTTCAGTATGGTTACTTCACTTCATTGGCGGTTTCAGGTGTAGTTTCCTGAACTCCGTTCGACTTACTTTCTTCTTTCACCTCTTTAGCCGGACTATTGGTAAACTTCTCGTAAGTAGTCTGGTGCGCAAACGGGCGCTTGCCGATTAATCGCTCCAAATCAGATTGAAAAAGAATTTCCTTCTCCAACAGTTCTTTGGCAATAATCTCCAGATGCTCGCGATGGTCAATCAGCAAAGCTTTGGTTCGTTCAAAGGCATTGTCGATTATTTTTTTAACCTCTTTATCAATTTTTTCGGCAGTTGCTTCTGAATAAGGTTTGTTAAACGAATAGTCAGTTTGCTTTGAGTCGTAGAATGAAATATTACCAATCTCTTTATTCATTCCGTATACGGTAACCATGCTATACGCCATTTTGGTAATGCGCTCCAGATCGCTAAGAGCACCAGTTGATATTTTACCAAATACAATTTCTTCGGCTGCACGTCCACCAAAGGTCATGCACATTTCGTCTGTTAATTGTTCGGTTTGATAAAGAAACTGTTCCTTTGGTAAATACTGCGCATAACCCAACGCTGCTACTCCGCGTGGTACAATACTTACTTTCACCAATGGATCGGCATGTTCTAAAAACCAGCCGGCAACGGCATGGCCTGCTTCGTGATAAGCCACAATCCGTTTTTCTTCAGGCGAAATAATTTTTGTTTTCTTTTCCAATCCACCAATCACCCGATCAATAGCATCCTGAAAGTCTTGCATATCTACTTCCGACTTATCTCTGCGGGCAGCGATCAAAGCAGCTTCGTTACATACGTTGGCAATTTCAGCTCCGGCAAAACCCGGAGTTTGAGCCGCCAGTTTTTTAACATCTACATCTTTCGACAGCTTGATAGGCTTTAAGTGTACTTTGAAAATATGTTCGCGGCCGCCAATATCGGGTTTATCTATGCTGATCTGACGATCGAAACGACCCGGGCGAAGCAATGCTGAATCGAGCACATCGGGCCGGTTTGTTGCTGCTAAAATGATTACACCACTATCCGTAGCAAAACCATCCATTTCTACCAGCAACGAGTTTAATGTGTTTTCGCGCTCATCATTAGCACCAGGCATCTGGCCTCTTCCGCGTGAGCGACCGATGGCATCAATCTCGTCTATAAATACAATACAAGGAGCTTTTTCTTTTGCTTGCTTAAACAAATCGCGAACCCGGGCAGCACCCACGCCCACAAACATCTCCACAAAATCCGATCCTGATAAAGAGAAGAAAGGAACGCCTGCTTCACCGGCAACGGCTTTTGCAAGTAAGGTTTTTCCGGTTCCGGGAGGGCCAACCAACAAGGCACCTTTCGGAATTTTACCACCCAGCTTGGTGAACTTTTGAGGTGTTTTTAAGAAGTCAACAATCTCTTTTACTTCTTCTTTTGCCTCTTCCAATCCGGCTACATCGGCAAACGTAATGCGTACTTTATTTTCTGCATCGAACAAGGCGGCTTTCGATTTACCGATATTAAAAATCTGACCACCAGGTCCGCCACCGCCTGTCATTCTGCGCATCAGCATCCAGAATCCTAATACCAGCAGTACCAGAAAACCCATGTTGAAGAGGAAGGAAGTATAGTCTTGCCTTTCTTCCACTTTAAGGTCAACCTGCTCAGCGCGCGAAACATTTTTCTGAAGTTGTTCATATTTCTCAATGAACTTATCAATAGAGCCCACCTTCATTTTATAGTGTGGGCCATTTGGTTTAACTCCCCACGGGCTGGAGCGCTCAATTTCCTGTTTGTACTTGGCGTTTTGCAATGCATCTTCTTTGAGTGTTATCTCAATAATCCAGATGTTATCGCTCTTGATCTGTACCAGCTTTTTAATATTTCGGGCTTCCACCATATCTTCAAAGCGGCTTTCGGTAATTTCTACCAGTTCGCCACTCTTGTTGATATAACTAATACCCAACACCACTGCCACCAGTACCAATATGATCCACATCTGGTAATTGGGCCGGGGTACTTTGGGCGCCACCTTCTTGTCTCTTTCCTTGTCCATTTCGGTTATAAAAAATTACTTATGAATAACGTCTTAAATATTAATTAGTTCTGTTAACCCTCAATCTCGGTTATTTCAGCATCGCCCCACAGTTTTTCCAAAGCGTAAAATTCCCTGCGGTCTTTACGGAATACATGACTAACCACGGTTATATAGTCGAGAATCATCCATTCTTTATTGTTCTTACCCTCCACGTGCCAGGGCTTTTCCTTCATAATTTTGTACACCTCTTCATCAATGGAGTCGGCAATGGCTTCCAATTGTCTATCGTTGTTTCCAGAACAAATCACAAAGAAATCGGCCACCGCATTCTTTACTTTCCGTAAATCCATTACCACGATGTCGGATGCTTTCTTTTCCTGCATTCCTTTTACAATGGCATCGCTAAGTTTTTCAGAATCAACCCCCTTCTTTTTTTTCGGCATTAACTATCTTCGATTTTTTATCCAGTACAATCTGCAAAGCTAACTAAAATAACCTTGTATAAAATCCCTGCCGACACGCTTTTCGTAGGCAAAAACCTGGTTTTTGTGCCAGATTGTCACTCTACAAATTCTCTTGCTATGGACCTGGGCCAGCGCGCCTCTGCTGGCGAGGGTACAGTTCTAATTACTGATAATCAATATAGTGGCCGGGGCCAACGCGGCAATCTTTGGATTTCTGAACCCGGGAAGAATCTTACTTTTTCCGTTTTACTTAAGCCCAACGTTCGGCCCGACCAGCAGTTTGTGCTTACGCAGGTGGTTGCCCTGGCAGTGGCCGATTATTTGAAATCCAAAACAACCGGAGTTAAAATAAAATGGCCCAACGATATAGTGGTGCATGACAAAAAAATTTGCGGTATTCTGATAGAAAGTTCATTGTCGGGGGCAGTAGTGCAGTTTGTAATTGCTGGTGTGGGGTTAAACATTAACCAAACGGTGTTTCAAAGCCCGCGAGCCACTTCCCTGAAACAAGTAGCCGGACGGGAGTTTAACCTGAATACAGAACTTCAAGAAGTGCTGCAGGCACTTGAGGTTCGCTACCTGCAATTGCGCGAAGGAAATTCAGCAAAACTTCAGCAGGATTATCTTCAGCATCTTTACCGGTTGGGCGAACAACACGAGTTTAAAGCCGGCCAAAAGAATTTTATCGGGTTGATTAAATCAGTTAATGAACAGGGTCAACTTCAAGTAACAAGTAATGGCGTTACCAAAGCTTTTAACCTGAAAGAAATCTCCTTTGCCGATTGGGTGTAACCATTTGTGTAAATTATTTGTTTGATGATTTGCCAATCCGATTTTTCATTCGCAAATGAATAAGTTCGAGGTTGGTATTACGTACTTTTGTTGAACTATTTCAAATGATCCGCACCCGTTCCCTTTCCTACACATACCATTCAGAAAAGGAAATCACTTTTCAGGATTTAAACATAGAAAGCGGGGATCAGTACCTGCTGTTGGGTGAGTCCGGAAGTGGGAAAACAACTTTGCTCCACCTGCTAGGCGGATTACTTAAAAGTCAACGGGGCACCATTGAAGTAAACGGCACTTCTGTTTCGAGTCTAAGTGAACGTGAATTGGATCGCTTTCGCGGAAAGCACTACGGATTTATTTTTCAACGTAACCATTTACTGGCGTCACTTACAGTAGAACAAAATTTGCTTATGGCACCTTACCTGGCTGGTTTGGTACAAAATAAAAATCGTGTGGAAGAGGTGCTCCTGCAGTTGGGTATTGCCGATCAAAAGAAGAAACGCATTCAAGCGTTAAGTTTGGGGCAGGCGCAACGTGTGGCCATTGCCCGTGCAGTGCTCAACAAACCTTCGGTTATTCTGGCCGATGAACCAACATCTGCATTGGATGACAGAAGCTGCGAGCGCGTAAGCGAGCTACTCGTTTCAGTGGCGCAGCAAAATCAGGCAACCTTAATTATTGCCACCCACGATCATCGTTTGAAGAACCGGATTCATAACCTGATACAATTATGAATCTGTTCGTACTCATCTTTGCTTACCTGAGAGCCCGGCCACTCAATACGCTGCTCAATATTTTATTATTATCGTTGGGCATTGCCATGATTACGGTATTGTTGTTATTCAGTAATCAGCTCCAGCAAAAAATTGCCGACAATACAAAGGGAATTGATCTGGTAGTAGGTGCAAAAGGTAGTCCCTTGCAACTCATTTTATGTAATGTATTTCACATCGACTTCCCAACCGGAAATATTAAACTACAGGAAGCGGACCGGTTAGCCAAACACCGTTTGGTGAAGCAGGCTATCCCCATGGCCTTAGGCGACAGCTTTCAGAATTATCGGCTGGTAGGTACCACCCGCACCTACGCAGATTTGTATAAAGCAGAATTGGAATCCGGTGCCTGGTGGAAAGAGGATATGGAAGTAACCGTAGGTTCAACAGTAGCCCGATTACTCGATTTAAAGGTAGGCGATACGTTTTCAAGTGCCCACGGGTTAAGTGAAGCCGGTCATGCACATGAAGAGCATCCGTTTATCGTAAAGGGAATTTTGAAACCGACTTACAGTGTACTGGATAATTTGATTCTTACAAATGTGGCCAGCATCTGGCTGGTGCATGAACATACCGAAGGGGAGAGTCAACCGGTAAAGCCCGACTCGTTGAGTGCTTCGGTTCTGGTGCCTTCCGTTTTTGCCGCTGATTCAACACGCGAGCTTACAGCATTGTTACTAAAATACCGCAACCCCATTGCTGCTATTCAGTTGCCGCGTTACATCAACAGTCAAACCAACATGCAGGCTGCCTCGCCATCTTTTGAAGCCGCGCGGTTGTTTTCTATTTTGGGTGTAGGTATTGATGCACTTACAGGCTTTGCTTATGTACTGATTTTTATTTCGGCACTCAGTATTTTCATTGCCTTATACAATTCGCTGAAGGAACGTAAATACGATCTGGCCATTATGCGATCGATGGGAGCCAGCAGGGCCAGGTTACTGTGGGCAACACAATTGGAGGGCCTGGTGTTAACTTTTTGCGGAAGCGTGTTAGGTGTAATTCTGGGCCACATGGTATTATTTTTGTTTACCACGCTGGTAACAGAAGGTCAGGCAGCCGGTGTGAATGCTTTTGTGTTTTACGTGGAGGAGTTGTACTTGTTGATTGGCAGTGTGGTACTGGGTGTTATCTGTTCACTCATTCCATCTTTCCAGGCTTACCGCACCGACATACATCAGGTGCTGGCACAGGGATAATAGCCTGATGAGAGATAATAGAATGAATTTGTAATTTTGAATTTGTAAAATGACCGGGTTATGAAAAAGATCTTTTTTTCGATGTTGTTGTCGGCATGCAGTATGGTGGCATTTGCACAAGCTGATGGCTGGGTAGCTTTTGCCAAAACCAAGTTTGATGCAAAGTACAACGAAAAAGCCGGTGAGTATTTTTTGTTTCCCACTTTTCCGGCCGACTTAAAAGCGCAGGTTGGCAAAGAGATTGAGTTGGAGGGTTACTACCTGCCGGTAGATGTGGAGGGTGATGCCTATATTATCTTATCGAAGTTTCCGTATGCGCAGTGCTTTTTCTGTGGTGGTGCCGGGCCAGAGTCTATTGCCGAAGTTTCGTTTAAAACAAAGCCGCGCAAATTCGAAGCGGATGAGTTTATTCGCATTAAAGGAAAATTGAAGTTAAACGACTCTGATTTAGAGCATGGTAATTTTCTTATAGAGGAAGCCGTGTTGGTGAAGTAAAATTCCTGAATCAATCAGGATGAAAAGACTGCTCATTTTTTCTCTACTAGGTATAGTGCCTTGTGTAGCATGGGCACAAGATGAATTTTTCAAAACCTTAGCCGACTCGGCTGCGACCTTAACCAGGCAACAGGTTGCGTATGATCCGCAATATTTTTCGATTGACTATCCCAATGGCGATGTACCGGCTAATAAAGGGGTATGTACCGATGTGATAATCCGCGCATATCGTAAAGTAGGTATTGATTTGCAGAAAGAAATTCACGAAGATATTCGTTCTGATTTTTCGGCCTATCCCAAAAACTGGGGTTTAAAGAAACCGGATAAAAACATCGACCACCGCAGGGTGCCGAATCTGATGACGTATTTTGAAAGACAAAAAGCAAAGCTGGGTATTACGGATAAAGCTTCCGATTATAAACCGGGCGATATTGTATGCTGGAATCTGGGTGGCGGCATTTTGCATATTGGCATTGTAGTCAATCAAAAATCAGCAGATGGTAAACGTAATTTGATCGTGCATAACATTGGTGCCGGGCAAGTGTTGGAAGATATGCTGTTCAGTTATAAAATTATTGGTCATTATCGGTTTGTAAAATAAGTTGTACTGCGTTGGAGCTTGCAGGCACCACAGACAATCTTTTCTTTTAATCAATCGTCCACCTAATCCCTACCTGCATCTTTGCACCTTGTAACTGTGCATAATTGTAGGTAGTGTCGAAGGTGTAGCCATGTGGATTGGTATCGGGGCGGGGGTTTCCATTTACATCAAAATATTTTCCGCCTGGCCGGTCAAACGGATCATCGGGATGCAGCAATGGATTTTTCGGAATAAAGTTGAGCAGGTTCTTCACCCCGGCATAGACTTCTATCGTATTAAATGCCTTGCTTACCTGTACGTTCAACAATCCAAACCAGGGCGACATGCCCGGCCGGAAATCGTTAACCACCACGGGCAAATGCATGGGCCCATATACACGACCGGTTAAATCGTACGTAACGGACGACTTAGGTGTGGTGTAACTTATCGTAAAGGTGCCCGAGAATTTTGGAGCTTGCAATTGCGGTAGTTTGGTTTCAGTGGTTTCATTTTGAATCTGATACACATCCATCCACGTAACACCTGAAATTACTTTCAGCCCACTTGCAAAGGCCATGTCGGTATTTACCGTTAATCCACGGGAGATGGCGTACCCATCCAGATTATCGTAAATGATTTTGTTGGGATCTGTTAGGAAGTCGCCTACAATTTTGTTGGTGAAGTAGGTATAGAACAAACTCGCATCGAAGTTGATAAAGCCGTCATTCAATATAATGTTGCGCGCATAATTCAGGTTTACATTCCACGATTGTTCCGGTTTCAGATCGTTGCGGATCTCAACTTCACGTGAGCCGGTAAGTGCGGCATGGTCTTCCGTAAATAAATTTACCACACGGTAACCACTGCCACCGGTTAACCGCAGGGTATTACCGGCATTGGGTGAGAATTTGAAACTGAGGCGAGGTGTAAAAATATTGCCGTGTGTGTTGTGCCTGTCGTAACGTAAACCAGCCAATGTGGTAAACGAAGATGTGATTTCAATTTCATCTTGCACAAAAATTCCCGGCAGGAAAGTTACATCAGGTTGGTTGCGCTCAGCGTTCGCGGTGCCCACGGTATTATCATCGTACTGAATAAACCGCATCGGAATACCTGCCAGCAAATCATGGCGGCCAAAAGTTTTATTCAGGCGGAGTTGGGCAAACGCAACATGTTGCTTGGCATAATATTTTACGGCTCCGTAATAAGAATCCTGCAAGTGATAGTTATATGAATAATCCATAAAGACAGGAGTTTGGGTGTTGAGTTGGTAGTTACCAATCAACTCGGCCCGGTTGGTGTAAATCGATTCGCCATAAATCTGATCGCTGCCGCGATGCTGATCAGTCCATTGCAATTCGCCACCCCAACGGGTTTCGTTTACATACCGACCGGCTAACGAAAAGTTTTTTCCGGAGGGTCGGTAGAAACTCCACTTATTAAAAAGTGAGATCCTGTTTTGCAACGTAACATCGGTGAAGTTATCGTTATTAATATCGCGCTTCTGATTGTAGTTAAAATAATTTATACCAACGAGTGTCGAGGATTTCTTCACTTTCAACCCCGAAGCTGCATCCAGATTATATTCACCCACCGAAGTACCAAATGCATCAATTTTAAGTTTGGGTACCGAACCGGGTTCTTTGGTAATAATGTTGATCACACCGCCCACCGCTTCCGATCCATAAAGGGTAGAGGCGGGACCTTTTACAATTTCCATGCGCTTTACCAAACTGTTGGGAATACCGGATAAACCATAAACTGTTGCGAGGCTGCTCACTATCGGCATCCCGTCAATCAAGATCATGGTATAAGGTCCTTCCAATCCGTTAATGTGTATGTCGCCCGTGTTGCACACATTGCAATTGATTTGTGGCTGCACACCATTCACTAAAGAAAGCGCTTCGAAAATATTGGGTGTGGGATTCTTAAGAAAGAAAGATGGCGCATACACTTCAACCGGAATAGGCGAATTCATTTTGGTAACTTCTTTCAGGGTGCCCGTTACTACTACGGCTTCCAATTCCGATACATCTTCAGTCAGTTCAAAGCTCAGGCTTGCATCCGTGGTTATTTCTTTGCGCAAAGTTTTATAACCAATCCCCGAAATCACCAACGTAAATTTTCCGGTGGGGCGATCCAGCACAAACACACCGTTTTCGTTGGTGCTGGTTCCGGTTGTGGTGCCTTCAATCAACACATTGGCAAATGGAACTGGCTCCCCTTTGCTGGTAACAACTCCTTTCAGTTGGGCAGACTGGCCAAATCCCGAAAGGGAAGTAAGTAGAAAAAGTATGAAATAACGCGTTTTCATTTTTAGACCCACAAACTTAATTAATTAGAATATTTTAAAAAAATATTTAGGCTTATCTAAAAATATATTTTCGATATCACGTTTTTTTACAGCACGGTTGCATTTATGAGCATGCCTATACCTTGTTTTCCTGATGATTTCGACCTTTATAGATCTGGTGATTGGAGAAATTTCTGTTTCCCGGCTTTGAACCAGGAAACAACGTAACAACCAAATGAATGATGGTTATAACCTTTTACCGATATTATAACTCAATCCCATCGAAAGTTCATAGATAGGACTAGTACCCGATTCGAAATAGAAGGGACTGGAGCGTAGCCGTACTGTGGCTTGCGGAAAGACAATGTAAAACTGGCTGCCAAGTTTGGTCATTAATCCAGCTGATAACCCCAATGCCGTTGTAGAATTGGCAAGCCTGTAACCGTTCTGTTCAATGTACATTTCAAATTTTCCAAATGCGACTTCGGCAAAAGGTCGATAGCGGGGTTTTCGCCCTAATGCTGCGCGGGCTTTTAAACCATAATTAAGGTTCGATGATTTTCCATCGAAAGGAACAACACTCCAGGCATGATCCGTAACGGTGATCGGATAATTTCCGATTCCTCTTGTATAATAAGCGCCTATGGAAAAATAATAGGCCAGATTCCAATTAAGTTCTGCGTGCAACGTGGTGTTGAAACATTCGTAAGTGATGTATTCACCGTTGTATTTGTAGCTTGTAATTTCAGTGGACTGGATTCCCGCTTTTATCTGAACATCCATGGAAGGAAGTTCGGCCTGGGCAGCCACACCTAAAGGTAACAGCAGCAGAAGCGAAAACATGAAATATCTACTTGCCATAAGTTATCCGGATTGTTAGTTTTTGTTCGTTGGTTGCTCCGGGTTGACCTCCGTTCGGTAACCACCAGTCTTTTGCGTATAAGATTTGTAATCTGGGGTCTGATGAAATCAGCAATACCGGATGAAAAAAGAACGTATCCGAACAACAGGCTACATCATTACTGGTGTAACCGTTGACTAATGAAACCTCCTGCAGAAGTAAATTTTCATAGAAATATATTGAAATCGATTCCCCGGAAGGGAAATGATAAAGGGTAGCATCTTCACAAACTACAAATTCCTGATCCTGAAAACTGAAATTGAAACTGTTTTCGCACGGTTTGTTGGTTGCACCGCTTAGGGTAAGGGTTCCGGCTAAAGCTGAATTTGGTGATGTTCTGATAATATCACCAGGCCTATTATATTGATCGTATGTTATCTCGTCAGTTGTTTGAATCGTTAACCCATCAAGTTGAATGATGGTTGTAAGTTTATTTGGTTGACCTTTATTATTGTATTCAAATGTATATCGTTCTGTTTCAGTTAAACCGGAGAAAACAGCAATTGAAGAGATCTTACCGGTATTCAGGTAACGACATCTAATTGTAATTTGTGATCCGGTAATACCGCTTCGAAATTTTAATTTCCATTCAGGTTTTACATCGGGAAGGGTAAAAGTAACTTCACGTGTAACTACTCCACCTGTTGGTATGGCGATCTCAACACGTGAGGAGGTAGCAACTACATTTTGATTTAGTTGTCCAGTCTGAAGTTGCTGAATAAGGGTTAAAGAAACCGGATGAAGGTCAATAAGTTCACTTTCTGATTTCACATCAGAATCACCCAGAATGGTGCACGAATAGAGGAAGGTTATGGCAACCAGCCAAAAAAAACGATGCATAAAGCAACTTTGACAAACTAAGATACTAAAACTAATGAATATCAGCGGTGGGTTACAATACTACCTCCGGGTTTACAATGGTAACGGGCTTACCGGTTTTGTAAAACGCGATAATATTTTCGGCAGCCAGACGTGCCATGCCGGTGCGGGCTTCTACGGTAGCCGAACCAATGTGTGGGAGCACCGCTACGCTGGGCATATTCAATAAAGGATTATCGGCCTGCATCGGTTCGGGATTGGTTACATCCAACCCCGCACCCCAGATGATGTTGTTTTGAAGCGCCTCAATCAAATCGGTTTCGTTATGCACACCACCGCGCGATGTATTGATAAACACCGCGGTGCTTTTCATTTTAGCGAATACTTGTTTATTGAACAATCCTTTTGTTTCGGGAGTAAGCGCACTATGTACCGAAAGCACATCGCTTTCGCGAAGCAGTGTATCAAAGTCAACATACCGGGCTCCGGTTTCTTTTTCAGCTTGCAGGTTTCGGTTGCGATTGTGGTAGATCACCTGCATGCCATAAGCACCTTTGCAACGCATGGCCATGATACTACCGATGCGTCCTAATCCAAAAATGCCCAGTGTTTTTCCGGATAGTTCGAAGCCCAGGTTTTTTAAGGGCTCAAATTGTTTCCATTCACCGTTCAGAATTAACTTGTGGTGATAAAACATTTTACGCGAAACATTAATCATTAACCCAAAGGCTACATCGGCTGTGGCCTCGCTCAATACATCGGGGGTGTTACACACCGGAATCTTAAAATCAGTAGCGGCAGCTACATCAATATTATCGAACCCAACTGCAAACTGCGATACAATTTCCAGATGCTTGCAGGTTTCGAAGAATGAACGATCGAGTTTGTTGGACCCCAGCGATAATAGGATATCCGCTTTTCGGGCATGTTCAATCAGTTCGTCCTTCGTCATGGCCCGGTCACCTCGCCAAACGGTTACATCAAAACCCGCTTGCTTCAACATGGCTTCAGCAATGTCGGGAATAATGCGGGTGATAAGAACTTTCTTCAGCATGAAAACCTATTGAGCAAGCCGGGTAATATTTTCTAATTTACTTTTTAAACGAGCAATAGCGGCTAAATATTTTTGCTCCCATGTTTTTAAGTTGGCAGTTGATTTATTGGCCACCTCATATTGAAAGCCGGGCAAGATAGCAGATGCATAACCGCTGTACGGATCGGGCGAGGCATACAATGATTTATACCAGTTGCCAAACGGCATGCCTTCCTGATCAATCCATTGACGTTCCAATAAAATCAGTTCGGCATTGATAGCTTTTTTGTTCGCAGCATTTGCCGTTTTTAGTGCTGCTTCGCACGCTTCACCGGTTTTCTTCAGTTCATCCGATGCTTTTAATAAAGTCTCGAACGAAAATTTGGTTGAAGATTTATCGTAGGCACTAATTGCTTTCTGAATGCCTTCAAAGTGTGTACGCAGGTCTGTTCCATAGCGACTAACGTTATACGGAATCACATCAGCATTGGCTAAACGAAGTGCTGCAATACCAAATACCCGTTCTACCAACGGGCCCATGGTAAAAGTCGGGTCCGAAAATTTTTCATAGAAGTAGAATGTATCGTGATTGGAATGATACATGGTGGGGCCACCGGTGCCACCACTCCAGGATGGAATACCTACGTGTGTATAAAATGCAATATGATCGGAACCACCACCTAAGTTACCAATAGGAGGAGCCGGGCTTTGCTTGCGCCAATGGTCATACACACTTTTTGCTGAATCCGGATACGGAATAACTTTGGTGGATTCGATGATTACACTTTTTAAAGAGGGACTGGATGCACCGCCAAAGTTACGACCGCTTACAGCGCCATCGGCATTAAAGTAAGCCACCCCTTTGGCATTCAACTCATCGCGAAATTGTTCTACCCATTCGGTTGAACCAATTACACCTTGTTCTTCCGCATCCCAATGTGCGATTTTAATGGTGCGCTTTGGTTTGTAACCGGCTTGCGCGAGTTTACCCAACGATTCACTCAAAGCTAAAAGCATGGCTGTACCGCTATTGGGATCTGTTGCGCCATGACCCCATGCATCATAATGCGAACCAGCAATGATCCATTCGTTAGGCGATTCAGAACCGGTTAAGGTACCCACCACATTATAAACCCGTTGAATTTTTCTTTCCTGTTGCACACTTACGCGGACTTTTAATGCAGAGCCACCTTCCAATCTGTAAGTATAAGGTAATCCACCTTGCCAACCGGCAGGCACTACTTTACCCTGCATGCGCGAAAAAATTTCTTTGGCCGATCCGTACGGCAGCGGTAATACCGGTATGGAATGCATGCCACTTACTTCTTCTGGTTTCTTCCGCACAATTTTCTTTTTTCCATCCGTTGGTAATGCCGGTTCAAACGGAGTGAGCGGATCGCCCGTCCAATCGGCTGTAAGCAACGAGCCACGCTGAATGCTGCTTTCATTAAAGTATGGCCCTTCCGGATAGACCAATCCCTTTGCGTAGCCGCTATCGCCCGGATCGGTAAAGATGATTAATCCCGCGGCACCATTTGCTTGTGCATACTTGGCTTTATACCCGCGAAAGTTTCCACCATAGCGGGCAATCACAATTTTACCTTTTACTGAAATACCCATCGCGGCAAGCTTTTCAAAATCTTCTCTACGGCCATAGTTGGCATAAACTATTTCGGCAGTTACATCGCCCGAACCGGTATACGCATTAAAGCCAACCGGTAGTTCGGGGTTAGCGGTAAACGGATCTTCGTGGTGGATGTACTCTTTATTATTAAGTGGAATGCGCACAGGTTCTACCACTTCGGCATAAGCCGTGCCGGGCATTACGGGCAGATAAATATCGTAAGGAAAAATTTCTACCTGAAAACCAGCCTTGCGCATTACCTCGGCCATGTAATCGCGCACGCGCTCGTTGGCTTTGCTGCCGGCAATGTGTGGCTCTTTGGTAAGTTCTTTCAAATGATTTTTGTAACGCTCGCTTTGCTGTTGCTGCAGAAATATTTCTTCGGCTTTGGTTTGGGTTGCTGAAGAAGTTTCACTGAAACCAAAATGCGTTTGGCTAAAAGCGGGGATAGAAAGGATGAGAAGCAGGCTGAGTAGAGTTTTCATAGGAAGAGGTTGAGCCCGAAAGGAAGCAAAAAAGGATGAGGGTTGAAAATGGATTTACGTGAGAGGTGTGACTTTTTTAAGTAGATTGTGTTATCGGTTAAGCCATAAGATACTATGAAAATACCTTCTTTAATTATAATGGCTTTGTTGTTTTCTCAACTTACAAGTTGCTCCAAGGCAAAAGATAAGTATGTGTTTATAACTAGTTATGTTGATAATACAAATAGAGTTAGTAGGGATCATTTTAATGCCAAGATAAACAACGATTCTCTCTATTTGTTCTTTGAAGAAGGATTCAATAGTGATACCCTTAGCATAGAAGTCGGCAAAGATTTTAGAACATCGTATCCAGCAACGTCAGCAAATGGCGATGCGGAGGTTCAGGTATTTGGTAAGATGAAGGATATTTCTGAGTTCAAGATCTCTATTAATGGAAATAAAAAGCATAGAATAGAGATAAGAGATCAATGGATGAATAAATGGGCTGTTAGCATTAGACGTGATCCCATTTGGATAACCTTGCTGAACAATGCGCCCTTTTACGATTGATTCAAACTACTACATCACATCACTCACCTCATTCTTCCTTACCAAAATATAATGCTGCTTGGCCGAGCCCCAATGGTAACCTAACGAGAACGGAAGTTTTTGTCTTGTGGTAGATGCTTTGAAGGCTGAATCCAGATCGGGTTGGTAGCGGGCATCGCCAAAGTCTTTAACAGGTTTTACATACTCACCATAAAACTGTACAGCAAAGCCGAGGTTCTTTTTAAAATCTTTATACGGAATGCCGGTATCATCCTGAAAAAGATTTTCAGTGTGCGTCAGAATTAAATCTTTAATGCTGGTAAAATATGCATTATGCATCAGGTAGCTGGCCGATTTTACAAACGTATTGAAGGGTGCATGGTTGGTAACAAACGTTACAAATTCTGGTCGCTCGGCTAAACCCGCGTTGGAAATGCTTACCGAGAAATAATACACCGTTTTGATTTCCTGCGTAGCGATATTTCGGATTACGAGTTTAACACCGGGTGTTTTTTGCCAATGTAATTTTTTAAGATCCACTTCGGTTTCAGTGCCGGTACTATCAATGGTGATAAATGTTTGCGAAATAAATTCATGCCCCGAACGCTGAATAAAAAAATAAAGTGGTGGTAAAACTCCTTTAACCTGTTTCAGGTCGGTTTTCATGTGTTTGGTAATGAAGTAACTCTTTTGAAAAATGTCGCGCAGCGATACCCCAAGTGTATCTAAAAATTTATCGCGCACGGTTACCGGCAATGTATCTAACTGCGGCACGGCTGCAATGGGTTCAAGTGCAGCCAATATGTAAGCAGATGCATGCGGATAGAGATAATTGGCATGTAGAAAATCGGGCCCGGAGAATGGATAGAAGAGAGTAAGCGAATCATTGTGTTGTGCCAGAGTACTATCGCGCCAGCCTGTAATTTTACTCAAGCGACTTTCATGCATTTTATCCCAGCTCTTATCCATAGCGGTTTTGTAATCCTGCCAGTAGTGGTCACTTTCCAAAGTTGAAAAAACATTAGAATCAAGTTGAGGTAAACCAGCTACGAAGCGTGCCAGGTTATCCAAAGCCGAATCTTTATAAATAATAACCGGTGGTGGCGCCTCCGCAAGAATCTTCACGGTATCGGTTGCCACCGAATCAGTAACAATAACTTCATTTTCTTTTGGAGTGGGAGTACAGGCTTGAAATAGAAAGCCAGCCAGCAGGCACACAAAAAGTAATCTCATAAGGGGTTGGGGTGTTTGCTATTGTAACGGTTAGCGAATAGGTATAAAATATAGCCGGGTATTAATGTTGCCAGCGAGTAAATCAGAATCTTCGGATCGTCAGCGGCCACATAATAAATCATCCATAGCGTACACCCCACAAAGATCAGGGGAGTAACAGGATAGAGTGGCACCTTAAATGAATCTGCTTGTGGATGTTGTTTACGCAACCAGAAAATCCCGATCACTGTAATCATGGAAAATATGGACAGACTTACTGAAATGTATTGAATGATTTCTTTGAATGAACTAACCAATACCAGAAAGATAGCCCAGGCACCCTGCACCAGAATGGCAAGGTAAGGCATCTCGTATTTATTTTTTTTGGTGAACGATTTCAGTAAGCCATAATCTTCACCCATGGCTTCGGTTACGCGGGGCCCGGCAATTGTCATTGCACTTAGCGTGGAAAGCAAGGCCACACTAAAGATACCCGCAAAAATAAACCCGGCCTTTTCACCAAAAAGTTTAAAGGCTACCACATTGCCAATATCATTTTGCCCCGCTAACTCAGCAAAGGAAGCCGAGTACATAAACATGGCATTCAGCAAGAGATAAATAATAACAACAATCAGGGTTCCGGCAACAAGCGAAAGTGGCAGGTTGCGTTTCGGATTTTCAAGATTACCGGCAATGTAAGCGGATGCATTCCAGCCGGTGTACGCATAAACCACAAACACTAATGAAATGGCAAAGCCCGGACTTAAGATAAGATTCCAATCGCCCGGTTGAGGCAAAAAATTTATTTGCGTTTGTCCGGCACTTGAAAAGAAAAATGGGGCAAAGCAAAAGAAAGCAATCAAACTTAATTTAAGGATGGTAAGAATGGTTTGAGCAATGCCTCCTGTTTTAACGCCAAACCAATGAATAACCGATACCAATACGATTGCCGTTATGGCAATTACCTCAGTAGAAATTCCTATTGCTTCGGTAGCGTAGGCGCCAATAGCAATGGCTACAGCCGAAATAGCTCCTGCAAACCCCACCACGGCACTCATCCAACCGCTTAAAAAGCCAAGTGCGGGATGAAAGATGCGGGCGAGGTAAAGATATTCGCCACCCGATTTTTTTAGTGTAGTGGCAATTTCAGCGTAGGTAAATGCACCCGATAGCGCAACCACTCCGCCCACTAACCACAACATCAGAATAACAAACCCGGAAGGCAAAGGCCCCACCTGGTAGCCCAACGAAGTGAACACACCTGTGCCAATCATGTTGGCAATCACCAGCATAACGGCTACCGAAAGGGTGTATTTGCGTTGGGCGTCCATCAATAAAATCGAGAAGATGCACAGAGTATCTCAAAAAGCAAAATGTACCGGGTAGGATGCTAAAAAACAATTGTACATGCCTTCGCTTATCACTACTTTTCAGGCTACAGAAAATTACATTATTATGAAACAGCTTTTTGTCCTTCTTCTGTTGGCTTGCTCGGGCGCGGCCCTGGCTCAAATTGACACAACCTACATGCGCACCCATTACGACCTTACCGAGGTGCAGATTCCTATGCGCGATGGGGTTAAACTTTTTGCTGTGGTCTACACACCTAAAGACCAATCGCAGAAACACCCGATCTTACTCAACCGCACCTGCTACAATGCTTCTAATTATAGCAATTATAAAACCGGTGGTTACCCGTCACCTTATCTTATTAAGGACAAGTACATTTTGGTTTACCAGGATGTGCGCGGCCGCTACATGAGCGAAGGTACTTTCGATAACATGCGCCCCAACATTCCCGGCAACGACCGGAAGAATAAGAAAGATATTGACGAAAGTTCGGATACCTGGGACACCATTGACTGGTTGACAAAAAATCTAAAAAACAACAACGGCCGGGTAGGTATGTATGGCATTTCATACCCTGGTTTTTACACAGCTGCCGCCATACCCGATGCTCACCCGGCTTTGAAAGCCTCATCGCCCCAGGCACCCATTTCCGATTTCTGGTTCGATGACTTTCACCACAATGGTGCTTACCTGCAAAGTTATACAGCAGCGTTTGCCGTGTTTGGTTATCAGAAAGAAGGTCAAACCAAACAAGATTGGTTTATGGATAAAGTCATGCGCTTTTATAAAGATGCACCCAAAGATGGCTACGATTTTAACCTCGACTTGGGCCCACTGAAAAATGTAACGGAAAAATATCACCACGATAATTTTTTCTGGCAGCAAATCATTGATCATCCCAACTATGACGATTTCTGGCAAAAGCGAAATCTGTTACCTCACCTTAAAAATGTAAAACACGCGGTAATGACAGTGGGAGGCTGGTACGATGCCGAAGATCTTTATGGGCCACTCAATATATATAAGAGTATTGAGGCCAGCAGTCCGGCAGCGCAAAATACGATAGTAATGGGCCCCTGGAGTCACGGTGATTGGGCGCGCGAAACAGGATTTCAGGCTGTAAACCATATTTATTTTGGCGATAGCATTTCTACTTTTTACCAGCGCGAAATTGAACGCAGGTTTTTTAATGCCTTACTCAAAGACAACGCCAATCCAAATATGCCCGAAGCGTATATGTTTGATTGCGGACTTAAAACCTGGAAGCAATTTGCCGAGTGGCCGCCAAAAGAAATTCCTCCGGTTAAACTTTATTTTGGTGAAAATGGAAAACTATCGGTTAACACACCGCTTAAACCCGATGCTACTTTTGAGTATGTAAGCGATCCTACTAAACCAGTTCCTTATGTATCGCAAACGGAAGGCTTAACATTTACACCGCGCAGGTTTATGACAGACGATCAGCGCCATGCCGCATCGCGCCCCGATGTAATTACATTTGAAACCGAAGCCTTAACGGATGATGTAACCCTGGCCGGTGAAATTATGGCAAAGTTGAAAGTAGCGATTAGCAGTACCGATGCCGATTTTATTGTTAAGTTGATTGATGTGTACCCGAACGATCATCCCAGCTATAAGCACAATCCTTCCAACATTATTATGGGTGGGTATCAGCAGTTGGTAAGGCATGAAGTTTTTCGCGGCAGGTGGCGCAATAGTTTTGAAAAACCCGAACCGTTTAAACCCGGTGAAGTAACTGATGTGAACGTTACCCTGCAGGATATTCTGCATACGTTTAAGAAAGGCCATAAGATAATGGTTCAGATTCACAGCACCTGGTTTCCCTACATCGATCGTAATCCGCAGAAATATGTAGATAATATTTACAAAGCCAATGCCGAAGACTTTGTAAAGGCAACCATAAAAGTATACGGTTCATCGGTAGTGGAAATTGGTGGTGGGGAGAAGCTGAATACAAAAATTGATACCTTTAAAAAATGAAATGGTTTGTAATTCTGCTCATCGCAGGTAGTTCGATTAATTCGTTCGCGCAGAAACGCGGTTACGATACCATACCCAATATGCCCGAGCATTACTGGGTGCGTATGGAAAAATTCAAGAAAGAAGCGGTAGTTCCGGGTAAAATTGTTTTTCTGGGCAACAGTATAACCGAAGGCGGTAAGTGGAAGCTATTATTGAAAGACTCAACCGTAATTAATCGGGGCATCTCGGGCGATAATACGTTTGGCCTGTTAGCCCGTATCGATGACATTGTTAAACTCAAACCATCTGCTTTGTTTATCTTAATCGGTACCAACGATTTGTCAAAGAAAATTCCCGATGAGGCTGTGATTGAGAATATTTTCACCATAGTTTCCAAAGTCAAAGCAGGGTCATCAAAAACTAAAATTTTTATTCAAAGCATTCTTCCGGTTAACGAAACCATTGAAGGCTTTCCGAAACAGTTTAATAACACCATACACATCAACACCATAAACGACCAACTTGCGCGTTATGCTACACGCATGCGGTACACATATGTGGATCTGTATGGTAAGTTTATTGATAGTCAGGGCAAATTGGATGCGAAGTACACGTACGATGGATTGCATCTGAATGCGGTTGGGTATCAACGCTGGGTTGAAGTATTGAAAGAATTAAAGCATTTATAAAAATGAGCAGACTGATTTTCGCATTAGGAATTATTTTGAGTACCGCCCATGTTCAGGCACAATTTAAAAATCTGGTTATTGCTACGCAGGTAGACGGTGTTTATCCACCACTCGAACCCAGTATTGCCATTAACCGGAAGAATCCGAAAAATATTCTGGCAGGTGTGGTATTAGATAGAGCTATCTACACAAAAGATGGTGGCCTGAGTTGGAAAACCACACAACTTCAATCGCCTTTTGGTGTGTATGGCGATCCGGCTGTAATCAGCGATGGGAAAGGAGACTTCTATTATTTTCATTTGGCCGATCCAAGCGGTGAAGGCCGCAGCAATGATGCATGGCTTGATCGGATCGTAATGCAGAAATCAACGGATGGCGGTGAAACCTGGAGTGAGGGTGAATCAATCGGACATAACCCTCCGGCCGATCAGGATAAAGAATGGCCTGCCGTGCATCCGCGTAAGCAAAGCATTTATACTACCTGGACGCAGTTTGATAAGTACGGATTAACCGATCCCAATTGTCATTCCAACATTATGTTCAGCATGTCTACCAACGCGGGTAAGAAATGGAGCAAGGCTATACAGATTAACCAAACACCTGGCGATTGCGTGGATGATGATAATACAGCCGAAGGTGCAGTGCCTGCTGTTGACGCGATGGGTCGCGTATTTGTAGTGTGGTCTAATCAAGGCACAATATTTTTGGATCGCTCCTTCGATGGGGGCACAACCTGGCTCACCAACGATCTGGCCATAGCCAAACAAGAAGGTGGTTGGGCTATGGAAATACCCGGCCTTAGTCGCAGCAATGGAATGCCCGTATTAAAAATTGATAATAGCAAAGGGCGCCTGAATGGAAGTTTGTATTTAATCTGGGCCGATCAACGCAATGGCGAAAATGATACGGATATCTGGTTTATGCGTTCTACCAATCAGGGCGATTTCTGGACGCAGCCGCTTCGCATTAATCAGGATGGTGCCGGCAAGCATCAGTTTTTGCCATGGCTCGCTATAGATGATGAAACCGGCTATATCTATGTGTTGTATTACGATCGCAGGGCATATGATGATTTACAAACCGATGTCTATATGGCGTATTCAGTAGATGGTGGGGCTTCATTTAAAGAAGTAAAGATTAGTGAATCACCTTTTATACCTACTAAAGAAAAATTCTTTGGTGATTATACCAACATCGATGCCTATAAAGGAATTATTACACCCATCTGGACGCGCATGGATGATGGCCGCACCAGTGTACTGACAGCAGTAATCAAAGAGTCGGAGTTGATAAAGAAATAAGCGGGAGGTGTGGTGTTAACACTCCTTGGTTTCTACATCGCACGCGTTTGCGCTTTCAACTTCACGGCCAATCTGTGTAAGTGCCTGTATAAAAGTCTCGGTAGGCTGTGCGCCTGAAATACCGTACTGATCATTAATGATATAAAAGGGCACACCACTTACACCCCGTTGCTGATTGAGTTGTTCCAGCGTTACAACTTCCTGCAAGCCTTCGTCCGATTGGAGCAAGGCGGTTACCCGTGCTTCAGGTAAACCACACACTACGGCAATAGATACCAGATTTTCGGTTTTTGATAAATCCACGCCATCTTCAAAGTAAGCTTTCAGAAAGGCTTCTTTCACGGCTATTTGCTTTCCTGCTTGCCGGGCAAGCCAGATAATGCGGTGCGCATCGCGTGTGTTGGGCATTACCTTTTGCTTGGTAAAGTCGAAGTGCAAACCTTCTGTTGCTGCAACTGATGTTACGTGTTGGGTAATTTGAGTAAAGCGAGCATCGCCCCCAAATTTGTTGGCCAGGTATTCTTTCTGGTCAAGACCTGTTTTGGGAACCTGTGAATTTAACTCAAAGGGCAGATAGGAAACCTCAAATTCAAACTGGCCTTGTAGCTGGTCTATGGCCTTTTCTATTCTGCGTTTACCGATGTAGCACCAGGGGCATACCACATCCGATACAATGTCTATTTTAACCTTTTGCATACGATCAATCTTTTATATCAAACAAAACAGGAACGGTATAGTTCCAAACCGGATGTTAAGAGTTTATATGGTAATCTTAACCCTTTCTTTTACCTTTGCAACTTCGTGTTCTATAAACAAGTAAAAAACACCGGAATATGTCAGCAACTACAACCGAAAAAGCAAAATTTAAAGTAAAAGACCTTAGTCTGGCCGAATGGGGCCGTAAAGAAATTAAACTAGCCGAAGCTGAAATGCCGGGCTTAATGGCCATCCGTGAAGAGTTTGGCAAACAAAAGCCTTTAAAAGGAGCTCGTATTGCCGGCTGTCTGCACATGACTATTCAAACTGCAGTTTTAATTGAAACATTAATAGAATTGGGTGCTGAGGTAACCTGGTCATCGTGTAACATTTTCTCTACACAAGACCATGCCGCAGCTGCTATCGCGAAAGCGGGTATCCCCGTATTTGCGTGGAAGGGTATGAATGAGCAGGAGTTTGACTGGTGCATTGAGCAAACCCTGTTTGCATTTAAAGACGGCCAGCCTTTGAATATGATTTTGGATGACGGTGGCGATTTAACCAATATGGTTTTGGATCGCTATCCGGAATTGGTAAAGGGCATTAAAGGTATTTCGGAAGAAACTACCACGGGTGTACACCGCCTGGTTGAACGTGAGCAAAACGGAAAACTGCCGTTGCCGGCCATTAACATCAACGACTCGGTTACCAAATCTAAGTTCGATAACAAGTACGGTTGCAAGGAGTCGTTAGTGGATTCAATCCGCAGAGCTACCGATGTGATGATGGCCGGTAAAGTAGCTGTTGTGGCTGGTTATGGCGATGTGGGTAAAGGTTCTGCTGCTTCGTTGCGCGGTGCCGGTGCTCGGGTAATCGTTACCGAGATTGATCCGATCTGTGCCTTGCAGGCTGCTATGGATGGCTTTGCAGTGAAGAAAATGGACAATGCCATTAAAGATGCCGACATCGTAGTAACTACTACCGGTAATTTTGGTATTGTATTGGGCCGCCATTTCGAAATGATGAAGGATAAAACCATTGTGTGTAACATTGGCCACTTCGATAATGAAATTGATGTAGCCTGGTTGAAAAAGAACGCTACCCGCGATGAAGTAAAACCGCAGGTTGATTTATATACCTTGAAAAGTGGTAACCAGATTATCCTGTTGGCTGAAGGCCGGTTGGTAAACTTAGGTTGTGCTACGGGCCACCCTTCGTTTGTAATGTCTAACTCATTCACCAACCAGACGCTGGCACAACTTGAATTGTGGACCAACACCAGCAAGTACGAAAACAAAGTGTACATGCTGCCGAAACATCTGGATGAAAAAGTGGCCAGCCTGCATTTAAAGAAAATTGGTGTTGAGTTGGATGAACTTACACCGGAGCAAGCCAAATATATTGGTGTGCCGGTTAAAGGGCCTTTCAAACCAGAATACTATCGGTATTAAAATACCAATCCACTCCCCTCTCCTTTGGAGAGGGGCAGGGGGTGAGGTCTCTCTGCTTGCAAATAGAGAGGAATCCCGCGGCATGGTGCTGCGGGATTTTTTTTTAGGATTGGGTATGCGAAATGCGATGTTGAATAGTAGGTGCCTAGCAATCGCAGTTGAGGTCATCACAATCAGTGAAGCCATCGTTATCATTATCCAGACCATCTGTGCAATTACATTCAAATATTTTTGATTTTTCGCAATCTAGGTCTGCACAATCGATAAAAACATTCTTGTCATTATCAATACAAGGTAATTAATCAAATTTCGCCAGATTGCGGAGAATATTTAGAGGTTCTGCAAGTCATGTGTTTTGCTAACATGTAAATAATTTTTCTGGATGCGTTACTTTTTTTAGCAGATCGTATTTCATTCTAAACAAAAAGCATGAATCGAATAGGGCTTCTTATTATTTGGATTATTCCAAATTTCGCATCTGGGCAAGCAAATCAACTTACGAATAAGACTCAGGGGTTAATTACTACGCAAGATTCTATTCATTTTTCCATTATTCAGATTTTACCAGATTCTTTTCCGACCGTCTCGATAATATTAAGAACCCAAAATCGTATGGGATACCCTATTTGGGAGTTGAGTAAAAAGGACTTCAGGGTTTATGAGGACGGTCAAGAAATGCCTATAATAACCTTAAATTCAATTTCCAGAAATAAACCTATTCATATTGCTATAGTTCTGGATCATTCAGGTTCGATGTTGGAAGATCCCGCGCAATTATTTGATGCAAAAGGGAATAGTTTATTTAGTTATGACACCACAACATTGGAAATAGTTTGGCCCAAAGGTTATGTTTCGCCCATTGAAAACAGTAAGACTACCACTAAAGAATTTTCTGGTAGCTTTAATTCAAAAAAAGATTTGATCAGTATCGTGGGGTTTTCTTCACAAGTTGATAAAGTTTTACCTTTAACAAATGATCGCTTGAAGATTGACTCTGTAATAAATAGTATGAGTGCAGACAGTCTTACCGCCCTTTATGATGGCATGATGACTGGGTTAAAACAGTTGGTTGATGTTAACGCAGTTAATGTATTGGTCACGCTAACTGATGGACAGAATAATAAATCTGTTGCTAAATGGTATGATGTAACAGAGTTTGCCAAGAAATCAAATATTCCAATCTATATAATTGGATTGGGTCGTGTAAACAGAGATACCCTTCAAATGATAGCTGATGAAACAAATGGTCAATTTATCTACACAGAAACTTCTCAAACCTTTCACGATATATACTCCAAGATTAGTAAAGACATTCAAGCTTTTTATGATTTAAAGTACCAGTCAGCAAATCTGAAATCAATTGTCTCCCGAAGAAAGATAATCATAGATTTTCTTCCTGCAGATAAAGACTCAATTGTAGCAGATTTTCAGTTACCTGAGAACGTGAAAGATTATCTCAACAATAGGCAAAAGAGATTAAGTTATTTAATGGGGGCTTCGATTATAACAGTAATTGCAATTCCAATGGGTGTTCTTATTTATCGAAGAAAAAGAGGACGTACCAAGCAAAGCTTAAGGTGAAGTTACCTCTGCAAAACAAAAAGTTCCACGCGCCTTTTCAACATTTGTAATGTCGAGTCCAGATAAACAGAATTTCTAATTCTACAAAACAAAAAAGTCCGCCCAAACCCAGAGCGGACTTTCTATTCAACCTACACCTAATCTACTTCTTTACTTCATACCGTACTGAGCGGCCATTTTTGTTGGTAAGCGTTACGATGTTATCGCAAGTACCATCGCCATAGTCTATCGTAAGTTCGCGCAAACCTTTGGTTACAAATTTTACACCACTCACCGGAATAAATACACCCTCAGCAGCGCAGGTTCGGGTATACACCAGTGGTTCCAGAATTTCTATTGAGTAGCCGCGACCATTTCTGAATGTACCTTGTGCTGAGCCGTAAATGATCAGGCGATCTAATAAGTTGTTTTCATTACGCTCATGCTCGCGTCTGCGGTTTACTTCACGGGTAGCCACACGCCCATCAGGCCAGGTTACACGGCCACCGGTTAGCACCACATCAAATACAGAAAGTTCAGCAGAATAACTTACAACGGTTACGGTACGGCTGCCTTCTATCTGAAATTGGTTGATGGTATAATCTTCAAATGAAATAGACCAGGAAGAACCAGCCAGGTTCCAGGCACCGCTGTGCGTAACAACAATTGCACCGCTGCGTACATTGCCCCGGGGGTCAGTGCAACCATCGCCAAAATCAATTCGCAAAGTTCCGGATGTTCCATCGCCTTCATAGGTAATAGTGGCGCAGGTTAATCGTTCATCGGTAGCCTTCTTTCCATTCGATGAGCCTTCTGTTGCGGCAAATGCTTCACCTACCAGATCATCGGCATCATCAAAGTATGAATCTTCAATAGCATCCAATGATGCATCTTCTGTGTCTTCCGGTGAGAGATCCGGAGCTTCGTCCTGGTTACAGGCGGCAAGCGTAACCATACATGCGGCAATCAGTACATAGAACAGGTTCTTCGTGTTCGTATGCCAGTTTTTTGTTTTCATAGTCGTGTTAAGTTTGTTTGTGCAGCTTAGAGATAGCGCTACTTCAAAAGTTTAACACGATTAGAAAATAATTTCTCAATTTACAGACTGCAACTGAGTAAAAGACCCGATTAGACAAGGGCAGTGGGATAAGGTTTAATTGATCTATAAATTTCTTTAACCTTGTATCAGTTAGTTAAAATTAGTCCTTATCAGACTCCTCCTCGTTCTCCACTAATTCAATTGTATCTTCTTTCTTTTCAAAGAAATTTTTTGGTGGAGGAATTCCTATTCCAGTCAAAGCCAAAACAATAAGAATAACAAAAAGAAATGCTCTACCTATTTTTTTAATGCGCAGCATAATCAAACCCGTTGGGTGATTAATGATTCATAAATAAAAGAGTGAAATCCTGACCGGATAGGATCAGGTAAAAAGAATGCTTACGCGCTTAATTCATCGTCCGAGCCGAACGGAATAGTTTTTTGCAGAAGCGTGCGGGGTTGAGGGTTTAGCCACTGGGTTTGGTTGGATTTTATTTTACCCGCTACTGAAAAATTAATGGATAGATAGTCGTGCGAAACGTATTGACGGTGCGGCTGCTTTTTTAGGTGAACCGAATTTGATCTTATCGTCCGTGCAGAAACCCATTCGGTATGAAATTTTGGATGCACAGAAGTTACCGGGCCCGCAGAGCTACTTACCGGACTTAGTAATAGGATAAGCGCCAGAATGCTTTGCGTAAATAACCGGATAAGCCGTGCGTTAATCATACCACCAAATTAAACAGAGGGTTTCAGAGTTTGAGCTAACCGGAGTTGGTTTATTTCCTGAGCCTGCTTAAAATGTCTTTTTTCGTGCGCAACCAGAATGTCAAAGGCTGTTTCTAGCTTATACACGATCATTCGATTGGCAGGCGAGGATATAACCGTGTTACGATTAATCAGGTCTTCGCTGCTTTGAATAACCCGCTTCAATTCCTGTTGGTGCACTTCAAACCGGGTAAGAATATCACTCTGAATGGCACTCAGTCCGGGTTCCCAGATAGGCAGGGTTTTTACTTTGCGCTTTTGTTCTGGTTGTACCGAACTTAAAATCATCTTGCCAAAAAACCGGTTGATGAAACCAATTTGCCCGAAGCGTGGAGTATAATAGGTGTTGTTCCGGATTTGTTCCAGAACCGGGTAGTACGTTTCATTCACTACAATTAGGTGCTGAATGACCTGCGCAATACTCCAGGTAGCAGCATTGGGTTTCCAGTTCAATTCATCGCCAGACAATGCATTAAACTCCTGTTTAAACGCACTGGTAATTTCATCCAGTTCAGCACTCCAGCGGTCGGGTTTCATTTCTGTTTTGTTTCTATAAAAATACTTGAATTGCGATTAACTTGCCTGCACATCTAACACATTAAATACTTGGCTATTTCTAAAAACCTACCTGTTTCGCGGTTACCGCTTGCTGGCGTGGTTGTTCTATGGACGACTGTATATGCCTCAGGGTTGCATTATTTCTATGATTTAGAATGGCAGGTGGCGGCAATCGACTCGGGGCTGTTCAATCTGGTTACCCTAAGTTCTGTGTTAGTGTTATATGCCGTAATGGGCTACTTACCCCGCACAGGTATTTTTCAAATTACGCTGGGGGTAGCGTTGGTCTTTGCGTTTCTTTCGCAATGGTTGGCGCAGCAGGCAGTCGCTCAGCTAATAGCCGATCCGGCTTACCTCGATTTTCTAATTCTGTCTATGCCCATTCGTTGGGCATTGGGTTTTGTTATTCTGATTTCGACAGGCGTGGCATTGATTTTTTATTTGCGCTGGCGCGAAGTTACCGAAGCACAGGCACGTGAGGCAGACACACGACTATTAGCCCGTGAGGCCGAATTGCATAAACTGCAGTTACAATTACAACCTCATTTTTTATTCAATAGTCTTAACTCCATTAATGCATTGATCCAGCTTAAACCCGATCAGGCCCGCGAAATGGTACAACAACTTTCTGATTTTTTAAGGCTTACCATTAGCCGGGCCGATGAACCCTGGATAACGTTTGCACAGGAACTGGAATACCTGAAAACTTATCTGGCAATTGAAAAGGTTAGGTTTGGCCATCGGTTGGACATTAGCATTCAGGTAGATGATGCACTAAACAATTTTTCTATCCCTTCACTTGTACTGCAACCGTTGCTGGAGAACGCCATCAAGTTTGGATTATACGGCACTACCGGAAAAATTACCATTCAATTAATTGCCAGACAATCCGACAACGGAATGCAGGTAGAAATCACTAACCCTTTTGATGCCGACATGCAACCTTCTTCCGGAAGCGGGTTTGGTCTTAGTGGGTTGCAACGCAGGTTATATTTACTTTATGCCCGCAATGATTTAATGCAAACACAACGCACACCCGAAATGTTTACCGTTAACCTGACCATCCCCACACGGCCATGATCAAAGCCATTATAATTGATGACGAACCGTTGAGTCGCGAAATTTTGAAAAGTTATCTCGTACACTTTCCGCAGATTCAGATTGCTGGTGAATGCAACGATGGCTTTGAAGGAGTTAAAGCAATTCAACAACATCAGCCCGACTTGATATTTCTGGATATACAGATGCCCAAGATTAATGGTTTTGAAATGCTGGAGTTAGTAAACCCGATGCCGGCTGTAATTTTTATTACAGCATTTGATGAGTTTGCATTGAAAGCATTTGAAGCCAACGCAATTGATTATTTGCTGAAGCCGGTTTCGGAGGACCGGTTCGCGAAAGCGGTGCAGAAGTTCTTAGATAAATCGCTCCAGGCGCAACCCTCTGCGGGCAGATTACTCGATACCATGGCGCAATCAGCCACACAAAGCAATCGCATTGTAGTAAAAACCGGTAGTAAGGTTAAGATAATTCCAGTGCACGAAATTCAATACCTGGAAGCCGATGATGATTTTGTAAAGATTGTAACAGCAGAAGGTAGTTTTCTGAAAAACAAAACCATGTCTTTCTATGAACAAACATTGGATGCCCAACAGTTTGTGCGTGTACACCGGTCGTACATTTTGCATATCAGTCAGATTACCAAAATAGAACCCTATCAGAAAGAAACGCATCTGGCAATTTTAAGAAACGGTCAGCAGATACCGGTCAGCAAAACCGGTTATACTAAATTGAAAAGTATTCTGGGTATTTAATGGAGCTGCGCAAAATATTATACGAATTGTGCTGTGCTTACGCAGATTCCCGCATCCGCGTTGCACAGGAAGCCATGCAACACGCACAGCAGGCAGCCAATATGGAAGAGAAAAGCACCGCTGGCGATAAATATGAAACCGGTCGTGCAATGGCCCATCTCGAAAAAGAAAAGGCGGCCACGCAATTGGCTGAAGCAAATAAGTTGAAAGAAGTGCTTTACAAAATACACCCGGAAATCGCTGCCCCAAAAACTTCTTTAGGCAGTGTAATTTTTACCGATAGCGGAAATTATTACCTCGCTATCAGTGCAGGCAAACTTCAGGTTGGTGATCAGGAGTTTCTCGCATTGTCACCAGCATCGCCTTTGGGTTCGCAATTAATTAACCGTGTAGTTGGCGATAAGGTTTCATTTCAGGGAAAAACCCTGTCGATTATATCAGTATTGTAAATAAGATTTTTCCGTGCGCCTGTTTACCTTTGTAGCATGACCAAAGCATGGATTCAAGCCTTCCGGCTGCGTACGCTACCATTGTCACTAGCTTGTATTGGCATGGCTGGATTTCTGGCAGCCGCTGCGGGCAAGTTCAATGGATTACTCTTTGCCTTGTGTTGTCTTACAACAATCTTGTTACAAATCTTATCGAACCTGGCGAACGATTATGGCGATTCGATAAACGGGGCCGATCATGCTGGTCGTAAGGGGCCGCAACGTGCTGTACAGTCGGGTGCTATTACAGCAAGCCAGATGCGTAGTGCGGTGGTGTTGTTTGCTTTTCTGAGTCTGGCCTGTGGGTTGTTTTTATTGTGGACTGCCTTTGGCCCCAACTGGAAAGCCCTGACCATGTTTTTGGGCCTCGGTTTTTTAAGTATTGCCGCAGCCATTGGTTATACCGTTGGTAAAAAGCCGTATGGTTACATTGGCCTGGGCGATATTTCGGTATTACTGTTCTTTGGGTTGGTAGGGGTAATGGGTTCTTATTATTTGTTTACACAACACGTTACCTGGAAAGAAATGTTGCCGGCCTTGAGTTGCGGCCTGTTTTCAATTGCCGTACTTAACGTAAACAACATCCGCGATATAGATTCTGACCGTGCTGCTGGCAAATACTCTATACCGGTGCGCATTGGGAAAGAAAAGGCAGTAACCTACCATTGGTTTTTGCTGGCAACAGGGCTGCTGAGTTCGGTTGTTTATACCGTGCTTAACTATACTTCGCCCTGGCAGTTTCTGTTTCTGGCTACTGTGCCAATGTTAGTGCGAAACGGAATAGCAGTCAGTAAAAATCCATCGTATCAGCTTGATCCCTTCTTAAAACAAATGGCACTTTCGGCCTTGATTTTTGTATTGTTGTTTGGATTAGGATTACTGATAAAAATTTGATTAACCCATACAATTTACCGATCTTTAATCCATGGCCAAAGTTGAATTTAACATCGCGTGTTCCCTCTGTGATCATTTAAAAGATTCGCTCTTTAACGGACTGAGTCCGGAAGATCTGAGCCGGATTAACAATCATAAAACCTGTGTTCAATACAAAAAGGGCCAGAACATTTTTTATGAAGGTACACGCCCAACCGGCTTGTATTGTATGAATGGGGGAAAGGTGAAAGTGTTTAAGAATAATGTACAAGGCAAAGAGTTTATTATCTATATCGCCAAGCCGGGCGATTTTCTGGGTTACCGCGCATTATTAAGCGAAGAATTTTATCAGGCCACAGCAACAGTTTTGGAAGATGCCAAGATTTGCTTCATACCAAAAGAAAACTTTTTTGAAGTCTTACAAAAGAACCCGGTTTTTATGAGACGCGTGGTGAAAGCTGTTTGTCATGAAATGGGAGTAATGGAAGATAAACTTGCAGAGCTTGCACATAAATCAGTGCGCGAACGATTAGCCGCCAACTTATTGATGTTAAAAGAGACCTACGGCATGGAAGGCGAAGGCAGTGCGCTTATCGATCTGGCGCTGTCGCGCGAAGACCTTGCCAGTATTGTGGGCACAGCCACCGAAACGGTTATTCGCCTTTTGTCCGATTTCAAATCGGATGGCCTCATTACCTTCGAAGGCAAGAAAATAAGGGTGCTGGATGCTAAAAAATTAGCTAAACAGGCCGACCTTATTGTTGCCTGATTTCAAACCTGACAAAAGTCATCTTTTTGTTTGATAGCCATCATTAGCAAGGTGTAGGGTCTGTTATACTTTTGGTATAACAAATCACTACACAAATGAAACGCATCTTAGTTCCCTGCGATTTTTCAGATCCGGCCGTTCAGGCTTTCAAGTTTGCAGTTGAAATAGCCCGCCAAAGTGGGGGCGAAGTGATCTTGCTGAATGTAATTGAGCTTCCGGTAATGAGCGACAGTGTGTTGATGCCTTCGCTCTCATTCGAAGAAGCTTTCATCAAAGACATGAAGGCTCATGCGGAGAAGAATTTCTCAAAAATGAAAACGAAGTGGGCAAGTGATGTAAAACTTACCACACTGGTTGAGTACGGAAGCACCACACCGTCCATACGCGATTTTGTTCAGGATAATAAAATCGACCTTGTGGTGATGGGTACCCACGGGGCTACCGGTATGAAAGAATTTTTTATCGGGTCTAATACAGAAAAAATTGTACGCACCAGTCCTGTGCCTGTTATCTCGGTAAAGGGTACAACCAAAGTTTCGTCTATTAAAAACATTGTTTTTCCGAATACCCTCGACCTGGATCAGGAAGAGTTAACCCTTAAAGTAAAAGCATTGCAGAATTTCTTCGGAGCAACCTTGCATGTGTTGTATGTAAATACACCTTCGCGCTTCAGGCGCGATGTGGAGGTGAAAAAAGAAATGAAAGCCTTTGCCAAACGCTTTATGTTAAAAGATTATACCCTCACCATCTTTAACGATTATACCGAAGAAGAAGGGTTACGAAATTTTATAGCCGAAACAAAAGCCGATCTGGTGGCTATGTCTACACACGGCCGCAGAGGACTCAATCATTTGATGAGCGGCAGTATTGCGGAAGATGCAGTTAACCATTTGCAATGCCCCATCTGGACTTATAAAATCAGCTAACAAAGGAGATTGTGAAAAAGCAAATTCTCATTCCCGTAGATTTTCAATCAGGCGCACACCTGGCCGACTATGCGCAACTGTTTTCGCATGTCGATAAAAAAATATTCATGGGCTTCTTCTTGCGCGATTTTGTAAAATCGGCCCGGATAAAAAATACCGAAACAGATAAACAGGTTTTGCAGCAGCACCTGCAACAGGAGGCCGAGCATCTGAAATTGGATTTTGATCTTTTGAAAAGTCACTCAAATACAAACCTGTTGTTGAATCAAAGCCGGTTTGCCGATCTGGTGATAGTTAACCCGCTTACCAGCGAAAATATTCTGCAGCTCAACACTATTTTTCCAGATCATTTTTTTGACCTGGTGGCATGCCCGGTATTCCTGGCGGAAGATGTGATGCAACCATTTGAAGAGATTCTGGTTTTATTTGATTACGATCAATCTGGTTTAGTGGCTCTTAAGGCATTTCTTTCCTTTTTTGGAAAGGTAAGTGGAGAAAAAAAGGTAACTTTATTAACGGTAAGCCCGGATGATACCCCCGAAATTCACCTCGAAAAATATTTGGTGAGCTACTTACAAAAGTTTTTTAAGGACGTGGGTATTGTTCCGCTCAGTAACCGAAATTTGGCACAGCAGGTAATGGCACATGCTACAAAACTTACAAGACCAGTACTCGTTATGGGGCGTACAGCTGTTGATTTATTGAATAATGAAGAATTGGCTGAACAGGTGACCGATCATCATATTTCAGTATTTTATTCTAATGTATAGTCAATGGAAACAATAATTACCGAAGTTGTAAAATGTTACCATTGCGGCCAATTATGTGAAGATCAAATTCTAACGATAGACGAAAAATCGTTTTGCTGCTTCGGTTGTAAAACGGTCTATGAAATTCTGAACGAAAACAATCTCTGCGAGTACTATGCTTTCGATAAAAACCCGGGTATAAACCTGCGCCATGTTGGTGACGAAACCTATGCTTACTTAGACGAAGCCTCCATCCGGAAGCAACTGATGGAATTTGATTCTGCTTCGTTTGCACGGATAAGGTTTTATGTGCCTAACATTCATTGTATTTCATGCATTTGGTTGTTGGAGAATCTTCAGAAGTTGCAAACAGGAGTTTTAAAGTCGGAAGTAAATTTTTCAGGTAAGACGGTTCGTATTGATTTTAATCCTGACGCGCTGTCGTTAAGCAAGCTTGCCCGGTTATTAGCCTCGCTTGGTTACGCCCCCCGTATTAACCTGAACAAAGAAGATAGACCGGTAGCACCGGCATCGCAACAACTGGTAATTAAGCTAGCCATAGCCGGATTTGCTTTTGGTAATATCATGTTATTAAGTTTTCCGGAATACCTGGGTCTCAACGAAAGCGACATTGCCCTGCAGCAATTATTTTCATGGATAAATATTGCGTTGGCAATACCGGTAACATTTTATAGTGGAATTGAATATTTTACAAATGCCTGGAAAAGCTTTAAACAACGGCAGATCAACATTGATGTGCCCATTGCAGTTGGTTTACTGGCGTTATTGTTGCGCAGTGTCTATGATATTGTCAGCCATACCGGCCCCGGTTATCTGGATTCATTAACCGGATTGGTTTTCTTTCTGTTGATTGGCCGCTGGTTTCAGAGTAAAACATACGATAGCCTCGCATTCGATCGTGACTATAAATCATATTTTCCGTTGGCCATTCAGAAGTGGGTGCAGCAAACCTGGCGACCGGTAATCGTGTATGAATTAGAACCACAAGATGTAATTCGTGTACGCAATATGGAAATTGTGCCGGCTGATTCCATATTGACAAGCGATGTAGCCTATTTCGATTATAGCTTTGTAACAGGCGAATCGAAGCCGGTGAAGGCCGTAAAAGGTGAGCTTGTTTATGCGGGTGGCAAATTAGTGGGCCAGCCTGTTGAGTTGGTGGTGCAAAAGAAAACAGCACAGAGCCAATTAACCAGTTTGTGGAATGAATCTGCTTTTCAAAAACCAAACGAAAGTGTTTATCAAAAGATTATAGATCGGGCGGCCCGCAGGTTTACCTGGATTGTGTTGTTGCTGGCGGCTGGTACAGGAGTGTTCTGGTTTTATTATGATGCTTCGCGCATGTGGCTGGTGCTTACTTCGGTATTGATGGTTGCATGCCCATGCGCGTTAGCACTCGCAACTCCGTTTACCTATGGTAACATGCTGCGTGTGTTTGGTCGCTATGGTTTTTATTTGAAGAATGCCGATGTGATTGAGCGTATGGCTTCTATCACAACATTGGTATTTGATAAAACCGGAACCATTACGCATGGCGCATCGGCTGTAAATTTTGTGGGGTTTCTTACTGCGCAGGAGTATGGCTGGGTAAAACTGATTACGTCCACGTCAACCCATCCGCTTAGTAAGCTTATTACCAGGCATATTTTATATAAGTCTGATGCTACCATAATGGAATTGATAGAATTCCCGGGCAAAGGCATCCAAGCCTCTATTGCAGGAAAAAATATCCGGTTAGGGTCGGCCGCATTTACCGGTAATGAAGGTGGCGGAGAGGCAACATCCCGGGTTTTTGTTTCAATAGATGGATTGGCGCGTGGGTATTTTGAAATTGAAACATCCGTTCGTCCTGAGATAAAAAACCTTGTGGCGCGTTTGGGTACTAAGGTTAAAGCTTTAGTGTCGGGCGATCAACCCATAGAGGCATCGCGCATGCGTTCCGTATTTCCGGCAAATGTGCAGTTATTATTTAATCAATCACCACACGATAAACTCGATTACATTTCCAATTTGCAGAAGCAACATCATAAGGTAATGATGATTGGCGATGGGTTAAATGACTCAGGAGCTCTGCAGCAAAGCGATGTGGGTGTAGCCGTAACCGATGATACCGGAGTGTTTACACCTGCCAGCGATGGTATTCTGGCCGGTAAAATGTTGGGTAAACTCGATTCGTTTTTACGGCTGGCCAAAAAATCAACTATGATTTTAAAAACCGGCTTCGTAATTTCATTTTGTTATAATGCTATCGCGCTAAGTGTGGCCATGAGTGGATTTTTAACCCCACTAATTGCAGCCATCTTAATGCCGATAAGCAGTGTAAGTGTAGTAGCCTTTACCTCTATAGCTGTCAATTGGGTAGCTCAAAAAGAATTTAGATCAAATTTGTAAGCATGCTGATTATTGTTTTGCTCATTTCAATTTCCCTTACCATTGCCATTCTGTTTCTGGTGGCGTTTGTGTGGAGTATGCGCAGCGGCCAATTTGATGATACGTATGGTCCATCGGTACGCATGCTGTTTGACGATAAAAAGAAAAAAGAATAGCCCATTTATAAAAGAGTGCCTACCTTTTAGGCATGGAAATACTCTGGTTTGTTTTAGGTGGGCTGTTAATTCTGATTGGAATAGTGGGTTGTTTTTTACCGGTACTACCCGGGCCGCCTCTTGCCTTTCTTGGACTTTGGATTCAACAGCTCAAAGAGCCTAACCCCTTTACCTCCAAATTTCTTTGGATCTGGTTTGGAATAACGGTTGTAGTAACGGCCATTGATTATTGGGCACCTGTTTATGCAACCAAAAAATTTGGTGGCAGCAAAGCGGGTATCTGGGGTTGTATGATTGGGTTATTGTTGGGCTTTTGGATGGGCCCATTCGGAATTATTATCGGACCGTTGGCTGGTGCGTTTATTGGTGAGCTGATGAACAATCAGGACTCTTCTAAAGCCCTGCGTGCTGCCCTGGGTTCGTTTGTTGGTTTTTTACTAAGCACCTTGCTGAAGTTAATTGCCTGTGTTGTTATGTTTTGGTATTGGGTGGTGAGTTGGTGACACAGCTAAAATCCAAAACGGAAAGTTGTATACTAAAACAGGCTGTATCAAAAGTGTATTTCGTTGTCGGGTTGAGCTTGTCGAAATCACAGGCTCACATTTGAAATTAACTTTTGATACAGCCGCTTTAAGTACCGTTAAGAAATATTATTGTTGCCCGATCATCATAAACGGAGCCCAATAATAAGGTTCCGGATACTCCACCCGTAATTCTTTCTTGGCATCAATGAAGCTTTGCCGCATGTTATTGGTGGCTAACCACTTCCTATAAAAGTTTATGATCAGTTTTTGAGTAGCCTCATCATCTACTTTAAACATACTCATAATTAATACTTTTGCTCCGGCAACCAGAAAGGCCCGCTGCAAACCATACACGCCTTCTCCGTTTTCAATTTTACCTAACCCGGTTTCGCAAGCACTTAACACAACCAGATCGGTCTGGTCCAGGTTCAAACTCATGGCCTCAGCGGCTGTAAGAATACCGTTGGAAATGTTATAGTTGTATTTAGTTTCATTAAAGATATCGCCCGCCCCTGAAAACAAGAGTCCTGTTTTCAGTAAGGGGTTATCAGCCATAGCAGCTTCACTTTCGGTTAACTGGTCTAATTCATTTTGTTCAACTGCTGGCGTGTAAAAACCATGTGTAGCGAAATGTAGAATCTTAGGACTTGTTACTTCTTTTACTTTTTCTTCACTGGCCAGGCTCTCCACATACTCATCCGTTGCCCAGCTTCTTTGTTTCAGTAATCCTTGTAATTGTTCTACCTCGCGCTCTGTACCAGGTAAAGGCGCCCAGTTACCCGTTGATGCGGTTAAATAGAATTTTGGATTACCAAACATGGTAGCTGAATTTGAAGAAGCAACAGTTCGCGACTTCACTTTATTCAGGTATAAGTCTTTGGTGTTACTTACCAATACGATGTTAGCATTGTCAATTATATACTTTCCATCTGGTGTGGGAATAGCTTCCAGATTAATCTGGTTATACACACCATCCGCTGATAGAAAAATAGTAGTTACGGTACCAATTCCTTTTTGAATAGGCTCCCAGAATGCTTTGTAGGAATACCGGTCTTCTATTTTACCAATAATTGAATTCCGGTAGTTGGCAAAATACCTCTTTTCAAGAAAGTGCCCTTCCGGCATGATGATGGCCTTAGGCCGGGCATTATCATTTTTTACATAGAGGGCCACATACACTACCGAGTCGGTAAATGTGTGATTAAAGTGACGGTACCGAACCATCTCTATGGCTACTTCATTTTTGTTGATGGCTTTCTGTACGTCAGCATATTTAATTTTTTTGTTGTCGAAGCTCTGGCCGAATAATTCTGATTTCTGACTGATTTCACGTTCCAGTTTTTCGGCTTCGGCTGTCATCAGGTTAATATCATAACCATTGTCGGCTAACTGCTGAGTACTCATGGAAAGCGCATTGGTTAGCTCTTCTTTCTTTTCAATCCACAGGTTGTACGAAGTTTTGAGGTCTTCATCAGTACTGTTCAGAATACGTTCCCGGATTTTGATGGACGTACTTAACAAGAGTGCTTTGGTTAGCAATTGGTAATCGTACACTTTGCCACTCAGGTCGCGAAAATCTTCCAGTTGACTAAATGCAAGCGTGTTATAAAATTCAAAATCACCTTTAATGGTATTCCAGTATTTGGCTTTTTCGCGTTCGCTCAATGCCGGGAATATTTGCTTGATATAAGCTTCATAATTATTAAGTGCTTCTTCTATGTTAGCCTTAGCGCGCTTGTAGTTTTTCTCCATGTAATAAACTTTGGCTTGCTTGGAGAGAATCTTTACATATTCCGGGTGAGTCTTACTGAAATAGTCTTCGTAGATTTTTTTAGCCTGCGTGTAAAATTCCTCCGCGCGCTTGTAATTTTTAGTGGCATAGTATACATCTCCGGTAAGGGTATAGATATTGGCGGCATTGATGTTGGTTTTAGTTCCGGTTTTGGCACGCCAGATTGCCTCGGCCTGAGTTAATACACTAAAAGCTTCAGGGTATTTCTTTTGCGAAATATAAAGTGAGGCAACATTCTTTAAGATTTCTGCATACTGTGGATTTTGGGTTCCAAGCTTAGCGCCCATAATATTCCTCGCCTCAAAAAGTAATTTCTCAATTTCAGCAGGTTTGTCACCCTTGTGAAATTTAGTCATCCCCATCAACGAGAGCGATTTGGCAACCTCAATGTGATTGCGGCCAAATTGTTTTTCAAGACTGGCCAGTGCCTTAACCAACATTTTTTCGGCATTTTCATAGTCACCAATAGCAAAGTCAATATCGGCTAAAAGTTTTTGAGTAGGTGCGGTTTTGGTAGAGCGCTCGCCATAGACTGCCGTGGCAATTTTGTTTACACGCTGGGCTACTTTTTCGGCTTCGGTGTAATCACCTTTGGCAAGCAGTAATCTTCCTTTATCTACTAAGGGGTCAATCAAACGAACCGAGTTGCTGCCATATAATTTTTCAGATTCGATAATCAGATCATTGAGAATTTCTTCTGTTTGAGAATACTGACCAAGTTGAATGAGCAAAGAAGATAACTCGCGGGCGGTACTTAATTCATCCAATCCCATCAACTTGTCGGCCTTCCTGATTATTTTTCTGGAACGGGCAAGGTTTGCTTCAGCTTCATCAAATAATCCCATAACACCATAAAGCGTAGCTTGAGTCTCAATGGCTTGAACCATCTCCAGTTTTTTGTCCTCGTTTTTTTTGAGTTTTAATACCGATATACTTTGAGTGAGATTTTCTCCCGCTTTTTCGTATTGGCCTAATTTTATCTGAAGCCTTGCTATTTTGGTCAACTCATCAGCAAACTCATAATCTTCATTATCAAATTTACTTTGAGCAACGAACTTGGCCTTTTGCAGAATCTGGTCTGCATCAGAATATCGATCGCTCAGTTCATAGAGTACGGCCATATGATTCAGAATGTCCAAATGATCTTTATGAGAGGGGCCAATTTCTTTTGATACAACTTTCAAGTAACTATCCTCATAGATTTTGCCTGCTTCACTAATCTTGTTTGTGTTATCCAGGTAAAAATTAGCAAGTTGCAAGCGTGCGAGGTGGGTCTCGGGGGCGTCAGCTCCAAACAAATTTGATTTTATGTCAATAATATCGTTTAAGTACTTCTCAGCATTCGTGTAATTCTTTTTGTAAAGTGCGAGACCATAGAGAAATTCGGTCACATTGGCTGTAACTATATTATTCCTGGGTAGCGATGCGGTATTGGCGATCAGATTGTTTGCCTGTGTTTCCAGATTTTTTGTTCGATCCTTATCCAGTTTGGCATCAAATTCAACAGCCTTAAGCCTAACATTATAAATACTCTTTGAGTCGTAACTCTTAGAAATCATTTTTTCGTACTCCAACTTTGTATTCAGGTATTTGGCGGAACTACCATTTTTCTGCAATTCACGTAAGTAGTTTTCGTAGATGGAAATAGCGAGATAATGGCTGGGACTATGCTTGATTTTAATATTGTTTAGTGAAGTGCTATAATCTACGTCTTTTCTTAGGTCTCCACTAAATCCATGCATGATATAGTGATTCGCGATCAGAAATTGGTTTCGGATGTATTCCAGGTTGGATTGGCCAAGGTTTTTCTTTAGGTAAACTGTATTGTTATCGAATACAGAATCGGCAGAATTGTTTCTACCCATTGAGCTAAGTGACCACCCCAGTAAAGAACGAAGGTAGCCGTACTTCTCATATCGTTCTGTTAGTTCTTCATCCGATAGCCTTCTGCTTTTTAAATTTCCTTTATCATCCACAAAGGTTTCTTGTTTAACAGCTCGGCCTGCATAGAATCGTTCAAGTTCATTCAACAACTCTATTGCTTCCGAATAATATCCTTGTCCAGTTAGTGTCTCGGCCAGCGCCAGCTCATATCGGCCTTTCGTTACATCTTTCATAAAATCGCCACCTTCCAATACTTGTTTAGCCTGCGCAAGGTATTCGCGCGCTACCCGATAGGCTCCATTCATGTTGTTCAGCTCGGCAGCTTCTACCAAAATCAACCCATAGGTCTGGCTGTTCTCCAGGTTAATCGCTTTGCTACTGGATACTGCTTGTAACAGGTTGCTTTCAAACTCAGCAATATAACCCGACACCAGATTGTACTTTGCCAACCGCATGTAATAGGTTGGCGTGTATACATTTTGCTGGCCCAGCTTCTTGAAGGCTTTCTTTTTGAATTTATTCAAGCCTGAAATTGCCTTGCTGTAATTACCCGAAGTATAAGAAGCCTCGGCTTTGTTTAGTAGTTTATCATATTTGGCTTGCGCCATTACCATTGCCGGACTAATCCATAAAAGCAAAATCACCACTTTCCCCATTAATCGTTTCATTGGCTTTTTCTGTTTACGTGAATTTCGGATTGCAATCCCGTCAACTTTGATTAACAGGAGTTCAATCGCAGATTTATTTTTTCAGAAATTAAAATTACAAATTCTTTTGGCTGTTGCCACTTTAATAACAACCCCATAACCGGGTGGCAAAAGCTCTATCTGCCTGATAATAAGGTATTCAGAATCTCACGGGCAGATTCTGCAACGGGAGTACCGGGCCCGAATATTCCAGCTACACCTGCTTTTCTTAGAAATTCGTAATCACCCGGAGGAATTACACCTCCCGCAACTACTTTAATATCGGGGCGCCCCAGAGTTTGTAAGGCCTCAATCAGTTGTGGAACCAGCGTTTTATGGCCTGCGGCCAGACTGCTGGCCCCAATTACGTGCACATCGTTTTCAGTAGCTTGTTTGGCAACTTCTTCGGGTGTCTGAAACAAGGGCCCCATGTCCACATCAAACCCCAAATCGGCAAAACCGGTGGCAATTACTTTTGCCCCCCGATCGTGACCATCTTGCCCCATCTTGGCAATGAGAATGCGTGGTCTGCGCCCATCCAACTCCGCAAAGCGATCAGACAATTCGCGCACCTCGGCTACAGTTTTTTGATCTTTCATAGCACCCGAATATACACCCGAAACAGTTTGAATGGTGGCCGTATAGCGACCAAACACTTTTTCCATAGCTTCCGAAATTTCGCCCAACGTGGCCCGATGCCGGGCTGCCACAATAGCCAGCTCCAGTAAATTTCCGTTACCGGATGCTGCGGCTTGCTGTAAATTATTCAAAGCAGCCTGTACTGATTGGGGGTTACGTTCGGCTTTTAAGGTTTTAAGTTTTTCTATTTGTTCCTGCCGTACAGCCGTGTTATCTACTTCCAGAATTTCAAAGTCAGGAAGTGCATTGCTTTGAAAGCGATTTACACCCACAATAATTTCTTCGCCTGAATCAATGCGGGCCTGCCTTGCAGCCGCAGCTTCTTCAATGCGCAATTTTGGAATACCACTTTCAATGGCCTGAGTCATTCCGCCCAGCGATTCCACTTCTTCTATTAATTGCGAGGCAGACTTTATCAGTTGATCGGTTAAGTATTCTATGTAATACGATCCACCCAGCGGGTCAACCACCTGAGTAATGCCGGTTTCATTTTGCAGATACAATTGGGTGTTGCGCGCAATGCGTGCCGAAAAATCTGTTGGCAAGGCAATCGCTTCATCTAACGAATTGGTGTGCAGCGATTGGGTTCCACCCAATACTGCAGCCAATGCTTCAATTGTGGTGCGCGTAACGTTGTTGTACGGATCTTGTGCAGTTAAACTCCAACCCGAGGTTTGGCAATGCGTGCGCAACGCCATCGACTTAGGATTTTGAGGACTAAATTGCTTAACAATTTTTGACCACAATACACGCCCGGCCCGCATCTTGGCAATCTCCATAAAGAAGTTCATACCAATACCCCAGAAGAAGGATAAACGCGGTGCAAAATCATCTATGGCAATACCGGCTTTTAAACCAGCTTTAATATATTCCAGACCATCGGCTAAGGTATAGGCCAGTTCAATGTGTGCGGGGGCACCGGCTTCGTGCATGTGGTAGCCGCTAATGCTAATGCTATTAAACTTCGGCATGTGGCGCGAACAATAGGAAAAGATATCCGCCACAATGCGCATAGACGCAGTTGGTGGATAGATGTATGTATTGCGCACCATAAACTCTTTCAGAATGTCATTCTGAATGGTACCTGTAAGCTGGTGTGGTTTTATTCCTTGCTCTTCGGCTGCCACTATGTAAAATGCCATAATTGGAATTACCGCTCCATTCATGGTCATGCTTACCGACATTTTGTCTAACGGTATCTGATCGAAGAGTGTCTTCATATCCAATACCGAGTCAATAGCCACACCAGCCTTGCCTACATCGCCAGCCACGCGCGGATGATCAGAATCATAACCGCGATGTGTAGCCAGATCAAATGCAACTGAAAGTCCTTTTTGTCCGGCAGCGAGATTGCGCCTGTAAAATGCATTGGATTCTTTAGCCGTAGAAAAACCCGCATACTGCCGGATCGTCCACGGCCTGACGGTGTACATAGTTGCGTATGGCCCGCGCAAGTAGGGTGGAAGTCCGGCATCAAACTGCAGCCATTCATTTTTGCTGAGATCAGTAGCGGTGTATGCTGGTTTGATTTGAATTTTTTCGGGTGAAGTCCATTCGCGGTGAATACTTGTTTCAGCAACGTTGGATGAACTTAATTTTATCCTGGAAAAGTCTGGCTTCATAGTGCAACACGGGTTACAAATTTTTGCCACGATTTTTCTGCGAGTTGCCCGATCAATGATTCCAGGTAATAGGAACCCGCGGTAGGGTCTGCTACTTTTGCAAGATGCGATTCTTCGCGCAGTACTGCCGAAACAAGACGACTGGCCCGATTGCCAGGCTCATCATCACTTTCAGATTGTACGGTTAAATAGTTGCAGCCACCTGCAATGGCAGCCAATGCGGCCGTTGTAGATTTTATCAGGTTGCCATGCGGCTGAAAACTTTCATTGAGCCAGGCAGGCGATGTAGCATGAATACAAGTCTTAACAGAAGAAACTTTATAGCCTTGTAATATAGTATCCCAGCATTTTCTAAATGCTTTCAACTTTGCAATGGAGAGGAAAAAATCTGTGTCAACATCAAAATGAAAAGCAATCTGTTGGGCTATCCTATCGGGCGAAAGCCCCTGATCGGTAAATGAATCTAATAAAGTTACACCGGCCTCAAGTGCAGCAGCCAACTCGTCAACGGGGTTCTGAGTTGAGGCAACACAAATTCCGGTTGTTAAAAATGTTGGCGAGGGGCTGCTTGGAATTTGAGTAATATTTTTTGGATCACGATAAAAAATGCAACCGCTAAGGCCTGGGTTGCCGGTGGTGGTTAAAAAAACTGAAGCTTCGTTTTCAAAACCAGGTTCAACTAGTATCGAAATAACACAATGTTCCACGGCTATACCCGCAAGCAGATTCTGATAATTAATATTTTTCTTTTCGATTGTGAATAAAATTCCATCAGCTCCGGTATTCAGATAATGCAGGGCTGTTGCATTGGATTTAACCTCATTAACAACGATAATGGCGGGCATATTTTGCCAGGCTCGTGCGCCAAATATTTCCGAATCAGAGGCGGGCAACAGCATCCCAACCTGATTTATATCAGTTTTCTTATAATAGGGTTGTATAGTCAATTCTCCTTTAGAAACCACTAATTTTTCGAATGGATTGGCGCCCCCTAGTTCCTGCTGGGCCGCTTCTGCCCAATCGTGCACACCGGGCGTTCGAAAATGAATTTCGGTTGTATCTTGTTGTGTTGGCTTAACCATTAAATCTGTTGAAAATTCAAGGTTTCAAGTTGAGGTATAGTTGTGAGTAAAACAATTTTTTTATGAATTTCAAGTGTGGAACAACAAAAAAAATCTATTGAAAAGGCAAGCTGGAATTTATTTTTTGTTCTTTATTTTTTTTACACCTTTGTCTCCCTTCCCTAAAAAATTTAGGGAAAACTTCATCAAACCGCTAGCTAATAAATGGTAGTTGATTCTATAACTGTTTGGAGCGACTGTCTCGAAATCATTCGTCAGGAAGTGGACGAACAAAACTTCAATACCTGGTTTAAACCCATTAACCCTGTACGCACTACCGATGATGTGCTGACTATTCAGGTGCCTTCGCAATTTTTTTACGAATGGCTGGAAGAACATTATGTGCCGGTATTGAAGAAAGCAATTCATCAGGTGTTGGGTCCAAATGGCAGGCTGGAATATTCGGTGGTGGTAGATAGCGGCAATCAGCAAAACCCACCGGTGTTTGTTAACTACCCTAATGGCAATGGTGTAAAGCGTAATGGCATGCAAACCGCAAATGGCATGCATGAAGATTATTCGCCTTTTTCATTTAAAGCGCTTAATCCGCAAACCGTTAATTCCAGATTAAATCCGGCTTATTCATTTTTGAATTTTGTGGAAGGCGATTGTAACCGGTTGGCCCGCTCAGCGGGTGTTGCCGTGGCAAAAAAACCGGGCACTACTTCGTTTAATCCATTAATGTTATACGGTGGAGTGGGTGTTGGAAAAACACATTTGGTGCAAGCTATTGGTAATGAAATTAAAAAAAATCTACCCGAAAAGATTGTGTTGTATGTGGATCAAAATGATTTCACCAACCAGTTCTTGAATGCGCTTCAAAACCACAAAATTCAGGAGTTTCAGAATTATTATCTGCAGGTAGATTTACTAATTCTGGATGATGTGCAGTTTTTGGCAGGCCGCGAAAAAACGCAGGAGATGTTTTTTCACATCTTCAATCAATTGCATCAATCCGGCAAGCAGATTATAATGACCAGCGATTGCCCACCGCGTGATCTGAAAGGATTTCAGGAGCGTTTGCTATCGCGATTTAAGTGGGGCTTAACAGCCGATTTACAAGAACCGGATTTTGAAACCAAGCTGGCCATCATTCACAATAAAATGCAATCGGATGGAATTGAAATTCCAACCGAAGTGGCAGAATATCTGGCATATAGTGTAGATACCAACCTGCGCGATATGGAAGGTGTACTCAACTCATTGTTGTTTCACGCCACGCTACTCAAAAAAGATATCGATCTTGAACTAGCCAAAGAAGTTCTGAAGAATATTGTAAAAGAAATTCAATCAGATGTTAGTGTGGATTTCATCCAGAAAACTGTAGCGGATTACTTCAAGGTAGGTTTGGATCAAATGAAGAGCAAGGTTAAAAAGCGTGAGATTGTAATTCCACGTCAGGTAGCCATGTACTTCTGTAAACGTTATACCCAATTAACATTGGCGCTGATTGGCGAAAATTTTGGTGGTCGCGATCACAGCACGGTTATTCATGCCCTCGAGTCCGTTGAGGATATGATGAAAACCGATGTGAATTTCAAAAACAGCGTGGAAGATCTTACCAAGAAATTCAAGCAACGTATGACGGCCTGATCTGCTACTGCAGATAGAACGAAAGTTGCATTTCCTGCTTCAATCCGTTTATTCCATAGAGGTATACCCGTCCTTTATAGTTATTGAAAAACTCAATCACATCGCCAGGGTCCTTAACCTGCTTGCGGTTAATCTGAATGATGGTGTAGTTCTCCGGAATCTGAATGCGCTTTAATAAGCCATCCTTGATATTAAATACTTTCACTCCGTAATCAACGGCTTCCATGCTGGCACCCAACGTAGCATCGGTAAAAATAACCCGCTTGGTAACATTGGTATCACCTTTTTTATTGAGCAGCGTGAGTGATGCAGTACTTACTTTACTATTACGTAAATACGTTATAGTAATCTTATCGCCCGGGTAGCGGTAAGCTAATTCTTCTTCAAATGCACTTTCGCTGTTTATTTCAACGGTATTGATTTTAGTAATGATGTCGCCCTCCTGTAATCCTGCATTTGCAGCTGCGCCATTCCGTTCAATCTTACCAAGTATTACACCCTTAAATACTTTTACGTTTTCATCTAACCCATACTTACGGGCATTCATAAAATCGTGCTCTACTACATTGCCTCCAAAAATTGCTTTTTGAGGGGTGCCGTATTTGATCAGGTCTTCAACCGATTTTTTAGCGATATCAACAGGCACGGCAAATGCATAACCGGTGTATGAACCAGTGCGCGAAAGAATAGCCGTATTAATACCCACCAACTCTCCGTTTTTATTTACCAACGCACCACCACTATTACCCGGGTTAATGGCAGCATCGGTTTGAATAAATGATTCAATCGGAAACCGATCGTCTACAATATTAATCTTACGACCTTTTGCACTTACTACTCCAACCGTAACTGTGGATGAAAGTGAAAACGGATTACCTACCGCAATTACCCATTCGCCAACTACCAGATTTTTGGAACTTCCAATTGTAATTGCCGGAAGGTTAGTTTCTTTTATTTTTAATACCGCCAGATCGGTTGAAGGATCGGTGCCAACCAACTCGGCATCATATTGTTTTTTGTTATACAAGACCTGTATTTTTTCCGCAGCCTCTATAACATGATTGTTCGTTACAATGTAGCCATCAGCTGAGAAGATAACTCCCGAACCACTGCTTACCTGCGTTTGCGAACCTGTGTTCCCGAAAAACCAATCCCACTGATTATACGAGCGCCCTTGCGAAATACTGTTTATATAAACCACACTGGGTGTTGCTTTGGTAGCGGCATAACTAAAATCAACCGCTTCGGTAGTGCGCGGGGTTTCGGTTGGTTCAATAATATTGGGGCGATATGTTTCGGTGGGCACATAACTGGTGGCCTGAACTTGAGCTTGCTGTTGTTCGCGTGCAATTTTTTCCTGTTGATACGAAAAGAAAGCAAAAGCACCGGCCAGTCCCGAGATAAATCCAATCACAACAATCTTTACAGTATTCATACGCTATCAAATTTCAATTTTAAAACGAATCAGCTAATAAGATGTTTTCTGATCCGGTAAAGTTGACTAACCAAAGACAAAAATTATCCCAAAATCTTAAAACCGGAATGTTTGTCAGTTTAGAAGTTGCTTGTACCTGCACCGGATAAGGTTATTTTTGCAGTCCTATGGGTATTCGTGCTGCGCTGGCCAAACCGTTTGCAAAATACATTGCTGGCCAAACCAAAAAATGGGCGTCCCGGCCAGGGTTTTATCAGGCTCAAACGCTTGAACAACTGGTTTTTGCTGCGCGGCCAACAGCGTTTGGGCGCGATCATGGTTTTGACATAATTAAATCGTACGATGAATTCAAAAAGCAAGTACCCATTCGCGATTATGAAGACCTGAAGCCCTACATCGAGCGTGTGCTGAAAGGCGAGCCGGATATTCTTTGGACGGATAAGCCTGCGTACTTCGCTAAAACTTCGGGCACTACTTCGGGTACCAAGTATATCCCTATTTCGAAAGAATCAGCTTCCACGCACTTTATAAGTGCGCGTAATGCCACGCTTAGCTATGTACATGAAACCGGTAACTCCGCCTTTCTGGATGGTAACCTGATTTTTCTTTCGGGAAGCCCGGAGCTGGATGAGGTAGCCGGTATTAAAACCGGTCGGCTCTCCGGTATCAGCAACCATCTGGTGCCTGGTTTTTTAAGAACGAATCAAAAACCCAGTTATGCAACCAACTGTATTGAAGACTGGGAAGAGAAACTGGAAAGAATAATTGATGAAACGCTTCATGCGAATATGACTTTGATCTCGGGCATACCCCCGTGGGCTCAAATGTACTTCGATCGGATTATGGCGCGCACCGGCAAGAAGATTAAGGATGTATTCCCCAATTTCTCTGTGTTTGTGTATGGTGGTGTAAATTTTGAGCCCTATCGCGCAAAGCTGTTTGATACCATAGGCAAAAAGATAGATTCAATAGAAACTTATCCGGCCTCAGAAGGTTTTATAGCGTATCAGGATTCGCAACATACCGAAGGAATGCTGATGCTTTTGAACAACGGAATTTTCTACGAGTTTATTCCGGCAGATGAATACTTTACTGAAAATCCGCGCAGACTTTCCATTGAAGAAGTAGAGTTGGGTAAAAACTATGCGTTGATTATCAACAGCAATGCCGGCTTATGGGGCTACTCCATTGGTGATATGGTAAAATTTGTTTCGAAAGATCCCTATCGGTTGGTGGTATCGGGTAGAATAAAACATTTTATTTCCGCTTTTGGCGAGCACGTAATTGGCGAAGAAGTAGAAAAGGCCATGAAGTTCACCACGCAGAAATTTGCGGAAGTGGAGTTGGTTGAGTTTACCGTTGCACCAAATGTGGCACCGGCAGAAGGCATGCCCCACCACGAGTGGTTGATTGAGTTTGCTGCTCCGCCAAAAGATATGGCAGCATTTGCAGTGGAGTTAGATAACCAATTGCGTGGGTTGAATGTTTATTACGATGATCTGATAGCCGGCAATATTCTGCGTACCCTTAAAATAACTTCATTGAAACGTAATGCCTTTATTGAGTATATGAAGTCGCAGGGAAAACTAGGCGGGCAAAACAAAGTGCCGCGGTTAAGTAATGACAGAAAGATTGCGGATGAGATTGGTAAATTGAATCTTTAACCAAATGATTTAAGTTTTTAAGAGAGTTTCACTAACAGAGAAGTAGTTAGAATTCACAGATAGAATTATAGAGTAGTTTGCCAAATCACAGATCGCTAATCCAAATCATTAATCTTAAATCAAATTGCATTCTGATAAAAAGAAAATAGCCATTCTCGGGTCAACCGGTTCCATCGGCACGCAGGCGCTGGAAGTAATTGCAGCACATAGTGATGTGTTTGAAGTGGAAGTATTAACCGCCCAACGCAATGCCGACTTGTTGATTGAGCAGGCAAAACAGTTTAATCCCAACGCAGTAGTTATTGCCGATGATGCCCACTACGAAAAAGTAAAAGCCGCATTGTTGCCATTGGATATTAAAGTCTTTGCGGGTGAAAATGCACTTGCTTCGGTAGTACAAATGGACTCGATCGATCTGGTACTTACTGCGCTGGTAGGCTATTCGGGCTTAAAGCCAACCATAAAAGCTATTGAAGCCGGAAAAAATATTGCGTTGGCAAACAAGGAAACACTTGTGGTGGCGGGTGAATTAATTACCACACTTGCGCGCGAGAAAGGTGTAAACATCTATCCGGTAGACTCTGAGCATTCTGCAATTTTTCAATGTTTGGTAGGCGAGTTTCACAACCCTATCGAGAAGATAATTTTAACAGCTTCGGGTGGTCCGTTTCGGGGTAAAAAGAAACACGAGCTGATGCAGGTAACAAAAGCACAGGCCTTAAAACACCCTAACTGGACGATGGGCGCCAAAGTAACCATCGACTCGGCTTCGTTAATGAACAAAGGTCTTGAGGTGATTGAAGCCAAGTGGTTATTCGGGCTTAAACCGGCCCAGGTGGAGGTGGTGGTACATCCTCAGTCTATCATTCATTCATTGGTACAATTTGAAGATGGCTCGATTAAAGCGCAACTGGGCCTGCCCGATATGCGTTTACCCATTCAGTTTGCACTGGGTTATCCCAACCGAATTAAGAGCAATTTTCCCAGATTTGATTTTGCGCAGTATCCGGCCCTCACATTTGAAAAGCCCGATACCGAAACTTTTCGTAATCTTGCACTTGCTTTCGAGGCGATGGGCCGGGGGGGAAACATGCCTTGCGTGCTAAATGCAGCCAATGAAATAGCCGTGCAGGAGTTTTTGCAAGATCGCATCGGCTTTTTGCAAATGTCTGAGATAGTGGAACAATGTTTGGGTAAAATGGATTTTGTGGCTAATCCTGCATTTGAGGATTATGTGAATACCGATAAAGAAACCAGAATTAGAGCTAAAGAATTTATAAACTGATGGAAGGAATAATTATGACGGCCCAGCTGTTGCTGAGCCTTTCAATTTTAATAGCGGTGCACGAGTGGGGTCATTACATTACAGCCCGGATGTTCAACATTAGGGTAGAGAAGTTTTACCTCTTCTTCGATTTTCTTTTCCCAATGGCTAACGTGCTCAATTTTTCGTTAATCAAGTATAAAAAAGGCGATACCGAATACGGTATTGGTTGGTTTCCGCTGGGCGGCTATGTAAAAATTGCGGGTATGGTGGACGAAAGCATGGACAAGGAACAGATGAAATCTGAACCCCAGCCGTGGGAGTTTCGCTCTAAACCAGCCTGGCAACGCCTCATTGTAATGATGGGCGGAATTATTGTGAACGTGATTGTGGGGATTCTGATTTTTATCGGGCTTACCTATGCCTATGGCGATCGCTACATTTTAAACGATTATGTAAATACTCACGGTGGCGTTCAATCGCTGGAGTTAGGTCAGCAAATTGGTATTCAAACAGGCGATAAGATTATCAAAATAAATGGTAAGGAGTTTGAGTATTTTGATGATGTGGCCAAGCCAAATGTTCTGCTTTCTGAAAATTCTTCGTACACCGTTTTGCGGGGCGATAAAGAAATTGAAATTCCAATTCCCGAAAATTTTATTGAGCAATTCGATCGCAAAGATGCTGTAGCCATGTTTTTGATTCCACGCAGACTGCCGGTGGTTGATGAAGTTTCAAAAGGAACAATGGCAGAGCGTATTGGGTTACAGAAGGGCGATTTGATTGTAGCGGTACAAAACCAGCCTATTACCTATCACGATGAATTGAAAGCAATTACACAAGATTTTAAAGGCGATTCACTTCAGCTTTCTGTTAAACGTGGCGAACAAATTTTATCCTTTACAGGAAACTTCAAAGATCAGACTAGCATTGGGTTTTATGTTCCTCGTGAAATTGTTCCTGCAGAAGGCGAACGTCAGGTAAAGTATTCTTTTGGTGAGTCTATTGCGCAAGGCCCGGGTCGTGCATTCGGTGTAATTCTTGTTCAATTAAAGGCATTCAAGAAAATTTTTACCGGCCAGATTTCTTTCCGCAAATCATTATCGGGCCCTGTGGGTATGGCCAAGGCTTATGGTGGTAAATGGGATTGGTATAACTTCTGGCGGATGACGGGTTTGTTATCTATGGTGTTGGCATTTATGAACTTCTTGCCCATACCGGCATTGGATGGTGGTTATGTAATGTTCCTGTTGTACGAAATGGTAAGCGGGCGCGAACCTTCAGAAAAATTTTTCGAGAATGCCATTAAAGTAGGTATGGCAATTTTATTAGTACTGATGGTGTTTGTGTTTTATAATGATATCGCGAAGTTGGTTACAGGGAATTGATCTCTGACACAAATAAAAGAAGCTGTCTCAAGTTAATCTCAAATGTCAGCCTGAGCTTGTCGAAGGCGATTTCGAAGCCTAAATAGGTTTCGTCCCGATAGCTATCGGTACAACCTGACAACGTAATACACTTTGGAGCCACCCTCTTTTTTGTAACCATAAATTTTAGGTTGCTGAGCAGATTACTCCTGCTTCGAAATTTCGAACTCCACTCTTCGGTTCAATTGTTTATGGTCGTCTGTTATCTCCTGAACAATAGGTTTTGAGCTGCCGTAACCAATGGCATCTATCCGAATTGCACCAATCTTAAACTCAGTTATCAGGTAATTTTTAATGGCATCGGCCCGGGCTTGAGATAATTTTAGGTTAGCCTCTTCTTTGCCGGCCGAGTCGGTATGGCCAGAGATTTTTAAATGCAGTGCCGGATGGTCAATCAAAAAGTTTGCGATCTTATCCAGATCGGTATGCATCTCAGGCAAAATGTTGGCCTTGCCATTTTCAAACTCCAGCGATTGAAAAGCGATCTTGCTTTCTATGGGTTCGGCAATTTTATTTATTTCCATTTCGCCATCCATAAAGAAAATTTCTTCAATGCGGAAGAAATCATCGCCCTGAATAATCAGCAAGTAGTTGCGTTTGTTGATCAAACTGAAATCGAACGTACCATCTTCCCGAATGTATTTAGGTGCAACTTCTACACCTTCATCTAAATCAATCACCGATACAATACCTTTTACGGGTTTGCCGGCCGGATCTTTCAAACTGCCTTTTAGTTGCGTTACCGCCAAAGGCTGTGCTTCCATCGGTACCGGAAAAGAATACAGATCGAGATTTTTAATATCTTCTTCGGTAGAGCGCGCATAGTATAGGTTTTTAGAGCGCGAATCAATTGTAAAATAATATTCACTTCCACCGCCATTTACCAACGGCCCGGTGTTGTTCGGCTCGGTCCAGCTGCCCTTGTACCAGTTGGATTTGTAAATGTCAAACTCACCAAAGTTAAGCGGGTGGCCATTCGAACTGAAATACAAAACGTTATACTTATGATGAAAGAATGGGCTTACTTCGCTTTGTACCGTGTTGATGATTGGCCCGGCATTTTGCGCTTTACCCCAAACACCTTTTTTGTCTTTCACGGAAAAATAAATATCCGACAACCCGAAACTTCCGGCACGATTGGAGGCAAAGAACAATGTGTCGCCTGAGTGTGTAAGTGAGGGGTGCGAATCCCAGCCGGCACTGTTAATGGTGGGTCCCAGGTTTTTAACATCGCCCCAGGTGCTATCTGCTTTCAGCGTGGCCACATATAAATCGCAATTACCCAAACCGTCTGGCGATTCGCAGCGTGCAAAGTAGAGCGACTTGCCATTTTTGCTCAGGCAGGCAGAGCCTTCATTGTACTTTGAGTTAATGCTTTTGAAGGGTTGCGCATCATCCCAGTAATCTTCAGCCTTGCGACTAAAAAATAAATCTTCGTTGTAAGTACGATCCATGTTTTCATTTCGCTTGGATGTAAACAGAATCATATCATCGGTATTACCCACAGTGGGGCCGTAATCTTCTTTATCGGAATTAATATACCCACCCATGTTCAGTAGAACGGATTGGGGTGGGCGCAGCGTGTCAATGTCTTTGCGGTATTCTACCAGTTTGTAATAAAAATCGAGCGGCACGTAATTTTCTTTTTTGTTCGGATCGATCATCTGCTGTCGCTTGTAAATTTCGTTGATGTTCAATCCTTGCTGATGGTGCTTTAAAACAAGTTTGTAAAGCAACAAAGCTTCACCGGGTGGGCCATGTGTTTCACTTAATCGCGCCAGGCGCCAGATCATCGCTACATTTTTGCTAAAATTTTCGATGCCAAAGTTTTTTATGTAAGCCTTTAGCTCTGCATACATTTGGCTTTCCTGGCCGGGAGTATCAAGTGCCCGGATTTTTTGCAGTTTCGAGTTGTCCTGATAGAATGCAATTTTATTTACGTTCGGAAACCGAAATATGTCAGACTGGCTGTAAGAGGTTAGTGTGTCGTTTAGCTGCACCACACCGCCTTTCTTGAAACCCTTTTTCTCTTTTTGTGCGTAAACAGGAATGCCATACGCAATTAACCACACTAAAAGCGCTAATAAACAAGGTTTTGTATTTCGCTTAAGGAAAGGATACATCGCTTAGATCATGGAAAATTCGAACAATTTTAACTGATAACCAAAACGTTGGCATACCGATTGACCTTTAAGCCATCATTCAAATAATAATTGGAGACACCCTTTTTTTGTGTCAAATTGGCACTGCATGACTATGTTTAAATCTCTCGCAATAACACCCATGGTTCAGGAAGATTCTGAAGAGATGATTCAACTCATCAATCCCGAACAGGAATCGGATTTAAAACCGGAAGATCTCCCGGAAGAACTATCGATACTTCCTATCAAAAATACGGTTCTGTTTCCGGGTGTGGTTATTCCCATTACGGTTACCCGCCAAAAGTCTATCCGTCTGATTAAAAAAGCTTATCAGGGTAACCGGATTATCGGAGTTATCGCGCAGAAAAATAAGCAAGCCGAAGAACCAGGTATTGAAGATATATACCGGTTTGGTACGGTTGCGCGAATCATAAAAATGCTGGTGCTACCCGATGGTAATACTACCATTATCATTCAAGGTAAAAACCGGTTTCAGATCAGAGAGTATCTTCAAGATGAACCGTTTATGACGGCCCGTATCGATTTGCAAACCGAACCAATCCTTGATCTGGAGAGCAAAGAGGTAAAGGCGTTGGTACAGTCACTAAAAGATGCGGCTACTAAAATTTTAAAACTCAATCCGGAAATACCTCAGGAAGCACAAGTTGCATTGGATAATATTCAGAGCACGGGTTTTCTGATTCACTTTCTTTCTTCTAACCTGAACGTAGACGTTGCCGATAAACAAAAAATACTCGAAACGAATAACATCATTGATCGGGGCACGCTTTTGTTGCAATACATGCTGAAGGAAATTCAGATGCTGGAGATCAAGCACGAGATTCAGAAAAAAGTACATACGGATATCGATCAGCAACAGCGCGATTATTTTTTGCGTCAGCAGATCCGGGTGCTGCAAGACGAGTTGGGTTACGATGGTCCCGATAAAGAAATTGAAAAACTCCGTAAGCGGGGTGCTGAAAAAAAATGGCCAAAGTCAGCAGCCGATCATTTCAACAAAGAGTTAGATAAACTGCAGCGTATTAATCCGCAGGCGGCTGAGTTTCCGGTAGCCATGAATTATGTTGAGTTTATGCTCGACTTGCCGTGGCATGAATACACCACCGATGATTTTGATCTGAAACGCGCCCGCAAAATTCTGGATAGAGATCACTTTGGGTTAGAGAAAGTAAAAACGCGCATTCTGGAGTACCTGGCCGTGTTAAAGCTGAAGCAGGACATGAAAGGTCCCATACTTTGTTTGTACGGCCCGCCCGGTGTTGGTAAAACTTCCTTAGGTAAATCCATCGCTAAATCGTTGCAACGAAATTACATCCGCATGTCGTTAGGTGGTGTGCACGATGAAGCTGAGATTCGCGGACATCGCAAAACCTATGTGGGTGCTATGCCCGGAAAAATTTTGCAGAACATCAAGAAATCAAAATCATCGAATCCGGTTTTTATTCTGGATGAGATTGATAAGGTGCGTTCCGATTTCCGGGGCGATCCATCATCGGCTTTACTGGAAGTGCTGGATCCGGAACAAAACAATGCGTTTGGCGATAATTACCTGGAAGTAGAATACGACTTATCTAAAGTTTTATTTATCGCTACGGCCAATTCATTGGATACAATTCATCCCGCTTTGCGCGATAGGATGGAGATAATTGAACTTACCGGTTATACGGTAGAAGAAAAGTTACAGATCGCCATTAAGCATTTGGTGCCGAAGCAACTGGCAGAACATGGCTTGAAAGCGAAGGATATAAAATTCAGCAAAGAAGCCTTGCTGAAAGTAATAGAAAGTTACACGCGCGAATCGGGTGTGCGGAATCTGGAGCGCAAAATTGGTTCGGTAGTGCGTAGCATAGCCAAATCGGTTGCCATGGAAGAAGCTTTTGAAAAAGAGATTACTCCGGCATACGTGGTAAAAGTTTTAGGAGCCGAAATTTTTGATGAAGAACTTTATCAGGGCAATGAGATTGCCGGGGTGGTAACGGGTTTGGCCTGGACACAAGTGGGAGGTGATATTTTATTTGTTGAGTCAAGTTTGAGTCGCGGTAAAGGTCAGCTTACTATTTCCGGGCAACTGGGCGATGTTATGAAAGAATCGGCAGTGGCTGCACTTTCTTATCTTAAATCGAATGCCGAAGCGCTGGGTATTGATCATCGGTTGTTTCAGCAATATGATTTGCACATTCACGTGCCCGCAGGGGCAGTGCCAAAAGATGGGCCATCGGCCGGCATTACCATGCTTACTTCACTGGCATCAATTTTTACGCAACGTAAAGTAAAAAACAAACTGGCCATGACGGGCGAGATAACCTTGCGTGGAAAAGTATTGCCTGTAGGTGGAATCAAAGAAAAAATTCTGGCGGCCAAACGAAGTGGTCTTAAGGAAATAATCCTCAGCGAAAAGAACAAACGCGACATAGATGAAATCGAAAAGACCTACATCAAAGGCCTTACATTTCATTATGTTACTTCTGTAGAAGAGGTTCTGAAAATTGCGCTGCTTAAAGAAAAGGTGGCAAAGCCGGTAGAGTTTGTATTGCAGGAAACGAAACAGTAGCCAGTTACCGGTGTTGGAAGATTAAAATTATAGTATGAAATGAGCATAAACTGGTAACCAATACAATCTTTAAATTTAACTACTGGCAACTGAAATGGATTCAAAGTATCTCACGCCACAACAAATTGTAGCAGAACTCGACAAATACATTGTGGGACAATACGAGGCTAAGCGCAACGTAGCTATTGCCTTGCGTAACCGCTGGCGCAGAATGAATGTGAAATCGGAAATTCAAGGCGAGATTGTTCCGAATAATATTTTAATGATAGGGGCTACCGGTGTGGGTAAAACCGAAATAGCCAGAAGGCTTGCAAAAATTGCCGATGCACCGTTTGTGAAAGTAGAGGCTTCCAAATTTACGGAGGTAGGTTATGTTGGCCGCGATGTAGAGAGTATGGTGCGCGACCTGGTAGAGCAATCGGTAAACCTGGTGAAAGCGCGGAAGAAGGAAGAGGTAAAAGAGAAGGCTGCTCAAGCTGTGGAAGAAATTATCCTGGATGCACTCATTCCCCCTATGCGGAGTAAACCAGCAGGTTTTGCGGTTACAACAGAAGAAAATGGAAGCGAACCGGTAAGCGATGTTGAATTGAATGAGCGCACCCGTAATCTCTTTCGCGATAAGATTAAGAATGGTGAGTTGGAAGACCGCAAAATTGAAATCAATATAAAGGGAAGCGGTAACCCGGGTGTGGGTATGATTGGTGCTGGTATGATGGACGAAGTTTCCATGATGAACCTGCAGGATATGCTCAGTGGTATGATGCCCAAGAAACCCAGGAAGCGTAAAGTAACGGTAGGCGAGGCGCGTAAAATTTTGTTGGAAGAAGAAGCGGCCAAACTGATTGACATGGATGAAGTGAAAGAAGAGGCCATACGCAGGGCAGAGGATGCAGGAATTATTTTTATTGATGAGATTGATAAGATTGCTTCCGGAGCTTCCAAGAAAGGCGGAGGCCCCGATGTAAGCCGCGAAGGAGTGCAACGCGACTTATTGCCTATTGTAGAGGGCAGCACGGTAAATACAAAATATGGCGTAATTAAAACCGATCATGTGTTGTTTGTTGCGGCCGGTGCGTTTCATATTTCAAAACCATCCGATCTTATTCCGGAATTACAAGGAAGATTTCCGATTCGGGTGGAACTTACTAATCTCACCAAAGAAGATTTTGTGCGCATTTTAAAAGAGCCGAAGAATGCCTTAACCAAACAATACCAGGCGTTATTTGAAGCCGAAGGTGTAAAAGTGGAGTTTGATGATGAAGCTGTTGATGAAATTGCAAAAACGGCTTTCGATATAAATACCGAGGTTGAAAATATAGGCGCCCGTAGGTTGCACACAGTAATGAGCAGGTTGTTGAATGAATTTCTGTTTGATGTGCCCGATAAAATAAAAGCCGATACTGAAATTGTAATAACCCGGAAACTGGTTCAGGAAAAATTAAGCGGGTTAATTAAAAACCGAGACCTTAGCGAGTATATTCTGTAAGCATGAAGGTTGCGTGCACTGTACTTTCGGTTTTCGTCTGCGCAAACCTGATGTCGCAACCTAAGCAAGACTCTGTACGCAGTAGCTATGTACAACGATTTCCGGATAAGTTCTTTGTCTGGCCGGTTATAAAACAACGCAATTTATTTTTTGATGTAAGTCAACGCTCTGACCGAACGAACGTTTTGAACTATCGCCCCAATAATTCGTTTGGTGTTGGTCTGGGTTTTTATTTGTTCGAAGTGGCATTTGAATTAACTACTTCTATTCCTTTAAATGAAAAAAGCCGCATGACCTATGGCGAATCGGATGTGCGTGATCTGCAAATAAATTTTCTCGCCAGGAAATTTGGTGGCGATGTATTCCGGCAAAATTATTCCGGATTTTATGTGGCCGATCCCAATCAATTGGTTTCCACCGATGATGAGTTTGCCAGGCGACCCGATATTGAAATGACCAATACCGGTATAAATTGGATTTACATTTTTAATCATGAAAAGTTCTCGTTGCGCTCGGCTTACAATTATTCAGAGCGCCAGTTGAAAACCGGAGGTTCTTTTGTAATAACCGGTACGTTAAACACACTCCGGTTGCGCGCAGATTCAACCATTCTGGGTACACGCTATCGCGATTTTTTTCCGTTGAGTGGTTCCTTTGATCAGATGCACTACACCACCCTGGGGCTGGCTCCGGGTTATACGTTTAGTCTGGTGTATCGTTCATTTTTTTTAAATTCTTCGTTGGCGGTGGGCCCCGCGCATCATTGGATTTATTTTAAACCCGCTGGCGAACCCGAACAATTCGACCTTGCCATTAATACATATGCCGACATCCGCCTGGCATTGGGTTATAACAGTGAGCGCTTTTTTGCCGGCATTAGTTATGTTACCCAATCGCGCGATATTCGTTTTGACGACATCCGGTTTACCAGCAATAGCTCGGTGTTCAGAATCCTGGTTGGTTTTCGCTTTCGCGAAGTCGGAATTTTAAAAAAGCGAGCCGTTGATCTGGTGCCGTTGGGTATTGGACGTTAATCAGAAGCAGTTGGGCAGCCCGTAACATTTTTACTGGATGCCAAACAAACTTTAAGCACCTGAACAAGCCGCCTCCTGCACTACTTACTGCCTGCTTTCTGTCAAATTCACCCATGAACATTGAAGGTGCGTTTCGTCAAAACATGTACGCACCGGTTGCACCAAATAGGGATAGTTCACTTTACTTAAAAACAATCCTTGCGGATAGGCCGGATCCCAAACCGGGGGTGTTATTTTATGAATGAAATAACTTTCAAATTCATCCACGGTAAGTGTGCCGGCACCAATCTTGATCAACTTGCCCATCAGCAAGCGTACCATTCTTCCCAGAAACCGATCGGCTGAAATCTGAAATCGTAACCGATCGCCAGATTCATTTACATATAAATGTGCGGCCGATAGGTTACAGCGCGTATGCTCATAGCCATCGGGGGTTTTACAAAACGCACGGTAATCATTGTAGCGCGTAAGCAAGGCAACGGCTTGTTTCATTTTATCCAACTGCAGGATTGGGTTATCCACCTGGGTGCTGACTAAATTTAAAAACGGGTCTTTGTAGGTATGGATAAAATAATCGTACTGCCGTTGTGTGGCATCAAATCGTGCATGTTGATGGCTTGCCATGGGCATGATCTCGTAAATGGCAAGATCGGGCGGCAATACTTTGTTTAACCGAAACAATAAATCAAAATCCCAGCGCGTATTAATATCAGCATGAAAATAAAACTGGCTGGCGTGTACGTGGGTATCGGTGCGCCCGCAACCCATAATGCTTACCGGTTCTTTCAGAATTTCGCTTAATGCAGATTCAATTACTTCCTGAATACTGTTAGCATTGGCTTGCCGTTGCCAGCCATGATAACGGGTACCATGAAAAGCCATATGGAAAAAGTAGCGGGTAGATAACACGTTCTAAAACATTTTTGGACGAACAAAGAAACGGGGAAAACCCCATATTAAATACGGGGTTTTCCCCGTTGTGCAAGATATGATTAAGTATTTAGCTTTGAGCAAAGCGTACTGACAAGATTCTGGAGAAAGGAAAAATTGCAGAACCAGGTACACTTGCAGAACTAAGTTCCGTAAAAACCTTATATTCAATATAGAAAATGAAACTGATGTTCAAGAGGAATATATGCTTGTTTTTTTTGTTTGGCTTGATCTTTCCAGCCCAAGATACCTTAGGTCAATCAACTATTATCATTGATAATCTAAGTAGTAATAATTTTTTTGGTTTCTTTTACGGTAATGAGTTTAACGATCTTGAAAGTTCGATAAAACTAAGACAAAAAGATTTGTTTGGTAGATATTCGAGTAGGTATTCAATAGCTACAGATATACCCTTAGTAGTAGTATTCACTAATGGAAGTGCTTTGAATGGAAGCCCGGTTTTATTACATCCTGGCGATACTTGCGAAGTACATGACAATGGAAGTGGGGGTTATGATTTCCGAAACAAGAGTAATCGAAATGGTGATTTTGGAATCCTCAACAAAATGGAACAGGAGTACGGCTTCGTTTTACCTGAAAATTTAGGACTTATCCTCTCAAGTAGGCTGGATATAATGTATATCGTTGATCGAGTTAGATCAGCATACGTAAATCGAAAAATGTTTATTAAAGATTATGAAAAGACACAGCTCATATCCAAGGAATACAGAATCGCAACCGAGAAACTCATTCATCAGAAGTATGCTATAAGTTTATTATTCCCGTTTTACCTGCCACAAGATTCTGCTGGTTATAACTTTGAGAATCTGCCTGCGGAGTATTATACTATACTTAATGACGGAATTGAGGGTGTATTTGATGATTCGCAGATACACTTGAACTTATATCAATTGGTACTTTGGAATTATTGTAAATACTTATCAAGAAATTCACTCAATACAAGTAATGAATTTGTGAGCATGTTTAAGAACGCAGAGCAGCATTTTTCTGGAAAGTCAAGGGAATTCCTGATGTTCCTTATTTTAAAGAAATATACAGGTAAGGGATTGCCTGATTATCAGCAAAACGCAGAAATCTTTTTGAAGGAATACCCAGAATCGGATTACCGTGAATACTTGCTCCGCCTTATCCCTAATGATTTAACAAATGAAACAATCAAGTTGGAGGGCGAAAAATTAACGGCTTATACTGGTAGTGATGTAACCTGGAAGGAGATAATTAACAGAAACAAGGGTAAGGTAATATACATCGACTTTTGGGCTAGTTGGTGTAAGCCCTGTCTTCAGGAGATGCCCCACTCAGCAAGTTTGCAGGATTCATTAAAGAACCGGGATGTTACATTCCTTTACATATCTTTAGATACGAGTACTGATTCCTGGATAAGGGCGTCTAATAAATTAAACTTTGACTATAGTCAACATTTCCTGTTCAAAAGTGAGTCAAAACTCAAGGACTTATTCGCTTTACAAGCAATTCCAAAATATATCATTATAGACAAGAAAGGCAATATCTATTCTCCTGATGCACCTCGTCCGTCCGATCCAAGACTTTACACTATTTTATTGAGCTTATCGTCTGAATAATTAAGATTGGAAATCTTATCCGGGCTTTGAAGACCAGATTTTTTTCGCTGCGGATATCCCAATACAGGTGTAACCGTTTTCGCGACCTTTCTCAGCTTATAGAAAGAAAAGATTAAAGCAATCTACCCCTAAAATAATACTATTTGCTCCACAGCAGATTATTCCACATTTTCGTTATTCACTTAAAATCGTAATTCGTACGTTGTACATCATAAACTCTATCCCATGAAGCCACTTGTCTTTTTTCTGCTGCTCCTGACAAACTTTGCCTTCGCTCAGTCCGGAAAGGTATTGGACAGCGAATCATTACCCAGCAAAATTTTAGGCGGTAATCGCAAGTATGCCGTGTACCTGCCACCCGATTATGAAACTTCCAAAAGAAGTTACCCGGTGTTGTACCTGTTGCACGGTGCGGGCGATGACCAGACCGGTTGGGTGCAGTTTGGTGAAGTGCTGAACATTACCGATAAAGCCATTGCAGATGGTAAGGCTACCCCTATGATTATTGTAATGCCTGATGCCAAGACCGGCCAGATGGGCTACTTCAACAGCATTAAAAACGATTGGCGCTACGAAGATTTCTTTTTCGATGAGTTTATTCCCTTTATCGAAAAGACCTACCGGATAAAAAGTGAGAAGCGGTTTCGTGCGGTAGCTGGTCTTTCTATGGGCGGTGGCGGATCGTTTATGTATGCCTTGCATCGCCCCGATATGTTTTCATCAGCTTGTCCGTTAAGCGCTTATGTAGGGCCACTCACTATCGATGATCTTAAAAATTTTCTTAACCGCACCAACACCAAAGCCACCGATGCCGAACTGGAAGCTTACTTTAAAAAACATAATGCTATCAATCTCGTAAACGACATAAAGGACGACCAGAAAAAAGCAGTACGCTGGTACATTGATTGTGGTGACGATGATTTTTTATACGAAGGCAATTCACTTATTCACATCGCCATGAAGAAGAAAGAAATCCCGCATGAGTTCCGCATTCGCGAAGGTGCTCATACCTGGACGTATTGGCGCACAGCCTTGCCCGATGTGTTGCATTTTGTTTCGCAAGCCTTTCATCAATATTAAAAATCTGGAGTTTGATTAAGAATTTGCATTTATTTGGCAAAGACTTGGCTTTAGTTCATATACAAGTTGCATCGTTTTTATATGTCACGTTTGAGTTTTTAGCAGTTAGTCAAGATGAAGATATTAAAGTTTACATGAATGTCTATTTTTGAAACTCAAGTGCGGTGGCTTGAAAAAAAGGCGGGGGTGCGTTGGCAAGTGTGGAGAAGCATCTTTTTTCCCGATAGCTATCGGGAGACTTTTTTTGGATACTTTTTTGTGTCAAGATAAAAAAGTATCAATCTGAATAAGTTATGTATAAGTTTGTATTCATGAGAAAGATTCTTTTTGTTTTAGTGATGGCTGGTGCCACGGTTGCATCTGCGCAGGATGTGTTGATAGATATTTTAAAAGATGAACTTAACCGCGAGGTAAAGGAGTTTGCAAAAATTGAAAGCCCACCGTATTACCTGGCGTATCGGGTAAACGATGTGGCGTACACCCAAATAGAATCTTCCTTTGGAAGTTTGGTGCAATCGTACAGCAACCACAACCGGTTTTTATTTACCACCGTGCGCGTTGGCGATTATACGTTCGATAATACGCATCCATCGGAAGATGGTCGCTGGGGTGGTGATGATATGGGTGGAACGGGTAATTCCATACAAATTCCGGTTGATGATTCGCGCGAGGCTATTCAATACTCCATCTGGCGGGTAACCCAGAATAGTTACAAGCAGGCGCGCGAAACGCTGAAGTCATTAAAAAGTGGTCCGCCCAATACAAAAAATAAGCTGCCCGATTTCTCTAAAGCAACGCCCGAGCAATTTGTTGAACCACCACTTACCGGGAATTGGTATAACCTTGACGAATGGCAGGATAAAGTGCGTAAGTACTCTGCCCCGTTTCAAAAAAATGCCGATATGGTTTCAGGTGATGTAAGCCTGCAATTGGTGAGCGAGCGAAAATATTTTGTTTCATCGGAGGGGAGTAGTGTGGTACAAAATCAGCGCTATGTGTACCTGATGATTAACGGGAGCATCCGGGCAAAAGATGGTGACATTGTACCCCTGCATAAATCGTTCTTTGCGTTTACGCCCGAAGGATTACCCAACGATGAAGTAGTGTTACAAGAGGTTGAAAAGCTCATTACTATTTTAACGAAGCTTAAAGATGCACCTTTAGCCGAACCCTATACCGGCCCGGCAATATTAGATGCACAAGTGGCTGGTGTTTTCTTTCATGAAATTTTCGGTCATCGTATAGAAGGTGAGCGATTGCGAAATGATATGGACAGTCAGACGTTCAAGGAAAAAATTAATCAACCCGTGTTGAATAAAAACCTGAGCGTGATTTTCGATCCCACCCTGAAAGAGTTTCAGGGCAAGCCCCTAAACGGATTTTATCGTTATGATGATGAAGGTGTAAAGGGCCAGCGTGTGGTGGTGGTTGATAATGGCATTCTGAAAACATTTTTAATGTCGCGTACGCCACTTGAGTCGGTGAAAACATCGAACGGGCATGGACGGGCAGATGCCAACAGCGATCCGGTATCGCGCCAATCCAACCTGATTGTGGAAGCCACCAAATCTGTAGCCTTTCAGGATTTAAGAAAGATGCTGATTCAGGAAGCAAAGAAGCAAGGTAAAAAGTACGGCTACTATTTTAAAGATGTGGTGGGTGGCTTTACTACAACCGATCGGTTTAACCCCAATGCGTTCAATATTTTTCCAACGGAAGTGTATCGGGTTTATACTGATGGCCGCGCAGACGAATTGGTGCGGGGTGTGGATCTGATCGGTACACCGTTGGCTATGTTTGCTGAGATAACTGCGGCTGATAAGCAATCGGCAATATTTACAGGCTTTTGTGGAGCTGAATCTGGAAGTGTTCCGGTAACGGCTATCTCACCTTCCTTGTTTGTGCGCAGAATCGAAACTCAGAAAAAACCACAGACGGATATTGAATCTACTGTTTTAAAAACACCAACCACTAACGAATATTAACATGGAATTACGAGCTATGTTGAAGCTTCATGCTTCAGGTATTCATAAATCGTAATTCTAACTTCGTCAATCGTAAATAAACAATATGAAGCGCATCTTCTTTTTTATAGGTTTTATTGTAGTAACACAAACCTCTTTTGCTCAACCGAATGTAATTCAGAAAGCCATGCAGGATGAGATTGATCGTAGCATGAAGGAATTACAATTAGATACCTTCGAAAAACCCTGCTATGTAAGTTGTTCGATCAACGAGGCAACTGTTTATTCCATTACAGCGGTACTGGGCGGAGTGGTAAACTCAAGCGAAATAAAAAGCAGGGTGAAGGGAAACCGGGTGTTGGTAGGTACATATGAGTTGAATGACGAAAGTCTTGATAATAATTTATTCTCATCGCCTGAAATGAATGACATACAGGTTCCATTGGATGATGATTATCTCGGGGTGCGCAGAGCATTGTGGGTTTCGATTGACAATGTGTATAAGAATGCGGCCCGGCAACATGCCAAGAATGTAGAAACCTGGAAGGAACAAAAGAAACCGTTGGAAGAAATACCACATCGCGTATTTGCAAAATTGCCGGCTGTAAAAATTCAGAACACGCAGAACTTTGCCGCATTCGATAAAAAGAAATGGGAAGCCAATCTGCGCCAGCTTACGCAACTATTTGTAAAATCGAATTACCCGGCATCTAATCTTTCGCTTAGCTACATACAGGGCTACAATTATTTTGAAAGTAGCGAAGGCACTTCGTTAAAGTTGCCGGTTCAGCGCGCCTTATTACAATTGGCGATTATCGGGCGGGATGAAGCAGGTGAACTGATATTTGATCAGGCGGTTTGGGCAGCTACTCACCCGGATGAATTACCAACCGTAACACAACTTGAAGCTGACATTGATGCCCGCTTAAAGAAATTAGAAGAAAGAAAGAATACCACGAAGTTTGACGATAATTATACAGGTCCGGTTTTACTGGAAGGTAGCTCGGTAGCTGATTTTATGTCGGCCTTGTTATTTATGGGGCGCGAGCGTTTGATTCATGATAATAACATTCCAAGCCTTACGGGATTCCGAAATGATACGCGAAATTCAATGGAATCGCGAATCGGAAAAAGCGTGGTGTCTTCGGCACTGTCGGTAAAAGCGTTAGCCCATCAAAAGGAATATAAGGGTGTTAAGTTGTTGGGTGCGTTCGAAGCTGATTCGGAAGGCGTAGTACCGCCAAATGAACTTACGCTTATCGATAAAGGTATTCTGAAAGATTTGCTTAACGACAGAACGCTGACATCGGCAACACAAACAGCCAATGGCCATCGCGATGGTCCCGGTGTTATTCAGGTTTCGGTAAGTGAACAGTACAACTCAAAACAATTGAAGGATAAATTAATTGCACAAGCCAAAGAGGAAGGCCTGGAGTATGCGATTATCATTCGAAATGAAAATTTTGCCCGTGTGGGATTGTTTAATGTGTATAAGGTTAATCTCCAGACAGGTGCAGAGGAATTTCAACGCCAGGCCAGATTCAGTTCGTTGACGTTGCGTAATCTCAGAAAAGTATCGGCTACTGCTGACGAGGCTGCATTTAATCTGCCAGGTTTTGGAGCCGAAGGAGGTTTTGCGTCTTTCATCGTTCCACAGGGCCTGTTGATTGGTGAAGTAGAAATTGTGCGAGCCGAAATTCCATCGTATAAAGAAGATGAATTTGTAAAAGACCCGCTAAAACAATAGCCGATTAAGAGCCATCTCATAAATCAGATTCAACTGTCAGCCTGTCCCGATTGCTATCAGGACAACCTGATACATAACGTATTTTTGAAATGGCTTCCAGCAGGTTAATAAGTCGGCAAACACCCTACCAGTACCAGTCCTTCTCTGTTACCTTTGCACTATGAAGTGGAAGTGGTGTTTTTGTTGGGTTGTAAGTGTGCTGATATTCTGCAGTACATCTACTTTACATGCTCAGCTTAATCAGGCCCGGGTTGCACAAAACCGGTTACAATCGGGTAAATGGGAAAGTGCTTACCGCGTTTTAAAAAAATCCATCCGCAAGGATTCTACAGTTCTGGAAAGCCAGGTAGTGTTAACCCAATGGTTTCTGGCTGCGGGCAACCCTGATTACCATGTGGATTCGGCTGATTATTATCTGCGCAAGTCAACACCTCTGTTTGATTCACTTTCCATTCGGGAACGTGAGCGGATTCAGCGATTTCCAATTGATAGTGTGATTCTGGCTTCGCTTCGTTTGCAGATTGACAGTCTGGCATTTGAAGAAGCCAAACAGGTTAATACCGAGCAGATTTATATTCGTTACCTCACCCGGTTTCCAAACGCAAAACAGGCTCCGCTCGCTATTGAATTGCGCGATGAAGTTAGCTACCTGGGTGCGCTTAAAGAAAACACCTATCCGGCATTTCAACACTATCTGCAAAAGTACCCTCACTCATTACGCGCAGCTGAAGCGAAATCGCGCTATGAAAAATTGTTGTTTGAAGAAAAGACTCACGATAAAAAACTAACAAGCTATCGGGCCTTTGTAAGTCAGTACCCGCAAAGTCCGTATGCCGCACCGGCACATCGGCAAATTTTTGAAATCATGACAGCCTCAGGTCAACCTGAAAGTTTCAAACAATATCTGGCTGCGTATCCCTCAACCCAAAATGCCAGGCAAGCGCGGGATATCCTGTTTCATTTGTATAGAGAGTGGGATGAGAAAATTCCGGAATCCATTCTTACAGACTCCTTGCGCAAGGTATTAGCTATTGAAAGACAAAGCTGGATAACTATTTATAAGAACGGACTCTTTGGTTTTATGGATCAGGAGGGCCGTGAAGTTCTGCCTCCCCAGTTTGACGATGTGGAGGAAGACTACAAATGCGAAGCAATTCAGGACGATATGCTCACGTTGAAAGCAGGTCTGTTCAGTCGCACGGGTAAAAAACTGGCCGATGCAACCGCACAGGTAACATCTTTGGGGTTAGGATTTTTGAAAGTTGAGAATAAAAACTGTACCCAGCTGATTCATAAATCAGGGTTAACGATTATTGCAACTTGTTATGACGATTTCAAACTGGCAGGTGAAAATTATATTGTAGCCTTTCGTAACAAGGAAGCTGATTTGTTTACACTTACCGGTCGTCATTTAGGCATAACGGGTTTAACCGATGCCAGCGAGATAGAAGATGTGTTGGTACTTACACGGCTCGGAAAAAAGATTTTGGTAACACCGGCCCAACTTGCTGCACTGGCCGATGGCTTGCCGCTAATCGATGATTTTGTTTTTGATGATGTTGTGGCTCTGGCTAAAGGTTTATTGTTGGTTCGCAATGGAGCCCTGGAAGGAATCATCAACAACAAACTTGAGTTTACGGTGCCGTTAGATCGGCATACGCTGGTTCAAACCCCTTTTGCTTTGCTGGAAACACGCCCAACCGGTACACTGGTGCATGGCCTTTCCGATGAATTGAAAGGGAAGGAGTGGCATAAAGTGCTCTACCACCAACAGTGGTTGTTGCTTCATTCGGATGGGCGCACACAACTTTATCATGTACCCTCAAAAAAGATGGCTGCGGTTAAAGCCGATAGCGTATGGTTTGAGCAACGGCTGGCTTTTGTACAATCAGGTGCGCAGGTTCAGGTATTTCTTTCGGCTACACGGGCTATCGATCTTCCGGCAGACTCCAAAATAAAATTCATTGCTTCGCGCGATTCTGTGCAATATTTCTACACCGAAAATCGAAACAAGCGCACAGTTTTTTATCTCAGCGATGGTGAACAAAAGTTTACAACCGATTTGGATTTGGTGGAGTCGATTGGAAATCATTTTGTAGTGACCAAAGCAGGGAAGAAGGGCGTACTAAACGCACAGGGCAAAGTGGTGGTGCCTGTTGAAATGGAGGCACTTGTATTAAATCCCGAGGGGCAACTATCCTTACTGAAGAACCGGAAATTCGGGCTTTATGATTTCACTCTCGGTGAATTGATCAGGCCGGAATTTGAACGTAATCTGGTTCCTCTTAATACAACCTATCTGATTGCTTTCCGCGAAGGTAAATATGGAATTGTAGGTTTGGATATGAAACCGGTTACAGCTTTTGAATATGATGAAGTGGTGCCATGGCATGAAGATCAGATTTGGGTAAAACAAAATCGACAGTGGATGCTGGTAGATTTTAAAACCCAGGAAATTTTGATGGATAAAGTACGTGCATTTAACTGGATCAGAAAAAGTAATTCCGAGAACCTGCTTCGCATTCAGCGCGAAAATTTTTATGGAATAATCAGCAGCACAAAGGGTATTATTATTCCACCCACTTTCCATGAGGTAATTAACCTGGGCACGAGCGATCAGCCCTTCTATTTCACCGAAAAGCAGGTGGAAGAAGCAGGTATCTATGTGGTGATTTATTACAATGCCGAAGGCAAACTGGTGCGCAGACAGGCACTGGAAGAAGAAGAATATGAGAAATTGGTTTGCGATTCGAACTAAGCCAATACGCTCGTGGCTGAATCAAGCAGGTGCTGGAAGTATTCACACATCATTCACAAAAGATTAATTTAATTAGAATTACTTTGTGCGTATAATTGGGTAAAGATTCAGGTATGAAACGGTTTGCTATTCTTCTGTTTATTTGTGGTTCATTACAACTTGTGGCGCAAAATCAACCCAGGCTGGTGGTGGGTATCGTGGTTGATCAAATGCGGCAGGAATATTTCTACCGGTACGAATCTAAGTTTGGAGCAAATGGATTTAACCGGTTTGTAAAGCAAGGCTTCATGTTAAAGAATGCGCACTACAATTATGTGCCTACCGAAACCGGCCCCGGGCATGCGTCAATCTATACCGGAACAACTCCCGCCATTCACGGCATAATAGCAAACGATTGGTATGATCGTACTCTTAAGAAAGATGTGAATTGCGTGGGCGATGATTTACAAACACCAATAGGTTCTGCAAAAGGTGGAAAAGTATCTCCGGCCCGTCTACTTACCACTACCCTTACCGATGAATTGAAACTGGCAACCCAAATGCGGGCAAAAGTTGTAGGTGTGTCTATCAAGGATCGGGGTGCCGTGCTGCCGGCAGGCCATATGCCCGATGGCGCGTATTGGTACGATGGGTCAACCGGTAATTTTATCACCAGCACCTACTACAAAACGGAATTACCCGCATGGGTTCAAAAGTTTAATCAACAAAAATTACCCGATCAATACCTCGCATTGGAGTGGAAACCCTTGCTGCCTATTGAACAATACACCGAAGTAAGCGTGGATGATTCTCCTTATGAATGGAAGTTGCGTGGAAAAGAAAAGGCAACGTTCCCGTATAAACTAAGTGAATTACGGAAAGACAATGGCAACTATGATCTTGTGGGAAATACACCCTGGGGCAATACGTTGGTAGCCGAAATAGCAAAAGCAGCTGTTGCAGGCGAAGGTTTAGGTAAAGATGAAATCACAGATTTTCTCGCTGTTTCATTTTCAAGCCCCGACCGGATTGGGCACGGAACCGGCCCCAACTCAATAGAGTTGGCTGATACTTACCTGCGATTAGACAAAACGCTCGAAGACTTTTTCGCTTACCTCGATAAAGAAGTAGGCAAAGGAAACTACACCGTATTTCTCACAGCCGACCATGGTGTTGCCGAGGTTGCACAATACATGAAAGATAAGCGCGTGCCAGCCGGGTATTTCAGGCCGGCCTATGTAGAAGCTGGCCTGAATGAATACTTGCAAAAATATTTCCCTGGAAAAACGATTGTGGAAAAATTAACCACCGAGCAGGTGTTTATTAATCAGCAGGCTTTTGAAGGCGACCCACGCACAACCGGTATCGACTTGTTGGTGGCTACCGAAATGATCACAAAATACCTGATGGCTACCGAAGGTATAGCGCAGGTTTACACCACAACGACCTTGCGTCAGGCAAGTGTAGATGAAGATGGCATTCGCGGCAAAGTGGTGCGCGGGTTTCATCCCAAGCGCTGTGGTGATATTGCTTTTGTATTGGAACCCGGCTGGTATGCATGGAGTGGTGTTACAGGCTCTACTCATGGTTCGGCCTATACGTACGACACGCACATTCCAATTGTGTTTTATGGTGCGGGTATTAAAGCAGGTTCATCCTCACAATTTCATACCATCACCGATATAGCGCCTACGCTTTCGGTATTGCTGAAAATTAAATTTCCGAATGGCTCTACCGGTCAGCCTGTAGCTGAAATTCTGGATTAACCATGCATGGCGTGGTGTAAGTAACCCGTATTTTTGAGCATGCTTTCACAACCCGAAAGTTTTTTAGTTCAATTCATTTTATTCTTGGCCGGAGGCGTTGCCTTTGTGCTCGCGGCATTTTTTGTTTCGCGGTTGATCCGGCCCAATCGCCCCAGTGTTCAAAAACAAATGCCCTACGAAAGTGGCGAGATGTCGCAAGGCCCGGCTTGGGTGCAGTTTAACCTACGCTTTTATGTGCTTGCGCTTGTCTTCATTCTTTTTGAAGTAGAAGTTGTGTTTATGTTTCCATGGGCAGTTGTGTTTGGCGATGCGCAGTTGCACGCACAAACCGCTGGTAGCTGGGGTTGGCTTGCTTTTGGCGAGATGTTGATTTTTATGGTGATTCTGTTTTTAGGCTTGATGTATGCCTGGAAGATGGGACATCTGGATTGGGTAAAATCCAAACCCGCTGTGCACGATGTAAACTCACCCGTACCAGCCGATAAGTACCAGGCCATTAACGAAAAATATAAACGCAAGGCATGAAGGGTTTACTCGATCAGCAATTTGAAAATGGAGGCGTGATCATTACCAAAGTAGATGATCTGCTCAACTGGTCGCGCTTGTCTTCACTTTTTCCCATGACATTCGGGTTGGCTTGTTGTGCTATTGAATTTATGAGTACCGGTAGTACGGTGTATGATATGGATCGCTTTGGAATGGTGCCACGCGCCACTCCGCGCCAATCCGATGTGATGATAGTTTCAGGAACGGTAACATTTAAAATGGCTGACCGCATCCGCCAACTGTACGAGCAAATGGCCGAGCCCCGCTATGTTATTTCGATGGGCTCGTGTTCAAATTGTGGTGGCCCGTATTGGCAACATGGTTATCATGTGGTTAAGGGTGTTGATCGCATTGTGCCGGTAGATGTCTATGTACCCGGTTGCCCGCCACGGCCGGAGGCATTGATCGGTGGCATTTTGAAACTGCATGAAAAAATCCGCAATGAAAGCAGAGTAAAGCCGGTGGCTTTGGAAAACTTAATTGATCGCAATGGATAATGCACGACTGATAGAATTGGTGCGCAGTGTTGCGGGTAATGCAACAGAGGTAAAAAATGCAGTACCATTAAGTTTCTTAATAGACTCTTCAGATTTGCTTTTAGTTTGTGAGCAACTTTATAGAAACCCCGAATCGTATTTCGATATGCTCTCCTGCATTACCGGTGTTGATAATGGTTCCGAAGCAAACACGATGGAGGTTATCTATCAACTCTACTCCATTCCGTTTAATCATTCGCTCATGCTAAAAGTTGTAGTGCCACGCGAAAACCCGGAAGTGGAGAGTATAACTTCGATATGGAAGTCGGCAAATTGGTTAGAGCGCGAAGTGTTTGATATGTTCGGGATCGTTTTTAAAAATCATCCGGACTTACGCAGAATTTTAATGCCAGCCGATTGGAACGGCTACCCGTTGCGCAAAGATTATAAGCACGAAGAAAGCTATCGCGGAATAAAAATTGATTAATCAGGTGAAGGAAACGCAATACATATTTTCACCTGACAATCTGGTTACTTCCGAGCCCAACAAATTCGATGCTTCAAAACTGAAGTCCGAAGAGATGATCATCAACCTCGGGCCGCAGCATCCTTCAACGCATGGCGTGCTGCGATTGGAAGTCTTGAGTGATGGTGAAATCATTAAAGATGTCGTGCCGCACATTGGCTACTTACATCGCTGTTTCGAGAAGCATGCCGAAAGTTTGCCCTTCAACCAGGTTATTCCATTTGTAGATCGCATGGATTATCTGGCGTCAATGAATTCTGAACATGCTTACGCGATGGGCGTTGAACGAATGCTGGGCATAACCGATCAGATTCCAAAACGGGTAGAATACATTCGTGTACTGGTGGCTGAACTCAATCGTATTGCTTCACATTTGATTGCAATAGGCACATTTGGTTTGGATCTGGGTGCATTCACTCCGTTTTTCTGGATCATGCGCGATCGTGAGCATATTCTTCGCTTGCTGGAGTGGGCAAGTGGTGCCCGCATGCTTTACAACTACATTTGGGTAGGGGGTTTGTTTTACGATCTGCCGGTTGGTTTTGAACAGCGTTGTCGTGAGTTCATCACCTACTTTAAGCCTAAAGCGGTTGAACTGGAACAACTTCTTGTGGATAATAAAATTTTTATTGATCGTACTGCCAGAGTTGGAGTGTTGCCACTTAACCTGGCCATCAACGCGGGTGCAACCGGTCCTATGTTGCGCGGTTCCGGGCTTCGGTTTGATCTGCGTAAAGTAGATGGTTACTCTGTTTATCCGGAACTTGATTTTGACATTCCGGTTGGTGAGGGCAGAATGGGCGCAATCGGTGATTGCTGGGATCGCACCTGGGTGCGGGTGCGCGAAATTCACGAGTCGTTACACCTCATGCAGCAATGTCTGGATAAACTGGAAGGCGAGCATAAACGCACGCGTGAGTTTGACCCACAGGCAATGGTTCCAAAAAAAATCCGCCCTCAGGCCCAGGAAATTTATGTACGAGCGGAGAACCCTAAAGGTGAATTGGGTTTTTACTTTCGCACGGATGGTAAAAGCGACATTCCCTTCCGGTGCAAGGTAAGGGCATGCTCATTTGTAAACCTTTCTATCTTACCTGAACTTTGTAAAGGTGTTTTGATTGCAGATTTGATAGCCATCTTAGGCTCTGTTGATATTGTACTAGGCGAAGTTGATCGCTAAAGTTGTGGTAAAACTTTTTACATCCGAACAGATTAAAGCATGGGATGCTCATACCATCCGCGAAGATGGCATTTTATCTTTTGAATTGATGCAACGTGCCTGCCGCGCATTTGTAGCGTGGTTCACCGAACGATATGACATTTCTCACAAAGTTGGTGTGGTATGTGGATCGGGTAATAATGGTGGCGATGGTCTGGGTATTGCGTTGTTGCTGCACGAATGGAATTACCCGGTTGATGTTTTTTTAGTTCGGGGTAAAACTTCATCACCCGATTTTGATGCAAGTCTTAAGCAACTGGAAGGCAAACTTTCTGTTAAAGCACTGGCGTCAGCAGATGAACTTCCAGCAGAGTATACACTAGTAATTGATGCTTTGTTTGGTACCGGCTTGTCGCGTGATTTAACTGGTATTCATGCCGAAGTAGTAAGCAAACTGAATCAGCTCGATGCCATTAGGATTGCAGTGGATGTGCCCTCTGGTTTGCGCGTGGATTCACCTTCGTCAGGCGAGATTTTTAAAGCGGACCACACCGTAACATTTCAAACGCCAAAGCTTGGCTTTTTGCTTCCACAAAACAGCCCGTATGTAGGCGAGTGGCACGCGGTGGATATTGGCTTGAGTAAATTTTTTGTAAAGCAAACTCCGGCAAAATATTTCCTGACTAATCATAAATCCATAAAACGGTTGATGAAACCGCGCCACCGATTTAACCATAAGGGCAACTATGGTCATGCCTTATTGATTGCAGGATCAAAAGGAAAAATGGGTGCTGCCGTATTAGCGGCTCGTGCTGCATTACGGGCGGGGCTTGGTTTGCTAACTGTTCATGTTCCGGCTCATGGTAATGCAATTTTACAAACAGCGGTACCCGAAGCCATGACCATTCAAGACCGGGCCCCTGATTTTTTTTCGGGATGTGAGATTAAATCTATTTATACTGCCGTGGGAATTGGTCCGGGTTTAGGTCAAACACCCGAAACGCTTGCCGGATTGGAGCAGGTATTAAATCAATCGGTAAAACCCATGGTGTTGGATGCAGATGCGTTGAATATGATGGCAACCAAACCCGCATTACTGGCGCAGGTTCCGATGGGAAGTATTCTTACTCCACATCCGGGCGAGTTCAAAAGGTTGGTAAGTGATTGGCAAAACGATTTTGATAAGCTTGAAAAACTATCGGCACTTGCACAAAAACTAAAATCTGCGGTTGTACTCAAGGGCGCCTTCAGCGCAATTGCTTTGGCAGATGGTTCTATCTGCTTTAACTCCACCGGTAATCCGGGTATGGCAACGGGCGGCAGTGGTGATGTGCTCTCCGGCATCCTTACCGCATTGCTGGCGCAGGGTTATTCAACAACCGATGCGGCCTTAATTGGGGTTTACGTACATGGCCTTGCGGGCGATCTTGCCGCGCGCGAAACCGGTGAAACCAGTCTGATTGCCGGTGACCTTGTGAATTACCTTTCTGCTGCGTTAAAAAGGCTCCTTTAACCTGTTTTTTGAAAAAAAATTGTGTCCTGCCTTAAACTTTTGGCTTACATCTTGCATCTAAACTGCATTGATCCGCGTAATAAGCGTTATGAACCTGAAGAAACCCATATTTTTAATTGCCATTGTAGCGGTAGCTCAGTTGGGCTATAGTCAGGTGCGCGAGGAAAATTTTGGCCCTAACTCTCCAGACCCAATTAAACAGGTACAGGTTTATCCCAATCCGGCTATCGAATTTTTAAGTCTTAAGTTCGAAGCCCCGCAGGCTAAAAAGATTAAGTTAACCGTTCACAATATTCTGGGTAATACGCTGGAGGTAGAAACCGAAATTGTGGATGAATACGAGATCAAAGTGAAGGTGAAAGAATTGGCGACCGGCTATTACTTTGTATCGGTGCGCGATGAACAAGCCAATCTGCGAGGAACCTTTAAGTTCCTGAAAAGGTAATTCCATCATACATTAGTCGTAAGCTTTTTCTATTTTGAGGTCTTAAACTTTGGCCTTGAATCCGTTTGTTATTGCAATTGATATCGGCACTACCAGCACAAAAGCACTTGCGGTAACCGCTACGGGCAAGGTACTGGCTCAGCATCAGGTATTTTATTCAACCGCTTACTCCCGGCCCGGTTATGCCGAACAGAATGCCAACGAAATTCTGGCTGCAGTTATTTCGGCTTTAAACACAATCGAACCGCAACTTGACTTATCAAAGGCAGTGGCTTTGACTTTTAGCAGTGCCATGCATAGTGTAGTGGCTGTTAATGAAAAATGCGAAGCTCTTACTCCACTAATGATCTGGGCCGACACCCGAAGTTCAGCGCAAGCAAAAAAACTACGCCACTCAGAATTAGGAATAGAACTACATCGCAGAAGTGGCACACCCATTCATCCCATGTCGCCACTATGCAAATTAATGTGGTTACAGGTTAACGAACCTGAAATGCACTCGCGTGCGTATAAATTTATTTCCATTAAGGAATTTGTGTGGTATCACCTTACCGGAGAATTCAGTATTGATTATTCCATTGCTTCAGCTACCGGGTTATTTGATATCCATGATCAGGTTTGGAATAAATCTGCTTTACAACTTGCCGGTATTACAGCACAACAACTGTCAGATCCTGTTTTGGTAACGCATCAATCCAAACTAAAAGCTGGAAAAGATTTATCGCGGTATCAGCAGATACCTTTGATAATAGGCGCCAGTGATGGCTGTCTGGCACAGCTGGGCAGCGATGCGATGCAGCCCGGTGTGCTGACGGTTACTTTAGGTACAAGTGGTGCGGTAAGACGATCGGCCACCCGAACCTTAGCCGATCCACACGGCAGGTTGTTCAATTATATTTTAACAGATTATGAAACCGTAGCCGGAGGTGCAACTAATAATGGCACTGCCGTGATGGATTGGTTCATAAAAGAATTTTCAAATGCTGAAAAGTTGCCGGCCATGGTAGCCCGGGTTTGTAAAGAAATTCCAGCCGGTAGTGATGGCTTGCAGGCACTTCCCTTTTTACAAGGCGAACGCGCGCCAATTTATAATCCGGAGGCGCGAGGTGTATTTTTTAATATCAGCATGCAACATACGCAACAACATTTTGGCCGGGCTTTGCTCGAAGCTATTTGTTACGAATTAAAATGGATAACTGAAAGCGTTGAAGCAGTTTGCGGTTCATCCGATAAGGTTGTGGTAAGTGGTGGCATCATACACTTTCCGGAGTGGGTACAAATGCTGGCCGATGTATTTAACCGCGAAGTAATTGTTTCATCCGATCATGATGCTTCCGTAATGGGTGCGGCTCGTCTGGCATTTCAAAAATTACAGTTGCCATTTGCTTTTACAACAGAAGTACAAACCACTTTTACTCCCGATTCGAATAATGCGCAGGTATATGCAGCGGGTTATGCGCATTTCAGAGCCTTATATCAGGCACTTGAAAAATTGTTTTAACCGGATTAAGCCGCTAAAATCCTGATTTATAGCCTAATCAAACGGTTGCGGAATTAGAATCCACTAAATCACCCAAAACCGGGTTTCGGTTGTGTGTACAGATCGTTTACTTTGCTTTTGGCCAAGGCCTGAATAATTTTTTATTACTAAACTCTTCTCGGAATGCAAATCGGTTTAATTGGATTGGGTAAGATGGGATACAATCTGGCACTCAATTTTAAAAGCAAGGGGCATGAGGTGGTGGCGTTTGATGTGAATAAATCAGCAATGGAAAAAATCGCTGCAGAAAATGTAGCAACCGCACCAACTATTGGTGATCTGGCTTTGGCTTTACGGGGCCGAAAGGTGATTTGGATTATGGTACCTGCCGGCAATGTGGTAGATGTAGTGCTCAGTAATCTGAAATACCATCTGGCACCGGATGATATTGTGATTGATGGCGGTAACTCGCATTTTAAAGATACCCTTACCCGTGCCCGCGATCTTGAAAAACTGGGTATTCATTACCTGGACTGTGGCACCAGTGGGGGAGTAACCGGTGCACTACAGGGTGTATGTACCATGATTGGCGGTAAGAAAGAAGTGTTTGACTATTGCGAGGCATTATTCAAATCAATCTCGGTGCCCGATGGCTATTTGTATTGCGGCAAAAGTGGTAATGGCCATTTTACCAAGATGGTGCACAATGGAATTGAATACGGAATGATGCAGGCTATTGCCGAAGGTATGGAAGTGTTGCACAGGCAAGATGCAGACATGGATCTGGCGGCCGTTTCAAAAGTGTGGAACCATGGTTCAGTGGTGCGCAGTTGGTTGATGGAACTTACACAACGCGCTTTGGAGAAAGATAAAAACCTGGAATCGATAAAAGGCGTGATGCATTCTTCGGGTGAGGGCAAGTGGACGGTTGAAACTGCATTGGAGATGGGTGTGCCAACACCCGTAATCACCATGTCGTTGTTAATGCGGTACCGCTCGCAAACGGAGGATACATTCTCGGGTAAAATTGTGGCCGCCTTGCGCAATGAATTTGGAGGCCATGCAGTAGAAAAGAAGTAGTTAAAACAAGCAGAGGCTGTCTCAAAAGTTACTTTCAAATTTCAGGTTGAGACTGTTGAAACCATTCCGCTTCGAAATCGTCTTCAACAGGCTCAACCTGACAATGCAATACTTTTAAGACAGCCTCTTTTTTATGGTGTTTACTTAACCTTAGAAAGTAACAGACAAGGTTAAAATTTCTTCTTTGCGCTTAACTTTAACAGGAACAGTCTGGCCTTTTTCAAATTTACCCAAGGCACCCATGTAATCATTAATATCTTTTATTTCAAGATCACCAATTTGAATAATCACATCTCCGGTTTGAATGCCTGCTTGTTGTGCCGGGCGACCATCGGTAACACCATCTACCAGTAAACCGGGCTGATCGGATGTATAGCTGGGCATAACTCCCAGGGTGACTTTAAATGAGGTGCGTGCTGACATAGTTTTTTGTTTAGTAGTAAGAAAAGTAAGTTTTGGTGCATTCTCCAGTTTTTCGATTACGGCAATAATTAAATCGAGTACTTCTTTTTCACCGGCATAATTTATTTTCTCCGTATCGTCTGAAGGTTTATGATAATCGCTGTGCGAACCGGTAAAAAAGTGTAATGCCGGAATATTTTTCAGGTAGAAGGAAGCATGATCGGATGGTCCTACCCCTGACGAGTCTGTCTTAATGGTTAGCGAAGTTGAAATATTTTTCAGGAGTGGTTCCCACACCGGACTGGTTCCGGTTCCGCTAACAGATATCGTTTTATTTTCCGGCAAACGCCCAATCATATCCATGTTAATCATGTAGCTCACCTTATTCAGGTCAACGGTGGGGTGTTCTGTAAAGTATTTTGATCCGTAAAGACCCAACTCTTCGCCACTAAAGCAGATAAACAGAAAATTGCTTTTCTCTTTCACTTTGTTTTGAGAAAAATAACGTGCCAGTTCTAACACGCCAGCCACACCCGAGGCATTGTCATCCGCACCATTATGAATTTTTCCTTTTGGGTTGGCATCTAATGAACTTCCGTTTTCACCAAACCCCAGGTGATCGTAATGGGCACCTATAATAATTGTTTTGTCTGCGTTGTTATCCAGATATGCAATGGCATTATGTGCTTTGCCTTCTTCGCCTGAGCCATGAACACCGGCTTTAAAAGGAAATGACTGCTGAAAGTTCTGCTCGCCTTTAGGAGTCAACTTAAGTGCTTTAAATTCTTTTTCGATGTAGGCAATAGCTTTACGCTCACCTTCCGAACCTGAAAACCGACCTTCCATATCGTCAGCGGCAAGCACCGCTATATGGGTTTTGATTTTCTTATCATCAATCTTTTGGGCATAGATTCCAACAACGGGAATCAATAGGGCAATAACAAGCAGGCGCATTTTGTATTTTTTTTGAATGCACAAAGTAACTTCCATTTCTACAACAAAATTACCTCTGGCAGGAGTTTTTTTAGGGTAATAACACTAAACGGCTTATTTTTGATAACTCTGAATTTACCGGGATTAAAAATGAAAGCTCCTAACCTTGTTCTGCTAACCGATTTTTCGCCACTTTCTAAAGTGGCCATGTTATATGCACTCAAAATGGCAGCTCCGCTAGGTGCCAATTTTACCATTCTCAATATTGTGCGGGTAGATGGTATTCCAAAAGCAAATCTTAAGACCAGGCAATTAGAAAAAACAATTACCCAAATAGCACAGGAAGAAGGCGATCATCTGGTAGCTGAATTACGCGCACAGGTAAAGGGTAATTATACCCTTACCTTCAAACCGGTTAAAGCCCGCACCGTATCAGAAATGGTGCGCAAACACGTAACCCATCATCCTACCAACATGGTGGTAATGGGTTTGCAAGGGGCATCGGCTTTGAAGAAAGCAGGTAGATTAGGAGGCACAACAGTTTCGGTTATTGATGAATGCCCGGTGCCGGTACTCGCAATACCAGCATATGCAAAATACAGCAATATGAAAAATATTGTATATGCTACCGATATGAAGAACATTAAGAAGGAGCTTGATATTATTGTGGAGTTTGCCAAGATATTTGGTTCGTTTGTGCACATGATTCACGTATCGCCTGCTATTGATAAAAAAATTGAAGCGGCCGGGTTAGCGGTAGATGAAATTGTACAGAAGTATTCATACGATAAAGTGAAGTTTGAATTGATTCTGGAGGATGATATTACAAAAGCAATTGGCAACTACATTCAGAAAGTTCATGCCGATGTGCTAACTACGTTTACCCATAAGCTCAGTCTTGAAGAAAAAATCTTTGGCAAAAGTGTAACGCGCAAACTGGCGTATCAGGGAACAATTCCGTTGCTGGCGGTTAAGCGGAAATAAAAGCGAAAGGCTGTCTCAAAAGGGTAGTGCCTCGTCAGATTGTCCCGATAGCTATGGGAACGAAACTCATTTCAACTTCGAAATCGACTTCGACAAATTCAGCATTTGGAATTGCCTTTTGAGGCAGCCTCTAAAAGCAGCCTCAAGAATTAAAACTCGGCATTACCCGGATAACGCGGATAAGGAATCACATCGCGGATGTTGGTCATGCCCGTCACAAACAAAATCAAACGCTCAAAGCCTAGCCCAAATCCACTGTGTGGTGCAGAACCAAACTTGCGCAGGTCAAGGTACCACCACAAATCTTTTTCAGGTAAGTTCATTTCCTGAACGCGTTTCAATAACCGTTCATAGCGTTCTTCGCGCTGCGAACCACCTATAATTTCACCTATGCCCGGAAACAACACATCCATAGCGGCTACGGTTTTGTTGTCTTCATTCTGGCGCATGTAAAATGCCTTTATATCTTTTGGATAGTTGTAAAGAATAACCGGCTTCTTAAAGTGTTTCTCTACCAGATACCGTTCATGCTCCGATTGCAGGTCAACACCCCATTGATCGATCAGGTATTGGAATTTTTTCTTCTTGTTAGGATTTGAATTTTTCAGAATCTCAATTGCTTCGGTATAGCTTAGTTTCTGGAATTCGTTTTCAGTAACGAAGCGCAGGCGTTCCAATAAACCCAATTCACTGCGTTGGTCTTGTGGTTTGGCGTTCTCTTCATCCTGAGAACGCTTGTGTAAAAATTCAAGATCATCTTTACAGTTGTCAAGCGCATATTTCACCAGGTATTGCAACAAGTCGGTAGCCAATTGCATGTTGTCCTGAATATCGTAGAAAGCCATTTCTGGTTCTATCATCCAGAACTCGGCTAAGTGGCGGGTGGTGTTAGAGTTTTCGGCACGAAAGGTTGGCCCGAATGTATAAATCTCACTCAACGCAAGGGCATACGTTTCGCCCTCCAACTGGCCGGACACGGTCAGATTGGTTTCTTTGCCAAAAAAATCTTCTTTGTGATTGATATGGCCATGCTCATCGCGAGGCGGATTATTTGCATCTAGTGTGGTAACCCGAAACATGGCTCCGGCACCTTCCGCATCCGATCCTGTAATCACAGGTGTGTGTATATAAAAGAATCCACGGTCGTTAAAAAACTTATGAATCGCGAATGCCATAGCATGCCGCACACGCATCACCGCACCAAAAGTATTGGTGCGCGAGCGCAGGTGCGCAATCTCACGCAGGTACTCCAGGCTGGGGCGGTTCTTCAATTGCAGCGGATAAACTTCCGGATCGCAGTCGCCCAGAATAGTAAGTTCTTTCACTTTCACTTCAACAGTCTGGCCTTTGCCCAACGAGGCAATCAATTCACCCATTACCGACATGCAGGCACCGGTGGTAATGCGTTTCAGGGTTGCTTCATCTAACGAATTCAGTTCAACAACAGCTTGCAGGTTTTGGATGGTAGAGCCATCATTAATGGAAATAAACTGGTTATTGCGGAATGTGCGTACCCAGCCTTCTGCTTTTACCTGTTGGCCAGCTGGTTGCGTGGCTAATAATGTGCTGATCTTTGTGCGTTTCATCGGTTTGGATTGCCCTCCATTGGGGTTCGCAAAAAACGACATTTTGAATTTTTAATCAAAATCTAAATCGTGTTGTGATTATGGCCTATTTGTTGAGCCCGATGCTTTTTGCATGCGATTTGAATTGGTAAATTTGACCGAATTACTACATGCAAAAACTTAGTTTAAATCAGAGCCTGCAACAGAAACTGTCGCCCCAGCAGATCCAGTTTATAAAACTGTTGCAGGTACCCACGGCCGAACTGGAGAGTCGGATTGAGGAAGAGTTGGAATTGAACCCGGTTCTGGAAGAAGGTTCGGATGAGTCGCAGGAAGAGGCTGACCAGGCTGAACAAACCGAAGAACAGGCAGAATCAGAGCAGGTGGAGACCGAAACCAATAGCGATGAGGTAGACATTAAAGATTACCTGCGCGATGACGACTACAACAGTTACAAAACCCACTCGGATGGGGATGGTGATGATGATGACGACCGCGAGATGCCTATACCCATGGGCACCTCGTTGCACGAAACGTTGCTTACCCAATTGGGATTTCTGGGGTTGGATGAGCGCCAGACGAATATTGGCAAACAGCTAATCGGTAGCATTGAAGGCGATGGCTACATCCGCAGGGAGTTGGAATCCATTGTAAACGATCTTGCTTTCTCGCAAGGCATTGAAACCAATCTGAACGAAGTAGAATCTATTCTCAAAAGAATTCAGGCGTTCGATCCGGCAGGCATTGCGGCCCGCAACCTGCAAGAGTGTTTGTTGTTGCAATTAGACCGGATGGACGATGGGCAGGATGTAGATGTGATTGTGGGTAAACGGATTATTTCTGAATGCTACGAGGAGTTTACCAAAAAGCATTATCCTAAGATTTTGAAGAAGCTCGATCTGGATGACGAAGATTATATTAAAGATGCCATCGAACTGATTGTTAGACTAAACCCTAAGCCCGGTGGTGAAACCAGTACAACCGGTGTTAAAAATCAATATGTAATTCCCGATTTTATTCTGACAAACAATAACGGTAAGCTGGAGTTAGCGCTAAACTCACGCAATGCACCTGAGCTTCGTATTAGTCGCTCTTATACCGAAATGTTTAAAGCATACGATAAGAGTGATAAAAAGGACAAGAAATTAAAAGAGGCGGTATCATTTGTTAAGCAAAAACTGGATGCAGCCAAATGGTTTATCGATGCAATTAAACAGCGGCAACACACCTTGCTTCGCACCATGCGCGCCATACTTGAATTTCAATACGATTATTTTCTGGAAGGCGATGAAACCAAGTTGCGCCCCATGATTTTGAAAGACATTGCGCACATGATCAACATGGATATTTCTACCGTTAGCCGGGTGGCCAGCAGCAAAACCATTCAAACCGATTTTGGAGTATTTCCACTTAAATATTTTTTCTCCGAAGGTATCAGTACCGACTCCGGGGAGGAGGTGAGCAGCCGAGAAGTGAAACAGATTATCAAAGATCTGATTGAATCGGAAGACAAAAACAAACCTTACTCAGACGATAAGTTGGAAGACCTGTTGAATCAAAAAGGGTATAACATCGCCAGACGTACCGTAGCTAAGTATCGCGAACAGTTGAATATTCCGGTAGCCCGATTAAGAAAAGAAATGTGAGAGTTGTTGCCAACGTAATATCGATCGTTTTTCATCCGCTCTTACTTACTACGTACCTGATAGTATTGCTGGGCACATTCTTCCCTGCTTTATTAATGATTGCCCCGCAGCACCTGCGCGTGATGACGGCCTTTATCTTTTGCTTTACCTTTTTGTTGCCGGTGGTAAACCTGATTATGTTTCGCATGTTTGGAACGATCAGTTCTTATACATTGGAAAATAGGGCTGAGCGGGTGGTACCGTTTATAGCCATTGCGCTAATCTATATCGTAACGGCATTCCTGTTTTTTTCAAAGCTTCGGTTTTCGGTAAACTTTAATTATTTGTTAGTAATTGTAGTTGTTTTGGTGGTGGCTGCACTTGCGCTGAATTTTTTTATGAAAGTAAGCGTGCATGCATTGGCGATATGGGGAGGTATTGGCATTTTATTTCCGCTGAATAAGGCATTGGAGCAGCCCGATTTGTTGTGGCCCACCGCAATAGCAATTCTGGTAGCTGGAGTGGTTATGGCAGCCCGACTGTACCTTAATGCACACACCCCTCGCGAGATTCTGGTGGGTAGTGTAGCCGGGTTTACAATTGGTTTTTTTGGAGTTCTTTATTTTTTCTAAACATAGTGCCGTTATGGAATTTAAACACATATTGTATTCGGTTGATCATGGTGTTGCCACGATAACGCTTAACCGGCCTGAAGTGTACAATGCACTTAATGATGAAATTACCTACGAACTTCAGGATGCACTTAAAGCTGTTGCAAAAGATGAGCAGGTACGTGCCATAGTGCTTACCGGTGCCGGCAAAGCATTTTGTTCAGGCCAGGATTTGAAAGCAGCTTCGGGTAAAGAAAAAAGATCGTTTATGGAGTCGCTGCACAAGCGTTATAATCCGATCATTCGCGCTATGCGCACTTTACCCAAACCAATTATTGGCAGAATTAACGGTGTGGCGGCAGGAGCCGGTTGTTCACTTGCTTTGGCATGCGATGTTCTGGTTGCAGCCGAAGAAGCAAGTCTGATAGAAGTGTTTATCAATATCGGGTTGGTGCCAGATTCTGGCTCGGCTTATTTCTTACCCCGATTGGTGGGCACGGCCAAAGCTTTTGAATTATGTTCTACCGGAAGGAAAGTACCCGCTGCCGAGGCTTTGCAACTTGGTCTGGTAAACAAAGTGGCACCACTGGCTCAATTAGATGAAGTTGTAAAAGGTTATACCGACTATTATGCTACTGCACCTACGCAGGCTATTGGGTTAATTAAAAAGATGCTGAACAAGTCTACGCAAGCCACCTTAGATGATATGCTGGATTATGAAGCCTACTGTCAGGAAATAGCAGGTTCCTCGGCCGATTACAAAGAAGGTGTAACTGCCTTTCTTGAAAAGCGAAAGGCTCAGTTTAAAGGTCGCTAGAATCCGTTAATCGAGATACCAACAGTAAGTGAGTTGATATCATTCCCGTGCGGGCCTTTGCCTGTTTCAAACATTTCAGAAAGATTATAGAATGCAAACCAGCTAAAGCCCCCAATGCCTACACGGGTATAAACTCCGTAGCGGAAATCGTTCAGACCCAGGCTGCGTTTGTCTTTTACTTTTATCACTTCGCCATCGTCTTTGTATTTCACTTTTGTGAAGGAGTTCAGGCGTAATCCAAAACGTCCTCCTATTGCCACATTAAAACTTCGGGCAATGTCTTCGGGTTTGGTGTCAAACCGAAACTCTAAAGGTATTTCCAGGTAGTTTGTTATGAGAGATGATTTCGTAATGGAAATATCATTACCATAAACTCGCCTGGGAGAAAGCAGGTTGTATTGTTCTACCAGATTATTGCCTGTTGTGCCGAGCGTATCAATTAACATAGCGCCATCGGTAAACTTCCAGCGTTCCATGCTTAAACCAATACCCGGGTTAAAGCTGAATTTAGTACGACCAAACCGAATGGGGTACTGATAATACACGTTAACAGTTCTGGAACCCCAGAAACCCTGATTCCACGTAGAGTCCACCTGATTCAAAGCGCGGTTTATTCCAAGGTCAACCAGGAAAGTACCGGGTATAGTGGGGCGCTTGGTTTTATTTACTGTTTCGTACTGGGCAAAAGCAGCAGTGGTAAGCAGTACAAAAAGCAGGGTAGTAAGGAATGACTTCATTGTTCAGATTTAACTCTTTAACGATGGGCAAGGGCCAAAATTAGTTTTATAAAATAAAAATCCTAACCCGCTTGGTGAGTTAGGAAGGTTAAAAATTAGTGGGCTCGGAGGGATTCAAACCCCCAACCTTCTGATCCGTAGTCAGATGCTCTATTCAGTTAAGCTACGAGCCCAAAAAGGTTCGCAAAGGTAACTAATTATTGATTTTTGCCAAATAGTTGGTGTTTCTGCAAACCCTTGTTTTTCAGGTTAATTCAAAACAAAATTCAGGGGCATTGTCATTCTTACTTTTACGGGCTTGCCACGCTGCCTGCCTGGTTGCCACCGGGTAAGGGCCAGTACGCGCATGGCTTCCTCATCGCAACCGCTGCCAATACCTTTAATTATTTTCAGGTTGGTCACCTGCCCGGTTGTATCAACAATAAATTCTACAAATACCTTGCCTTGTGTGTGCGTGTGTTGCGCCCGCTTAGGGTATTTTAGATTTCGGCTCACGAATTTATAGAAGGCCTCCTTGCCTCCCTCTGGAATGGGTTCAACTTCGGGTGCAATAAAAATTTCTTCAGTAGGCTCAACATCAACTTTTACAGAATCAATTCCAATGGGTGCGTCAGGCTGTTCGTAATGAGTTGGTTCATCTGAAGTATCTGGAATGGGTTCAAATGTGGCAACCAGATTTACCAAAGGTTTAATAACAGTTGGCTTTAGTTCCTTAATCTTTGGTTCGTCAACAGTTTTAAATTCAGGTTTAATTACAAATTCTCCATCGATGATGGGATCGTCTGGATAATCCATACTGTAATCTCTCTTTTCACTCTGCCATTCAAATGCAGTAATGACCATCACAACACTCAGGGTTAATCCAATCAGGAAAAATTTTCCGGATTGCCGGTGTACATCTTTGTTGGGATTTTTCTTGGCTTCCATAATTAAGGTAAGGTTGGTTATACCTTAGTAATGCAAGCCTACTGATCACGTCACGATTAGTGCAGAAGTTTTTATTTTCGATTCGGGTTTAGCGCTTTGTTTTTTCTCCCAGCGTGTAATAGCCATAAAAATAATAACGATGAGCGCAATCAATAAAAAGAATGTAAAGATGCGTGTAATCTGTTTCATGCGCTTTTCATTGCCGTGTTGTTTAAGTACAGCATTGTAGTTTCGGTAGCGATCGCTACCGCGGGCACTCATGCGTTGTCTGCGCAATCGAATTTCATGCTTACCCATCGTACTTTACCTTTAAATTAAAATTTGTGCGGAGTTTATCCAGTGCCCGGTAGGTACGCATTTTGGCGCCACTCTCAGTCATATCCAGAATAAATGCAATTTCTTTAAAATCCTTGTCTTCAAAAAAACGAAGTTCAAGTACTTGAATCATGTCGGTTGGCAACTCATTCATATAGCGAATCAGTTGGGTAATCAATTCCTCATCCCAGTCGTCAGTTCCTTGTTCTACCAACTCGCGCACTTTCAATTCTTCAATGCTAAAAACTTTTTTACCCTTGTTTTTGCGGTAGTGTTTGTTCACCTCGTTGCCGGCAATTTTATAGAGCCAGGCCGAAAACGGAAACCCTCTGAATTCATACCGACTAATGTTGTTGAGCGCATTAACAAAGGTTTGCGAACAGAGATCACCAGCCAGTTCCTCATCATCGGTTTGTCTGAGGATGTAATTAAAAATCCGGTCGAAGTACTTCTCGTACAGTTCGCCAAAAGCACGCGGGTCTTTTTTCGAACGTTCGATTATTTGTTCTTCCTTCCGGATTTCATCTTCCGTCATGCGGTTTCAGGTTAAAGCCAACCGGTTACAATCCTAATAATCCGAAGGTTTTGCGAAAGTCACAAACGCAATAATTTATGTTGTGGCATGTGGCAGAAATTTTTAGCTTTCACTTTTACGAAACCAACCACCTATGAAATACTTATTATTCTCACTTGCCCTCGTTGTTTCGGCCAATGTGTTGGCTCAACGAAAGAAAGAAGCTCAACCGGAGCCTCAACCTCAACCGGTAGTAAAACCTACAGGTTCGCCCATTGAGGCTAAAATTGCCGGCCTTAAAAAATATCCGGGCTTTATAGAGTTTTATTATGACGAAAAACAAGATAAGGTTCTTATTCTGATTGATAAGCTTAATACCGAGTTGTTATATGTGGAATCGCTTACGGCAGGAGTGGGCTCTAATGATATTGGTTTAGATCGCAACAAACTGGGACGGGAGCGTGTGGTTAAATTTGAGAGACGCGGCCCGAAGATATTGATGATTGAGCCCAACTATTCATTCCGCGCAATCTCAAATGATGCCGCAGAACGCAAAGCCGTAGAAGAGGCTTTTGCACAATCGGTGTTATGGGGATTTACCATTGTAGCGGAAGAGGGAGGGAAGGTATTGGTAGATGCAACTGATTTTCTGTTGCAGGATGCGCACGATGTGGCCGGTACATTGCGCGGTGCACAGCAGGGAAACTATTCTCTGGATAAATCACGCTCTGCATTTTATTTACCCCGCACCAAAAACTTTCCACAAAATACCGAGTTTGAAGTTACGCTTACATTCACCGGCCAACCTACAGGTGCTTTTGTTCGCAGCGTGGTGCCTACACCTTCCAGCATAACAGTGCGCGAACATCATTCGTTTGTGCAGTTGCCCGACAATAACTACAAACCCCGCAAGGCCGATCCGCGTGCGGGCTACTTTGGCATTTCATATTACGATTATGCTACTCCGATAAGCGAACCTATTGTAAAACGGTTTATTGCAAGACACCGTCTTGAAAAGAAAGATCCGGCAGCGGCCGTAAGCGAAGCAGTTGAACCGATTATTTATTACATGGATCCCGGAGCACCGGAACCCATTCGTTCGGCTTTAATGGATGGTGCACGTTGGTGGAATCAGGCGTTTGAAGCAGCGGGTTATAAAGACGCCTTTCAGGTGAAGGTGTTGCCAGAGGATGCTGACCCTATGGATGTACGCTATAATGTTATTAACTGGGTGCATCGTTCTACACGGGGTTGGTCGTATGGTTCATCCGTAACCGATCCGCGTACGGGCGAAATCATTAAAGGTCATGTTAACCTTGGTTCATTACGGGTGCGGCAGGATTATCTGATTGCAGAAGGTTTGCTTGCTCCGTATGAAGAGGGTAAACCGGTATCGAAGGAAATGGAACAAATGGCATTGGCCCGTTTACGCCAGTTAGCCGCACACGAAGTGGGTCACACCATTGGTATTGCGCACGCGTATTCATCCAGTACAGAAAATCTGGCTTCGGTTATGGATTACCCACATCCGATAGCGGTGTTGAAAGACGGTAAGATTGATTTGAGCAAAGCGTATGACGATAAGATTGGAGAACTCGACAAAGTGATGGTAGCCTATGGATATCAACATTTCCCCAACGGAACAGATGAAGACAAAGCCTTGAATGATATTATTCAAAACTCACTTAAAGCAGGCTTAACATTTTTGTCCGATCAGGATGCACGTCCTGTGGGTGGTGCTCATCCATATGCACACTTGTGGGATAACGGAAAAGACCCGGCCGAAGAACTGGATCGGGTATTGGAAGTACGCACGGTGGCTTTAAAAAATTTTGGTGAGCGTAACATTAAACCGGGTGCGCCAATGGCCACCTTAGAAGAAGCACTCGTGCCTGTTTACTTCTTTCATCGTTACCAGGTAGAAGCAGCCGTAAAAGTTATTGGAGGATTGAATTATCGATATGCATTGCGTGGCGATGGCCAGCCGGTTGCTGAGTTGCTTACACCGCAAAAAGAATTGAAAGCTTTGGAATCGCTGCTGAAGACAGTTCAACCTTCTGCATTAGCGTTGCCAGAGAGTTTGTTGAAACAAATACCACCGCGGCCATTGGGTTATAGCCGCCACCGTGAATTGCTAAGAGGCAAAACCGATTTAACATTCGATCCATTGACGGCTGCTGAAACCGCTGCCGACATGACTTTCAGTTTAATTTTACATCCGGCCCGGGCTAACCGCGTATTTGAACATCACTCGCGCGATGCCCGGCTGCCAAGTTTGGAAAGTGTGATTGATAAAATGGTTAGTGCAACCTTTAAGGCTCCTGCCCGTGGCGGCTATGAAGGGGCTATTCAGATGAGTATCAACTATGCCTTATTTACAAATTTAACCAAACTGGCGTTGCACAAGGATGCATCGGCACCTACCCGCGCTATTGTTAGTGCAAAACTGGATCAGCTAAAAGCGTGGTTGCAAGCCAAACCGGTTACAGATGAAAGTTGGAAAGCCTATAACACTTATCTCGCGCAGCTGGTGCTTAAATTTCAGGAAGCACCCGATGAGTTTAAGCAAGATGTATTGTTAGCGCCACCTCCGGGTATGCCAATAGGAAGCACGGAAGATGCTTGTGGAAATTGAGACCCTGGTAAAATAAGAAGAGGTTGTCCTGATAGCTATCGGGACAACCTCTTCTGTTATAAATCGCCTTCGCCAAGCTCTGGCTTACAGTTTGAAATCAACTTTCAGGTGTTTGGATTTATTATGCACTAAACACATTAAACTGATTCAGAATTACAATCAGAATTACCAATGGACAAACATACTTAATGAAGAATGTCCAGATTTGTGCGGGCGTAACACCAGCAATTTTTTTCGTGTTAAAGTAAGGTGAGCCTTCGCTTATCTCGGTAATAATGCGTGCCGGTTTAATAATCCAGCCGATGTACACGCATACAAACAAGGCCACAATCATAATAAACAAGGTACCCCATAAGAAGTCCATGATGTCCATGAAACTGCTGATCTGTAATCCGAAAATATTCAGCTGCATGTTTGTTAATGAGTCCACTGCCCCTTTGGATAGTGCCGCAGGAATACCAACCACAAATGCAGTAACAGCAACCGTGATGGCTGCTTTTTTGCGACTCCATTTCTTTTCATCCACCAGCCACGAGCCGGGCACCTCAATCATAGAGATGGTGGAAGTTAAGGCCGCAATCATCAATAATAAAAAGAAGAATGCGCCCACGATATGACCACCGGGCATTTCATTAAAAATGTGTGGCAAGATCTGAAACACCAGAGTAGGGCCCTGGTTAGGTTCCATACCAAAGGCAAATACTGCGGGGAAAACCATCAAGCCTCCCATAAGGGCCACACCGGTATCCAGTACACCAATCCATAAACTACTCTCTACAATGCTTTCTTGTTTAGAAAGGTATGAGCCATAAGTAATCATTATACCCCAACCAATGCTCATGGAAAAGAAGCATTGACTAAGTGCTTTGAGAAATGTGCCGGCATTAATTTTTGAAAAATCAGGAATGAGATAATATTTAATTCCTTCCATGGCACCATCCAAAGTAATGCTGCGCAAAATCACTACAAACACCAGAACAAAAAGAACCGGCATCAATATTTTGGAAGCTTTCTCGATTCCTTTGGAGATGTCTTTGGTAACGATTAATAAGTTAATCCCAACAAAGAGTGCCAGCAATCCAATTACTACCCAGGCGTTGGCTTGAAAATCGGCAAACGAAATTTCCATTCCCGTAAGGGAGGTATAAATGTAGCCGATTGTCCAGCCGGCAATAACACCATAATAACTCAGTACAAAAAAACTAACCCCTAATGCCAGAACAGGGCCGATCATCCAGAATGGATTGGCACCGGTATCTTTAAACGCACCAATCGGGTTTTTCTTGGTCATGCGGCCAAGGGCTACTTCATTAAACAATAACGGAATACCAATCAGCAACACGCAGCACAGGTACACAAATACAAATGCACCACCTCCGTTTTCACCGGTTAGGTATGGGAAACGCCAGATGTTTCCGAGCCCGACAGCCGAACCTGCGGCTGCCATTATAAAACCAAACTTAGAACCGAACTGACCTCTGTTTGAAGACATAAGCGCGAGATTAAATGAATGAACCCGCGAAGATTGGTAAATTAATTTTATTGCCCAATACAGGCCAATGTGATTGGCATAATTACCTGCGCAGTTGAGCGGCCAGTACACCTAATCCTTCGGTAAAAGTGTGTGGTGTATAACCCAGTTCGCGTTGCGCTTTTGAAACAATGAAGCCTGTTTTTGGGGGGCGCCTTGCCGGTTGTGTAAACGTGGAGGAGTCAGCCGGCTTGATCAGTTCTTTATTAAGATTAAAGAATTCGGCAGTTTGAATGGCTATTTGGAATGGTGTAAGCATTTCACTTCCGGAGATGTGATAAATGCCTTTTGCTTTTTGGGAAGCAGCCAGGTAACAACCCATGGCCAGATCTTCGGCAAGGGTTGGCGTTCGCCACTGATCGTTTACCACCTGAATTGTTTTTCCCTCTTCCAGACTTTTTTTTACCCACAACACAATGTTGCTCCTGCTCATGTCGGGGGTAACCCCATAAACCAGAACGGTGCGGAGAATTGCCCAATTTATAGTGCTTTGCTGAATCAATTTTTCACCGGCCAGTTTACTCTCGCCATAATAGTTAACCGGATTTGGAATAGCCGTTTCATCTAAGGGCCCATAGGTACCATCAAAAATAAAATCGGTAGAAACATGAACCAGGTGTGCATTTGTTTGTGCGCAAGCCTGAACAATATTTTCCACCCCAGTAACATTTGCACTCCAGCATTTTTCCCGTTCGGTTTCGCATTGATCAACCTGCGTCATCGCGGCTGTGTGAATAACCACATCGGGTTTTGCAGCCGAAACGGTATTGAGTGTTTGGTTTTTATGAGTGATGTCGAGTTCGGCAAACTGAATACCGGCAGGTAAGTCGGTAGGTTTTCTTCTTGCGGTGGCAAGTGTGGTTATATCACTTTTACCTGCCAGTAACTGAACAAGTTTATACCCTAATAATCCGTTTGCACCGGTAATAAGAATGCGCATTACTGATTTGGGTAAGTATAGCCGTAAAGTTCGGTAATCTTCTTTCGCGGAAGTTCTTCCACAGTAACAGTCATCCGTACATCTTCTACCGGGCGTTCTTGTTGTGTGGGAAGGGCCGCTATTTTATCTATAACTTCTAATCCGCTTATTACTTTGCCAAAAACAGTGTACTCGCCATCCAGATGCGGAGCGCCACCAGTTGTGGTGTATGCTTTTAGTTTTTCGGGCAATACTTCTTTATAAATTTTTTCTCCGGTCATTTTTTCGATGCGTGGCACCAGGCTGTAAACTTTGCGTTGATACGCCTGCATATCGCCCGTCATGTAAAGTTGATTAAGGGAGTCGATGAGTGGTTGATTGGTTGCATCTTGAACCACCTTTTGAAAAGCAGCACCTAATTTAGCCTGATCAATTCGTAAGGCATCCGCATCAGAGGGTGGAATAACAGTTCCTTGTACAATATAAAACTGACTTCCACTTGAAGCCTTGGTTGGATTTTGACCATCGCCTAATCGCGCGGCAGATAATGCTCCCTTCTCATGAAAGAACTTCGAGTTGAATTCTGCCTCTACGGTGTAACCAGGTCCGCCCATACCCAAAGGCTGGCCGGGTGCTGCATTTCTGGAGTCCGGATCGCCACCTTGAATCATAAAACCCTGAATAACCCGATGAAATAACAAGTCATTAAAAAATCCTTCTTTCGCCAGTTTTATAAAATTCTCTTTGTGTTTGGGAGTTTCATCATATAGAATGGCTACCATATTGCCCTGGCTGGTTTTTATGGTAACTACAAAATCATTTTTGTCGCCAGCGCATTGGCTTAAAAACAACAAGCCCATACACGCGATAAGAGTTACTAAACGCTTCATATAAATTAGTTCGGGTTAAGTATGTTGGCAATTTGCAAAGACAGATCGAGAAAAATCATTTTAGGACTTCCGTTTCGCTCGAGATGGTAATGAGCGCCACTTATAAGTGAGTTAACCGAAGCAATTTTATCTACATTCATTACTTTACTGAAATCTTTGACAAACTTTAACTCACCGCTTTTTGCACGGCTTATGGCTTCGGCCCCGCTATGGTGTAGTAAAGTCTCGCGCATCAGGCCGAGCCCGTATTGAAACAGGTTACGTTGGCTTAATTTATCGAGTTCGTGAAAGTCATCGGCAAAGGCAACCAGTTTTCCATAGTCGCGCTTAAAGCACGAGCGCATCCAATCGGCAAATCTATCGGCATAATGATCTTCTTCGCTACTGGTTAGTTTAATAGCCAGGTTAAGATTACCATCGGCTAATTGTACAATTTCCGATCGTCTGTCTTCACGAACAGAAAGTTTTTGGTCGAGATAGGTATCAATCTCATCATCGGAAAGCAGGGGTACCTGCACCATTTGGGTACGCGATAAAACGGTGGGTAATAATCGTTCGGCTGCATTACTTACCAACAGGAAAAAAGTATGGGCCGGAGGTTCTTCTAAAATTTTAAGAATACCATTAGCTGCCGATTGATGCATGAGTTCCGGTTGCCAGATCACCATCACTTTATATTTGCTTTCAAACGATTTCAGCGATAGCGTTCGGATTATTTCGCGACTGGTTTCTACTGAAATGGAAGCTGGCCTGTCCTCACCTTCGTATTGATTTATCCAGCCGGTTAAATCATCAAAGGGTTGGTTCAATAAAAAACTTCGCCATAGTTTTAGAGTTTCAGCTTTTACCTGATCGACCTCTTCGCTTTTGGTAACCGATCGGAAAGGAAAAATAAAGCTGGTGTCGGGGTGAATGTACTTCAGGTTTTTACTGCAAGCCGGGCAGGTACCGCAGCAATCATTTTCGCCTTTGTTTTCGCAATGCAGATAGGTTGCGTATGCCAATGCTAACGGTAGATTTAACGCACCGGCTTTCCCCAGAAACAATTGCGCATGGGCAATGTGGTTTTGCTTTACTGAATCAATCAGTCGGGTTTTAGTTTCAGTCAATCCTGGAATATCAGCAAACTTCACGTTGAGTTGATTATGGTTTCTTTTCCCACACCCGGTACTGTGCGGAATCGTCAAATACTTTTTTTAAGATCGCTTTGTCAGTTTCGCTCAAGACAATATTTCTTCGTTCCATTGCTTTAGCGGCTGTGTCCAGAGCTTTGTTAAGTTGGTAGGTGGTAAACCCGGCAGCGCCACCCCACGCAAATGATGGAATAAAATTTCGCGGATAGCCATCACCAAAAATGCTGGCGCTTACGCCCACCACCGTACCTGAGTTAAACATGGTATTGATGCCGCATTTGCTATGATCGCCCAGCATCAAACCACAAAACATTAAACCGGTATCTTTAAAACCACCTTTGGCATAACTCCAGAGTTTTATGTTTTCGTAATTGTTTTTCAGGTTCGAGGTGTTGGTATCGGCACCAATATTACACCACTCGCCTAAAACAGAATTACCCAAAAAACCATCGTGCGATTTGTTGCTATAGCCAAAGATTACAGAGTTGCTTACCTCGCCCCCGATTTTTGAGAAAGGCCCCACGGTGGTGTCGCCTCTTACTTTTGCGCCCATGTTTACATGCGATTCTTCGCATAACGCAAATGGCCCACGGATAACTGCACCTTCCTGCACAAAAGAGTTTTTTGCGAGGTAGATGGGGCCGTTCTCGGCATTCAAGACTGCAGCTCGCACTTTTGCACCTTCTTCCAGAAAAATTTGGGAAGGGTTATATACACGCGTATGCTCATCGGCAAGTACCGCAGATTTTCTTCCGTCAGTCAGCAGTTCAAAATCTGCCCGAATCTGCTCGCCATTGTGCTGATAAATTTTCCAAACCTGATTGATCAGTGTAAGCGCTCCGGAAAAGTGTTGGTTCTGTTTTGTGTGGAGGTCGGAAATGTGGGTATCCCCGGCACGCGCTGCCAGTAACAACTCGCCCTGGAGCAGCGCCTCATCAGCTTTTAACTTACGGATGGCCTGCACCAATTCTGGCGTAGGGCAAACAGCACCATTAATCCAGAGGTTGTCGGTGCTGGTGGTAAGTGTAAATTTTTCGCTGAGGTAATTTTCGGTATAAACCGATCCTTTAAGGTTCAGGTGTTTTTCCCACTTTTCACGAATGGTAAGGATGCCAATGCGGATTTCGGCCACCGGCCGGGTGAAGGTAAACGGTAAAAGGTTCTGGCGAATTTCCGGCTGGTCGAACAGGATCAGATTCATTCCGCTAAAATAGGGTGATTACAAGAATTATCTCAACCTGTATCAGGACTCTTTCATGATTTCGAAATTTACCTGAATGATTTTTTCTCTATCTTCACTATGTAAACTCGATTTTATGAAAACCAAAACACTAGTACTAATCTCGCTCGGTTGCATGCTGATGATAATAGTTGGAGCAGTTTTAAAAATTGAAGGAAGTAAGTGGAGCCCTGTTCTTTTGTTGTCAGGACTTGGTTTGCAATTGGCACTGGTGGCACTTTTACTGGTAACAAAGCTTAAGCAGAACCGGGAAACGACTCAGTCTTAAAAAACAAAAGGTCCCGGAGACCGGGACCTTAAAACAAAACGCGCTAAGAAGAATCTTACTTTTTACCGTACTTCTTCTGGAATTTCTCTACGCGACCAGCCGTATCCACAAACATTTTCTTGCCTGTAAAGAATGGATGTGAAGCTGAGCTTACTTCCACCTTAATCACCGGATACTCTTTGCCATCTTCCCACTTGATAGTTTCTTTAGGAACAGACGTTGACCGGCTCAAAAACTTGAAATCGCTGCTGGTATCCCAGAAAACCACTTCTTTATACTCAGGATGAATGCCTTTTTTCATATTCTTTTCTCTTAAAGGACTGCAAAAGTAGAAAAACTGTCTCGATTTGCAAGGGCAGGGCCGCCAATTTGGGCAAAAAATGGAAAGGTTGTATTTTGGAACCAAAATGGAACCATTATGGCGAATATTACCCTCAAAAATATCCCGGATAAGGCCTACGAACTTTTAAAGGAAAGAGCCAAACGGAACCAGAGAAGCATTAATAGCGAAATTATAATCGCCATTAAAAACCATTTGCATTTGGAGAAGCCAAGTCCAGATGAAATTCTGGCTAAAGCCAGGGAATTCAGAAGCAAAATCAAGGTTAACCTTAGCCCGGAGGAGATTGAAAGTGCTATTAACGAGGGCCGTCCATGATTGTGGTTGATACCAACGTAATCAGCTATCTGTACTTCCCTTCAAACGAGACGGAAATAGTGGAAAGATTGTATAAGAAGAACCCCGTGTGGTCGGTTCCTTTTTTATGGCGAAGTGAGTTTAGAAATGTAGGAACCTTGTATCTCAGAAAAGGAATTTTAGCTTACGAAGCGGTTAAAGATGCCTCGCATCGTGCCGAAGAACTTTTGTGGGGCTATGAAGAGATGGTTGAGTCAGAAGAAGTATTCCCCCTTGTACAAAAATCGAGTTGTTCTGCTTATGGTTGTGAGTTTGTTGCCCTCGCGTTAAGGCTCAACACAAACCTAATTACGTACAACAAGAAGATCATCAAAGAATTTCCTGATGTGGCTCTAAAGCCTGAGCAATACCTAAAAATTGCTAAATAACTATGCGTTACCTGATTGTTCCTTTTTTCTTTATAGCAGTGTTGGCAAATGCCCAAAGCACCAACGCTCCGCTTAACAGCGATTATTATCATTGGCTGGATCGGTACGAAATAAAATCCGGAAAAATCAGTCCGCAGGTTTTTACAACCATTAAACCCTATAAGCGCGAGGCGATAATCCGTTATGTGGATTCGTTAAATGCTAATGGAGAAATTTTTACTTCGCGCAGTGATCACTTTAACCTGGAATTTTTTCGCAACGATAGCTGGGAGTGGAGCCGGGCGGAAAGCAATACCAGCAAAAAACCAGTATTAAAATATCTTTATAAAAAGAAGTCTGATCTCACTTACGTAGATCTTCCTGAGTTTGATATACATGTAAACCCGGTGTTGTACCTGAGTGCCGGTAAAGACAATAATCGCGATGAATTAGTAACCATCAATACCAGAGGTGTGGAGGTGCGCGGTATGATTGATCGTAAGATTGGATTTTATACTTATGTAGGCGAGAACCAATCGGTGCTGCCGCAATATGTGGCCGATGAAGTTACACGCAACCGCGTAGTTCCGCATGAAGGTTACTGGAAAACATTTAAAGAGAATGGTGTGGATTTTTTTGAAGCCCGCGCCTACATCGACTTTAACCTGACCAAGCACATCTACATGCAGTTTGGTAACGATCGTACCTTTATTGGAAACGGGTACCGGTCGCTGATATTTTCAGATTATTCTCCACCCAATCTCTTTTTACGAACCAATGTAAAAGTGTGGAAGATCAATTACCTGTTTCAACTTAACCGCATGGCTGCCGATGCCCGCATTGGTGGAGGCAAACGCTACCCCGAAAAATTTATGGCCTTTCATCATGCTTCAATAAACATTGGTAAAAAGCTTAACATCGGTTTGTTTGAATCAGTTGTGTTTAGCCCGAAAGATTCGGTTAATAACAGCACCTTCGATTTTAGTTACCTCAATCCTGTAATTTTTTACCGGGCTATTGAGCAGCAGTTTGGCAGCAGCGACAATGCGATACTGGGCGCTGACTTTAAATGGAATGCGTTTAAGAAAATTTCGTTCTACGGGCAGGTAGTACTGGACGAATTTCTGTTGAAAGAAATTACAGCGGGCAATGGTTGGTGGGCTAATAAATACGCTATTCAGGCTGGCATAAAATATATTGATGCGTTTAGCGTCTCTAATCTGGATATACAAGCAGAACTAAATAGCGTGCGACCTTATACCTATTCGCATTATTCGCAATACGGCAGTTACAGCAACTACCGGCAGGCATTGGCACACCCGCTGGGTGCTAATTTTAATGAGTTTGTGGGTATTGTGCGATACCAGCCATTGCCAAGACTAAACTTTACACTGAAAGCATTTTATGCTAAAGTTGGCCGCGACAATACAGACGAAAATTGGGGCGGCAATATTTTACTTGGCTACCAGGTGCGCGAGCAGGAGTATGGCAATGTAATCGGGCAAGGGGTTTCCAATACTCTTACCACAGTTGATTTTAATGCCTCGTACATGTTAAAACATAATCTGTTTATCGATGCAAGACAGATTGTAAGGAAAAGCGAAAGCAATCTGGCAACTTATAATTATAACACCACACTTACTTCATTAGCTTTGCGCTGGAATATTCCGCAACGCTCATACGATTTTTAGGTTAAGATGAAAATTTACTTACGGATTTTAAGTTATGCGCCTGGGCTTGTATCCCGGTTAGTTAAATTTTTGGTTTATGCGGTGTTGGGTGTGGCTTTTAGCGCGGCTTACCTGGCGCTCACCATTCCCATGCTAAAAATTCTTTTCGATTCAAAAGTAAGTGCAGTTGTGCCACCACTTCCTGCTTCGTTTGAATTTTCGAAAGCGTATTTGCAAAAAACCTTTGATCATTATTTTATTCAGGTAATTCAGGATTACGGTCCGCACACTACGTTGTTATTTATCTGTTTGGGTATTGTGGTGCTGATCATTATCGGCAATACGTTTCGGTACCTGGAGCGCATAACGGCCTCGCGTATTAAAGTTGATGTTGTTAAAAATATGCGAATGGATATTTTTTCCAGCGTAACCAAATTACACATAGGCTATTTCAATGATCAGCGCAAGGGCGATCTGATGTCTCGATTTACCAGCGATATGGGCGAAGTGGAGGCTTCGGTGATGAATAGCCTTAAGTCTGTAATGAAGGAACCAATTACCATTTTGGTATACCTGGGGGTTTTGTTTTCAATATCCGTTAAGCTTACACTCTTCACTCTTATTTTGTTACCGATTACCGGGGGTGTGGTGGCCGAGATAATTAAAAGATTAAAAAGGCGCGCCCGGCAAAGTCAGGAATCGATGGGCCGCATTGTAAATATTCTGGACGAAACCTTTAGTGGTATGCGTGTAATTATGGCCTTCAACGCACGCAACTTTATCCTGAAAAAGATGGATGATGAAACCAGTTTTCACCGAAAGGTTAATTTTTCAATTTCGAGAAAGAATGAACTTTCATCGCCATTATCTGAAGTGCTGGGGGTCATTATTGTAGCCGTAATTCTCTATTACGGTGGTAACCTGGTTTTGGGTGGGTCGGGCGAATTGGAGCCGGAAGCATTTATGGGCTATTTGGTATTCTATGCATCGCTTATTCAACCAGCCAAAAATTTTTCTAATGGAATTACCTCTTTGCAGAAAGGTACCATAGCGGCTGAAAGGATTTTTAATGTGGTGGATATTCAACCAGTTATTCATAGCAGGCCGGGTGCTTCCGTACTTAAAACATTTGAAAGTAACATAACCTTTAAGAATGTAACGTTTGCCTACGAAACGGAAAACGTACTAAAGAATATTAACCTCACCATAGAAAAAGGAAAAACCCTTGCTCTGGTGGGTCCATCGGGTGGCGGAAAATCTACCTTGGCCGATCTGGTGCCACGCTTTTATGATCCTACCGAAGGTGAAGTATTGATTGATGGCATTTCTTTGAAAGACTATGACCTTGAAAGTGTACGCCAACACATAGGTGTGGTTACGCAAGAGTCTATTCTTTTTAACGACACCATCTTCAACAACATTGCATTTGGTATGCCGCATGTAAGCGAGGCGGATGTAATACAGGCAGCCAAAATTGCCAACGCCCACGACTTTATCAGTCAAACCGAAGAGGGGTATCAGACGATTATTGGCGAACGTGGTTCCAAACTTTCAGGTGGCCAGCGCCAGCGTTTAAGTATTGCCCGGGCTGTACTCAAGAATCCACCAATTTTAATTCTGGATGAAGCAACTTCCGCGTTAGACTCAGAGTCGGAAAAGTTGGTGCAGGAAGCCCTCTTTAACCTGATGAAGAACCGCACTTCGATTGTAATTGCGCACCGGTTAAGTACCATTCAGCATGCCCATGAAATTGTGGTAATCCAGAATGGAGAAGTTGCTGAACGCGGCACACACGACCAGTTGAATAGTCAAAACGGCCTGTACCGCAAATTGGTGTCCATTCAAAATACCGATTAACCGCCCTGCAAGGTTTTGCGGGTAATTGCATTTTGGCTTTAGCCGAAAAAGCCTATGTTTGTTGCGTTAACGTAATTTGAATGAACCAACGCAGGCGTATTTTCTTTGCCATATTTGGGTTGTATCACTTAGCCATTCTTATCATTGTGATCTATGTAGAATCCAGAAAGGATATTGGCGATCTGTTAAGTCTTTATGGGCAGTTAAAGCTTTTCAAGTATGGAGCTTTTCTCGGCATGGTGTTGTTTCTGATTGATGTGATCTGGCATTTTCTGGAATCGCGAAATGGCAAGCGCGAACACGAAACGCTGCGCCACGAGAACAATACCCTAAAGGCTAAAGTGTACGATTTACAACAGACACCCAAACCACCCGTTAAGGAAACTCCATCAGCCGGAACTAAAATGAATTAAGCCGACTGCAAGAAAAATGCAGCGCAGTTTTTCACCTAATACTTTCACTTATTACGAAAGAAGTACTTAGCCAATAGGCATTACAAGCCAAAGATTCTTATCTTAGTCTCATCCTAATTTTTGATTTTTAAATCCGAAGTTCAAACATGGTTTCAAAAACCTTTGGCAGTGCGGTGCATGGCGTAGATGCTCGTACCATTACCGTTGAAGTAAATGTTACGCAAGGAAAGGAATTCCACATGAGTGGTTTGCCCGATACCGCTGTAAAGGAAAGTCAGCATCGGGTGGAATCTTCATTTAAGAGCCTGAAGTATTTTATGCCCCGCAATAAAGTTGTGGTTAATCTCGCTCCGGCTGACATTCGCAAAGAGGGAAGTGCATATGATTTGCCAATAGCCCTTGCCGTGCTGAAGGCAAGCGGACAGATTGAAGCCGAAGCACTCGATCAATTTGTAATCATGGGTGAACTTTCGCTGGATGGAATTCTTCGGCCCATTAAAGGTGTGTTGCCCATAGCCATTCAGGCCCGCAAAGAAGAGTTTAAGGGTTTTGTATTGCCTAAAGCCAATGCCCGCGAAGCAGCCATAGTTAATAACCTGGATGTGATAGGCGTGGAATCATTACAAGAAGCAATTGATTTCTTTGAGAAGAGAAAAAATATCGAGCCTTTGCGCATTGATACGCGCGAAGTGTTTCAAAGTAAACTCAATAATTACGAAGCTGACTTCAAGGATGTGCAGGGGCAGGAAAATATTAAGCGAGCCCTGGAGATTGCAGCCGCTGGCGGACATAATGTAATTATGATTGGTCCGCCTGGTGCCGGTAAAACCATGTTGGCAAAACGGTTGCCCTCCATTCTTCCACCGCTTACCTTGAACGAGGCTCTGGAAACAACCAAGATTCATTCTGTGGCAGGTAAAATTGGTGCCGACTCAACATTGCTTACCACACGCCCGTATCGAAGCCCACACCATACGATTAGCGATGTAGCACTGGTTGGCGGAGGAGGTAATCCACAACCCGGAGAAATTTCCTTATCGCACAATGGAGTTTTGTTTCTGGATGAGTTGCCCGAGTTTAAGCGTACTGTACTGGAGGTAATGCGGCAACCTATGGAAGAGAGGCGGGTAACAATTTCACGCGCAAAAGTATCGATTGATTACCCGGCTAACTTTATGCTGGTGGCCAGTATGAATCCATGCCCGTGCGGCTATTACAATCATCCTGAAAAGGAGTGTGTGTGCGCACCGGGTGTGGTGCAGCGTTATTTAAGTAAAGTGAGCGGACCATTATTGGATCGTATTGATCTGCATGTAGAAGTGGTACCGGTTAGCTTCGATCAGATGACAACCCAACGGAAGAATGAAACCAGCGAAGAAATTCGCGCCCGTGTAGTGAAAGCCCGCGAACTGCAAAGTGAAAGATTTAAAGGTCAGAAAAACATTTACTGCAATGCCATGATGCCAAGCAACATGGTGAAAGATATTTGCGTGATTAATGATGCCGGGCGTACACTTTTAAAAACGGCCATGGAACGATTAGGTCTTAGCGCAAGAGCCTACGATCGCATCTTAAAAGTTTCGCGTACTATTGCTGATTTAGCAGGTACTTCTGAAATCAAGATTGAGCACCTGGCGGAAGCCATTCAGTACAGAAGTTTGGACAGAGAAGGCTGGGCGGGTTAATCCATTCTTAAGAATGAAACAAATTCTTTTACTGGTTTTTTTAGTAGCTAGCCTAAGTCAGGGTTACAGTCAACAATTAAAAAAAGGCCATCTGGTTGATTACATGTTGAACCTTCCTGTTGCAAATGCAAAAATTTCGCTTGTTGATACATCGCTCTTTGTAATGTCCGATTCGGTAGGGTTTTTTGAAATTCCCATGTACGATGCCGATTATATTTTAATTGAGGCACCTGGCTATCGTAAGTTGAAAGTAAAATCGCCAGAAAATACTTCATTTACATTGCATTTAGTATTGCTGAAACCACCGCCCGAATCAGAAAGATTTTATAGTGTTGTAGATGAAAGCGCTCATCTTGAAAATGGATTGGGCCTGCTTGAACATATTTTAAAATCGTTTCAATATTGGGATCGCGTGCAAAAAGAAGGAGTAGCCGGACGGGTTGTGTTTGAGTTTAAGATAGATGAATATGGTAAAGTTTATGATGTACTAATCCTAAATGGTGTTGCTCCGTTTGTAGATGAAGAGATACATCGAATCCTACGGGAAAGTAAGTGGAAACCCTCCCTGCGTGAAAACCGAAATGTTAAATCCCGTTATCAGAGCAGTGTAATTTTTTAGTTGAGTAAAATATTTGGTTAACTTTAGCTTTTACAAAATCAAACTAAAATGAAAAAACTCTTTGTTCTGCTATTTTGTGTTGGCAGTACCGTTGCTCAGGCGCAGTTCTTGTTACCTAAAATCGGTGCCACCTACTCATCCGTTGTTGTTGATGATGATGATTTCGATACTGAATATAAGCTTGGAGTGAGTTTTGGTATTGCATATAATATCAGAATTAATGAATTGCTATCGGTACAACCAGAATTAAACTTTGTTCAAAAGGGGTATTCCACAAGTTCCACTTATTCTGGTTTACCCTACGGAGGTGGTTTTTATACAGTCAATACTTCGGACGAAACTAAAATGAATTACCTGCAGGTACCGGTTTTGGTTAAGGTAACTTTTGGAAAATTTTATCTTAATGCCGGGCCTTCAGTTGGGTTGGGACTAAACGGAAAGGGCAAGGACACTTACTCAGAAACCGGTGAAGATATGTTTGGAAGTCCTTATGAGTACAATAATGATAACCAATATGATATTCTTTTTGAAGAAGCTCCGGAAGGTTATGAAGGACCTGATACCTACATAGAAAACCGGATGAACATTAGTGTGCAGGTAGGCGGTGGTGTAACCCTGATGGATAAACTGAATATTGATTTACGTTATGGAATGGGATTAACCGATCTTTATGACAACTACAAAATGCAACATAGAGTATTTCAAGTAACACTTGGAGTTCCGATTAGACTTTAATTCGAGTCAAGAAAGAATGAAAGCACTGCCACTGTGGTAGTGCTTTTTTTATGAATTAATGCGCATGTTTCAGTCGAAATGATAAACTTGTGTCGCTGAGAAAGTCATCCCCTTAAAAATAATCCACAGGTTGCGAGCAACAGAGTTTGGAGATTAATTTGGAGATTTATTTGCAGAACAGGATTGTAAATCCAGGTTTATCTTTAGTTCGATCAGGAGATAAGCATTTATCTCTTAGATTTTGTATCCGATCTGTGAGGCCAACCCAAATAACAAAGTAACAAGCCGAACGGAAAAAATAGTGCAATAAGATATCTTCCAAAATTGGCCATCACAAACTCTTCGGGGTTAGCTGGGTTGTAATACATCACGTAATGTTTATCGTCTTGGCCTTCTGTAATCTGGTTATCGGTATCTTCCCGGATTTGAAACACCCGCCCTTGCTGGTCGGTAAATTCAAGTGAATAATAAGCGATCTCGGAGTTTTCCTTTGTTATAATATCTAGTAACCGGGCCTCTGTTCGCTGCCACCTAATTTGCTTGTAAGCATATGCAATTGGCCAGTATGTCGAAATGCCTACAAGCCCCGTTCCCACGAGCAGAAAGAACACCTGAAGCAATGTGATTCTTGCGTTCAACCTTTGATTTGGTTATTCTTTTGTCCAGATTCTCGTATTCAAATCCAAAATCTCTACAATCTCCACAAACCGCGTGAGGTAGGTATGAAATTCTTCCAGGTGCCTGTAATTATCTGCCGGACTAAACAACCACGGAGCTTCAAACAGGTTTTTGTTAATGGTAATAGCGATGTACACATGCGAACCGATAAACGATAAGGCTACTTGTGTATTAAACTTTCGTTTGAGGTTAAGAATGCGTTGCATCAGGGCAGGCGAGAGGATATAGCGTGCCTCTACCTGATCGGTGCCATAAATGGCAAAGTTCTTTTCAAACTCTACATCTTCTAATTTTATGAGCTGCGGTCGCATCATATTCATTTTTTGAAAGAAGCCACCCAGCGTATTTCCAAATACACTTTCCGAAACATCAGGCAGTACAAACGTTTCGCCAATAAAGTGTTTGTTAAAATCGGCAATAAAAAATATTCCTCTGAAGATGGTGTGATACGATTTGTCTTTTCCGCCTGATTTGTACTGTGTGTGTAATTCAGAAAACCGGATGCCGGTTTTGCCCACCGTTCCGGTAAGTAAATCATCGCCCCAATAGCGGTCGGGGCGGGTTGTAAAAATTTTACTTTGATCATAATCGCCACGACTGATACACGCCAAATGATTATAGTTTAACCCCTGGGCTTGTGCTATACTCGCCACAATTTTGGTTTTGTAGCTATGACGATAATTTTTAGCATGGTATTGATAGAAGAAAAATATTCCGACACCCGCCAGTATCAGCGGCCACGCACTGATTTTAAATGCCATAAATGCTACGCCTATACCAATACCAATTAAACCGTACAGTTTTATTTTAGAGGCAATTGCCTTGCGGTTGGTCTCCAGTTCGGCAAGGTTGGGTTGTAGCGAGGTTTGATAAAACGACTGAAAGTCGGTAATGCTGTGCATGTTTTAAGAATTGAACAAAGCCTTGGCATTTACATTCTGACGTTCGGTTTCGGCAATTACAAAAACTTCTTTGCGTTTAAAGTTGAACATACCCGCAAAAATGTTTGACGGGAATTTATCCACGGCATTGTTGTAGGCCGTTACTGCGGCATTGTAAGCTCTGCGTGCGGCCGAGATTTGTTCTTCGGTTTCGTTCCAGCTTCGTTGCAACATGGTAAACTGTTCGCTGGCTTTCAGGTCCGGATAATTTTCTACTGACACCATCAAACCTTTTACGGTACCCGAAATCTGATTTTCGATGGCCACTTTTTCATCGGTGGTGGTGGCCGTGTTTGCTCTGGCACGTAAGTCCGCCAGTTTGGTAAAAATTTCGTTTTCGTGTTTCATGTAGGTTTTGGCAACTTCTACCAGGTTGGGTAGCAAGTCGTAACGCTTTTTCAGCATTACGTCAATGGTGCCAAATGCATTTTCAACATTGTTACGCGAGCCAACCAGGTTGTTGTAGGTAAGGACTGCACCTATCAAAAGAACGACTGCAATTACAACAAGTAAGAACATAATTATGTGTTTAATACGGCTAAGATAAACTTAAATTTTGAGATGGACTTATCAATTTTTTTGTTCGTAACGTGTCGAATGCAGGATTTACTTTATTTTTGTACACAATGTTCGTAATCAAAACAATAAATTCATGAGATTACTCATTACCTTTTTTATTACTCTCAGCACCCTTACCCTTAATGCACAATTTTTAATACCCAAGGCAGGAGTAACTGTTTCTACTTTTAACACTACATATGAACTAGAAATGCACATCACTTCCCGAATAGGTTTATTCGCTGGGTTAGGATATAACATAAGCATCGGTAAAAAATTTTCGATTCAACCAGAGTTTATCTTTGTTCAGATGGGTCATAAATACGAAACCAAATTTGATATTCATGAAAGATTTGATAAAACTAGGCTAAATTATTTACAGGCTCCAGTGATGTTTAATCTGACTTTTGGCAAAGCAAATAGGTTTTATGTTAATGCAGGTCCTTCGCTAGGTTTTGGTATTAATGGAAAACTAACTCAAAAGACTGTAATTTTTGGGGAAGACCAATTTGGCAATATGATCGACTACACCCGGGAAGATGATTATAAGCTTTATTTTAAAAAAGATCCGACTGGGCGTGGGGAAGGCTACATTGATAACCGCTTTAATCTTAGTGTTCAAGTTGGAGGTGGTGTTACACTGATGGAAAAAATCAATGTTGATATTCGCTATGGTATAGGTCTAACTGATATATACGATAATTTTAAATCAAAAAACAAAGTGTTACAAATAACATTAGGGGTTCCAATTAAGTTATAAAATTAAAATCTAAAAATAGAATAGTCGCCCTTTTGCGAGCGACTATTTCTTCATACAATCTTCAATTCTTAATTTCTGCCTCTCTTACCTGAGCCAGAGCCAGACCCCGAACCCGATGATCCGGAGTTGGAACGTTGTGGCTGGCCACCGCCCGATTGCCTTTGAGGGGATACCTCAGGTTTTGATTGGCGCGACTCCTGCCTTACTTCAGGACGGTTTCCACCGGAGCCGGAATTGTTCGAACGATTTTCACGCGGTTGCTCATACGTACGGTTGTTGTTTTGATTGGTAGAACGCTCACCAAAACTTCTGTTCGTTGAGCTATTGCTCCGGTTTGTGCGCGTGTTGTTTTCGTTCGTACTTCTACGCCACTGGTTCGTTTCCGTAGTGCGATTCGTTTCTTCCCTGCGGCCCTGATTGATGTCTGATCTTTCGCGGCTGCTTTCACGGCCCGACCATTCATTGGAAGAGCGGGTTCTGCTGGTTGTTGACGCATTACGGTTACGATTATCGTAGCGCATGGTTCTGCTGTCGCGCGAGTCATCGCGGCCACGGTTATCGCTATTTACCGTTCTGGTAGCACGATAGGTTCTGATCTGCTCGTGATGACGGTTGTACACTACCATAGAGGTTGCGCGGTGCGGATAATAAATCCGGCTGGCATAACGGATGCGCGGTGCATCGCAATATCTGTAGTAAGATCGGTAGCTAACCCAACGTGGGTAATACACAACATATGCAACCGGCCTCCAGGGGCGCCACCAGAAGGGTGTATAATCCCAATACCAGGGCGAAACCCAGGGCGAATAGAACGGACTATAGACATACTGCACACATGGCCACGACCATACATTAATATAGGTGCGTGCAGTAGTAGTACCGGCATTTATACGTACTTCCTCTGTAGGCTCAATAATCGTTTCAATACCATACACATCGGCATCACCGGTTATTTGTAATACAGCCCGGCCATCTGCAAATTTTTCAAGCGAGATGACGGCAATATCCTGAAACTCGTTTCTTGCTATAGCGGCCTGCAACGTAAAGGTGTGAATATTACCCTCGTTGCGATTGATTACCCGAATGTAATCGATGTTACCATCCCCATTCAGGTCCAGGTTATTCACTTCCGATTCCGGCAGGTTAAGCAGGCGTTCAAATTCTTCCGGAGAAGCGGACTTCTTGAATAATTCGAGTGCACCTTCCAGGCTGAAATTATCGCCCGGCACTTCTTCGCGATTCTGCGCATGCACAGTTGCCACTCCCAGCAACAACAGCACGATAGTTTTCATCCACAGCGTTTTCATAGCGTTTTTGTTTGTTTAATTATACGCATGAGAAAACAAAGGGTAGGCCAAACTTGATGTATTGGCATAACTACCAAGAAACAAACACAAATTGTGGCAAATTGGGAAACCTTTAACTTTCGGTGTATGAAGCGTACAATATTTATATATGGCCTGGCTCTGGCGGTGCTGGTCTTTTTAATGAAGTACCTGGAGTACCGGTTTATGGTACGGGAATTATCAATTGAGTTTTACATAGGCCTGATTGCGGTGGCGTTTACAATTCTGGGTGTTTGGGCCGGATTAAAACTCACCACCAAAAAAATTGTTACCGTGCAGGTGGGGCCGCAGTTTGTGCTGAACGAAACCGAGCTGCATCGCCTCGGCATAAGCAAACGCGAACACGAAGTGCTGGAGTTAATGGCACAGGGGTTAACCAACCAGCAGATTGCCGATAAACTTTTTGTGTCTGTCAACACCATTAAAACCCATACTTCTAATCTTTTTCTGAAACTGGAAGTAAGCCGAAGAACACAGGCGATTAGCAAGGGGAAGCAGTTGAGACTAATACCCTGACCAAAGTTACCGGTTACCAGTTTCCTGGCTTCATGAAAATGAGTTGGGTACAGCATGACTGGCAACCGGTAACCCCTAACACTTTCGTGTGATTTCTCCTATATTTCTTCTAAATCACCCGTTTGGGTGAAGGAGTTTGGGCGTTGCAGCTGTTGTTTTGGGCAAAATTTAAAGTGTTATGAAAAAAATCGTTCTTGTTTACGGGGTTATTGCCGGTTTAATTGTTGGTGCTATGTTCTTTATAACAATGCCACTGTATGACAACGGCACCCTAAATTTCGACAATGGCATGTGGGTGGGCTATACCTCCATGGTTATTGCCCTTTCACTGATTTTCTTTGCAGTGAAGTCATACCGCGATTCGTTTGCCAGGGGGGTGATAACTTTTGGTAAAGCCCTTAAAATCGGACTTCTGATAACAGTAGTGGCTTCCGTTATTTATGCCTTGTCGTGGGAGGTTGCGTATCGTACTGTTTCAAAAGGCTTTACTGAAAAAATGAAGGAGTATTATGTAGCGAATCTACATAAAGAAATAACTGACCCGGAAAAACTGGAGGCCGAGTTGGTAAAGCAAAATGAACTTTGGGAGATGTACAAAAATCCGGTTATCCGATTTGGGATGACCTTGATGGAGATTCTTCCGGTAGGTATTGTTATCTCATTAATCAGTGCCGGATTGCTACGAAAGAAAGAATTCCTGCCTCAACCCAACATTTAACTCAAATCCCGAATCAAAATGAAAAGAACTTTTCTACTAATCTTAATTGTACTAACAGCATTTTCTTTTGGCTTTTATGCCCGCCCCAATACTGACACACCTAAACCACCTGCTATGAAACTTGGAGCATTTTCGGTAAGCCTGAGTGTTAAGGACCTCAAGGCTTCAAAAAAATTTTATGAGAATTTGGGTTTTACTGCCATGGGTGGCGACCTCAAAATGAATTACCTGATCATGCGTAATGGTAATGCCCTGATTGGTTTATTCCAGGGAATGTTTGAGGGAAACATACTTACCTTTAATCCGGGGTGGGATGAAGGCGCTAACAATGTAAACCCGTTTATCGATGTGCGCGAGATTCAACAACACCTGAAGCGCACCGGAATAAAACTGACTTCGGAAGCAGACGAAAAAACTTCTGGCCCGGCTAGTATAACGCTCACCGATCCGGACGGGAACCAGATTTTACTGGACCAACACAGATAACATCAATCATTCCAATATGCAATCTAAAGCCAAAACCACTGACGAGTATTTAACCACCCTGCCGGACGATCGCGCAGAGATTATAGCTGCGTTGCGCACCACTATAAAAAAGAATCTGCCCAAGGGGTTTGAAGAAACCATGCAGTATGGTATGATCAGCTATGTAGTGCCGCATAAACTTTATCCGGCTGGTTACCATACCAATCCCAAAGATGCGCTTCCGTTTATCAGCATTGCTTCTCAGAAAAATCATATTGCGGTTTACCACATGGCGGTGTACGAAGGCCCCCTGCACGATTGGTTTGTGAAAGAATTTAAGAAGCATAGCAGCAAAAAGTTAGATATGGGCAAATCCTGCATCCGGTTTAAGAAAGCAGACGATGTACCTGTAAAACTGTTTGGTGAGCTGGCCAAAAAAGTAAAGCCAAAAGAGTGGATTGAAATGTATGAAAAGAGTTTGAAGCGGTGAACTTAACCCGATCAATTAATCCCTATCCACTTTCTAAACTCAGGCGCAGTTTCTTTGCTCACAAAAATTTCTTCTTTCATTTCTGGTTTAAGAAAGATTTGAATTTTACCGCTATCCGGTTTAAACCGGTCAATAGACTTTTGCTGAACTATAAATTTGCGATTAATCCGGAAGAAAAGTTGGTTGTCAAGTTCCGTTTCCAGTTCGGTCAGGTTTTTATCGATGATCATCTGGCGGCCCTGAAAGTCGCGAACAAAAACAATTTTATGTTCCGAAAAGAAGTAGGCAATCTCGTCCTTATTCAACGCCACAAACTCGGTTCCTTTGCGCGCCACTAAGCGACCTTTGACAGGTTGTTGTTGAATTAGTTTTAACAAATTTCCCTGAGTGAAATGCTGCTCCAGGTTTTGAATTTTGGCAAGCGATCGTTTTAGGTTTTCTTCTGTAATGGGTTTTAGTAAATAATCTATGGAGTTGAATTCAAAACTCGCCAGCATGTATTTGTCATATGCAGTGGTAAAAATTACCGGAAATTTTACCGGATGTTTCCGAAAAATTTCAAACGAATGATCATCGGATAACTGAATATCAACGAATGCCAAATCGGGTTCCTTATTTTTTTCCAGCCATTCGAGCGAATCCTTAACACTGCCCAGTTGCGCAACAATCCGAATTTTTGAATCGATAGCTTGCAGCATGGCTACAAGCTTAGCCCGTGCCGGAAGTTCATCTTCAATAATAATGGCATTCATACTCAACTTATTAATGGCACCAATGGAAGTTTAACAATAAAAGTTGAATTCTCTTTGGTAGCAACAATTCCCTTTCCGGTTATGAGTTTAAAGCGATCATCCAGATTCTTCAAACCAATTTTGGAAGAATGTGTTTGGCTTCTTCGTTCGCGAAGTGAATTGCGAATAGTAAGATGACCGTCACTCAAATTTACCTCAATTTGCATGGGGATTTGCTCACTGATCTCGTTATGCTTCACGGCATTTTCAAAAGCTACAAATACCGAAGTGGGTGGTATCAGAAATTCTTTGCCCGCTGAACCATTAAATTTCTTTTTTATAATCAAGGCGTTACCAAATCGCAGGTGCAGTAAGTCGGTGTATTTATGGGTAAAGTCTAATTCGTCATCCAGCAACACCAGTGTTTGGTCTTTCTGACTTAAGATATAACGATATACCTCTGCCAGATTCTCGGTAAACTCAAGTGCTGTGTTGGCATCTACTTTAATTAAATGCGTTAAGGTGTTTAGCGAGTTGAACATGAAGTGTGGATCGATCTGATTTTTGAGTGCCGCCAGTTCGGCTTCTGCTTTGGCACGTTGCAGTTCAGCATTTTTTACCTGCTCGTTCTGTTGTTCTTTCACCATAAACACAGTTTCATACACATGCGTAACAAACAACACACAGATTACATTTACCAGGGCCACCACCAGAATCACATCCCACTTAATGGTGCTAAATCCCGACAGGTTATACCACATACATAACCACGCAACGGTAAGGGGAGTAGTGTAAAAGATATTGTTTGTAAAAAGCAACACCAGTTTTTCGATGGGCTTATCAAACCACGTAAATCGTCTGCGGGTACGAAACAATAAGTATCGGTTGCCTTGCCAGATTAGAAATGCCAGCCCGATAAAATAAACATAACCCAACCAGTAAAGTGAGTCTTGCCAGGTTAGCGGCCCGAACAATCCCGTAAGGTTAGGAATGGCAATCCCGAAAAACGGAATGCCCACTAGCCGCATGGTGCGGTCGTTCAGTTTTACCTCATTCTGAATTTCAGTATTGGCTTCCGGTTCAGTCACGTTTTTTTCCGGTTCGGTAACAGGTTCAAATTTCGTGTTTTTAAAGTTCGCAATTTCAATGTGTGAATTTTATAATGATAAGAAATAATGTTGCACCAGGCCGAACGTATTACCAGGTCCGCTACCTTTAAAGTAGCGGGCGAAATTCAGAATGTGTTTCCGTTGTTTGGGCCTATTCGCGAAAAGGAGTGGGCAACCGGCTGGAACCCGGAGGTTATTTTTGCTACCCACCCGGAAGCGGAATTGCACATGATTTTTAAAACAGCAGGTACTGCGGATGAGCCGGAATACCTGTGGACAATAACGCATTACAATCCTGAAACGTATTGTATCGTGTACACGGTATCAACCGCGAACCGGATTTGGTTTATTACGGTTCAATGCGAATCGGCAAAAACAGAAACAATGGTTACGGTTACCTACTCCTACACAGGCCTGAACGAAATTGGCAATATGCGCAATCGCGAAATGTTGCAACGTATGTTTATGCATGACCTGCGGGATTGGGAAACGGCTATTAATTATTACTTAAGTACTGGAGTTATCCTGAAATGATTTTAACTTTAACATACCTCAAACCTTTAAACCCTATTTATTATGGACGTACAATTGAACTACCTCGCTATTATTGCTGCGGCACTTTCTACTTTTTTAATTGGCGGCTTGTGGTACTCGCCTGCGCTGTTTGGAAAAGCCTGGATGAAAGAAAATGGTTTTACAGAAGAGAGCCTGAAAGGTGGCAACATGATTAAAATTTTTGGACTGGCATTTATTCTCGGATTGATTGCCGCAATTAACCTGGCTATGTTTATGGGGCCCGAGAATGATCCTACTATGGGCGCAATGTGGGGCTTTCTGGCAGGCGCTGGTTGGGTAGCCACATTTGTGGGCACCCATTATTTATTTGAACGAAAATCATTTAAGTTGTTCCTGATCAATGCTGGTTATAGCGTGGTAGCCTTAACCATTATGGGTGTAATTATTGCCGCATGGAAATAAAAAATTGGTTGGGTTTTGTTTTGCTGGTGGGTTTCGCTGGGCTGGTAAGTTGTTCGGTTAAACCAAAAGCCGATGTATCGGATTACAAGATTGCCTATAATGTGTATTACGATACCGCGAATGACAATTACGAAATTTTTGTGATGAATGCGGATGGCACCGGGCAAAAAAATATTTCGAATGCACCCGGAGTGGAGTGGTTGTATTACGCATACAAGGACAAACTCTATTTTGTTTCTGATCGCGATACCACACACCGCATGTATTTTTTATACGAGATGGATGCAGACGGTAATAATGTGCGCAAGGTTTCTGATTTGAGATTGGAAGATTCCTGGATGAGCAGCCGCCATGACGGGCAGGAAATGATTGTATCCGGACGAATCGGGAGAGAAGTTCGGTTTCAGCTTTTTTTAGTTGATGTTAAAACAGGCAACTACAAACAACTGACTACTGATACCGCTGCCTCGTTTGCCGATCCGCATTTTTCACCCGATGGAAATCAGATTGTTTTTCGCTACCGCAAAAACCGAAGAAACTATCAGGATGAGAAAGAGGAGATCTGGATTATGGATGTGGCGGGCAACAACCTGAAACAGCTTACACACTATCCTGAAGATACTACTGCGCGATGGCACAGTTACCATGCCGGGCCGCCCTACTGGGAGCCCAATCAAAACATTATTTCCTATATCTCCAGGCAAAAGGGCAAGCACAATATCTTTACCATGTTACCAGACGGATCGAACACCAAGCAACTTACTACCGATACACTCAGCGAAGGCTGGCATACATGGTCGCCCGATGGTGATTGGCTGGCATTTGATGTTTCGAACAAGGAAGGATATAAGTTTGATATTTACCTGCGTAACAGCGATGGCTCAAACCAGAAGAAACTAACCAGCGACTGGCGATCAGAAATGGCCCCGGTATTTGTATTGCCAGCCAGGTAATGCAGGAAGAAAAATCCCTATTGATCTTTACCAATCCCTTCGTACCTTCCTGTTCTAAATTCTTAAACTATGCAATGGCGCGGCAGACGACAAAGTGGAAATGTAGATGATCAACGGGGTGCGGGCGGAGGTGGCCGTGGTGGCTTGCCTGTTAAGGGCGGGCTGGGTCTGGTTGTGATTGTGATCATCATCGGGTTAATAACCGGAAAAAATCCGTTATCGCTGTTGCAGCAGATGCCAATGGATAGCGGGCCCTCCATGTCGCAAACCGAGCCCTATCAGGCTACAGCCGAAGAAGAGGAGTTGGCACAGTTTGTAAAGGTGGTGTTGGCCGATACCGAAGATGTATGGAATCAGCTATTACCCGATTACCGCGAGCCTACGTTGAGATTATTTACCGGAAATGTGCAATCCGGTTGTGGTACGGCCGATGCTTCGGTGGGTCCTTTTTATTGCAGTGCCGATGATCGCATTTATATCGACTTATCTTTTTATGATGAACTTCGATCGCGGTTTGGCGCTCCGGGTGATTTTGCGCAGGCTTATGTAATTGCGCATGAAGTGGGGCATCATATTCAACATTTAAAAGGCATTACCGATAAAGTGCATGCCATGAAAGGCCAGATTAGTGAAGAAGAGTACAACCAACTTTCGGTAAAGCTCGAACTGCAAGCCGATTTCCTGGCCGGTGTTTGGGCACATCATGCGCAAAACACCAAACAAATTTTAGAGCAGGGCGACTTTGAAGAAGCGATGAATGCAGCCAGTGCCATTGGCGATGACCGCCTGCAAAAACAAGCCCGTGGTTATGTTGTACCCGATTCGTTTACGCATGGCACTTCCGAACAACGCCAACGTTGGTTTAAGAAGGGTTTTGTTACAGGCGATTTGAATCAGGGCGATACGTTTAATGCAGATGTATTGTGAAGAAATTCTATTAATTCAGTCTATAATAAACGGTCTATAAGCAACTAGTAGCTTATATAGGACGTTGCCTGTAATGCCGTTGGACAGAGTAGACCATGAAAGAAATACAAAGAAACATTTATGACACTCTTGACCACCTTGAGAAACGAAGAGCACTATATTTAGGTAATCACGGCAATTTTGACTCATTGGATTCTTTCGTCACTGGGTTTACAATGGCTGCATCGTCTAGCCAACTTGAACATAACAATTATCCGGACTTCAATCTGTTTTCAATTTGGTTGCTCGGTCACCTAAAAAAGCACTTTGGACAAAGTGGTGGATGGCATTGGCAGATACGAAACAGGAATTTAAAGAACGATGAAAAAGCGTTCAAGGAGTTCTTTATGTACCTTGATCTCTTCAAGAAATCTAACCTTAAGCGAAAGGAGATTATAGTTGACGATGAATCATTGAAATACTACAAAAAGAATGTAAAGCAATTTCGGATAGTTGACGGAAGACAGATTCGAGTTAGGACGAAGCCGGTTAAAGTAATTTTCACATTCTTTTCGAATTCGACAACAATCATTATAGACTATGTTGACGAAAAAGGAAAGGAAGTCGGTGGCGGTTGGGAGATTAATGAAGCCAATGCAATTGACAGATTGACCAGAAGTTTCGGAGAAATGAGAGGAAAATGGAAAAGGCTGCGGTAATGGCACTACTGGCAACAATGCATATAAATCATGCCGGCAGAATTTGATGATTAATTATTAATTTGGACTGCCGGCACGCTTTATATGCGAACGTTGCGCAACATATGCTTGTGTAAGCTCCCCTAAAGTTGGGCCATTTGAAAGTATAGACAACAAGTGCTTGTTGCTTGCACGTTTTATCGCGATTTAAACCTCAAACGCACTCTTATAAAAACCTTCCTGCTGCACGTAGTTGATTAACGCTTCGTAAAACGGATGGGCCGCCAGCGTGGCACTATCACCAATCATGAGTAATTTTTTACGGGCCCGGGTCATGGCCACATTGGTTCTGCGAATGTCGGCCAGAAAACCAACTTCGGCTTTATTGTTACTGCGTACAAAGCTGATTACAATCGCATCGCGCTCTTGTCCCTGAAAGGCATCTACAGTATGAATGGTAATTAATTTGTGGAGTGATTCAAAAATCGGTGAGGCCTCCGCTAATTTGTTCAGGTAATCTACCTGTGCGCGGTAAGGCGTAATAATACCTAAGGTAATTTTTTGTTCAAGCCAGGCATCCGCACCAAAATCTTCCACCAGCTTTTCTGTTTCCTTAATTACGAGGGTTGCTTCTTCTTCATTGTACCGGCTCAACGTTTCGGGGTCTTGCTTTTCGGTATAACCACAACCGGCAGTGTCGATAAACTCAACCGGTTGATGATGCGGTCGCAACAATTCAGCCTTTACCGATGAATGCGCAACTAACTTATTCTCATAAAACCATTGCGATGGAAACTTCATAATCGCTTCGTGCATGCGATACTGTACCTGTAACAAAGCAGCCATTTGCGGATGCTTGGCAATACCGTGTTCAAACAAGGTAACGGCTAATCCGGCTTTAGCCGCTTCGTTCGATTTTATAGTAGGCGGCAACTGACAATGATCGCCCGCCAGGATTACACGTTGTGTGCGCAACATCGGAATCCAGCAAGCGGCTTCCAGCGCTTGTGCGGCTTCATCAATAAAAGCTGTTTTAAATTTTCGTCCGCGCAGTACCGGATGCGAGGCACCCACCAACGTACAGCAAATGGCTTGTGCCTGCTGTAGTACATCGTTAACAATGTAAAACTCCAGCATGTCTGCATCAGACTTTAACAGCTTGGCCTCTTCTTTTAGCAACCTGCGATGTTCGCGCTCGTGATGCCCGAAGTTGCGTTTAAACTTGCCGGCTTCTTTGCGTACATTCTCAATTCGCTTGCGTAGCGCCCTTAGCTCATCGTAGTGCGCGTGTGCCGCAATGCGGGCATCCAATGTTTTACTTAGCGTTTGCTCCGTTACGCGGGCCGGGTGGCCAATGCGCACCGTATTTAAACCTTGCTCCGAAAGTTTTTCAACCAACAAATCGACAGCTGCATTGCTGGGTGCCGATACCAATACCTGCCCTTCGGTGCGTTGCGTTTGTATGATAGCTTGTACCAGCGTGGTAGTTTTGCCGGTGCCTGGCGGTCCGTGTATAAAGGCAACATCCTGTGCGCACAAAACTTTTTGCAATGCTTGCTGCTGACTTTGATTTAGATGGGGTGTGGGTAGCAGGTCTACCTTGGTTTCCATTACCGGAGTAATGTTGCCGAGAAATAGTTCCCGTAGTTCAGCCGTTCGGCTGTCTTCCGCCTTCATCACCGACTTTAATGCGTACTCCATTTCTTTGTACGTCATCTCATCAAACATCACATCTACGCCCAGATTACCATCATCCATCCATTCCGGTAGCTCGTCAGGGTTAATGGTAATCACCAGGGTATTGTCCTGCACATAGTTGATTACTCCCTGCAGGTGTTGCTTTTCGGGTTTGCCCGATGCATTGCAGAATAGGTTAACCGATTTACCGCTTTGAAAACTATGCGGTTTATCCGATGGATGAATTCGCTCTACTTCAATGATAATGCGTTCACCCGTACCAACATAATCGCGTAGCAGTTTTACGGGATACCACGTTACCCCTTCTTTTACGCGTTGGGTTAGTGAGCGCAGTAAAACTTTTTGGCGGTATTGTTCCAGATCGGCTGCGCGTTCCAGTTTAATAAGTTCGAGTATGTGCTGAAGATGCTGGTGCGATGTCATGCAATCCCAAATATGATGCGATAAATCGGCACATAAAAATTTGAACTGAACATAATCTATTTCTACCTTACCACTATGAGTACGGTTGACAGACTTAGGCAGTTACAGCAATTAAGACTGCGCAGAATTACAATTGAGCGCGGTATAAAGGATACTCTTTTTATTCTTTTGGGTGTTACGGCTGCCGGATTTGGCTTAAAGGGGTTTCTATTACCAAACCGGTTTTTAGATGGTGGTGTAATGGGGATTTCGCTGTTGGTTAATATTCTTTCAGAGATAGACCTTTCGCTGTTGGTAGTACTGATCAACTTACCTTTTGTAGTGATTGGATATACGCAAATCTCCAGGAAATTTGCTATTAAAACCCTGATAGCTATATCGCTGCTTTCGGTTACATTAGCCTTTGTTGAATTTCCAATAATTACATCCGATAAGTTATTGATTGCCGTATTTGGGGGTTTCTTTCTGGGGGCTGGTATCGGACTTTCCATTCGTGGAGGCTGTGTAATTGATGGTACCGAAGTGCTGGCTATCTATTCCAGTCGCAAAACAACGCTAACGGTAGGCGATGTTATTCTTGGTTTTAATATTCTGATTTTTTCAACAGCTGCCTACATCATTAATATTGAAACGGCCTTGTACGCCATCTTAACCTATTTGGTAGCATCCAAGTCGGTTGATTTTGTGGTTCATGGTATTGAAGAATATACCAGTGTAATCATTGTATCGGAAAAGAGTGAAGAAGTTAAAGATGCTATTGTAAATAAACTCGGTCGTGGTGTAACCATTTTAAAAGGTAAGAGCGGGTTTGGTAAGAAAGGTCATAGAAGTACTGATGTGGATGTGATCTATTCGGTAGTTACCAGACTTGAGTTACAACGATTAAAAACCCTGATAACTAAAATTGATCACGATGCATTTGTAGTAGAGAATAGTGTAAATGATATAAAAGGCGGAATGATTAAAAAGCATCCTTTTCAGGATGATTAGCTTTGCATTGTTTTTGGGTACAAGCCTCAACTATTTTAACTATTAAGAAAATCGATACTAGTTAATAGCAGCAAAACTTTCTGTCGATCTTGTACCAGATTGGCTACGGATACAGAGATAAATCTTTATCACCCTGATTACAGTTTTATCTTGTGCTAGAATTATTGTAAAGTTGTAGGAAATATTAAATCAAATTATATGAAAAAGACATTCTTAGGTTTAGCATTAGCCCTAATGGGTTTGGGCCTGCAAGCTCAAACTACACAAGGAAGTTTGACTTTGGGTGGTAGCATTGGGTACAATTCTACCAAGGAAAAAAATAATTATCTGAATTCCGATTACGAATCTTCTTATTTTCAATTTTCACCGAATGTAGGGTACTTCGTAGTAGATAACCTGGAGGTTGGAGTGAATTTAGGAATTTCTTTTGGAAAATCAGGATATGAAATTCTTGATCCTACAAAAACCACAACCTTTTCAGCAGGTCCATATGCCCGCTACTATAAATTTACCTCAAACGAACGGTTCGCGTTTACTGGCGCGCTGGGGGTTTCGTTTGGTTCAGGAAAATCATCAACGGAAACTACTGAATCAAAGACGAGTAGCTTCGGAGTTTCCATTGCACCTGGTTTTGTCTATTTCTTAACGGATAAATGGGGACTCGACTTTCAATTGGAAGGTATAGGATTTAACTCCTTTGATCCCAATAAAGATGTAGATGACGACAACCGAAATGTTTTTTCATTTGGACTTAGCTCACTTAGTCCTTCGCTCGGATTCCGGTATTATATCGCAAAGTAATTCTCATTTAATGTGATTTATACACAGATGGCAGGTTTACCTGCCATCTTTTTTTTAAAGTAGTAAGAACTGAATTCATAAATAGTGAAGCCTAGGGTGAGGCATAAAGTGGTAGGTAAATATTTTAGTATTTATGGATTGAAATAAGTACCTTAATGAATGGCAAGGCTTCAAAGTATGCGACAACAAATAATTCTGGATTATATCAGTCGTGGGCGTACCGATTTTATCATTGAGTTACTGAAAGCACCCGACTGGAAAGCCATTCTCAACAGCGGGAGCATTAAACCCCTGCAATGGTTGGTGTATTATAATGATGTAACCGGTTTGCGGGCCGTGTTGGACGCAGGAGGCGATTTGAGTAGCCTTAATTTAGATATTGAACTCGGCAATGCCGCTTTCTTTGGTCATTGGAAGGTGTGTGACTTTCTGATTAAACAAGGCGCAAATGTAAATGCTGTTGTGCCTCAAACCCACGAAACACCTTTGCATGCCGCGGTATCCAAAGCAGGCCGACCTTATTATTATTATGTTGTAAAGTTGTTGGTGGAGAATGGAGTTGATGTAAATGCAAAAACATTAGCCGGTACTGAAACTGGAGCATTTATGCGCGATGTCCGTACCAAAGGTGAAACCGCGCTGCATCGCGCGGCAGCCTATTGCGATGAGCGAATTATTAGTTTCCTACTGGAACATGGTGCTGACAAAACGATAAAAGATGTACATGGTAATTCGCCTTTAACCTGGGCCAGCGAGCATTTAAGGCCGGGTTCAATCCTGGCATTGCTCAGTTATGGTGATTATAGAATCGCAGAAGTTCAAAAAAACAAGAATACCAGCGACCACGGAGCAGGATGGGGTGGTATGGATTGGAATCTGTTAGGGGATTATTTGCCTGAGTAGTTTATTAAGAGTTAAAACAATCTTTTGCATGAGATTTACTGCATTGATTTTTATACTGATCTGCTGTTCGTGCGAAACAAAACCCCGGCAAGATTTTGTAATAGTAACAACAGGCGATGAGGAGTGGACACACTATGAAGGGCAGTGGTTAGCAGCAACGGGTGTGGTTCACTTGGAACTGGCGTTAAAAACAGGAGCACAGAATATTAATGCGACTTACAAATTAGACGAAAGCTTTACATCGGATAGTATTGGAAGCTCATCGTATTCAATTTCTACTTACTCAACCTATTTTAATGGTGGTTTGGATAAGTCAATGGGAATAGTGCTTCACAACCTAAGTCCATTAACCTATGGTTCTTTTTTTCGTTACAGAAAAAGTTCTGACCTGCCCGAAGAAATGTTCTTTGTTACACGAGGCCAAAACGAATTGCTACCATGCGATCCGGAATTTAGACCCTTAACTACCGACAAAAGATACACACTGCATCGCAGGTCTGAACTTTTTACCGTTGAGGGGTATGTAACATTCGATGGCGACTCCGTGGATTTTTTTGAGCGAAACACTTTTAAGCGTTACCATGTTGCCGACTTGGCAGAGTTTAGTAAAGTAGAAGCCGGTTATAAAAAATGGGCAAAGACTAACCATGAAGGCGTGTATGTAAAGGCATTGGCTTATACAGTGGTGGATTCAACGGCAAGGAGAAACAGTGCATTAGTATTTAAGAGGTTACTAATGTTTGGTACTGAAACGGAGGAAGGTTTAGAGGCTGCTTCTCAATTGGGGATTGTAAACCGGAATAGTGTATATGTGAAAAAGTGAAGTTGATTAAGACACTTTCAGCTTTTCGATATAGAATTTGATGTACCCGTCCAACTGCTTACGCTTGTACTGCATAATAAAACGAGGATGCGGCAGTGGAACAATTTCAGAAAAGAATTTTTCTTCGGCATTCCAGGCTGTCAGAAACTTGTAATTGTCACCCTCACCTAAACAGTAAGCAACTTTTGTATTCAGGCCCCAGTCTAGTTGCGTGCGCATGCAAGCGCTCATAAAAGGCCTTAGTCTTTTTTGTAGCAGCGGAACCTGATAATAATTCAGGTTTTTATTTTCATGGGTAAACCCCAGTGGCGATACTGAGGTAAAGTAAAATTTGCTATAAAACCTTTCGGGCCCCCCTGTGGCAGCAATCACTTTATAGATAAACTCTGAAGACAGTTCAGCCTTTTTCGCCAGGGTATTTTCAATGCCACAAACCTGCTGCAGCCGGATGGGATCGGTGAAGGGAATACCGGTAAGGCCACCGCCATGCCTACCGGGATTGATACCAATAATCATATTCCGGGTTTCCGAGTCGCTGTAATACTTTCTGTAAAACTGAGTACACCATTCAAACACCTCAGGTTGTTGATAGGGATTGAGTACGTGAATGGCGCGTGGAATGGGAGCTTCAATTTTTAAGTTTTGAAGAAAGTCCAGCATGTTATCGGCCAGTGTCATGGTTTAAACATACATCAACAGGTTGTTCTGTCCAACTCTGTAAAACGGTTTTTCTGATCGGGTTGATTTGTTTACCTTCCAGAATAAATATTTGTCTCCAAAAAATTTGTACCTCATAAATCTTATAAGTATGAAACTTCTGCTTACGTTTTGTCTGGCGATTTTATGCAGCACTGCTCAAGCCCAATCGTATGATCTTGTTATTCTTAATGGCAAAGTGATTGATGGTAGTGGCAACCCGTGGTATTATGCTGATGTCGCTATTCAAAACGGAAAAGTGATTCGGGTTGGTAACCTGAAAGATGCATCGGCAAAAAGAATTATAGACGCCACCGGATTGATTGTGGCACCCGGCTTTATTGATGTGCATGCGCATATAGAAGGCGGGGAGATGACTACGCCAACAGCCGATAACTTTATTTACGATGGTGTTACCTCGGTTGTAACCGGAAACTGTGGTGGTTCCAATCTTAACATCAGCGATTATTTCAAGAGGCTGGATTCAGCAAAAACTTCGATCAACATCGCTTCCCTAATCGGGCATAACACCGTGCGCAGGGCTGCGATGGGCGATGCACAACGCGATCCCACTCCGGAAGAATTGCAGAAGATGGAAATGTTGGTGCGCGATGCCATGAATGCCGGGGCAGTTGGCTTGTCAACCGGATTGATTTATATACCGGGCACGTTTTCCAAAACAGAAGAAGTAGTGGCACTTGCGCGGATGGCCGCGCAGCAAGGTGGAGTTTATGCTTCGCACATTCGCGATGAAGGCGATAAAGTAACCGATGCTGTAAATGAAGCCATCAACATTGGCCGGCTCGCTAAAATTCCGGTTGAGATTTCGCACTTTAAAGTAACCTACAAACCCAACTGGGGTCGTTCGGTTGAAACGATTAAACTGGTGGATGACGCACGCAAAGAAGGTCTGGATGTAACCATCGATCAATATCCGTATGTAGCCAGCAGTACTACATTAGATACCACAGTACCCTCGTGGGTATTTGCCGGTGGCCGCGATTCCATGAAGCTAAGAATAAATGATCCGGCCGTGCGCCTGAAAATAAAAAAGGAAATGGTAGCTACATTAAAGAAAAAGCAACTTAAAAGTTACAGCTACGCACAAGTAGCGCGTTATGCGCCAGACACAACACTCAACGGAAAAAATATCAGCGAGATTAATAAACTGAAAGGTCGCAAGGCCAAACCGATGGAAGAAGCCGAGACTATTCTGGAAATGATTGGCGCCATTAACCGCACGCAAATGGTTTACTTCAGCATGAATGAAGATGATCTTAAACGTATTATGCAATATCCCTTTAACATGATTGCTTCCGATGCCGGTATTGCCCGCTTCGGTTCAGGCATGCCGCACCCACGCGCCTATGGAACCAACGCCCGGGTGTTGGGTAAGTATGTGCGCGAGCAAGGTGTAATTCGGTTAGAGGAAGCTATTCGGAGAATGACTTCCTTACCGGCTCAGAAATTTAACTTGCGCGACCGCGGTTTATTGCGCGAAGGCATGGCGGCCGATATTGTTGTGTTTGATGCAGGCACCGTGGGCGATGCGGCCACGTTTGTTAACCCACATGCTTTCTCTACAGGTTTCCGGTTTGTGCTGGTGAATGGGGAAGTTGTTGTGGATGCGGGTAAGCATACCGGGGTTCGGAGCGGACAGGTATTAAAACGTCAGTGATTAATTTTTAGGAAACCGGATGCGGAACGTTGTGCCTTTATCCGGTGTGCTTTCAATTTCGATACTTCCATTAAGTGCATCCACCTGCGCTTTTACCAGGTATAATCCAAGTCCCCGTCCTTCTACATGAGGGTGAAAGCGCTGGTACAAGCCATAAAGTTTATCGCGCACTTTGGCTAAATCAATACCCATCCCATTATCGCTGATGTGAATGGCAATCTGATTTTCGCTTGAAAACGTTTTGATAATGACTATGGGTCTTCTATCGGGCGAGCGAAACTTAATCGCATTCGCAATCAGGTTGTACAAAATGCTTTCGATATAAGTAGGAATAGTATAGATTGAATCTACTTGTGAATAGTCCTCTTTAAAGGTGGCATCGGATTCAAGAATTAATTCCTTAAGTGTGCTCTTAACACGAAGAACCCGCTTACTCAAAATCACTTGTTCGTAAGTGCTATTACCAACTCTTTTAACATGTAGTACATGGCTTAGATCATGCACAATAGTGTCAAGATCAATACTGGCCAGTTCCAATTTATCAAGTATATCTTTATCGCGTGGCCATTGAAATGAATTGCCTTTAATGATGTTTAACAATCCAAGAATGCGGGCTACCGGCCCGCGTAAATTATGCGCAGTTATAAATTGGTATTCTTCTAATTGATTGTTATGCCGGGCTAATTCAATATTGGTTTTGGTGAGTTCTTGTGTTCGCTCCTTAACCTTTAGCTTTAAATCGTTATTATAGTTTCGTAATAAATTGTTCGATCGGGTGCGCAGACGGTAAGAATAGAATAATGAAATCACCAATGGAATAGTAAGCAACGCGGTAAGGGCAATCATCCATAAAATAAGTCGCTGTTGCTGCAGTCGGGCATCTTTCAATTCGGTTTCCCTTCGAAGACTTTCATTTTCAAGTGAAATGTTTTGGTTTTCGATGTATTGCGTAAGGCTGGCATTAAATACACTGTCGCGATAAGTAACAAATTGACGGTAGTAATCAAATGCTTTTTTAAATTCTCCCTTTGACTCATAAATCTGGTAAAGCAAACCATATGCTTCACGGGTTTTGTCGCGGTACAAATTCTTTATCGAGATTTTCAAACTTTCATCCAGAGCTGCAATCGCTTCGGTTTCTTTACCGGTAGCATGATACACATGGGCTAATCCATTTAAAGTATAGGTTCGCCCATACTTATTGGTTTTAGTAGAATCAAGAGCTATGGCCAGGTTATAAAATTGCAATGCCTGTTTGTAGTTTTTTTGATAGAAATATATTTCACCCAGATTGTTATAGATGTAGGCCATTGTAGCACCCGGTTGTGGATTGGCCAGTTCTTTTTCCAATGCTTGCTTAATCCAGTGTTCGGCACTGTCAAAACGCATTAACTTTCCATGTGCACGACCAATGTAATTCATAATATTGGCCTGTTGTGATGAGTTGGATTTTTGAGCAAGCACCAATGCTTTATGGAAATAAAGTTGTGCTTCGCCATAATTCTCCATGTTCGAATTAATGTTGCCAAGTGTTATGTACGAGTCAAGCATTTCGGTGGTATCCATATCGCGCTCGGTGCGGATAAGATTATTCAACGTGTATTCAAACGCAGTAGAGTAAATACCCATGCGCTGATTTACCCGTTGTAAAATGTTTTGAGAAGTCCTTATGCCATCCTCATATTTTAAACGGAAAGCGAGTTGTAGGGCACTGTCTCCAAGAGTTAACGATTTCTTGATGTCCTTATCGTAATAAACCCGAGCAAGTTGGTTGAAGATATCCACGCGTTCGGTTGTAAATCCAACCCGCTCCAGTTGTTGGGTTAAACTATCAGCTTTTTGTTGATTGAAAGGCTGGGCAACCGAAGCAACCGAAAGTTGAAGTATAAGGAAAGCAAGGAGGAGTAATTTCTTTTTCACTGAAGCAGTTCCAGTAGTTTATTGATCTCATTCAAATTTTGTTGTGAATAAATGTTACGTACGATACCATCTTTTTCGCGGGTGGTTAAACGCCAGCTTAAGGATGCCCGTGCACTATTTTGCCGGATGCTATCCATCTTTTGTAAAATGGGAAGGTAACTTTCAGCCTGATATTGAATATCAATCCGGTGAATGGGTACTTTCATCCAGTCATGTGCCTGGCCAATCAGCAAGTCGCTGGTAATGTCCTGAAAATTTTCAAAGTTATTGTATACGCTACTGATGGGCTGGGTCATATCGTCTATAATGGTTTGCCCTTTACGTGCAGAAATGGTTCCTAATTTTGGCGAATCGCGAATTGAAATAAAAATCACCCCACTGGTGTTTTCGGAAACCCACTCGTTGAATGAGTATAAAAACCGAACGGCATCAGACATTCCGAAGTTATCGGAAATGCCGGCATCCATTATTTGAATGGGAGGTTCGGTAGGTAAGGTGGTATTGGGTGTGATGTATGGAAATGTAGCACTCATCCGCAACGCAGATAAAAACCGTAAGTCTTCTGCATCTTGTTCTTTAAAGAACCGATGAAAATCCACCCCGCTTACTTTTCGATGCGGATAGCCTGACATATGAATGAGTTCGGCATTCATGAATGAAACCGGGCGTGAAGCGATGTAAATTTTTCGGCCATCGTTCACCACGGTAGGGGTAAGAATCACCATGGGTACAATACCGTCCATTTCGGGTTTGGCATAAGCCGTAATCGGCCTATCCATTAAACCTTCGGTAATTTGGTTTAACTGATCTTCAAATGTAAAAGCCCGGTCGCGCTGGTAGAATTTGCCTGCGTACTCAAACTTGGTAAAGCCTACAAATAAATCGTTAGCCAGCAAACTGAAGATAAGCGGGTTTAAATTATCACTCGAAATTTTTTCCCGATGCAGATTGCCGTAGGGTTGAATAGGCTCGCCCATTTTTTCGCGTAACTTCAGTTCGCGAAAGTAACTCGCTCCGATTAAACCACCCGAAGCGCCCGTAATCAGCACACTGCTTTCCATCAGTTTGCCGTTACTCATGCTATCTATGGTTTGCAGCGCATTCAGCGTCCAGAGCGATGCACGCTTACCGCCCCCGCTGGTGCACAGAAAAATCATTTTGGGCTTTTGGTCTCCAAATTTTTTGCGCCAGTTTGTTAATTGCGTCAGCACCATTTGCCGGTCGGATTCCATTGCGGCACTATCCAGCTGAAGTTGTAATGTTTTTACAGAATATTCTACAGGAGGTGTGCCATAATCAAGTCCAAAGGCTTCGTACTTTTTAGAGAAGAAATCTTCACCCACCAGGTGATTTAAAATCAGAAATAGAATGAGGCTGGTTGTGGCCGACCAACCACCAAACCAATACGAGAATGCACCCGAAAGCATTACAAAAATGGTAAGGAAAATCATGAAGCTACAGGCAGCCGGAATCTGAAAGGCAGGGTAGTCTTTAAAAATTCCGAGCAGCAGCACCATGGCAAAAATAAAAAGCTCAATCACCACCAGGTTAAAGTGGTTTTGATCGAATACTTGCAAAATTGTACCCTTGTCGTAAAACGAACTGGGTTCAACGGGTTTCACTTTCAGGCTGCCGTCCAGGTAATAATCAACACGTTCTTGTTTTTTGCGCACAATGTCCAGCTTCTTCATAGCGCTGGCCCGGGTTACTTTTACATTCTGTTTAATTTTCTCATCAATCCGGCAAACTACATATTTGAAAATGTCTTTATTGGTGAGCCTGAAATACAAAGAGAACAGGGCCGTCATGCTGGCGTAACCGCAAAAAAGTCCGCCCAGATTTTTCAACAGTGCATACGGGCTACTGAATTCGTTATTGATTTGAAAACCAATAATCTGATAAACATAGGTAATCAAAAAGATAACCGGAATGATAGAGTTGTTGATGGTAAACTTCTTGAACGGGTTGGCTAACGTGCCGATAAATGAAAACCGGTGGCCGTCTGAGATGTAACCGGTGATGTGGAATGCCATGCTGAATCCTGCAGTAAGCAAACCCATCATAAAAAAACTGGTAAAACTTACTTTGTTCAGGTACTCCGGATCGAGAAATAAATAGGGGATGCCCAGGTATTTGCCAAAGTTTCCGGTAATCATGGCAAACAAAATGATCCAACATAAAATCAGCACATGATTACGTCTGAAATTATTGAGAAGTAACTGTACCGGAAAGGAGTAGTAAAGCTTAGGTAGAAAGAAGTAGAGGCTGCGCATGGAAGGATAATCGTTCAAGATATGAATTTTGCTTCATCTTCAAAAGCTATGTTCAATCCGGTAAATTGCGTAAATAGAGACCGTAAACTGTTTTGGCTTTTTGAGTAAACCATTTTCCATTTATCGCTCCTCGGCAGGTTCAGGTAAAACCCGAACGCTGGCGAAACAATACCTTAAACTGGCGTTGCGCTTTCGGGCCGATTACTTTAAACATATTCTGGCGGTTACTTTCACGAACAAGTCAACGCAGGAGATGAAAGATCGCATCCTGGCCTACCTGAATGATTTTTCACACAACCGATCGGAAGACCTGGCACAGGAACTTCAGAAGGAATTGGGATTAGACGAGCCTACGTTCAGGTTGTACGTGCAGGAAGTGCGCAGCGAAATCCTGCATAAGTATTCGCATTTTTCGATTAGCACGATCGATGCATTTTTTCAACGGGTTATCCGGGCGTTTACACGCGAAGCGGGCCTTTCAGGAGATTACCGGCTGGAGGTAGAACACGATGAAGTGGTGGATGAGGTAATCGGCAATCTGATGGAAGAGTTGAGCCCGAACAATCAACAACTTACAGAATGGGTAATTAATTTTGCCGGCAAAAATCTGGAAGGGGACAAAGCCTGGGATGTGCGGCCCGGCTTGCGCGATTTTGCCAGGGAAATTTTTAAAGAAGAATTCAGGTTGATAGAGAACGAGGTTGACATGGTTTCCCAGACACCTGGCTTTTTCGTCAAACTTGAAAGGGAGTTATCTAATCCTGTAAATGAGTTTGTAAATTTTGTACGACCGCGCGCCCTCGAAGCCATGCAGGCTATTCACGCGCAAAACCTGGCGGTAACGGATTTTAAATACGGAACGAAAGGAAGTTTATATACGCATTTTTTAAAACTAAGCACATTAAGGAATGTAATGGATTATCCGGTAAGTCGGGCAAGAGCCGAAAATGATTTTACCGTGCCCAAAGGTGTCGTTCAGGAAAAATCAACACGCAAAAATGATGTGCTGGCTTTGGCCGAACAAAAACTGGTTCCTATCCTAAAGGAGATTAATGAGTTCTATAAGACAAACGGTGCACAAGCCATTAGTGCCGAAGCAGTTCTTACCAATCTTCACGCTTTCGGTTTAATTGCCGACATCTCGCGTAAGCTGAAAGAATACAAACAGGAAAACAACATGATGTTGCTTTCGGATGCGCCATATTTCCTCAACTCTGTAATTGATGAAAGTGATACTCCTTTTGTATACGAAAAGGTTGGATCGTTCTATAAAAATTTCCTGATAGATGAATTTCAGGATACTTCCGGCTTGCAGTGGAAAAATTTTAAACCGCTTATTGTGAATAGCCTGGATTCGGGCTGCACCAGCACAATTGTAGGCGATGTAAAACAAGCTGTTTACCGTTGGCGCTCGGGCGATTTGTTTCTTCTTCAGAAAAGAGTTGGTGAAGAGATTGGTTTACACCGCACGGAGTTTTTTTCACTGGATAAAAACTACAGAAGCAGTAAACAGATAGTTGATTTTAATAATGCGGTGTTTCAGGTGGCAGCACAACTCGTGGCGAAAGAAACCGGAGACACCGTTACTACCGAAGTATATAGCGATGTTGCACAAGGCATAACAAAAACTACAGAAGGTTTTGTAGAACTTTCTTTTTTGTCAGGTGAAGATGGTGAGAAATGGGATGAGTTTGCCTTGCAACGCGTGCCGGGCTATCTCGAAAAACTGCAAAGCCTTGGCATTAGTTTAAAAGATATCGCCATCCTGGTGCGGACAAATTATGAAGGCCAACGCATTGTCAATCAGTTGCTGGAATATAAACATTCCGGCCAGGCCAAAGCAGGCTTTAAATATGATGTGGTCTCAAATGAATCGTTGCAATTGGATGGTGCCGGTTCAGTTAACTTCTTAATTGGAGCATTGCAGTATTTGCAAAATCCGGATAATGCCATTGCACGCGCACAACTCGCATTTGAGTATGCACGATTAACCCAGGCTACTTCCGATTGGCATCAGGTGTTCATGGTGAGTAATCAGACAATCTTTGAAAGTAATTTTCCCGATAGTTTTACCCGACAGAAATCCTTATTAAAAAAACTACCCCTCTTCGAACTTACCGAAACGCTGATTGAACTTTTTGGTTTAGGTAACGTGGCGGGTGAAATGGAATACCTGCAAACCTTTCAAAACGAAGTGCTCACGTTTTCAAGCCGCGAACGAAACGACATTGGTGCTTTTCTGGAATGGTGGGATGAAATCGGGCGTGAAAAATCCATTCAGGTTTCGGGCGATGTAGATGCCGCTCAGATTATAACCGTACACAAATCGAAAGGTTTGCAGTTTAAGTATGTTATCATTCCATTTTGTTCATGGGGGTTGGATCACTCGAAGCCCGTGAACATGTGGGTAAAATCAGACAAGCCTCCCTTTGATAAAGCCGGATTTCTGCCTGTTACTTATTCGAGCCGATTGGACGAATCTAACTTTGCAGATTATTATCGTGAAGAGCGTACGCGGTGTTACCTTGATAATCTGAATTTACTCTATGTAGCACTTACGCGGGCTGAACATGGATTGATTGTTACCGGACCATTTTCAAAGGAAAATAAAAAATTAGGTACCGTTGGTAATTTATTACACAACGTAGTAAGGCAAGCGGAGTTTGCGGCAAACTGGAACGACAAAGAAAAAGTATGGAAAGCAGGTGCATGGACAAACTATGAAGAAAAGAAAGACTCACCCATGGCTTCGGTTTCGCTGAATAAATATAGGGCTGGTTCATGGCGAAGCAAATTAGTTATTCGCCACCATGCTGCGGGACATTTTAAAGAGCAGGAAAGCGAAACCTCTGCCCGAATCAAATACGGTATTCACCTGCACACCATCTTCTCGCGTATTCGTTACCGGGAAGAGTTGGACGAAACATTCAGGAATTTACAACATACCGGTATTATTAACGAACAAGAGAAACCAGTTATCCGCGAGTTGGTTGATGAACTTTTCACCAACGAAGCAATTGCTGCATGGTTTGATAAAACGTGGGAGGTACGCACCGAAGTACCCGTGTTATTACCAGGTGGCGAGGAAAGTCGAATCGATCGCCTAATGATGAAAGACAAAAAAGCGATTGTGGTTGATTTTAAAACCGGCAACTCAACCAAAACCGATATTCAACAAGTAAACGGTTACCTCGAAACGTTACGCAAAATGAATTTTCAGGAGGTAAGCGGCTACTTGCTTTACATCAGAACAGGCGAAGTAGTACCGGTGCCACCGGGCAAACCAACCAAGCCAACCAAACAAAACAAAAATCAATTGGGTTTAGATTTTTAGAATGGAACCATTTTTAAAAGAGCTGGCACGAAAAGTAAACACCGAACCACAGTTCGAGCAGTTGACTTTTATTTTTCCTAACCGCAGGGCAGCTCTTTATTTCCGGAAACATTTGTCGGAAGTAATCAACAAACCGGTTTTTTCGCCACGCCTGCTTACCATCGAAGATTTTATTGCCTCTTTCTCAACCTATCAGGTACCCGATAAGCTGGAGTTGGTGCATCGGTTACATGTGGTGTATAATCAGGTTGTGCAAGTGCGCACCGAACCTTTCGATCAGTTTTATTTCTGGGGCGAAATGTTGTTGCGCGATTTTAACGAGATCGACAAGTACCTGGTAAATGCCGAGCAACTGTTTCGCGATTTACGTAACCAGAAGGAACTGGATTCCAGTTTTGATTACCTGACTGAAGCTCAGAAAAAATTCCTGCTCGACTTCTGGAAGGAGTTTGACAAACACATTAGCAGTAACAAGGAACAGTTTATTGGTGTGTGGGGCAAGTTATTTACACTCTATAAAACGTACCGGCAGCATTTGCAGCAAGAACAAATTGCGTATGAGGGGTTGGTGCACCGCGAAGTGGCAGAGAATATTACTTCATTAGCTTTAAATCAATATGTTCCCACGCAATTGCGGTTTGTTGGTTTCAACGCATTAACCAAAGCCGAAGAAAAAATTCTCACCCATTTTGTAGCGCAGGGCAGCCAGATGATCTGGGATGGCGATGAATATTACGTAAACAACAAGGCGCAGGAGGCCGGTGAATTTTTTCGGGAGTACCAGCAACATGATATTTTAAAGCAAACGTTCACAGAAGAGTTCCCATCCAACTTCAGAAGTACCAAGTCGATAAAAGTTTTGGGTGCAGCCCAACCCATCGGCCAGGCCAAGCTCATGAGCCAAATCCTGCAAGCAGAGTTGGAAAATGGTTTGGTGCCGGAGGATACCTTAATTGTGTTGCCCGATGAAAAATTATTAATGCCTGTATTGTATGGTTTGCCAGATGGAGTAGAAAAGCTGAACGTAACCATGGGGTACTCACTGGGCAATACTTCTTTCTTCAATTTGATGGAGTTGCTGGTGGAGTTGCAAATTGACAAACGTCAAGAATATTACAAGCACCGGAAAGTGTTATCAATCCTGGCGCATCCGTATGTAATTGCTGCCGATGCCGGTCTGGCAAATGCCAGGCGTAAAGAAATCCAGAAAGGCAATTGGGTGCAGATACCACAAAGCCACCTGGCCAGTGTTTCGCCTTTGCACCGTATTATTTTTGGTAACATGGATGAAGGGCTGTTGCCCTATCTGCAAAGTGTATTGCGCGAAGTGGGTTCGCTGGAATCAATTCTCGATCTTGATCGGGAGTTTGCATTTCAGTTTATCAAGTTATTAAACCGTGTGCAGGATATAACCGGGGTTCAAAAACCTGATCCAGACAATCGTAAAGAGTTTGTAAAATCGTTGCGATCGTTTTTAAGGCTATTGCGGCAACTGGCGCGGGCAGAAAAAATTCCGTTTAGTGGTGAGCCACTGAAAGGCTTGCAAATTATGGGTGTGCTGGAAACCCGTAACCTCGATTATAAAAATGTATTTGTGCTTTCGCTGAATGAAGGTGCATTTCCTTCTTTTGGTGGAAAGGGATCTTATGTGCCGTTCAATATTCGTAAGGCGTACGCACTACCCACTACCGAACATCAGGATGCGATGTACGCGTATTTGTTTTATCGCATGTTGCAACGGGCCGAGAATGTTTTTCTGTTTTACAATACGGAAACCGATCAGTTAGGGCAGGGTGAAAAGAGCAGATACCTGCAGCAGTTAATTTTTGAAAGTGGATTGAAGCTGGAATTTCAAGTGTTGCACAACCCGGTAATGCCGCTGGGGGTTGAGCCCATCATCATTCAAAAAACAGAAGAGGTACAGCAGGGTATTATGAAACTGAATGAGGGAAATACCTACTTCAAGGGAATTTCACCATCGGCTTTAAGTACCTATCTGGATTGCAGATTGCGTTTTTATTTTAAATATGTAGCGCGTGTAAAAGAACCCGATGAAGTAGAAGACGAACTAGGTGCCCGCGAGCTCGGAAACTTTCTGCACAAGGTAATGGAGAAATTCTATAAAAACCTGGCGCAACGTAAGCGCAACAAACTTGTTGAGGCTGGCGATTTTGCAGATTCACGTACCACTATCAAAAAACTGTTAGACGAAGTATTTACGGCCACCTATAATATGGAGCCCGGAAAAAAAGTGGAGTATGAGGGGCAGAGCGTCATCATTCAGAAGTTGGTAGAAGATTTTGCAACCCGCATCCTGAAGCATGATCAGGCGCTGACTCCATTCAGTATGGAAGCTGTTGAAGCAGACGGCCTTTTGCATCGGGTAAAAATAAGTCATGCACCGGGCTATGCAGTGTTAGGCGGCAAGATAGATCGCGTAGACCGTAAAGAGAAAGTGTTGCGCATTGTAGATTATAAAACCGGTAACGATAAACTGGAGTTTACAAGTGTTGCTTCCTTGTTCGACCGTCACAGCAAGAAACGAGAGAAGGCAGTTTTTCAAACCTTGCTCTATGCATTTTTATATCAAACAAATTTTCCGCTTAAGGCAGATGACCAGATGATAACCGGAATTATAAACCGCGAGTTCTTGTTTGGTGGTGCACCATTTGGGTTGACCTTAAACAAACGGCTGGTTTACAATGTACTTCCTTTAATGGAGGAGTTTCGAACACATTTAATAACCTTACTGGAAGAAATTTTTGATCCTGAAGTTCCATTTGATCAAACACCGGAAACCGATACATGTAAATTCTGTCCGTATACGAGTATTTGTTACCGGCATTGATGAATGTTAGAATCCGTGTTCCAGTTGTAGTGGGATGGATTCAGAATGAAAAACAAAGCCCTGCCTTCTTTCGAAGACAGGGCTGCCCCACAAAACTCCAACATTAATTGGATTAACCTTTTGCTAACTCTACGTTGATGTGAATTTTTACATCCTCGCTTACCACTAAGCCACCTGCTTCAGTTACAGCACTCCAGTTCAAGCCATAATCTTTGCGGTTAATTTTTCCGTTTATTTCGAAACCGGCCTTGGTGTTACCCCACGGATCAACCATGATACCACCAAATTCGGCATCAAACACAACTGATTTTGAGGTGCCCCGAATAGTTAAATCGCCTTCTAACTTGTAGTCGTTACCCGAAACTTTCTTTAATACTCCGGCAAAATCCAATGTAGGATATTGATCTGCTGCAAAAAAATCAGCCGACTTCAAATGACCATCGCGATCGGCCTGATTCGTGTCAATGCTGTTTACATCTAAGCTGAACTTTGCTTCAGCACCATCAAAATCTTCGCCAGTGCTTTCTACACTACCGCTGAATTTTTTGAAGAAACCGGTAACGGTACTGATCACCAGGTGCTTTACTTTAAATTGTACCTCGGTGTGTGTTGGGTCTATACCCCATTTGGTTGCTGTTAAAGTTTCAGTTGCCATAATTTTTAAATTTTAGTTTTAGTTTTTGGTTTAACCGGCCTTCTTCGGCCGATTTGCTTTGCAAAAGTACAGGCTATGCTCTGCCCGGCTCCTTGAACCAGATTAAGAAGAGCGGAATTGGGACTTGAACTAGGTTAAGAAAAACTGCTGGTTAGGGTTGACGACCTTTTCTTTCGCAGCAAATAAAGTTGTCGCCTTTAGGCAGTTTTCTTTCTTCTGATTTTACTCAAAAATTCAGGGGTAATACCAAGGTAGGAGGCAATGTATTTCAGTGGAACAAATTGCTCTAAGTGTGGATAGCGTTTTTGAAAGTTGTGATAGCGTGCTTCGGCTGTAACCGAAAATGCCTCAATAATTCTTTTCTGGTGTGTAACCAATGAGTTCTGAAACATAATCCGGAAGTATCGTTCAAAAATCGGGTAACGATCCAACAACTCTTCCATCCGCACTTTAGGCAATTGCAGAATTTCGCTGTCGGCTAACGCACGCGTGGTATAAATTGAAGGTTGCTGTGTAGTTAAACTGTGCAGATCGCCCGTCCACCATCCGGCAGTGGCAAACTGAATTACCTGATCGTTACCCTCCTTATCGGTGTAGTACGTCATCAGGCACCCGGAGGTAACATGAATAAAGTTGTAGGTAACTTCACCCGTCTTTTCAATAAACTCACCTTGCTTCAGTTTAGCCGGATTAAGCAACGAGATAAAAAATCGTTCTTCTTCCGGTGTGGGTTTAATGTTTTTTCGAATGTGAAACAGGATTTCCTGGCTGTGAGCTTCCATCTTATGCGCCAAAGATCAAAAAAAAATTGATTCTCTTCTCTATAGGGGTAAGAGGGGTGAGGTTAAAATCCCAATAATGCTCCTAACTTTGAAACATGGATTTAGACCGCTTTCGCGAGAAATCGAAAAACAGATCGGCCGAGAACCGGAAGTTTCTGCAATCGCTGAAGAAAAAAGATGCGCGGTTGGTGGATGATGCTTTTCATAATCTACATACCGAAGTTTTTGAAGAAGTTGATTGTCTGCAATGTGCCAACTGTTGCAAAACCACCAGCCCTATCTTTTATCAGACCGACATTGAACGCGTGGCCAAAGCCTTGCGCATAAAACCTGGTGATTTTATTGAAACCTACCTGCGTGTAGATGAAGATAAAGACTACGTTTTGAAGTCATCGCCTTGTCCTTTTCTGAATGCTGATAATTATTGTAAGGTGTATGAAAGCCGACCGAAGGCCTGCCGGGAGTATCCTCATACCGATCGGAAAAAGATGGTGCAAATAACAGAACTTACTTTTAAAAATACGCTGGTATGCCCGGCTGTTTTGGAAATGGTAGAACGATTAAAGAAAGTTGAACTATGAAGAATCCGGAAGCTGTCTCAAAAATTATTTCACTTGGTAGCCTGAGCTTGTCTGAGTCGATAGTGTTTTCGCCAAGAAGCTTTCATAAATTCAACCGGACACCGAGCGTGATTTGGAGAGGACTTCAGGTATTTCTGCTTCTGATGTTAACCATCTCCACGCAAGCGCAAAAGCGGGCCCGCGATTATGGAGTCAGCATCGGGGTGTTACCTACCGGAAAGTTTAATGCCATTACAGATGTTCCGGGAGTAAAAGTAGGCCACAAAACTTTAATTGAAGGCACCAACATCCGCACCGGAGTTACCGTCATTCTTCCACACGAAGGCAACGTCTTTCAGGATAAAGTACCGGCCGCTGTTTTTGTGGGCAACGGGTTTGGCAAACTTGCCGGTACAACACAATTAATTGAGTTAGGTAATCTCGAAACACCGGTTGTGCTTACCAACACATTAAGTGTAGCTGCCGGTATTGAGGGTGTTGTTGAATACACGCTTGCGATGAAAGGAAATGAACAGGCACAGTCCGTAAATGCGGTAGTAGGCGAAACCAACGATGGTTATCTGAATGACATTCGAGGCATGCATGTTACCCCGCAGCATGTAAAAGAAGCAATTATGCAAGCACAAAGTGGTGCTGTTGCTGAAGGCAATGTGGGTGCCGGCACCGGTACAATCTGTTTTGGATTTAAAGGTGGAATCGGAACTGCTTCGCGGGTGCTGCCTCAAAAGGTTGGTGGTTATACCGTAGGCGTATTGGTGCAAACTAATTTTGGTGGGGTGCTGCAAATTGACGGAGTGCCTGTGGGTGAACTGTTGAAAAAGTTTTTCATGAGTGATTTATTGCAGGATGATGCCGATGGCTCGTGTATGATGGTGGTAGCCACCGATGCGCCCCTGGATGCGCGAAACTTAGAACGGTTGGCAAAGCGTGCATTTATGGGATTGGCAAAGACAGGTGGAATTGCCTCTAATGGAAGTGGCGATTATGTAATCGCATTTTCAACACACACCGCTGTGCGTGTAAAACACAATCCGGACGACCGCACGTATACTACTTCGCAATTGGTTAATGATGCCACCTCGCCTTTGTTTATGGCAGCTATCGAAGCAACCGAAGAAGCCATTATTAATTCGTTGTTCGCTGCCGAAACAATGACCGGAAAGGAAGGCCGAACCATACCCGCACTTCCGCGCGATCAGGTGATTAAGTTAATGAAGCAACAAGGAGTGGTTAAGTAAACTTTAGGCTTGAAAACCCCGAGGCTTTATTAATTATTTGCATTTACTTTGCAGGCAATGTGTCTTGCATAAAAAATCAGCTATGTACTCCTTCCTCAACAATCAATTTTTACCAGCCGAAAACACTTTTGTGCACGTAAGCGATCTGGCCGTACAGCGCGGTTATGGCATCTTTGATTTTTTTAAAGCCGTAAATGGTAAAATTCCGTTTCTGGAGGATTACTTCAATCGCTTTTATCGTTCAGCAGAATTTATGCAATTGCCGGTTTCGCTTTCACGCGAGGACTTAAAAAAAGTGGTGTATGAGTTATTACAAAAAAACGGAACACCCGATGCTGGTATTAAAATGGTACTTACCGGTGGCTGCTCACCCGATGGTTATGAAATTGCTACTCCAAACCTCATCATTACTCAACATGCCTTAACCATGCCTTCTTCAAAAATACTGGAGCAAGGCGTAAAAATTATTACGCATGAGTTTAGAAGAGAAATGCCGATGGTTAAATCCATTAATTATACAACAGGTGTGTGGCTGCAGCGCAAGGTAAAGGAAGCTAATGCCTATGATGTGTTGTATCATTTAAACGGTGAAGTGAGCGAGTTTCCACGATGTAACTTGTTTATCGTAAAAGCCAATGGCGAAGTGGTTACTCCGGCCATTCATGTACTCGAAGGTATTACCCGTAAAAATATTCTTTCCCTTTCGGGAATGACAGTAAAGACAACCACCATTACGCTAAGCGATGTGTTGCAGGCCAGTGAAGTATTTCTAACCAGTACCACCAAGCGCGTAGTCCCCATTGTGCAGGTGGACGATACCCGTATTGGAAATGGTAAACCTGGCCCTGTAGTGCAGCGGATCTTAAATGAGTTGGTAAAGAAAGAAAATGCTTAACCTGAAAAGGGGAGCAAGATGAAAAGAATAGAATGTATTATCTGGTACTAAACTTTGCCTAATAATCGTACCGGAAGAGGTGCTATCCAACTCTTTTCACACGCAACGTCACACCCTCCGTACCAATCACTTCAATCGTTTCATCTTTTTCGATGAAATCACCACGCGTAAAGGCATCGTACACTTCGCCATCAATTAACACTTTGCCACTGGGGCGTAGTATGGTTTGGGCTTTGCCTTGTTTACCCAGCAAGTCCTTTTGAAAACTGTTTACCGTATAACCGCTTTTGGCATCTTGTGTGTCGCTTAAGGCAATACGGTTAAATGCCTTTGTTTTGGTTAAACGCGCACCCCCCACAAATAACAACAACACACCACCCGTTAATCCACCCAATGTGGCCACGGTGGCAACTATAATATCGCCCAGCGGTACAAACTCAAAGTTGAAGAAATCATTATTGAGCATGATCAGCACCAGCGAAACCACCGTAAGCGTAATGCCACCTATACCAGCCACACCAAAGCCCGGTATAAAAAATAGTTCGGCTATAATCAGCAGCACACCTACAAACAAGGCAATGATTTCCCAATAAGCTGCAAGTCCGTTCAGGTAATACGGTACTAAATAGAGTACCAATGCAATTGTAGCCGCAATCAGCGGAAAGCCCACACCCGGTGTTTGCAGTTCAAAATAAATTCCGCCAATAATAACCAGTATTAAAAGTCCGCTGATAAACGGATTTAAAAAGAATGCAATGATTTTTTCAGCTGCACCCAGTCTGAAGGTTTCAATTTCGTAGTCCGGTACATTGTTGCGTTTAAGAATTTCATCAATTGTTTCAACTTTGGCTTCGCAGTAACCGTTCTCGATTGCCTCGGAAGTAGTGAACGTAATTACTTTGCCAGCCTGTTTTAAACTATCAATCACCACGTTTTCATCTACCATGCCTTCAGCAATGCGCGGGTCGCGACCGTTTTCTTCGGCTGTAGAACGCATAATAGAACGCATGTAGGATTGATACTTATCAGGCGCAGCACCACCACTGCCATCCACTACCGTGGCGGCACCAATGGTTGCACCGGGTGCCATGTATATACTATCACATGCAATAGAGATTAATGCCCCGGCCGAGGCCGCATCCGAATTGATGAACACCCATACCGGTATTTTCAGGTCCATTAACTGATCTACAATTTCTTTGGTATCGTTCAGTGCACCGCCAAACGTATCCATATCAATAATTATAATTTCAGCATTGGTTTTGGAGGCATGTTCAAGCGCCAGCTTTACATACCGCCCCATGCGCGGATCAATTTCGGCTTTGATCTCCATTACCATTACTTTCTTGGGTTGTGCCCAGCCTGCAGTTTGTACCAGCAGCACAATACTCAGTATCCTCAACAGCGTTCGCATGGTTGTTTGTATTTTGCACTAAAATACTAACTCTTGATCGAAAAAACCTGCGTTGTTTATCATACACCTCCGGGCTTTGTAATCTGGAACCTGATGCCCGTGCCCGAAGCTCAGTGTATGGTGCTGGAAGAACGGAATGATGCTACCCGGCAGGTTTCCATCACATGTGTGTCATTTTCCGGCAAGCTGTTGTGGCGAAATACGAATCTTCCTGAATCGTGGTGGATAAACCTGAGTGCGGTAACAACCACACAGATACTAGTGCGATTGTTTGAAAGCACGGCCAATCCCGATGCGGTGCGGTTGATCGCCTTAACATTATCCCATGGTGAAGTTTGCGAAATCGCACCCGAACCAATACATACGATTCAGCCGGTGCGGCCGTTTGTGTATTTGCAAGGTGAACCTGAATTTGAAACCGTGCAAAAATTTATTCAGCAGCAATTTAAGCAGGTGGCGTTTCTGGGGGCCGAATATCTGGAAACCGAAAACCAGATTTTTATCTCGTATTACAGAGGGAAACCGGCTACCTTTGTCAATGTGCTGGCTTGTTTTGAGCGTAATGGTAAGTTGTTATGGACCGAGGAAATTGGCACGAATTTGAAAGGAATGGGCATGGGTACTTTTTTTATTGCCGCCAACACATTGTTTTTTGTGAAGAACAAGTCAGAATTGGTAACTTTTCGCATTGTTTAAGCTTATGATAAAAGTAATTTTTTTAACTCTTGTTACGTGGAGCACTCCGGATGCTGCAACTGCCCCGGTAGATTCGCTTCGCATGGAAACTATTGGTGGAAAGCAATTCATCATTCACCAGATTGACGAAAAAGAAACGCTCTATGCCATTTCCAGACGCTATGGCGTACCGGTTACGTCTATCCTGGAACACAACCCCACGGCCGATGGTGGCCTGGCCGTTGGCCAACTATTGAAAGTACCGTATGTGCCCAAAGCAAAACCGGCTGTGGTTACCGGTGGTGATAAAATTCATAAAGTAGCCGCCAAAGAAACCTTGTTTTCAATTTCAAGATTGTACGATGTATCTGTGGATGAAATAAAATCCTGGAATAATCTAAAAGACAATGCCCTTAATTTAGGACAGGAGTTGGTCATCAAAAAGAAATCTACTGCGTTAACCAATACCACACTACCGGCTACGCAATCGATAAAAGGTGTACATACAGTTGCCGCTAAAGAAACTTTATATTCCATTGCCCGCCAGTATAGCATTACCGTGCAGCAATTGCGCGAGTGGAATTCGCTAACTGCGGATGAGGTGAAAATCGGCCAGGCACTTTTTGTGGCACAACCCATGTATCACAAACCAGAAGAAGTAAAAACCCAACCCGAAGTGGTTGTTAAACCTGAAGTAACCGAAGTAAAGCCAGAAGTAAAAACTCAACCGGAAACAAAGATCCAACCGGAAGTTAAAGAAACAACCATTCGCATTTCCGAATCCGTTACCGGATCGGATGAAGTAAAAGAAGGTGGTCTTGCCGAATTGATTGAAGGTACTGATGGCAATCGTAAATACCTGGCCTTGCATCGCACAGCCAAGGTGGGTACTATTCTAAAAGTGCGCAACGAGTTAAATAACCGCGAAGTGTTTGTGCGGGTGGCGGGTTCGTTGCCCAATGTTGGGGCCAATACCAATGTGGTAATTAAAATTTCTAAATCGGCTTATGATAGATTGGGTGCTATTGATCAGCGTTTCCGCGTAGAAGTTACCTACTATAAATAAAACATGCGCGGCTTTGTTTGCTTACTTTTCATTTGCAATGCAAGCCTCGCACAAAACCTGGTAGTAAACCCGGGGTTCGAACAGTATTATAAATGCCCCGGTTCGTTCACCAATAATTCTAGTGGCGAAATTGCTCCCGGCTGGATGTCGCCCAGTACCGGTACACCCGATATGTTTCACATGTGCAGTACAGGCGAAGCCGGAGTGCCCACCAACTGGGCTGGTTATTCTAAAGCCTATGTCGGTTCTGGCTATGCTGGTATTTATTGTTACTTGCTTCGGGGAGATAAAGAATACCGTGAGTACTTACAAACCGAACTAACCACTCCGCTCGAGCCAGGTGGTGAATATCTGGTAGAGTTTTATTTCAAACTCTCGTCTAATTCAAAATACAGTATCGATCGCATTGGTTTTTTGCTTTCCGATTCCAACTACCTGATGGCTAACGATGGCATGTTTCCGGTACCGGCAACGTATGAGCGAATCAATCGCACTATCAATACCCGGGCAACTGGTTTATGGACACGCTTCGGCTACACACATCTGGCGATAGGTGGTGAGAAGTATCTTACCATTGGCAATTTTTCTAATAGTAGTAAAACACGTAGTCAATACATCACCAACTCACAATCAACCGAACCCATGCTGGCACGGGCCGCTTACTTTTATATTGATGAAGTAAAGGTGATTAAGGTAGGTGGTGGTACGCCACCAGTGCTTACCGGGTATCCGGAATTGAAGACCGATGAAACCTACGTGTTGAAAAACATTCAGTTCAAGTACAACGATTATACATTATTAGATGAATCTTTTCCGGAACTGAAAAAGTTAGTGGAAGTTTTACGGTATCATAAAAACTGGAAGGTGGTTGTAAGTGGCCATACCGATGATATCGGGTCAGACATTTTCAACAATGAACTTTCTTTATTGCGTGCAGGCAGTGTGACGGATTATCTGATTGAGGCCGGCATTGATCCAACACGAATAAAAACAATGGGCTTTGGCAAGCAAACACCTTTGGTACAGGGCACTGACGAAACTTCGCGTGCTACTAACCGCAGGGTAGAACTGCGGTTCTTAAATTAATGGCGGGCAAAAAACTTCAACTCGATCAGCTCCGCGATTTCCTGAATGAAAAGGCGTGGCAATACAACAACGTTAACTTTATTGAAACGGATCCGATTTCTATTCCACACCGGTTTAGTGCAAAACAGGATATTGAAATAGCAGCCTTCTTTGCGGCCACATTAGCCTGGGGCCAGCGCATTACTATCATTAACAAATGCACCGAGTTGCTGGCTATGATGGATAATCAGCCCTATGATTTTCTACTACATCATAAACCAAACGACCTTAAGCCGTTTACAAAATTTAAACACCGTACTTTTAACGCTACCGATGCACTTTACTTTATTGAGTCGCTATCGGTTTTTTATAAATCGAATAATTCGCTAGAAGAAGCGTTTGTGCAAGATCTGAATCTCGCCCAACCGGCTGCAGCCAATGTCTTTCTGATTGAGCAGGCATTGATTCAATTCAATAATTTATTCTTCAGTTTGCCCGATGTACCGACACGCACCCACAAGCATGTAAGTACACCTGCCCGTAAATCGGCTTGTAAAAGATTAAATATGTTTTTGCGATGGATGGTTAGACAAGATACCCGTGGTGTGGATTTCGGAATCTGGAAGCAGATTTCACCTTCGCAGTTGGTTTGTCCGTGCGATGTGCACGTGGAGCGAGTTGCCCGAAAACTTAAATTGATTACCCGTAACGGTATGGATTGGCAAACCGCGGTTGAGTTAACAACTAATCTGCGGAAGCTCAATGCGGCCGACCCGGTAGTCTATGATTTTGCATTGTTCGGAATAGGGGTGATGGAGCGGAACCGCCAGCGATAACAACAAATGAAGGGCTTTTTCAATGCCCTGATTGTGTGGTTATTAGTCCAGCTGTTAATATTTTCATTCACCCAAATTAATTGACAAGCGGTAGTACAATTGATAAGGATTTATTTCTAATTTTCTTATTCATTTAAACACACACCGAACTTCACTTCTTATGAACTTAAACATCGATGCAGAAAAGGAATTTACCTACGATGCCATTGTAGTAGGTACGGGTATCAGCGGAGGCTGGGCTGCTAAAGAGTTAACTGAAAAAGGCTTAAAAACTCTTGTGCTGGAACGCGGCAGAATGGTTGAGCACCCCGATTATCCCACGGCTACCAAAGACATCTGGGAGTTTGAAAATGCAGACCGCCCAACCGTAGAAGATCTTGAGAAACAAGGCGTTCAAAACCGCACCGGCTACACCATTCGCCAGTCAACCAAGCATTGGTTTGTAAACGATCTTGAAAACCCATATACCGAAAAAGAAGGTAAGCGCTTCGATTGGATGCGAGGCTACCATGTAGGTGGTCGCTCCATCATGTGGGGAAGACAGAGCTACCGTTGGGGCGATTTTGATTTTGAAGCTAACCTGCGCGAAGGTATCTCTATCGACTGGCCAGTTCGGTACAAAGAAATTGCACCGTGGTACGATTATGTAGAAACGTTTGCCGGTATCAGTGGCCAGTCCGAAGGGTTGGATTACCTGCCCGATAGCAAGTTTCTGCCTCCTATGGAACTGAACTGCGTAGAAAAAGAATTGAAACAATCCATGAAGGATAAATTCGGCCGGTTGTTAACGATTGGTCGCGTGGCACATATTACGTCACCACTATCACACAACAATAGTGCGCAGCGCGGCCAGTGTCAGTATCGCAACCTGTGTAGCCGCGGTTGTCCGTACGGTGCTTACTTCAGCAGTAACTCATCCACGTTACCGGCCGCTGCTAAAACCGGTAACATGACGTTGCGGCCAAATTCAATTGCCTACGAATTGATTTATGATGAAGCAAAAGGCAAAGCAACGGGAGTAAAAGTATTAGATGCAGAAACAGGTGAACAATTAGAGTTTAAAGCCAAAATAATTTTCCTGTGTGCTTCTACTATGGGCTCAACTTATATTATGCTCAATTCAATTTCTAAACGCTTTCCTAACGGATTCGGAAATGATAGCGATCAGTTAGGTCGCAACATTATGGATCACCATCTTGGTGTAGGTGCCAGCGGTGAGTGGGAGGGTTTTGAAGATCAATATTACTTTGGCCGCAGAGCTAATGGTATTTACATTCCACGCTTCCGCAATATGGGTAAAGAGAAACGCGATTACCTGCGTGGATTTGGTTATCAAGGTGGTGCAAGTCGTCAGGGTTGGCAGCGTTTGGTTGCTGAAATGAGTATTGGTGCCGACTTGAAAGAAGCGGTAACAACTCCGGGCAAGTGGACTTTGGGTATGGGTGGCTTTGGCGAGGTATTGCCTTATCAGGATAACCAGGTTACCCTCAATCGCGATAAGAAAGACAAGCATGGTTTACCCACGCTTACTTTCGATACGGAATTAAAGGAGAACGAATTTAAAATGCGGAAGGATATGGCCAATGATGCAGCCGAAATGCTGGAAGCAGCCGGCTTCAAAAATGTTCGGTCATACGACAATCCAAGACAACATGGTTTAGGGTTGGGTATTCACGAAATGGGTACAGCCCGTATGGGTAAAGATCCTAAAACTTCGGTGTTGAATAAGTACAATCAGGTACATGCTTGTAAAAACGTGTTTGTAACAGATGGTTCGTTTATGACATCGGCCAACTGTGTAAACCCATCGCTAACGTATATGGCGTTTACCGCCCGTGCTGCTGATTTTGCAGTTAGCGAATTGAAAAAAGGAAATCTGTAAACTGAAAAGCAATAATATTATGAATCAACTTATGGATAGAAGAGAAGCCCTGCGCAAAACAGCTTTGCTGATGGGCGCTGCTGTTTCAGCTACAGCACTGGCAGGAATTATGCAGGGTTGTAAAGCCACTCCTGAACTTACGTATGTGCCTTCATTCTTTACAGAAGATCAGGCGCGCCTAATCAGCGAACTGGCCCAAACAATCATTCCGAAAACAGATACACCTGGTGCCAAAGAAGCGGGTGTTCCCGGATTTATCGACCAGATTTTGAAGGAATGCTATAAAAAAGAAGATCAGGATAAGTTTATAACAGGCCTTACCGAGTTTGAAGCAGCCGCGAAAGCAGCACACGGTGATAGCTTTATTTACCTGGATGCTGAGAAACAATTAGCTTTTGTAAAAGCACAGAATGAAGCTGCAGTAAATGCAGTAAAAGCCGATCCATCGCAACCACGGCCATTTATACTTTCGGCTAAAGAACTTACCCTGTTGGGATTCTTTACCAGCGAACCCGGGGCTACACAAGTACTACAATACGAAGCCGTACCCGGTTCGTATAAAGGTTGTATTCCGTTAAGCGAAGCCGGCAACGGAAAAACCTGGGCTTAGTTAATCTTAACCATTAATCAATAAAAAAGTCGTGGCGGTGGCCACGACTTTTTTATTGATCTTACTTTAGTTATTTCACAAAGATTCCCCAGGCATAAGAGCCTCCGGTAAGTGTAACTTCCGTACTATTTTTCCAATACCTGGCTTGAGAAGGTGTAATGCCAACATAGCCGGATACATAAACATCAGAACCCTTAACAAAGATTCCGGTTGTATAGCCTGGCCCAAGTTCTGTTGCAACACCATTTTTCCAATACTTGGCAATCGTCACTCCCGATTCATTCTCTTCGTATCCGGAAACATACACATCGTTTCCAACAACAAAGATTCCGGTTGCGTACCCGATACGATTTACGTTGTTGTTAAGGTAGACGGGCGTTCCGTTTTTCCAATAAGTTGCCTGCGGTTTATTGCCGATGCCTGTTACAGGATTATAGAGAGTACGATCGTTCCCGGCCACATAAACATCCGAGCCATTTACAAAAACAGATTGAGCAGAAGAGCGGTTACCCTGGTCAGGTAGATTAGTTTCGATGCCATTTACCCAGATAGTAGCAACTTCTGTAGAGGATGAATTTTCACGCACCTTTACATGAAAACCAGCCACGTATACATTCGCTCCTGCCACAAATATGGAATTGGCATCAGCATTTAGCGCACCATCCGTTAAAATTTGTTCGGTGCTATTAGCCCAATACTTAGCCTTGCGATTACTTACCGGTTGCTCTGAGCCAGCCACGTACACCGCGTTATCCGTTACAAAAATGCTATTCACAAATTCAAAGTCAGCACCATCCGATAAAACCACGGGCACATTATCTTTCCAGTATTTAGCAACTTGTTTACCGGCAGCATTTTGTTCATTACCGCCAACATACACACTTCCATTGTGAGCATAAACTGATTTGGCAAACGATGAACCGGGATTGTTTTCCAGTTGGGTAACGTTACCGTTTAACCAGTATGTTCCGGTATTTCCACCGCCAGCTTGTAATTGTCCTGCAATATGAACCGCAGCATCGATTGTAAATGCTATTGAATTTGAAGCCGTTCCACCGGCCGTACTAACAGTTACTAATCCGGTAGTAGCACCTTCCGGTATTTTAACCGTTAGCTTGGTAGCAGTACATGCGGTAATAGAGGCAGTTATCCCGTTAAAAAGCACAGTTATGCCTGTACAATCATTGCCAAAATGATTACCATTTATCTCTACAACTCCACCCACTACACCCGATGTTGATGAGAGGGAAGTAACAACCGGAGGTATCAATACCGTGAATACTGCACTTGTTGCCGATTTGGTACCGTGAGTTACGGTAATGGCCCCAGTAGTAGCATTAGCCGGAACGGTAACGGTTAAAGATGTTGTGCTGGAGGCGGTTACTGAAGCCACTTCTTCATTGAACTTCACCAGGTTAAGGGAAGGATCAGATGAAAATCCACTGCCCGTAATGGTTACCGAACTTCCAACGGTTCCTGCCGTAGGATTGATTCCGGTAACGATAACTTCCTGTGGTAAATCGGGTGGCGTAGAAGCCTCATCGCATGAAACAAAAAATGTAACCAACAGCAATAAGGCGCCTGCTGATATACGTGTAAACCAAATTACTTTACTCATGACCTGCGTTTTAGTTTTAACTTCTATTTAGTTTATAGACTGTAAAACTGTTACAAATGCTGGTATTAAGTATCCCCTAAAAAGGGGAAATTAAGATTAGAGCAGGAGTATGGACGTGCAATAAATAAGGAATAAGAAATGGATTAGCCTCCTCAATTGGAGTAAGCCCGATTCTGAAACAACGGTTTTAAGATTGTACGATCTAACAAAAGAAACAACAGCCCAAGGTTTAGAAAAAGAATTCCGTTAATCAGCACTTTGGTATTAAATGGAATGTTGATTGCAGGTAATTCAACTAACCGGTTTTGTACAGGAGGTTCAATCAACAATGAGGTGGAGGTGTCGAAAGTACCAAGCGTAAGCAAGCCTAATGCAAGGCCTGAGGCTACAATAGAACCTATTAATAGAATCAAACCACGTTTTGCTGAAATACGATGTGCTTTAACGCGATCCAACCCTTGCATCACCCTTGCAGTAAAATTTGAACTGGGCTTCTCCACCACATTGGTGTGCTTCAGGTAAGTCTGGATGGCGCGTAGTTCATCCAGGCGCTGAGTTAATTCAGATGTTTCAGCAAGTTGTGACCTGAGTGTCGTAACCTCATGAGCATCCAGCTCACCATTGAGGAAGCGCAGCAGGTATTCGTCAGTTAGGGGTAACTTCATAACATTATAAAGTTAAAGCTTCTTCTTTTAAAATCCGTTTCAATTCTTCGGCTAATCGTTGCCGGGCCCGATGTACGCGTACTTTCACAGTATTGGCATTTTGTGCCGTAATAGCCGCTACTTCATCCAACGAATATTCATTCAGGTAAAATAGCTGCAGGGCTATTCGGTCGGCTTCATTCAATGTCTGCATGGCTTTCTGTACAAATTGTAATTTATCATGCAGTTCCAGTTCTTGTTCAGCCAAACCGGCCTGGGGTATAATCGTTTTTTCTGTCGATTGAAAAGCCGGTTTATGTTTCCGCTTATAGCTAATGGCCGTGTTAAACGTAATCCGGTAAAGCCATGTACTAAACCGGGCTTGCCGGTTAAAGTTCTTCAGGTATTGGAACGCTTTTATAAAAGCGTCCTGTGCTGCTTCTTCGGCCTCCACGCGGTTGTTTATTACTTTCAACGCAATAGAAAAAGCAAAACTTTTGTGTTCATCTACCAAAAGGGCATAGGCCTGCCGGTCTCCGGCCAATATCCGGTCGAGCAGTTTATTCTCTTCTTCCTGAGTGATCACGGCCTTTGGACGCGGGTTTTGGAATTGAAGTTACACGTAATTTTTTAAAATTTTTCTGTAACCTCGCCCGTAACGGTTTGCGTCAAAGGGGCAACATTTAAAACATAATCTTTATGAGCGAAGAAGAAATCATCATCCCGGTTTTAGGCATCATGCTTCCCATTATAATTACACTGGGTGCTTTTGTAATGATTGTTTACGTACGCAAGTTCGAGAATATAGAGCGTATGGCGATAATTGAGAAGGGGTTAAGCCCCGATCTGTTTAAAAAGGAACGATCTACCTCCGGAGCGTTGCGGGCTGCATTGCTTTTAATGGGTGGTGGTTTTGGTTTTTTGATGGGCTATTGGCTTGATGCAGCGTTTAATATGGAGGAAGTGGCTTACTTTTCCATGTTATTTATTTTCGGTGGTGCTGGATTAGGTCTTGCTTATATTATTGAGGAAAGGAAAAACAAGACAGCCCAATAAGGTTCTAAAGGATTAATGGAATCAGAAACTTTGTTGCGGCATAGATTAAACCGAGCGCGAGGATGTTCATTACCAAACCAGCGCGCATCATGTCTTTTACTTTCATGTGGCCACTGGAAAAAACAATGGCATTGGGTGGGGTAGCCACCGGAAACATAAAGGCCATGCTGGCACCCAGGGCTACGGGCATGCCGAGCAGAATAGGGTCGATGCCTAAGTTGGTAGCAATACCAAAAACCACGGGTATAAAAATCTGAACCAAGGCTACATTGCTCATCAGTTCGGTAATAAAAATAGACGCAGCAATCAATCCGAACAAAAGCCAGTTAACCGACTGGCTTTGTTGTGCAATGTAACTTCCTACGGCCTGAATTACCCCGGCACTTGAAAGACCTTGCGCCAGACACAGTCCACCACCAAACAAAATCAAGATTCCCCACGATAATTTTTCGGTGTCCTGCCACACTAACAAAAACTTAAAATGCTTTAAGCTGGCCGGAACCAGAAACATCAGCGAACCACCGGCCATTCCAATGTTAGTGTCATTCAATAGTTCACTTCCTAACAACATATTTAAGGGCTGTTGAAAAATCCACAACAACGAAGTGCATGAGAAAATAGTAAGTACTAATTTTTCTTCTTTGCGCATGGGACCAAGATCAACAAGCCGGTTTTTGATCAGGGCATCAGCTCCGGAAATTTCTGTCAATCGGTTCGGGAAAATAAAACGCGTAAGTAAAAAATATCCCAATCCCATAATCACCATGCTGAGCGGAAGGCCAACCAACATCCATTTCCCAAATGAAATTTTTTCGTGTGCAAACTGATCGAGCAAACCAATAAATACCACATTAGGTGGGGTACCTATTATGGTTGCAATACCACCAATGTTAGCGGCATAGGCAATTACTAACATGAGGGTAATTCCAAAATTGCGTTCACCGGTAGTTTGGTTTTCTGCTGTGCTTCTGCGCAACAGATTAATAACCGATACGGCAATGGGCAACATCATCATGGCAGTGGCGGTGTTGCTTATCCACATGCTGATGAAGCCTGTAGCAATCGTAAAACCCAAAATAATTCCGTTGCCGGAAGTTCCGGTTACTCGCACCAGGTTAAGAGCAATGCGCTCGTGCAGTCGGTGTTTTTCTAAAGCCAGGGCAATCATAAAACCTCCCATAAACAAGAATATGATGGGATTGGCATAGGGCGCAGCCGCTTCACTCATTTTCATAATACCCAAAAACGGAAACAGAATGAGTGGCAATAATGCTGTTACCGGAACCGGGGCCGCTTCAGCAATCCACCAGATAATCATCCACACAGCAACCGCCAGTACTTTGCCAGCCGTTGGCGAAATAAAATCAGGACCAACCAGGGTGGTAATTAAAATGAAAGCAAGTGGTCCTGCCAGGAAACCCACTTGCTTAATGATGGGATGATTGCTGCTTTCGTCCATGAGGTGCAAGAAAACAAAAATAGCGGGCTAAACCCGCTATTTAATATTGAAGTTATGTGAGTGGACGTTATTCGGCCGGAGCTTTCGGATTGGCTGGCTTAACCACAATGGTTCGGCCATCCAATTCAGTTTCGTTAAGCGCAGCAATAGCTTGTTTGGCTTCTTCATCGTTAGGCATTTCTACAAAGCCGAACCCTTTGGACCGACCGGTTTCACGATCTTTAACAATTTTGGCTGAGGTTACCTGACCAAACTTGGCAAAGGCAGACTGAAGTTCTTCCGAGCGAGTCTTAAAATTTAAACGAGCAACGAAAATGTTCATAATACAGCAATAGTTAAGTAGTAAAATGTTGATTTAAACGAAGAAAACCATTGCTGGTAGCTTCATCTATGACCAAAATAGAAATTAATCTGAATTTTTCAAACCGCTAAACCCATAGGCTGACTCATGCCCCGATTAATTCCCGGGCATTTTCTATTGCAAGAGCCGATGGTGAAGCACCGCCAATCATTTTGGCAATCTCGGATATGTGTTCCTCGGAGTTAAGATTTTTGATTGCGGTAACCGTACGGGCACCCTTGGTTTCTTTATACACAAACAAATGCGAATCGGCTTTGGCAGCAATCTGGGGCAAATGACTAATCGCTATTACCTGGTGGCGGGTAGACATTTCTTTCATGCGATTACCCATCTGAATGGCGATCTCACCCGAAATACCACTGTCAATCTCATCCAGAATTAATGTAGGCAATGCGGTACGTCCGGCCATAACATATTTTATACTGAACATAACCCGCGAAAATTCTCCACCCGATGCAACCTGAGCAAGAGGTTTAGGGGCCATGCCTTTATTGGCACTAAAAAGTATTTCGATTACATCTATACCCCGCACTCCGGGTTCAACAACCTGATGATCGATTGACAAGGCTGCGTTTGGCATGCCAAGTTCTTTCAACAGTTTAACCAATTGTTTGGTAAGGGTTGTAAACGTTTTTTGCCGGCTTTGACTTAAAGCGGTGGCATCCTGATTAAGTTGCTTGACTGCTTTATCAACTTTTGTGGATGCTTCTTTTAGTAATGCATCCAGGTTGTTGGTTTTGTTGGTTTGTTCCTGCAACGACTCGCGCAAACGTATAAGTTCGCCTACTGTTTTGGTTTGATGTTTAAGTTGTAACTGATAAATAGTGCTGATGCGATCTTTTGTTTCTTCGGCACGCTTCGGATCGAATTCAACTTTTTCTTCGGCTTGCTCTAATTCCGAGGCAATATCATTCAATTCAATCCGTGCACTTTCAATGCGTTGCCATAAATCCTGATAGGTGGAGGAGTAAGATGCAATAGCCTGAAGTTGGTTGCGCACGTTTATCAATCCGGATGAAATTGAAAAATCTGCTTGCGAAAGTTGTTGTAACGCTGCGTTAAGATTGCTTTTAATTTCTTCGGTATGTTCAGCAATCTTTAGTTCATCTTCTAATTTTTCAAGCTCGCCTTCAATCAGGTTAGCTTTCGTAAGTTCTTCCAATTGAAACTTTACAAAATCAGATTCTTTTTTGAGTTGTGAACTTTCAGTTTGCAATTGCTGAAAAGCCGTCAAAGCTTTCTGGTAATCGCTCCAGCTGCTGCTGTAGTTTTTCCGCAAGTCAGCATTGCCGGCAAAGGAATCAATCAGGTTTAGCTGAAATTGTTTGGAGCCAAGTTCTAATGTTTCGTGCTGCGAGTGGATATCCATTAACCGCGATCCGATTTTGCGCATCACGTCAAGTGTAACAGGTGTATCGTTTATGAATGCACGACTCTTTCCGGTTGGCGCAATTTCTCTACGCAATACCGCCTGCGTATCGTAATCCAGATTTTCTTCGGCAAAGATTTTTTCTAACCCATAATCGGCCACATGAAAGATGCCTTCGGTTACACACTTTTCGGTTTCGTCCCACAAGGCTTTGCTATCTGCCCGGTTGCCGAGTAGTAATCCCATAGCGCCCAGTAAAATGGATTTACCCGCGCCAGTTTCGCCTGTAATCACGTTTAGGCCACTGGCCGGATCAAGCTCCAGGTATTTGATCAGGGCGTAATTTTTTATGGTGAGATGGGTGAGCATGGCGGTGCTAAAATTAAAAACTCAACCCCGACAAACCGTATTAGTTGGCGATGATTTTTTGATAAATGTTTCGCTTCGGATCGATAGAAGTGAGAAGATCGTAGGCTTCCCTGCGCACATTCAGGTTTCCTTCAGAAAACACGTTCACCAATTCGTTCGATTTGGCATCGAAAAACGAGATTACCAAAATGGCATTGGGGTAAATGGTCCACACCTTTTTAATGTCCTTCAGCACTTCCAGAATGATTTCACGGCTTTGATCCGGATTTTTTTCGAACAAGTCTAACGCAAGCCGATGGTAGCGGTAGCTGTCTTTGCGCAAGTCAACCATTTGCGGGTTATTCAGATTCTCAACCAAAGCAAACCGGTTTCTTGGATTGCCCAACGAAGCCCAGCCAGCCTGGTTAGACGTTTGGGCATTGTTAACTACCTGCAAGGCTTTCTGAACAAAAGGATTACCACCCAGCTCACTAAACGAATCATAATCTGCCGCCAGAATTACATAGGCATAAAATGCAAGCATGGAAGTTAGGTTGGTGATGTATGAGTTATCGTTGTACTCCAGCGGCAACGATTCAATGTATTCAAATTCCCATTCGCGATCGGCAAAATTCAACAGCACGCTTTCGTAGTTACTGTTGTAGATTGGGCGGGCAGCCGTAATCTGGGCATTGGCAACAAAACTACCAATGGAAGGCATCTTGCTGATGTTTAGAAATAGTGAACAGTTTATCTTTTCGTGATTTTTGTATGAATCGTTGGTCCATTTGCGGGTGTTCAGAAAGTTGGCAAAGGCACGCTCCATATCCTTAAACACTGCTCGATCAGTAGTCTGAATCTGATCGGCATTAACCGTAACCTTAAAAAATAATTCCTGAGCAATGGCCGACTGGGCCAATAAGAGCATTACACTTATAAATAAACTACGCATAAGCATGTTCGATTATAGCTGTAACGATATCGGCTGCCACTTCTTTTTTGGATTTAAGATTAAATTCTTTTGAGCCGCTGGCGCACAAGATCGCGATTTTGTTGGTGTCGTGACCAAAACCAGCCCCCGCATCATTTAATGAGTTAAGTACAATCAAATCAAAGTTTTTGGCTTTCAGTTTTATTTGTGCGTTCGTGCGTTCGTTCTCCGTTTCAAGTGCAAACCCAATGGTAACTTGCCCGGGCTTCTTTAGTTTACCGAGTTCGGCAGCAATGTCGTAGGTCTTAACCAATTCAATAACCATTGGGCCGCTTCCTTTTTTGATTTTCTGCTCAGCCCGGACGGCCGGTTTGTAGTCTGCAACCGCAGCCGAGAACACCGTAATATCCGCACTAACAAAGTGCTCTTTACTGGCCAAAAACATTTCTTCTGCCGAATTAACCTGAATCACCTTTACTCCGGCAGGGGCAGGTAAATGAGTTGGGCCTGAAACCAAGGTTACTTCAGCGCCTTCGCGCGATAATTCTTCGGCAATGGCAAAACCCATTTTACCGGTGCTATGATTGCCAATAAACCGAACCGGATCTAACGCTTCGTATGTAGGGCCCGCGGTAACCAGTGCTTTTTTACCGGTAAGTCTTCCAGGTATAAAAAGGTTTTCGATTGCCTGCAGAATTTGTTCAGGTTCGGCCATTCGTCCCGTTCCGACTAATCCGCTGGCTAATTCGCCATGTGTGGGTTCAATCAAAGTGTTACCAAATGCAGCTAACTTTTTAAGATTACTTTGTGTGGAGGCGTGTTGCCACATATCCAGATCCATGGCCGGAGCAAACAACACCGGGCATCGGGCCGATAAATAGGTAGCTAATAAAAGGTTGTCACAAATTCCATTAGCCATTTTAGCTAATGTATTTGCACTGGCCGGGGCCAGCATCATTACATCGGCCCATAAGCCAAGATCTACATGATTATTCCATTGGCCGGTTTCGTCTTTGCTGAACTGTGTGAGAACCGGATTTTTAGAGAGGGTAGAGAGGGTAAGCGGTGTAATAAAATCATGCGCGGCAGCCGTCATGATCACTTTTACATCAGCCCCGTTTTTAACTAATAGCCGGACAAGCAAGGCTGATTTGTATGCGGCAATGCTGCCGCATACACCCAGCAGAATTTTCTTTCCGGCAAGCGGCATTACTCAGGTTTTACCTCAGCTTCAGTTTCCGCAGAACGCAGGCGGTAGTTCAGTTTTCCTTCCAGAAACTCCTCAATGGCTGAACTGGTTGGCTTAGGCATGCGCTCGTAGTAACGTGAGATTTCAATTTGCTCACGGTTCTCAAATACTTCTTCCAGGTTATCTACCGTGGTGGCAAACTCAGCAAGTTTATTGTTAAGTTCTTCTTTCAGGTTAACGGCAATCTGGCGGGCACGCTTTGAAATCACCACAACCGACTCGTATAAGTTTCCGGTTGGTGCCGCGATTTTATCCATGTCGCGCGTAACAATAGATGGTTGAATAGCCATGATATTAAGATTTATTGCTTTTTAATTTATTTACTCGTTCTAAACTCTCGGTATAGTAGCGTTCAGCATCTTTCAGGTAGTTGCTGTTCGGAAAATTATCTACCAGTTCTTTGTAGTAGTCTAAAGTGGTGTTGAAGCGTTCCAACTGTTTTGTGGCAATGCTTACGGAAGCCAATTCAAACTCAGCCTGCACTTTCAGGTAGGCTCCTTCTTCCAAATATTTGGAGTCCGGATAGTTCTTTTTAAAATTATCCAATGAGATAACAGCAGCCTCGTACATTTTCAATTTCAGGTAATGCTTGGCGTTATCAAATCCTTTCTTCTCCAGCTTTTGCTGACTTACAGTAATAACATCAACCGCACGATTCAGAAACTGACTGCCAGGATAACGATTCAAAAAGGTCTGCATAGCATTCATGGCTTCAATGCTGCTTTGCTGGTCTTTACTGGAATCGGGCGATGAGGCGTATAAACAATAGGCATACATGAATGATGCTTCTTCTGCCAGACTGCTACGGCCATAGGTTTCATAGAAAGTTTTAAACTGATCAGAAGCTAACAGATACAACTTCTCATAATACTGGCAATACGCCAGGTTGAACTCTACTTTTTCGCCCTCGGGTAAACCGCGCACAATGGGCAGAATAGATTCAAACAGGATGGAAGCCCGGTAATAGTCTTTCTTGGCAAAATAGTTAAGGCCGGCCTCGTACTTTACGCGCCAGTCTTCACTCTTTTCAATACGCCTGAATTTGCTGCAACCAACAGCAATCAGCGCAAGCAGGGTTAGTGCCAGTAGACTTTTCTTAAACATTGGTTGAGAGGATTTCAAAATCTTTAGAATTCCGGGCTTTGAGCCTATTTAAGCCTGCAAATATACTACAGGTTGCTAAAATAGCAATTCAGCCTTTTTGGTCATTAAACGCCAAAAATGAAGGGTTATTTTCGGATAATGAGTTTTCGTGTAAGCACCCCGTTGTTATCGAGATAGAGCGTGTAAAAATAGATTCCAGAGGTGTACTCTTCGGTTTGCAGTTTTAGCCGTGTTTCTGAGGCGGGCAATTCAAAATCATCCATGGGTTTACCCAGAATATTATGAATGGTGAGTTTGGCTTTTGTATTCTCGTTATGAATCCGATAATCGATGTAGGCATAATCTTGCACCGGGTTGGGGTAAACATCCTGAATGGTAATGTCTTTGGATTGAAAAAGTACGGGCTTTTCGGTGCGTTCGTGCACATTAACGTAAACCGTATATTCCTGCATATCAGCCTGGTTTCCTTTCGGGAAAACCTGAAACTTGATAGCGTGTTGGCTTGCGATGAGACCACTTTCAATAACAAAAGCCAGTTGCTGAATGGTTTCGCCAGGTTCAACGCGTTTGGAAAATTCTGAGATTCCGGTTTCGAGGCAGTTTTTATCGAGGCAGAAATAACCTTTCTGACTTTCGCCCAGATCGGAATTTGCTCTGCGTACGATGTAAAAAAGGGCTTTGTCGGATTGATTGGTAATCTTAATTGGGATACGGAGGGTTTCACCAACGGTGGTCTGGTACGTATCCTGAAGATCGGGCAATTCAAATTGCCTGGCCATTGCCGCAAGGCTGACCATCGAAAAAAATAAGATGAGGCCCCAGACTTTCATAACCAGACACACTAATTCAAGTGAAAAATAATTATAAAATGGCGCTTTTCACTATGGTTTGCGAAAAAAAATAATACTTAAGGGCAATTATTTACCGGGTGGCTTCGTTGGGCGAGCGTTTTACCACATCTGCGCGCATGGGCCGCAGTTTGCCTTTCCAGTCAAAACCCTTCAGAAGCCGGTCTGCCTCTTTGATTTCGTGTGGCGGGGTGAAGGTGGCATCGGGCTGTACATAGGCACTTACATTGTTAATTTTGCCTTCCTGAAAATTGATGCGCATGTTGCTGCAGATCATCTTGTTCATGCCGGTAGTGTAGGTGATCAGAAATTTTCCTTTGTCGGTTTCAATCTCTTTTTCCTGCAGGGCGTGGTAAATGGTTTCACCGTTTCCATCTACCGAAACATATCTGATTAAGTTACTGCTAAAGTGAGCTACCATTTTGCGCCCTTTTATTTGATTAAAATTCTTGAGCGAATCCTGTGAAGCCACAAATGAGTTGGCAATCATATACAGCCGATCAATTTTTTTATTTTTCATAACCATATAGATCGAATCGGCAGTCATTTGGTTTTCATTGTTCCATAAAATGGGTTGTGTGTACATGTGCAGCACGGAGTCGATAGCGATGTAAGCCAGCGAATCCGCCACGCCTTGCATATCGGATTTATAAATTTTTACATTCTTGTAAGCCAGCAATCGTTTTTTTTCGGGGTCTTTGCTTTCAATCGACACGAGGGTATCAGCAGCTATAAACAACGTATCCAGATCATCACCAATTTTGGCCACAAATGCATTGCCGTATACTTTCGAAACCCCGCTTTGTTTATCGTAAAAACTATCATCACCAAAAATTAACATGTTTTCTTCTTTCGAAGTCATAACCACGCGCCCCTTTGCGCGATAGAGCTTGCGCACATCGTCAATCTGGTATTCATCGCCTTTTATTTTGTACTCGGCTGTTTCCATCTGGCCCAGGTTTAAGGCCGAGGCTTTGAGGTTGGTGTTGTAAAAACCGCTCTTATAGTTGGCAGTACTACCATCTTTATCGGTTACGGTGGTCTGATCGCGGAAGTAAATGATTTTGGTTGTGGAGTTATATTGAAGTGTATCGGACTCCAGTGTATAGTCTGGGTTTTTACCCGTTACATCTGTTTTAAAAGATGCCATGTTATTGCGAATATCGTAGTAACCTTTTTTGCTGGTTAGCACATTAACCGAATCGACCAAACGGCCTCCGTTAAAATACCGGGCTTCGCTTTTAGGTCGGTCATAATCCAGAAAATCGGTGTACAGGGTGGCAATACCTTTTTTGGTGAACACAACATTTTTTCGGAGGTAAGCCACGCGTTTGTTACCATCATAACTCAGGCTGCGCGCAACCACATCAACCGAGTCGCCATCTGTAATATGGATCTGACCAAAAGCTTCTACCCGGTTGCGTTTTTTAAAAAAGTGGGCCGAGTCGCAGTAAATAGTGGTGTTGTTTTGTATAAAGATTACGTTACCAATTACTCTGTCAAAACGTTCCCCGTCTTTAACAGCACCAAACAGGTTGTCGGCCCTTTTTAGTTTTACCTGCCGCTGGGCAAGTGTACACTCCGCAGCAAAAACCAGAATCAGAAGTAGTGCGTAACGCATCATCGGGGCAAAAATAGATAAAAGTTATCTTTGGGCTTGTGAGCGAGCAACTGCTGAAATATGTAATCCAACTGGGTATAGATGTTCATGCCCGGATCTTGTTGGCCGTAAGCGGTGGATTGGATTCCATGGTGCTGCTCCGGCTTTGCCATACTCTTAAGTTTGATGTTGGCGTGGCTCATGTAAATTTTAAGTTGCGTGGTGTTGAATCGGATCAGGATGAGCAGTTTGTAAAAGACTGGTGCACACACCATAACGTTCCGTTTTTTACCACCAGTTTTGACACCAACAATTATGCCATTGAACATGGATTTTCCATACAAATGGCAGCGCGCGAATTGCGGTATCAGTGGTTTAATCAGGTAATGGAAACCCATCAGTTTAAGTATGTGGCTACGGCTCATCATCTCAACGATTCGCTCGAGACTGCTCTACTAAACTTAACCCGCGGGTTGGGTGTAGAGGGCATTGCTGGTATTGCTCCGCTATCGGGTAACCGAATCAGACCGTTACTGTTTGCAACCCGGGCAGAGCTTGAAACCTATGCCGCAGCACATCAGGTTGCATGGCGCGAAGACCGGAGCAACCAGACCGATGCCTACCAGCGTAACCTGATCCGTCATCGCGTAATACCCGAATTAAAAAAAATCAATCCTTCGCTGGAGCAAAGTTTTGCCGCGATGGTTGCCTGGTTGCAACCTGATCTTGAACTTCTGAATGCCGAGGTACATCAATGGCGCCAGACGTATACCACAGTTGATAAGGATCTTGTGAAGATCAGCAAAGCGGGGTTACAGCGCCCGAATGCAATAGCTTGCCTATGGCGCACCTTGCGTACCTATGGTTTCAATCAGCAGCAAGCCGAAGCAGTTCTAACCGCTTCGGCAGGGCAAGCCGGTAAAGTTTTTTACAGCGCTACTCATTGTCTGGCAATAGACCGGGAAGCGCTCGTAATTTCTCCGCTTATGGAAAGGCTCCCGATCATTTCTGTTCCGCTGGCATCGGGTAACTACCAGTTAGGTTTAAACAAAATGGAGGTTGAGGTTCCGGTTTTACCACAAATTGTAAACGAGGCCACTGTAGCGAACTTAGATGTTGAGAAACTGGCACCCACACTTACCTGGCGGGTGTGGCAGCCTGGAGATTCTTTTTTTCCGTTGGGAATGAATCAGCCTAAAAAAGTCAGTGATTTTCTGATTGATGAAAAGGTGCCGGTAAATCTTAAAAATCGGGTAACGGTTTTGGAGAGCAACGGAGAAATAGTTTGGGTAGTGGGCTACCGGATTGACAACCGGTTTAAGCTGACAAAAATCACCCGGCAGGCAGCACAATTTCGCTTAATACAATCTTAGTTTACCTTTTCTTTTGCGCAATTCAGTTATAAATTGCGGCCCGATTTTAACGAACTAAATAATCATTATGAAAATAACTGTGGTAGGTGCTGGCAACGTAGGCGCCACTTGTGCCGATGTATTGGCTTACAAGGAAATTGCAAATGAGGTTGTGTTGGTGGACATCCGCGAAGGTTTTGCAGAAGGCAAAGCCCTTGACATCTGGCAGAAAGCTCCCATTGATTTATACGATACCCGAACCATCGGTTCTACAAATGATTATGCTAAAACAGCTGGTTCGGAAGTAGTGGTTATTACTTCAGGTCTTCCGCGCAAGCCGGGCATGACCCGCGATGATTTGATAAGCACCAATGCGGGCATTGTAAAATCAGTTACTGAAAACGTAATCAAGCATTCGCCAAACGCAATAATTATTGTAGTGTCAAATCCACTGGATGTTATGACCTATCAGGCTCACATTACATCTAAATTACCACGCACGCGGGTTATGGGTATGGCTGGTATTTTGGATACGGCTCGCTACCGCGCATTTTTGGCTGAAGCTTTGAACGTTTCTGCGAAAGATATTCAGGCTATGTTATTGGGCGGCCATGGCGATACGATGGTACCGCTGCCCCGCTACACCACTGTAGGTGGAATTCCGGTAACGGAGTTAATCAGCAAAGACAAACTGAATGCAATTATTGAACGTACCAAAGTAGGTGGAGGCGAATTAGTAAAGCTAATGGGTACTTCAGCCTGGTATGCACCGGGTTCGGCTGCGGCCCAAATGGTTGAAGCCATTGTTCGCGATCAAAAGCGTGTGCTTCCGGTTTGTATTCGTTTGGATGGTGAATATGGTATTAAAGATTGTTACCTCGGGGTGCCGGTAATTCTGGGAAAGGGTGGAGTTGAAAAAGTAATTGAGTTGGATTTAAACACCGATGAAAGGGCATTACTGGAAACCAGTCGCAAGCACGTGAAGGAAGTGATGGAAGTGTTGGACAAGATTGGATAATGATTAAGAAGTTTACCGCCCGGCTTGAAAACCCTGAGGGTAAAATGGATATTGCGTATATCTCCATTCCCTTTGATGTAGTAAAGGTTTACGGCACCAAAGGGATGGTAAAAATTAAAGCCACCTTTGATGGCCATCCCTATCGGGGAGTTATTTCCAATATGGGTGGTTGCCATACTATTGGTGTTCGGAAGGACATTCGGGCGGCAATCGGTAAGCAGGTTGGTGACCTGGTAAAGGTTACAGTTGAAAAGGATGAGGATGAACGGGTAGTGGAGTTGCCGGTAGAATTAAGAAAGTTGGTGGCAGGTAATGCAAAGGCAAAAAAATTCTTTGAGTCATTATCGTTTACAAACCGGAAAGAATACGCAGTGTGGATTTCTTCAGCAAAAAAAGAAGAAACTAAAATAAAGCGGTTGGCGGAAATTCTGCCCAAGCTTCTTTCAGGAAAGAAGAACCCATCTGACAAATAATTGAAAACGTATAAATTAAAAACTCCGGCCAACAGCCGGAGTTTTTTGTTTTCTGCCCAACCACCCCAACACAAAGCAGACCCATCGGGTTGGTGCAGAAACATGAGAACCATGACGTACTCATAACAGCAGAACGAACGAACCTGCCTTTAATTTTGAGGTGTAAATAATTTTTGAATCGAAGCCTGCAGTTGAGTTATCGCTGAAATCCAACGATAATCCCGGGCACCTATTTAGGCTTTCGGCCAATGTAAAGAATCTCATTGGGCATAATAGAAGCTCGCTGTACGCTTTCGGGAGAAAGTTGCTGTGCAAATTTGTTTTCCTCGGCCAGCAAACCACTGGCCGCTATACGGCTGGCATAATCATGGCCGTATTTCCTTACGTGGTCATCCTGTCCGAATATTTTTTCGCGTTCGCGTTTATGGGTAATGGTATTATCCTCAAATGTAGTATCGGGCACAGGCGAGAAAAAAGGCACCTGAAGTATGGCCCAACCACCGGGTTTAAGCACCCGGTTAATTTCGCGCATTGCTTTTATATCATCGGCCACGTGTTCTAATACGTGATTGCACAAAACAGCATCAAAGGTATTATCAGCAAAAGGCAGTTGATGAATGTCGGCCTTTACTTTGGCAAGTGGCGATTCAATATCGGTAGTGATGTAGCGTTCGCCATGCAGTTTTTCAAACCGGTTAATAAAACAAACTTCAGGCGCGATGTGCAATACATTTAATGAAGTATTAAAAAAGTCGGTTTGCTTTTGCAGATACAACCAAATCAGGCGGTGACGCTCCAGGCTCAGGCAGTTGGGGCATAAGGCGTTGGGCCGGGGGTTAATTCTGCCATAAGGCATAAATTTTTTAAAGCTACTTTCGCAAACCGGGCACTGCACATTATTACCGCGATAGAACAAACCGGCAACTTTAAGACCCGTGCCGGCCATTCGTTGTAACCAGGGGCGAGGTACAAACCGGATGAGAAACGAAACGATTTTTTTCATGAGCGGCAAAGATAACCAAACTGCTTTGTCCGGGCGTATGGATATAAAAGGTTCGTGGTGGAACTGTACCGATATGGTGAAAAAAGAAAATGATTAAAACTTTTTACCACCGTATTGCATCTTTATATTCGAAAACAATGAATTGAGCTCAAATTAAACGTTTTCTGTGGCCGAAACCTTACCGGATATTGTTATGATGCACGCAGATGCCCTGCTGGAGCGGGCTCGTCAGGGAGATAAGAATGCTCAGGGCAAACTCGTGCAGTTGTGGTATAAGCGCATCTACAACTTTGCCTATAAATTTTTCTTCGACCACGACCTGGCCATGGAGGTTTCGCAGAAAACATTCATAAGCATGCACCGTAACCTGGCGGGTTTGCAGGAGGCAACACGGTTTAAGTCGTGGCTTTATACTATAGCCGTGAACTACTGCCGCGAGGAGTTGCGCAAGCGCAAGGCTAACCGGTCGGTTTCGCTGAATGATTTTTCGCCTGGCGAAAGTGAAGTCAGTTATAAATGGGAGGCCAGCAGCGGAAAGATGGATAACCCCGAGAAACAGTTGCGGCATACCGAGCTTTCAGATCTGCTGCAGCAGTGCCTGATGGAACTAAGTACCGAACAACGAGAAGTGGTAATTATGAAAGAGTATGAGGGACTGAAATTCAGAGAAATAGCTGAAGCATTACAGATTTCGGAGAACACGGTGAAATCGAGAATGTATTACGGGTTGGATGGACTAAAAAAGATTTTGGAAAAGAAGCAAATAACTAAAGAAGCACTGGGCTATGAACTATAAACCAGACGAAGGCACCCTGATGGCTTACCTGTATGGTGAACTGGATGCCGCTGAAACGGAAAAAATAGAAAACTACCTGCAGCAAAATCCGCACGTGCGCGAGCAGTTGCATCAGATGAATAGCGTACGCAAGGCGTTAGGCTCATTAACTGATGTGGAGGTAATTGCACCCCCCGTTTTTGTGGATCATGAACAGCGCAGTATTCCTTTCTGGAAGGCCGGGTATTTTAAAATTACGATGGGTATTGCAGCTTCTCTCTTATTCCTGTTGGTAGCAGCCCGCCTGATAGGTCCGGAAGTAACCTATTCAAATGGAGAGTTACGGATTAGTTTTAACGATGCGCCTCAACAGCCCGTTGCAGCACAAACTCTTACCGCTAACGAAGTGCAGCAGATGATCAACACTTCATTAGTAAAAAACAACGAGACAATAGCCGCAAACTGGGAAGAGAGCAATCACCAACTCCAGCAATCACTCCAGCAGAACCTTACCAGCAATTCGGAACGGATTGACAAACTGATTTCGGTTGCCTCGCAGGCTTCGCAAGACCAGGTGCGTACGTTTGTAGCCGGTTTGCAGGAAGAAAATCTGAAGTTGATGCAGGATTATTTTAAACTCTCTTCAAAAGATCAGCAGGTTTATGTCGAGAATTTATTGGTTGACTTTACCAAGTATCTGAACGAACAGCGCAAACAAGACCTGATTTTATTTCAGGCCCGGATGAATAACATTGAGAAAAATACCGATCAATTTAAACAGGAAACAGAACAAATACTGGCCAGTATTATTTCAAACCCTGATGGAACAGTAAGAAAAGTTAACAACTATTAATAAACGTATTATGAAAAGAGGTGTGAGAAGTTTGATATGGATAGGAGCAGTGTTGATAGCTCTGCAGGCACACGCTCAGAAAGATGAGCGCATGAATCGCGACCTGGAAGTGGCTGAGAATATTCTGGAGACATTGATTAAACAAAAACTGGAAAAGCGAAATTTCTTTCCGGTGGAGATCAACAGCGATTACCGCGAAGGGCATGGCGTAACATTCCGGCTGCCCTACAATCTTAGCGGACCATTTGTTTGGGGTCTTGGCGGGCAGGATGTTGTTATCAACGGAAGTGGATCTCAGTTTTACATGGAGTCAACCGCGCCAGTAGATGTGGCCCGGGTATATGATGAGCAAGGCCGTGCACTTACCGAAACAATTCGGGGACGGGCCAACACGTTGAGTCGCTCGGTTAATGCCGACAGTATTCAAAAAGCAACAACCGAAAAACTGATTGAAGCTTGCAAAGAGTTTGTAGCAGATTATGGCGACCTGATTTCGCAATTGCAACCTAACGAAAAGATTATTATTACAAACCGGGGCGAAGGCAACAGAAACTGGTTTATCGCATTTCCGGAAAACCAAAAGCCCTCTTTCTTGTCAATCGAAACCACGAAAGGTAATGTTACACAACTGAAACAAGGTAAAGTAAGTCGCGAGCAATTCATGAAAAATCTAAAAGTGGTAAACAGCCAGATGGACAATGAACTGCAACCCGACCTGGAATTACTCACCAGTATTTTCAATCGGTTATATCAGCGCGATTTATCCAAAACGTTCTTTACCGATGAGAATATTTATTATGAACGTTTGAAAGATTATGGTGTAATCTATTATATGAATGTTTTCTCCAGCAATCAGACGAATTACGATCTTTGGGTAATGCCTACTCAGGGTTTGAGTAACCTGTCTCAGGAAGAACGCGATAAAAAGGTGAAGGAACTTTATCCAGCCTTCGAGCGCGACATTAAAGCAGATGTGCTTGAATATGGCCGCACTTTAAAAAGTCTGAAAGCCGAAGAAAGCCTGGTCTTCAACATTACTCTTACCCGGTGTAAAGGTTGTGGCATTCCTGCAACGCTTGAGCTAGCCGTTAAGGCCAGCGTACTGAACGATTATGCAACTGGCAAAATCTCGAAAGATGCGGCTCTTGTAAAAATCGAAGTAAAGAAGGGTAACATTCAATAAGATCAGCTTCATTTTCCAAAGGGTGAAAGGATTTCCTTTCACCCTTTTTAATGGCCTTTTACATCTTTTTACAGCTCAGATTGTAACCCTAAACCCCGGTTTCAAGTACTACAGACAATAATTGCTTGCATTTTAAGTTAACACTCCACACCTAAATCACCATGAGCAGAAAAAATTTACTCTTACTGGCAGGCGTTCTGGTCGCTTTGCTAATGGGCTACTTCATCTTTAAGCGCGATGCCAACTCCGATGCGGCCGTTATTATGGCCGATGTGAAACAAGGAGAGTTTAGGGTAGAGATTGAAACTACCGGAGAACTGGAAGCAAAGAACTCGGTAAAAATTTTAGGGCCACACCAGTTGCGTAACTTTCAAATCTGGGAAGTAACCATTCAGAATATTATCAGCGAAGGTACTTTAGTTAAAAAAGGTGATTGGGTGGCCACCTTAGATCGGTCTGACTTTCAAACCAAGTTTGCAGCTAAACAAATTGAACTGGATAAGGCAAGTTCAAAATTCAATCAAACTCAGTTAGATACTGCATTACAACTGCGACAATCGCGCGATGAGTTAATTAACCTGAAGTATGCGGTAGAAGAAACCGGCATTGTACTGGAGCAATCAAAATTTGAACCTCCGGCCACCATCAAACAGGCGGAAATAAATATGGATAAAGCCAAACGTGCCTACCAGCAGGCTGTTGAGAATTATAAGATTAAAAAGAATCAGAACATTGAAAAAATGCGCGAGGTTAATGCCGAGCTGCGCAAAGTGCAATCTGAGTTTGATGGCATGAATAAGGTTTTGGAAGCGTTCAACATAATGGCGCCCGAAGATGGCATGGTTATTTACCATAAACATTGGGATGGAAAACCAATTAAAGCTGGTTCACGCATTCAGATGTGGGACCCGACTGTAGCCACACTGCCCGACCTTACAACCATGATGTCCAAAACCTATGTGAACGAGGTTGATGTACGTAAAGTACAGAAGGGCCAGGCAGTAGATGTGGGCCTGGATGCTTATCCCGATAAAAAACTTTCGGGCGTAGTTACATCGGTAGCCAATGTGGGTGAACAACGCCCTAACTCCGATGCTAAGGTGTTTGAGGTTATGGTCGAAATAAAGGGTTACGATGCCAGCCTCAGGCCTTCCATGACTACCAGCAATAAAATAATTGCTTCTGTAGTTGAAAGTGCATTGTTTGTGCCACTGGAAAGTTTACATACCCATGCAGATTCAATAACCTACGTGTTTAAAAAAGATGGCTTAAACACCATTAAGCAAGAAGTGGTAGTAGGCGAAACCAACGCTAACGATGCAGTAATTACCAGCGGACTTGCTGCAGCTGACAGAATTTTTCTTTCTATTCCTTCCGGTATGGCAGATTCCAAAATTGACCTGCTGCCAGAGATGAATGGCAAGCGTGGAAAAAAGAAAGATGAAAGTACAGGTAAACTGGCTAACAACTAAGATCGAGCATCCATGCTAAAGAGATTTTTTTCGCCCCGGTTGCTGGCCAATCTATACATTGCCATAGATGCAGTGATAGCAAATAAAATGCGCTCATTGCTCACTGCGCTTGGTATTATTTTCGGGGTGGCAGCGGTTATCGCTATGTTGGCCATTGGTAATGGAGCACAACAGGAAATTCTTAACCAGATAAAATTAGTTGGTGTTAACAATATTGTGATCAAGCCCATCATCGAGCAGAAGGAGGAAAAGCTGAATGAGACTGCAGGAGGGAAAAAAGAAAAGAAAAAATTTTCGCCTGGTCTTACCGTGCGCGATGTAAAGAGCATTACCTCAACCATTCCGGGCCTGGCTAAAGTAAGCCCTGAAATTATTCTGAACACGTCAGTAATTCAAAATGGAATAAGAAGATCGGCCAAGTTAGTAGGGGTAGAGCCAGCCTATTTTGACATTTACGATTTTCAGTTGGCGGAAGGCCAGATGTTTAATGCTGAGCAGATGCGAAATGGTGCACCGGTGTGTATTATTGGTTCGGCATTGAAGAGTAGATTTTTTCCAACCGAGAACGCTATTGGTAAGAGTTTAAAAGTTGGCCCGCATTGGCTAACGGTTATTGGGGTGATGCGCGAACGTTATGTTTCTGAAAGCAGTATCAGTAAATTAGGAATTCGCGATTTTAACATGGATGTATATGCGCCTCTGCAATCCGTTTTAATCCGATACGAAAATCGCGATTTGATTACAGCCGAAGCGTTGCGCCTGGCAAATATGCGCAGCCAGGGAGTAATTATTATTGGTGGTGAAGCTGCTGAGGAGGAAAGTGCGGAAGAAAAAAATAATTATCACCAGATCGATCGGTTAGTAATTCAAGTAGATGAAACGCCTAAACTTCAAACCACTGCCGAAATTATTTCGCGTATGCTTACCCGCAGGCATTATGAAGTGGTGGATTTTGAAATTGAGATTCCAGAGTTATTACTAAAGCAACAGCAACGCACCAACGATATTTTTAATTATGTGCTGGGTGCGATTGCAGGCATTTCACTATTGGTGGGTGGTATTGGTATTATGAATATCATGTTGGCATCGGTACTGGAGCGGATTAAAGAAATTGGTTTACGACTTTCCATTGGAGCACAAAAGAGCGATGTGGTGCAGCAGTTTCTGTTTGAAGCGGTAATGATCAGTATTTCGGGTGGCTTGATTGGGGTGATATTGGGTGTTACGCTGGCCTACTTTGTTTCAGTATTTGCCAACATTCCCACCATTATTAGTTTCTCTTCTATCATACTTTCGTTTGGTGTGGCTGCTACCGTAGGGTTAATTTTTGGAATAGCCCCGGCACGCAGAGCGGCCAGTCAAGACCCTATAACCTCCTTGCGACATGAATAAGTTAAAAAACATAATCTTAATTGTCTCTTTTGTTTTTCCAATAAGTGTACTGGCACAGGAAAAATTCAGCATGCAAGATGTGGTTAACCGTGCGTTAACACAATCGCCAGCCTTTAAACAAGCTGAAACCCGTAAGGAGAATCGTTTTTGGCAGTACCGGTATTTTAAAACCAACTATAATCCGCAATTGCGCATGAGCAGCAACAACGCGGGTTCGTTATACAATAATAGCTTTACGCCTGTGCGCCAGCCCGATGGCTCCATTCAGTATTTACCGCTTAATCAACTTAATCCAGGAGTAAACTTTGGATTGCAACAACCCATACAATGGACGGGCGGGATGATTTTTGTGAACTCCAGCTACAATTATTTTAACAACATCACCAACGATAGCCGGCAATGGAACGGTGCGCCATTCAATATTTTTGTGAATCAACCGTTGTTTGCCTTTAATCCGTATAAGTGGGATCGTAAAATTGAACCTATCCGTTATGAAGAATCCAAACGTGAATATGCTGAAAATATGGAGCAAATCAGCAGCGATGCAGTGGAAGCTTTCTTTAATGTGTTGCAGGCTCAGGTAAATGCGCAAATCGCAAAATTTAATCTGGCCAATAACGATACGATCTACAAAATTGAACAAGGGCGCTACAACATCGGCACAACTTCGCAAGACAAACTTTTGCAAGTTGAACTTCAACTGCTACGATCTCGCCAGGATGTGGCCCAGGCCGATCTTGATTTGCAAACTGCAAGTTTACGTTTACGCACTTTTATAGGATTGCGAAATGGCGAACGGTTTGATTTAACATTACCTGATGCTATACCACTGTTTGATGTAACCGAGGAAGAAGCTCTACAATTTGCTAAACAAAACCGTGCGGCATTTATTGCTTTTGAAAGACGCAAGATTGAAGCGGAGCAGGCTGTTGCTCAGGCAAAGGGTGAACGGTATCAGGTTGGACTTACCGCATCGTATGGAACTAATAACGTAGGCAGTGCTTTAGGCGATTTGTACCAAAACCCAGCCCGGCAGCAAATGGCAAACGTAACCTTTAATGTTCCGCTGGTAGATTGGGGCAGACGAAAAGCATTGATGCGAACGGCAATTGCCAATAAGAAATTGAATGATTATATCATTGCACAGGACGAGGTAACATTTGAACAAGAGATTCTTACCCAGGTGCGGCAATTTGAAATGCTGCGCTTACAAATTGAAATCACAAAGAAGTCGGATGAAGTAGCCCAGCAACGGTATAACGTGGCTCAGAACCGGTACCTGATTGGTAAAATAGATATCACAAATCTTAATATCGCATTAACGGAAAAAGATACGGCTAAACGTAGTTACATCGATGCATTAAAATCTTTCTGGACTGCTTACTATGATTTGCGCAGACTTACACTGTATGATTTTGCTGATAAGAAATTATTGTATTTAGCGGATGCAGATTGATACTATAGCGAAACCCCTCTTTTCCACGGAATAAAATCATCTTGTTGTAATTGAACGGCTTTGGGTTTTATGTTCCCGCTGGCTACTTCAATAATAAAATCCAGAATTTCGCCACCCAGTTGTTCAATTGATTTGGAACCAGAAATGATGGGGCCGCAATCTACATCAATTAGATCGGGCATTTTTTGGGCAAGTTTAGTATTAGATGAAAGTTTAATAACCGGAACAACCGGATTACCGGTTGGTGTGCCTAAGCCCGTAGTAAATAACATCACATTCGCACCGGCACCCGCCATGGCAGTGGTACTCTCCACATCGTTGCCGGGTGTGCATAATAAAGTTAGCCCGGCTTCTTTTATGTATTCACCGTAATCCAATACATCAGTTATAGGCGAGGTGCCACCTTTTTTGGCGGCTCCTGCCGACTTCATAGCATCGGTAATCAAACCATCTTTAATATTGCCAGGCGATGGGTTCATATCAAAACCAGAACCTACCGACTCGGCAGCGCGTGAATAGGCGCGCATCAATTCCATAAACCTATTTGCAGTTTTATCAGAAGCAGTGCGGTTAATTAGTTCCTGTTCAACACCACACAGTTCCGGAAATTCCGAAAGAATAGTTGCACCACCTAGCGCGGCTATCAGGTCTGAGGTATGACCAATAGCCGGATTTGCCGAGATACCGGAGAATCCATCGGAGCCGCCACACTCAAGTCCAACTACCAGCTTATCAAGTGTAGCAGGCTTTCGGGTTTGTTGATTTACCTCAGTCAACGCCAGAAATGTTTCGCGAATGGCGCGAGCCAATAATTCTTGTTCGGTGCCTTCGGTTTGTTGTTCCAGTACAAGTAAAGGTTTCGCAAAATTAGGATTGTGTTGTTTCAAGCGCTCTCGAAGAATAGAAGCCTGCGCATGCTGGCAACCCAAACTCAAAACAGTTGCTCCGGCCACATTTGGGTTGTTGATATATCCGGCAAGTAGAGCGCATAACGCATCCGAATCCTGGCGCGTGCCACCACAACCACCTTCGTGTGTTAAAAATTTTATTCCATCCAGATTTTCAAAGAGGCGCGAAGTAGGTGTGTCGTTACCATTTTGAAAATTGGTTTTAACAATCTCAGCTGTTTTTCCTTCCCGGTAAAGCTGCACCAATTCCTGCACATAATTTTTATACGCATTATGTTTTCCAAAGCCCAATGCTTCTTCAAATGCTTCACGGATTACGTTTACATTTCGGTTTTCACAAAAAACCAATGGAATAACAATCCAGTAGTTTGCGGTGCCCACCTGCCCGTCTGGTCTGTGATAACCCAAAAAAGTTTTAGTTTTCCATTTGCTGATATCCGGAGCCTGCCACTTCCAGGTTTTCGTTCTTCCGGCATATGCTGCGGCTTCATGTTTTACATTTTGAGTGGTAATGGCGCTTCCTTGCGGGATGGTTGCAATTGCTTTTCCAACCACCACACCATACATGATAATTTCTTCACCCCGCTGAAGTGTTCTTTCCACAAACTTATGCTTGGCTGGAATGCTGTGCACCAAGGTAACAGGTACACCATTGCAATCTATCTTTTCGCCCGCAGGTAAATCGGTTAGTGCAACCCAAACAGTATCGGCAGGATTTATCTTTAGTACGCGGGCCATGGCAAGCTGATGATTTTAAAATCTTTTAGGTAGGTGAAGGTATAAATTTTAAGGTTTAAGCCGTACTTTTAAAACGTATTACTTTCAGTAGGCAAAACACCCTTTCAATTGTCAGGCTGAGCAATGTCGAAGTCGATTTGATATTTAATTTGAATTGTTTTCGATAAACTCAAAACTGACACTTGTGTTTTGCCTGGCATCTGTTACCTATGAATAAAAAAGTTATTTCACTTGGCGATGTAATGATGCGGCTTTCTACGCCTGCCCACGCACGCTTTGTACAAGCCGAAACATTTGAAGTTCGCTATGCCGGTTCGGAAGCTAATGTAACGGCTGCCCTTGCCGGTTGGGGAATTCCCTCGGCCCACGTAACCCGCTTCCCCGAAAACGATTTTGGTCGGGCTGCTACGGAAGCGTTGCGCAAATGCGGTGTAGATACAGCGCACATTATCTACGGTCCTGAACGACTGGGTGTTTATTTTTTGGAGAACGGTGCAATGCAGCGGGCCTCGCGTATTGTGTACGATCGGTTTGACTCAGCTTTTGCACACATTAAACCCGGGATGATTGACTGGGATGAAATTATGCAACAAGCTAGTTGGTTGCATTGGTCGGGTATAACTCCGGCACTCTCGCAAGGTGCTGCCGATGTTTGTCGGCAGGCAATTGAAAGCGCACGCAAACATCATGTTCCTGTTTCCGGAGATATAAATTATCGCAGAAACCTCTGGCAATACGGCAAGCAACCAACGGAAATAATGCCGACCTTAATTAGCATGAGCGATCTGATTGTTGGCGGAAGTACCGATTTTGAAAATTGCCTCGGCATTGCAGCAAAAGATTTTGAATCAGTCTGCAAAGCTGTTATGAAAGTTAACCCAGCCATAAAAAGGATTGCTGTCACTGATCGGGAATCCATTAGTTCATCACATAATAAAATTTCGGCTCAGCTTTTTAATGGTAAGTCGTTACTTAAAGGCAAAACATACGATCTCACCCACATTGTGGATAGAGTAGGAGCAGGCGATGCTTTTATGGCGGGCTTGATCTACGGTTTGCTTAACACGATGTCCGATGCTGATACATTAGAATTTGCAACCGCCTCCTGTGTACTTAAGCATTCTATTGAAGGCGATGTAAACCTTTGTTCGGTAGAAGAAATTAAAGCGCTGGTGCGCGATGAGAACGTAGGTAAACTTTTACGCTAATGGATTTCAGTAAGCAACAGATTTTATCCATCATCAAAGAAACAGGCTTTGTGCCCTTACTCTCGCACAACGATGCCAACCTTGCCCAACTCGCCATGGAGGCCGCTTATCGCGGTGGTGTGCGTGCGTTTGAATACACTAACCGGCAACCAAATTCTTTTGAAGTGTTTACGCACTTGCTAAGGGTAGCAGAAAAATTACCCGGACTTACCCTGGGTATTGGTACCATCATGGATGGAGCCACTACTGAAAAATATATTCAGGCGGGAGCGCACTTTATTATCTCGCCTATTCTAAAACCTGAAATGGCTCCGGTGTGTCATGCCCATGAAAGGTTATGGATACCCGGTTGTGCCACGTTAACTGAAATTGTTACGGCCAAAGAAATGGGAGCAGGGTTGATTAAACTTTTTCCAGGCTCCGTGTTGGGGCCCGGTTTTGTAAAATCGATTATGCCGGTAGTGCCCGACCTTCAGTTAATGATTACCGGAGGTGTAGAGCCAACCGAAAAAAGTATTTCAGAATGGTTTGGTGCGGGTGCCGCTTGCGTGGGATTGGGCTCGCAGTTGTTTACCAAAGAGGTATTTGAAAAACAGGACTGGAAAAAACTGGAACTGACAGTAAGGTATGTGCTGGAGGTGATCCGGAGTGTAAACCCCAAAACTCCGTAGGCGAAGTGAGTCTGGTTTAGACTTATTTGTAAAACCTTGCTTTACGATTATTAAATGCCTGTATAAGTAAACGGACTAATTGCCTTTAGCTTAGCTTTCAGTTCGGTTGTTACATCCAGTCCATCAATAAACTGATGAATGCTGGTCTTCGTAATTTTTTCGTTGGTGCGGGTAAGTGCTTTTAAGGCCTCGTAAGGATTAGGATAATTCTCTTTGCGCAAAACAGTTTGAATAGCTTCTGCTACTACGGCCCAGTTTTCATCCAGATCCGCATCAATCGCTACTTTGTTTAATTCCAGTTTGCCAATTCCTTTTTCAAGAGATTTAAGCGCAAGCAATGTATGACCAATCGGTACCCCTATGTTTCTTAAAACAGTTGAGTCTGTTAAATCACGTTGCAGGCGCGAAATCGGTAACTTGGCGGAAAGGTGTTCAAACAAGGCGTTCGCAATACCCAAATTACCTTCCGCATTTTCAAAGTCGATGGGATTTACTTTGTGTGGCATGGCACTGGAACCAACTTCACCCGCTTTTATTTTTTGTTTAAAGTAATTCACAGAGATGTACTGCCATACATCGCGACTAAAATCAATCAGAATTGTATTAATACGTTTCAAATTATCAAACAACGCAGCCAGATTATCGTAATGCTCAATTTGGGTAGTAGGGTGGCTGCGATGCAAACCTAACTGCGAATTCACAAACGTGTCAGCAAAATCTATCCAGTTGATTTGTGGATAGGCAATGTGATGGGCATTGAAATTACCCGTAGCGCCACCAAATTTAGCTGAGTACGGAATGGTTGTAAGTAACTCCACCTGCTTTTGTAAGCGAACAACAAACACCTGTATTTCTTTGCCAAGCCTTGTGGGCGATGCTGGTTGGCCATGCGTGCGGGCCAGCATTGCAATGGCTGCCCAGTCGGTTGATAATTTATGCAGCGTTGTAATAATATATTGAATAGCCGGTAGCAGTACCGCAGTCATGGCTCCTTTCAGCGAAAGCGGAATGGCCGTGTTATTAACATCTTGCGAGGTAAGACCAAAATGAATAAACTCTTTGTAATCGGATAAGCCGATATCGTCAAACTTCTTTTTCAGAAAGTATTCAACTGCCTTTACATCGTGGTTGGTGGTTTTCTCGATTTCTTTAATCGACACCGCATCGGTTTCATTAAATGCTGAATAGATGGCTCTAAGTTCTGCAATTTTATTTTTTGGGAAATTTTTCAGATCAGGCAATACTGCCGTAAGTGCAATCAGGTATTCAACCTCTACCCGAACACGGTAATAAATCAGGCCATATTCTGAGAAGTATGGTGTAAGCGATTGGGTTGCGGAGGCATAGCGCCCATCAAGGGGCGAAAGAGCATGAAGAGTTACGGACACGAAAAATCTGTTAAGGTGTAAAGATACAAAATTCAGATTATCCGGTAACGTTCGCTCCGGTTATTCAGGGCGCACAAGACTGCGCTGTAGTTCTACCATTTTTTCCAGATCGAGTAATTCCTGCCGGATACCTCTGCGGATAAAATACGCCAGCACAATAGCCACAAGCAAGGCTGATACATTCATCAGCACCAGCCAGGTGAATGTGATGTGCCTGTAGAACTCGGGCGTAAGCATGTAAAACCCGATGAAATAGGCAATAAAAATTAACATGGTTACAGGGCCGTGAATCTGTTTCCGGAATTGAAGGAAGGCAACAGTATTTTGAAGGGAGGCCGAAGCGGTATCCCCGACCTTTATTTTTTGTGAACGCCACGCACTGAAAAATTCTATCATAATCCGGATTACTAATCCGCCAATCATCAGGTTGTAACCAATTTTACTTAACACATCCTGAAAATTATACAGATAATAGAAGTAAAAAACCAAAACAAAAACAGTTGCCGATAGCACTGCGGCATTTCCATAATGGGCTGTGAGTGTACTTTTCTTACGCGCTTCGCCAGCGGCAATCAAAGCGGCCACATTAGTTTTGGGCTGTTCGCTGCTTTTTGTTTTGGTCTGCTGCCACAGTGCAGTCACATCATCCAATTCTTCGTCTTTCATCTTCAATTAATATTTTTAATTTCGTTTTGATGCGGTGAATTTTTACCCGCAAATTATTTTCAGTTATACCCATTATTCGGGCAATCTCTTCGTACTCTATTTCATCCAGCACCATCATTATCATTAACCGATCTACTTCGTCAAGCTGGCCGATAGCACGATATAAAATATTTTCGTTTTCTTGTGCGTGCGCGGCCGTATCGGTTTCAACAGGGTGGGCAACTGTTTCCAGGGGTACTTTAATTTTATTCTTGTCTTTGCGGATTTGCAGCAGGCAGGTATTAACCGTTATGCGGTAAATCCATGTCTTATAAGAGGCTTCGGCCCGATACCCAGGCAAAGCACTCCACACATTTATAAATACATCTTGCGCCAGGTCGTGTGCCAGATCGCGATCGCCTTTCATAAACCCACGGCACAAGTGCAATACCATACTAAAGTATTGGCTGTGTAGGTTTTCGAAAGTATGATTAAGTTGATCCATGCACGTGAACCCTTATTGACCTTGATAGTAGCTGGCTTTTTTCTTAAAGTCAAAGAAAAGAAAAACGGAGAGGATTAAAAGGATCAGGCTCATGTATAATGGAACGAAATAGATTTTCTCAGTGGGCAGATAGAATCCCAAAAAAAAGGAACCTATCGAAATAACCCCGGCCGCAAGTGCATAAAGTTTGTTTTTGTAGAACCAACTGTATGGAAAAAAGTGTGCACCAGTAATAATGGCATACGTCATTACAAAATACTCTGGCATTTTTAACAAAACGAAAATCAAAAAGGGAAAATAAAAAAGCTGGGCAAAATTTAACCAAAGCCCCAACGGGTCTAAAGGATTGTTTTTTAATGTCCAGGTAGTTTTAAAAATCTTGGAGAATAATAAGGCCAGCGGCAACATAAGGGCACCCACGCAAAAAGTCAGTACCGACTTGTTATATGCCGAGTAATTTAATGTCCACACGAAGCTGATGATTAACCAAACCAGGCTGGCCGCTGCAATAAAGTTTAAACCATTTTTTGCTTTTACTGAAAGTTCAATGCGCAATAGATCAAAGTTGCTCTGGGTTATCATACACTTATTTTGTTAAGAAATTATTGATTTGGTTATACAGCCACTCTGGTTGATCAAACATAATGTAATGTCTTCCGGCTGGAGCTATCTCAAGTGTCTTGTTAGCCAGGTTTGCATACTGCTTTTGGTAGTTAGGCACCACCATCTCTTTTGTAGGGAAGGGCGCACCCAGAATAAGTACGGGTACTTTTATCCGCGCAAGCGTTGGCCGGAGATCTAACTTTAGCAGATCGGTATAACCATACACATAGGTTTTACGATCAGCTTCCAGAATCCAGGACTTAATCAGTTCTTGCTTTTCAGTAACAGTTGTCATGCCTTGTGCCATCATAGTAGCGGATTGTGCAAAAGCATCAACATCCATTTCGAGCATTTGTTTGTTGTATGGACTTTCGTATTTCAAGGCTTCAGCGGGTACACCGGGCATCATCACTTCGCGCATACACGCTAGCGCATCAACAATAATTACTTTATCAACTAGTTCACCCAACTCAGCAGCCAGATCAACGGCCAGATTACCACCCATGCTGTGGCCAATCAATTTTAATTTTTTCAGTTTGTTGGTTTTTATGTATTCCACCAATTCTTTTTTAATGGTTGAGTACCACGGCATAGCTATCGGGGTATTTCCATTAAAGCCTGCGTACGACACCAGGTGTGCTTCATATTTTCCGTTCATATTTTTAACGGTTTCGTTCCAAACCGATCCGGGCGTCATAAATCCGGGTAAAAACAAAACCGGTGTTCCTTTTCCGGTCTTTTCGACTTTAAAAGCAGGCTGCGCCAGGGCTGGCAGACCAATTGAAATCAGGAGTAATAAGATTAATTTTTGCATGGTTTTACGTTTTTTTAATACTCAGATACATGCCGGGCTTGATTATTACAGCCGACCGGAAATTTTTTCAGATTTTTGTGCCCATTGGTTCATAACCCCCTCAACACCACTCATCAAAAACCAGAAAACCTTACCAGCCCATAGCCGTAAAAGCCTGTATCCTAATCTGCAGCAATCCCTCACATGATCCCCCACTTTTTTCGTTCCGCCATTCTGGTACTGCTTCCTTTTGTTTTGCTGGCTCAAAACAAGCCCGGCCAGCAATTACCAATAAAAAAGATTTCAACACCTATTGTACTGGATGGTAAGCTGGATGAAGCGGCCTGGAAGGAAGCCGCTGTGGCTTCCAACTTTTTCATGAACTATCCTTACGATACCGCCCTGGCGCCTTTCCAAACTGAAGCCCGGTTGGCCTTTGACGAACACATGTTATATGTATCGTTTGTGTGTTACGATGACGATACCCCCGACCTGATGCAATCCCTGCGCAGAGATTTTGATTTCGATCGTACCGATAACATTGGGATTTACATGGGCACTTATAACGATCGTATCAACGGATTTTATTTTCAGGTTACTCCTTATGGCGTGCAAGCTGAAGGTGTAATTTCTACCGGAGGCGCGGGCGATGAAAGCTATAACGATACGTGGGATAACAAGTGGTACTCTAAAGTAGTGCGCGAAAAAGATAGGTGGATAGCGGAACTTGCTATTCCCTTCAAAAGCTTTCGGTATAAGAGTATAGAGGAATGGAACATTACCTTTTTAAGGTGGGATCGGAAACGCAACCTTGCATCAAGCTGGATTGCAACACCTATTCAGTTTATTCCGGCATCGTTTGCCTACTCGGGTCAGCTTGCGTGGAGTGAGTTACCGCCAAAAAGTAAAGGCAACGTTTCCATTATTCCCTATGTGGCAGGCTCCGCTTCGCGCGATAATGAATTTACACCGGCCTCCGCTAACAATGACGTACAAACAGGTTTTGATGCCAAAATTGGTATAACACCCGCCTTAAATCTTGACCTGACGGTAAATCCTGATTTCTCGCAGGTTGAAGTAGACCGGCAGGTAATAAATCTTACTCGCTTTGAATTTCAGTTTCCGGAACGCAGGCAATTTTTTCTGGAGAACAACGATTTGTTTGCCGGAGCTGGTTTTCCGGAAGCCCGGCCATTCTTTTCGCGAAGAATTGGAATTGCAAAAGACAGCACCGGAGATTTAACCCGCGTGCCGATTTTATACGGGTCCCGACTGAGTGGATCGCTTACCGAACAATGGCGTATTAGCGTGCTGAACATGCACACAAAGGAAAAACTTTCGGCTGGATTGCCTGCTCAGAATTATACCGTGGCGGCTGTTCAACGAAACTTCTGGAAGCAAAGCAACTTTACATTGTCGTATGTCAATAAACAGTCGTTGGGGGTTAACGATCGCGACACACTAAAATATTTTCATGAAGATTTATTGAAGTATCGGGTTATTGGCAATGACACCATTCCGGCCTTTAGCCGGTATAACCGTGTGCTTACAGCCGATCTTGACATGCGCAGTGCCAACAATACCTGGACAGGCAATTTTTATTACACGGGTTCTTTTTCTCCTATGATAACAGATAAGCGGGTATCTGGCGGTGGTTTTGTCTCATATAGAAAGCGGAAAGTAAATTTTGCAGTTGGCAGTACGTTTGTACAAAAAAATTACAATGCCGAAGCTGGTTTTGTACCGAGTCGCAATGTCTATCCTGGCTTAACCAGTTATTTCGCAGAAGGCGAATACATCATGTTTCCGAAAACAAAAAGTCTGGTTAATATGGGCATAGGTACAGAATTCAATGTGAATATAATTCCAGGAGGTAAAATTGCCGATAAGGCTTTTAATGTAGGCTATGGGTTCAATTTCATGAACACTTCTGAACTTGTAGTTTATCATTATCAGATATATCAACAGCTTACCAGCTCGTTCAACCCCATTGACAGTGAAAAATATACTGAGTTTAAATCCGGTGAGGAGTATACCTGGAATGGAGTGGGTGTGGAATTTAATTCTGATCAGCGCAAACTGTTTTATTATACATTCGAAACACGCTACGGAGGCTTTTATAACGGGAAGAATTTTAATGTTACCGGAGAAATGAATTATCGGTACCAACCCTATGGTAGTGTGGCGGTAAGGTTCGATTATAATGATCTGCGTTTGGCCGATGGTTATGGCAAAGAAAAATTGGTATTGGTAGGTCCTCGAATTGACCTCACGTTTACGGATAAGATATTTTTTACCACGTTTGTTCAATATAATAACCTGGCCGACAATGTTAACCTGAACGCCCGGTTTCAATGGCGCTACAAACCGGCCAGTGATTTTTTTGTGGTTTACACCGAGAACTATCTGCCCGAAAACCTGCGCAGTAAGAACCGGGCTTTGGTATTTAAATTCACGTATTGGCTCAATTTGTAGGATAAATTTCTGCTAAGGAATTGGCTGCAGCATAGTACCTTTGCCAAAATTTAGTTCAGCATGGCATTTGGATTTTTTAAGAAGAGCGAAAAAACTGAAAAGAAGGAAGCTACACCTGCAGGTCCGCATTACCATAATCTGGTAGTAAAGCAGGTGGTGCAGGAAACGAAGGATGCGATCAGCATTGTATTTGAGCAACCCGCCACAAAAATTTCTTACAAGGCTGGCCAGTTTTTAACCCTCATCGCAACGGTGGGTGGCAAAGAGGTACGCAGAGCTTATTCCCTTAATTCTTCGCCCGTAACTGATTCTGATTTATCGGTAACCGTAAAGCGTGTAGAAGGCGGCCTGATGTCTAACTGGTTGCCCGATAATGTTAAACCAGGAAGTACGGTAAAAGTGATGGAGCCTATGGGCCACTTCACCACCGAATTTAGCAAAACAAATAAACGCCATCTGGTTTTGTTTGCCGGAGGTTCTGGTATAACCCCGATGATGTCGATTATTAAGACCACTTTGGTAGAAGAACCTGAAAGTATCTGTTCGCTTATTTATGCTAACCGCGATATCGACAGTATAATTTTCAAAAACACGTTCGATCAGTTGCAAACCAAATACGAAGGTCGTCTGCATGTAATCCATGTGCTGGATAATGCACCGGTTAACTGGCAAGGCCACTCGGGGTTACTTAACCACGATATGTTAACCAAAATTCTGGAACGGATTCCGGATTGGGGCATTGGTAGCACTACCTATTTAATGTGCGGGCCCGAAGGAATGATGAAGAACGTACAGACTTTGCTGGAGGCTCGAAAAATACCAACTGAAAAGATTTTCAAAGAAAGCTTTGTACAGGGTACCATCGACAAGGACACAAAGAAAGAGCCTGCGCCTGTAGGTGGCAGTGGCCCGCGCGCACATGAAGTTACCGTGCGGTACGATGGTCAGGAATATAAGTTTGTAGTGGAACCTAATCGCACCATTCTGGAAACCGCGTTGGACAACGGAATTGATTTGCCGTATTCCTGCCAAAGCGGTTTATGTACAGCTTGCCGTGGAAAAGCCCTAAGTGGTCAGGTTAAACTAGACGAAGAAGAGGGGTTATCCCAATCGGAAAGAGCCGAGGGGTTTGTTCTTACGTGCGTAGGCCATCCTATGACTGACGATGTGGTGATTGAAATCGGGTAAACCCCGATTAATACGCACGATCAACAGCTCCCGAGCCGTAAACTTTCTTTGTTACGTTTTTGGTATTGCCTTTATGTTTGATGGAACCGCTGCCCAAAACAGTTGCATCTAAAGAAGCAGAGGCTGAAAGTTCGCAAATTCCGGAGCCACTCATTTTTACTTTGGCATTTTCCAGTTCGCATGCAAAGCCATTGAAAGTTCCGCTACCGCTCATTACAATGTCGTTGGTAGAAGCATAACCTTTTAAGGTTACGTTACCCGAGCCGCTGATTTCGGTTTTTACATTATTGCCTTTTATATCCAATTCAATACCGCCACTTCCGGAAACTGCCAGGTTGATGTAATCGGCTGCAATGGAATTTTCTGAAATAATTTTACCACCACCATTTACCTGTAGTTCGTTCAGGTTTTTTACGCTTACCATTATCTTCATGGTAGGGCGTATTTTAATATCATCAATCTTAGACCAAATGCTTTTATTAGGGCTATCGGGTTTGCGCTCCACATTTACCAGCAACACTCCATTCTCCACTTTCACGGTTGTAAGTTCCCAGATTTCGGTAAGGGCCTCTACGGTAACCTCCTGTTTGTTCGTTTGTTTTACATAGACCGTATAGTTCGAGTTCACATAAATGCTTTTAAACTCGGGTAGCTCTAGTGTCTTTTTGGTGGTTTGCGCGAAAGTAAATGATGCAACAGATAATAGCACCAATGAAAATAAAATGATTACGAAAATGAAGTTTATCTTTCTCATCTCAAATGGATTAGGAACGCCAAACTGCAAACCTTTCCAGATTGCAGTAGTAATAATTCGATAAAGTTACCGGATGGTGGATAAAATGACTATACCGGGGTTAAACTTAATCTGCCGATGTTATTTTTTTCTGAAAATGGATCTAAAAATCACTAAAAACACCGCCAGGCCTACGCATATTAAGAAGAAAACCATGGGTGTTATAAGCTTTACTGCATGCATGACGGGTCAGGTTTAAAGTCGGATTCGGGCCTGAAATTTAAGATCATTCCTGATATTTCCGATAATGGTTTCACTACCCGATCCAATTGAATCGGCATTGGAATAGGTGGTGCGGGCCCAACGCAGCCACAACACAACCGCAGGCGAAACCGAATACTGCATCAACACATAACTGCGCACCCCTACACCGTAATAAGCCGGAAATGAGAATGCCAGCCATACATCTTTCTCAAAAACATACAACCGGTTGTCGTAGTCATCGGTATCGAAAAGCGCATAGCGGGCGTTCAGGGTAAACTTATTTTTTTGTATAGTTATGTCCTGAATTAAAGCCAGGCCACCGGTTTTAGAACCGGCATATTCATAATTACTGAACTGGACTCTTGTTCGCAACGACAGGGTTGGTGTAGCCTGGTAATCGGCATTAATCCAGTAATTGTGTTTGGTGCCATTGCTGGTAGTGTAGAGGTTAGATTCGAGGGATTGATTTCTGATTTTGTTCTCTTCGCGCATTTGTGCGAAGAAACTTACATGGCGCGAAGGCCGGTAATTAAACCGCAGCAACCATTCATGGCCTTGCGAGGGACTATATCCGCGGTAGCGTAGCCATTCAAACCTGAACCAATCGAAGTAGCCACTGGTCCAATACTTTTTACTGAAGGTATATTTCCAGCCCCAATACAGGGCCTGTTCATTCTGGGGCGTGGAGTTTTCGCTAATGGCATTGCTATAAAAGCTATGGTAGTTGCGACTGTAATTTCGGTAGAGCAGGGCTACATCCAGGGCACTGGTAAGGCTCATCATACTACCGGCAATTACAGACGCACCTTTTGAAAAGGTATAAGCTGCTTCGCTGAACAAGGACATATTGCGGTAAGTATAGTTCACATAAACACTACCGTTGGTGTTAGCATTGCCTTCAAAGTAAAACTGATTATAGGGCGTAGCATCGCGCTGTAGCGGAATGCCGAATTGTGTGTGATGTAGTGTGAGCCCGGCATCCAGTCGTTTGTGTGAAAAAGAAAACACGGCCGCGGCATTTTGCTCTTGCACGGTGTTCTGGTTAGCCATTTCACTGGCAGTACGATGCAAGCCTGTTGTACTCAACGAAGAAATTCCCCACGCACCGGTTGAATCAGATTGCAGATTACCATCGCGCCAACGTGTAGAATAAAATCCATGAAGTGTAATGGATTTTGACAACTGATAACTTGCGGCCACGCCTCTGAAGTACCCGGCCTCGTAAGCCGAAGTATAGGGCATAAAACCAATCGATGCTCTGCGGGTGGTAGAAACAGCCTCAGCATTTTTCCCAATACCAAATGCAGAACCCAATACAAGTCCCTGCCCGAACTGCGCCTGGTAATCGCCAATAATCAGGTTCTTTAATTTTTTCTTGTTCAGCACTTGTGCGTGAAATGAAATAAATCCGGTACCATATTGTTTTCGGTCTGGCGCCCATTCTATTTGTTCACCGGCATCTTTCTCGGCAGTAAAGCCTAAACTGAAATCTCCTGGCCGGCTGGTTCGGAAGCGCATGTATAAACGATCGGCCGAGCCCTGATAGCGACTCGCTTCGGTTGTGGTATTCAGGTAACCGACTTTGTCTTCCAGGGTTCGGTCGTACCGTAGTATCAGGTAATTGTTGCGTTCATTAAAGATACGGGCGAATAATGTCTTGTTGAGTGTAGTTTGCTGATCGGTAATGGTTACGAATGAAATCAATCGTTCAAAAGTTAGCCTGTCTATCAGTGGAATGGATTGTAATTCGTAAAGTGAAACAAATGGCCCTGCCGATTTACGGTACTCCATAATGGCCTGCACCTGCATTTCGTTCAGAATGTAGAGGGTGCGCAATTGTTCAGCAGTTATAAGATTCAGGTCGGCCGGATGCGAAAGCAATAGTGCCAGGTTTTCGTATAACTCTTCGTAATTAAAATCTTCATCTTGCCCGGCAAGCAGTTCATCTACCAGTTTTTCCAAGTCAACGTCTTTGCGAAGTATTTCCTGTGCAAAACAAAGTGTATGGGTTGTTACGATTATCGCCACTAAAAAAGCTTTCATACTTTCTTGCGATTAAACCGATACGTTACCGAAGCCTGATGGCTGGTTCCGGTTAAGGAATTAAATTGAATAGCATAATCCGCCTGAAGTAATTTCCGGTTAGCTCCTAATCCAAAAAATCCGCTGGTAGGTTGCAGGTTAAAACCGGTACGCGCAAAAAATTTGTTTTTGAATTCATATTCCAACCCGGTGCGCCACGTAACCGGAAATAATAAATCTTTTTCCAATTCTGTTGCAGCAAGTAGTTTATCGCTTAAGCGGAAGGTAAGGCCAGCCGCTAAACGTGTGGGTAAAGCTTCTTTTTCATTTTCAACATCAATCCTGGATTGGGTAAGATTAGTGATGCTGGCAGAAATAGAAATCACCTCTGTAAGCTGTGTAATGCCACCAAAGTCAAAGCTTACGGCTCTACGGGTACCAAAACCCTGAGCTTGATATTGAATGTAATTGATTTTGATGCCGAGCGAAGTGTTACCAAACTTATTGCTGAACCCGGTACTCACCACTTGTTCGTTGTACACATCATCGCCAAACCGAAATGCACCTGCAGCAAGCACTCCAAACCGAAGGGGGGTATTGAATACAAATGCCATGCGGTTGGCATAAGTAAGGCGCGATTGAATATGATAAGCAGCCGAGGCGGTTGTTTCCGTAAGTAAACCAATTGAGCCAGCATTGTTGAATAGGCCCCACTCGTAAACCAACCCGTTCGCACTGTTGCCCATGCCTAACCCACGGGCACCCATTTGTGTGGAGATGCTTTGCGCATTTGTTATTTTTACAATCGCAAATGAAAACAGCACGATCAATAACCGCTTCACAGGACTGGGTTTATATAACTAAGATACTTTTTTTTGCGATTTTTCTCCTTGCAAGAACAGAAATCTATTCGCAGGAGGAGGTAAAAGAGTACTATGCGACTGGTGAATTAAAGGCGGTTGGACTTAAGAAAGATGATTTGAAATCAGGGCTGTGGACTTATTATTACCCTAATGGCCAACAGAGCGCTCTCGAAAATTTTGCGAATGGATTACTAAACGGTGAAGTGATTTATTATTACCCAACGGGTACGTTACAAGGCAAAGAAAATTGGCGTGCCGGTGCTTTGGTTGATTCTGCCTGGTATTATCATCCCTCAGGCAGGTTGCATCGAAAGGGTAAGTATGAACACAGCGAATACTCGGGCAAATGGATTCACTATTTTGAGAATGGAAAAACTGAGCGTGTGGTTAACTATGAATTTGGTATACCCGAAGGTACAACGCAGGTCTATAACGAAACGGGCACTCTGATTCAGGAAGGTTTTTATCTGCAGGGTAAAGAAGATGGTGAATGGAAGTTTTATACCCCCACGGGCGAACTTGAGTTTACGGGAAGTTATAGCCTGGGTAAGGAGACCGGTATCTGGTATCGGTATGAAAAGGGAAAGAAGAAGGTTTACAAACGGTATTAGATTTTAGAATTCCTTGCGCATGTGCAGAAAGAATCCCTGTGTTTTTTCGCGGGTAAAGGTGTACTCCAATCTAATCACGGCATCGTAGGCCGTAACAATATCAAGCCCAATCCCTGTGCCTGCCAATAACCGGTTAGAAAGACGTGTATTTAAATCCAATTGCTCATAGTAGGGATAGTTTTCTACATAGCCCATGTCCAGATAGCCTTTCAAATAAATGGCTAACGGAAAATATTGAAACTGCTCAATACCCAAGCCGTTAATTTCCCAGGTGCGCGAGAAGATTTTTTTGCGGAGGGTGGTTTTGTTCAGAAAAAAAAGCGGGCCTTCAATTACGTAAACTTCGTAACCTTTTACCAGAAGTCGCTTATAGCCTAAAGCACCGTATAATGAATAAGGCTGGTGTTTGGGTGAACTGACATATCCGGCAGTATAGTTGGACAAATAAAAATTATGGCCCAGGTCTTCAAAACGCGAGTAGCTGGCATTGATTTCCCAAAGATTAACCTTGCCGAAGCCAAGTCCACTTTTAGCTGCCATAGCAATAAACTGAAATCCCTTTAAGGGATAAGCCATTACATCGCGATGATCTGAATTAAAATAGTATCGCAAAACACTATAATTCTGATTCTGGCTACTATTGCCAAAGAAGTTGGGATTAAAAAATACGATAGAGTCTGAGACTGAGCTATTGAAATTTTGATATTGAAAAATGTGGGTCTGGTAAAAATTTTTCCGGTAGGTATAGGAAAGACCTGCCCAAAAGGTAGTTCTTAGTTTTTCATCATCACGCCTGAAAAGGAGTTTATGATCGTCAGTGAAATAAGCCAGGTTACGCGGCTCGCTGTAGCTGAAATCGAAAATCAATCCATGCTTCTGTTTCTGGTCGATGTATGGAATGCGATAGTTCAACTCAAAACGCCTGGTAAATCCAAACTGGGTTGTTAAGCGCAAGGTTTCATTTCTTCCTCTGAAGTTGTATTGGTACATGTGTAAACCAAAATTCACGCGGCTGAAGTCATGATCATAGTTCTGCCACCACTCGTTAAAGTTTCTATCGGAGAGTTCAAAAATAGGCACCGGAAAGGTGTACCAGCGTTCGTTTACATCTACCAGTAAATCCACCTGGTGTTGAGTAATGGGCAACCAGCGAACTTCAACTTTATTAAACAACCGAAGGTTGTAAATCTTGCGCTGATCTTGCTCCACCAGTTTAATCAGCCTGCGCATGCTAATGGTGTCGCCCGATTTCACATCTAACTCACGCGAGATGATAGTTTCGCGGGTAACCTTATTGCCAATAATCAGAATACGGTTAACGGTTACAACCCGATTGGTTGTGTCAGACAAAGGTCGTAGTGTATCAGTGGCAATTGGTTGCCCTGTAAAACTTAACAAACCAACTATCACCGCCCACATGCTGCCACTTTCGGCTATTTGATTAACCGTTGCTTTTACCGCCTTGCTTATTGCGCAAAGCCAGAATTAATATGATAATACCGGCAATGAATAATGGGATGCTCAGAATCTGACCCATGTTAAGGGTCATGCCTTCTTCAAACGCCACCTGATCTTCTTTTAAGAACTCGTACGCAAAGCGTAAGCCCCAGAGCACAATCATAAACACGCCAAAGATTAAGCCAGTAGGTGTATTTTCTTTTTTACGATTCCAGATCAGGAATAAAATAAGAAACAGAATAACGCATGAGATGGACTCATAAAGCTGGGCCGGATGGCGGGCTATACCGAAAGTGCTTACGCGTGCAATGTAGTTACCATCACCATCTATGTCGGCTTTGTATTTTATTACTGAGCCCTGATTGTCAATATACTCATCATAATAGTTGACAAAGTATTGCACATCGGTTTCTATATATGATTTTGCTCTGGTTTGGTCAATACCGGGTTTGAATACCACATAAATAAAAACAGGTACCCGGCCATGAGCACCTTCCGGTAGTTCTGCATTACGTTCAACCTTTACATATTGTACCGGGCTATCTTCTTTGCCGGCAATACTTTCAGTAACCCGGTTAATAAACACTACACTTAATGGGTTGTTAGAGGGCAAGCCAATAATTTCGGAGTTAAAGAAGTTTCCGAGCCGGATAAGCGCACCGGTTAGAGCCACTACAATTACAATGCGATCGAGTACCTGCAAATAATTTTGCCCGGGTTTTTTCTTACGGCTGTATAACCACAACGCAAACAGAATTCCAAATGCACCACCGTGACTGGCCAGGCCTTGTAAACCCGTAAAGCGGAATGGTGAAAACTCAAATGGAAGAATAATGCTGAGCGGATCGCTCAGAAATAATTCAGGTTGATAAAAGATGACATGTCCCAAACGGGCACCCAAAATGGTTGCCACTACCATATAGATAGTAAGCGAATCCACATCGCTTTCTGGTTTGCCTTCCTTCCGGAAGATATAATACAGTACCTGTTGGCTCAATAAGAAACCAGCAGCGAACAACAATCCGTACCAGCGCAGAGAAAACCAACCGAGTGAAAAAATTTCAGGACTCGCATTCCAGATTACATAACCAAGCAGGCTCATAGTCAATTAATTTTTTTGCCGTTTAACTGTGGCACAAGTGGCAAATATAAGGGAAAGACCGGGAAGGTTTAATACGGTTTTTAAAGGCTATCCAGTACCTCCAATTCAAATGTAAACCCAGCCGAAAGGATAGGGAAGCGGCACCAACTGCGTGGATCTACATTCCATTCATCCAAATGGAAAGAAGGTGCCAGTCTTTCGCGTTTCCATTGGTTAGCAGCCCAGAGCCGGAAAAATTTCCGGATGTAGGTTTTTAATAACGCTGTATCCGGATTACCTGTAAGGGACATGCTTTTTAACCGGAGGTAGACCTCAGCCGGTGACAACCGATGATTTATAGCGAGTCGTTCGATCTCTACTAAGATCGGGTAGGGCATTAAGTCTTTTTCGTCAGTCTGCGCCCGTTCGCTTGGTCGCAGTTCGGCAGTAGGAGTAAGGTTGTTAACATAGCTTAACCCCGTGTAACCCAATTCTTTTTCGGCCCACCTTAACCATTGCAGAATAAATGGTTTGTCAATCCCGGCAATGGGTGCCAGGCTACCACTGGTGTCGCCATCCATGGTAGCATACCCTACATCACCTTCGCTGCGATTAGATGTAGTTAACAATACAGCCTGTTTAAGATTTGCCAGCAGCCAGATAATGGGCGAACGACTTCTGGCCTGAATGTTTTGCCGGGCAATATCGTCCTGTTCCCACGTAAGTGGCCGGCCTAATACTTTTTCAATTTTACTTTCGTACGATTCAACCTCATCATCAATTGTCCAGTGATGAAATGTTGCTCCGATTGATTGAGCAAGCTGTTGCGATGAAGTAAACGTTGCTTCCGATGAGTTTTTGGTTCCTTGATAGGCACAGGTAAGGAGTTTGCCGGTAATTTCTTTTGGTGAAGTTGAAAGCGGAATATTTACTGCCTCGCAAAATTTCTCAGCACCTAATTCCTGAACACCCCGCCTCACCATTTCGGCCACCAGAATGGCGCACAAAGAAGAATCAGCCCCGCCACTCAAACTCAGCACATAGCCTTTCGCTTTACTTTTGCGCAGGTAATCAAATAAGGCAAGTGCAGTAGCTTTACTAAATTCTTCGTTCTTGATTTTACTATCGGTTATCGGGTAGCTTTTAGCAGCGGCAAGATTTTGCAGATCAAGATCGCACCATACTAAATTGAATGGATGGAATGACAAGCGATTGTTCAGGTTAATAACTTCACCGTTCAAACCGAAAATAATATCGCCATCGTAAATCATACGGCCGGCTTCATTGCCCAACAGGTTTACAAAGAGGTAAGCACAAGCAAACAAGCGCGATCCGTCTTTTACCACTTCTTGCTCGCGCAACTGACTTTTGGCCATCGCAAAATGACTGGCGCTTGGGTTTACAATCAGGTTTACACCCCGTTGTGCCAACCGATACCCCGGTCGGTTTTCTTTGCGCCAGGCATCTTCACAAATTTCAAATCCAAATCTTATTCCATCCAGTTCGAAAACAAGATCACCCACCGGAAAAGTATGATTACTTCGGTTTAACTCAATAACGGTGTTGGGCTTCCAGGCATCAAACCAACGTGGTTCATAGTGCACGCCATCGCGCGCAAGATTTTGTTTTAATGCAATACCCAGAATTTTTTGATCGTGCAATACACAGGCTCCATTATAGGTTATGCCCTCCATTCTTAATGGTAAACCAACACAAACAGCAATTCCTTGTGTGTGCGGAATAATTTCCAGTAATATTTGCCAGGCCTTTTCGCTTAGCCAGTCACTCAAAAATAAATCTTCGCAGCCGTAACCGGTGATGCTCAACTCCGGAAAGCAAAGTAGTTTTACATGTTCATGCCGGGCAGCTTCAATAGCATCAATAATATGAGCTTTGTTTCCAGACCAATCGAGTGGAGTTTGGTTTACGGTAGCACCGGCAATTCTAATTGTGTTCATTTTCTATCTTGATCAGATACTCAGCATCACACAAGTTTTTTCTGCGGCATCTTGCTCAGCTTTTTTCTTGGTTAGCCCAAAACCCTGGCCGAATGCTTCCTCGCCCAGAAATACCTGAGCAGTAAACTCGCGCGACCGACCCTTCTTTATCTCTTCTACATCAAACCTGATTTCTTTTCCTTGCCGCTGAGCCCACTCTATAACTTTACTTTTATGGTTTGAGTTCGAGTTTACCACTACTTCAAGGTCGAAGTAAGGCTGAATGAGTTTGTCGATTACAAATTTTTTGGTGCGCAGGTATCCTTTGTCAAGGTAAATCGCACCCACCAATGCTTCAAGGGTATTGCCTAAGATTACCTTTTGTAACTGCACATTCTTACTGTCGAATTGTACAATGGCTGCTACACCTACTTTTTTGGCCAGGTTGTTTAACGATTCGCGGTTAACAATACGCGAGCGGATTTCGGTAAGGAAGCCTTCGTCTTTGAAGGGATATTTTTTAAACAGGTAATCGGCCACAGCCGCACCTAATATGGCATCGCCCAGGTATTCCAATCTTTCGTTCGACTCGCGAAAGCCATTTTTTTCTTTACTGCGCGAACTGTGGAGTGTGGCTAATTTATAAAGCGCCAGGTTAGATGGCGCAAACCCGGCAATGGTTTTAATTGCCGTAACTAACTTCTTATCTTCTTTTGAATTGGTTTTGGATAAGGAGAGTAAGTTCCACACGGTGCTTCTTACTCAGCCTTTTTCAGAATGATAGAGGCATTATGGCCACCAAAACCAAATGTATTGCTCAACGCAATTTTAACTTCTCGCTTTTGCGCTTTGTTAAAAGTTAGATTGAGCCGTGGATCGAGGCCATCATCATCGGTAAAGTGATTGATGGTAGGTGCTACCACACCTTCTTTAAGTGCCAGAATGCAGGCTAATGCTTCAATAGCTCCGGCAGCTCCTAATAAGTGGCCGGTCATTGATTTGGTAGAACTGATGTTCATCTTATAGGCCTGATCGCCAAACACAGCCTGAATGGCTTTAATTTCTCCAATATCGCCCAGTGGGGTAGAGGTACCGTGCGTGTTAATGTAATCTACTTCTTCTGGTTTTATTCCGGCTTCGCTCAGGGCATTTTCCATTACTTTAATAATGCCTGATCCTTCGGGATGTGGCGCTGTAATATGGTAGGCATCGGCCGAAAGGCCACCACCAATTACTTCCGCATAAATTTTTGCTCCCCGTTTTTTGGCGTGCTCGTATTCTTCCAGAATCAATGCTCCTGCGCCTTCGCCTAATACAAAACCATCGCGGTCTTTATCGTACGGGCGCGATGCGGTTTCGGGAGAATCGTTTCTTTCCGACAAGGCTTTCATTGCGTTGAAGCCACCAACACCCGCTTCGCAAACTGCAGCTTCAGAACCACCCGTTACAATAATGTCGGCTTTACCTAATCTTAAGTAAGTAAAGGCATCATAAATGGCATTGGTTGAAGAGGCGCAAGCCGAAACGGTAACGAAGTTAGGTCCGCGGAAGCCATACTTAATAGAAATGTGGCCGGCACTTAAGTCGGCAATCATTTTTGGAATGAAGAATGGATTGAAGCGAGGGGTGCCATCACCTTTGGCAAAAGATTTTACTTCTTCCTGAAAAGTAAACAACCCTCCGATACCTGAACCCCAGATAACCCCGACACGGTCAGGGTTTAGTTCAGACAACGGAAGGTTGGCATCTGCTATAGCTTCGTCAGCTACCACCATGGCGTATTGAGCAAATGGGTCAAGTTTGCGGCCTTCTTTGCGATCCATAAAGTCTTCAATGTTGAAGTTCTTTACTTCGCAGGCAAACCTGGTTTTGAAAAGAGAAGCATTAAATCTGGTAATAGGAGCAGCACCACTTTTTCCGGCTTTTAAACCTTCCCAGTATTGCTGAAGGTTGTTTCCGATTGGAGTTAATGCGCCTGCACCTGTAACTACTACTCTTTTAAATGTCATAATCCGTTAGTGGAGCAAAAGAACTGACAAAACCTATTATTTCTTAACGTTCTCTTCGAGGTAAGAAATCGCCTGGCCTACAGTGGCAATGTTTTCGGCCTGGTCGTCAGGAATGGAAATGTTAAATTCTTTTTCGAACTCCATAATAAGTTCTACGGTGTCCAGAGAGTCAGCCCCAAGGTCGTTAGTGAAACTTGCTTCAGGAGTAACTTCAGATTCTTCCACGCCAAGTTTGTCGATAATGATCTGTTTTACTTTTTGTGCGATTTCAGACATGTTTTTAAAGGTTTAGAGGATTCAAAAATCTGTGCAAATAAAGAGATTTGGTGCAATATTGTCAAACATTTAAAACTAGCGGTGCTATTGCGAATATTGTGGCAAAAATGAAGAAAAAGCGGCTCGAAATAGAATATTCATTCGATTTTGAGTTAATCGGCATAATTTCATCTGCCAAAGGTTATAAGTTGGCCTGGGAAGTAAATCATATTCTGGGTAGCCGCCTTACTCGCCAGCCCGATTTAACTATTCTTTTAAGCAAGGATTCCTGCGCCAGTTATGTCTATTATGCGTTTGAAAACGAGGTTAATGTGTTGAAACTATTTAAGAATAAGCCCAACGAACCCGAACTTATTAAAAATTTATTAGTGCCAGAGTTTCAACATTATGACTACATCTTGCTTACCCAGGGCGAGGCGCATATGGAGAGCAAACGTTTGCAGGAACTCTTAAAAAATATTCCTTCCATCGAACTAACTGCTTTTATACCTTTGGCAGCCTTAAAATCGAAGGACAATTTTATCTTCTAACCTCACCACATTTACATGGAACGTGTTTCGTACAACAAAACCAAAATTGTAGCAACAATAGGCCCGGCCTCCAATAATAAGGAAATGCTAAAAGCCCTTGCCCGCGAGGGTGTGGATGTTTTCAGACTCAATTTTTCGCACGGTAAACACGAAGATCACCAGAAGGTGGTTAACTACATCCGCGAGATAAATGATGAAATGGGTACCCACATTGCTATTCTGCAGGATTTGCAAGGCCCCAAAATCCGGGTAAACGAAATGGAGCCCGGTGTGGAAATAAAGGCTGGTGAAACCATTACCATTACCACCAAGGAAGTTTTAGGAAATAAAGACCTGGTGAGCACCTCGTACGAAGGGTTGCCCAACGATGTGAAAGTGGGCGACATGATTTTGATTGATGATGGCAAACTTGAGTTGCGCGTAAAAGACGTGCGTGGGGTAGAAGTTACGTGTACTGTAATATATGGTGGCCAGTTGAAATCCCGCAAAGGAATAAACCTGCCGTTTTCTAAAGTATCAGCACCATCGCTAACCGAGAAAGATCTGGAAGATCTGAAGTTCGGATTAAAAAATAAAGTGGATTGGGTGGCCTTGTCATTTGTGCGTAAAGCAAAAGACATACAGACCTTGCGTGATATTATTAATGAGCATAAGTCCACTACGCGCATTGTAGCCAAGATTGAGAAGCCGGAAGCGCTTGAAAATATTGATGATATCATTGCAGCCACCGATGCCGTAATGGTTGCACGAGGCGATTTGGGTGTAGAAATCTGGATGGAGGAAGTGCCGATGGTACAAAAGATGCTGGTTGAAAAATGTAATCGCGCATCTAAGCCGGTAATTGTGGCTACCCAGATGATGGAGAGCATGATTGAAAACCCGCGCCCTACCCGTGCCGAAACAAATGACGTTGCCAATGCGGTAATGGACGGAGCCGATGCGTTAATGTTATCGGCCGAAACGGCTGCCGGTAAATACCCGGTGGAAGTTATCCGCAGTATGGTGCGCACCATTGGTTCGGTAGAGAAGCAGGGAAATATTTATTTCCGCTATCGCGATATTGATCCTGACTCGCCCAATTATTTTAACGACAGTCTGATTCTTACTGCGTGTAAACTGGCAAAAGAAGTTAATGCCAAAGCTATTGTGGGCATGACGCAGTTAGGCTATGCCGCATTCAAAGCAGCTTCGCACCGACCAAACGCTAACATTTTTGCATTTACCAGCAACGATACGATACTTAATTCAATGAACTTAGTGTGGGCTACCCGCGCTTACCATTATGATAAAGCCAGTAGCACAGACGAAACCATTGCCGATGTGGAAAAAATTCTGAAGCGCGATGGCCACGTACAAACTGGTGATATCTTTATTATTCTGGCCAGTATGCCTATTCAGGAACGCGGCCGTTCTAATATGATTAAGGTGCATGTGGTGAGTTAGAGATTAGGAATTTCGGATTTAAGATTCAAAAACTTGGGTTACCTGTAATTTGAAATCTTAAATCCTAAATTTTGAATTTTAAAACTAATCAAGTTTAGGTTCCACCAAAATTACTTGCTCCCGTTCCACCACAACTGCCCCGGCCGGGTCGCCTTTGCGTTTGCGTACAAATTTTTTGGGAGTAACAACTACCGGGCAAAGCGAATCGGTTTTGCGTTTGGAGTTGTAAGCTGCCAATTGAGCGGCACGTTCAATTACATCTTTCGGAAAATTTTTGCCCGCCTGATGTTTAATAATAACATGCGAACCCGCCACATCTTTGGCGTGGAGCCATAAATCTTCTTTGTAAGCAAGTTTCAACGTAAGTTCATCGTTGGCTTCGGCATTGCGGCCAACCCAAATACGAAAACCTTTATGCTCAAACTCGTGGTAGGGAAGGATTGCATCTTTTTGTTTTGATGTTGTTGGAGGTTCAGTTTGCTTCAGTTGTTTAAGATCGGAGGTGTTTTCAACTTCCGAAAGTTTCAGAGTTAGTTTTTGAAGTTCAGCCGTTTTGGTGTCAATAGCTTTTTGCAACTGATTAATCTCGATCTGTTGATTTTTAGCCTTGCGATAGAATACTTCCGCGTTTTTTTGTGGCGAAAGATCAGGCTTAAGCTTTATCTCCACAGGTTGATTATCGTAAAAACTGGTAAGCGTAGTATGTGTAAGTCCACTTTTTAGTTGCTGGAGGTTAGCCATCAGCAAATCACCCCAAAGCTGGTAGTGTGTGTCTTGTTGCAGTTCTGTTAGTTTCTGTTTGTTCTTCTGAATATAGTTTTGCCCGGCTTTAATTTGACTGTTTAAAACTTTAAGTTGTTTAAGCTTCTGCGAATGGAAAGCTTCCTGATAACTATATTGAGTGAAGAATACATTAAGTGCCTCTTCCGGGTTATCAAATGTTTTTAAGATGGTACCGGAGGGCACAAGCGAAAGATGAAGTTTACCTGCATTCTCAATCAGGTAGTAAGGTGAAGATTCCAATTTCTGAAGTAAGCGCTGGAATGCCGGCCATAAATCTTCAGGCGGTAAACCTTTTGTTTTAGTACCCCAATAATCCCAAACCAATTTGCCAAACGTAAAGTAATAGGCAGAAAGGTTAGTTAGTTGTTCCTTAAAAGTTTGCTCACTGAAATCAAGTGTGCGGTTAAGGGTGGAAAGCCTAAGTGTTAAATCATTTTTTAAATGACTACGGAAAAGAGTTAGTGCAACATCATGATGAAAGAGAATAACATTTGCCCGGTTACCGTGCATTTTCAAAAGCAAGGTAAGATTGTCTTCCAGTTGAATGGCGATGCACCGTTCGTTTTCTACCTGATGTACTTGCAGAACCTGTTTCAGAATTACCTCAGCAAAAAGATCGATGCTGTTTTTGCGGGCCCGGTTAAACTGATTGGGCAATGACAAACAGCAAAAATCAGCTTTTAGGCTGGCTTTGATAAAGTATGATTGGTGTGAATTGTTAAATTCCAATACCAGTTCATCTTTGTTCTGACTAAAGCAAGCTACCACCTTAAAGCCGGAGAGCTTTTGGTGTAAATGCTTGCTGAGTTGTTTTAGAAAATAATAGTTATTGTGCACGCGTCAGACTTCAATACTCAGGCCATCGTAAGCCAAAGCTACTGAATTTGGTAACTCGCGTTCCACTATTTTATGACAACCGAGTTTATGGCTAATGTGTATGAAATAAGTTTGTTGTGCCCCAATACGGGCAGCCATGGCTAATGCTTCTTCCAAATTAAAATGCGAAAGGTGTTTTTCGCGTTGAAGAGCATTGAGAACCAAAGTGTGCGTGCCTTTTAATAGTTCAAATGTTTGTTCGGGTATCTGGTTGGCATCGGTTATGTAACTGAAATTGTTGATGCGGAATCCCAACACCGGCAATTGATAATGTAAAACCGGTAAGGGTAAAATTTTTACTGCTCCAATTGAAAAGGGTTCAGTTATCTCGTGAAGCTTTAGCTGGGGGATGCCCGGATATTTATTTTTTTCGAACGCGTAGTAAAATTCGGTTTTGAGTTGCTTTAGTACGTCCTCATTTCCATACACGGGCATGTCAGTTTTTTGCAGGTAATTGTATGCCCGCACATCATCAAGCCCGGCAATATGATCTTTATGACTGTGCGTAAACAGTACGGCATCTAACCGGTTAATGTGTTCGCGTAGCATTTGTTGGCGAAAGTCGGGCCCGGTATCAATCACCAGGCTTAAATCATCAACCTGTATGTGAATGGAGGAGCGCAGTCGCTTATCGCGATAATCCAACGACTGGCATACGTTGCAGGAGCACCCGATTACAGGTACACCTTGTGAAGTTCCGGTTCCGAGAAATGTGATTTTCAAAAGAAATTGAAGCTTGAGCGTTTACTTAAGTGGGTTCCTGCCGGGTGCATCTTAAATACTTGCTGGTGCATGCGGATGTAGAACTGCCTCCATGTATTGTCAAATATACTTAAATCAAACCCTCAACTCTTTACCTCAGCTGTATGTAGCTCTTCGTAAAGTTTTTTACTTTTTTCGGAAAAGCGGGTCGGGTCTAATTCCAGATTTTTCAGAATGTCTAAAAGAGCGTTGATCTTACCTTCCACAGTAAAGAACTTGTTCACAATCATGATCTTCTGCTCTTTCAGCAGGCAATAACCCGATTTGAAGTTCCCTTTTTCGTAGCGGAGAATGTAGTCCGATTCAGCAATCAGATCTTCCAGCTTAGTTAAAAATTGGTTTGTGTACTTAATCATTCGTAGTGGCGAATTTTGTGCGCAAGATAACCTTAAATTTGCGATTTATGAATTACGATTTTCGAATTACAGATTTGATCTGTTCAATCGTAATTCGTAATTCGTACCTCGTTCATGCAACCAAATAAAAAACTAATTGTTGTTGTAGGTCCCACGGCAGTGGGGAAAACTGCATTGGCTATTCGGTTAGCCCGGCACTTTAACACTGAAATTGTTTCGGCCGACTCGCGCCAGATCTACCGCGAACTGGAAATTGGTACGGCTAAACCCAGTGTGGAAGAACTGAGGCAGGTTAAACACCATTTCATAAATTCACATTCCATACACGAAGATTACGATGCCGGTGCCTATGGCCGGGAGGCATTGGCATTAATTCATTCGTTGTTTGAGAAGTTTGATACGTTGATTCTTTGCGGTGGCTCTGGTTTGTATGTGCGGGCTGTTCTGGAGGGGTTTGACGAGATGCCACCTGTGCCGGAAGGTTTGCGAAAGCAAATTATTCAAGAGTATGAGGCTAACGGATTGAGTTGGTTACAAGAGCAGGTGCAGCAGGTTGATCCGGATTATTTTGAGGTAGTGGATATTCAGAATCCGCACCGGTTAATCCGCGCCCTTGAATTGCACAGGGCATGGCAAAAACCCATGCATGAATTACGCAAGCAAAAAAAAAATGAGCTTCCGTTTCAGGTAGTAAAAATCGGGTTGGAGTTGGAGCGGGAAAAGCTTTATCACCGGATTGATAGTCGCATGGATGCGATGATTGAACAGGGATTGTTTGCGGAAGCAGAACGACTTTTTCCTCTGCGAAATCTTAATGCGCTGCAAACGGTAGGCTACCGCGAGATCTTTGGTTTTATGGAAGGTTTATACGATAAAGCCGAGGCTATAAGATTACTAAAGCGCAATTCGCGCCACTATGCCAAGCGACAATTAACCTGGTTTAAAAAGGATGAGCAAATCAAATGGTTCAGGCCAGACCAGGTTGATGAAATTATTGCCATCTGTAAATAATTAAACATGTTTACCACCTGCCTGCTACCAACTGACTACTTTTGCATTTCATGACTAAGCGTGTACTCATCATTACTTATTATTGGCCACCCGCAGGTGGAGTGGCTGTTCAGCGCGTTTTAAAATTTACGAAATATTTAAGGGATTTTGGCTGGGAGCCTGTTATTTACACCGTTTCAAATGGTGAATTCCCGGAAGTTGATGAATCTTTGATTGGTGAAATTCCGGTGGGTATTGAGGTGATTAAGACAAAAATTTGGGAGCCCTATACTTTTTATAAACTAATTACAGGTAAAAAGAAAAAGGTTGGTCTTCATCGAAATGAAGTTAAATCAGGTGGCAAAATTTCATTTATAGAGTCTATATCATTATGGATTCGGGGAAATATTTTTATTCCGGATTCAAGATTCCTGTGGATTAAACCCTCCGTCTCATTTCTCAAAAATATTGTTAATAAAAACGATTATCAGGCTATTATCTCCACAGGACCACCGCATACAAACCACCTTATTGCTTTAAAACTTTCTAACATCACCGGAGTTCCCTGGCTGGCCGATTTTCGCGATCCATGGACTACTATGGATTATTATAAAGATTTTAAGCTTACTCAATTAGCTGATCGGAAGCATCACTCGTTAGAACTGAAAGTATTGAAGCATGCTGATGTTGTAACGGTTGTTGGTCGGCTCATGAAGCAAGAGTTTGATTCAAAAGGAGCAAAAAGAGTTGAAGTAGTAACAAATGGTTTTGATGATTCTGATTTTGATAGTTTTGAGACTAGTTTGGATTTAGATTTTTCGCTTGTTCACGTAGGTTCTTTTCATAAAAGAAGAAATCCCATTGCACTGTGGAAAGCGATCTCAAAATTGAAAGAAATCAAGCATCCACTTTTACGCGATTTAAAAATCAAATTGGTTGGTCGTATTGACGGTACCGTTCTAGAATCTATAAATAAATTTGAATTGAACGATTTGCTGATTCAACTTCCTTTCAAACCACACAGCGAAGCAATACAATTTTTAAGATCGGCACAGATATTATTGCTGCCAATCGATGAATTTGATGGCTCCAAATGGGTGCTAACGGGTAAGCTTTTTGAATATATGGCTTCCGGTCGCCCTGTTTTGTGCATTGGCCCAACTGATGGAGATGCTGCGGGCGTTATTAAAGAAACGGGTATAGGTGAAACATTCGATTTTGATGATAGTGAAGGGTTGGTTAGTTATTTGATTAAACAGCACCATCTTTTTCTGTCAAATGAATTAAAACTGAATAAACATGCGGGTGTAGCTAACTACTCAAGACGTGAGTTAACACGTAAATTAGCATTGTTATTAGACGAAATTTCAGCATGATTAAAATAGTTACAGTTATTGGTGCACGTCCACAATTTATTAAAGCCTCGGCTATCAGCAGAGCAATTCGTAATTCATTCTCATCGCAGATTAATGAGATTGTAATCCATACAGGGCAGCATTATGATGATTCTATGTCGAAGGTTTTCTTCGTTGAGTTGGAAATGAAAGTGGAGGACTATAACCTGGGTGTGGGCTCAGGGTCTCATGCGGTACAAACCGCGCAGATGATGGTAAAGCTTGAAGATATATTTATTCAGGAGCAACCCCATGCAATTTTGCTTTATGGCGATACAAACTCAACGGTTGCGGCTACCCTTAGCGCAGCTAAATTACACATTCCGATTATACATGTGGAAGGCGGAGTGCGTGCATACAATAAAAAATTTCCAGAAGAAGTAAATCGAATAATTTGTGATCATTTATCAACTCTAATCTTTGTGCCAACACTATCGGGCATGAAGAGTCTTGAGCGAGAAGGTTTAGCCGAAACAAAGCCACCTTACTCAATGAATAATCCAGGTGTATTTCATTGTGGCGATATTATGTATGATAATTCACTCTTTTTTGCAGAAAAGTCAGAGTCTAAAAACTCACTACTTCAAAATTTGGGTGTGAAAGAAAATGAGTTTGTATTGGTTACAATGCATAGGCCACACAATGTTGATGATCCGGCAACATTAAGCGGTTTAATAGAGGCATTCATTCAAATCTCAGAAATCTATCAGATTTCTATAGTTTTTCCAGCTCACCCCCGAACATTAAAGATAATTGAAACAAAAATTGCTGATCAGGTTCGCTCAGCGCTTTTCAATAGCCGAATAAAACTAGTACCACCTGTTTCCTTTATTGAAATGACTCTGTTGGAAAAAAAATCAAAAATTGTTATAACTGATTCTGGTGGCGTACAAAAAGAAGCCTATTATTTTCATAAGCCATGCCTGATCATGCTAGAAGAAACACCGTGGCCGGAGTTGGTAGATAGTGGAACCGCGCATCTGGTGGGTTCAGATCCGGCAAAGATTAAGATTGCATTCGATGAACTGATCAAAGCCGATAACTTACAGTTTCCCGCTATTTTTGGTGATGGTAAAGCTGCAGACTTTATTTGCAGCAAGATAGTTTCAACATTTTCAAATCAATTGTAGAAGATTATTCTTAAGGATTTGAAACTTATTTCCTTAATTTAGGTAAAGGGATTTCAACTATCTTCTTCGCCAGGAAGTAAATCGATCAATTTGCTTTAACAGGAAAGCATTTCCATCAGGAGTAACCTTCGTATAAAAAACCAACAGCGAAAAGAGTAACCCAATGGCTGATGATCGAATCCCAATATCAATCAACGTGTTTTCAAACTTTGGAAGGATCAGGTTAAAGCCAAGCATGAGAGCCGCAATTAGCAGTACCTTAAAAGAATCCTTATTAAAAGGCTGCATCTTTAACTTGTACCAGATAAAAAAGTATTTCAACGCATTAAAAACAATCAATGCCAATGCCGAACCAATGGCGGCACCGTTTATGCCATAAATCGGGATCAGGATGTTGTTGCTGATAATCACAATAACGGCTAGCGAAGTTAATAGCAAAATGTTAAAGGCATAGTATTTCGAAAGTACGATTATCTCGCTGCTGGGGCCAAACAGCATGTCGGTTAGTTTACCAATGCCAATAATAATAACCACCCATTTTCCAGCCTCATAAATTTCTTGTTTTGGCATAAGCGAAAATATATTGTCGAGGTTGATATAGACACCAATCAGCAGCAAGGCACCAATTATAAACTGATTGATGGCTGTTTTTTGATAGATAGTTTTAATGTCCACGAGGTCATTTTTTTCGAAAGCCCGGGCAATTAAGGGCATTGCTACCTGGCTTAATGCTCTTCGTGGAATTTCTATAACTGTGGCCATATAAAATGCGGTTGTATACACCGCGTTGGCTGCCAGGCCCAACATACCGGAAACCATCATACTATCCACTTTACCAATCAATATCATTCCTGCTGTACCGGCAAAGCTAAGTGAGCTATACACAACCAAAGACTTTATCTTGTCTGTTTGAATTGCTTTAAGGTTGTAGGTAAAAGAAATTTTTTTCTGATAGTTGAGGTAGGTAACCAGAAGCAGCAGACAAAGAAGATACCCCAGTACGGTTCCGATTATAAATTGACTATAATTAATGTAACCTTGAAAGTATGCAATTACCAGAATGGCCAGGATCAACCTCACCACGATCTCGCGAAGCAGGCTGGGAAAAATCATTTTCAGCAATGAGCGTGAGTAAGCCTCCAGTAGTGAGGTGAGTAGTAAAATCAGTGTAAGCCACACCACTACTGAGGCATACTGAATAATTTCACTGGCATTGGTTTCAAAGTAGGAGAGGATGGATGCTTCGAAGAGTTTAAAGGCGATAAAAAATATCGTGAAACCACTCAATGCCAAAAGTGTAATCAGGCTAACGAATCCCGCTTCGGTAGCTTTGTCTTTTACAAGTTGTGGATAAAACCGGAAAATGCTTTGGGCCAGTCCGAAGGTAGCAAACGGTGCCAGTAAGATGGCTGCATCCTGAATGGTTCGCAGCAAGCCTACCTGTTCGGGTTCCAGAAATTTTGGAAACAGGTACAGCAGATTTTTTTTTTT
>JBPXJU010000010.1:0-136934 GCA_051715445.1 Bacteroidota bacterium | reverse complement strand
GTAGTGTAAATGCTTTGGCGGATAACGAGGCCCATTATGAAATAAAGGGTTGATAATTTTCAGGCGTGATTACGCGATGTTCGCTATCAGGATAAGCCTTTGTGAAGGTAAGTGGAGCTTTTTCCTTTTTTATGTTGCCCCATTTAAATTCAAATGTATAAAGTTTGCCATCGCGTTCTTCGATATAATCAATCTCTTGTTGTTGTTTGGTTCGCCAGAAAAATTTATTGCACCAAATGCCAGCGTAGCTCGTGAATTTAAGCCGCTCGGTCATAAGAAAATTTTCCCAAAGGGCACCTGCATCTTTTCTAAGTTCTATCGGTTGAAAATTGGCGATAATGGCATTGCGTACACCATTATCATAAAAATAAATTTTGCGACTTTTCTTCAATTCATTTCGAAGATTACGGCTAAAGGAAGGTAGCCTGTAAACCACCATTGTTTTTTCTAAGAGATCAATGTACTTGCTTACGGTTTGTGGATCGGATTTAACCAAATCGGCTATTTCATTGTAACTAACTTCGGAGCCAACCTGAAGACTCAAGGCCTGAAGAATTTTTTCAATTACTTCAGGTTTTCGTACATCCTTAAACGAGAACAGATCTTTATAGAGATAACTGTCAGTCAGATTCTTTAGAATTTTCTTCTCCGCTCCGGGGTTGTTAATAACGTCAGGGTAAAATCCGTAAATAAGCCGGGTATTCAAAAGTCTCTTTTCTTCTATGGTAGAAGTGTATTGTATTAATTCTTCTGACGAAATTGGGTACATCGTAAACTCCCATTTTCTTCCGGTAAGGGGTTCATTTATTTCATTGGCCAATTCCAGTGCCGAAGAGCCCGACACAATAAGTTGCACCGATTTAATTTGATCGGTTATAAGTTTTAGACTTAGGCCTATATTTTTAACCCGCTGTGCTTCATCAATAATCACTAGCTTATGCTTTCCGATAATAGCTTTAAGTTCAGTGGAGGTCTTATTAAAAAGTAAAGCCCGCATATCGGGTTCATCGCAATTAATAAGCAAAGCCTTGCTGGAGTGTTGTGAAGCAATAGTTGCTAAAAGCGTAGTTTTACCCACTTGGCGCGCACCTATAAGAATCACAGCCTTACCGGTATTGAGGTGCGATTTTATCAGATTTTCCAGCTTTCTGATGATCATAATCGGCTAAAGTTATAACTTTTTATGATTATAATCCTGAAAAGTTAAAAAAATATTTGAGATTGATGCGCGGTAATCTTTAAGCTGAGCTTAGTCCAGGTTCCAGAAACAAGTACAACAAGTTGATGTAACCGATAACCGCCCGGCATACGAGATAAGAGTAGTGTAAATGCTTTGGCGGATAACGAGGCCCATTCGTTATTTTGCTGATTGTCTTTTTGCCTCCACAATATAATACCTTGGAGTAATGTATCGCAGTAAAGGTCTAACTCCTAATACCCCTGTTGGAGAAGTCCATTTTTCTGAACGAACAATTTCCCAACCGCTTTTTTCTAACAACCAATCAAATTGCCAATCTTCAAATTCATGAAAGTGTTGATCCCAACGATCATTCCTGTTTCGGTAGGCTTTAGCAAACCAGAGCGACAAGGGTACGCTGGCATATAGTCTGTTAGCTTGAATATTTTTTAAAACCCCCATGGGATTAATGAGATGCTCCAGAATTTCAAAAGCAAAGGCCGCGTCTGTTTTAAGTTTGCTTATCGATTCAGGAAAGTTGTCCAGGTCTTCACCTGTTGTATTGACAACGGAGTACCCAGCTTGTTCAAACAATATGGATAGTGGATTTGTAATACCAATATCCAAAACACTGGAGCTAACCGGTAAAGTTTGTTTCACAAACGCAAGTGTTTTGCTATGGCGCCTGCTTAAAACTTTATTATCAAGATTATATGTTTCGGTAGAATCCATTACGTGTTGTTATAAATATCTAAAAGTTTTTCTTGCTCATGCTCCCAATTGAGATCACCTTCCAATGTTGCTTTTTTGCCGTTTGCACCTAACATAGCACAAAGTTCTCTGTCTGAATACAACTCGTTCACTTTAGTTGCAAAGTCAGATTCATCTCCTGCTTTAAATACCAAACCACTTTGGCAGGATTCAACAACTCGTTTTAAGGGAGCACTCGAGCTAACCAGGATCGGTTTACCTGTCATCATGCCCTGAAACAATTTGTGTGGAATAGTATGATCGGTATGGCCATTGGATTGATGCGGAATCACGTTTACATCGGCCAGTGACATGTATGAGAAAAATTTACTAAAAGGCTGATACCCTAAAAAGTGAACATTACTCAGTTTCCGTTCTGTAACCAGTCGCTGCAGGTTCTTCATAACTGCTTTACTGCCAAGGCCCACAATTACTAAATGAATATTTTCAGGCGAACATACATGGCTCATTCCCTGAATGGCTATATCGACACCCCGGTGTGGTCCAATACCACCGGTGTATGCTAGTATAAATTTTCCGGCAAGGTTGTGAAATACGGAGTTATCCAATTGCTGATTAAGGAATATCTTTTCTTCTGTGTTGGAAACCAGCGCAATTTTATCACCATTTAACTGATACTGGTTTACTAACCGCGTTTTCATTTCGTCAACCACGGCAATTACCACATCAGATTCTTGACATGCCTTTTTTTCCCAACGTGTCCAGCGATCGGGATTCATGAATAGGAAATTTTTAAGCCGGGCAATCGGATTTTTTTTCCAGACAAACCAGGTGCGGAGGGCTTCCGGATAATTTTCGTGTAAATCAACAATTACTTTTAAATCAAGTTCTTTCTTAAGTGCCAGAGCAGTTCCGGCCAGAGGCAAATCATGAATATGAACCAGCCTGATTTGTTCTTTTTTTAGTAGTGCCTTTGCTGCCGACTTAAATTGGGGATGAACAAATGTAAGAGACATCACTACATCCCAGAATGCCAGCTGATAGTTGTTCTTTCCGGCATCAATCCGATGAACCTGAATACCTTCAACTGTTTCAGTGTAGGGCTCATTCTTTCGCCTCAGGCAAAGCAGGTGTATCTGGTGGCCAGCTTTGAGTAACGCACCCGTTTCCTTTTTTACCCGGATATCAGCCGGGTAGGGTGCATTCAAAAGCATGAGAACTTTGGTGGACATCGTTATCTTTTTTTGGCAAAGAAACACAATTCGGGTATAAGAATTCTAGTTAGAGCTTGCATAGTCTTTGGCATAACCAACATAATCTCTATCTTTTTTTTAAATCATTTTTCTTTCTGATCAGGAAACTGAATTTTTGCATCTTGCTGCATGTCAGGGCTGTCTTCGTACAGACTGTCAACATCAACACCATAACCAATCATATTAAATGAAAATTACCCTTATTGCCGGTGCCCGTCCCAATTTTATGAAAATAGCGCCCATCATCCGGGCCATTGAACGGGCGCAGCGCGATGGATTTTCTATTGATTATCGGTTAGTCCATACGGGCCAACATTATGACGATAAGTTGAGTAAAATCTTCTTCGAGCAGTTGCAGATACCCGAAGCACATGTAAACCTGGGTGCTGGTTCAGGCACGCAAGCTGAGCAAACTGCCCGGATTATGATTGAGTTTGAAAAAGACTTACTCGCCAACCCGACCGATCTGGTAATTGTAGTGGGTGACGTTACCTCAACCATGGCCTGTACGATTGTGGCAAAAAAATTAAATACAAAAGTGGCCCATGTGGAAGGGGGCATCCGCTCGTTTGATATGGCTATGCCCGAAGAAATTAATCGCATTGTAACCGATTCGCTGGCCGATTACTTTTTCACTACCTCGCATGTAGCCAATATCAATCTCAAAAAATCGGGTGTAAAAGAAGAACAAATATTTTTTGTGGGTAATACCATGATTGATACGTTGCTTACCCACTTACCACATACGCAAAAACCCACACTGTGGGAAACATTTGGACTCCAGTCTAAAAATTATTTTGTGTTAACGCTGCATCGCCCCAGCAATGTGGACGACCCTGAGAAATTTGCGCGATGGATGCAGGTTTTGGATGAAACCGGTTTACCAATTGTTTTTCCGGTGCACCCGCGTACAATGAAAAATTTTTCGAAACTTGCTCAGAAGCCAAAAAATATTCGCGCGTGCGATCCGCTCAGCTACCTGGAGTTTATTTATCTGATCAAAGAATCGAAAGCTGTGATTACCGATTCGGGCGGTGTGCAGGAAGAAACAACGGTATTGGGCGTGCCGTGCCTCACCCTGCGTAATAATACCGAGCGCCCCGAAACAGTAACGGAAGGAACAAACGAAATGATTGGTGATGACTTTGTGGCTCTGGCCAATGCACTGTTAAAAGTAAAATCAGGCGACTGGAAGGAAGGCAGAATTCCACAGTTGTGGGATGGCCGAACAGCCGATAGAATTGTACACGAACTGGTGAGATTGAGCGGGCAATAGTGCCGTTTTAAAAGTTAATCGAATGTCAGTCTGAGGTCTCAAAAAGTGTACTACGCTGTCAGGTTGTACCAATAGCTATCGGGACGAAACCATATCAGCTTCGAACACCCTCTACAAGTCAGTTGACATCAGAAATTAACTTTTGAGACAGACAGGCACTACCGCTTTAATCGGTTAGGATTCGCCTTCAAAAAATCGCCCCAGCCTTTTGCTTTAGATTTTACATGTCCATTCTGATAATGATGACACACCGCAACAGCCAGTGCATCAGATGCGTCCAATAGCCTGGGCATTTCTTTTATGCTAAAAATCTGCATCAGCATTTTAGCAACCTGTTCTTTAGATGCATTGCCATTCCCGGTAACAGATTGTTTTACCTTTTTTGGTGCATACTCCGTAATCGGAACTTCGCGATATAACGCAGCCGACATGGCCACACCTTGCGCGCGACCTAGCTTTAACATGGATTGCACATTCTTACCAAAGAAGGGCGCCTCAAGAGCAACTTCATCGGGTTTAAATTCATCCACTAATCCCAGCACCCGATCAAAAATCTTTTTTAGTTTGATGGCATGTGCCCCGGTTTTGCCCATTTGTATTACGCCAAACTGCAAAAGTGTAACAGAACCCGTGCGAATTAAAATTACGCCATAGCCCATTACATTCGTGCCGGGATCTAACCCCAGAATAATCTTTTCGGTAATGGCTTTTTTGTCAACTTTGCTCACGGTTCAAACTTACTGATAAACACGTAATGGTTGTCTGGCTGAGTGTCTTTGTACTCTATTTTATTTTTTTGACGCTGTTAATCAGCGGTCTTTCACGGTGGCTGAAAAAAAAGTTTGTCTCGGGTACAACTCCCCTTGTTTCTGTTGTGGTAGCCATGCGGAATGAGGCTCTCAATCTGCCAAGCTTGGTGGCTTCATTAGCCACGCAAAATTATGCCGGCCGTTGGGAGTTGATTTTAGTGGATGATCACTCTGATGATAACACCGTGCAGGTGAGCCAGATTTTAAAGTATCAACATGCAAATCTTAGTTTAACCAGTATCACATCATCCGGACATGGTAAAAAGAAAGCGCTAACCACAGGAGTTGAACAGGCCAGCGGTGAAATTATGCTCACTACCGATGCCGACTGTGTACTTCCACCGGATTGGATTACGGACATGGTAAACTCGTTTGAGCCAAACACCCAAATGGTGGTGGGAGCCGTGGGTTTAAAAACTGACTCTACTCTGCTAAGCAAATTACAGGCTGTTGAGTTTGCCAGTGTAATTGGTACCGGGCTGGGTATGTTGGGTTGGAACAAGCCGCTTATGTGCAATGGGGCAAGCCTGGCGTATCGGAAGTCGGCCTTTGTACAAGTAAACGGGTATGCCGGTAACGAACATATTCCATCGGGTGATGATGAATTTCTGATGCGTAAGCTTGCAGATGAATTCCCGGATTCAATCCGGGCCGTGAATTATGGCAACAACGTTTGTCTTACAAAACCGGCAGCAACCCTAAGCGAATTTTTTGATCAACGCATCCGGTGGGCCGGAAAGTGGCAGGCTAATTCATGGCTGGCAAAGTTGATTGCGGTATTTGTTTTCATATTTCAGGTTATCTGGTTACCCATGGTTGCCATTGCACTTTTTACACAAAGCCCATTGTTGCTTGCCGGAGTTCTGGTTAAAATTATGCTGGAGCTTATCCTGCTTGTACGCACTTCAAAATCAATTCAACAACAGTTTAGTGTACCCGCATTTCTCATGCTTCAGATTTTTTACCCACCCTACGTAATTATAGTAGCCCTTGCTTCGCAATTAATTGGCTACCGATGGAAGGGTCGTGAAATTCTTTCCCCGAACTGAGCGTACTAAGTTCAGCCATTCAGTCTGTGTCTGCCTGCCTGGGTTTATAGTCATGTTTGTACCCTACAGATTTACCAATGCGATAAAAATTTGTTAATCTCTTTCGCTTCCGCTGATCCGATAGCCAATTGAAGCGGCTTTTAGTATTTTTACGTATTAACGTATGAGCGAACTGGAGCTAAAAACATTACTGGAAAGGAAAGAACTGGAACTCAACGCGTTGCTGGAGATCACGCAATCCATCAACAACAATGTTCCGGAAGAATCGCTCTATAAAATTTTCAACTTTACACTGCGCTCTAATCTCAACATCAAGAAGTTAGCCTTGTTTGTGTTAGACGAGATCTGGAATTGTAAAGCACACTTTGGTACTCAGGTAAATTTTCAGAAGCATCGGCTGGATGATCGCTTTAAGCTGATCAAGAACATACACCGGATGGACGAATTTGATGAGGAGTGTGTTTTTCATGAGTTTGATTTGGTTATTCCGGTAGCGCACAAAACAGATACTCTGGCGCTGATATTTGTGGGTGGCTTGCACCCTAATAAACACGATCGCGATGAGAGCATTAAATTTATTCAGGCACTCAGCAATATTATCATTGTGGCCATCGAAAATAAAAAGCTGGCCCGTAAACAACTAGCGCAGGAAGCGTTTCGGAAAGAATTAGAAATTGCCAGCGATGTACAGCAGTTTTTATTTCCTGAGCGGCTGCCCTACACCGACAGGTTAAAACTTGAGGCCAGTTATTTACCGCACGATCTGGTTGGAGGTGATTATTATGATTATGTTCCTATAAATAAAAATCAATTTCTGATTTGCGTAGCCGATGTAAGTGGCAAAGGAATACCGGCTGCTTTAATGATGTCGAACTTTCAGGCTTCTTTAAGAACACTCTTGCGGCAAACGCCTAACCTCAAAGAAATTGTGGAGGCACTGAACTACCAGGTAATGGAAAATACCAAAGGCGAAAAGTTCATTACTTTTTTTGGCGCCATTTACGACCTCAGCCTTAAAACAATGGTATACGTAAATGCGGGCCATAATCCGCCAATCCTGTTAGATAAATCAGGCGTGAGATTGCTAGAAGAAGGTAGCACGGTGCTTGGCGCGATGAACCCGTTACCATTTATGAACGAAGGCTTTATTACCGATCTGGACGAGTTTACACTTTTTGCATATACCGATGGGCTAACTGAAACTGTAAACGAGGCCGGTGCTGAATACGGTGTGCAGGCATTGGTAGAATATCTGCAGGCTAATCGCACAAAAGATATCCGTACCATGCACCAGGACATAATTGTAAACCTGGATGGGTTTAAAGGCCGTAATGGATATCGCGATGATATCACCATACTTTCGTGTCGGGTAGAATAGTTTCGAATTTTCGACATTCAACATTTCGAAACTTGATTTATTATAAATCTTAAATTTTGAATTTGTTTCAGACACCTTTTTTTCTGCCGTGGCTTTACCCCCAGTTGGTGTGGCGAATGCCAACCCATGAAAAAAAAGTTTACCTCACGTTTGATGACGGCCCCGTACCTGGCCCAACGGAGTTTGTGTTGGAAACGTTGAAACAATACAATGCCATTGCCACTTTTTTTTGCATTGGCGATAATGTTCAAAAGCATCCGGAAGTATTTACTGAAATTATAAAAGCAGGTCACGAAGTTGGCAACCACACGTTTAATCACCTTAAAGGTTGGAACACACCATTACAGACTTACATCGATAACATTAAGAAATGTGAGGCTACAATCAACACCCATCCTAATCTTACCGATTACCACTTACCAACCACCGGCCACCAGCTCTTTCGTCCGCCTTACGGCAGAATAACCCGCAGTCAGATTAACGTTTTGAAAGAGAAGTATAAAATTATAATGTGGGATGTGCTTACCCAGGATTACCGAAAAAACATAACTCCGGATAATTGTATTCGAGGAACAATTCAGGCAACCCGGCCCGGTTCGGTAGTGGTATTTCATGATAGTTATAAAGCAGAACCAAATCTCATATTTACCTTGCCGCGTTACCTGGAATACCTGAATGCCGAAGGCTACACTTTTGGAAGGCTTTAGCTAACCCTATATTTGCACATGCATGTATTTGTCGCGGTATTGAATTGGGGGTTAGGACATGCCACACGTTGCATTCCGATAATAAACGAGTTATTGCAGCGCCAGGCTGAGGTTACCATTGGAAGCGATGGAGCCGCTTTGCATTTATTAAAGCAGGAATTTCCTAATCTACGGTTTGTTGAATTGCCAGCGCATGAAGTGATCTATCCTGCACACGGTTCGCTCATGTTGAATTTGATTGTGCATTTGCCGAAACTACAGAAAACTGTCCGGCAGGAGCATCAACAGGTTCAGGAGTTAATTTCAAAACTGCAGATAACACATATTATCTCCGATAATCGCTATGGCTGTTACAGCGAGGCAATTCCTTCCGTAATTATTACGCACCAGCTCCGGTTGTTATTTTCAGGAATCTGGAATGTTGCGGCCGCTGTAGTAAACTCAACCTTACGAAACGCACTGAAAAAATTTAATGCAATCTGGGTTCCCGATTTTCAGGAATCGGGGATTACTGAACCTTTTACCAAAAATATAAAATTGCCCTACCGGTTTGTCGGTATGCTCAGCAGGTTTTCAAAATCAACTACAAAACCTGACGATAAATTGATACTGGGTTTAGTTTCAGGCCCCGAAAATCAACGCACATTGTTCGAGCAAAATCTGCTTACGCAACTCATGCGCCTTAATCAACCGGCCGTTATTGTGCGCGGTCTTACCCAATCAACTGATGAACGGGTTCAGAATGGGGTAGAGTTAATCAATCACCTGCCGGCATCGAAGTTGGAAACATTAATTACCAATGCTTCTGTCATTATCGCACGAAGCGGGTATAGTACTATTATGGATTTGTTTTGCCTGGGAAAGCGAAACGTAATTCTTATTCCAACTCCCGGCCAAACGGAGCAGGAATATTTAGGTCGACATTTGAAGGAAAATAAAATTGCCGTAGTTCAAAATCAGGACCAGATGAATATTGAAGAAGCCATGCACCTATTGCCGGCCAGTTCGGGGTTTCAGAGTAACACAAATGCTAATCTGCTGAAAGCGGCTTTGGACGAATTCTTAATTTAGACGCATGAGTTTTTGGATAGATACACACGCCCACATTTACACAAAAGATTTTGATGCCGACCGGCAACAGGTGTTGGCACACTGCGCAGAACTTGGCGTGAACACTATTTACATGCCTAATGTAGATCACGCATCTATCGACAATATGCTGGAGGTAGAGGCAAAGTATCCACACCAATGTATTGCCATGATGGGCTTACATCCATGTTCTGTTAAAAAGGATTTTGAAAAGGAACTTTATTTGGTGGAAAACTGGCTGAGCAAAAAGCGGTTTGCGGCCATTGGCGAAATAGGTACTGATTTATATTGGGACAAATCTTTCTGGGAACAGCAACAAGAGGCTTTCAAAATACAGGTGCGTTGGGCAAAGCAGTATAAACTTCCTGTAGTTATTCATTGCCGGGAATCAATTGATGAAACTATTGCCCTGGTAGAACCTTTTGCAGGATTTGGGTTAACCGGTGTATTCCATTGTTTTTCAGGTTCGGTTGAACAGGCAAAAAAAATCTGCGACCTGGGATTTTATCTGGGGCTGGGTGGAGTAGCTACATTTAAGAATGGAGGACTGGACGTGGTAATCCCTCAACTTAATATAGATCGGGTGGTTCTGGAAACAGATAGTCCGTATCTCGCCCCGGTGCCCCATCGCGGCAAACGCAATTCTCCCGAATATATTCCTTTAATTGCAAGCCGGGTGGCTGCCTTGCGAAATATCACCGTGGATGAATTGATGCAGCACACCTATACCAATTCAAACAAGTTGTTCGATCTGTAATTGGGTGGTTTACAACTAGCTATTCATAAATTGTACTTTGTAAAATTGTAATTCGAAAATATTTAGATGAAATACACCCGCATCAGTATTAACACCGCCACCCCGGCCGAAGCGCGTTCGCGTGTGATGATTATCTATACCGGTGGTACGTTTGGTATGACGTACGATGAAACGGGCGTGTTGATTCCATTTGACTTCTCTTTAATAAAAGAGCAATTGCCGGCTTTGCGAAACCTTTTTCTCGAAATAACGGTCGTTTCGTTTACCGAGCCGGTGGATTCATCCAATATGTCGCCCGAACATTGGAAAGCCATCAGCGAGATTATTTTTGAGAACTATAATCTGCAAGATGGTTTTGTGGTGTTGCACGGAACCGATACCATGGCCTTCACGGCATCGGCCATCAGTTTTATGTTGCCTAACCTGGCTAAGCCGGTAATTTTAACCGGTGCCCAGTTGCCCATAAGCCAGCCCCGATCCGATGCGCGCGAAAATCTGATTACATCATTAGAAATAGCTTCTGCAAAAATTAATGGAAAACCGGTGGTGCCTGAGGTTTGTATTTATTTCGATTACCAGTTGCTAAGGGGTAACCGCGCCAAAAAAGTAGAAAGCATGCACTTTGATGCATTTGAATCGGGCAATTACCCGGTGTTGGCAAAAGCGGGTGTAAAAATTGATTATAATCTGGCCGCCATCGCGCAAGCGGGGAAGGACCCGTTAAAGCTGCTATCCCGATTCGATTCATCAGTAGCTATTTTGAAATTATTTCCGGGCATCAGCAAACAGATGGTGGAAGCGGTTTTAAATACAACCGGAGTTAAAGCCGTAATAATTGAAACATTTGGTTCAGGTAACGCACCGTCTGCTGCCTGGTTTGTATCGTGTTTAGCGTCAGCCATCAAGAAGGGTATTATTGTGTTAAACGTTTCGCAATGCCCGGGCGGTATGGTAGAACAGGGGAGATATGAAACCAGTAAGACGCTGGCTGATATCGGGGTTATTAGTGGCAGCGATATTACCTTAGAAGCCGCTGTTACGAAGCTTATGATACTGCTTGGCGAGTATGGAGTTGATTATACCCGTAATACCATTGGCTCTGCCCTGGCAGGAGAAATGGCCTGATTTTTTTTGAAAGGATTTGTTAACCCAAAGATGCCAAATCAGGCTGGGTAACTAGTAATGTTTGGCGGAGAGGGCGGGATTCGAACCCGCGATACCCTTTCAGGTATACACACTTTCCAGGCGTGCTCCTTCAACCACTCGGACACCTCTCCAAAAAAGTCCCGCAAAGAAATAGATTAATCCCTCCCTTTCAAAGACTGGCCGGCTGCGATTTTCCAGTAATACCCCAACAAGAAAAAAAATAAACAAAATGAAATTTTGCGTGACTAACGGACGTATTTTGAATTCTATGGCAGAAAGCAGAAAAGCACCGAATAGAATTTCAGTTTTTTTTTTAAATTCTTGTTTGGGATTAACCAAAACCTTTAAATTTGGCCACTTCAAGTATTATCTAAACCTTAAACCATGAAAAAACTATTAACGATTATCGCTTTTCTGGGGGTAATGACATTTAGCTCGACCCAGGCTTTTTCTCAGGATTCTGAACCAGCCGCTACAGAAGAGAGCGCATCTTTCCACCAACTTATAAAAGACAAATTTATTGAAGGTGATCCTACCTTCATGTGGCCCATTTTGATATGCTTGATTTTAGGTCTTGCGGTTTCAATTGAAAGAGTAATTACACTTAACATGGCCACAACCGATACCAAGAAATTGCTGGCAAAAATTGAAGACGCACTTGCCAAGGGCGGAATAGAAGCAGCCAAAGATGTTACTAAAAACACCCGCGGCCCTGTTGCTTCCATCTTTACACAAGGTCTTATGCGTTCATCTGAAGGTATTGAAATGGTTGAGAAGTCAATTGTTTCTTATGGTGGTGTTGAAATGGGTAAACTCGAGAGAGGCCTTATCTGGATTTCATTGTTTATTTCACTCGGTCCAATGCTTGGATTCTTTGGAACTGTAATCGGGATGATCTTTGCATTTGATGCGATTCAGGCAGCCGGTGATATTTCGCCAAACGTTGTTGCCGGTGGTATGAAGGTGGCTCTTATTACAACAGTTGCCGGTCTTATCGTGGGTATGATCCTTCAGATCTTCTATAACTACTGTGTTTCAAGAATCGATTCTATTGTTAACTCAATGGAAGATGCATCAATCAGTTTGATTGATATTTTGGTAAAGCATAAGTTGTCTAAATAATTGTAAGATGTTAGATGCCGGACTATATTTTGCCTACGTCCTTGTTGGAGTAGCAATTTTTGCGGGGTTGATATTGCCCCTCGTTCAGGCTTTGAAGTCTCCTAAGAATCTGGCTAAGTCAGCTATTTCTCTGGTGCTTTTAGCCGTTGTGTTCATCCTTTCCTACGTACTCTCAGGATCAGAAATTTCTGCTTCCAGTAAGTTGATGGGTGTATCCGAAAGTGGTTCTAAATTGATTGGAGCAGGGTTAATCATGTTTTACATAACACTGGTTATCGCCCTGGTTGGATTAATCTATTCAGAAATTAATAAAGCATTAAAATAAATGGCACGAGCAACACCAGATATACCAAATGCTTCAATGGCAGACATTGCGTTTTTGCTGTTAACATTCTTTCTGGTTACCACTACCATGCCAAACAACAGGGGCTTAAGCATTGCGCTGCCACCGCCACCGGAAGCTACTCCTCCGGAGGATGTGAAGATTCAAGAACGGAATATGTTCAAGATTCAGCTCAATTCATCTGATGCGTTGCTGGTAGAAGGGGAACCGAGAGAAGATTTGACAGGTCTTAAAGATGAGATCAAGAAGTTTGTTTTGAACAACGGTAAGGATCCGGCCAGTTCCGATAATCCGGAAAAAGCCATCGTATCCTTTAAAACCGACCGCGGTACCAGTCATAAGAGGTTTGTTGAATTGTTGGATATAATTCAAGGCGCCTATTACGATCTTTATGCTGAACAGGCCGGTGTAACAAACGAGAAATTCAGAGAAGCAGCCTCCGACTTATCGATAGCATCAAACAGAGCTATTTATGAGAAGGGCCGCGCTGGAATTCCACTTAACATTTCAATTGCTGATCCAACTAAAGTGGGGAACTAATTATGTCAAAGTTTAAGAAAAAAGCTGAGGTTAAGCAGGAGATTCCAACTTCCTCTATGCCAGACGTTGTGTTTATGCTACTCTTCTTTTTCATGGTTACGACAGAGATGCGTGAAACAACGATTGAGGTGAAACAGCAAATTCCGAAAGCCACTCAATTGAGAAAATTGATGCGTAAGGGATTGGTTGCCAACCTGTATATTGGTGAACCAACTAAGGTTCAGCAATACGGTAAGGAGGCTAAAATTCAAGCCAACGATGCATTCATTGATACCAAGGATATTATTCGTTGGGTTAATGAGGAAAAAGCTAAGTTGGATGAAGTTGAACGTGATCAATTAACGGTATCCCTAAAAGTTGATCAGGATGCCAAGCGCGGTATAATTGCTGACGTTGAACTGGAATTGAGAAAAGCCAACGCCAGAAAACTTCTGTATTCAACAATAGAAGATCGCGAAAAGAATAATTAATTCAGAAATGAATTGAAGTAATAGCCTTCTGTAAATCAGGAGGCTATTTTTTTATGTCAGTAGCTCAAACATATCGTAATACAAAAGTTATTAATGCCTGGTGCATGTACGACTGGGCCAACTCGGTTTACAACCTGGTTATAACTACTACTTTTTTTCCCATCTATTTTGCGGGTATTACTAAATCGGCCTATGGCGAAAACACGGTACCCTTGCTGGGGCGCACGTTTAAGAATACGTCTTTGTATGATTATTCGCTGGCGGCAGCTTACCTGATAATTGCCCTTGCATTACCTATACTGTCTTCGGTTGCCGACTCGCGGGGTAACAAGAAAAAGTTTATGCAATTTTTTACCTGGCTTGGCAGCATAGCTTGTATTGGTCTTTTCTGGTTTAAAGGCCCGGAACCAAATGTAGGCTGGGGCGTGATGTGTTTTATTTTAGCAGCCATTGGCTATATCGGCAGTCTGGTATTTTATAATTCCTATTTACCTGAAATTGCACCGGCCGAAGATCGAGATTGGATAAGTGCCCGCGGATATTCCATGGGCTATGCCGGTAGTGTGTTGTTGCAATTAGTGGGGTTTGGATTGGTGCTTTACTTTAGTTCCATGGGCGATGAAACTTCGGGCCCGCGCTATACTTTCTTATTGGTGGGTTTGTGGTGGATTGGCTTTGCTCAATTTACATTTGCTCGCCTACCTGATAGTAAACCACCAAAGGACAAATCCCTGCGCGAGGTTTTTCGTGCCGGCTTCATAGAACTGCAAAAAGTTTGGAATCAGGTAAAGAGGTTGAAGCTATTAAAGTGGTTTTTGGTGGCTTTTTTCTTTTACAGTATGGGCGTGCAAACCGTAATGCTGGCGGCCACTTTGTTTGGTAGCCAGGTACTGGGTTTACCAGCCGATAAACTCATTATCACGGTTGTAATCATTCAGTTGGTGGCAATTCCGGGTGCTATGTTAATGTCTTATCTATCGGGTAAAGCCGGTAACCTGCCCGTATTAATGGGGGTGGTTATGTTTTGGATTTTAGTTTGTGTGGCAGCTTATGAAGTGGCAAACCTGAAAGAAGCCAACATCAATGTTGAGTTTCATTTCTATGGCCTTGCGGTGGCGGTTGGCCTGGTAATGGGTGGCATTCAATCGCTTAGCCGAAGCACATACAGTAAGCTAATGCCTGAAACGAAGGACACGGCTTCATTTTTTAGTTTTTATGATGTAACCGAAAAAATTGCCATCGTAATCGGCATCTTCAGTTTCGGGTATATTGATGAAGTGTTCGGAATGAAAAACTCCGTTTTGGCCCTTATTGTATTTTTTGCACTAGGACTTTTAGCCTTGTTGGTAGCCCGCAAACATTCACGCGCTTAGTACCGCAGGTGTTTTACAGTCATGCCGTTGTTGATCAACTGCTTCAAAGATTCAATGCCTATTTTTAAGTGCAGGTCAACATAGCTGGTAGTCACAACTTTGTCGCTCGCTTCAGTTTTTATACCTTCAACAACCATAGGTTGATCAGAAACCAGTAATAATGCACCGGTAGGAATTTCATTATAAAACCCGGTTGAAAATATGGTAGCAGTTTCCATATCGATGGCCATTGCCCGAATCTTAATCAGGTAGTCTTTAAATTGTTCGTCCCATTCCCACACCCTACGGTTGGTTGTGTAGACCGTACCGGTCCAGTAATCCTGGTTGTTATCGCGAATGGTGGTAGAGATTGCTTTCTGCAACGCAAAAGCTGGCAGGGCTGGTACTTCTTCGGGGAAGTAGTCGTTGGAAGTACCTTCACCTCGTATGGCTGCAATGGGCAGAATAAAATCGCCCAGATCGTTTTTCTTTTTCAAGCCACCACATTTACCCAGAAATAAACAGGCTTCAGGCATGATGGCGGTAAGGCAATCCATAATGGTTGCGGCATTGGGGCTACCCATGCCAAAGTTGATAATGGTTATGCCACCAGCGGTAGCACTACGCATAGCGCGATCCGATCCATGAATTTCTACATCATTCCATTCCGCAAATTTTTTTACGTAATTATCAAAGTTGGTCAGCAGAATATATCGGCCAAAGTCTTCCAGTTTTACACCGGTATACCGGGGCAACCAGTTTTCAACAATTTCCTGTTTTGATTTCATGCGAGGTGAGGTTATGGAGTATTACAATATGAAGTTCAAAGGTTAATTTTAACGCATGTACAAATTAAACCTTCCCGAATTTAACATTGCGTTGCGCAAAGAACAGGGAAAAGTTTGGATTTTTGACATCATCCGTAAAAAGTATGTAGTGCTAACCCCCGAGGAATGGGTACGGCAGCATTTTATTCATTACCTGATTAACGAGCGCGGCTACCCAAAGTCGTTATTCAAAGTGGAGCGCGGGCTAACCTATAACAAAGTCAACAAGCGATCGGACATTATTATTCACGATCGTACCGGTAAACCCTGGATGTTGGTAGAATGCAAAGCCCCTGAAATTAAACTCACACAAAAAGCATTTAACCAGGTAGCCGTTTATAACATGACGGTTGGTGCCCGCTACATCGCTGTTACTAACGGTATGGCTCAGTTCTGTTTTGAAGCATTAACCCAACCGGACTCCGAGGTAAAATTCCTCGATGCCTTTCCGGAGTTCGTCTGAGTTTAGAGTACTTCCTGCACGCTTGTGTACGGCAGGTTGAATGCATCGGCAACAGCTTTGTAAACTACTTTGCCTTGCACCACATTAAGTCCCTTAAGTAAATCTTCATTTTCCTTACAGGCTTTTTTCCAACCGTTGTTGGCAAGTTTCAACGCATAGGGGAGGGTAGCGTTTGTTAATGCCAGTGTGGAGGTATAAGGTACTGCACCCGGCATGTTGGCTACGCAGTAATGAACAATGTCATCAATAATGTAAGTAGGATCTTCGTGTGTCGTGGGCTTGCAGGTTTCAATACAACCACCCTGATCTACCGCTACGTCAACCAGCACGGTTCCGGGGCGCATAGTCTTGAGCATATCGCGGGTAATCAGTTTAGGCGCTTTGGCACCAGGTATTAACACACCACCTACAATCAGATCAGAAGTTTTAACCAGATCACGCAACACGTAATCATTCGAAGCCATCGTGTGCACGTTTTTAGGCATTACATCATCCAGATAGCGCAGGCGGTTCAGGTTAACATCAGTAATAATTACATCGGCACCCATGCCGGCCGCAATCTTAGCCGCATTGGTTCCTACTACACCACCACCCAGAATCAAAACTTTTGCAGGCATTACACCGGGCACTCCACCCAGCAATATTCCGCGACCCTTCAAAGGTTTCTCCAGATACTTGGCACCTTCTTGTATGGCCATGCGGCCTGCTACTTCCGACATAGGAACGAGCAAGGGCAGGCTCCGGTCGCTACGCTCTACCGTTTCATAAGCCAGACAAACTGCACCGGTTTTAATCATGGCATGCGCGAGGGGCTCGTACGAGGCAAAGTGGAAGTAGGTAAACACCAATTGATCTTTACGAATAAGGCTATATTCCTGCTCAATAGGCTCTTTAACTTTAATAATCATTTCGGCTACATCGAAAACCTCATTAGCAGTTGCCAGAATTTTGGCACCGGCACCTCTGTATTCCTCATCAGAAAATCCACTGCCTTCGCCAGCTTTGGTTTGTACATACACGGTATGTCCTTTTCTGATAAACTCCTGGGTTCCGGCTGGGGTTACAGCTACCCGGTTTTCGTTATTCTTAATTTCTTTCGGTACGCCAATGATCATATCGGATATGTTTTAATATTTCAGGATAATGTTTTAGGGTGCATTTTTTTGCTCCGCAAAGATAACATTCGTACACGATTGCAAAATGCCATGAATAAGAATTCGATCCATGCTTTTATGGTTCATTGAAATCAAACCGGTTTTACCCTGCACACCTAAAGGGCCGTTAAACAATCCGTTGGCATCTTTCTGCTTGAACACCCGACAAATTAATCTAAAGTATTACGTGGTGATTGGGTGACATTCTTTGGTGAACAATGAAAATAGCGTGATTTTCTATGGCGGAAAATTTCATCTTTGTCACCTCCTTTGTTTTTGCCTATTTTTACCCATAACCAAACACAAAATTTGAGGTGGCGCAAACAAAAACTTTGGTTAACGGATTATCCGAAAAGAAAATAACAGCAACTCTTGCTGATTATCGTCTTGCCTGCGAAAGCCGTGAGGCCAGTTTACTGGGTCGCAAAGAAGTGTTTATGGGTAAAGCCAAGTTTGGCATCTTTGGCGATGGCAAAGAGATGGCCCAGATTGCAATGGCGAAAATTTTTCGTGCAGGCGATCATCGTGCCGGTTACTACCGCGATCAAACTTTCATGCTCGCTATCGGTGAACTTACGTTGCAACAATACTTTGCGCAGTTGTATGCACATACCAGTGTGGAGGCAGATCCTGCTTCGGCTGGTCGTTTAATGAATGGTCATTTTGCCACCCGAATGATTGATGAGAATGGTGCATTTAAGAACCTCGCAAAATCAAAAAACAGTAGTTCAGATATCTCGCCAACAGCGGGCCAGATGCCACGATTGGTTGGGCTTGCATACGCTTCAAAATTATTTCGCAACAATCCTGAACTCTCAGCTTATCCGGAATTAAGTAATGCCGGAAACGAAATTGCTTTCGGTACAATTGGTAATGCATCAACTTCCGAAGGTCATTTCTTTGAAGCCATAAATGCAGCCGGTGTGTTACAGGTACCCATGTTGGTTTCCGTATGGGACGATGAATATGGTATTTCGGTACCAGCCGAATATCAAACTACAAAGGGCAGTATTTCAAAAATTCTGGCAGGCTTTCAAAGAAGCAAAAATGAAAAGGGCTATGAAATCTTTACCGTAAAAGGTTGGGATTATTTTTCGTTGATAAGTACTTACGAGAAGGCAGAAAAGGTTTGTCGGGAAGAACATGTACCGGTTTTAGTTCATGTTACCGAGATGACGCAACCGCAAGGTCACTCTACTTCCGGTTCGCACGAACGGTATAAGACCAAAGAAAGATTAGCGTGGGAAACAGAGTATGATTGCATCCGAAAACTGCGTCAATGGTTAATTGAAAACGGAGCAGCCACACCGGAAGAGTTGGATGAAATTGAAAAGAGTGCCAAAGCTACCGCCCGGGCCGCGAAAGAAGCAGCCTGGAAAGATTTTAATAAGGACATTCAGCATACACAAAAACAGCTTGAGCAAATTTTGAATGAAGCTGCTACCGAGCAACCGGCAGTAGAAGACCTTCTACTGGAATTACGGAAAACCATTAATCCGTTGCTGATGGATTCGGTTAAGACAGCCCGTAAAGCAGCCCGATTGATGCGAAACAGCACCTCAGAAACACGAAGCCGGTTGGTAGAGTGGATTAAAGTATCAGAAGAAAACAACTTCGATCGGTTCAGTTCTTACCTGCATAGCCAATCGCAATGGTCGGCACTAAAAGTAAACCGCGTAGCTGCGATTTATAATGATAATTCATCTTTGGTAGATGGAAGAGAAATTTTGCAAGCCTGTTTCCGCGAAGCGCTTCAGCGCGATCCAAAAGTACTAGCCTTTGGTGAAGATGTAGGAAAAATTGGTGACGTGAACCAGGGCTTTGCTGGGCTTCAGCAAAAATTTGGAGAATTGCGCGTTACGGATACTGGCATCCGGGAGTGTACAATTATCGGACAAGGTATAGGTGCAGCATTACGCGGACTAAGACCAATTGCAGAGGTTCAATATCTCGATTATTTACTTTATGCCTTACAAACTTTATCAGATGACCTTGCCTGCCTGCAATACAGAACCAAAGGCGGCCAGAAAGCTCCTTTGATTGTTAGAACCCGTGGGCATAGGTTAGAAGGTGTTTGGCATGCGGGTTCGCCTATGGGCATGATTTTGCATTCATTGCGGGGGATGTATGTATTGGTGCCTCGTAATATGACACAGGCCGCAGGCTTTTATAATACGTTACTGCAATCCGATGATCCGGCCCTGATTATCGAGTGCCTGAATGGTTATCGGTTAAAAGAAAAATTACCCACTAATATTGGTGAGTTTACAGTGCCTTTGGGCGAACCTGAAATACTGAAAGAAGGTACAGATATTACGGTAGTAACCTATGGTTCAATGTGTCGCATTGTAATGGAAGCTGCAGCTGATCTTGAGGCTGTGGGAATTTCGTGTGAAGTAATTGATGTGCAGACTTTGTTACCATTTGATTTAACACAAACCATACTGCAATCTGTTAAAAAGACAAATCGGGTTTTATTTGCCGATGAAGATGTGCCTGGAGGTGCTACTGCATTTATGTTACAACAGGCAGTAGAGGTACAAGGCGCATATCAGTTTTTGGATTCGGCACCTCGCACACTCACAGCCAAAGCACATCGCCCGGCTTACGGCTCGGATGGTGATTATTTCTCGAAGCCAAATGCTGAAGATGTGTATGACTCAGTTTATGAAATGATGCGTGAGGCTGACCCGGATCGATTTCCGGCATTGTACTAAACTTCCCTAAAAAGTTATTTCAGGAGTTTCAATTACGTTGCTCTTATTTAAAGCCCGGTCTTTAATCTGAATTCTAAATTTTAAAGTTTTTAAACTGAATTGCGTTTTCAGAAAAGGTGATCCTATTCTGAATTTGATTACTCCTTCAAGCGGAGAGCCTGGCCTGTCAGAGAATAAAATAGGAAAGCGACCATCAAAAGAAATTCCACAATTGGGGAAGTCATACTCTTTTGTGAAATCAAATTCAGTAAAAGTTATTCCGTCTGGATTTTTTACCAGGAAGTCAATTTCAAAATTATTGTGATCCGGATTTCGCTTAACGAAAATGGTATCGGTTGGTGTAGTGCCATTGGGAACTTGCTGCCAATTGATACAATTAAAAGGTTTTACCATGGCCGGTAAACTTGCGTAAGCAGGATCCGTACGCTTGTCTTCATAGGTTATGGGCGTGCGATCTGGCTTCAAAATGATGAACTTATTATTATAACAATTTGATGTGCCCGTGCACGGGGTACCGGTATCAATTACACCGTAATCTCCCGATTCAGAATCCTGATATAATTCGTGAACGGTATTTTGAAAACATATTAAATTGTTATCGCCATTTAAGATGCAACCTGTTTCCGAAACCTCAAGACCCAAATCCCCGTCACCGTCTTTAAATGAAATGAGGAATATAAGAGAATCGATTGTACCAACCCGCTTATAGATCATGTCATCAAACTCAATTTGAGGAACTTTCGAATAGTCGGGTTGTTCAAAGCAACTGCCGCCAGCCAATGCAATTAAAGTAGCAAGAATAATATTTCTGAAACCCCTCATTTTTTACCTTTATCGTTTGTAAAGTAAACAACGCCTGAACACATTCAAAAGTTTTGAAGCCAGTTTGTATGCTGTTAACGACAGCAACTTCGAGGATATTGCAATCAGGCTTTTTCGCTTTCAGGCTTTAAATTCGCCAGTTTATACTGGCTACCTGCAACATCTGAAGGCAAACCCTTCTAAAATCGAAAGGATTGAGCAGATTCCCTTTTTACCCATAAGTTTTTTTAAGACCCAACGTATACAAACCGGGAGTTGGACGCCCGAAGCAGAATTTATTAGTAGCGGTACAACGGCCGCTCAAACCAGCCGGCACCTGGTAGCCAATAAGGGCTTTTACCTTTTGCATGCCGAAAAAATCTTTGAGCGATTTTATGGTCCACTTCAGCAGTATCACATTCTGGCTTTGCTGCCAGCCTATCTGGAGCGAAGTGGGTCATCGCTTATTGCCATGATGGATCACTTTATTAAACGATCGGGCTCTGCGCATTCTGGTTTTTACCTCTATAATCATGACGAACTGGTTCGGAAAATTGAGATGCTTAAATCCGACTCGCGTAAAATACTGCTGTGGGGTGTTTCGTTTGCTTTGTTAGATCTGGCTGAACATTTTGAAGTTGACCTGGGCAACGCCATTGTGATGGAGACCGGAGGCATGAAGGGCAGAAGACAAGAATTAACCAGACAGGAACTTCATGCCTTTCTGAATAAAAGGTTTAATACCCCTGGTATTCACTCTGAATACGGAATGACGGAGTTAATGTCTCAGGCTTATTCAAAAGGTGGAGGTTACTACCAAATGCCCCCGTGGATGAAGGTTGTTATTCGGGAAATCAACGACCCTTTTTGCTTTGTTAAGGATAAAACAGGGGGGGTTAATGTGGTAGATCTTGCAAATTTTCGCTCCTGCGCGTTTATCGAAACCCAGGATTTGGGAAAAACGGTTAAAACCGGGGAATTGGAAATTTTGGGGCGTATCGATAATAGTGATGTTCGCGGTTGTAATTTGTTGGTCGAGTAGTCGATTTTGTCGTTAAGTAGCATTTTTAGTACATCCTGCTTGGATGATTTTAAAAGATTGATATTTTTGTTCCTTTAAAACCACTGGTTATGAAGAAAATTCTCGCTTTTGCAGCCCTTCTTGCTTTTCTTACCTCGTGCAGCCAATATACCTGCCCTACGTACAGCAAGAATGAAGTGAAAAAGCCAACCGAAAGCCGTATTTAAGGGCTACAGGTACTTTTTTACCTCTCCCGGCCCAATAACCGGTCCATCACTCATTATTACCAGTCGCTCTACAACATTCCTTAATTCGCGAATGTTACCTGTCCATATATGCGCTTGTAAAAGCGTTAGGGCTTCTTTTCCAATCTCTTTCTTCTTGGTTCCATAGTCGGAGGCGATATCGGCCAGAAATTTTTCTGTGAGGGCCGGAATGTCATCCGTCCGGTCGTTAAGGGAAGGCACCTTAATCACAATCACCGAAAGACGGTGGTATAAATCCTCGCGAAACCGATTTTCGGCAATTTCCTTTTTCAGGTCTTTATTGGTTGCGGCTACTATGCGCACGTTTACCGAAATATCTTTTTCGCCACCCACGCGGGTAATCTTATTTTCCTGCAAAGCCCGTAAAACTTTTGCCTGGGCAGCCGCCCCCATATCGCCAATCTCATCCAGAAACAATGTGCCGCCTTCGGCTTGTTCAAATTTTCCAAGCTTTTGTTTTATGGCGGAGGTAAACGATCCTTTTTCATGACCGAATAATTCACTCTCAATTAATTCTGATGGAATGGCCGCGCAGTTTACTTCAACAAACGGCCCCTGGCTGCGCGAACTTTGTTCGTGAAGTTGCCGTGCCACCAGTTCTTTACCGGCACCGTTAGGCCCGATTATTAAAACTCTGGCTTCCGTGGGTGCAACTTTCTCAATCATCTGTTTTACTTCGGTGAGGCCGGCAGAACTTCCAATGATTTCATATTTGCCGGATACTTTTTTCTTCAGAATTTTAGTTTCACGCACCAGATTATTCTTGTCGAGGGCGTTGCGCAGTGTAATTAACAGTCGGTTAAGGTCAGGTGGCTTTTGAAGAAAATCGTAAGCACCAAGTTTGGTGGCATCCACGGCAAGTTCGGTAGAACCATGCGCAGAAATCATTATAAAAATTGCCGGGTTGCCTTTTGCTTTTGCTTGTTGCAATACTTCCATGCCGTCTACCTTAGGCATTTTAACATCGCAGAACACAACATCATAAGCGGTGTTCTCTAATTTGGTTAAACCTTCCTGGCCATCTTTGGCTTCATCAACTTCCAGTTTAAGTTCTTTCTGGTCTTTGAGAATGTCTTTTAACACCGCACGAATGCTGGCTTCATCTTCAATCAACAAAACTTTAGGCACGAGTAACTTGGTTTAGTATGCGTAAACAATGAGTTTCAAAAAAAATGCAAGCCTGTAAGCCGGGTTCTGTTTCACGCCAAGGCGTGATGCCTATCATTTATCTGGTTCTGATGTTACCATCAGAATCGAGCAGCCTACCCAATCACGCCAGCTTGCGCTAGTAGCGAGCAGCTAATTACTTTCGTAAGCGTGACCTATTTGGCCTTTCAACTCGTAAGGTTTGCCATGCCCCTGATGTCGCCATCAAGGCGGTGGGCTCTTACTCCACCTTTTCACCTTTTCCCCAATCCGATCGGAATCGGAACGAGGTAGTTTGTTTTCTGTGGCACTGTCTGTCCCTTACGGTAACCGCGAGGGCCTTCCTGTTAGGAAGTACGATGCTCTATGTTGCCCGGACTTTCCTCTCCGATAATTATCGGAGCGATAAGCCGGCTTGCAAGGCAAATTTACGGATTGAACCGGAAACGGTTCGATTTTTAGTGAATATCGGAATCGGTGAGTTTTAACTCGTATTGATCGGCCAGATTAGCAACTTCCTGCAGCATTTCAGTTAGTGTACCTTCGTTGGTGGTATCAACAGCTGCAACCGCTTCAATTTGCAGGTGGTTCTCATTCACCACAAACCGGCAGTAGTTAAAATAGGCAGCTTGTTCCAATAACATCTTGTAATCTAGTGATGGCCTGATGGTACATACTTTGGAATTCAGGCTGATCAGACTCCGATTGTATAGTTCGTTCTTTCTTATGGTACCAATAACCGTTTGGAAACGATTTCCCGATACGGGCATGATAATGATTGAGTGGCTGGGATCGTATTGCGTAAACTGACCACCAATCTGGTCGGCATACTTTTTCATAAAGGCCGTTAAGTCCATAGGTTGAGGATTAGGATTTCGAAGGTAATAAAACTCAACCTAATCAGAAATAAAACAAATGAGCTTTGGTTCTTCTACTTGAAAATTCTAGAGCCGGTGCTGGTATTCGTACCATGTTGGCTACAAAAATCAATGTATTGAGGGCTTTACTGCGCGATTTGAATGCTGTTAAATCGAAGTCGATACCAATAAAAAATTTGCGATAGGGATTGTAGCCGGCCACCCGGTTATCTGCATCATTCGCATAAACCATTCCTTCGGCACCCAACCCAAATGAGATGTTGAGCCATTTCGGAAACGGAACAAACTTGTCGATATCTACCGAGAGCCATTGCGTTTGGCCATTGTAATCTTTCAAAAGTTCTTCGGCTAAGCCATTACCTAATAAAGCCGGCCGCACAGCGGCATAATGCGTTCGGTGAAAAGAGTACTTTGGATAGATGCGGGTTTCATTCCAAAGTGCTTGCTGCCCCCAGTATAGTCCGGTGCCGGCTGCATTGGCGGCTAAATCGGATAAGGAAGCTCCATAGCCAGCCGAGAATCCATCCAGCACTTCGATGGAGGACATAACTCCAAAACTGATCAACGACCCCAGGCGATCGGATTTTGGTTTGGAGATTCCGCTCCATTGCCAGGTAGCCGAACTGATAGCCGATACCTGAAATGCCGAGAATGTATGCCCCAGTTTATCCATTTGTTTCCATTCATGGGCATCGTTAAAAAATTTAAAGGATTGCCGGTCGGATTGACTGTACCAGGCTGCCGTAAGTACAGCCAAACTACCAGTATAGGCTATTGATGATCCAATGATTACGGTTCTTTGCCGCTTTTTGTAAAGTTGTTGTAACGAATCGGGTTGAGCAAAGGCAACTTTACTACACACTAAAAAAAGAACAAGCACTTTATTCAGATTGGTCATCCTCATCCTCATCGGTATCGGGTGCAAGTTCAAGTTGTTTGCGTCTGCGTTCGCGTGTACTGCGCAACAAATCTTTTATGCTGTTAAAACTTTGTGTGTGTAATAAACTTACTCCGGTAGTTACAGCAGCCTGTGTGCCCAGGGTGTTGGTTAATTGATTAAAGTTTGAACGGCTATACATTTTTACTTTAAACTTTCCATCGGGTGTTAGCATGTAATCAATTGTCCAATCGCCAATCATGTTAGCCACATCCGACTGATTGGTTTGATTACCAAATGTACCATCGCGCGTTACACGCAACCGGCCATTCAAAAACGAGTAGGAGAGTCGCAATTGAAAAGTATTGAAAGCTTCCTGATCCATGGCTCCAATGTCAAGGTCTATTTCAAGATTCTGGTCTACCTGGGTAAGCCAGTAACTCAATTGGTTTGATAGTAGCTCACTCACACTATTGGATATTGAACCACTGGTACTAAATGCATCGAGGGGTGAAAATCTTCTCAGAATGATAATACTAAATACCTGGCGCTGCAGTTCCTGCTCATCCAGCTTGGCTTTAAATGCCTTAAAGGCGAAGTTAAGTTGCACATTTGTGCCGTTGTCAGCCGTAACGTTGTCAGGAAGATTTTTGGCATCAATATCAAAGGCGATTTGAGGCGACAGCATGGGGCCATCCAATTCCAATAGAACCTCTACCGGGTATTTTCTGCGTACCTGCGCTGAAGCCTGGGTTGCTTCACTTTGATCGGGTAGAATTGGCCCTATCGAAGCCATTTGCCTGTAACTGGCTTTCAGATCCAGAACGCCCGCGTATGGATCGCCATACCAGCTTAAACGGCTACCCTTGGTGATGGCAAACTCTTTATTGATGATATCAAAAAGAGTGAAGTTGTAGTAGCCTTGCTCAAACTCGTAAAGCCCAAACATGTTAAATTCTCCTTTGGTATCAATTTGTAAATTGATATCACCTCTTCCATACCCTCTTATAATATCTCCGGCTTTAATGTCGAAAATAATCTCGGTGTAAGCATCAGGAGTAATGTCAAGATTTAAATCAAGAATAATTCCACTGGGTTCGTTAGTGGTTTTGGTGCTTTCCAGCTTCTCGGCAATCTGTACGGTATCACTAAAGTGAACAAAGTTTATGAAATCACTTTTTTCAACTGATTCCGATCCGCTGATAGGAATAAACACCCGGGTATTTTTAGATGTGCGGGCTGTAGCCGAAATTTTCATATTGTTAAGCGGACCTAACATGTTCAGGTTTCCACTACCATAAGCCTGACCATAGAACAAACTATTGTCTTTGCTGGTGGTATTAAGCAGTTGAAAGTTTGTGAACGAGGCATCGAGGTTAATTCTAAAACGTGAGTAGTTACGGTGTGTGAGGTAACCATCCAATACACCTTTATTATTTAACCCATCGTAAAGCGTAAAGTCGTTAAAGATAATTTTGTTAGGAGTCATGGCCAGGGTTCCATCAAACGTATACAGGGTCTTCAGGTAATCAATCATGATTTGGCCGCTTTCAATTTTTCCTTCGCCCTGAATTAAAGGTTGCGCAAATGTTCCGGTTATCTCATACTTTCCGGTAAGGCTTCCGTCCATCTTCGAAAAAATTCCTTTTAAGAAGGGTTCAATAATTTTTAGATTGGTCTCGGCAAGGGTAGCATTTACAAACAAGGGACTTTTCTTATCAGTAGGATTATATGTTCCGGTTAGGTTTAACGTGCGGGTATTTAATCGATCAATGTAAAAATCAATCAGAAACTGTCTGATTTCCCGATCCCACAAAGTTGTGCCGGTAACATCGCCTACCAGAAATTTATCCACTTCAAGATTTTTGATAGTTACATTGTTCTGTAGGGCAAAATCGCTGTACAATCCTTTCACCTCTACAAAACCATCAATAATACCTCCTAATTTGGATGGGCTGATTGAGTTGAGAATTTGTAAATCGAAATTCGAAAGCGTTAACACCAAAGGTTCTGTGGCATCTTTGGATATATTACCATTTAAAAGTGCTGACTCATTATTATGAAACAGTTTTAAATTATGAACCTGCCATTCGCTCCCTTTAACAAGGGTATAATTCTCGGCACTGATTTGCCATGATTTTTCAAGTACATGTAGGCGTGAGGGAAGAATTTTAATTTTAGTGCTGTCCGCTAAAAAATCAATTTCCGATTGAAGCCGAACGTAGTTAGAGGTTCCTTCCTGATCGAAATCCAAACCAAGGTCAATATGGTCTTCATCCCAAACAGCTTCGGCAAATAACTCTTTCGTGGCAAAGTTTTTTGCAAGCTGCTGCCGGTGCGATTCCAATGAGAGTACTGCCAATACACGGGTACTGTCGCGGATTTTGGATCCTGAAAATTCAATCTCGTTATCAATAAAATATTTTCCGTTATACGATACCGTATCAATTCGCGAAAAGGCTTGCAGGCGCGAGGTGTAACCGTTGGTAAATGAACCTTCTACCCGGCTTTCGGCTGATAGGTTGAGGGGAAGATTCACCAGACTGAGTAGTGGATTGATATCTTTCAAATCAAGAGAAAAATTTACCTGGTACTCCTGACTTGTTTTTGGTTTCTTCGAATAGTATTCGGCAAGTTCCTCTTTATTGTTGCGCAGGTTAAGGTTAAACTCGGTGCTTAATTTTTGGAGATCGCTAAACAGCGAAGAGAGATAGAAAGCCCCTGTCAGCGAGGCATCGGCAAATGAACTATGCAAACTTAAGTTGCGCGTACCATCATGAATACTTGAACGCACTGACACCGTGTCGATCTCCATGGCCTGATTGTTAAATTCAATGTGACTGCGCGAAAGCTGCGCGTGTCCAAAAAGGCTATCGAGTTTAAGTCCCTGGATGTCAATGTCCAGATTCGATTTAAGAAAAATATGATCGCGTGTTAACCCGATTGGTTTGGTGAGCAGCGTATCTAATTGTGCTTTTACTTTTATTACCTGCTGTCCGGGGCGGATATTAATTCCTCCGATGGCCCGCAATTGAAGATTAGGGTCATCAATGGAAACAATTCCGTTAAAGAGTTCGCGCGCAAAGCGTGCATCCGTAACAATATTGGTGTAATTGTAATTCCGTATTCCAATGGATTGAATCTTGCCGGCCAGATTAAAGTCGGCTGTTTCCTGCGTAAGTCCTTTGCCCTTAATTCGCCCCGCTAATGTTACCTTCTGAAAAGTGGTGGTGTCTTTAAACATCAACCCAAGGTCAAAATTAGTGAGGTTAAGGTTACCACTATAAGTAGATTGATCAATATAAGTCTGATCAATTTTTAAATTGATATCTGAAATTATTTGCCCAAACGAACCTCTGAAATTTCCATTCGCTACAAAGTCATCAATAAAGCCGGTAAACTTTCCAATAAACTTAAACCGGCCAAGAGGTTGAATGATGTTATTGATGTTGTTAGGAAAAAGAAAAGCGAGGTCGGTAATGAGAATATCGCCAGATTTCAGATCAAGGTTGATAAATGTTTCACTCATAACAGGCAATCCGTCCATCTGTAGTTTACCCGCTACCTGCGTTTCACCCAGCAGTAACTCCATATTATTTACGGTTAACCGATTGATGCGACCACTTACATTACCCGAAACCGAAATGGGTTGGGGCAGGGGTTTTACTCCCGGAGTAAACCGGGCGAGATCGGCCGGGTAGATAATAGTATTGCGCAGGGTTGCCTTCAGGCTTACTTTGTTGTTAAAATCGTTCAGATCAGCCAACGATTTGTATTTAAACTGAATGGTGTCGCCCAGTTTACTTTCACCGATCCGGCCACTCAGGTTTAGAAAATCCATTCCGGTTTGTGACAACCTGAAGAACGTGGAGAAGTTGTGAACCGGCAATGAACAATTTTTTTCCTCGCCTACAAGTGTGTTAAGTTTTAATTCAATGGTATCGCCAATTACTTTAAAGTTATTAGCCTGCGCTTCATCAATAAACAGGTTAATGTGGTTGTAATCAAAAGCATTTTGAATAGAGTCTTTCCGATCGTCATGCAGTTTAAAATCAGTTCGGTAAATCAGAATTTCGCCAATATTAATGTGTTTGGCTCCTCCCTGGCCACCTCCGCCTGCAAACTGTTTATTGATTTCGGCAATGAACAGATTGATGTTTAAATCGCGGGTAGAATCTGTTTTGTCGATTTTGTAAAATTTTAAATGGGCATCTTCCAGTGATACCGCATCCAGGTTAATGTCGTTATTACTTAACAAGGTGGATAAACTGAAATTAACCAAAAGTTTATCTGTGCCTATCATGGTGTTTCCGGCTGGGTCGGTTACAGCAAGACCACTAAGTTCCAACCGATCGTACCACACCAGGTGTACACGTGAGTAGCTGATGGTGAACCCGGAAATTGATGAGAAATTTTTGGTGAATCGCTGGGCAATACTTTTTTGGACGGCCGGAATCTGCAGAATAAAAAAACTTCCGATTACAAAAATCACAATAAAGTATATGGAGTAAAGCAGCGAACGCTTTAACCAGATAAACAGGCGATTTTTAATAACTTGCAGTTTCATTTAAACTAAACATGCAACCTGTAATTCTTGCCATTGAGTCTTCGTGCGATGAAACTTCTGCATCGATTATACAAGCTGGCAAGGTACTTAATAATGTAATTGCCTCACAAACAGTACACCAGAAATATGGAGGTGTGGTGCCTGAGCTTGCTTCGCGGGCTCATCAGCAGCAAATTCATCATGTTGTTAACGAGGCTTTGACTTCGGCTGGTATCCGGCCGCAAGAATTAAGTGCAGTTGCGTTTACGCGAGGGCCCGGCTTGCTCGGCTCCCTGCTGGTTGGGGTTTCGTTTGCCAAGGGTATGGCGCTTGGGCTCAGGCTTCCGCTCATAGAGGTGAACCATATGGAAGCCCACGTGCTCGCGCACTTTATTGATGAGCCAAAGCCCACATTTCCATTTCTTTGCCTTACCGTAAGTGGCGGCCACACACAACTTGTTCTGGTGCACGATTACCTAAGCATGACGGTTATTGGCGAAACCCGCGATGATGCAATTGGTGAAGCATTTGATAAGGCCGCCAAGATGATGGACTTTCCCTATCCGGGTGGACCGTTAATAGACAAATATGCGCAACACGGGAATCCCAAAGCCTTTACCTTTCCGCAAACGTCTATTCCGGGGTTAGATTTTTCTTTCAGCGGAATTAAAACTGCTTTTCTCTATTTTCTGCGCGACAATAAGAAAACTGAGCCCCGTTTTGTAGAATTATTCGGCAACGATATTTGTGCCAGCATTCAGTCACATCTGGTTAACATGGTGATGGATAAACTGAAGCAGGCCGTAATGCAAACAGGAATAAACCGGGTGGCGATTGCCGGTGGAGTGGCGGCTAACTCGGGCCTGCGAAAAAGTGTGCAGCAACAGGCCGCACAGTCTGGTTGGGATGTATTTATTCCCAAATTTGAATATTGTACCGATAATGCGGCCATGATCGCGATAGCCGCGCATTATAAGTATCTTGCCAAACGTTTTGCATCTTTGGATGTTGCACCCCTGGCCAACCTTGCCATTGGTGATTAAAACTAAGTTAGTTGAAGAATATTTTTAAAACCGGAGACCAAAAGCATTATAGAGTGCGCGTTACCGAGAACGATTGTGCGGCCTTTCATGGCGAACTTTTGCATCCGGTGTATGCAACTTATGCGCTGGCACGCGATTTTGAATGGTCGTCCAGGCTTTTTTTTCTGGAGATGAAAGAGGACGATGAAGAAGGCGTGGGTACCATGCTATCAATTGAACACAAAAGCATGGCCCGCCTGGGTGATGAGGTGTTGATTACGGCCACGATTGAAAGTATTGTTGAAAATGAATTGATCTGTGCAATTGAAGCTACCTGTAATAACCAACTGGTGGCTGTTGGCAAAACAGGACAAAAAATGTTGAAGAAAGAGAAGTTACATCGGTTAATGAATAGGCAGTAGCATGGCAGAGAAGCGGTTTTCGAATAATGTGAATGTGCGCAATAAGCAGGCAACTTTTAACTACGAGTTGATTGATAAATTTATTGCAGGCATTGTACTGCGGGGTACAGAAATAAAATCTATCCGGGAAGGAAAAGTAAATTTGACTGACGGATATTGCTATTTTAGCAGAGGCGAAATATTTGTGAAAGGTATAAGCATTACTCCCTATGCCCAGGGCACTCATTATAATCACGAAGCGGGTCGCGAACGAAAATTATTAATGAAGCGGGCTGAACTTAATAAGTTGGAGGCAAAAGTAGAAGAGAAGGGATTGGCGCTTATTCCTGTAAGGTTGTTTATAAACGACAGCGGGCTGGCAAAACTTGAAATTGGTTTGGGTCGTGGTAAAAAAACGCACGACAAACGCGAAAGCATAAAAGAGCGCGATGTAAAACGCGAATTGAACCGAATTAAAATACGATAGCATACATGGACGTACTGGGTTATGGAGTTTGCAGATTAGCACTGGTGCCGGTACGCCTGGGCCCCGAAGAACACGCCCCGCAGGTAACACAACTGCTGTTTGGCGACCATTACGAAATGCTTCAGGTAGATGAAAAGCGTAATCGTATATACATACGCGTGCACATGGATGGCACCGAAGGTTGGATTATTGCGGGCCATCATCATGGTATTACACAAGATTATTTTGAACAGATTAACCTCGCGAACTTTAAGATCACAACAGATATTACGTGTGGAATTCTCTATAAGAAAAGTCCACTTACTATTTTGTTAGGGAGCATTGTACCTATCTCCAACTCCGAATTGTTTAAGATGGAAGAACAATTTGCCTTTAATGGTGAATCAAAAAGCCTTGGGCAGAAGCGGGAGTTTGAATTTTTGAAGTCTATTGCTCAAAAATACCTTAATGCTCCGGAGGTGCCCGGTGGTAAAAGTCCATTTGGTATTGATGCCTCGGGGTTTGTTCAAATGGTTATGAAGATTGCCGGATATCCGCTCAGCCGGGCAAGCCAGCATCAAATTAATGAAGGGCATAAACTGAATACGTTGAGCGAGTGCAAACCCGGAGATATTGCCTTTTTTAAAAATCCGAAAGCAGGATTGCACACTGGTATTTTGCTGGATGAACAAAGAATTATCCATGTTGATGGCCGGGTAAGAATCGACCACCTGAACGAAGAAGGAATTCTGCGTTTAGACACCAAAGTCTATACACATCAACTGGCATCTGTGCGCAGGTTTATCAACCCAATCTAAGGGCATTGGCGTGTTAATTACCACTTGATAAACCCAAACTTTGGGTTTATATTTCACTCCATGAACAATCGGGTATTGGTATTAAATCAAGACGATAGCCCGCTCATGGTATGTTCGGTTCAGCGGGCTTTTGTGTTGGTTTACATGAACAAAAGTGAATTGGTGCGTCCGGCCAACGGGCATCGCATACATTCCATTACCCAATCTTATCCCATGCCTTCGGTTATCCGGTTAAACCGGTATGTAAATGCACCCTATAAAGGGGTAAGTCTTACCCGTCAAAATGTTTTTAAGCGCGATAACTTCGAATGTCAATATTGTGGCACCCATAAAGATCTTACGTTGGATCATGTTATGCCAAGTTCGCGTGGCGGTAAACATACGTGGACCAATCTTACCACAGCCTGCAAACGCTGCAACGCGCGCAAAGGCGATTTTACTCCTGAAGAGGCTGGTATGCCTTTAAAGCGTAAACCCTATAAGCCTTCTTACTCTTTGTTTCTGCGCGATGGAAATAATGTTCGCACCGATTGGGACGAGTATCTGAGTTGAATTTCTAAAACCGTAGTGTAAACGTTGTGCGTACATCCGGTTCGGATTGTACCGTTAATGTGCCGTTATGCATCTGAACAATTTGTCTTGACAAAGCAAGGCCAATGCCCGAACCATTTTTTTTGGTTGTAAAGAATGGAACAAACACCCGCTCAATAGCTTCGGGTATAATGCCAGGGCCATTATCTGTTACTTCAATGGTAATGGCATTGTCCACATATAAACCCGTAAGGGTAATTTTTGAATCCGGATTATTATCTACCGCCTCCATTGCATTCTTCACCAGGTTGATTAACACTTGTTCAATCATTTCGGCATCAGCTTGTATAGTCAGATATTCCGACTCGCATTTACTGATAAATTGAATGGAGGTTTTTTTGATTTCGGGTTTTAATAGCTGGGTTACTTTCTCAATCAGATCTTTTAAGAGAATGGTTTTTAATTTTGGTTGCGGAACAGAAGTGTATTCGCGGTAAGCATCTATGAATTTAATTAAACCCTTACTGCGACCTTCAATGGTAGCCAAACCTTCGCGAAGATCTTCAGCACCTTCTTGTTTTAATTCGTAGTGTGTTTCTTTTTTGGTAAGATCGTAATCCAGAATTTCGCGCAGGGTAGACGTGAGTGATGATATAGGCGTAATGGAATTCATGATCTCATGCCGCAGCACCCGGGTTAGATTTTGCCAGGCCTCCAACTCCTGCTTCTGCAATTCAGTTTGAATGTTTTGCAGGGTAATCAGTTTTACATGCCCGCCCCGAATGCGCAACTCGGTAGCTTGCAAGGTTAGCAGCACATCGGCCCCGCCTTTATACAAAACACTTTTGCCTGATTCAACTTCCATTAAGGCTTCGAACAGCCTGGGGTTTCTCGCGTTTAGTTCATTAATGTTTTTCAAGTTGCTGATGCCGATAAACTTTCGGGCGATAGGGTTAATGAGTTGTACTTCACCCTCCAAATCGAACGAGATAATACCGGTGCGAACTTGTTGCACAATGGTGTTAAGGTATTGCCAATGTTCTTCTTTTTCTGTGCGCGCTTTGCGAAAGGCTTCCAGTACTTCGTTAAAGGCAGTGTTCAGTTCGCGAAAGCTGCGGCCGAGTTTATTATCATGCGCAAAGCCCGAAATAAAATCGGAATAGCGAACGGACTCCAGAAATCGTGTGAGCTTGCGGTTGGTTTGGGAAGAGAACCGATAAAGCTCAATCAACTGGCTCACGACAATAAGCAACATCAAACCAGCTGCAAAAATCATGTTGGGGCGTGTAACCATGTACACAAACAAGGCCATGGTGATGCCTACCAGTACAACACGAAATGCAACCCGGAACCGAAAATCGTTGAATGCCATTATTACAAATTACGAATTTGGAATGTCGAATTACGAATTTAACTTCTACCAAATCGAAATTCGTAAATCTGAAATTTTAAATTAAAGTCCATGCTTTTCCAGCCTTCTGTAAAGTGACGATCGGGTTAGCCCAAGCTCGGCTGCAGCCTGCGTAATGTTACCGTTGTATTTTTTCAACACTTTACGGATCAGTAGTTTTTCTACTTCGTCCAGGTTAAACTGATCGAGGTTAATTTGTTGATCGCCCTCACGAGAAGTGGGGCTGTTGAAATTAAAATCTTCAGGTTGCAGTACCGTACCATTGCTTAGAATGATGGCGCGCTCCAGGGCATGTTGTAACTCACGAATGTTTCCAGGCCACGGGTGTTTGCTCATGCGTGTCATGGCCGCTTCGCTTATTTTGCTAACACTTTTTCCATAGCGCGAAGCATAATGTTTTAAAAAGTGCTGGGCCAGCAATGGAATATCTTCTATGCGTTCGCGCAAAGGAGGAATCTCAATTTCGATGGTGTTGATGCGGTAAAGTAAATCCTGCCGGAACCGGTTTTCTTTCACCATTTCGTAAAGTGGCATGTTGGTGGCGCAGATTAAACGCAGATCAATTATGGTGTCTTTATTGGAACCAACCCGACTAACTCTTTTATTCTGAATGGCGGTCAGTAGCTTGGCCTGCAACGGCATCGATAAGTTTCCGATTTCGTCTAAGAACAAACTTCCCTGGTTGGCTAATTCAAAACGTCCGGGCCGGTCTTCTTTGGCATCGGTAAACGAGCCTTTCTTATGACCAAATAGTTCGCTCTCAAAAAGTGTTTCAGTTATTGAACCCAGGTCAACGCTTACAAAAGATTCGTTTTTGCGTGCAGAGTTACGGTGGATGGCGCGTGCAATTAATTCTTTACCCGTTCCGTTTTCGCCTAAGATCAATACATTGGCATCGGTTTGGGCTACTCGCTCTATGGTTTGAAAAATCCGGAGCATGGCCTGGCTCTGGCCTATAATATCGCTGTACTTTTCATTTATCGATTGGTTGATTTCCTGGTTCTTGGTTTTGAGCGTTTGAATCTGATCGCGCGATTCGCGCAGGCGCATTGATGAATAAATGGTAGCCAACAGTTTTTCATTTTCCCAGGGCTTCAGTACAAAATCTGTTGCCCCGGCTTTAATGGCTTTTACGGCCATCTGCACATCGCCATATGCAGTAATCAATACAACTACTGCAGAAGGATCGATACTTAAAATTTTTTCGAGCCAGTAATACCCTTCGCTGCCGCTGCTCACATCTTTGGTAAAATTCATGTCGAGCAGAATTACATCATACTCTTCATTGCCCATCAGGGCTGGAATGGCTTCCGGATTTTTTTCAATATCAACTTGTGCTACGTGCCGCTTCAGGTACATTTTCGCAGCTTTCAACAGATCCTCGTTGTCGTCAACGATCAGAATTTTGCCGTGTTTGGATTCAGACATACAGGTTAACTGAGTTTATCAATGTCCGCCAGTGGGCAATATTAGTACCGAAATCGGGATAGCCCAGTTTATGGCGTTTTCAAATGTTTTGTGAGGTTCAAAGATACAATCTACGTCCGCAATCGGACATATCCGTTCACATCTGAACTTGAAAAATTTGTAAACCAGTCGATAAATGGCGTTTTAGCGGATAGTAACCTGTTGGCACACTTGTTGGCAACGGAGCAGGACAGAAACTATTTGCACCCTTTGTTTTAAGCGCATGGATAAGAAAATTGCCAAGAAGACCTGGACTGTTAAACGGATTGCTACGTATGGAGGTATTGCCCTGCTTGTGGGTTTTATTGCCTACCAATTTATTTTTGCCGACCGCAGATCAACATTTAAGACTGATAAAGATAAGCTGACCATTGCCACCGTGCAGCGGGGTGAGTTTAAAGAGTTTATTCCACAAACCGGTACTGTAGAACCTGCCCGCACCGTTTACCTGGATGCCATTGAAGGCGGTAACATCAAACGCATTGTAAGCGAAAGCGGTAAGATGTTAAAGAAGGGCGATGTAATTCTGGAGCTAACCAACCTGAATCGTGAACTCACTGTTTTGCAACAGGAGGCTTCTTTCAATGAAAGTATTAACCGCGCCCGCGAAACCAAGTTGGTGATTATGCGAAACGATTTGGAACAGCAACAGCAACTTGCGTTGATTGATAATCAATTACAAATTCTGGAACCCCAGTACCAACGCCAAAAACAATTATATGAAAAGAAACTGATTGCCAAACAGGAGTTTGAGCAAACCGAAGCAAACTATAAGTATAACCTCGAGCGGAAAAAAATTACCTACCAGGCATATCGGGCCGATTCAATTGACAGAATACGCCAGTTAAAATTTACGGCTGAATCGGAACAGAAAATGATGGTGAGCTTAAATAACCTTTCAAAAATTCTGGACAACCTTGTTATCCGGGCTCCTATTGATGGCCAACTTTCTACACCGCACTGGGAAATAGGGCAAGCCGTTAACCAGGGGCAGCGGTTAGGCCAGGTGGATATTGTAGGTAGTTTTAAAGTTCGTGTGCCGATTGATGAATTGTATCTGCCGAAAATTTCTGTTGGCCTGCCGGCTTCAACCAGTTTTGCCAATAAAGATTATATGCTGGCCATAACTTATATCTATCCAACCATTCAAAATGGAAGGTTTGAAGTGGATATGGAATTTCAGGGTGATACTCCGCAAGGAATAAGACGAGGACAATCGTTGCGCATGCGTATTGAGTTAGGCCAGGCTTCAGAAGAATTGTTGCTACCGGTGGGTGGATTTTATAAAGATACCGGTGGTAATTGGGTATTTGTGTTGGATGGCGACAACAAGGCCGTTCGCAGAAACATTAAACTGGGCCGCAAGAACAGCGAAAACTTTGAAGTGCTGGAAGGCCTGCAGCCTGGCGACCGCGTAATTACGTCATCGTACGAGAATTTTGGAGACAATGAAGTATTAATCTTAAACTAGATGCAACTATTTGTAATGGTTGGCGTCTAATAGAATGATTTTATAGAAAACAGTAACTTTTTAGAAAATAGCCAGTATCCAATAAAACTAATCCCATACACACAACATCTAACACTTAATCCCGAACGTCATGATCAAATTAAAAAACCTGGAGAAGGTTTATACAACAGAAGAAGTTGAAACAACCGCTCTCAATAACATTAACCTTGAAATTAAAGACGGAGAATTTGTGGCTATCATGGGCCCGTCTGGTTGTGGTAAGTCAACCTTACTTAATATTTTAGGTTTGCTCGATAATCCGACCGGAGGCGAATATCACTTTGGCGAAAACGAAGTGGCGAAGTATTCAGAACGTCAGCGGGCGCAATTGCGCAAAGGTTCAATCGGGTTTGTGTTTCAGAGCTTTAACCTGATTGATGAATTAACCGTTTTTGAAAATGTAGAATTGCCATTATTGTATTTGAAAGTTCCGTCAGACGAGCGCAAGAAGAGAGTAGAGGAAGTGTTGGAGCGCATGAACATCATGCACCGCAGAAACCATTTTCCGCAGCAGCTTTCAGGTGGTCAGCAACAGCGGGTGGCAATCTCGCGTGCTATTGTAGCCAAGCCAAAAGTAATACTGGCCGATGAACCTACCGGTAATTTGGATTCGGCCAATGGCGAAGAAGTAATGAAGCTATTATCGCAATTAAACGAAGAAGGTACAACGGTTATCATGGTAACGCACTCACCTTACGATGCGAACTATGCACACCGTATTGTGAACCTCTTTGATGGTAAAGTCGTTACTGAAAACATCAAAGAACAGTTTCATATTTAATATTGACTAAAGATTTCAGGGAACACGCTTCCTTGATTCGTTCTTCATAGTTTAGGTTTAGGTTAAGAATGAAGCCTGTTCCCCACGGAATGGGCTTTATTTTTTCGTACAGTGGATGTACATTTTTGAACAAGTTGCAGCCGATTCAACTGTTATTTTATTTTCATTTCTGCTTTTTTGTACATGGCACATTTGTTGGATTCTGCGTGCAACCCCAACATAAACAAGGAGTCTTTGCTTCATAAAATTCAGTAAGCATGATTAAGAATTACCTGCTCATCACCCTGCGCAATCTTGCCAAGAACAAGCTCTTTATTTTTATTAATGTATTTGGAATGGGCGTAGCGGTGGCTTGCTGTGTAGTAGCCTATGTAAACTGGGAGTTCGCTGCTAATTGGGATAAAGACCAATTGAATGGTAAGCAAATTTACCGGGTACAGTTTCACCGTAATTTTCAGGATAATTTTGAACGCTACGGAACAGCCCCCATGGCATTAGCAGGCCATGTAAAACAAAATTTTAAAGGAGTTTCTGAAGTAATCCGATATCAACCGGCATATAGCGATATACGCATTGGCGATGAAGTGTTCGGTACACGAATGATTTTTGCTGACTCCGCCTATTTTAAGGTTTTTACTTACAAACTGAAGTACGGTGCCTTTGATAGCTTTTATGATAAAGGCAAAGTAATTATTACCGATGAGATAGCTCGTAAATATTTCAATCGCGAAGATGTGGTAGGCGAACCGTTAACTCAGATTGTACTGGGTAAAGATGGTGTGCGTAGGCCAAAGGAATATATTGTTGGCGCGGTTACCGAAAAATTACCACAGAATTCAAGTCTGGCATTCGAAGTTATAACCTTGTTTGATAACTTCTGGGATATTAATCTGGATGAGCAGCTACACGAAACTAGCTGGACACGCTGGACAACTTTATTTCTCAAGATTGATAATCCGGATGATGTGGCCGGAATAACGCAACAACTCCAAAATTATATAGAGCCACAAAACCTGGCCCGCGAAGATTTTAAAATCTCATCGTATTACCTGGAAAATTTTGACGGGATGATGAAGCGCAATCGCCAAAACCCACGGGTTAATAATGATTGGATGTGGGGCAGTATTCCGAATGAGGCAGTGGTTATACCGGCAGTGATGGCGGTACTGTTAATGTTACTAGCCTGTTTCAACTTTACCAATACATCCATTTCTATTGCCAGCCGCAGGTTAAAAGAAATTGGTATTCGCAAGGTAATGGGCAGTATGCGCAGCCAATTGGTATTTCAGTTCTTGGGCGAAAATCTTTTGTTGTGTATTCTGGGGCTTGCAGCCGGATTATTATTTGCCGAGTGGTTAGTGCCGGCCTATAATTCGTTGTGGAGTTGGTTGAAGTTAGATGTTAACTATGCCGATAATTTTGGATTTATCTTATTCTTGTTCGGACTTTTAGTAGTTACAGCATTGATTGCCGGTGGTTATCCATCATTTTATGTTACTTCATTCGAGCCGGTAAGCATCTTAAAAGGCAAAGCAAAATTTGGTGGAACTAACTGGTTTACCCGCTTTTTACTTTTTGGTCAATTTGTCATTTCGCTACTTTCTATTGTAATGGGTGTGGCATTCTATCGTAACGGTGAATATCAACGTAATTATGACCTGGGCTTTGCAACCAGCGGGGCCATCTCGGTTTGGGTTAATAACGAAAGTGGTTATAATACTTATCGCGATGCGCTTGCTTCCAGTAAAGATATTGAAGTAATAGCCGGCACCCGCCACCACATGGGTAATGGATGGTATAACGATCCGGTAAGATTTGAATCGATTGAACGCGAAGTGGACATATTTGATATTGGCGATAATTACTTCGAAGCCATGGATATGACCTTACTCAGCGGCCGAAATTTTATAAAAGATTCGGAGACCGACCGCAAGGAATCTGTTCTGGTTTCGGAAGAATTTGTACGAAAGTTTGGTTGGACGGATAACCCGATTGGTAAGCGCCTTGTGTGGATGGATACGGTACAACTTTTTGTGATTGGTGTAATTAAAGATGTTTACCCCGGTGCTTTGTGGAGTCCGATTAATCCGGTAATGCTGCGCTATACGGCCCCGGAAAAATATCAACAGTTAATAGTGAAGGCCGATCCATCCAAAATGGCATCCGTTGATAAATTTATGGAAGCCAAATGGAAAGAAGTTTTTCCAAATACCGTGTATTACGGTCGTTGGGTAGATGAAGAGCTTGAAGAAACCAATGAAATCAATGCCAACATTGTTACAATGTTTGGATTTCTGGCTGTGTTCTCTACCCTTATGACGTGCATTGGTATGTATTCGTTGGTATCGCTCAACATTGTAAAACGGATGAAAGAAATCGGGGTGCGTAAAGTTTTGGGTGCATCTTTGCTGAACATCGTAGGCGTAATCAATTTTGAGTTTATTATAAATCTGGCCGTGGCGACTGTAGCCGGTGCAGGAGCTGGATATTTAATGGCCGATATACTAATGGCTTCTATCTGGAAGTATTACCTGCAGGTAGGGTTGCTTAGCCTCGGGCTATCGGCATTGGTATTGATTGTAATAGCTGCAATTTCTGTAAGCTTCAAAACGGTTTCAACCGCATCACTCAATCCTACCAAAACCTTACGCGATGAATAATTTTTTGTTGCTGTAACATTCAGGCAGGTGGCTGCGTCTAAAAGCCACCTGCTTATCCAAGGGAAAGTTTTTTTGAAAAACATTTGAGTAAGGCAACCCCGGATGAGTTTTTTGCGTCTGCACACTAACAAAACCACACCGCAATGTTTAAAAATTATGTTACCGTTGCCCTCCGGAATATTCTAAAACACAAGTTTTATTCAGCACTTAATATAGCAGGACTTGCTTTTGGACTTACCGCCTGCTTTCTGATAGGCCTGTATATCTATGATGAAGTTTCATATGATAAATTTCATGCAGACTATCAGAATATTTATAGCGTTGGCCTGCATGGCAAAATCGGGGGTCAGGAAATATACACCTCGTCATCATGCCCGCCTCTGGCGCAGGCTATGGTAACAAATATACCAGGTGTAGAACAAGCCATTCGGGTGAACAACTGGAGAAACATTGTTATAAAGTATGAAGATAAGGCTTTTACTGAGTCGCGGGTTTTGTTAGCCGACTCAAACTTTTTTGAGTTCTTTAGTTTTAAGCTTATCGAGGGCGATGTAAAAACAGCCTTGAAAGAACCCGCCACCGTGGTGATTACACCAGAAACAGCGCGTAAATATTTTGGAGACTCACCGGCTGTGGGTAAAATTATTACGGTTGGTAACGACAATGAAGCCTTTAAAGTAACGGGTATTGCAGAACCGGCACCAACCAATTCGCAGATACAATTTGATTTTATTTTGTCCAGCGCTTCCGATAGCGATTTAAAAAGTAATGGCTGGACGAGCAATGGTCTGTATTCGTTTTACCGTAAAAACCCTAATACGGATGTGGCCAGTATTGATGCTCGCCTGCACGAGATTACAATAGAACATGTAGGGCCAGAATTTGAACAAGGCCTGGGTGTTGATTTTAAGCAATTTGAAAAACAAGGTGGGATTTATGCCTACTTCTCGTACCCCATGCACAGTAAACATCTGTACCAGACACAACTGGTAGATGGACTTACACCCTCCAGCGATATAAAATATGTTTATAGCGTTGGTGCGGTAGGGCTTTTTATTCTGCTTATTGCATGTATCAACTTCATGAATCTTTCTACCGCGCGGTCATCGGGCCGGGCGAAAGAAGTAGGCTTGCGAAAAACACTGGGTTCCGAACGTTCCAAGCTCATTGCCCAGTTTATGTCAGAATCGTTGGTGTATGTATTTACTGCTATGGTGATTGCCATCGTATCGGTATACCTATTGTTGCCTTCTTTTAATTTGCTGTCAGGTAAATCGCTTGTCTTTGAGCTTATGCTACAACCTGTTGTATTACTGAGTGTGGTGGTTGTTTTTATTGTTGTAGCATTGCTGGCTGGTAGCTACCCGGCTTTTTACCTAACTTCTTTTAACCCGGTTGAGGTGTTGAAAGGAAAAGTAAGATCGGGAATGAAAAGTAAAGGTATTCGCAGCACGCTGGTGGTAGTTCAGTTTGCAATTTCGATTACACTTATTATTTGCACCTTGGTAGTTTATAATCAATTAAACTATTTACGCGAGCGCAATATTGGGTTAGATAAGTCGGGGGTTATTGTAATTCGCAATACCTATCGCCTGGCAAACAACCAAAATGCTTTTCGCGAAAGTGCAAATGCACAAGCTGGTATTGTTAAAACCAGTTTTACCAACAATGTATTTCCTGGTGTAAATAATACTACCGTTTTCAAAGCTGAAAGTGGCGGTAAGGAGCATATCATGGCTACCTATAATGCCGATTATGATCACTTGAATGTTTTGAAAATGGAATTGGCCACCGGTAGATTTTTCTCAAAAGATTTCCCTTCCGATTCTACTGCGTGTGTAGTTAATGAAGCAGCGGTGCGCGAATTGGGTTGGGAGAATCCACTAGCAGAAAAGTTAATAAGTTACAACGGTCCGACACCGGTAAGCATGCATGTGGTGGGTGTAATAAAGGATTTTAATTTCGAATCTTTCAAAGCCAAAGTAAGACCCTTGGTTATGCAGCTTACCAATACAGCCAATAATATGTTGGTTCGGTACGATGGTAAACCCAACGAAGCCGTGGCAACTTTGGAGCGTGTGTGGAAGCAGAGCGCCAGCAACGAACCATTTGAATATACTTTTCTGGATCAGAATTTTGATGCACTGTTTAAGGAAGAACAACGCCTGGGGCAATTATTTACCGTGCTTACCTGTGTTGCAATTTTTGTGGCCTGCCTGGGGTTAATGGGTCTGGCTTCATTTACCGCTGAGCAACGCACCAAGGAAATCGGAATAAGAAAAGTGATGGGCGCATCGGTGTCATCGGTAAGTACCCTGTTATCCAAAGAGTTTATGTGGTTAGTGGCCATTGCATTTGTGTTGGCATCGGCATTGGCGTGGTATCTGATGGATCAATGGCTGGCATCTTTTGCTTACCGGATACAGTTAAGTGCTGGTTTATTTCTGCTGGGCGGAGTGTTGGCGGCCGGTGTGGCGGCTCTTACCATCAGCTTCCATTTTATAAAGGCGGCTCGCTCTAATCCGGTAAATTCCCTGCGCTACGAATAACGAAGCAAAACCCAAAAAAGCCCCTAAATCGACTTGTTTTGAGCTTTTTCAGACTCCAATGTTAAGTTTTTTTAACTGTTTGGTTATACTGCCATAACCTGATAATTTGGGTATCTAAATAAGGAGTTATGGAAAAATTAGTTTTAAAGGGAAAGAAAGAAATCCGAATGCTACTGGCCGAGTCCTTGCATCAAACCATGCAGGCATTGGGTGTTACCAAGTCGAAAAAGAAGGCCGAGCGTTTAATCGAAAAATCTTCGAAACGGCTGGCATCATATGTAGCCACTCAGATGAAGAAAGATCTTAAAAAACTGAAGGCGCCTAAGGCAAAGAAAGAAAAGAAAGAAAGAGAACCAGAGTTGGTTACAGCTTAAGCGAATTTGTATAAGAAAATCAGGAAGGGGCCACGTGCCCCTTTTTCTTTTGAGGCTGTTTAATAAAGTGTATTACGTTGTCCCGATAGCTATCGGGACAGGCCGACATTTGAAATTAACTTTTAAGAAAACCAGTTTTCTTTTGCAGGTATTCAAAGAGTGAAACATTCATCATCAGCAACAGCATACCATAAAAAGTATCCTCTACAGGAATGGTACCCATGCGGATGCCTAAGTTCTCAGCATCGTTATACCACACCACTTGTTCTTCAATACCTGTGCCGGTAAGAATGCCGTTGGTAATGAAAAACGGAATCAGGATAAAGAGAAAAGCAACATAAAATTTACCAAGGTAGCTCGTTTTCCACACCCAGCGGTGAAGCCCAAGAAAAATTGCAAGTAAAATAAATGTAACGCCCGTGTACCATTTTTCAAGATTAATGCCGCCCGCAATGAGCATGGCAAACATCAGTAAATCGGTAATGAGGTTGGTGTGTTTTTGACTGAGTCGCCACGAAGTGAGGTAATTCACAGCTTCGTAGGTAAACACACAAGCATAAGGGATACAAATGAAGAATAGAATCTCTTCGAGTGGTAGCGAACCGAAATTTACTCCCGTAAGGTAACGCGGTGTAAATCCCCACACACCCATTTGCGTAAACCATTCATCCCACACAATAAAAAATATTGCCGGAAGTAATATGGCCAACCACAGGTAGCGCCACTTCTTCGAAAAATTATGTTTGGGATAAAAACTAAAAATGAATGGAAAGAGAATAGAAAAGAAATCAACAGCGAGGTAAACGAATTTGTCTTTCAAAACTTATAATAATTAAAATTACTATTGCGTCTCCTGCCGTTTCTGTTTGAATACAAACTTACCGGGTTCATATTTTTTAGGTGCATATAAAAACCCGAAAGCTTCACAATCTTCTTTGGTATGTTTAGCGTGGTGAATGTAATGGGCGTGAATCATGCGTTGCAGATACTTGCTTCTTTTTTCAGGGCGCCACTTTAACCGTTGGTGAACAATAATGTCATGAAAAACAAGGTAGAATAATCCGTAGCAAAATATTCCAAGACCAACCGCCAACATGTAGGGGTTATACTTCACTAAACTGAAGTAATAGAAAATTCCGATTGACGGAATACTGAACACAACAGCAAACCAATCGTTTTTTTCCAGAGAATGATCGTGTACGGTATGATGCGATTTATGCCACACCCATAAAAAACCATGCATCACATATTTGTGAGTAAACCAGGCTACAAACTCCCAAAAGAGAAACGTGCCAATGGTTATTAAAGAACAAAATAAAATCACTTTCCAATCCATCTCACTTCGTTTTAAAGTATTCCTCCAGAATTTTAAATCGAAAATCAAAAATACGATTAACCTCCTGGCCTACAAAAATGAAATTTGCTAACCTTCCTAAAATTCCAAAGGGAATCGCATAATTTACTTCATCAGTCATTTCAACGCCACCGGGTACCTCATTAAAATGATGTTGATGGTGCCACAATGCATACGGGCCAAAGCGTTGCTCATCTACAAAATAGGTTGGTTCCTGCACATGGGTAATCTCGGTTACCCAATCCATCTTAATTCCCGGAATGGCTTGAACTTTATAGCGTATTAGCTGGCCCGCATATGTTTTTTCACCACCACTTACATATTGAATATCAAATCCCATATGTGCCGGAGTAATTTTGGAAAGATTACGTGGGGTAGAAAAAAACTCCCAGGCTTCCGATAGGGTAATCGGTAAAAACTGCTTTCTGGAAATTGTGTACACCTTCATGCTTGTATAACAATTGTTATCGGGAAAGGGTTTTAAGCACCCAATGCATTTTTATAAGCTTTCAAAACGCGATCGCGGGCAATCTTATGATCGACAATTGGTTTCGGATAACTGGCTGTGCCTAACTCGGGTACCCACTTTTTAATATATTTTAATTCGGGATCGAATTTTTCGGTTTGAAGTTGCGGGTTAAATACCCGAAAATATGGTGCCGCATCACAACCGGAACCCGCGGCCCATTGCCAGCCTCCGTTGTTTGCTGCCAGATCAAAGTCCAGTAATTTTTTTGCAAAGTAGGCTTCGCCCCAACGCCAGTCGATCACTAAATGTTTGGTAAGAAAACTGGCTACAATCATACGGACGCGGTTGTGCATAAACCCGGTAGCGTTTAATTCGCGCATACCTGCATCTACAATCGGGTAACCTGTTTTGCCTTCGCACCAGGCATTAAACTCATCAGCATTATTTCGCCATTCAATGTTGTCGTATGCTGGTTTAAAAGCTTTGGTTTCTACCTGTGGAAAGTGCCACAAAATCATATGGTAGAAATCGCGCCAGATTAGTTCATTAAGCCAGGTTTCATTTTTCTTTTTGGCAACTCCTGCAAGTTTGCGAATGCTAACTGTACCAAAGCGCAAGTGTACACTCAGTTTGGTTGTTCCGGCAATAGCCGGAAAGTTTCGTTGTTTATCGTACTGGTCAATAACCGTTTGCCTGATTGTGCGTTCCGGAAATTCAATCCCGGTTTTTTCAAAACCGATTTCAGTAAGTTCCGGAAGTTTTACGGGTTTTAATTTTTTGAATGAGCCAAAGTATTTTTCGGTTGGGTAAGATTTGAGATAAAACGGTTTAAGCAACGATTTCCATTTGCGACTGTAGGGTGTAAATACCGTATAGGGCTTTCCATCATCTTTTAGAACCTCATCCTTTTCAAAAATTACCTGATCTTTAAACGTATGGAAGGTTATGCCCTTTTGTTGCAGTAGTGATTGTATTGCTTCATCGCGCTGCCGGGCGTATGGTTCATAATCGTGATTGGTATAAACGGCTTTTGGATTTAATTTTTTATAAATCTCAACCGGGTTGCCGTGAAATACCAGTAGTGAGGTTCCGAGTTCAACCAGTTGGGTTTGCAGCTGGTGTAAAGCGTCCAGAATAAATTCTACGCGAGCATCGGCTTTATCTTCCAGTTTATCGAGTATAGTTGAATCGAAAATAAAAACGCAGATTACATTTTTGTTGCTTTTAAGGGCCCGGTAAAGTCCGGCATTATCCTGCAACCGTAAATCACGCCTGAACCAGAATACCGTGGTTGAAGAATTGATCAGATCAGCGTCTGGATTTTTGTAAGTCTTCAATTTGTTTTTCAAGCTTATCTATCGCCTCCATATGGAAAGCATATTTTTTTAAATCTCCCGAACGTTGAATGCGCATGGCCTCTTCCAGCATACGAGCGCGCTCAGTCTGCAGTTTCTTCAAGGGGTCAGATTTAAAGAGATTAAACATCAGGCAAGTTGAAGATTACTAAGCTCTGGTTGTTTTAAAATCATTTTAAACCATTGTGTGTAATGCTGTGGATTTTCTGCTACATCTTTTTGTAACGCATCCAGAGTTATAAACTTCCAATTCATAGCTTCGGCAGCGTTGATTTGTGGTGGATTGTTATAGTAGCCAATCAGCACATGATCCCACTCGTGTTCTATCAGGTTGTTATCTAACTCAACTTTGTAAATGAATTTATGCGAGTAGGTGAGGTGGCAATCAAACCCCATCTCCTGGAGTAGTTTTCTTTTCCCAGCCTCAATGGCTGTTTCGCCAGGGCTTGGGTGACTGCAGCATGTGTTGGTCCACAAACCACCGCTGTGATATTTATGAGTAGCGCGCTGTTGCAACATCAACTCGCCTCTGCTATTAAAAATCAGAATTGAAAATGCCCGATGCAGCAAACCCTTCTGGTGCGCCTCCAGTTTTTCCATTGTGCCGATCTCGCGATCCTGCTCATCAACCAAAATCACTTTTTCCATTAAAGCATATTAAGTTGGTGCCTCAAAAACGAGTAAGCCAGAATAGAAAGTTTATGTCGGTTACGCACCCGGATGCGGTTTTGTAAAACCACATGGCTGGGGGTGTTTTTTATTTTTTTGAACAAGGCCAGGTAATACAGATAGGCTACGTAAACGCCAAACCGGGCTTTGCGTGGTAGTTGTTTAATTCCCAGATAAGCAGCATGAAAATCATTTGCTATATCGGCTTCAATTTTGCTTTTACTTTCCTCATCAAAGCGGGTAAGGTCTATTCCGGGAAAGTAATTGCGCCCCATCCCGTTAAAGTCTGCATTCAAATCGCGCAGGAAATTTATTTTCTGAAACGCTGACCCGAGTTTCATAGCCGAAGGCTTCAGTTTTTGATACTCAGCTTCATCGCCTTCGCAAAACACCCGCAAACACATTAATCCTACCACTTCGGCTGAGCCAAGAATGTATTCTTCAATTTTTGCCTGATTGTAGGATTTGAAATGGAGATCCATCTCCATGCTTTTTAAGAACTGATCGGTAAGTTCGCGCTCAAACTTAAACTTGTTGGCTGTTTCCTGATAGCAGTTCAGTATTGGATTAAGACTTATTCTTTCTTCCAGCGCCCGGTAAGTATCTTCCTTGAAGCGTTGCAGCAAGGTGGCTTTATCGTGGTTGTGAAACGTATCGACTATTTCATCAGCAAAACGTACAAAGCCATAGATGGAATAGATAGGGCCTTGCAATTCTTTTTTCAGGCAGTTAATCCCCAACGAGAATGATGTGCTGTACGCGCGCGTAGTTAGTTTGCTGCATTTTAATGAAACCGTATCGAATAATGCTCTGCTAATACTTATTATTACCAAGTTACTTAAAGTATCTGCGCTTAGTTACTTTTCTTTAAAATCTAATTTTTGTCACGCTTGATTAACTCGCGGGCCACAACCTGACCGGAAATGAGTGAAGGAGGAACACCCGGCCCCGGCACGGTGAGCTGACCAGTATAAAACAGGTTTGTAACCTTTTTGTTTAAGATGCCAGGCTTAAGATTGGCCGTTTGTTTAAGCGTATTGGCCAGGCCATAAGCATTGCCCTTAAAGGCATGGTAATCGGCCACGAAATCAGTATGGGCATAGCTGCGCTTAAACACGATGTGCGGGCGCATGGGTTGGCCCATCATGTGTTCAAAACGATCCATTACCAGGTTAAAATATTTTTCGCGTGTGGCAACATCATCTTTCAGATCAGGGGCAACCGGAATCAGGATAAAAATATTTTCATGGCCTGCCGGAGCAACGGTAGGGTCGGTTTGCGAAGTACAGGAAACATAAAACTGAGGTGCTGTGGGCCACTGTGGGTTTTCATAAATCTCGCGGGCGTGCAACCCGAAGTCTTCATCAAAAAATAAGGTGTGGTGCAGTAACCCGTTTATTTTTTTATTTAACCCTAAATAAAAGATAAGACTGGATGGCGCCATGCTGCGGCTTTGCCAGTACGATTCGGTGTATTGCCGATGTGTTGCCGGCAAAAGTTTCTGCTCCACAAAATGATAGTCCGCACCGGCAACTACATAATCAAACTGATGCTTCGCGCCATTAACTATTACTTCGTGTATGGCGTTATTCAATAAAGTAAATTGTGTTACCTCGCTGTTAAATTCAAACTTTACACCTTGTTCGCGGGCAAGTGCAGTCATGCCCTCTACAATTTTATGCATGCCTCCTTTGGGGTACCAGGTACCTAAAGCCATGTCGGCATAGTTCATTAAACTATAAAGCGCGGGTGTTTTTTGTGCAGTAGCACCCAGAAACAAAACAGGGAATTCCAGTAACTGAATAATGCGCGGGTGTTTAAAGAATTTGCGAACGTACTTCGAAATAGACTGAAACACATGAAGTTTAAAAACGCCAGCCATCAGGCGGGTGTCAATCAATTCGCTAACGGAGATGCCCGGTTTATACACCAGATCATTAATTCCAATATCGTATTTGTATTTGCCTTCTTCCAGAAAGCGAAGAAGCTGTTTGGAACTACCCGGTTCCAGTTCATCAAATAATTTGCAAAGGCCGTCTACACCAGCCGGGATGTCTAAGAAATCATCTTTACCATAAAAGATGCGGTAGGATGGGCTCAGGCGTTCAAGCGTATAATAATCAGAGGGCTTTTTGCCGAACAGGGCGAAGTACTTTTCAAACACATCGGGCATCCAATACCAGCTTGGCCCCATGTCAAACGTAAAGCCATCGGCTTCAAACTTGCGCGCACGACCACCCGCTGACTCATTTTTTTCAAAGACGGTTACCGCATAACCTTCTTTGGCTAGACAGGTGGCGGCAGAAAGACCCGCAAAGCCCGAACCGATAACAGCGATTTTTTTCATCTGTTACTACTATTTTTTAAAGTCAGATGTTGCATCATGCTCCTTTCATTGTGTGATTATAAAAAGAAAACACGGTACTTACTTACCGTGTTTTCTTAAATAACATTAGAAATTAATTACGAATAACCAGTTAATTTTTTCTGAACTTCTTTCCGGGCATGGAAAATTCTGTTTTTCACCGTGCCAATGGGTATATTCAAATGCTCAGCGATTTCATGATACTTATAGCCAGTGGTGTGCATCTTAAATGGAATCAACAATTCATCTTTCAGATCATTTACATTGCGCCACACTTCTTTAAACTCCACGCTTCCTTCTGGCCGGTTAAACGTGTGCGTGTCTTCTACATTCAGGTAATACAATTCTTTGGTATCGTCATGCGAGGTTTTAGCCCGTTGATTTTTGCGATAGTTGTTGATATAGGTGTTGCGCATGATCGTAAATAACCAACCTTTCAGATTTGTGTCTTCCCGAAACTTATCGCGATAAGTAAGCGCTTTCAGGATGGTGTCCTGAACCAGATCCAGACTTTCGTCCCGATCGGTGGTGAATTTCCGTGTAAACGTTCTGAGCGTAGGCCTAAGCATGGCCAGTTGATTACTGAATTCTATCGCTGTCATAATGTTTAACTTTTAGTTTGAATTGTTAAACAAAAGTAAGCAGCAAAGTGATCTATCCAAATTTTTTGTTTAAAAAAATTTATAAATAGTTAAACAGAAAAATTTGAAATCAACTCCTTGAATTCCAATGCCTTAGAGAATGAAATCAGGTTTGGAAGCGGCTCAAAACGCGCTTTTTTGAGGGCTCCTCCCGAAACATAAATTTTGGCATCGGCAAAATCCTGACTTAGGCGGGTCAGGTAATTGGGCATGGCGTTAGGTGAAGGGCCGCTGGTAAGGCTGGTAACCAGAATGTGTGGCTGATGCTCGGCATACACCGATTTTAAATCCTTGTACGGAACCATCTGACCCAGATAATAGGTACGCATGCCGGCCTTTTTGGCGATATAATGATAGAAGAGTAAGCCTAACTCGTGCATCTCATTTTCGGGTAAGAACATCAAAACCCGGGTTGCCGATTTAGGCGCAAGCGGAAGACCATCAATGGCTACTATCAGTTTCTGGCGGATGAGATTGGAAACAAAATGTTCCTGTGCTGGAGTAATGTTGTTGGTAAGCCACAACACCCCGATTTTTTCAAGAAACGGATAAATAATTTCTACTATCGTTTTCTCGAAACCAAATTTAAGAATGAGATCAGCAACCTGTTTTTCAAATTTCTCCTCTTCCAGATCAATCATGGCCAGTACCAATTGATCGATGTAAATCTCAATGCTGCCCTGTGTTTCACTCAGCTCCGAAACCTTCTTGTTCAGATCATCCAGGCTTAACCCAACAATTTTTGAAATTTTTACTCCATGATTATTAAGTACGGACACATTGATGATCTTTTTCAGATCCTCGTCAGAGTAAAAGCGAATATTGGTTTGGGTGCGATTGGGGCTCACCAGATGATGGCGTTTTTCCCAAATGCGAATAGTGTGGGCTTTAATGCCAGAAAGCTTTTCCAGTTCCTTTATTGAGTACTTCCCCATACTTAACAGATTTGGCAATTTAACACCTCAGTGGTCAAAATGTTTTTTATTACCCTAATTTGTTGCCGTGGAAGAAAAGCTTCAAAAAGGCATAGATTGGTTTAGCGCACAAGGCTGGAAGCCATTTCCGTTTCAGTTAGAGGCCTGGCAAAACGTGTGGGGCAATTACCACGGCATTGTAAATGCACCTACCGGAAGCGGAAAAACATATTCGTTGCTGATTCCGATTTTGCTGGAAGCCCCTGAAACGAAGAAATCAAAAGGTCCTAAAGCCATCTGGATAACACCCATACGGGCATTGGCTAAAGAAATTGAGTTATCGGCCAATCGCGCGGTAAAAGATTTACAACCAACCTGGCGCATAGGCGTGCGTAGTGGCGATACCAGCACCCGCGAGCGGGCCAAACAAAAGGAACAGCCACCCGATTTTTTAATTACCACACCCGAAAGTTTACATCTGCTCATTTCGCAAAAAGGCTATGCCGAATATTTTGCTGATCTGCGCACGATTGTAGTTGACGAGTGGCACGAGTTGATGGGCTCCAAGCGGGGCGTAATGATGGAGCTTGCCCTTTCGCGATTAAAAACAATTTCACCGCACCTGCGCATCTGGGGTATCTCGGCAACCATTGGAAACATGGAGCAATCCATGCAGATTTTGTTGGGTGATTTTTTTACGAAGCAAAAAATCAAAGTAGTAAAGGCTAACATTCAAAAGCAGGTAGAAATTGTTTCCATCTTTCCGGATGAAGTGGAGCGCATGCCATGGTCGGGCCACCTGGGTATTCAGTTGCTGAATAAGGTTATCCCGATTGTGAAGCAAAGTAACAGCACACTTATTTTTACCAATACAAGATCGTTTGCCGAAATCTGGTATCAGAAAATGCTGGATGCTGCACCGGAGTTATCGGGATTGATTGCCATGCATCATGGCTCCATCAGCAAAGAACTTCGCGATTGGGTAGAAGACCAACTGCATGCCGGGAAGTTAAAAGCGGTGGTGTGTACTTCCAGTTTAGATCTGGGTGTAGATTTCAGACCGGTTGAAACTGTAATTCAGGTAGGCAGCCCCAAGGGTGTAGCTAGGTTTTTACAACGCGCGGGTAGGAGTGGCCACCAACCTGGTGCCGTTAGCCGCATTTATTTTTTGCCCACCAACACCCTCGAGTTAACCGAAGGGGCGGCTTTGCGCGAAGCCATGCAACGCAACATTGTAGAAGATCGGTTGCCTTATCTGCGATCGTTCGATGTGTTGATTCAGTACCTGATTACCCTGGCCGTATCGGATGGGTTCCGGCAAGAAGAGATTTTGAAAGAGGTGCGCAGCACAGTAAGTTATGCCTCGATTACCGATGAGGAGTGGACCTGGCTGCTCGGCTTTATTACAACCGGTGGCGAGGCATTAACAGCTTACAACGAGTATAGAAAAGTTGTGGTGGTGAATGGGTTATTTAAAGTGGAGAACAAACGCATCGCCTTTAAGCATCGGTTATCGATAGGCGCCATTGTAGGCGATAGTTTGTTGTATGTAAAATATGTAAGTGGAAAATTTTTAGGCACCATTGAAGAATATTTTATCTCCAGTTTAAAAATTGGCGATGTATTTTGGTTTGCCGGCCAGAGTCTGGAGTTAGTGCGTATTAAAGAAATGGAAGCGCATGTGCGCAAGTCAAAAAAGAAAACCGGCAAGGTTCCTTCTTGGCAGGGCGGGCGCATGCCGTTATCATCGCAAATGAGTGAGATGATCCGGCTAAAGATTGATGAGGCGGCCACCGGCCAAGAGTCGGATGATGAAATGAAGTTTTTAAAGCCGTTGATGCAGTTGCAGCGCGAGCGTTCTCATTTGCCCCGGAAGCATGAATTTCTGGTGGAGTATTTTCATAGTCAGGAGGGTTATCATGTGGTAATGTATCCGTTTGAAGGCAGGGCCGTGCATGAGGGAATGGCTGCGCTAATTGCGTATCGCTTGGCGCAGATTCAACCCATTACCTTTTCAATTGCCATGAATGATTATGGATTCGAATTATTATCCGACCAGGAGATACCCATCTACGAGGCCATAGAAACCAACGTGTTGGGAAGCGATGAGTTGATGAAAGACATTCAGGCCAGCATCAACTCAACCGAAATGGCAAAACGCAAGTTCAGGGATATTGCGGCCATTTCGGGGTTGATTTTTAAAGGCTTACCCGGTCAGAAAATTAAAGAGCGCCATCTGCAATCTTCCTCACAACTCTTCTTCAACGTGTTTCACGAATATGAATCGCACAACTTATTGTTGTTACAGGCATTTGAAGAAGTACTGGATTTTCAATTGGAAGAAGCACGCCTGCGCAAAGCGTTGGATCGCATCGCCCATCAGAAAATTATTATTACCGAGCCCGAAAAGCCCACTCCGTTTGCCTTCCCGATAATGGTTGATCGCACCCGCGAAAAACTTACTTCTGAAAGACTCGAAGACCGGATAAGAAAGATGCGGATAGCTTTTCAGTAAGTTCTCCAGTTAGCTCACGATTTTAATATTGAAGGCTCCATTGTTGGTAGCTCCATAAATACTCAGCCATAGCGGAAGATACATTTCGGTGCCTCTTGCTTTGGTGATATCGCCAAGATCCAGAATATTTTTTTCAGCCCAGCCAAACGATTTCAGGATTTTCTTCACCTCTTCTTTTGCACCGGCATCATTACCACTTACAAACGTACTGTGGTCGCCTCCGTTGATCATGGCCGGATTTACCATTAGCCCGCACCACATGGTGTTAAGAGCTTTTACCACTTTGGCTTGCGGAAATGCTTTTTGAATTTCTTCGCCCAGCGAATTGGTATTGCTAATGGCCAATGAGGGCGGCATTCCCTTCGAAAAATCCAGTGGATTGGCAATGTCTACAATGATTTTTCCATTCAGGTTTTTATCACCAGCCATTTTTAAGGCTTCAAGCGAACCTACACCTGCAGTGCAATTGAAAATGATTTCGCCAAATGCGGCTGCATCGGCATAAGTTCCGGCCGAGGCTTTGCCAGGGTGTTTGGCAACAAATGCCATGGCTTTTTCATGGCCTGGAGTTCTGGAACCCATCATTACGGTGTGTCCCAATTCAATTAGTTTTGAACCGATAGTGTCTCCAACATTTCCGGTTCCGAATACGGCTACCTTCATAATTTTATTTGTTTTGTTTGTTTGAAATTTATGATACAAAGGTGCTCCAAACCGTATGGTCGGGAATGGTCAAAAAGTTGGTTGTACTGGTAGATTATTTTTTTACCGTGTGCTTTCTGTATTCAAGGGGTGTAAGTTCGGTGTGCTTCTTAAAAAATTTGCCAAAGTTGGCCGGGTCAGAAAAATTGAGTTGATAAGCTATTTCGGCTATATCGAAATTGGTAAACTGTATCAATGATTTCGCCTCTGCCAGCAACCGGTCATTAATGAAACTCAACGCGTTTTTGTTTGATGCCGATTTAACGGATTGCGACAAGTGATTGGGTGTAACATTTAACAAGGCCGCATAATCTTCTATGGTTCTTTTTTCAATGTAAAAGTTGTTTACTAACTGAACGAATTTTTGAAGTAAAATTTGTTGGGGGGTTGTAAACCCTTCTTCCCATTGTTTAAATGCATGAGTAAATTCTTTGAACTGATACAGTAACGCGAGCAGTTTTATGGAGGCAACCTTATGTTGATTATCGGTTGTGGTTTCATAAGCCGTAAAAACGTCTTCAAAATGAGGCGCAAATTGCTGAAACCGGGCTTCATTGAGTTTAAAAAAATTGGTATGTAAGATATTGAAGAACGGAAACTCTTTTTCAAACTCGGGTTTGAAAAATGACAAGCATTCTTTCTTAAAATAGATCAAATAACCGTTGGCAGAATTGTCCCGGTAAAAACTATAGAGCAAACCAGGCGACTGGAAAACAAGGAATGAATTTAATTGAGTAACATTGGTGTTGTCGTACGTTATTTTGGTTTTTCCTGCATTGGATACCAGCGCGATAAAATAGAAGTCTTTACGAAAAGGTGGTTTGTAGTTGCTGATGGAGCCCTCATTTTCTTTAAGCCTCAGGCAAAAGAAATGCGGATTTTTGGTCTCGTAATCGGATGGAATTGATTTGAGAAAATCATTGATGTTCTGGTAATACGGTATATTGGATTTTGACCCGTTCATTGTTCATCAATTCACTTTACTCCGCCTGCCGCAAAGCTTTTGTTGTGCGGTTGGCATTTCTGATTTTTCTGATTCTTGCATTTAATGACGGGATGTTTTCTTTTGTTATCTCGTTAATCATCAAGTTAAAATCCCGCTCTAATTTCTTGTTTTCCTGCAAAAGACTAAATAGTCCCTGTATGGAATTTACTCTTACTATTTTACTTTCTTTTTTGTTTGCCGCCCATTCAGTTAATTGTTGCCATGCTTTTCCGGTTTCAGTTGCCGTCAGGCGAAGTCTTGAAACCAGTAAGGATGGTGATAAATTATACTTGCGACCCGTTTCCACGTAGCCTTCCCGTTCTGCTTCCTGAAGAAGACTTAATCGCTCTTCTGGTGTGAATGATCTTTTTGCCCTTGACATATTGCCCTAATTTAACTGTTACAAATCTCTTTTCAGATTCGTGTCCAGTCTTATAGGGGGTTAGTACAGACTCGTAGGAGTTTTAATATTCTCCCTTTTTGACCCTTGGGACCTTTATTATTCTGTGATGTTTGGTTCAATAGCGGGCTACTTGTCAATGTGGACAGGAATCGGAGTTGTAGGTTATTTGACACTTAAAAAACTCGGCCGACAAAATGAATTTACAGAATCAATTGGACTCAGTTTCCTGGGACTAGTCGCAGCCGTTGGACTTTATACAATTCTGGTAAGTCTGACTTTCAAAATACTCCCATACTTTTTAAGCAGTTTCATTATGCCCGTAGTACTACCGCTGACAGGAGCGATACTGGGATTTAACTACAGACTAAGAAAGCCGACAATAAATAAGGACTCAGAAGCAAATGACATTGACTCGGCTTCGCGGGCAAATTAGCTGCTAAGGAGGACATTTTTTTATTTTTGCTTAGCGTCACGGCTAATAAACAAGCGTTGTGCGTCATTTTGTGGAAAGTTTCACCTTAACTTATACTAAAATAAGTGCTGACATGATTGAACTCGACAAATACAGTAACTTTATTGAAAACTTTATTCAAGACTCGATTGGGAGATTCAAATCAGACAATAAAGGTGAACCTAAATCAATAGGAATTTATTGTTGCCCTTGGGCAGGCTGGTTGACAACGAATTTTAACATTCACAAGACACTGAACGAGACGAACAATAATTGCCCCGACTTTGAATTTGTCGAGTTTGATTTTTTAGAATTAGATGGATGGCAGGAGGAGTATGAATCAGAGAATCCGACCTATAGGATTAAAGGCTTAACAATTACTAAGATCCTGATTCGGGGGACGAAAAATTAAATGAACTTATATTTGAATACCTGGAACCTATCGTGGTGAAATTGAAAACGAATAATGAATCAAGCTTTTTATTGCAAATGTTGGACAGTAGTTTTGCTAAAGTCTTTTAAGAAAGTGTATCGGACAAAACGAACGCACAACAAAAAGTTTATGCTAGCTGCGAGTGATGTGTAGGTATACAGTTTAGTTTTCTTAATTTCGTTTAGCCACGTGGGACAAAGACGCGCTTCGAAAATCGCAGCCGTCATAAACTCCAACGCTGGGTGCCATTTCACCCGGACAAAGATGAGACTACTAATAGTATTTCTTTTGGGGACACAGTTGACGTTTGGTCAGACGACTAAAGTGAAGCTATTCAGTTTTAAAAACTCGACTTGTGACGGAGTATCAGAATCATTTCGACTCAGGACACGAATAATACATAAAGAATTATCAAACGGTCTTTTGACAGTTCATATTGGTGCAACAGCTACCTGCTGTGTTGACTTCGTACCAAAGGCGACATATAAAAATGGAATATTAAACCTGGACGTTGAAGAAACGGGAACTCCTTGTGAGTGTGATTGCTGTTATGAGTTCACCTATCAAATTAATGGAATCGAGGACGGCCAAATCAAAATAACTTTTAGAGGCAAAGAGATTGAGCAATCGGACGAGAAATACAAAACCTATCCTGTACAATTTAGAGTCTTAAACGGAGACACTTTGAATTATGTAGATAAATATGGTTTCAGACAAGGTATTTGGGTTGTTGGCCCCGACACCTTAATAAGACGGAGATATTTTGAGTATTCAGACAATTACCCTGTGAGGCGTGTCAAATTGTTTCCAAGTGGACAAATCGAAAGCGAGTTAATAAGGGAAAAAATTAGTTTCAATACAACCGACAGACCATTCTCTGGCTACTCCGAAATAAATAAACTGATTGAATACTACGAGACGGGACAAAAGAAAAGAGAATGCTACAACGAAAAAAAGGAATTTAGTAACTCCTACGAAAAAGGAAAGTGTAAAGAATGGAATGAAAAAGGAGAACTGATCTACGAAGGAGATTACAGAAAGTGAAACGGCCCACAACAGTGTGCATATTGCATGGCGGGGTTCAGTGTCCTCATAACTTTCGGTTTCTTTATTTAATTTATCACGTGGGACAGATCGCAACTGGTCGGCCACTGCAGAAACATAAACGTTAGCGTTCATGCCGGTGGACAACTTCGACAATTTGGAGTATATCTAAAAAGTATATACCTTTGGACAAAGGTAATACTATGAAAAATCTATCATTAAAACTTGAGGACGACATTTTCCAGGAGACTGAGAAAATTGTGACCAAAGTAAAAAAGAACCGGAACAGGTATATCAACGAAGCAATCGAATTTTACAATCGACTTCATAGACGTAGACTACTTTCAAAGCAGTTGAGTAAGGAATCAAAAATCGTTGCCAAGAACTCCTTAGAGGTTTTGGCTGAGTTTGAAAAACTGAACGATGAAGATTAAGCAATTCGAAATCTGGATTGCCGATTTAAATCCAAGAATGGGGACAGAAGCAGGGAAAATCCGACCTGTGATTATTGTGCAGACGGACCTACTAAATAAAGAGCATCCATCGACTGTTGTTTGTCCTATTACGACAAACGTAAAGCCGGACTCCGAAATATTGAGAGTTCATTTAAGAAAGTCGAAGTTCGGACTCAAAGAGGACTGTGACGTAATGATTGACCAAGTACGAGCAATAGATAATAAACGATTGATGAAAAAAGTTGGAGAGGTTGACAGCGGCACAGCGGACAAGATTAGGGAGAATTTGAAAATAGTTCTGGACCTAGACTAACCGGCACGAAACGCTAACAAAATGCTTATGCAATGGCGGGGTTCGGTGTAAATTTTTAGTTTTAGTTTTCAAACAACGTTCGGTGTCGTGGGACAAGTCGCGGCAGATAGGGCTTAAGTTTTTTTGCTATCCGATTATTTGTTACATTTAATTACACTAAATCTAAAAACCATGGAAAATCTTTTGCCTTTAATTGTTCAGTTAATAAGTGGAGCCGTTGGCGGCAATGCTGCCGGAGGTTTGATGAAAAAGTATTCGTTAGGTACTGTCTTAAACTCCATTATTGGTATAGTTGGTGGAGGTCTTGGTGGTCAGTTACTTGGCTTACTAGGTATTGATACGGGTTCTGGAGGAATGGATGTTGGAAGTATCGTTGGAAGTATTGCTGGTGGTGGAGTTGGTGGTGGTGTATTACTGTTAATTGTTGGTTTAATTAAAAAGGCTCTTGGTAAATAAACTACATCACCTGGTAATTCAAAGCGAACGAATTGAGTTGTAGTATTTACTATTAAAAAAATAGAGGTTGTTTCTCCGGGAATGACCTTTATTCATTTTGACGAAACCGGTTATCAATACAGAAAGAAAATTTTGAAACTACAATGACTCAGGGCTTATTGCTTACAAGTCTCCTATCCCCGCCACTGCATAAGCACTAACGTTACCCGCATGCCGCTTGCCAGTGAGTACCGACAGATAAAAAAATGAAATACTCTTGATGATTGGGATACTAATACAACTGGCAATTTCATGGTTACTTTTGTGGCTGATTGAGAAGAAAGACTTAACTATCCTTGGATTAAAACCAACAACTTCCAGACTAAAGAATTTTATTTTTGGTTTCATAATATCCGCAGCAGTTTTTACAATTTATTGCCTGACGACTGCATTCTTAACTGACAATGACTGGACAATTAATACCGATTTCTCCATAAGGGATTTTTTATCATCGACATGGTGGACAATTAACTCAGTTCTCTTTGAAGAACTTATTTTTAGGGGAGCTTTACTCTATATCTTAATCCAAAAAATTAACGAGAGGACAGCGTGCTTTGTATCCGCAATTGCATTTGGAACTTATCACTGGTTTTCATTTGGAGTCTTTGGCAATCCTGTTCAAATGACTTATGTTTTTATTTCGACAGGAATCTGGGGACTTATGTTTGCTTTTGCATTTTCAAAGACAAAATCCTTATATCTACCAACTGGACTTCACTTGGGCTGGAATCTTTTCAACATTGTCGTCTTTTCACAGGGACCATTGGGGCACCAAATTTTAATAAGCAGTAAAAACGGACAACTTTTGACAGGTTTACCATCAATAGGACTACAACTGTTTCAATTATTCGGACTTCCTATCATTGTTTACATTTACTTGAAAAAGCACGGACCGACAACCAGTCAGAAGTAAAGATTGGGTAGCGGCACTGGCAACAATGTGAACAACCAATGTCGGGTTCGGTGTAAATTAGTAAGGTTTTAAAACCATTCCCATCAACTCACCCACATCCAGAATCCGAACCTCAATCAACAACCAATCCTGTTGGATGTAGGATTTTTTCACTTTGTGGCGTTTATATCTCAAATAAAATCAGAAATTTAGGCCCTTAACCAAAGGCCGGTGCTAACCACACTACTGTTCATATTACCTTTTCTGGTATTCTATACCATACTGGCGGTGTATGCCGAACGAAAAATTTCGGCTTTTATGCAAGACCGGCTGGGGCCTATGGAAGTGGGTTACTATGGCATTCTGCAAACCGTGGCCGATCTGCTTAAGCTCTTGCAGAAAGAAGACTTAGTGCCGGCAACAGCCAACAGGTTTCTTTTTAAGGCTGCACCCCTGCTCATTTTTGTGCCCATTTTTCTGGGCTTCAGTGTGCTGCCCCTCTCGGCCGGGTGGAATTTTGGTTTTTCATCGGGCCTGTTTTTTTTACTGGCAATCATTTCGTTGGATGTAATCGGGATTGTAATTGCCGGTTGGGCGTCTAACAACAAGTATAGCATGCTGGGTACTATGCGTTCGGTTGCACAGATTATTTCGTACGAAGTTCCCCTGAGCATTGCCGTTCTCTGCGTTTGTGTGTTCGCGCAGTCCCTCGACCTGCAAGAGATTTCATTTCAGCAAGGGATATTGCATGATGGTGCTGTTCCGCTTTTTGGTATTAAGGGTTTGCCCGATGTTTCGGCTATGGGCGGCATCTTAACCTGGAATGTTTTCCGCATGCCCATATTATTTATCGTTTGGGTAATATATTTCATTGCTTCGCTGGCTGAAAGCAATCGGGCACCGTTCGATTTACCCGAAGCTGAGTCGGAGTTAGTGGCAGGCTATCAAACAGAATATTCCGGCTTCCGCTGGGCCGTCATGATGCTGGGCGAATACGCCATGATGTTGCTGGTAAGTTTTGCAGGCGTTATTCTCTTTTGGGGCAGTTGGAACACACCCTTACCCAATATGGGTTCGCTCTTGCTGGCCGATTGGACAACCGGGCAAGCCGGGAGCTGGTCCATACACGTGTGGGGCATATTCTGGTTGGTATTTAAAACCTTTTGCATGATTGCACTTCAAATCTGGATCCGGTGGACTTACCCCCGCATTCGGTTAGATCAGCTTACATCTTTAAGCTGGAAGTTTCTTACTCCATTTGCTTTTGTATTACTTTTGGTTTGTGCACTTTGGAAACTCTGGTTATTGTGAACGTATGAAGATTCGTATTAAACTATTCCTGATCTTAACGACCTTGCTGGCCACACCAGCATTTGCGCAAAATCTGGATAGCCTGGAAGCCATACTGCGAAACACTACGGGCGATTCAACACGGTTTGCGTTATTGATTGATCTTTCTAAGCAATATCAATACAAAAATTTCCTCACTGCAAAACAGTATTCAGAGCAAGCCCTTCAACTGGCCGAAAATAAAAACTGGCCCTGGGCCAAAGCAATGGCTTACTCGCAAGAGGGTTTTCTGGCAACCCTCAGCGGCAATTACACCAGTGCCATTAAGTTCGATAATCAAAACCTGCAACTTGTAATAGCACAACGCGACAGCGCAGCAATTGCCGAAACACTCAACTTTCTGGGTAATGATTATAATGACCTGGGCAAATACGATGAAGCTTATTATTATTTCACACAATCGTATCGTGTAGCGCGGGCCATTAATGATTCCTTAAAGATGACGGTAGCCATCTATAACATTGGTACGGTACTAACCGAGTTAGGACAATACGATCTTGCGTTAGATCATTTTTCGGTATCTACCCGCATCAGTGAAGCTATTAACGACATTGATGGGCTTCCGTACAATCAGGATGCCGTAGGCGATGTGTTTTTACGAAAGAAGGATTTTGGTAAAGCCGAAGAAAACCTGATTAAAGCGCTAAAAAACACCAAAACCCGAAAGCTTACGGTACTGGAACCACGGGTTCTTAAGCACCTTGCCCGGTTATATTTTGAAACAAAACAATTTGATAAGGCGATTGCCAGTTATGATTCGGCCGCTAAAATTTACAAAAGCAACAACAATCAGTTTGGTGTAGCCGAAGTTAACCTGGGTATAAGCGAAATTCTGATTGAACAAGATCGCTTTGACGAAGCCCAGAAAAAAATTGAAGCAAGTCTGGCCACCGCACAAAGCTTCAATGCCGACAAAATGAGCATTGATTGCTATAAGCTACTCTCCAGCCTGACCGAGCGCAAAGAAGACTTTGTAGACGCCCTGGATTACTATAAAAAATATAAACAACTGGAAGATTCTTTGTTCAGCCGCGATATGGTAGAAAAAATCTTTCAGGATCAGCTCCGGTTTAAAACCGAAACAAAGGATTTTGAAATTGCCACGTTAAGCAAGGCTCGTTCCGATCAGGAAGAAGAAATAAAACGCGAAGAGTTTTTAAGAAATATTCTGGTTGTAGTGGTGGCGCTTACGGCTATCCTGTTATTTACGGTGTACCGCAGCGGTCAACGCAGAATTCAGATCAATAAACTTTTGATGGAACATCAGGAGGAGATCAAAAGACGTAAGGATGAACTGGAGCAACTCAACCAGGTAAAAGATAAATTCTTCTCTATTATTTCGCACGATTTGCGTTCACCCATGAATGCCCTTTCGGGTATCTTAAATCTGATGGAGGGCGATAACATTACCCGTGAAGAATTCTCCACCCTTACCAAAGAACTACGCTCGCAGTTTAATCATACCCGCACACTTATTAACAATTTGCTGGATTGGGCCCTGCTGCAAATGGATAAACTCAAAATTCAACCCGAAAAGATTGAGTTATCTGCTTTGGTTGATGAGAACTTCAATTTAGTGGCTTCCATGAATTTGAAGGAAATGAAATTGATTAATAAGGTTCCTCAAAAAACATTTGGGTTGGGCGATTTAAATATGTTTAACCTGATTCTCCGGAACCTGATTCTTAACGGCATTAAATTCTCGAAGGCCGGTGGCAATATCGAAATCTCAGCTACCGAAAAAGATGGCTGGATTACCATGGCCGTGCGCGATTTTGGTGTGGGTATTCACCCTGAGGTTCAAAAGATTTTGTTTGAGAAAACCATGGGCTACAGCACCCGCGGCACAGCCAATGAAAAAGGTACCGGCCTGGGTCTTATTCTATGCAAAGAGTTTGTAGAGAAGAACGGTGGCACCATTTGGTTAGAAAGCGAGCTCGGCAAAGGCAGCACTTTTTATTTTACACTGCCCAAAGCATAGTCGGGGGTAATCATTTTACTTCTATTTTTGTTAATTGAAGAGTTGCTACCAAAAGTATTCAACTACTTTCAGCCTGAGCCTGTCGAGGCGACTTATTAACTACTTTTCGACAGATTCAATCTGACAACCAAAAACTTTGTCAGCTTTCAAAATCGGCCCATGCAAAAAGAACAGTCGTATTGGAATAACCTGACCACCGCCATTAAAACCCTGGCGCATGGACTGTCTTTAACCTTTAAACATATTGTGCAGGCCCGCAAAAGCAGTAAATCTTTTGCCATTACGGAATCGGGCTATTTTGAAGCTCAGCAAGGAATTGCCACCGTTCAATATCCATTCGAAACCATACCGGTACCCGATAACGGCCGGTACAAACTGCACAATGAGATTGACGATTGCATAGTATGCGATAAGTGCGCTAAAATTTGCCCGGTAAATTGTATCACCATCGAACCTATTCGTTCGCCAGAAGAATTTGGCAAAACTTCAGATGGAACCTCAAAAAGAATTTATGCTGCCGTGTTTGATATCGATATGGCTAAATGTTGTTTCTGCGGATTGTGTACCACCGTTTGCCCTACCGAATGCCTTACCATGACGAAAGAATACGATTTCTCTACGTTTGATATTACCACGCACAACTTCGGTTTTGGCGATATGACCACCGAAGAAATTGAACAACGCAAAAAAGAGTGGGCCGATCATCAACAAACCAAAACATCAGCCACAGCAACCGCTCAACCTAACCCTGTGGTTGCCATGAAACCAAAATTCAAACCACCTACTCCGCCTTCGCAATCCAATACCTGATGGAACAAGTGGTGTTGTACATATTAACCGGAATTGCTGCAGCCAGTGCAGTAGCTATGATTTTTGTACGACAAATATTCTATGTAGCCCTGAGTTTGCTGGCATGTTTATTAGCATTAGCCGGAATTTATGGCATTATGCATGCAGGCTTTCTGGCTATTACCCAGGTTTTAATTTACGCAGGCGGAGTACTGGTGTTAATTGTGTTTGCTATTGTGGTAACTAACCGCATTGAAGGCAAACCTTTGCAGGTTGAATCGCAGCACCGCTTGATTGGTTCTCTGATCGCTGCTGGAATTGCACAGTTGCTGGTGTGGGGCTACCATCAAACCACATTTATTAACTCTCCCGATCAAGCCGAAAAAGAAGTAAAGCCACTGGGTGTTGCACTCTTTACAGAATATGCCGCGCCTTTTGAAATTGGTGGCGTATTGCTTTTGGTCTGCCTGATTGGGGCCGCCCTTACGGCTTCATCTTTTAAAAAATCCTCACATGACTGAGACCAGTTTTTTATTTTACCTCAGTGTGCTGCTGTTCTGTTGTGGGTTGATGATTGTATCTACCAGAAAAAATGCCTTGCTGATTTTAATGGGTATTGAACTCATGCTGAATGCAGCTAACCTTAATCTCGTTTTGTTCAACCGACAACAAACAGGGATGGATGGCCAGCTCTTCGCTTTGTTTGTAATTCTGGTTGCCGTGTGCGAAGCTGCAGTAGGCATTGCCATTATTCTGCGCGTATATCATTACTATAAGTCGGCAGTGCCCGATCAGGTTAGCGATTTGAAAGAGCATGATTGATACCATCACCATATTGTTGATGACATTACTCATACCGGTGGTATCGGCTGGTATAGCCTTTTCTATAAAAGAAAAATATGGCTGGCTTACCCCCATTATTTGTTCAATGCTGTTGTTTGTGGCAGCTATCGTTGTGTTGTTTCCGCTCTTCGTTGATACACAATCGACTGAACAGTTTTCCATACCTTGGTTATCCGTTGGCAACACGCAGGTGCACCTTGGTATTCTAACCACTCCGGTTACACGCCTGATGGCCGCAGTTGTACTTTTCGTTTCGGCTATGGTCCATATTTTTTCTATTGGCTACATGGCCAACGAAAAAAATACAGATCGGTATTACGGATTTTTAGGGTTGTTCACATTTGCCATGCTGGGCCTGGTGTACAGCACCAACCTCCTGATTACATTTTGCTTTTGGGAATTAGTTGGGTTTTGTTCTTACCGGTTAATAGCACATGCGCAGCAAAAACCTGCGGCTGCACAAGCAGCTACCAAAGCCTTTCTGATAACCAAAGCCGGTGATGTTGGATTCTTAATTGGCTTGTTGATTTTATGGGTACAAAACGGTACGCTGGAATTATCGCTAATAACGTCAGCATCCGGAGCATGGAGTACTACCGCCAGTCTTTGTATTTTTCTGGGCGTGGTGGGCAAGTCGGCCCAGTTTCCCTTATTCAATTGGTTGCCCGATGCCATGCAAGGACCAACTCCTGTATCCGCATTGATCCATGCCGCTACCATGGTAGCGGCCGGTATTTTTGTTTTAGTACAAGTGGGGCCGGTATTTACACCCGACACCCTGTGGGTAATGACAGCCGTGGGAATTATCTCTGCACTAATGGGTGCAGCAGGTGCGTGGTTGGTTACCGACATTAAAAGAATTCTGGCTTACTCTACTATCTCGCAGCTAGGGTTTATGGTTCTTGCCCTTGGCCTGGGTGAAGTGTCAGGAGCATTCACCCATTTGTTACATCATGCCTTCTTTAAAGCGGGTTTGTTTCTGGCAGCAGGGTCCATCATTCATGCCATGCACCAGGCCACACATCAAGCCGAAGTTGATGTGCAACATATTCGCAACCTGGGCGGCTTGCGAAAACAAATGCCTGTTACATTTATTGGTTTTGCTGTTTGTGCGGCCGCACTGGCCGGCATTCCGTTAACCTCCGGCTATCTTTCAAAAGAATTAATTCTTACTGCAGTGCATCAAAAAAATATCTGGTGGCTGGAGTTATCGGTTTGGGTAATCGTGTTTGCTACACCCCTTTACATCTTTCGCTTGTTTTGGTTTGCATTTCTAAAACCAGCCACACTTGTGCTAACCGTAAACGAAGTGCCCTGGATTATGCGGTTGCCGGTAATCTTATTGGCAGTGGGTTCTGTTACTTTTCTTTTTAAGCACAGTCATTTCAATTCATTTGCCACCCAAATTCTGCAAACTGAAATTACAGTCCCAACCCGTATGGTCATTCTTTCCATTGTGATAACGAGTGCTTCACTCCTTACAGCGTGGCTCACCCGAAATCTCAGTACGCGCTCTACCGATTTTCTGATTCAGTATTTTCTGGACCGAATAAATCAAAGCTTAGTTTGGCTTACCACTTTCGTGGGAAGCTTAACAACTACCTTCGATAAAAAATGGATAGACCGCTCCCTTCACACCTTAGCTTACGGTAAAGTAGCACTGGCGCATGTGGCTGGTTGGGCCGACCGAAATATGATTGACGGCACCGTTCATGGTGTAACGTGGGCAGCACGCGGGTTGGGTGGCCTTACCCGCTCGGTTGTGAATGGAAAAATTCAAAGCTATTTACTGTGGGCTATGGCTGGCTTACTTATTTTTATAATCTGGATGCTTTACTGATGCCTTACTTATCACTCTTAATTTTTATTCCGGTTGTAACCGCATTGGTGGCCCTACTCATTCCGGCACGCTACACCCGTGTATTTCCGTGGTTAACAATTGGTGTTAACGCCCTACAGGTAATACTTTTTGTGCTGATGGTCTTCAGCTTCAAAGCAGATGGCGGTTTGCAATTCGTAGAAAAGCATTCGTGGATCTCGCTTTCGCTGAATAATTGGGGCCAGCTACAAGCTGAGTATTTGGTTGCAGTAGACGGACTAAGTTTTCCTTTGGTTGGGCTTTGTGTAATCATCATGCTGATTGCCACGCTTTCATCGTGGCATATTTCGAAAAGCCGAAAGGGATATTTTACGCTGCTACTCATTCTGAATGGCGCTATCATTGGTAGTTTTTGTGCACTCGATTTTCTGCTCTTCTATGTGTTCTTCGAGTTTATGTTGCTACCCATGTTTTTCCTTATCGGAATTTGGGGCGGGCCCAAACGCGAATATGCTTCTATCAAATTTTTCCTCTACACGCTGCTGGGTTCCATATTGATATTGATTGTGATGATTGGGCTGTACCTTTCTGTACAATCCCCCGAAAATTCAAATGAGGTTATCCATACCTTTAATGTGCTGCACATGCAGAACCTCGAGAACTTCATTCCGGGTTCCTGGCTTGATGCAGCAAAATCCGGTTCGTGGCGGTTATGGGCATTTGCTCTTTTGTTTATCGGCTTTGCTATTAAACTACCCGCGGTTCCGTTTCACACATGGCTACCCGATGCCCACGTGGAAGCTCCAACCGCAATCTCGGTTATTCTGGCAGCCTTGCTCTTAAAAGTTGGTGGTTATGGAATTTTAAGATTTGTTTATCCGGTATTTCCGGATGGTGCCGTTTACTTCAGCGATTGGGTAGCTGGTATCGGTGTAGTGTCCATACTTTACGGAGCATTAAATGCTTTAGCCAGCAAAGATTTAAAACGCCTCATTGCCTATTCATCGGTTTCGCACATGGGTTTTGTGTTGCTGGGTATTGCATCGGCCACCACCGAAGGTATTGCCGGAGCCGTTTACCAGATGGTAAGTCATGGAATTATTTCGGCTATGCTGTTCTTAATTGCAGGTGTGTTGTACGATCGCACACACGATCGGCTAATAGCAAATTATTCCGGTCTTGCATCGCAGATGAAACACTATACCGCATTTGTGTTGATTGCATTTTTTGCATCGCTGGGTCTGCCCGGCTTTGCCGGTTTTATTGGCGAGGTACTAATCTTCTTCGGAGCGTTTCAATCCCAATCACTTAATAATCTCGTTCCGTTGTGGATGCCTCTGGTGGGTACGTTAGGACTCTTATTAGCGGCTGCCTATTATTTATGGACTATACAACGCATGTTCTTTGGTCCGTTTGTGGTAAGGGCCGACTATGCCGAACTCAATGATCTGACAACCCGCGAGTATGCCATGCTTTTGCCGTTGGCAATTATGGCGTTGTTGTTTGGAATCTTACCACAAATTTTGCTCGATTATATCAATCCGTTTGCAGAAACATTTACAGGTATGTGGTTTTCGTTAGGGATAAATGTAAATCCATAACGCATGCACGAACCAGCATCCATAACATCATCGCTTGTTTTTGTTATTCCCGAGATCATTCTGGTAGTTTCACTATGCATAACGCTGATGCTGGGTTTATTTCTTAAGAAGAACAAAGCAACTGTATTGGTATTGGTTACCGGTGTAGCGCTTCTGGCCGCCATCAGTTTTGTTGTTCTGAACTGGCCTCACAAACCAGAACCAATTTTTGCTGGCACTTTGCGCACCGATGATTTCGCAGCATTCTTCAGATTACTTTTTTTGTCGGGCGGATTGCTCACACTTTTTATCTCAATTCAAAAAGAAAGCACAACCGAGTATGTAATCCTGATTCAGGCCATCGTTTTAGGTGCCTGTCTGGTAGCTATGAGTATGCACTTTGCCACAGTCCTGCTTTCGCTGGAATTGGTTTCGCTTAGCGGGTATGTGCTGGCAGGTTTTGCTTTTAACAAATCAAGCTCGGAAGGAAGTATGAAGTATTTTCTGATGGGCTCAGTAGCTACAGCCTGTCTGGTATATGGCGCATCCTTGATCTACGGCATTACCGGTACACTGGATTTTTCTTCGCAGCAATTTGCCGATACACTTGTACAATCGCATTCGGGACTAATTCTGATATCAGCATTGCTCATTCTTGCTGCCCTGCTGTTTAAACTTACTGCAGTTCCGTTTCACCTGTGGGCACCCGATGTGTACCAAAGTGCACCTACACCGGTGGTTGCTTTTCTTTCAGTAGTTCCCAAACTGGCAGGCCTGGTATTGTTTATAAAAATTGTACTGGCTTTCAATCTCTTTGGGCAGGCAAGCATAGACTGGCGAGTGGTAATTGCGGGAATTTCCATTTTATCGATCGCGTTTGGCAATCTTTCAGCACTTGCTCAAACCAATCCCAAACGAATGCTGGCTTATTCTTCTATCGCGCAAGCCGGATTTTTGCTGGCGGGTGTAGCCACGCTTGATCTGGCCGGCATTCAGGCCACTATGTTTTATGCAGTTGTTTTTTTACTGATGAACCTGCTTGCATTTACTGCCCTGCACTTCTTCGAAAAATGGAAATCGCTGCCAACCATGGCCGACTTTGCAGGACTTGGTCGTGTGGCGTTTATTCCGGCCCTGGCATTGGTAATAGCTTTGGTAGCCCTTACAGGCTTACCCCCTACAGCAGGTTTTACTGCAAAACTTCTGGTGTTTAGTTCGCTGTGGGGCTCCTGGGCTGATAGCGATTTAACTGTGCTGCTGATACTGTTTATTGCAGGGTTGCTAAATACCGTAATTGCGCTGTACTTCTACCTTAAAATCCCGTATTATCTCTTTCTGAAAGAGACCCCTACAGGCACGGTAGCAATAAAAATTTCGATTACCGGCAATCTTTTATTGATCATAATGGTTATAGCTATTATCTGGCTCTTCCTCAACCCCGGGTTGTTGATGGGTTGGATAAATCGGATTACTTTTGTGCTGTAAAAGCAACCGGATTGGGCTTACCCACGGAGACCGCTTAGACAGGAAACCCGAAAAAGCTAATTATGAGCGATTCCATCCTTCACGAGTGCGGCATTGCCCTCATTCGATTGCGCAAACCTCTTTCCTACTACATCGATAAATATGGCCCTACCTATGCCATTAATAAGATGTACATTCTGATGGAAAAGCAGCACAACCGCGGACAGGATGGTGCCGGAATAGCAAACATCAAAATAGATCACAAACCCGGCTATCGTTTTTTTAGCCGTTACCGCTCCGTAAAAAGTCAACCGGTAGCCCACCTTTTCAAGAAGATTGGCAAAAAGTATAAGAAAGCTCAAAAAGAGGGCAAAGAGAAATTTAAAGATGCCCAGTGGCTAAAGCAAAATGTTGCTTTTAGCGGTGAGCTTTGGTTAGGCCACCTGCGCTATGGCACCCACGGATTGAACAGCATTGAAAATGTGCACCCATTCTTGCGCCAGAACAGTTGGCGCAGCCGTAACCTGGTTATGGCCGGTAACTTTAACATGACCAATGTAGATGAACTGTTCAATGTGCTGGTTGATTTAGGTCAACACCCGAAAGACAAAGTTGATACCGTTACGGTAATGGAAAAGATTGGTCACTTCCTTGATCTGGAAGTGCAAACACTTTTCGAGAAATACAAAGAAAATTTTTCCAACAAAGAAGTATCCGAGATTATCGAGAAAGAACTCGACCTTTCGCGTGTATTGAAACGCGCGTGTAAAGATTTTGATGGTGGTTATACCATGGCCGGCCTTACGGGATCGGGTTCCGCATTTGTAGTGCGCGATCCTTCGGGCATTCGTCCAGCGTATTATTATGCCGATGAAGAGGTGATCGTAGTAGCCTCCGAAAAGCCTGCTATTAAAACCGCTTTCAACATTAACTATTCACAGATAAAAGAAATTCAGCCGGGCCATGCGTTGATTGTGAATAAGGATGGCGGATTTTATCATCAGGAAATTATTAAACCATTAGATAAAACCTCGTGTAGCTTCGAACGGATTTATTTCTCACGCGGTACCGACCCGGAAATTTACCAGGAACGTAAGCAATTAGGCCGACTGTTGGTTCCTCAGGTTCTTAAATCCATCAACTTCGATTTAAAGAATACCATCTTCTCCTACATTCCGAACACAGCCGAAACAGCGTTTATGGGTATGATGTCGGGCATTGAAGATTACCTGATTGCCAAACAGAAAGATATTATTATCGATAGTAAGCCCACGGTAGACTCATTAGATGATTTGCTTTCGTTCCGGCCACGCATCGAAAAAATTGTTATCAAAGATGTAAAGTTGCGCACCTTTATTACCGATGATAGCCACCGCGATGATATGGTGGCTCACGTGTATGACACCACCTACGAAGTGGTGAATAAAGGAAAAGATACATTAGTAGTGTTGGACGACTCCATTGTGCGCGGCACTACCTTGGAAAAAAGCATTTTGAAAATGCTGGACCGGCTACAGCCTAAAAAGATTGTGGTGATTTCATCCGCTCCGCAAATCCGCTTTCCCGATTGCTACGGTATTGACATGAGCAAGATGGGTGAGTTTGTTGCTTTCCGTGCAGTCATCAAATTATTGAAAGAACAGGGTAAAGATTATTTACTGGGCGAAGTGTACGAACAATGTCGACAGGCCTGGCAAGATAACGAGCCTGTTAATTACGTAAAGCGTTTGTACGATCAGTTTACCTACGAAGAAATCTCAGAAAAAATAACTGACATCGTTCGTCCTTCCGATATGAAAGCTGAGTTGGAAGTAATCTTTCAAACCGTGGATAACCTGCACAAAGCTATTCCGCACCATAGTGGCGATTGGTACTTTACCGGCAACTACCCTACACCGGGTGGGATGCGTGTTGTAAACCGTTCGTACCTGAACTATATGGATGGGAAGTTGGTAAGGGCGTATTGAACGGTTCGTGCCTAAGAAGTGCGTAAATCACTACGGCAAATAAAAATCAAACACGATCTCATTCATACACTTAAAATGCCCCTTGGGGCAAGCTGAATAACCGCTTGCAGAACACGGACGGCACGATACTTTTCTGTTTTCCAGTAAGGTAAACCTGGTACGATACGGATACTTACCAAAACCGGGAATCGTATTGCCCCAAATGGAAAACACTTCTTTCTTTAGCGCAGCCGCAATGTGCATCAGGTCGGCATCATGCGCAAAAACATACTTTGCATATTTTAGCAAGCTGGCCGATTGATTGATGTTGAATTTTCCACAGGCATTGAAGATGATTGTTTTCTTACCTAACTCGGTAAGTCCAGCCTCATAGTCACTCTGTTGAGGTCGTTCGAAAAAAAGACGAATTACTTCTGCTGTTTCAAAATCCGCCTTGCTTCCTAACAGCACAATCGGTTTATTGATTTTATCGCACAACTCAATCATGCGCTTTAGCGGCAATTTTTTTGTGTGATGGGGTGCATCCATCGCGTAAGCCACATACCCCTTCTGAAATTCCGGTGGCAACCAATCCACAGGCACATTGTCTTTTTCAGGAATAAAATAGTCCAGACCTAAGGCATCGGCTTTTAAACCCAATGGCTTAAGCGTATCCAGATAACGATCAACAACATGCTCATTAGGCAACCGGTTAATTTTTAAATTCACCAACAGCCATTTTTGCAGGTTGAGCTCATTAAAACTATATGCTTTAACGCCCAATGCGGTTCTGATTATGCGCGTACGAAAGTTATCGTGGAAGTCGACTACAACATCATAACGTTCAGTCCTCAATTGTCTGATCAACTCCGGCAAACTGTTACCTAACACCTGCACTTTATCGATATACGGGTTAGCCTCCACCAGCAGGGTGAATTTATGTGTAGTGGCAAAATGCACCTCGGCATCACTAAGTTGGGTTTTAAGCACGCGAACTACCGGAGAAGCAAGCACAATATCGGCAATGGAAGAAAACCGGATTACTAAAACCTTCATTTCTGAGTAGTTATGCCAACGGGGAAAATTACGAATTCAATTTGCTATTTTAGATTCTTTAAAGAACTTAACCATCGGTAAACGACTAAGGCTATGAACTACTGGTTATTAAAAACTGAACCCGATACGTTTTCGTGGGCGGACCTGGTGCGCGATAAAAAAGCCGTGTGGGATGGCGTGCGTAATTTTCAAGCCCGGAGCAACATGAAGGCTATGAAAAGAGGCGACTGGGCCTTTATCTATCACACCGGTGATGAAAAATCGGTTGTGGGTATTGCCGAAGTGGCCCGTGAGTTTTATCCCGAGCCGAAAGACCCGGATTGGGTGGCCGTTGATTTAAAACCCATCCGTAAACTAAAATCGCCTGTAGCGCTATCAACCATTAAAGCCGATAAAACACTTGCCGGCATGGTGTTGGTTAAAGTAGCGAGACTCTCCGTACAACCGGTAAAAAAAGAAGAGTTTGATCGGGTATTGGATCTAAGTGAAAAATAATGACGCGTTATTTACTCTTTGTTGCGGTACTTTTTACATCAGGCTTGCTTGGTGCACAGGATCAGACTGCGCGTTTTGAGCGCGAGCAAAAAAACAGCGACAACGATTACATTATTATTTCATTGCAGAAAGAAGGCCTGGCTCTTGTTCGGGATATCGATAAATACAAAGAAGGTAAGCAACACTGGGAAGCCATCCGGTTAGACACCACGTTACAACAAGTGTGGCAGATTGAGATGGATATTGAAAACAGGTTTCGCCTGGTAGGCTACGATTATCGGGACAACCTGATTTACCTGCTCTACCGGGAAGGCGACCATGAAGCCAGCGATCTTACCTTATTCACCATTCACACACAATCGCAAGTGATAGCACGCTATAGTATTAAACAAGAAATCACTTTTAAGGTTACACACTTCAGCGCATTGACAAACGTAATTACATTGGGTGGGTATGTATCGAATGAACCTGCCATTTTGTTGTACGATCTGCAAACCGAAAAAGCTAAACTGGTTCCTGGCTTTTTCATTACCAACTCTGAGTTACTGGATTTACGGGTAAACACCAACAACACGTTTAATGCGTTAATTATGGATCGCAGCAACAAACAAAATAAAAAATTGCTGCTCAAAACGTTTGATGTAACCGGTGCCGCATTACTCGAAGATGAAATAGAAATTGACCATGAGCGTACTATCCTATCCGGTATTACCAGCACGTTGATCAATGATGAACTGCTGGTGGCAGGCACGTGGACCGAGGGCAACTCCAAACAGGCCAGTGGTATTTTTACTTCGTTGATTGATCCTTTCACTGAACAACCCATCAATTATTATGACTTCGGCAGGTTTAATCACTTTGTAGATTACCTGACCGATAAAAGAGCAAGCAAAATCAAAGTTCGTTCTGCTGAAGCAGCAAAGGTTGGTAAGATTCCTGAATTCAAAACGTATGCAATACCCATGCGGCTGGATGAACAACCCGAGGGGTTTGGGTTACTGGTGGAAGTCTATCAACCATCTGCAAACTTCAGCCCGTATCCTTACTATGGAAATTTCGGGCCGCCCATGTATGCGTATTCGCCTTATGGATACAATCCGTTTATGAATCGCTACTACAATGCTCCCTATCAATACAATCAGCCGGCAACGGGCGATTCAAAAATGATTCATGCCTCGTTAACCGTTTTCGATCTGAACGGAAAACCTTCACGCGATTTTGGATTGAAACTGGGCGAATTAAAAACCAGTACGGTTGAACAAACTTCCGATTTTATTTTCTACAAAGGCGAAGTAGCTCTGGGCTTTAAAAAAGAAAAGGAGATAAGACTGCTTCGTAGCCTTAACGATGAGATTGAGATCGACACGGTAGTATCCAAAACGCAAAGCCCAACAGAATCAATCCGGCACGAATCGGAGACCGCAAGCTTCCTGCGTAGTTGGTACAATAATGTTTTTTATGTGTGGGGTTATCAAACTCTGCGCGATTCAAGTCAGGGTGTGTTGGAATCGGGGCGCCAGGTATTTTACGTAAACAAAATTGAAATTAAGTAGCACCATAGTACTATGGTTACTATTCAGTTGCCCGGCACTTACACAAGTGGAGCAACTAAACCGGTATGAATTAGTACTTAGCGATCAGGACGAACTCAATGATTTTAAGGTTGCATCCTTAGAAGATGATGGGTTATTTATCTATCGCAAAATTGAACTGGCCGGTGAAAACAAACTACATCTCATCAAAGTAGATACTGCGCTTAACGAATCGTGGCAAGGTTATATTTCTATAGGCAAAAATTTAAGCATCTCACACATCCGGCTGCACAACAAAGTTGTGTATACGTTGTTCAAGGCAGCAAATTTCATTACAGGTAACTTTCAGTTGCTTGCTTCCCATGTGGATGATGGAAGTTATAGAATTTATAACATCGAAAATTTTATACCCTTTAATCCTACCGAATTTATTGTAACCGATAAAGGAGCCATGTTAGGTGGATATTTTAACTACAGGCCATTGGTATTATTTTTTGATTTCACCACCAATCGGGCCCGGGTGTTACCCGGTTTTTTTAATGAACCCGGAGAACTCAACCAAATCAAACAAAATAAAGACGGAACGGTTGACGTGGTGGTAAGCTCAAAGAATTACGAACGCAAAAAAAGTTTATGGATTCGTAATTACAGTGCTGGTGGCGAACTGATTAAAACTACGGTACTTGAACCAGAAGATAATAAGCACCTGATTTTTGGACGTTCAGCAAAAATGCCTAACAACGAACAGGTTGTTGCAGGGGTTTATGGTGGCCGCGATTCTGATTACTCACGCGGAATTTTTGTGGCTGAGATAAATGCTGCCGGTGAATACAAAACCACGTATTACAACTTTGGCGACTTACAGAATTTTTTTAGCTACATGAAAGCTAATCGTGAACGCAGAACCAAAGAACGGATAGAGCGTAGGAAAATTAAGGGCAAGAAAACCCGCTTCAGTTATCGGTTTATGGTGCATGAGGTGGTGCCCTATGGAAACCAATACCTGATGCTGGGCGAAGCATTTTACCCTCGTTATACGTATTCCAGCTCTCGCTCTGGCGGATTTGGGTACTACGGCAATCCGATGGTCCGTAACGATAGGATTTTTGATGGCTATCAATACACCCATGCGGTTATCATTGGCTTCGATAACAGTGGGAAGCTTGTTTGGGATAATAGTTTTGAAATAAATGATGTGAAAACATTTGAATTGCAACAATTTGTGAAAATTGCTCCGGAACGCGACCGCATTACCCTGCTCTATCTTCACAATAACCTGATCCGCTCAAAAACTATTCAAGGCAATAATGTGCTGGAAGGAAAAACCACCGATCCCATGAAGACCCGGTTTGATTTTGATGTGGTGAAAGAACGCGATACCGAAAAAAGCAAGCTGGATTATTGGTATCCCAATCACTTTTTTGCCTCCGGAATTCAGATTGTACGCAACCAGGCCCGCGAATCATCCTATCGGAAAGTATTTTTTATCAATAAGCTTAAATATCAATAGCCATACTTTTTTGTTAATTTCGCGCAGGCATGCAGAAAAAACTCATCCTCGATTCAGACCTGCTCGACATTACCTTAAGCCGTCTTTGTGAGCAATTAATCGAAAATCACGGTAGTTTTACTGATAGTGTAATCTTAGGATTGCAACCCCGCGGCATTTTTCTGGCCGAACTCGTACAACAAAAAATCCGGACCCTGGCCAAAAAGGAAGTGCCGCTTGGCTACCTCGATGCCACTTTTTATCGCGATGATTTTCGCAGACGCGATACTCCTGCCAGGGCAAGCGAAACCCGCGTATCGTTTGTGATTGAAGGCAAGCGCGTAATTCTGGTGGATGATGTCTTGTTTACCGGTCGCACCGTGCGGGCAGCATTGGACGCCATGATTGCCTTCGGCCGCCCCGAAAAAGTAGAGTTGCTGGTATTAGTGGATCGAACCCATACCCGCGATCTGCCCATAGCTGCTGATTATGTAGGTAAATATGTAAACACGCTGGAGTCGCAGCGCGTGCTGGTTGAACTGGTAGCGCAGGGCCACAAACAAAACAGAATCTGGTTAATCAACAATAAGGTATAAACGATGTCTTCACTCAGTCAACGCCACCTGCTCGGAATAAAGAACATCACCGCTAAGGACATTGAACTGATTTTTGAAACCGCTGATAATTTTAAGGAAGTAATTAACCGCCCCATTAAGAAGGTTCCTTCCCTGCGCGATGTAACCATTGCCAACATCTTCTTCGAAAACTCAACCCGCACCCGGCTATCATTCGAACTGGCTGAGAAACGCCTTTCGGCTGATGTGGTAAATTTTTCGGCCTCCACCAGTTCTGTTAAGAAAGGCGAAACGCTGCTGGATACCGTGCATAATATTTTAGCGATGAAGGTGGACATGGTGGTCATGCGCCATGCCAGCGTGGGGGCTCCGCATTTTCTATCGCGCCACATTAAGGCTAATATTGTAAATGCAGGAGATGGTACTCACGAACACCCCACACAAGCTTTACTCGATACCTTCTCCATCCGCGAAAAACTGGGCGATGTGCAAGGCAAGAAAGTAGCCATCATTGGCGATATCCTTCACTCGCGCGTGGCCCTGTCAAACATCTTTGCCTTACAGAAACTGGGCGCTAAAGTAATGGTGTGCGGACCACCTACCCTGCTGCCTAAGTTTATCGGATCATTGGGTGTGCAGGTTGAATTAGATGTAAAGAAAGCGCTGGAATGGTGCGATGTTGCCAATGTGCTGCGCATTCAATTAGAACGACAACAGATCAAATACTTTCCATCCTTGCGGGAATACTCTTTGTATTATGGAATCACCAAAAAAATGCTGGACAATTTGAAGAAACAAATTGTAATTATGCATCCCGGCCCCATAAACCGAGGTGTTGAATTGAGTAGTGATGCTGCCGATTCAGCCCATTCTATTATACTCGATCAGGTTGAAAACGGAGTGGCCGTGCGCATGGCCGTACTTTACCTGTTGGCTGGCGCAACAGCCTGATTTTAAAGACCAGTCTGACCTTTAAAATCACACCCGCAATACTTGAAATACCGCTATTTAACAAGATGCTAACTTCTGTTAGCCCGTTAATTTGTACTTTTGCCCCGCAATCAAATTAACGAGTATGATCTACAATTCAATTATTGAAACCATTGGCAATACCCCCATGGTGCGCTTGAATAAAGTGGCGAAAGGAATTGCCGGAACGGTACTGGCAAAAGTTGAATACTTCAATCCGGGCAACTCTACCAAAGACCGTATGGCGCTAAAGATGATTGAAGATGCCGAAAAAGCCGGGCTGCTTAAACCAGGCGGAACTATTATTGAAGGCACCAGTGGCAATACCGGAATGGGCCTGGCGCTTACAGCCGTAGCAAAAGGATATAAGTGCATTTTTACCATGGCTGATAAACAATCGCAGGAGAAGATTAACATTCTGCGGGCCGTAGGTGCAGAGGTAATTGTATGCCCAACCAATGTGGAACCGGACGATCCGCGTTCCTATTACTCAGTAGCCCGTAAGCTCAACAAAGAAATTCCGAATTCTATCTACCCCAATCAATACGATAACCCTTCCAATGCCAAGGCTCATTTCGAAACTACCGGCCCGGAAATCTGGACACAAACGGCCGGCAAGATTACACATTATGTAGCCACTGTCGGTACCGGTGGTTCAATGTGTGGTACGGCCCGTTATCTTAAACAGCAAAATCCAAATCTGATTGCCGTAGGTATTGATACCTATGGTTCGGTGTTTAAGAAGTATAAAGAAACCGGCATCTTCGATAAGAATGAAATTTACCCTTACCTCACAGAGGGTTTTGGTGAAGACATCTTACCTAAAAATGTTGACTTTGATGTGATTGATCAATTCATAAAAGTAACAGATAAGGATGGGGCTATTGCAGCCCGCAGGCTGGCCCGCGAAGAAGGTATGTTTGTAGGATGGAGCAGTGGCTCAGCCCTGCATGGTGCATTGGAATACGCCAAAGAAAATCTGAAGCCCGATGATGTTATGGTCATTCTGTTGCCCGACCATGGCACGCGTTATCTAAACAAAGTGTATAACGATATGTGGATGAAAGACCATGGCTTTCTGGAAGAGCGTGCTTATGCCACCGCCCGCGAAATTATTGCGGGAAGAAACGGAAAAGATACTTTGCTGACAGTTACCAAAAAATCAAGCATAGGCGATGCTATTCGCATTATGAATAAAGAAGGCGTGGATCAGATGCCGGTATTGGAAGGAACTGAGTTTGTGGGCAGTGTCACCACTTCATCGCTTATTGAAAAAATAATCCAGGATCCTACCATTAAAGACAAAGCCGTAGGCGAGATTATGGATAAACCCATGCAGGTGGTAGCGTTGGATAGCACATTGGATGTACTATCATCCATGCTGAACAAAACCAATAAAGCATTGCTGGTACGCGATGAACAGGAGAAAGCGCACATTATTACGCAACATGATATTTTGAAGGCGATGACAGTATAAGCACCATAACCCTGTCTTCCTTAAACAAAAAAACACCCCGATAATCGGGGTGTTTTTTTGTTGGTGCTCGGGTAAGATTATCGTTTCGTAATTTCTATTTCAATACGATCGTTGTATTGCCCTAATGTACCACCTTCAGGGTAAAGTGGAATTTTTCCACCCTCACCTTTAATATCAATTCGCGAAGCAGCAATACCCTGGCTTACCAGGTAAGCCTTTACAGTAGCGGCACGTTCGGTAGTAAGTTCTTTTGCAGAGAATTTGCCAATCTTGTTTTTTCCGGGTTCAAGTGCAAAGAAATTAGTACTCGAACCAAGAACTGATCCTTCCTTATCCTGATTACCATTGCAATGGCCATGTACGCGGATTTTATAACCGGGCGATTCTTTCATCAGGTCAACCAAACCATCTAATTCATTTTGGGCTACTGGCTCAAGAATGGCAGAGTTACGGAAGAACCGCACATTGGTAAAGTCAATATAATCGCCACGCTTTACTTTACTTACTTCAATCGGAATAATTGCTTCGCCATCGGGTCCGGTCTCAGGGCTAGGTTCACGGTAACTTAAGATCAGACTTACCGGTTGATAACCGGCTGCCTGCGTTACAATCACGTAATTTCCACGCGCATTTTGTGGTGCTTCCACATAGACTACTTCATTCACCTTAAAGGCCTGGTACCGGGTTGCATTGGTTGATTCCTGCAAATGAATTTCACCGGTTACAGGTTGCCCATCGGCTGTTTGTAATCTGAAAATGAAAGGCTTGCCAGCGGGCTTTTTAACAACCGGCTTTTCTTCCACCGGTTTTTCTTCTATAGGCTTTTGGGCAACCGTATCAACCTTTACAGAATCAATTTTGGGCTCTATCGGCTTCTCTTCGGGTTTTATTTCAATTACGGGTTTTTCTTCCTCAGGCTTTGTTTCAATGGGTTTTTGCTCCACCACCAAACCTTGTCCTTCGCCCAATTGCCCCGTGAATACCCACGAATCTTTATACTCAGATTCGGCTCTTAAACGAATAAGAAAAGCATATGCCTTGCGCTTATCGTTAGATTGAAAGAGGTAAACATAGTTCCATTTTTGGCGCGGGTTGATGGCATACTGTGCATTAAACCCTTTTTGGTTAGCCTGATTGGTGTACCGAACTGCGTTATCCAGTTTGGCAAAAACACCAATTACTACATAGTAGTTTGGTTCGGTCTGAGCCATCGAAGATTGAAGACCCCCGGCTACCAAAAACACAATTAAAAGCGCTCGTAAAGATTTTTGCATACTTCCTGAAATTTGGAATAGCCTCCAAGATAATAATTTAAGCAAGTAAACAGCAAATTTTAGGGCATTATGCTCGTATTAAAGCATGAATCCACCCCAATAAACTATGATTTTAGTCTTCCAGAATCTCAATTTCTACCCGAACATTGGCATGGGCCGAGGCATGGTCCACATCGTAAATGGGTTGATTGCCCCCCCAGGCCTTCACCTGAATACGGTCTGCATTAATCTTATTTTCAATCAAAAATTGCTTCAATAGCATGGCCCGTTCTTCCGATAGCTTTTTGGCTGAACCGCGGCCTTCCTTATTATCAGTATTGAGTTGAAAGAAATTTTTGCTTGCCCCCATAGAGATGATCTTACCCGAAGCGTTGCCATTGGTGTGACCATGAATCATAATCTTATAATCAGGATTCTCATTCATCATTTCGAGCAAACTGTTTACCTCGTAACGCGATTCCGGCCGCATGACTGCAGCATCTTTATAGAAGTAAACATTGAACATGATGGCCTTATCGCCTTTTTGCAGCCGCGCAAGTTCGAAAGGAACATGAACAATATTGTTTTCAACTTTTACACCTTCCGTACTATCTGGATAATTAAAATTAAGTGGTAGTTGCAGCTTGCGATAACCAAACACTTCACACTCCAGCAACAAGCTTCCGGATTTATTAATCGACTTTACCGTAACAGCATCGTTACCGCGGTAAGTAGCCATCTTGCGTTTGGTCTTCGAATCCGGATCGAATACATCTACATCTCCGGCCAGGGTATCTTTATCAGTAAGGGCTGTAATTCTAAACAAGAACATGCGACTGTCAGCCGCTGCAAGTGGCGCGGCAACTTTTTCTTCGGCACTACGTTCTGCTTTAAATTCAGTAACTGTTGTGGTTATCGGTTGCTTTACAGTATCCGGAACAATTGCTTTCTCTTCCACCAGTGCTTCAGTAATCTCCTTGCGTTCGGTTTCAGTTATCTTCACCACTTGTGGGTTATCGCCCAGCAGACCCTGATACATCCATGTATCGTGAAAGGGTGATTGCTTTTGTAATTTGATCGTCTCGGTAATGGCCGCCTTGCGGTCCTCGGTATGCAGCACATAAACATAAAAAAGTTTACGTTTTGGGTTTAACTCGAACTGGGCCGCATAGCCCTGCTTTTTGGCATTCTCGGTAAACTCAATTGCATTTCGGGGAATACCGAAAGCGCCTATTACAACATATAAAGACTGATCGGTGTGGGGTTTTTCCTGAGCCTCTGCAATAGCAGAGCAGCAGAAAATAAATACTACCAGATAAAAAAATGTGCGCATATCACTGGGGTTAGATCATGCTAGTTTAAAAAATTGATAACGCTACCCACCGCATTATTGAATACAACTTCAATCGTTACCGTTTCAAAGATACTTAGTTCTCTGAAATTACACTAAACATCTGCTCCACAATGTTACCCGCCTCATCTACCAGGGTTAGCTTATGCTTGCCCGCACCGGGAGCAACTGATATCCGATGTGTGCCACGTGTGCCAGCTAGAAAGCTATCATCCAGATGCCAGTAAATAACTGCCCCTGACTGGCGGTGCACTGCCTCAAACAAGGCGCTTCCGGGTTGTCCATCTAACTGGCGGGGTATAAAGATGCGCGCATCGGACCGTGGATAAATTACATCCATAGCAGCTACCGTTGCCGGATTAACACAATCGCTACGCAACGGTGGCAACGATTTATAACTAACGTTCTTTGATTTATAGTAATACTCCATTACTGGCGGAAGCACAAACCAGGGCTCGGTAATCATGCGCGTTGTCAATTCGCAATTGGTGTGTACCCGATGTCTTTTATCTTGCGAAAGGTGAACCCGTTGGTGATACCGGCACACACCACTTTGCAGCCCGGCTTGTGTAACCAGTTGCTTGTTGCGGGTTTCACATAACTCAGTTGCCCGCATACCGCTGCGGCCACACACTTCCACTTCATGCAGTTCATGCTGCGGAGTAAGAAACCAGCTATTGCCGGGAAGTTGTGCGAAAATATCAAACATCAAAGGCGCAGCTGACTCGGTACCGGTGAGTCCGGGTCGGCCTTCACCATCAGCATTGCCCACCCATACACCTACGGCATATTCACCATTAACACCAACGGCCCAGCCATCACGCAAACCATGACTGGTGCCGGTTTTCCAGGCAATACGCTTGGAACTATGAAACATTCGCCAGCCTGTTTCTTCACCTGGCCGGTAAACTTCCTGCAATGCATCGAGTGTAAGATAAATGGCTGCTGCCGATAACCACGATGAACTTTCATTACCAGAGTAGCTGATTGAATCACTGCGTTTATACACAGGCGAATGAAAATCCAATTTGTTATAGCGATTGGAGCCTGGTGATAGAAAATAATTATTCAGCGTGCGGGCCATAGACGCATACAATCCGGTTATGTCCCAAAGTGTACCTTCTGCGCCTCCCAATATTAAGGACAACCCATAATGATCGGCTGGCTGATTAAGGGTGGTGAGGCCGGTGTGCTGCAGGAGATCATAAAATTTTTCGTAGCGATAATCGCGAAGCTGTTGCACCGCTGGGATATTTAGCGATCGAATCAAGGCCTGATTAGCCGGTACTGCGCCATCATATTCTTTGCTGAAATTGCGTGGTGCAAAACCATTTATCAGGGTTGGCACATCGGGTTGAAGTGTGGCCGGTAACATTTTTCCTTCATCCAGCATAGCGGCAAAAAGAACAGGTTTTAAAATACTGCCTGTGCTTCTGCGTGCTGTTATAATATCCACGGCCTCACCATGTGTTGCCCCTGCATCAGCATTGCCCACGTAAGCAACTGTTCGTCCTGTTTTAACCTCAACCACCAAAGCCGCAGCATTAAATATCCGATTGCTCTTTAACCTTTCGTGATGATACTGAACCAACTGTGCTACCCGCTCTTGCTGGGTTCTGTCTATAGAAGTGATAACCCGCTTACCTCCGTAACCCTCCTTTTGTAACCTGCTTACCAAATGCGGAGCTAACCGCGGTAACGCCAAAGGATGATCGGGTATTAATTCTGCCAGAGCGAGTTCATAGGTGAGTGTGTCAATCGCACCCGCATCGAACAATCGTTTCAGCAAGCGATCGCGTTTTGCCTTCAATACATCTCTGTTTTTGCCGGGATGGATTAAAGATGGATTGTTGGGCAGCACTGCCAGCAATGCTGCTTCAGACCAACTAAGTTCGGCAGCATCACGACCAAAGTACCGCCAGCAAGCCGCTTCCAAACCAACTACATTTCCACCAAAAGGAGCATGCGCAGCATAAAGCGCCAGAATTTCTTCTTTGGATGAACGCCACTCCAAGCGTGTGGCTAAAATCATTTCAATTAATTTCTCAAAAAAAGTGCGGTTACTATTTCGCGATAAACGGATCACCTGCATGGTGATGGTGCTTCCACCACTTATAATTTTTCCGGCCGCAAGATTTTGTCGCAAAGCACGACCAAGCGAAAGCACATCAACGCCCGGATGCGAGTAAAAGCGTTTATCTTCAAATAATACCAATGCGGTTTTGAATTTATCGGGCACCGCTTCACCTTCCGGAAATCGCCATTGACCATCGGCAGCGATAGTAGCACCCAATAGTTTGCTGGTGTGATCTTCCAACACCGTAGAGTATGATTCTTGAAAGATGACTTTGGGTAATGAAAAATAGTAAACAATCAAAAGCAGCAGCAGTGCACCCAGATAGTAACGGTTCCTTTTTAAAAAGGCACGCATATCCTTCTATACCGACTTAACATTCTTGGCAAACCATTCCATCTCGGATGTTGCCGGTGACTCTACGCGAACCATGCTTTCTACTTTTACGCGGGCCCGTTTCATTGCGGCACCTACCATACGGTGTTCTATGGCTTCATCTTCTTTCATACCCATGCTATCCAACAGATTTGTTAATCGATCACCACCAAAAAGTTTAAAAGCCGGTTCATCAAGAGATGAGTAGAATACAATAGAGGCCGAAGGAAATCCGGTTTGCAATTTCAACAGCAGGTCATTTTCTCTGGAGGGCAATGGGTAATGACCATAAAAAAGAATGGTAACGGGCTGGTTAGCCAAAGCCGAAATAAAATCCGGTGCCGTGGAGGCCGCAGCAAACCACACCACGCCCGGTTGCTTTTCAGTATGATAAGATTTTAACGGTATGGCCGGAACTCCCTTCTCGGAAAGAAACTTTGTAATCTGTTCAAGCTCATCTTCAAAAAAACAAAGCACCAGTGGAACTTGCTTACGGGTAATAGCCAGCATGGCATCGGTAATAATACCCCGCAAAGCTTTGTCGGCCGTTCGCCACACCCGATCCGCATAAGTTGGTTTGGTAGATTTAAGGAAAGAGAATAAGCCCATCTTATTTAAGTTTCTTTTTATACTCCGTTTCATCAAAACCCAATAAAAGAACTTTGCCTTTATCCTCAATCAGTGGGCGTTTGATTACGCTGGTCTTCTCCAGCATCAAAGCAATGGCAGCTTTTTCGTTGGTAATTTTATTTTGAACAGCTTCATCCAACTGTCGCCAGGTGGTGCCACGTTTGTTTACCAGACTCTCCCAACCTACTTGTTTACTCCAATCGGAAAGCCTGGAAGCGGTTATACCCGATTTTTTATAATCGTGAAATTCAAATTCAACGTTATTTTTCTTTAGCCAGTCTAACGCGTTCTTAACAGTATTGCAGTTTTTGATTCCGTAAACAGTCATAATGATTTAAAATTAATTCTTTAGTGAAAAAAGTTTCTCGGTATAATCCAGTAATTCAGCACCGCCTGGTTTCCCGTGGCCGGGGATAACAATTTTCAGGTGCGGATATTTCGCTTTCAGATTCACCATTGTGGGTGACCAGGCCAATGTATCGGCATCGCCCAGAAATCCTTTGCTCGCTCCAACTTCTTTCAAAAGGCAGCCACCAAACAACGTTTCTTCATCGGAAAAATAAGCGACTACATTATCCATTGTGTGGCCTTTACCTACAAACGATGCGATCACTTTTTTTTCACCAACACGCAATTCAAGCTCGTTATCGAAACCATGCTGTGGAGCAACACCCTCCGCTTTTTCATTTATTAATTGAATGGTGAGGTTATTGGCGTACGAAGGGATGCCTAGGCTGTGAAACTCATTCAATCCGCCCACACAATCGGCATGAAAATGCGTGGCTACTACACCTACAACTTTTAAATTTTGTTTCGTGAAAAAGTTAATTAGTTCAGCAGAACCTTTATCATCGGTAGGTGTATCAAAAACAAGTACTTCGTTTCCATTGGTTACAACCATACCATTGCATTCCACGCGACCAAAACTTTCGGTATTGAGAAAGCTGATGTGTTGGTAAACCTGATCGGATAATTTTTTTATGATCAATGTTTCGGTTTCATAGACAACATTATCCGCTTTGGTTGTTACCGCTGTGGAATTATCTCTTGGACTACAACCATATACCATAATAAACAAACTCAAAATCAATACCTGCTTCATTTTACAACTGTTTCCGTTTCAGTATCAAAAATTAAAACCCCTTCGTGTGCATCATCTAACTTTGCCAGCAACTCGCCCTTTTTATTCCAGATAGCTGAGCCCCCGGCACAAACGCCATTATCAGCCGGGCCAACTGCATTCACGAATAATGTGTACAATCCGGTTCTGGCTATTTCGGCTAACCGATTATAAGAAGGTGCTATGCCTTTACTAAACTTGGCCACACTGGCCACATATACATCGGGCTTTGCCAGCATCACGTTATTGAAATGCGCTTCAACTGAAAGCTCAAAACAAATGGCGAGGCCCAGGCGACTATCACCGATCAAAACCGGTTGAAGGTTTAAGCCCGGCACAAACCACGGCTCTTCATCCGCATGCAGATACTGTTTACCATAAACCTTCACCTGCTGATGCGCCTGAAAAATCAGTAATCCGATTTGAACACCAGCTTTAACTTTTACAGGCGCACCCACCATTATCGTAATGCCATGGGCATCGCTCAGGTTTTGAAATACCTGTAAGCGACCATCGTGTGGTTCCAGCGCCAATGAATTTGCTCCTGCAGGCTCATACCCGGTTAATGATAATTCAGAAAAGATAATTACATCAGCACCTCGCTCAATCGCCTTTAATACCAATGCTTGATGCGCCAACACATTAGCCTCTAAATTAAAAGCTACAGGATGTGTTTGTGCTAAAGCTATTTTCATTTATACCTATTGTACAACCCTTTTTACCACCTCTACTACTTTTCCTTTTTTACGTGCATATACGCTGTTGTCGTACATAGCTTCGCAGCTTACAGCGGGCAGGTAATACGAGCCCGCATAACTTGCTGTAAGCATTACTTTAAAGGTTTTGGATTGGCGTGCACTTATATCAAAGTATGTATAAACCCGATCGTCACGAATATCCTGATAGGTTGGTACATCGCCCGTAATCTTTGCTGCGTCATCGCCTGTTAACCGTAAGTTGTTAATTTCCCAACCGGAAGGGAAAACCTGGTTAAGAGCAAGATTCTTATACAACCCACGCATACCCGGATTAAATACAGTAACCGTGGCCACAAACTCAGTCCCTTGCTCTAAGGTTGTTGGATCAAGTGGGGTGCCATCTGCCTTGGCATAGGTAACATTCAATGTCAGATTTTTCTCACTGTCCTCCTCCGTACCCCGGGCCGGAACACCTTCTTGTATTACACGCGCAAACAAAACTCCTTTGCTGGCGCTTACTACTTTCAGGTCAGCAGGCTTTGTTCCGGCTGGCAACGTTAACGAAGCAACCGGCAAGTCTGTTCCGGTAGTAACTTCCTTTCCTCCATTGTATGTATAAGAGAATTTCAAGTCGCCCTTTTCGCCACTGGCAAATGAACCAACCGATTTTAAACTCCATGCCAATGTTTGCGTGTTCATCCAATAATTAAAATCACTTAAAGCAACTGAAAGTTCTTTCACAATCTCAAACGCTCTGGTGCGATCATTCAACAACACTAGTGTTTCCAGAATAATTGCCTTATCACGCAAGTCCGATCCATACGAATACGCCAACTCCTGATACGGCTTAACTTGAGTAGGCAATTTCTCAATTAGTTTTTTTGCGGCTTCCGGTTGCCCAGCTTTTACATACGCAGCCGCCAGCATCCACGCAGCTGTTGAGGGCAGGTTACCTTGTTCGCGCAAGCGGTTCATTGCACCTAACTCGGCATCGCCTGCGAGCGCGAGTGTGTAAAGTCGGTAAGCTTGTATCAATTCGCTGCTACCATACTCTTGTGCTTTGCGCCAGCCCTGCGCTTTACTTTTCTGATATTTTTTCCAGCGTTTAATCATATCATTAGGAACATAATATCCTTTTGATTCCGCTTCAATTAAGAAATGACCCGCATACGTACTTCCCCAACTATCAGAATCCCCACCACCGGGCCAGTATGCAAAACCTCCATCTGCATTCACGAAAGTTTTCAGTCGTTCAACTCCGGCTGTCACATTCTTTTGAATTGCAGTCTTTTCAGCATCTGTTAAGGCTTTCACTTTTTCCAGATACAATTGCGGGAAAACGGCTGAGGTAGTTTGTTCAATACAACCATACGGATATTGCAACAGGTAACGCATGCGTTGGCCCAGGTTAACCGGTGGTAAACTTGAAATCTCTAAGGTAACCACGTTTGTTCCAGCCACACCAAATGGCGTAACGGTTGTATTCCAGGTTTTACCGGCCTCCAGCACTACATCCTGTACTTGCGTAACCGGTGGATTAGGATTGCGTACTTCAATTTCTATTTCATCCGTTGCCGAATAACTACCGGAAGATGCCGTTACCTGAACTTTGGCTACACCCGTTTCGCTTTTCACATTCAGGGCAAAGTCTATGGTAAGATCACTTTCGGCCATAGCCACTGTGCGTGATGATTCATCAACTATACCCAGTGGCCCGCTTACCTTGATATCAACTTTTACATTTTTGATGGCAGCTTCGCTCTTGAATAAAGTAATGGGCAATTTCACTTGTTCTTCCGGGCCTAACACGCGCGGCAAGGTGGCCAGCACCATTAATGGTTTACGAACCGGAGTTACTTTTTCGGTTTTACCATAGGCACCTTCATAACCAGCCACCAACATGGTTTTAACCGAACCAATGTATTGTGGCATAATAAACTTATGTTCACTGCTACCACCAGAAAGGGTTATCGGTCCAAAATATTTTACTACCGGTTTAAACCGGTTAGCTTTTGCATCGTCTTCTTTGGCGGCTAGTTCACTATCACCACCTAATGCCAACAATCGTTCTACTCTTCCACCCTGCGATCCCATTACCTGATCATATAAATCCCAGGTAACAACACCCAATGCTTCGCGGGCATAAAATTTATTCCATGCATCGGGAGTAGTAAAGCGGGTAAGATCGAGCAAACCTTCATCCACCATGGCTAAGGTGTAAGTCATTTTGCGTTTTGATTTTTCGCTCACCTTAATCACTACTTCTTTGCCAGGCTCCAACACATCGGGCATGCTGATGATGGGTTCGAGGTGTGTGTTTGGATCTTCCACCTGAATGGGTATAACACCATATAACCGGATAGGCAAATCGTTGGTAGTTTGTGCATGCGGTTGCAGTAACGTGATGTTTACAAACACATTCGGAGTCATTTCCCTGGTAACATCAAACGTAAATTGATTATCGCCCTTCGCAGTTTCGAGCCAATAGGTTTGCACCACCTTACTTCCATTTTCGATACTGATTAGCGCGCGACCTTTTTCACTACCCGGAATTACCAACATGGCTTTGTCACCCACATTGTACACGTTTTTATCGGACGAGAATGAAAGCATGGTAGCCCCTTCGCCTTCATTGCGGGCGCGACCAGCCCAACCCGGCCAATCGATGTACACCACCTTGCCGGTACTGTGGCCGCTTTGCGGATCGTAGGCCTTCACAAAGAAGCGACCCCACTCCGGATACTTAACTTCAAAATTCCAGGAGCCCTTACCGTTTACCGTACTTACACGACCCGTGCTTATGGGCTGCGCATAGTTACCGGACATAAAGTTCACAGAACCTTCCGAGCCATCCCACCACCAGCGCCAATTGATTTTATAAAGCGATAGTTCTATTGTTCGCGAAAGCGGATTACCATCGGCATCAACAGTAACAATATCTACCCGTTGGGTGGTATCGGTGCGTAACATGCCGCGGGCTTTGTCACCCCTCGGTAATTTTATTCCCACCAGCGTTTCGTACGGATAAAACGGAATGCTAAACCGATCAATGCTAAAGTTGCCACTTTCTTCATACACCTTGACGCGAAATACCGCATTGAGTGTACCGGGGGCTTCACTGTTCACTTCCAGGTTTGCATTTACCTGTGCATTACCATTTGCATCGGTGTAATCATCAAAAATAGTTTGAGCTTCACTATAAAAATCAATGGAAGGATCATCAAACACATAATCTTTATACTGATCGAATTTTGTAGTGCCTTTGGTAAGCAACACTTCGAACTGAGCACGCAGGTTTTTTCCGGGTGCACCGTGCAACCAGTTTACTTTCAGATTACCTGAAACATTGTTGTTTCCGGCTATAAGTTTATCAACACCGAAATCAAGATTGATTTTTAACCGATTGGGTTTAACGGTTTCAATTTTGAGAAATTGCTGGAACTCCGTTCCACCCACCTTTACCCTACCCAACCAATTACCCGTTGGTGCATCGCTGGTTGTTGCTGTTGCAAATTTGTAGAATCCATTTTCGGATGATGACCGAACCAGACGCGATGTAACCTGACCTTGCGGGTTCTGTAACTCAAACACTACCGGATGTGAAGCTGGTAATAATTTGTTCTTATCCTCCAGAATGAAACTGAGATAAAGTGAGTCGCCCGGACGCCACACACCACGCTCTCCATACAAAAATCCTTTCAATCCATTTTGCACATACTCACCACTCACATTAAAATTACTGAGTGACAGTGACTCACCACCTTGCACTTTCAGGAAGCCACGCTGCACTCCGTTTTTAGCCACAATAGCAAAAGGTTTTTTCGATGATTGCAGTATCGCTTTACCGTCACCATCTGTTTTAGCCGTTGCAATAACCTGTTGCTGGTAATCGTACATCGCCACTTCCACTCCCGACAAAGGCAGTGTGGTTTTTAAATCATTCACCACTACCAGCGTGTTATCATCACCACCACGCTTGGCTAGCAAACCAAGATCGGATGCCAACACGTTGCGTTTAATGTTGCGATTGCCCGTATAGTACGATGAGTGACAAGGATTATCGCGCTCAGACCATTCGTAATCATCATAGTAATAATAGTCATCGTACGAATCCCAATAACTTTCCTCACCGTTGCTATCCTCACCATCCCATGTCTCAAAAGTGCCTTCAGAGGCAGTTCCCGCTTCGTTACCTTCACAGACATAGGCGAGATAAGATTTTTTGAAACTGATGCGCACCTGATAGATTGCTCCCGGCTCGGCCTGAATCAGTGTAGATAAATCCAGCGTAAAGCGATTCCACTTTCCAAGATCGGCCACACCTGCATTTTCAAGCGAAATAGTTTTGCTAAGAATTGGTCTACCCACTCGTCTCAATTCCTGATTCCCATCAAAATCATTTACCTGTAAAAACTGAAGCACATTGTCCTCATAAATCTTTATCACCTTTACATCTACCGATTTCAGGTTAACCGCTTCAAACGGCATTATCAACCCATCAGTTGAGGGCAGAATATTTCCTTTACCCACAAAGCGCACAGCTGGCAAAGTTTGTTCGAAGGCTACATCAAACGTTGCGGCCTCGCCCATTTTATAGTTGAGAATATTTTTTACTCCGGCTTCAATGGTAATGGTACGCGAACCGGTTTGCCTTACAGGCGGAAACACTTTTACCTCATTGTCTTTTACTTCAAAGTCGAGGCTGGCCAGTTCTGAAATCCGGATCAGGCCTTCAAGATTTTGAGTTTCGTTAAGCGGATCTGAAAACTGTACTATTACCTGCTGGCTGGTTCCCTGTTCTACGCGTACGTTTACCACTTTAAAATCGCCCAATGCGGGAATTTCAACTTCGCGTTCTTCCTGATGTTCAACATTGAGCGAAGCACCGGCAAATGCCAGTATAACTTTACTGGCTGCATCTTTCCGGGCCACATCTTCCACCACAAAGCTGTGCGTTTTGCCTTCGCCTGTGTGTGTCCAATTTACGTTTAGGGTTGACCCATCCTGTGTAGCCGCAATCATTTTTTCAACTGACTCGCTCTCTGCAAAGTCGGCTGTGTAGAGCATGCCTTCAATCTTCTGGCGTTTGAGATCTGTTTTTACGTAAGGCTTAACATTATCAATCGTTACCTCAAAGTTTTGTGGAATTACCTGCAGGGAGTATTCAAAGGTTTTAAGATCGGCAGGAACTTCCAGTAGCCGATGCAGATTAAAATTGACCTTATAAATCTGGCCCGAAACCAACCGGGCAGTCGGTTTAAACTCAAGCGTGCGCTTATCTACCCATGTAGTTGTGCCCTTTACAGCCGGGGTTAAATCAAAAAGCTTTAGGGTTGCTTCAGTGCCTACTGCGGTTTCTTCGGCCACATCGTGCGAAAGCACTACCCGAACAGGCGACCCCGAACCTATTACCCCGGCCGTGTAGGAAGTAATGTATTGACCAAAGGCCGGGTTTACTGCCGAGTTGAATGCCTTTTCGGTTTTGCGAAAGGCAAAGAAGTAGACACCTGCGGCTGCAACACCAACTGCCACCAGGCCGATGAGTAATTTCTTCATAGTAAAAATTGAAGGTTAAAAGCGGGAATTAAATATCGCAAAAGCAATAGAGATATTGCGATTGGACTTGGAAAATTTCTATGAAGAATAGAAAATGATCAGGCTATTTGAAGGCAGACTTGATGGGTTGTTGGAAATGACTTATTTCTTACACGCTACGCCTTCCACATAATTCCTGATAACACCCATAGACAGGGCTACCGAACTTCCTTCAAAGCCAGTAATATCCGTATAGGTAACTTCTTTCTGGTATTGATTCAGAAGTTCGCCCGACAGCGGCAGGTAACTCCAATGCCAGCGTTCTTCTTCGTAACCTGTACGGCCACTATCTTTTGCTGTATAGGGTTGACAAAAGCCGTACTCCGCAGCATGAGCCTTTAGCCAGGTATAAATTTTTAAACCTTCGCCTGAATCAAAGAAACTGTTATTTAATGCATTTAAGTCCATGTCCGTGCCCCAATGGTGGCGCGAGGTGGACGGCATAGAACTGTACAATAAAATAAGCCGGGCACGTTCGTTCAGATCGGTAACAGTGGTCAGGTCTTTTCCTTCTACCTGTACTTTTCCATTCCACTTGTTCTCCCAAATGCGTTTTTGTGAATCAAAATTGCGTGTAGCGGAAATAATAGTTAGTTCAACCCCTTCTTTACGAGCTGCATCGCTCATTTTAATAAAGGCTTCATAGGTTTCTTTCCGAAGATAAGCTCCGCGCCCGCTGCCCCGGGTATGTTCATCGGCAAGTTTTACAAACTGCTCATGCATGGCCGGATCAAATTTACCCAATAAATAGTTTTTATCTACGGGCTGAGCTTGAAGTTTACCCGATACTAGAATAAGAATACAAAACAGTGCTTTCTTCATATCAAAAATAACAATAGTTGATTGTTGTTGGAATGACCTGAGGACCGATACCAACCACCAACAAATATCAGACCCTTTCCGCTATCTGATTCATCACTTTGGTTTGAACCTGTATAGACTCGTGGTGAATCAGTTTCAATAAATCATTGGTAAACTCTTCGTTCAGTCCCATGGCTTTACAAAGTGCTATGCGGGTGTGTACAATTTCTTCCCAGCGGTTAACCTGAAGAATGGTAACATTATTTTCCTTTTTGTATTGCCCGATCTTTTCCGAAATTTTCATGCGCTGCGATAAGCGTTGCATAATCTCATCATCCAATTGGTCAATCTGCTCGCGCAGAATACTGAGTGTGTCTTTGAATGTTTTGTTCTCAACAGAAGCCGTTCTCACCACCAACTCGCTTATAATTTTACCCAGCACAGCCGGAGTAACCTGTTGCTTGGCATCGCTCCACGCAGCATCGGGATTAATATGACTTTCAATCATCAAACCGGCCATATCCAGATCAAGCGCCTTCTGCGAAATGAACGCAATCAGATCGCGGTTACCGGCAATGTGACTCGGATCGCAAATCATATCCAGGTCAGGCACGCGGGTTTTTAAATCAATGGCCAGATCCCACATGGGTGCATTGCGGAAAGGCCCCTTCTCGAATGAGGAGAACCCCCGGTGAATAGCAGCCAACTTGGTAATGCCCGCTTTGTTTAAACGCTCCAGGGCTCCCAACCATAATTCTACATCCGGATTAATCGGATTTTTAACTAACACCGGAATATCTACTCCTTTCAAGGCATCAGCAACTTCCTGTACCGAAAATGGATTTACGGTAGTACGGGCACCTACCCAAAGAAAATTTACACCAGCCTTTAATGCTGCTTCAACGTGTGCCGCATTGGCCACTTCAGTAGTTACAGGCAAACCTGTTTCCTTACCCGCTTGTACCAGCCACTTTAAACCAATATCGCCAGCGCCTTCATATTGACCCGGCCGGGTGCGGGGCTTCCAGATACCCGCACGCAGGGCATGCACCTTGCCGGTTGCCGCAACTTGTTTGGCTGTAGCCAAAGTTTGTTCTTCTGTTTCTGCACTGCATGGACCGCTAATGATAACAGGCCTGCTGGTCTTCATCCAAGATGATATGGGTTCGAGTTGTAATCCTTTCTTTGTCATGATTCTATAAAGTTAACTGGATAATTCGGTTTTTAAATTTTGTTGTTCAGGTATGGTTACGAAGTTTGCTTTTTATCGGTTTGCTGATCTAACACCCTGCGGATTTCATTTGCCTTCGACATGATACGATGTAGTTCTTTTGTATCGCGTTTCATTAAATGGTAATGAAACTTTTGCAAGTGCATAATGTATTCCAGCAAAGCCTGACTCAGGTATTCTACATTTTGCTCAAAGATGGGTGTCCACATATCGGGCGAACTTTTTGCCAAACGCACGGTAGAAGCAAAACCACTACCGGCCAGATCGAAAATATTCTTTTCGTCCTTTTCAATATCCAACACCGTTTGCCCCAGTAAAAATGAACTAACGTGCGAAAGGTGCGATACATAGGCCACGTGCCGATCGTGTTCATCAGCCTCCATAAAAATGGTTTTCATTTCCAGGGCATCAAAAACTTTCATGGCGGTCTTCAGTGCTTCCACAGACGATTTACTGGCTTCGCAAATAATGTTGGTCTTGCCTTTAAACAAGCCATCAAAAGCAGCAGTTGGGCCAGAGTTTTCAGTACCCGCAATGGGGTGAGCCGCCACAAACTGATTGCGTTTGGGATGGTTAGCCACCGATTTGCAAATAGATGTTTTAGTAGACCCGGCATCGATAACTACTGTACCTTTCTTTACAATGTCTAACACCGCGGGTAAAAATGCATTCAACGCATTTACCGGAATAGACAACACGACCAAATCTGCTGAAGCTAATGCTTTATCTTCTGTCAGGATTTTATCCACCAAACCAAGTTCCACAGCCTTCTGTCCATTAGCCGCATTTACATCAACGCCCATTAGTTCGGTAGCGATACCTGCCCTCCGTAATCCCAGTGCTACGGAACCACCTATCAATCCTAATCCAACAATAGTTGTTTTCATTTATTTAACTTGAGATGTTAGATTAGTAACGATAGACTTCTCAGCCACGAACTTTTGAATTCGGACAAGAGCCTCTTGCAGTTTTTCTTCAGTGGCACAGAGTGAAATACGGATGTATCGCGCCCCACCTTCACCAAAAATAAAACCAGGAGTAATAAATACGTGTGTAGCATACAATACTTCATCAATCCATTTCTCCACATCGGCCACTTCACCTGGCGCTTTGGCCCACACAAATAAACCCGATTGCTTTTCGGAATAAGAACAACCCAGTACATTCAAAATCTGGCGGGCCACCATTCTTCTTTTTTTATAGACTGCATTTAATTCGGTAAACCATACCGCTTCGCTCTTCAGCGCTTCAACAGCCGCCTGTTGCAAACCCAGAAACATTCCGCTATCCATGTTGCTTTTAACACGAAGCACAGCATCAATTAAATCTTTATTGCCGGCCACCCAACCAATTCGCCAACCGGCCATGTTGTGCGATTTACTCAACGAGTTTAATTCCAGGGCTACCTCTTCTGCACCCGCCACAGCAAGAATACTTTGGGGATTGTCATTCAGTATCAATGAATACGGATTATCATTCACAATCAAAAAATTATGCTTCCGCGCCAGATCAACAAGTGCTTTCAATTCATCTTTCGAAGCAACCCTACCGGTTGGCATGTGTGGAAAATTAACCCACATAATTTTTACTTTCGATAAATCGGATTTTTGCAATGCTGCTATATCAATTCCCCAATCCAGCGATTCCTGAAGTTTGTAGGTTCTTACTTTTGCACCCACCAGTTTGGCTACCGATGAATACGTAGGATAGCCCGGATCGGGAATCAAAACTTCTTCGCCTTCATTTACAAACGCCATGGCAATGTGCATGATGCCTTCCTTCGAACCCATCAGTGGAAGTATTTCCGTTTCGGCATTCAGATTAACTCCATAGGTATTTCTATAAAATGTTTGTACACCCTGACGTAAAGCAGGTATCCCTTTGTAATTCTGGTAGCCATGGCTGTTGGCTTTCCGGGCTGTTGCACTCAGAGCTTCAATAGCCGAAGCGGCCGGTGCCAGATCCGGACTACCAATACCGAGATTAATAACCGGATGTGCCGGGGTATCCAAACCTCGCACTTCCGCTAACTTCCTGCTGAAGTAATACTCTTCTACGTTGGCAATCCGGTTTGCAGTCTTTATCATATCACTTGTATTCAATCTTTGCTTTCTTGTATTCGCCCAATACGTTCAGGTTTTTTACCTGACGCAACACTTCGCCAAGCGCTACATCATAACTCTTGCGTTTTTTCCACTCTACATCAATGTGAATAGAATATTCGCTTGGCTTACCAATAATGGGTATTGATTGGATTTTAGAAAGGTTAATACTGTTGTTCTTAAATGTCATCAAAGCTTCGGCCAGGCTACCTACCTCGTTGGCTACTTCAAAATATAAGGAAGCCTTGTTGCTATCGGCCGAGGTCTTGATTTTACGGGTAAGAATCAAAAAGCGCGTAAAGTTTTTCTTATGCGTTTCGATTCGCTTCTCTAAAATTGTTAACCCGAATTTTTTTGCTGCATACTCGTTAGCGATTGCTGCAGTTGTTTTCAACTTTTGTTCTTTCACCTTGCGTGCCGATAATGCTGTGTCTTCACTTTCTAAAATCTGCACTCCATTCAAACGGTAAAGAAAATCGCTACACTGGCGAATAGCCATTGGGTGCGATTCGATACTGGTGATGTCGTTCAGTTTTACACCCGGCAAGGCCAACAGGTGCATGTGTATGGGCAGGTACACTTCCCCAATAATTGAAAAATGATATTCCTGTAATAAAAAATAGTTTGGTAAGATGCTTCCTGCAATAGAGTTTTCAATCGCCATTACGGCAAAATCCGATTCTCCTTTCTTTAACGATTCGCATAAGGCGTGAAAACTCAAACACTCTACCGTTTGGATCGGTTCGTGAAAGTAAGTTACGGCTGCTACTTCATGAAAGCTGGCAGCAATTCCCTGTATAGCGATCTTCAATTTTTTCTGTTTGGCCATATCTGTTATCAAAAAGAAAGTCCCTCGTTTCGGAGGGACTTTCTGAGTTCTTTCGTTTTATTATTTTTTAACAAACCGATTCTCTTTCAAGCCCCACCCGGGTTTGATAAAAAAAGTAAAAGAAATAAAATCGGTTTTGGTTCATTGCTGTTGTAAATCGGCTTCTAAGAAAAATGAAAAATTCTGTATCTGCAAAGGTCTTTTGATAAATTGTTGTAAAAATTGAAATAACTAACCCTTGTTAGTGAGGCAAATCAAGCACTTTGTGGTTAGGATCGCTTACCTTTAAAGGACAATCTCCAACTCAAAACTATGAAAACCATTTCTGGATTCTTGTTTTTATTGCTCGTATTGGTTGCCTGCAACAAGGGTGCTCAAACCCCATCGGAAAGCGTGACGGAAGACAGCCCTAACCAGATACTTTACGACCAGGTGATGGACGTACACGATGAGGTAATGCCCAAAATGGACGAGATCATGAAACTGAAACGAGAGTTGCAGGAAGAAATCGCCAATACACCCGATATGGTGGTGGAACGCAAACAACAATTGGAAAAAATCATCAGCAACCTGGACTCGGCCAGTAATTCCATGATGGACTGGATGCACAAATTTAACCCGCTACCCGATACGGTGGATCAGGAAAAAGCGCGTGCCTACCTGGAGGGTGAAATGGAACGCGTTAAAAATGTAAAAACTTTGATGCTTGAAAGCATTGAAAAAGCTAAACAACAAGCCGGCAAGGAATAATTGGAACCCGGAAGGTTTATTCTATTTTTTCTTACTTAAACGTTTAGTTGCCTTATGATGCGGTAACTCTACTTTCTTACTAACTTTCTTACCTTCCTTCTCTTTGTTACGTTGCTCTAACCTAATGTTATACCGGATAGCCTGCCAGTACTCGCCACCATATCCTACTAAAATTTCTGATCCGGCAGGAATATCCCGTGAGGCCTCAATGTAGCATCGCCTTTTTTCGGTTACATATTCCGAATTATTCTTCACACCCTCAACGCGCACAATACCCCGGGCATCGTTGGCATAGTGGGCAATTCCTTTTTTGGTTTTCCAGGCATCTATACAATATTGATTGTTGAAGAAAAAGACATACCCGTTGCGGTCGTCTGCCATTTTCTCCACTTCCTTCCAGGTAACAATTTCACCTTTGTATTCTACAATGCGAGTGCCCTTAGGTATAAACACTTTTGTAAAAAGCCCCTTACCAGCTCCCGGTAAAGTTGACTTCTTAATTACCATCTTCTTTTCTAATAATGCCATAAGGCCGCGAAGATAATTGAAAATTGATAAGCCCAAAGGCAAAATCAAATAGCGGCAATAGATTTAACCAACAATCGAATGCTAACCAGGATAACCACAATGCCTACCAGAATCATCATGCGTTTTACCGGTAGCTTTCGGGTGATGGAAGCAGCTATCGGAGCAGCAATTATACCGCCTAATATCAAACCCACAATAATCTGAATGTGGCTAAGGCCGATGGTAGCAAAAAACGTAAGAGAACTTGCAAACGACACAAAGAACTCGGCCAGGTTAACCGAACCAATGGTATAGCGCGGATGCCGGCCACGCGCAATTAAGGTAGTCGAAACAATCGGGCCCCAGCCACCACCGCCAATAGAATCCATAAAGCCACCAAAGGCTGCCAGGGCCGGAACGTTTTTGGTTTTTCTTCGCTTGCGGATTTGCATCAGTACGGCTTTGCGGATTATAGCTAAACCCAGAATAAGCGTATAAACTGCGACCAGCGGTCTGATCAGATAATTGTACTCCTCCAACGAAAATAAAATGTACGCGCCTGCCACTGCTCCCAGCATGCCCGGTATTAATAAACTCTTAAATAGCTTCTTGTTTACATTCTGAAAGCGGAGATGTGTTAGACCAGAAACCCCGCTGGTAAAAATTTCTGCGGTATGTACACTGGCGCTGGAGGCTGCCGGTGATACTCCGAATGACAATAAGAATGAGGTGGCACTTACTCCATAAGCCATTCCCAACGAACCATCAATCATCTGAGCAATAAATCCACCTAATACAAACAACAAAAAGTCTGGGCCAACTACCGACCGCCAATCATACTCCGAGAGTGTATCGGATCCAAAAAATGCAATAAGAATGAGTAGAATTGAAGCAAGCACCCCGAGTAAAATCCAGATGTGCCGCGGTTTACTGTGCGGCTCGGGTAGCTCCGGCCTCTCATCATAGATGAGTTTCTCGTCTTCGGCTTCTACATTTTCTGGTCGCATTTATTCCTTGTTTCTGAAGTCGAGATTATGGAATACAAAAAACCGAATGACATCGGTATGCACAAACGAATTTGATGCGGGTAGTTGCTGAAACACATACAAGTAACCGATCTGTGCATTAAGTTGAGATGTAAACTGGTAGCCCAACCCACCAAATAACCGGTTCTGATCTAAGTAATTATTGCCAATATTTTTGCCGGCACTTATGTGCAACTCATCGTTCAGAAAAAGGAATGGAGTTTTAGGCTCTATGGTTTTGCGGGTAAGCGGAATTGTTAAAGCTATGTTGTAGCGGAACCGCCAGCTAAAAGTATAATCATCACTCACCTCGCCACTAACCAATGTTCTGCGAAAGCGCTCCTCCACCCGAAAATATTGCACCATGCTAAACCCTTTCCTTTTATCAAACCATTGTACTTGTTGCCACAACCTATGTTCGGGCAAATCGGGTATCGGTTCAACATTATGAGTTGTAATGTAAGCATAGCCGGAAGAAAGCCGGGTGTTATCGGTAACATAATAAACAGGTGCTATGCGAAAAATGCTCAGGCCAAGTCTGTTCGTAAAATCTTCGGTAAACCGAAAATGAACATCGGCCCACAGGCCCCATTTATCCGAAAGGCGGGTTTGATTGAAGTAGGCTGTCCACGTTTGCTGGCGAAACTCTTTATTCTTGGTTTGGGCCATTGCCCGTGAACAACAAAAACTTAAGCATAAAACAGCAATCCACAATCTTATCATGACGAGTAGTTAATCCTACAAACTTAATAGGAATAACGTAATGTAATACCATAGGTAGCCGGATCGCCCAACACACCGGCATAATGCCCGGCATTACCCCCGGCTGGTAACAGTTGCTCGTAATAGTCTTTGTTAAAAAGATTACGGGCCCAGATTGAGGCTGAGATTCCGGTTGAAACTCTTACACCAGTCCGCACATTCACCAATGCATAACCATCAACATTTAAGTATGCAGACGGTGATGGACTGGAGGAGAATTCTGAGCGATAGTACGTATCGAAAGCAAAAAAGAATTTACCACTTAAAGGTCTGACTGGTGTACTAAACTCGCCACCCAGAGACCCGGCCCACTTAGACAAACCCGGAATATCCCCACCCGAAATATCCTGAAAGGCTACCTGCACACCATCAATCACCTGACCCGTTAACTCAAGCGGAAGGGGTGCATTGGTAAACTTAATATACTTGCCTTCGGTGTACGCAAGCGCACCGTAAAACGAGAAATACTTATTTGCTTTAACATTGGCATCTAATTCCACACCTCGCACATTCACTTTTTCTGCATTGGCTATATAACCACGGTTAACGCCTAATTCAGGCGATTGCACATTGGTTTGATAGTCAGTGATATCTGTGTTATGAAAAGTTAAGTTTAAAGTTGAGTTGGTTGTAGGTGATGTTTTTATTCCGAATTCAAAATGCTTTACATCTTCAGGTTTTATAACAGCCAGGTTAGTTGCCGGCTGGCCGTTGATGTTGGGCAAGCCGGCTACATTTACGCCCACAGGTTTAAAACTGGTTGAGTAGCTACCAAATGCATTGAAGCGTTTCAATCTGTATGCTACCGTAAGTTGATATGTGAAATTATTTTCTTTTGCATCCGATAGATACGATTGACCACTATAAACTCCATTTTTAAGATTCTGTAAAGCTACTTTCTCGGCTTGCGTGCCATTATACGTGGCCGTGTCTAACCCTCCATAAACGGTTCGATTATAGACTACATCCTTTTGATCGTAGTTAAAGCGGATACCCGGCAAAACATGTAAACGATCCACAACCTCCCAATCCACATTTGCAAAGGCAGCTGCACTTAATGATTTGATTGAAGACTGCGTGCGGATTCCATAGCCTTCAAAGAGTCCTGGCGTTTCCCACAATGCACTGGTTGAACTTTTGGAGAATCGCCATTGATCTGAACCCGATTCTTCCGTTCCATTAATCTTTACTTCCTGATCAATGAAAAATAATCCTACCACACCGCTAAGGCGAGATGATACCTCACCGGCATAACGAACTTCCTGCGACCAGTTTCTGTGTTGAGCAGGATTTTGTGATTTCGCTAGTGCCTGCAACCCTGTAAAATCACGATCATTGGATGGATCCCAATTCCAATAGCGCCAGGCAGAAGTTGACGTTAACGTACCACGGCCTACTTTTGAATCAATATTCAACGATACACCACCTAAATCGTTACCTGAGTTCCACGGAGTGTCATGATCTATTTTCCGATCGAATGCGTTTGCACTGGGAAGTGAATAATTTAAGTCTGCTATAATTGCACCAAACTGCCGATAAGCGGCACGTTTTGTTTCAACAACTCCAGCTATTACTTGCGCATATCCATCTGGCCTTTGGCGTGAGGCATCCGCTGCCAGTGTAATGGATGTATTTGCTGTCGGTGTAAATAATAACTGTCCCCGAAAACCAATGTTATTAATATCATTTGTGTATTTACCCGTGCTTACATTTTCTATTACTCCATCCCGTTGTGTACCTGAAAATGATAATCGTCCGGCAACTTTTTTACTGAGTGGCCCCGTAATTGAACTCTTAGCCTGAACATATCCATAGTTTCCGTAGCTCACTTCAAAATCCGCACCCGGACTAAAACTCGCTTTGCGCGAAGTGATATTAAATGCACCGGAGGTTGTGTTTTTCCCAAACAAAGTACCTTGAGGTCCACGCAACACTTCTATTTGATCAATATCAATAAAGTCAAAGGTGGCAGCTGCTGGTCGGGCATAATAGACACCATCCACATAAAAACCTACACCAGGATCAAGGCCATCATTGGTGAGTCCAAAAGGCGAACCCAGACCACGAATATTGATTCCGGTATTTCGGGGGTTGGATGTATAAAGCTGAACGGAAGGAACAAACTCTTTAAGGCGGTTAACATTAAATGCACCTGCATCTTCTATCAGCATTCCATCCACTACCGAGATTGGTATCGGTACTTCCTGAACAGTCTCGGTGCGCCTGCGGGCGGTTACAACAACCTCTTCTAACTCATTGTCATTAATAAGAACTATCTCCAGGGGCTTGCTACTTAGTTCAATGATCTGAAAATCCTGAGGTTTAAAACCTACTGAACTGATCCGGATAATGAAGGGTACTTTCTGAGCAGTTTGTAACGTGAACTGTCCATTTGGATCGGTAACGGCATAGGTGTTAGTACCACGTATCAACACCGTTGCTGCTTCCAGCGGACTACCCTCGCTGTCTTTAATAGTGCCTGTAACTGTACCCTGCCCATACGCAAAAGAGATTGAGAGAACAGCCACAAAAAGATACTGTAAAGTCTTTTTCATATAATATACTTTAACTCTATAGATTTAGTAGACTATAAAAGTAGATGATTTTATTTTTTTTGCAAACCAGGCAAACAAAAAAAGCGCCCGAAGGCGCCTTTTATTAGTGTTCAATACTTTTGGTACAAACTATACTTTGATTTCCACATCAACACCGCTTGGTAACTCAAGTTTCATTAAGGCATCTACTGTTTTTGCGCTGTTGCTGTAAATGTCAACCAAACGCTTGTAGGTACAAAGTTGAAACTGCTCACGCGATTTCTTGTTTACGTGTGGCGAGCGAAGCACGGTGAATTTTTCCTTTTCAGTTGGCAACGGAATAGGTCCGCTTACAACAGCGCCAGTAGCCTTTACAGCACGCACAATTTTTTCTGATGACTTATCAACCAGATTGTGGTCGTAAGATTTAAGCTTAATTCTGATTTTCTGGTTCATAATCTAAACGTCTTTTAGATATTTTATTTGGCTAAAGCGCCTTTAACTTCATCAATTACTTTATCAGCAAGGTTCTTCGGTACCGGAGAATAATGCGAGAATGTAAGCGTTGCTGATGCACGACCTGATGTAAGTGTTCTTAAATCAGTAATGTAACCAAACAATTCAGACAATGGCACATCTGCCTTAATAACCTGCGCACCTCCACGGGTATCCATTCCTTTCATGATACCTCTTCTTCTGTTCAAATCACCAGTTACTGAACCTGTGTATTCATCAGGAGAAATTACTTCTACACCCATGATCGGTTCCAGCAATTGAGGGCCACACTTAGAGGCTGCTTCTTTGAAACCTATTCTTGCTGCTAATTCAAACGACAATGAGTCAGAGTCCACATCGTGGTATGAACCGTGGAATAACCTGACTTTCATCGAGTCGATCGGGTAACCAGCCAACGGACCATTAACCATAGCTTGTTCAAAGCCCTTCTGAACAGCCGGAATGAATTCGCGAGGAATAACACCACCTACGATGTCATTCACAAACTCAAGGCCTGGCTTATCTTCCGGACCAAGTTCGCGCGGCCCGATTTCAAATACGATATCAGCAAACTTACCACGTCCACCGGTCTGCTTCTTATAAACTTCTTTGTGTTCAACCGATTTGGTAAGCGCTTCTTTGTAAGCAACCTGAGGCGCACCCTGGTTGATTTCAACTTTGAATTCACGCTTCAAACGATCGATAATGATCTCAAGGTGCAATTCACCCATACCACGCAAAATGGTCTGGCCAGTTTCCTGATCTGTATTTACACGCAGCGTTGGATCTTCTTCCACCAATTTGGCAATAGCCATACCCAGCTTATCTGCATCGGCCTGTTTCTTAGGCTCAATGGCATAACCGATAACGGGCTCAGGGAATATCATTGATTCCAATACAACCGGACGTTTTTCATCGCAAAGTGTATCGCCAGTCTTAATGTCTTTGAATCCTACTACCGCACCAATATCACCAGCAGGTAATCTCTCAATCTGATTCTGCTTGTTAGCATGCATCTGGAATACACGGGAGATCCGTTCTTTTTGACCAGAACGAGTATTCTGAATGTAAGAACCTGATTCCAGTACACCTGAGTAAGCCCGCACAAAACACAAACGCCCTACGAACGGGTCGGTTGCGATTTTAAATGCCAAACCTACAAAAGGCTCCTTCTCATCAGGGCGAATTTCAACTTCTGCGTCTGTATCAGGATTTGTTCCGATAATCACGTCCTTATCTAAAGGCGAAGGCAACAACTCCATTACATAATCCAGCATGGTTTGCACTCCCTTATTCTTGAATGAAGAACCGCACACCATAGGTACAATCTTCATATCGATTACAGCCTTGCGAAGCGCAGTAAGAATTTCCTTTTCAGTTATTGAGTTTGGATCTTCAAAAAATTTCTCAATCAACGTTTCGTCATACTCAGCAACAGCTTCCAGAAGTTTTTCACGGTATTCGAGAGCCTCTTCCTTCATGTCATCGGGAATCGGAACTTCCTGAAAGGTCATCCCTTTATCAGCTTCATTCCAGATAATACCGCGGTTGTTGATCAGATCAACTACACCTTTAAAGTTTTCTTCAGCACCAATTGGCAACTGAAGAGCTACTGCTTTACTGCCTAATTTTTCTTTTACCTGCTTGCAAACACCAAGAAAATCTGCTCCTGAACGGTCCATTTTATTTACGAAACCGATACGTGCTACTTTGTAATTATCGGCCAGGCGCCAGTTTGTTTCCGATTGTGGTTCAACACCATCAACAGAACTAAACAAAAACACCAAACCATCCAATACGCGTAGTGAGCGATTCACTTCCACAGTAAAATCAACGTGACCCGGGGTATCAATAATGTTTACGTGATACTCCTGGTTACGGTATTTCCAATGTACTGTGGTAGCAGCTGAAGTAATGGTGATACCACGCTCCTGCTCCTGCGCCATCCAGTCCATGGTAGCGGCACCTTCGTGCACTTCACCAATTTTATGATTCACCCCTGCATAGTAGAGAATACGCTCTGTGGTGGTGGTTTTACCAGCATCGATGTGCGCAGCAATACCAATATTACGGGTGTATTTAAGATCTCTTGCCATGTAGGATTATAATCTGAAATGTGAAAACGCCTTGTTCGCCTCTGCCATCCGGTGTGTATCATCTTTCTTCTTGATAGCAGCACCTTCCCCTTTAGATGCAGCAATAATTTCTGCAGCTAATTTATCCATCATGGTTTTTTCACCACGAGCACGGGCATAATCAATAAGCCATTTAATGCTCAGGTTGATTTTACGCTCGGGTCTGATTTCTACAGGCACCTGAAATGTTGCACCACCTACCCTGCGGCTTTTCACCTCAACGGCTGGCATAACATTATTCATTGCGCGTTTCCATACTTCAAGACCTGGCTCTCCACCGGCCTTCTTTTCTACTTGTTCAATTGCATCGTAGAAAATATTGTATGCAACACTTTTCTTGCCTTGTTCCATCATATAGTTCACAAACTTGGTAACAAGTGTATCACCAAATTTGGGGTCTGGCAGCAGGTATCTTTTCTTGGGTTTAGCCTTTCTCATAATCTAATTACTATTTTTTGCCTTTTGCGGGAGCTCCTTTGGCAGCAGCTGCTGCAGCACCAGCTTTAGGGCGTTTTGCACCATATTTAGAACGGCTCTGAAGACGTCCGTTTACTCCGGATGTATCCAAAGCACCACGTACAATGTGGTAACGAACACCTGGTAAATCTTTAACCCGGCCTCCGCGGATCAATACGATTGAGTGTTCCTGAAGATTGTGACCCTCGCCTGGGATATAGGCGTTCACCTCTCTGTGGTTGGTTAGGCGTACACGAGCCACTTTACGCATGGCCGAATTCGGTTTTTTAGGGGTTGTCGTGTACACACGAGTACAAACTCCCCTGCGTTGAGGGCAAGAATCAAGGGCAGGTGATTTTGACTTGAAAGTCAATTTCTTTCTCCCTTTCCTTACAAGTTGCTGAATGGTAGGCATTTATGTTTCGTTTTATAACCCTTAAAAAATAAGGACTGCAAAGGTATTTAAAGTACGATAGGATGCAAAACCCTGACTTAAGATTTTTCTTGGCGATTTGAGCAAATCAAGGCCATTTTCGATTAAGCCTCCCCTACAGTACCTCCAAAATTCATAGGAAATTGGGGTGCTTCGCTTGTTTGCTTAATCGGCCCGAAGGTAGCTTCGTACTTGCTGATATTATCTTTTAACGCAGCCAGCAGGCGTTTTGCGTGTTCCGGGGTAATAATGATCCTGGATTTCACCCTGGCTTTTGGTACGCCTGGCATAAGCCGGATAAAATCAATTACAAATTCGCTGTTAGAGTGGGCGATCATAGCCAGATTGGAGTAGATGCCCTCAGCAATTTCTTCCGAAAGCTCTATGTTAATCTGGTTTTGGGGTGGGTTGTTTTTTTGCTCTGCCATGTCTTTTAAGTTGAAATGAGTAAATCTGAGCCCTTGAAGTCTGTGAGTGGTAGTTTATAAATGAAAATGTGCGAACGGAAGACCCATTCGCACATTTTCAAAATAACTCATCAAATTTTCAAATTAGTCGGCCAGTTCACGCTCTTTTGATTTGCGCTCGGGCGAGTTAACCATGCGTTGGTATTCTTCTTCCGAGTTTACAATCATATCGTTGAGGCGTCTCTGACCGGTACCCGCTGGAATCAGGTGACCCACAATAACGTTCTCTTTCAAGCCCATCAATTGGTCAGCTTTACCACGGATAGCCGCTTCGCTCAATACTTTAGTGGTTTCCTGGAACGATGCTGCGGACAACCAGCTTTCAGTTTTCAACGAAGCCTGAGTAATACCTTGCAACGTTGGTCTTGAAACTGCTGATAATGCATCGCGCACCTCAACCAGTTTCTGATCTTTACGCTTCAAAGCCGAGTTTTCATCCCGCAATTCGCGTGGCGTTACAATCTGGCCAACTTTGAATTTCTGAGAATCTCCGGCATCCATTACTACCTTCTTATCTAACACACCATCGTTCTCTTCACGGAATTCAAACTTATCTACGTATTCACCAGGCAAGAAGGTCGTATCACCTGAATCGATGATTTCTACTTTCTGCATCATCTGGCTAACGATACATTCGATATGCTTATCATTAATCTTCACACCCTGCAGGCGATACACCTCCTGAATTTCATTCACCAGGTATTCCTGAACTGCAGTTGGGCCTTTTATCGATAAGATATCGGAAGGGGTAATTGCTCCATCAGACAATGGTTGACCAGCTTTTACGAAGTCGTTATCCTGAACCAGAATGTGTTTAGACAACGGAACTAAGTAACGTTTCTGTACACCGTCTTTAGACTCGATGAAGATTTCGCGGTTACCGCGTTTAATACCACCGTATGTTACCACACCATCAATCTCACTAACCACAGCCGGGTTAGAAGGATTACGGGCTTCGAACAATTCTGTTACGCGAGGAAGACCACCGGTAATATCGCGGCTCTTACCCATAGTGCGAGGAATCTTGGCAAGTACCTGACCCGCTTTGATTTTCTCACCTTCATCTACTGCCAAGTGTGCTCCCACCGGAATGTTATACGACTTGGTGTCGGATTTACCATTAACAATGATAGCCGGGTTCTTGGTCTTATCGCGGGTATCGGTAATTACCTTTTCGCGGTGACCAGTCTGCTCATCTGATTCTTCTTTGTAGGTAATACCTTCAATGATGGCTTCATAACCAATTTCACCATCAAACTCAGAAAGAATTACGGCATTGTAAGGATCCCAATAACACAATTCTTCACCCTTCTCAACTTTCTGACCATCCTTAACTTTTAAGAAAGCACCGTAAGGAACGTTGTTTGTAATCAGAATGCGTTTCTCATCGTCCAGAATTCTGATTTCGCCTGTACGACCCATCACAACTTTCACTTTATTTTCTTCGCGATCGGTAGTATCAACTGTACGGATACCTTCAAATTCAATCGTTCCGGAGAACTTAGCTTTAATGTTTGCTTCGGTTGCAATGTTAGAAGCAGTACCACCCACGTGGAAAGTACGAAGGGTAAGCTGCGTACCAGGTTCACCAATGGATTGTGCGGCAATTACACCTACGGCTTCACCGGCCTGTACCATTTTACCGGTTGCCAGGTTACGTCCGTAGCATTTTGCGCAACCACCAATTTTGGTTTCACAAGTTAAGATAGAACGAATCTCAACTTCTTCAATGCTGCTTTCCTCTATCTTCTTCGCAATCTCATCTGTAATTTCTTCATTGGCAGCACAGATCAACTCTTCCGAAATCGGATCATAGATATCGTGTACGGTTACACGTCCCAAAATACGTTCCGACAATGGTTCAACAATATCTTCATTGTCTTTCAACGCAGTTACATGTAATCCACGTAATGTACCGCAATCTTCTTCAGTAATAACAAGATCCTGGGCTACGTCAACTAACCTACGTGTTAAGTAACCCGCATCAGCAGTTTTCAACGCAGTATCGGCAAGACCCTTACGGGCACCGTGTGTAGAGATAAAGTACTCCAATACGTCCAATCCTTCACGGAAATTAGATAGAATCGGGTTTTCGATAATCGAACCAACTGAACCAGCCAGGTTCTTCTGAGGCTTCGCCATCAAACCACGCATACCACCCAACTGGCGAATCTGCTCTCTTGAACCACGGGCACCCGAGTGCATCATCATGTAAATCGAGTTGAACCCTTGCTGATCTTCTTCCAACTGCTTCATCAGCGTGTTGGTAAGCATGGTATTGGTGCGGGTCCAGATATCAATTACCTGATTGTAACGCTCGTTGTCGGTGATAAGACCCATCATGTAGTTGTTCCAAACTGAATCAACTTCTTTCTGAGCATCTTCCACCAGTTTCTTCTTCTCTGCAGGAACTTTCACATCGCCAAGGCCCATGGATAAGCCACCTTTGTAAGCCATCTGGAATCCTAATTCCTTAATATCATCCAGGAACTTAGCTGTCTTAGCCTGACCCGCCACGCGGAATACATCAGCAATAATGGTTTGCAGTTTCTTCTTGGTTAGAAGCTCGTCTACAAAGCCAACTTCAATAGGTACAACCTGATTGAAGATTACGCGACCGGCAACAGTTTCAATCATTTTGGTTTCCAAGTCACCCGTCTTCTTATCGCGTGTATTAACACGTACTTTAATAAGGGCATGCTTGGAAAGCTTGCCTTCGTTATAAGCAATAATAACTTCTTCCGCTGAATAGAACTTCTTACCCTCACCCAACTGACCTTTGCGGCCTTTGGTTAAGTAATATAATCCTAACACCATGTCCTGAGAAGGTACAGTGATAGGCGCTCCGTTAGCAGGGTTCAAAATGTTGTGCGAAGACAGCATTAACAACGATGCTTCCAGGATTGCTTCCTGGCCAAGTGGCACGTGAACGGCCATCTGGTCACCATCAAAGTCAGCGTTAAAGGCAGTACATACTAACGGGTGCAACTGAATCGCTTTTCCTTCAATCAGTTTAGGTTGGAAAGCCTGAATACCCAGACGGTGAAGTGTTGGGGCACGGTTCAAAAGAACAGGGTGTCCTTTCAATACGTTTTCCAAAATATCCCACACCACTGGATCTTTGCGATCCACTATTTTCTTGGCAGACTTTACAGTCTTCACAATTCCTCTTTCAATCAGCTTGCGGATAATAAATGGCTTGAATAATTCTGCCGCCATATCTTTTGGCAGACCGCACTCATGCAGTTTCAATTCAGGACCTACCACAATTACTGAACGACCCGAATAGTCAACACGCTTACCCAGCAAGTTTTGACGGAAACGTCCTTGCTTACCTTTCAACATGTCGGACAATGATTTCAGAGCGCGATTACCATCTGAACGAACCGCATTCACCTTACGTGAGTTGTCGAACAACGAGTCAACCGCTTCCTGAAGCATACGCTTTTCGTTACGAAGAATTACTTCAGGAGCTTTAATATCAATCAAACGCTTCAGACGGTTGTTACGAATAATTACACGCCTGTAAAGGTCATTCAAATCGGATGTTGCAAAACGACCACCATCCAACGGAACTAATGGACGTAACTCAGGTGGAATTACAGGAACCATTTTAATGGTCATCCATTCCGGGCGGTTTTCGATACGCGTATTCGCATCGCGGAAAGCTTCTACCACTTTCAAACGTTTTAAGGCTTCGGCCTTACGTTGTTGTGATGTATCGGTAGCAGCCTGGTGGCGAAGCTCGTATGAAAGTTCATCCAACTTAACACGTGAAAGCAACATTTCTAAAGCATCAGCACCCATCTTGGCGATGAATTTCTTCGGATCATTGTCATCCAATAATTGATTTTCGCGTGGCAGTTTATCTACGATGTCCAGGTATTCTTCCTCGGTTAAGAAATCCAGACGGTTTACACCATCTTCTTCTTTCACGCCTGGCTGAATTACCACGTATCTTTCGTAGTAAATGATCTGATCTAACTTCTTGGTTGGGAGACCAAGAAGATATCCGATTTTGTTTGGCAATGAACGGAAATACCAAATGTGTGCTACGGGCACCACTAATTCGATGTGGCCCATGCGTTCACGTCTTACCTTCTTCTCGGTAACTTCTACACCGCAACGGTCGCAGATGATACCTTTATAGCGAATACGCTTATATTTTCCGCAATGACATTCCCAATCCTTAACAGGACCGAAAATACGCTCGCAAAACAAACCACCCATCTCCGGCTTGTAGGTACGGTAGTTGATGGTTTCGGGCTGCGTTACTTCACCATGCGAACTTTCCAGAATAGATTCCGGAGAAGCTAAGCTGATGGTGATCTTTGAGAAGTCGTTGTTGATCTTTTTATTTTTTCTGAAAGACATGTTGTAAAGTTTTCAGTTAGTAATTCTTTATAAAGTCTGGAAGTAGTTTAGTCCGAAAGTCCGTGAGACGCTTTTGTCTTTACGGGCTTTCGGACCTCATTACTTTTAATCCATCGTAATTTCAAGTGCCAAACCTCTCAGCTCATGCACCAATACATTGAATGATTCAGGGATGTTCGGCTTTCTCATATTTTCGCCCTTCACGATTGATTCGTATGCTTTTGCTCTACCAATCACATCGTCAGACTTAATGGTAAGAATTTCCTGCAGGATGTGCGATGCACCAAAGGCCTCAATCGCCCAAACCTCCATCTCTCCAAAACGCTGACCACCAAACTGTGCTTTACCACCCAATGGCTGTTGCGTGATAAGTGAGTATGGTCCGATTGAACGGGCGTGCATCTTATCATCAACCAGGTGACCCAGTTTAAGCATGTAAGCCATACCAACCGTTACTGGCTGATCGAACTTCTCACCGGTTAAACCATCATACAAGTATGTACGGCCAAATTCAGGTAAACCAGCTTCTGACAACTCTGCTGAAACCTGATCGATTGAAGCTCCATCAAAAATTGGTGTGGCATATTTGCGACCCAATTTCTTACCGGCCCAAGCCAATACAGTTTCGTAAATCTGACCGAGGTTCATACGAGAAGGTACACCAAGCGGGTTCAGACAAATATCAACAGGTGTTCCATCTTCCAGGAATGGCATATCTTCTTCGCGAACGATACGCGCAACTACACCTTTGTTACCGTGACGACCTGCCATCTTATCTCCCACTTTCAGTTTACGTTTCTTAGCCACATAAACTTTAGCCAACTGCACAATACCTGCTGGCAATTCATCACCAACTTCAAGTGTAAAACGTTCGCGCTTGAATTCACCAGAAATTACGTTGCGTTTGTTGAGGTAGTTCTTCACTAATTCAGACACAAGATCATTTGTATGATCTTCGGTAGTCCAGCTTTCCAGACTTACATCGGCAATCAGGTTTACCTCTTCAGGTACGTTGTAGTTACTCTCATCGCGGTAAATGTTCTTATCCGGGAAGAGGTTGTTCTCAAGTACTTTAGCAGAGAATTTTACACCCTTGCTGATTAATTCATCACCAAACTTATGCTTCACACCCTGGCTGGTTTTGCCAGTTAAAAGGGTAGTGAGTTTTTTGATCATTTCAGCACGTAACTCAGAAAGCTCTTTGCTGTAGCGATTCTTCAATGCATCCAGTTCTTTCTTAGACTTGGTGCGGATATCCTTATCACGCTTAGGTCTTGAGAAAAGTTTGGTATCGATAACAACACCTTTTAATGATGGAGGCGCTTTCATAGAAGCATCCTTCACATCACCGGCCTTATCACCAAAGATAGCGCGAAGTAGTTTTTCTTCAGGTGTAGGATCAGTTTCACCTTTAGGTGTAATCTTACCAATCAGAATATCGCCTTCTTTCACTTCAGCACCTACGCGAATGATACCATTCTCGTCTAAGTGCTTAACTGCTTCTTCACTTACGTTTGGAATTTCAGAAGTCAATTCTTCTTCGCCACGCTTGGTATCGCGCACTTCCAATTCAAACTCTTCTACGTGAATGGAGGTGTAAACATCATCGCGCACAACGCGTTCTGAAATTACAATCGCATCCTCGAAGTTATATCCTTGCCAAGGCATGTACGCCACTAACAGGTTGCGGCCTAAGGCTAATTCACCATTAGCAGTACCATATCCCTGACACAGCGGTTGACCTTTGCTAACTTTCTCACCCTTCTTAACAAGAGGTGTTAAGTTAATACAGGTGTCCTGATTGGTTCTTCTGAACTTAATCAGGCTGTATGATTTCACTTCGTCATCGAAACGAACCAACTGCTGTTCATCCGATACTTCGTAACGAACTACAATCTTCTTCGCATCAACAAATTCTACAGTTCCATTTCCTTCCGAAAGAATCAATGTGCGGGAGTCAATGGCAATTCTTCCTTCCAAACCGGTACCCACAATAGGTGCTTCCGGGCGCATCAACGGTACTGCCTGACGTTGCATGTTCGAACCCATCAACGCACGATTAGCATCATCATGCTCCAGGAATGGAATCATAGACGCAGCTATCGACACGATCTGGTTCGGGGCAATATCCATGTAGCGAATCTCCTTAGGCTCAACTACGGGGAAATCACCTTCAAAGCGAGCCTTGACACGCTCATCTTCAATTTCTCCGTTCGACTTTACTTTTACATTCGCTTGCGCGATGTTATGTGTATCTTCTTCTTCGGCTGTCAGGAAGATTACTTCTTTTCCTTTCACTTTACCGTTCTCTACCTTACGATAAGGAGTTTCGATAAAGCCCATCTTATTTACTTTGGCATGAACACAGAGTGATGAAATCAAACCAATGTTCGGACCTTCCGGAGTTTCGATGGTACACAAACGACCATAATGAGTGTAGTGAACATCTCGCACTTCGAAACCGGCACGCTCTCTGGAGAGACCGCCCGGGCCGAGGGCCGACATTCTGCGTTTGTGTGTAATCTCAGCCAATGGATTGGTTTGATCCATGAACTGGGAAAGCTGGTTGGTTCCGAAGAACGAGTTAATAACTGAAGATAACGTACGCGCGTTGATCAAATCAACCGGCTTGAAGTCTTCGTTATCGCGAACGTTCATTCTTTCTTTGATGGTTCTGGCCATACGGGCAAGACCTACACCAAACTGAGAATACAATTGTTCACCTACTGTTCTTACACGTCTGTTACTCAAGTGGTCGATATCATCCACCACAGCTTTTGAGTTGATTAGTCCGATCAGGTACTTCACAATAAGAATGATATCCTCCGTTGTTAGTACGCGTTGATCAAAGCTTAGATCCAACCCAAGTTTCTTGTTGATTCTGTAACGACCAACTTCACCCAGGTCGTAACGCTTTTCGCTGAAGAACAAGCTCTGAATAATATCGCGGGCGGTTTGTTCATCAGGTGCCTCTGTATTTCTAAGTTGACGGTAGATTTGTTCAACCGCTTCTTTTTCTGAATTTGAGTTATCCTTGGCTAACGTATTGAAGATAATGTGGTAATCGGCCACGTTTACATCTTCGCGGTGCAGGATGATAGACTTCACGCCTGACTCAATAATAACATCTACATCTTCTGCAGATAATACATGGTCACGCTCCAATAACACTTCGTTACGGTCGATAGAAACTACTTCACCAGTATCTTCATCCACGAAATCTTCTGTCCAGGTTTTCAAAACCCGTGCAGCAAGTTTGCGGCCTACCGTTTTCTTGAGTGTATTCTTGTTGGCTTCAATTTCTTCTGATAAACCAAAGAGGTCAAGAATATCTTTATCAGTACCGTAACCAATAGCGCGAAGCAATGTGGTTACAGGGAATTTCTTTTTACGATCGATGTACGCGTACATAACCGCGTTTACATCTGTTGCGAATTCAATCCACGAACCTTTGAATGGAATAATCCGGGCAGAGTATAGTTTCGTTCCGTTAGTGTGTTTACTCATGGCAAAAAACACACCTGGCGAACGATGCAGTTGCGATACAATTACGCGTTCAGCACCATTAATTACGAACGAACCCTTCTCGGTCATGTATGGGATGTTACCCAAAAACACTTCCTGTTCAATGGTTTGGAAATCTTCGTTATCCTCGTCATTACAGGTAAGACGGAGTTTCGCTTTAAGCGGAACAGAGAATGTTAACCCACGGTCGATACACTCATCTACATTGTATTTGGGTGGATCAATGGTATAATCCACAAACTCCAGCACGAAGTTTTCGCGCGAATCGGAGATGGGGAAGTTCTCTGCAAATACTTTGAAGAGGCCTTCGTTCTGTCTTTTTTCTGCAGGCGTTTCGATCTGCAAAAAGTCTTTGAAGGATTGAAGTTGAATATCGAGAAAATCGGGATACTCAAGAACCTTCTCTATTGAAGAGAAGTCGATCCTGTTATTTATTGTTGTCTTCTTTGCCAAGGTACTTCTTCGTTTAAATTTCCTGGACTAGACTAATCCGTTACTACATTAATAGGGTATAGTGTTTTGCACACTATAAATAGGGAAAGACCCCAGGTCCAATTCAATGGATCTGGGGCCTGATTTCCGATAAGACGCTACCCTTCGTCTTCAAGAAGATTACTTCAACTCGATTTCGGCACCAGCCTCAACAAGTTGCTTCTTAAGATTTTCAGCTTCGTCTTTTGGTAAGCCTTCTTTGATAGTTTTTGGAGCTCCGTCAACTACATCTTTAGCTTCTTTCAAGCCAAGACCAGTCAATTCTTTTACCAATTTCACAATCTGGAGTTTGTTAGCACCTGCAGACTTCAATACAACATCGAAGTTGGTTTTTTCAGCAGCAGCAGCGCCACCACCAGCAGCAGGACCAGCAGCTACAGCAACAGCAGCAGCAGCAGGCTCAATGCCATATGTTTCTTTAAGGTAAGAAGCTAATTCATTTACTTCTTTAACGGTAAGTTCTACCAGTTGATCGCCAAGAGATTTTACGTCAGCCATGATTTGTAAGTGTTTAAAATTCTGTTTTTAATTTTGTTTTCTTTCTTCCAGAGCCTTTACCAGACCGGCTACAGTTTGCTTGCCGCTTAACAGGGCAGACAATACATTCTTAGCAGGAGATTGCAGCAAGGAAATAACATCGCCAATGAGTTCGTTTTTAGACTTCAACCCAACAAGCGTATTCAGGTTTTCCTCTCCGATAAACAGAGTGGATTCGATGGAGGCACTTTTGAAACCTGGTTTGCCTGCCAACTTTTTTCTGTACTCCGTAATAACTTTTGCCGGAACATTACCTGCCTCTTTCGAGAAGATTACACCCGAAAAGCCTTTCAGAGTACCGAACAATTCTTCATAATTACCTTCTTGCTTTTCTAATGCTTTTCGAATGAGTGTGTTTTTATAAACACGGTACTCTACTCCAGCATTAAAACACAGTCTGCGAAACGCGTTGATTTGCGCAACAGTCAGACCAGAAGCATCGGTAATATAAAAGTGGTTGTTCTGAGAGAACTTCTCAGCCAACTCTTCAATAATTTGCCCTTTTTCTTCCCTGGTCATTGCTTTTGTTTTTTTAGACCTTATATAACCGAATTCTTATCCACTATTATTCCAGGACTCATCGTGGAAGACAGGGAGATACTTTGAATGTATGTACCCTTCGATGAAGCTGGCTTTAACTTAACCACCGTGTTAATAAGTTCAGCTGCATTCTCTTTAATCTTGTCTGCACTGAAGGAAGCCTTACCAACGCTGGCGTGAATAATTCCTTGTTTATCAATTTTGAAGTCAACCTTACCCGCCTTTACTTCTTTCACTGCTTTTCCAACTTCAAGGGTTACGGTTCCTGACTTCGGGTTAGGCATTAAGCCGCGAGGACCAAGCACTTTACCCAATTTACCAACCTTAGCCATTACGGTAGGCATGGTAATAATTACGTCAATATCTGTCCATCCGGCTTCAACCTTCTGGATATAATCATCTAATCCAACGTGTTCGGCACCGGCATCTTTTGCTTCCTGAGCTTTATCAGGGGTACACAATACCAAAACACGTACGGTCTTTCCTAAGCCATGAGGTAATGACACTACGCCTCTTACCATCTGATCGGATTTTTTTGGATCAACTCCCAAACGGATGTCCACATCAACCGATGCATCGAACTTAGTGAAGGTAATTTCCTTCAATACTTTGGCTGCGTCTTCCAGAGAATATTCCTTCTCCAGATTATGCTTGGCGATTGCCGCCTTTCTGTTTTTAGTCAACTTTGCCATTGCTTAATTATTTATCCCAGGGGGCGTTGCCACTTACTGTTACTCCCATACTACGTGCAGTACCGGCAATCATTTTCATTGCAGATTCTACTTTAAATGCATTCAGGTCGGGCATTTTTAATTCAGCGATCTTCTTGATCTGATCCCATGAAATGGCGCCTACCTTAGCACGATTTGGTTCTTTTGAACCCTTTTGAAGTTTAATTGCCTCCATAATCAGCACTGCTGCCGGAGGTGTTTTAATCACAAAGTCGAACGACTTGTCATTATAGATGGTAATCAATACAGGCAAAACCTGTCCTTGCTTATCCTGTGAGCGTGCGTTGAACTGTTTGCAGAAGTCCATGATGTTCAAACCTTTTGAACCCAGTGCTGGACCAATTGGAGGTGCAGGGTTTGCCTGACCACCTTTTACCTGCAATTTCAAATAACCGGTTACTTCCTTAGCCATTGTATTACTAGTCTACTTTTTCTACTTGCATATAACTTAACTCAACCGGGGTGTTTCTTCCGAAGATTTTCACCATTACGTTGAGTTTCTTCTTGTCTTCAAAAATTTCCTCCACAGAACCTGTAAAACCACTGAATGGACCATCCATTACTTTTACCGATTCGCCTTTAATAAATGGGGTTTCCAGTTTCTCTTCAAACTGATCAACCTCATCTACCTTGCCCAGTATGCGGTTTACTTCAGACTGCCGAAGTGCAACCGGTTCTTTTGATGTGGCGCTGGAGCCATTGGTTCCTAAAAAGCCAATTACTCCCGGAATGTTGTTAACAGTATGGTAAGCTTCTCCATTTGAAAGATCGGCCGATACCAGAACGTAGCCCGGAAAAAAGTTTCTTTCGCGAACCCGTTTTTTACCATTACGCATCTCATACACCTTCTCGCTCGGTATCAATACCTGAGGAATAAAATCCACCAGTTTAGACCGCTCGATTTCAGTTTCCAGGTAAGATTTTACTTTCTTTTCCTGGCCGCTGATTACGCGCAACACATACCACTTTAACTCTGCCATGGGTTTTTCGGATTAGAATTCGCGATAAAACCAGGACAAAGCATTATTGAACCCAAGGTCGATAACACCAATAATGAGCGCAAAAATCAATGAAGCCACCAATACCAAAATGGCACTGCTCTGCAATTCATTGAATTTTGGCCACGAAACCTTATTGCGGATTTCGTCAATGGACTCCAGAATATAGTTCTTAACTTTTTCCATCCATTTTAAAATTTTTCACGGTTACCCATTTTCCGAGTTTTAAGACCGTGGCTTAAAACTTCGTTTTCTCTCCTCCCTTATTTGCACGGGTGGAGAGATTCGAACTCCCATCAACGGTTTTGGAGACCGCTATTCTACCCTTGAACTACACCCGTCTGTAGGAGACCTTCTGTATTTGCCGCACCAAAACCGCCAATTCAAAAGGACTGCAAAGGTAGAACAAGCCGTATATAAAACAAAAGCGTTTCCAAGAAAAATCTAGGAAACGCTTTGTATTTGATTATCAGATAATTAGCCCCTTTACAATTAAGCAAAAGGGCTAACTCTATCTTAGTCCAAAATTTCAGTTACCTGACCTGAACCTACTGTACGGCCACCTTCGCGGATAGCGAAACGAAGACCTTTCTCCATTGCAATCTTGTTGATCAACTCAACTTCGATGGTAACGTTATCGCCAGGCATAACCATTTCGATACCGGCAGGAAGTTTACACTCGCCAGTTACGTCAGTGGTACGGAAATAGAACTGAGGACGGTACTTGTTAAAGAATGGTGTGTGACGACCACCTTCTTCTTTTGAAAGCACGTATACTTCAGCCTTAAATTTAGCGTGTGGTGTTACAGAACCAGGCTTGCAAATAACCATACCGCGAGCGATCTGGTCTTTTTCAATACCGCGTAACAACAAACCTACGTTATCACCAGCTTCACCTCTGTCAAGGATTTTGCGGAACATTTCCACACCGGTAATGGTAGAAGTAAGGTTTTCAGCACCCATACCTAAAATCTGAACAGGGTCACCAGTTTTGATAACACCACGCTCAATACGGCCGGTAGCAACAGTACCACGACCAGTAATTGAGAATACGTCTTCCACTGGCATAAGGAAATCCTTATCGATCAAACGTACCGGAAGTGGAATGTGGTTATCAACAGCTTCCATTAGTTCTTCAACCTTAGCAACCCACTTTGGTTCGCCATTCAATGCACCAAGGGCAGAGCCTCTGATAACAGGCATAGTGTCGCCAGGGAAGTTATAAGCAGTCATTAATTCACGTACTTCCATTTCAACCAGGTCAAGCAATTCTGCATCGTCAACCAAGTCAACTTTGTTCATGAACACAACAAGTGCAGGTACACCTACCTGACGTGACAACAGGATGTGTTCGCGGGTTTGTGGCATTGGGCCGTCTGTTGCAGCTACAACAAGAATAGCACCGTCCATCTGGGCAGCACCAGTAACCATGTTTTTTACATAGTCAGCGTGACCCGGACAGTCTACGTGTGCGTAGTGTCTTTTGTCTGTAGCATACTCTACGTGTGAGGTGTTGATTGTAATACCACGCTCTTTCTCTTCAGGAGCATTGTCGATTGATGAGAAGTCGCGAACAGCAGCAAGTCCTTTCTTAGAAAGCACCTGAGTAATAGCAGCTGTTAGGGTAGTTTTACCGTGGTCAACGTGACCAATGGTACCGATGTTTACGTGCGGTTTCGAGCGGTCGAATGTTTCTTTTGCCATGTTTGAAAATTCCAGTTAAAGTTTAAAATGTATTATAGTTCAAATAAAAGTTACTAAGCCTTTATCCTCCTTTCGGAGTACACCCTAAACATTTTTAGCCTTTCGGATAGGAATTTGCCATTTACATGGCTGCATGAATCTGTTTGTTACCTTTTTGGTGTTCGCTACGCACCAGTAATTTCAGATTCAAAATTCATTCAATAAATAGTATTCCGCTTGCGCGGAATAAAGATTACCCATCTGGCAATCTTTCGGCAGAGCTGTTGATGAGGATTGAACTCACGACCTCTTCCTTACCAAGGAAGTGCTCTACCACTGAGCTACAACAGCAGCTTTAGATTTACGATTTTGGATTTAAGAAGTACGATTTTGTTCATCGTAAATCCAAAATCTCACATCGCAAATAATACGAGCGGGAGACGAGGCTCGAACCCGCGACCTATAGCTTGGAAGGCTATCGCTCTACCAACTGAGCTACTCCCGCTTGTTGATTTACGATTTAGGAATTAACAAATTACGAATTTGGAAAATCGTAAACTGTAACTCTAAATCGTATCTCACATGTGGGGAGAACAGGATTCGAACCTGTGAAGACATAAGTCAACAGATTTACAGTCTGTCCTCGTTGGCCGCTTGAGTATCTCCCCTTTTGCGTTTCTTTTATTGTTAAAGAACATTCGGAGATCATCAAAAAACTGCTCCCCTTCCTTAATCTTCAGCTTGCGCTAAAAAATTAGGAGTGCAAAATTATACGGTTTTTCGGTTTGGCCAAATACCTGCCTTTTTTAAATTTTAAGGATTTAGCGCCCGTTTTAGTTACATCACCACAATTTCGGTAAGCACATCGGCCCCGAATTCTTTTTGGAAGATTTCAAGTATGCGGGATTTGTGTAGGTGTATGTCGTTCTTAAGAGCCGGGCTATCAAGCTCTACAAATAGCACCTTGTTCCGGATATGGAGTTTTTTAGTGTGTTTGGCTAATACTTTTCCTACCAATCTTTCCCAGGATGCAATCAGATTGGCCTCGTCAAACTTCGATTTAATGTGGTAGCTCTTCAGCAGCTTTTGAATAGCCTGCCCAATGTGCAACGCGTTACCATCATTTTTTAAGTCTGAAGCCATGTGCTGGTAAAGGTACCATTTTCAATAGTAAAAATGCGGGCGTTAATCCCGGCTTGGGTTAGAATGGCAAGCGTTCTATCGGGGCGCGCATCGGTAATAAAAAGCTGGCCAAAGGTTCCTGCCGCAACCAGGGTAATCAGGCGGTGTATGCGGTTATCGTCCAACTTATCAAAAATGTCATCTAACAGTAAAATTGGTTTTACTTTCAGTTTTGCCTCAATAACTTCAAATTCAGCCAGTTTTAAAGCCACCAGAAAAGATTTTTGCTGTCCCTGAGACCCTACCCTTCTTAACTCGTATCCGTCAAGCGTAAACACAAAATCATCCCGATGAACACCCGTGGTGGTGCGTTGCAACGCAAGATCCCTTTGTACAGAGCTTTTTAACAGCTGCGAAAAACTGGCATCCGACAAATCGGATTTATAGATAATTCCTGCCATTTCTTCGGCCGCCAAATAGTGGTAATGCTGCTTCACCCGCCCGGTAAACTCTGCACAGAATTTTTGCCGGCTTTTGTAGAGATACTCCCCCGATTCAATCAATCTCGTATTGTAGGTTTCCAACAACTGGGTATCCACCTGCCCGCTATCCGAAAAATTTTTGAGCAAACTATTTCGCTGCTTGAGCTGATGCGTATAAACAATTAAATGCTCCAGGTAAGTCCGATCGATCTGGCTTAGAATGGTATCTACAAATCTGCGCCTTAGTTCGGCACCATCCCAAATCAATTCAATATCCTGGGGGGCAATCAGTACCACCGGGTATTTACCTACATGCTCAGAAAAGCGGGTGTAATCCTGGCCATCTTCGCGCAGTATTTTTTTGCCTGCAATCTGAATTGTGCACTCTATTTCCCTGGGCTTACCGTTAACCGTAAAGTTTCCGCGCAGAAAAAATCCCGATTCCTGGTGTTTAATGTTCTGCGCATCAGAAGGATTGAGTGAACTTTTGGAGAACGACAGGTAATGAATGGCATCCAAAACGTTGGTTTTGCCCGACCCGTTTTTACCTACAATACAATTAACAGGCGCATCAAATGCGAGATTTACCTCGGCATGGTTCTTAAAATTGAAAAGACGCAGGTTATTGAGAAACACGGATACAACAAAATTCAGCGGTAAAACGAACGGTCATTTGGCGATTGCCGCCCTGTGGCGTATTTTCGCAACTCACATTACGAATCAAAATTAGCAATTATGGCAACAGCCCAGGCTAAAAGCAGCACGAAGAAAGATAAGAAGGCTTACCCGAAGGAAACCTACATGTTTTGGTTTGAGAGCATGTTACTGATGCGCAAGTTCGAAGAGAAATCGGGGCAACTTTACGGCATGCAAAAAATAAGGGGCTTCTGCCATTTATATATTGGGCAGGAGGCTTGTGCCGCAGGCTCGGTATCGGCCCTGCGTAAAGGTGATAAATACATAACAGCATATCGCGACCACGCTCACCCGCTTGCATTGGGCACCAGCCCAAATACAATCATGGCTGAGTTATATGGTAAAGAAACCGGCATCACAAAAGGTAAAGGTGGCTCTATGCACATTTTTGATAAGGAGCATAACTTTATCGGAGGCCACGGCATTGTGGGTGCACAAGTTCCACTGGGTGCAGGTATCGCTTTCGCGGAAAAGTATAACAAAACCGGTAACCTGTGTATTTGCTACATGGGCGATGGGGCTGTAAGACAAGGTGCCTTCCACGAAGCCTTAAATCAGGCTATGCTTTGGAAGCTGCCCGTAATTTTTGTGATTGAAAATAATGGCTATGCCATGGGTACTTCGGTTGAGCGTACTTCTAACGTACACGAGCTTTATACCCTGGGCGAAGCATACGATATGCCATCTGAACCGGTTGATGGCATGAGTGTAGAAGCCGTACACGATGCTGTGGAGCGTGCAGCCGAAAGAGCCCGCGCAGGCGAAGGCCCAACCTTGCTGGAGTTTCGTACTTATCGCTACAAAGGACATTCGATGAGCGACCCTCAAAAATACCGCACCAAAGAAGAGGTTGAAGAATATAAACAACGCGACCCGGTTGAGCAGGTGCGCCAGACCATTCTGGATAAAAAACTTGCTACCGAAAAAGATCTGGAAGCTATTGAGCAAAAAGTAAATGCACAGGTTGAAGAAAGCGTGAAATTTGCCGAGGAATCTAATTTCCCCGATCCGTCTGAAGCATTAACAGACGTTTACTACGAGCCCAATTATCCGTTTATAATGGACTAACCGGGCTTTTGTTAAATACGCCTGAATGTTTAGTTTTGCGTCCCGTTGTAAAGCGGGACTTTTCATTTTTATAATAACATGGCAAAGAAGGAAGAAAAAAAGGACGTACTCGAAAACGCTGAGGTGCTTCAGGAAAAACTGGTTGGTATTGAAGGTTGGTTTGAGCGCAATCCTAAAATTGCAATTGGAATTGTTGCCGCTATTGTACTTGTAGTGGGTGGCTTTTTCGGATACCGGTATTACACCAGCAGCCAGGATGATCTTGCCCAAAGTGAGATGTTTCAGGCCGTGCGGTATTTTGAAGCCGACAGTTTGAACCTTGCGTTAAATGGCGATGGTAACAACCTCGGGTTTCTTCAGATTATTGAAGATTACAGCGGCACAAAAGCGGGTAATCTGGCAAACTACTATACCGGTGTTATTTACCTGAAGCAGGGAAAATTTCCATTAGCCATTTTCCACCTGGAAGATTTCAGTTCAAATGATTTGCTGGTTCAGGCGCGTGCCTACAGCCTTGTAGGTGATGCCTACATGGAACAAGATAATTTTGAAAGTGCAGCTAAGTATTATGCAAAAGCCGCGGCCTACAAGCCTAATAAAGAATTTACACCTACTTATTTAATGAAAGCTGCTCTGGCTTATGAAAAATTAAATCAGGCTGACAAAGCAAAGGAGGCATATCAAACCATTATTGATGAGTTCTGGGAATCGAGCGAATACCAGAATGCCAGAAAGTTTAAGGCAAGATTAGAGACAAACTCATAAAAGAAATTGACGTACTTTTGAGAGGGATAGGACACTATCCCTTTTTTATTGATAATTTTTTGATGCTATGGCAGGTCAACTCAAAACCGTTTCGGGGAAAAGCAAAATAGATTTAGCTAAAAAGAGATTTGCTATCGTAGTAGCCGAATGGAACGATGAAATAACTGAACCACTTTACGAAGGTGCCTACAATGCCCTGCGAAAACTAGGTGTAAAAAAAACAGGTATAATCAGAAAAAATGTGCCCGGTACCTTTGAACTCACCCTGGGTGCGCTTTGGATGGCTGAAGAGAAAAGTATTGATGCAGTAATCTGTATTGGGTGTGTTATACAGGGCGATACCCCGCATTTCGATTACATCTGCCAAAGTGTATCGTACGGCATAACCGAAGTAAACCTTAAAACACGCAAGCCGGTAATTTTTGGAGTACTTACTACCCTAAACAAAAACCAAGCTTTGGAACGGGCCGGTGGTAAACTGGGAAATAAAGGTGAAGAAGCAGCCGTTACCGCAGTTAAGATGCTCGAGTTTAAAAATAAAAAAGGCTGACCATAATGTCAGCCTTTTAACAACCTGATTAATTAAATCAGAAGTGCTTCACTATCTCATTTCCAAATTCAGAACATTTTAACATAGTAGCCCCTTCCATCAAGCGATGGAAATCGTAGGTTACGCGCTTAGACGAAATTGCTTTCTCTAAACCTCTGTTGATCAAATCAGCAGCCTCCTGCCAGCCCATATACTCCAGCATCATAACACCCGATAAGATTAATGAACCTGGATTTACTTTATCCTGACCGGCATACTTCGGTGCTGTGCCGTGTGTGGCTTCAAAAATAGCATGGCCGGTTATGTAGTTAATGTTAGCACCCGGTGCAATACCAATACCACCCACTTGTGCAGCTAAGGCATCACTCAAATAATCGCCATTCAGATTAAGTGTTGCAATTACCGCAAAATCATCGGGGCGGGTAAGTACTTGTTGCAGGGTGATGTCAGCAATCGAATCTTTAATCAATACTTTGCCTGCGGCCAGCGCTGCTTTCTGTTCAGCATTCGCTGCATCTTCACCTTTTTCCTTTTTGGTTTTCTCCCACTCGTTCCAGGTGTAAACTTTGTCGCCAAAGTATTCTTTCGCTATAGCATAACCCCAATCGCGGAAAGCACCTTCGGTGAACTTCATGATGTTACCCTTATGTACCAACGTTACCGACTTGCGTTTAAACTTAATCGCGTAAGCAATAGCGCTGTGGATTAACCGCACACTTCCGCTCCAGCTAACGGGTTTAATACCAATACCTACATTTACATCGGTTTTTGCATTTGGGTTGCCAACTGCTTTCCAGAAGGTTTCGGATTTTTCTTTCGTACTGAAACGAATCTTGCTATACTCTTTCGGAAACTCTTTCGCTAAAAAATCTAATACCTTTTGTGCTTCGGGCGAGCCAGCCGAAAATTCAATTCCGGCATAAATATCCTCTGTGTTTTCGCGGAAGATTACCATATCAACCGCGCCTGGGTTTTTAACGGGTGAAGGAACCCCATTGTACCACCGCACCGGCCGCAAGCACACATATAAATCCAAAATCTGGCGCAATGCTACGTTTAAAGAACGCATACCACCACCTACTGGTGTAGAGAGCGGACCTTTGATACCCACCAGGTAATCGCGGAAGGCGTCAAGTGTTTCATCGGGTAACCAGTTACCAACCTGGTTAAATGATTTTTCGCCAGCCAGAACTTCTTTCCAGTTTATTTTACGTTTTCCGCCATAGGCTTTTGCAATGGCTGAATCCAGCACATGCTGGGAAGCACGCCAGATATCCGGCCCGGTTCCATCACCCTCAATAAAAGGTATAGTAGGGTTATCGGGCACGGTAAGTTTTCCGTTGCTGATAGTTATTTTTTGTTCGCTCATTGTATTGGTTTTAAGTAGATACGATATGAATTATTCGGGGCATGAAATTATGAAAAAACCGGTAACTAGAAGCCATCTCAAAAAATCAATTCACCCGTTAGCCTGAGCTTTTCGAAGGCGTTTTTTTCTCCGAAAACAGGTTTCTTCCTGATAGCTATCGGGACAACCTGACACACAGTATACTTTTGAGGTAACCTCTAATATTTCTCATCGGCATTGGGGAATTCGCGCGCCTTTATGTCGTCTATATATTTGCCTACCGCCCCGGTAATTACTGCATGCAGGTCGGCATACTTGCGCAGAAAACGAGGTTTAAACTCGTTGGTAATGCCCAACATGTCCTGCATCACCAACACCTGGCCATCCACATCGGGGCCAGCCCCAATGCCAATAACCGGTATGGTTAACGCTTGCGTAACTTTTTTAGCAAGCTCAGCCGGTATTTTCTCCAGTACTATGGCAAAGCAACCACACTCCTGCAAAAGCAGAGCGTCTTCTAAAAGTTTATTAGCCTCGGCTTCTTCGCGGGCCCGCACGGTATACGTTCCAAACTTATAAATGGATTGTGGAGTTAAGCCCAAATGCCCCATTACCGGCACACCCGCACTTAAAATACGCAGCACAGAATCCTTTACTTCGCTTCCGCCTTCCAACTTCACCGCATGCCCACCCGATTCCTTCATAATGCGAATGGCTGAACGCAAGGCTTCGCCTGAGCTACCCTGGTAATGTCCAAACGGAATATCAACCACAACCAGCGCGCGCTTAACTGCTTTTACTACGGAGGAGGCATGGTAAATCATCTGATCGAGTGTAATGGGCAACGTAGTTTCATTGCCAGCCATTACGTTGGAGGCCGAGTCGCCCACCAGAATAACATCTATTCCTGCACTATCAATAATACGCGCCATGCTATAATCGTAGGCGGTGAGCATAGCAATTTTCTCGCCCCGGTTTTTCATTTCCTGGAGCTGGTGCGTAGTGATTTTTTTAACTTCTGATTTCTTATGTACCGACACGAAAAATCTGTTTGATTTATTTCAGGTAAACTGCGGCTTGCTTGCCTAACACCACTTCTACATGATCGGTTAAGGTGGTGCTTAATGCATAACCGGTGTACGTGGGTGTAACCGGAAATTGGGTATGACTGCGATTTACCAACACTGCCACTTCCAGTTTTTTAATTTCTATTTCCAGAAATGGCTTCATACCATAAGCCAGGGTACGGCCCGTGTTTAGTACATCATCAACCAATACAATACACTTTTTCTTCAGATCTTTTGCTTCACAATCCAGAACAACATCGCTTTGGAGAGGCGCCAGCTTATCCAGTGTAACTTTTACCACTTTGGTTTCAATAGAGGCAATCGACTCCAGTTCGCGAGCCAGCACTTTTGCAAAACTGTAGCCTTGCCCATCAATACCCGCCAAAATCAAAATTTTCTCTTTGAAGTTGTTTTCAAAAATCTGATAGGCAATGCGCTTGATCTTTTGGTTTACATTGGCTGTATCCAGCACTAAAGTTCGCTGTAGTGTTTCACTCATGGCAACGGTACAACCTTACTGTCCTTAAAGGTTGATAATATTACGGTTGACTGCATGTTATCCACCACTTCTATGTTGCTTACTTTTTCCAGCATAAGGTTTTGATAAGCCGGAATATCAGATGCCACAACTTTTAAAATAAAGTCGGCCTGGCCTGTTACGTGATGACACTCAACAACTTCTTCAATTTTTTGAATGGCACTAATAAATTTAGCGATGTTTTCTTTGTTGTGGCCTTTCAGGGAAACCGTAACAAAGGTACACACGCCCAGACCTACGCTGGCCATATCCACAACAGCATGGTAGCTCTTTAAAATACCTGCGTTTTCAAGTTTTTTCACGCGCTCTAAGGTAGGCGCGGGTGAGAGACCAATTTCCTGCGCCAATTGCGCATTTGTTATGTTTGAGTTTGCCTGCAGGATTTCCAAAATCTTGCGGTCAGTTGCGTCTAGTTTTACTTTCATTTAATCAGAATAAAAGGTAGGTATGAGTTCTGTGCTTTAGTAAAATTAGAAGAAAATTTTTATTTCGAAGTGGTTGAGGGTATAAAATTCTAAAGAAGAAGATTACCGATTTACCTGTAGACGATAGCTGATTGTAAACTAATGGTGCAATAGCCGAACTCAGAAATCTTATAGTAACCTCGCTTGCTATATCAGAGAAAGTAGTTTTTCTCCTTTAAAATTTTTGAAATGCCCTTATCCAGAGGTAACAATTCCCGGGTTAAAATATTTTTCATTCTGGATGCATCCGGTTGTCTGCGAGTCATATCCCCCTCTTTAAGAGGCGGCAAGTAGACTAATTCTGATCTGGAGCCGGTAAGTTCAATTATGGTTTGTGCCAACTGGAGAATAGTATAGTCTTTATCATTACCAATATTGATTACATCATTCAGCATCAGGTTTTTTTCCAAAATCTCTATCATACAATCCACATTATCATCTATATAGCAGAAGGTGCGCGTTTGAGTGCCTTTCCCATAAATGGTAATAGGCGCATGATTGAGGGCAGCGTTAATGAATTTAGAAATTACAAAGTCAGTGCTCTGCCGCGGGCCGTATGTATTAAAAAATCTAAATATGGTAAACGAAAGGCCAAACTCCTGCTGATATGACCGACAGAAAGCTTCACCTACATTTTTTACAACGGCATACGGTAACCTGGAATTTAATGGAGTGGTTTCTTCGTTTTGCGGTAGTTCTACCGGTTCACCATAAACCTCTGAGGAACTGGAGAAGAAAACCCGTTTCACACCGGTATTCTTACTGAGTTCAAGAATATTTTTTATTCCACTAAGGTCGTTAAGTACCTGAACGGGATTTTCCAAAGTTCTTTTTACACCTACTACTGCTGCAAAGTGAAAGACGTAATCAAATTGGTAGCTGGTCATAATGGCTGCAATGTCACGGTAGTGGTTTACATCGCACTTAATAAACTTACAATTACCGTGGTTAGGTAGCTTTCTTAATTCTCCGGTTAGCAGGTTATCTACCAACACAAGAAAATAATCAGGGTTTGTTAACAACTTTTCAGCCAGTGAACTACCTATGAATCCGGCCCCTCCGGTAATCAATATCTTTTTCATACAAAAACTTAAAGGATCAAAATTAAGAAAATCAATGCGAATAGATGGTGCGGTAAACCTGCTGCGCAATTTGAAAGTTGCGATAGGTTATTGCCAGTTTACGGATACGGCTTCTTGTTTCGTGTTCTGGTTCTTTCAAAATAGTATCAATTTCTACTAAAGCCCTTTCATACTCTGATTGGGTTAATGCATTTAGTACCGCCCCGGCCCGATTACGAAGAATAATTTCGGAGTCATCGGAGATATTGGCAGGAATCACAATCGGTAACCCAAGCGCCCAATATTCACCATTCTTAATTGGAGTGCAATACCTTTTGGTGGGCACGGGTTTTACCGGTGTAATACCGAAATGACCCAATGCCATGTAACGGGGTACATCCAGGTGCGGTACAAAGCGGGTAATAATTATTTGCGAATCCAACCCGGCTTTACTACAATCTGATTCAATTTCTTGTCGGGTGTGGTTGGTTAACATTAATACACGAAACAAATTACCCCACTTTTCTGTAGCAGCCTTAAAAAAATGAAACACTTCCTCGCGCAAGTAAATGCCACCCAGTTTGCCCGCATAAACACATACAATTTTGCCGTGCAGATTTAGCTCATTCAATAATGCTTCATCTTTGAGATGCTCATATGAAAATAATTCGAGATCAACGCAAGCTGGCTTCACATGATAGTCAGAAATAGTAATGCCATATTTCTGTTGCGCATACTGAAACATTCCCTTAGTGGCTGCAATAATGGTGCTTGCTCTTTTTGTCTGAAGTTTTTCCAAAGCAAATAGTAATCTAAAGGCTAAACCACTTCTTTTCCAGGTACCGTTTTCAACCATAGCCTCGGCATGCGGTTCATAACTATCCAAAATCAATTTACATCCTGTAATTTTTGAAAGTAAATATCCAATTGCACCTGGCGGGGTACAGAAGCAATGGATCACACTAATCCTTTTCTTCCTTATCGTCCGGAATAATGAAAAGCTAGCCGAAAGCCACATGAGTAGCCCACGCCAGCCAAATGGTTTGTACAAGTAGGGCTGCCAATCGATCTGATCCCTGCCAAGGCTTTGCCTTATCTTTCTATCCGGATCCCGCAATATATCTTCACTTTTCTCTAGCGTAACAAGTGTTATTGAATTATGAGGATTAATTTCTTTTATAATTCTAAGATAGGGAAGTGTATAGGTTTGGATGAGAGCATCGGGATAACTCCAATAAGTTAGTACCAGAATATTTTGCTGAGTCATAAACCAATAACTAATTTCATAATAACCAAAAAACGCTTCTTGAAAAGCTCAGCTGGATTGAGTCTTAAGCCGCGCCACCAGTAATTAAAAATTTCTTTTCGTGGCGCACCAGCTATTGCCAGATGCAAGGCTGCATACGTTGCAATACTGGCATATGTCTGGTTCAGCCGCGAACCAAATACTTTACGGTTTACGGGATCAGACTTAACAAGCTCTTCAAAAATCTGAACCTTGGTCCTAATTTTTTCGATGTCTGAAGACATTACACTTCTCGACTCATGATTTATTACCAGTGACGTTACTTCGGCACTATGTCTAAATGGGAAACGAGCTGCCAACCGAATCCATAATTCCCAATCTTCCAAAGCAGACAAAGACCTTGTTTCATTAAATAAATTTTGTAGTGCAGTTTCCTTTCTGATAAATACACCATTACAGCTCAAGAGATTTCCCTTCAATATTTGCTCGTTAATGTTGTGAACTTTCTCAGGCAGTCGCTCTTTGCCTGACCCTGCCTCTACCAGTTTGTATCCTAAATGAAAAACTTCGGGTTTATTAGCTTGTATAAAATTATCTGCAGTTGCGAGATGGTTAGTCAACAACAAATCATCTGAGTCAAGAAAGGTTATGTAAACCCCTCTTGAATTCGCAATACCAAAGTTTCTGGCAGCCGCCCTTTCTGCATTCTCCTTCTTAAAATAATAAACGCGAGTATCAGTAATAGCCTGAACAATTTCTTGTGTATTATCTGTACTGCCATCATCTACAACTATCACTTCAAAGCTGTCAAATTGCTGGGCAAGCACCGATTGAATCGTTTTGTGGATGAATCCAGCACGATTATAGGTTGGAACTATTACACTAAAAAAGGGATTACTCATTATACAATTTCTGCAAATCGTTAATCATACCCTCCAATCCAAACCGTAAAGCCACTGCCTGCCTGCCATTTTCAATTAGGCGTGTCCGTAATGACAAATCGCTCCAAAGTTTTAGCATCCCCTCCAACACCGAATCTACACTTTGAAAATCAGCCACCCAAGCCTGCTGTTGATGCTCAACAAATTCTTTCGCAATGCCCGACAACGTGAACACCGAAGGAATCCCGGAAGCAAGCGCCTCTACATAAGTTTGTCCAAAAGCTTCTACCGTTGGACTAATGGGAGCATGAACATATAAATCAAAACACTTGTAGAGGGCCGCCATATCGTTCTCAAATGGAATTATCACCTTGTTTGATTCAGGAATCTCATTTATTAATGCTGCTAGAAATTGGGAGTAAGGTCCGGAAGCATTACAGAGTACAAGAGAGGCTGTTGGGTATTGCTTCAGAAATTTTTTAAAAGCAGGAATGATATACTGAATTCCTTTCCACTCAATAAAGCGTGCTACCACACCGATAACCGGTTGTTGCTTGGGGATATTCCATTTTGATCGCACCGCTTCAACCCGGTCTTTCGAAATAGTACTAAATTGATTCAGGTCAAATCCATGTGGAATTTTGACTACTTTTTTTTCCGGAACTTTTTCCACTTCAAGCAAGGTAACATCAGTTGCCTGACTGATGGAAACGATTCGTGTTGCCAAAGCATTACTGAGCTTATCATACTTCACCCCGGATTTTTGGTAAACATGATGAAAGTTGCTGGTGTGGCGCGTATAAATGCGTGAATGGATTCGGGCAAACCATGCAGCTGCCAGCCCTATTAACTGTGCATCGAACAAATGTGCATGCACTACCCGTGGACGATTTTTTATCAAAAAGAAAAACACCTGAAGAAACGCAGGTAACAAATCGCGCTTTCCCCGATATGGAATTCGTTTTACTGAAATATTATGATTGACAAGAAAATCCTGCAATTCGGAATCGCCCGGATTTAATAACAAAAAAGTTAGGTCATAATATGGTTTAAGTGCCAACGCGGTACTTTCAAAGGCGACCGATTTTTGAACATGCGAAACAATATATACCAGTTGCAATTTCATCAAGCACGGGCAATTATATCGAAGTGGCAATTGGCGAAATCAAAATTGCGGGTAATTGGTTGTTTGGTTTCAGCATGTTCAATTGATGAATATCCTGCTTCTTCCAGAAAAAGAATTAACGCTTGCGCTGAATCATTTTGATCATTCAGGTTGCGATCATCTACTTCAATAAACAGAATAGGTTTGTGTTTGGTCAGTAATCCACGGGCACCACGCAAAACGTGCAATTCATATCCCTCTACATCCAGTTTTATTAAATCAACTGTTTGCAATGAAACAACAGCCTCTACAGAATCCAAAGGCTTGATCTGAACAGGAGTTGTATTTACATGGCCTGTTGGCGATACCCGGTTTCCACCACGATTTCCCGGTGTGCGCACTTCCAAACGAACTTCACCATTCGTATCTCCTAATGCTACCGGCAATAATTCAATATTGGTAAGTTTATTCATTTCCAGGTTTTTCTTACACACTTCATAGTTAAAAGGATCGGGTTCAAAGCCAATCACTTTTCCTGAATCTGAAAGTCTACCGAAATTCAAAACAGTCCATCCAATGTTCGTACCGACATCGACAACGTTGAAACCCGGTTTAACGAGTTTAAATAAGTTATCAAGTGCTACATCACGAAATCCGAAATATAAAAAGTGACCTACATAATCGCTTACATCTACTTGCAGCACTAGTCCGTATCGATGCACCGTGCGAATGCTTCCGGGTGGATATTGATAGGCGTTAGGTACAAACCTGCTAAAAAAATCTTGAGGGCTTTTGTGGAGAGTCCGGTTAGCCAGACCTCGTTCCAGAAACGGAATCCGGAATACATTACGAAAAAAATTAAGAACCCTAACCCGGGCTGTAATATTCATGACTTAAAGTTATACCCTTTAAAAATTCTGGCTGCTACTACCACTGAAATACCTTTTGCAAATAAAAAATCCATAAATGAACTCCTTGAAACTAAATTCAAACCCAGTATCCATAAATAATATGTGAAGTTAACTACCCGAAGGGCAAACGCCTTTAAAAAACTATACTTAAGGGCAAGCTCATTATATCCCATATCTACGGCTACTCTACGGGTTTCTGCTCTGCGTTGCTGATTAGTCAACCAATTCTCAAGATTTATCCGGTCTTCTTCATTGTGTAATACCTGTATGCGGCTATCAATATAAAAATTGAGGCCTGCGGCTTTTAAACGCCTGGGAAAATCATAATCCTCAAAACCCGCATGCGGAAAATTCTCCGTGTATCCACCAACTCGGTCAAAATCTGCTTTTGAAATAGAGAGATGAAAACTGGCAACTGAAACAGAGTTAAACAAAGTAGCGGATTGCCAACCATTACCATACCAACCTTCAAACGAGGTCATTTTATTTGCCTTTAAAAAACGACCAAAACTACTTTTGGAAAGTTGAGCCTGAAGCGCTGGCGGGTATACCCAATCCGGGTTAATACAGGCTTGGGTTAGTTGTTGATGCATTGCCATCGTATGATCGATTGACTCTTTCGAAATCAAAATGTCGTTATCTAAGAACAACAGCAACGGTGCAACCGCCAATTTTGCTCCGGCATTTCGGGCAGCGGCAACCCCCTGGCCTGGGTTTGCAATAAGGGTAACTGTTTCAGGTACGATTGGTGTATTTTCTTTCGAATCATTCACTACAATAATCTGACAGGAAAGATGAGCTGTTGCCTTAACTGCTGCTGAAAGAGTTTTCTGGAAAACAGCAGCCCGATCCTTTGTTGGTATAATGATACTAAGCTGCATACATTAACCCGGTAAAACCGCCAGTGCATATCGATTATAAAAATCGAGGGTAACCGGTTTTAAATCGTAAATTGAAATTGATTTCTGTTTGAGCTCATCCAAAACCTGATACAGGTAATCCGGCTTGTGTACATCATCTAAAATTAAAACACCGCTATTTGCAGTGGCATCTAACACACGTTGTACATAGTTAATGCGTACTTCTACAAAATTCAGATCGTGCAACACACAATCAAACTTAGTAGCGGGTTGTTGTAGAAATTGATCAAGCGTACACATACCCGTATCAGGCAAGCCATGCTGGCGCAGATAACCCTTTGTCTTCTCCAGCCATTGTGCATCATCATCTACAGACAGTACCTGAATGCCTTCATATTCGGATGCATATAACCGATAAACAAACGAACTAAATCCACTGCCCAGATCCAGTAAAGTCTTAAATTCTTTCTTTACGCAAAGTGTATAAATAAATGCCGCGAGTTCTAATGACATGGCCATATCCGCACGCGAAACATGGGTTATGTAATAATCATAATAAGGGTTTAGTTTTTGAGTTGCCCTGCTTATTTCTTCCGGAGTAATGGGCGCATAATTGTTCTCAAAACGCGTGTAAGACAATACACCCGATTTTAGTTTTAGAAATTTCAACTTTCGCACTATTCTACTCCACATGCCGTGATGGGTTGAGAGTCCATATAATATCCTTAATAAACATTCTGTTTATTGATTTAAGAGGTAATTCACCCGAATTTGAAAAAGGTATTGGTTCCACTGTAAACTGAAAACAATCCTGCAGCACTTCTATATCGCTAAACTCATTACCCAGGTGTACATCTACATGATAAGTGCCTTCAAACAACGTGAGATAAGGTATTCTCATCGAAATAAACCCATTGCTTACCGGGCCTTTTTCAAAATTGCCGGAGTAATGGCGATTGTTCACCCCTATTAAAGGTGTGCTTTGTAAATCTTTAATAATGATTCCGAGCACCGGGTTGGTAAGAGCTTCCGCTGCTTTGAAGTAAATTCTGATTTCAAGTTCGCAACCCATGTAAGTTGTAGCTGATCTGCGTCCATCGCATAAAACTTCAATGGCTCTGATTGGTTTATCTGATTCTTCAGGATGAACTTGTATGTACCCCGATGTATCCAAGACCTGGCTGTCCAGTGAGGTGAGGTATTGTGTAACAATATCAGCACTTGGACCTATTGCTTTCAATTCGCCTCGTTGCAACAATATCGATTTCGGGCAAAGGTTTTGGATAGCCGCCATATTATGACTCACAAATAATATGGTGCGACCACTGCGACTTACATCTTCCATTTTGCCAATACACTTCTTTTGAAACTCGGCATCGCCCACGGCCAATACTTCATCTATAACCAAAATCTCAGGCTCTAAAAATGCTGCCACAGCAAATGCTAATCGTAACTGCATTCCACTTGAGTAATGCTTAAGTGGCGTATCCAGAAAGCGTTCGGTTCCGGCAAAATCAACAATAGCATCAAACTTTGCCGTTATCTCCTGGCGCTTCATACCCAGAATAGAACCATTCAAAAAAATATTTTCACGGCCGGTTAATTCCGGATGGAAACCCGTACCCACTTCGAGCAAACTCGCAATACGACCCCGACCAATTATTCTGCCCTGAGTGGGTGGAGTAATTTTGGATAGAATTTTCAGCAGCGTAGATTTTCCGGCTCCGTTCTTACCAATGATACCAATCGATTCGCCCGGTTGAACTTCAAAACTCACATCGCGCAACGCCCAAAAATCTTCACGTGTATCAGCCGATGGTCTGAATACATTCATTACCTGATCGCGCAAACTCAAGTACCCGCCTTCATGGCGAATACTGAATTTCTTGGAGACTCCTTTTACTTCGAGTACAGGTAGCATAACAACCTCAGGCGATATCGGCAAAATAGTTTTCGGTGCGTCTGAAATAGGCGAGCCCGATTATGAAAAACAATATTCCAGATCCCAGACTAATGGCTAACAGCGTCCAATCAGGGGGCAGACTACTAAGTGGAAATCGAAAAAAAGAAATGGCCGCATACATAGGATTTAGTGCAACCACATACCGTACCCACGACTGGCTGATAGAAGATACCGGATAAATAACCGGTGTAAGGAATAAGAGCGCTTGAATGAGAAACGGCACTACATAGCGAAAATCGCGATACTTAATATTCAGTGCTGCCAATAAGCAACCAGGACCTACTGTGGCTATTACTGTAACAAGAAGTGCCAGCGGCCACCAGTAAAGAAGCGACAGGTTAATGGGTGTAGCGAAAATCAGCAGGATCACAATAAAAATGACAAACGCCATTATAAAATCGAACAAAGCTACCACTACTGCCGAAACAGGAATTATAAGGCGCGGGAAATAAATTTTTTTGATGATAGCTGCATTGGTTACCATGCTGTTGGCTGCATTGGTTACGCCCGAAGAAAAAACAAGCCATAACACCAGGCCCGAATAAGCAAATACGGGATAATCCATACCATCGGAAGATACCTGCATAGCCCGCCCGATGAAGAAAGTAAAAATGAGCAT
>JBPXJU010000009.1:0-7425 GCA_051715445.1 Bacteroidota bacterium | reverse complement strand
GCAACCCCCAACATGACGAACAGAAGCGCAACAACAGAAAAGTTTTTGGTGTCTTTTACAAACTGGTAAAACATGCCGATAAGCCCCAGCACAAAAGGAATCATAAAGTAATTGTTACGGCCTTTGTTTGCGGCCAATGCTGCAGGTACATCCTTGGCTGCCCCGATAGGACTTAGCCAATTTGCGCCCTGTTCATCACTTTCCCGGCCTGCAAAATTCCACATGAAGTAACGCATGTACATAGTACCGATCTGGTGCTGAAACATGAATTTTAAATTCTGGCCGAAAGTAGGTTGAACGATCTGCTCGCGTCCTTGCGAATCTTTATACGTTCGTAAACCCATAACGCTTTTGTAGGCTTGTGCCTGATCTGAACTCCAGGCCCGGGGTAAAATAGTTTCAGAACCTTCTTCGTACACATACGAAAATTTGCGGTCGCTGATTTCGTATTTGTCTTTACCCTTGGTATAGATGGGTGCGCCATATTTAATATCAATCGGGCGGGCGGTAAAATAAGCTCCGTATAATAATGGGCGACTACCATATTGTTCACGCTTCAGGTAGCGGATAAAACTCATTACATCTTTCGGTGCATTTTCATTAATAAGTGTGTCGTAATTAGAACGGATTAATACCGTTGTATAAGAAGCGTAGCCAATTAAAATAAAAGTGGTAGCCAATAAGAAAGTATTTAACACTACCCGACCCTGCTTCTGAGTGGCATAAATTCCATAAGCCAGACCGGCCACTACCAGTAAGAAAAATACAAGAGCACCTGAGCCAAAGAATAACCCCAGGGTGTTTACAAAAAACACTTCAAAGTGGCCTGCAATGGTGGGCAAACCGGGAACAATAAAATCATTAATAAATAAAACCAACCCACCACTAATGGCCAGTGTAGCAATTACACCCCAAACCGAAGTTTTGAATTTTTTGAAGTAGTAGATCAGGCCGAGTGCCGGCAGCGCAACAAGATTTAACAAGTGCACGCCTATAGAAAGCCCCACCATGTAGGCCATTAACAACAACCAGCGGTTGGCTTTGCTCTCATCTTCAATTACATCCCACTTTAAAATACCCCACACTACAAATGCCGTAAAGAAAGAAGACATCGCATAAACCTCAGCCTCAACAGCCGAGAACCAGAACGAATCGGAAAATGTATATGCCAATGAACCTACCAAGCCTGCACCCATTAGCACCCAGATGTTGGCACCGGTAATTTCAGCATCGTTTTTAAGGCCCATGACTTTGCGGCCAAACAATGTTACAGACCAGAATAAGAACAAGATGGTAAAGGCACTGGCCAGCACACTCATAAAGTTTATCCAGTAAGCTACCTGAGTTACATCGCCCATGGCCAGAAACGAGAAGAAGCGACCCATTAACAAGAACAACGGTGCACCAGGCGGGTGCGGCACCTGAAGTTTATACGAAACGGCAATAAACTCCCCGCAATCCCAATAACTGGCGGTTTCTTCCATGGTAAGCCAGTAGGTGAGCAAGGCCACGCCAAACACAAACCAACCTGTAATGTTATTTGCCTTCTGAAAATTCATAACTCTTTAGATTCTATTAGAAATTGAAAGGGCGAAAATACTAATAATTAGGTATTAGGCATCAGGAAATTGGGTATGAGGACACAGGGCCAAATACCCTAAACCTGATACCTGAATGCCTGATGTTCCGATATCTGATACCCCATGACTATTTGTAGACAATCATGTAAAACACCAGCCATAATGCGAAAATCAGGATGTACGAAGTAGAAACGATCCACCATGCTGATTGTTTTTGGCGCCTGGCAAAATGGTGCACCCCATTAACCAGAATTAACACATACCCAATTTCAAATAAGGAGAGTGAACGCAAAGGGTAGGCGTAGCGTTTATCTATCGTTTCGTAGTCGGCAAACTGCATCAGCGAAAGCGGGTAAAATGCCTTTACTTCGGCCCACGAGGGGTCAGTATCAACAAACATAAACCACCCGATTTTGATGAGTTCGGCCAGCAGAAAGATAAACTCGGCAGCCATTACCACACTCCAGCATTGGGTGAAGGTTATCCGGAAGCCGAACGTAAAGCAGCCAACCCAGATAATAAACCCGATTACGGTGAACTTCCACAAATACACGAGGGGTATAGAAAAAAACTGCAACGCACTGATGGCCCGCAGCACCATCCCCTCGGGGCGATCTTGCAGAAACTCAAAGGCGGCAGTTTCGTTTTCTATGAAATCTTTCTTTACGTACAATAAAAGAACGGAAAGCAGACAGAGTGTGATAAACGTCAGTTTTTTATCGGAGGTAAAGAGCGAGAATTGTGATTCCGTTTCGGACATAAAAAAATGCTTCCGCTACAGGCGGGATTATTAAGAATACAATAATTAACACGTGAAAGTAAAGATTTTGTTTATTTGAAATTGAAAATGCAGGTTCAGAACTTTTTGATACGATTGTTAGCGCTGGTGGTTGTGGCCTGTGCGGGATTTTTTCCGGCTACGGGGCAGCCTGTTTCTGTTAAGAAAGACACCACCATTATTTTAATCTCAGACATTACCATGCAGATTGAAATCAATCAGGCGCTAAGCGATTTGTATAATTTCAAATTTCATAAGGCCGAGCAGCAGTTTCGCTGGTTTAAACAAAAATACAAGTGGCATCCGCTGCCGTATTTTTTACTGGGCCTAAGCGAATGGTGGAAGATTATGCCCAACACCAAGGCCACCACTTACGATGAAAAGTTTATGGCCTACATGGATAGTACCATTATGATTGCCGAAAACCTGTATAAGAAGCACCCCGAATATAAAATTGAATCGGCTTTTTTCCTGGCAGCCGCCCACGGGTTTAAGGGCCGGTTATATTCTGACGAAGAACGCAAGAACTGGCGCAAGGCAGCAGTAGAAGGGAAGTCGGCACTCAATTACATGGAGGTTTGCCGTGAGATGGATCACCTTAGCCCGGAGTTATTGTTTGGCGATGCGTTGTATAATTATTTTTCGGTTTGGGTACCTGAAAATTATCCGGCCCTGAAACCGTTGCTTTGGTTTTTTCGCAAAGGCGACAAAAAGCTGGGATTAGAGCAACTACGTGAAGTTTCATATAACGCTTTTTATACGCGCACCGAGGCGATGGTGTGGCTAATGCGTATTTCCAATAGTTACGAGAACGATCAGGTGCGGGCGTTTCAAATTGCCGAGTACCTCTATACGACCTATCCCGATAATCCATATTTCCACCGCTACTATGCACGCATGTTGTATGCCCGGGGGCAATATGTGTTGTTAGAAAAGAATGCCAAACAAATTCTGGAACGGATTGACAGTGCCCAGTTAGGCTATGAAGCTACCAGCGGAAGGTATGCCGCATTTTTTCTGGGGCAGATGTATGAGTTTCAGCGCAAGCTGGATGAATCGAAAAAATATTATGAGTTGGCGGTAAAGTTTGCGGAAGAAGTAGGAGCTACCGAATCGGGGTATTATTTGTTTTCGTTGATTGCTCTGGGGGAGATAAACGAAAAGCAAGGCAACAAAGCCGAAGCAAAACGCTACTTCAAAGAAGTAAAGAAACGATCGGACCGAAAAGATGAGGCCTATAAGGATGCCAAGAAGCGACTTAAAAACATGGAGAAGGGCGATTGAGTTTTGTGTACCTTTCGGATTGAACCATTTTGATACGTGGAGTTACGCGACCTTATAGTTACCCCCCTGTTGCTGATAGTGGTTTACGCGGCCGCTTATTTCATTAAGCCCCACGTAACCGATTCAATAACCGGAAGGTATTTTTTTTCCGGGCTTACTGTAAAAATTCTGGGCGCCATTGCACTAGGGTTCATCTACCAGTTTTATTATGATGGGGGAGATACGTATAGCTACCACACCCATGGAAGCCGGCAAATCTGGGAAGCTTTTATGGACTCGCCCATACGTGGACTTAAGTTGTTGCTCGGTAACGAGAGTCATGTAGATGTGTACCAGTACTCATCACGAATTTATTTTTTTAATGATGATCAGAGTTACTTTTTAATCCGCATAGCAGCCTTGTTCGATCTGCTAACGTTCTCTTCTTATTCGGCAACCGCAGTTTTTTTTGCCATACTTTCGTTTATCGGTATGTGGATGTTTTTTATAACATTCTATTCGCGTTATCCCAACCTGCATAGGGGTTTAGCTGTAGCGGCATTTTTTTTACCCTCCGTTTTCTTTTGGGGATCAGGAATTTTAAAAGATACGCTAACCATTGCTGGCCTGGGTGCGGCCACTTATTGTTTTCATGGAATTTTTATAAAGCGAAAAATTTCCATCCGGTATGTGTTGGGGCTTCTGTTGGCGCTGCTCGTTATCTTCAGTGTTAAGAAGTTTATTCTGCAGGCATTTTTACCAGCCCTGTTGGTTTGGGTGGTAGCACAGAATTTTTCTGCTATAAAATCTATAGTCGTTAAAGTTATTCTGGTGCCGGTAGCCGCCTTTCTGGTAATATTTGGTGCTTATTATATGGTAGTAAAAGTTGGCGAAGATGACGAACGATACGCGCTGAACAAATTAGCCAAAACAGCAAAAGTTACTGCGTACGATATTCGTTACTGGAGTGGCCGGGGCGCTGGTTCCGGGTATGCGCTGGGCGAATTAGATGGTACCTTCTCCTCAATGATCCGACTTGCTCCACAGGCAATTAATGTATCGTTGTTCAGGCCTTATCTATGGGAAGTAAAAAATCCTTTGATGTTGATTTCTGCGTTAGAGAGTTTTTTGTTTTTAATTTTTACGGCCTACGTATTTTATACGGTGGGGAGTAAACTCAGTTCAGCGTTTAGTAATCCTGATGTAATTTTCGGACTTGTGTTCGCACTGTCTTTTGCCTTTGCGGTAGGTGTATCCACGTTTAACTTTGGCACATTGGTGCGTTACAAAATTCCGCTGCTGCCTTTTTACCTGATGGCACTTGTTGTGATGTTAAACTATCGGAATAAACCAACAAATGTGGGGGCATTAGATCGTACCGAGTAATACTGCTCTACTGTGGTGCGTCCTGCCTGACCCATACGGGTTCTTAAAGCGGTATCTGAAATTAAAGTTCGCAAGCTGTTGAGCCATTCTTCATCCGTGGTACAAACAAAACCATTAACACCATGTGTTATTATAGTTGTATTTACGCCCACTGGCGAAACAACAGCCGGAATGCCAAGTGCCAAATACTGAAGGGCTTTAAACCCACACTTGCCTTTTGCCCAGGCATCATCTGTAAGGGGCATTAACCCAATATCAATCTGCATCAGATCTTCTATTTCGGTTTCTTTATTCCAGGCAACAAACTCTACAAATCTTAAATTTAATTGTGGAGGCTTGTCGGCAATAACACGAAAAATGAGGTTGGGGAATTCGTTTTGCAGATGTTCAAACACAGGTATTAATTCCTTCAGGTATTTAAGGGTAGAGTGCGAGCCCGTCCAACCTAAGCGCAGACCCGTTTTATTTTTGATCGGGTACAGGTTGGGGTTATGCAATGTTTCGGTATCTATGGTGGTAGGGTTATACACCACGTGCTTGCACCAGTTGGCAGCATATTCGCACAGGTAACGATTGCCGGCACTTACCTTGTAACTCCACCGGCAGATGTGCTTTGCTTTTCCATGCCACTTTAAAAAACCGGCTATCTTGTTTACACTGCTGGTGTTGGGTAACCAGATGGCATCATCAAAATCGTAAATAATTTTTTTGCGTAAGACTTTGGCTATTATCCACTCAAAAACAGGTGGCCCAAGTGGGGCAGCCTCGCGGTGAATAAAAACCCAGTGATAAGAAGGTACTGTAAAAAGCTGAATCCCACGCAAAATAAAACCACGTACAATCGTAAACAGCTTGGTAAAGTAGTTGCCCGGCTGATACAACACCAGCCATCCGGTAACCGTCAGAAACGAAGAAACTTTAATCTGAAAGCCAGCGGCCCGAAGTACTTCAAAATATTGTTCAAACCTAAAGCGCTGCGAGGGCGATTGCGCGAATGGGTATGGACAAAGAAAAAGTATTTTAGAGCTAGAATTCATCGTTGAAGCTGAGTACTCTGTTATATTTACTCAAATGTAAACATCCTGAAAAGAGTAACATGAAAGGATCCATTATATATAATTTTATTTACAAGACTACCTGCAACATGTGCGGGTATTCAGAACATAAAATTCTAGGTAAACGCCTCAATCAATCGCAAGGAAAAAATCCAAAAAACAAAATAGGCATTACAACTACCATAGTTCAATGTAAACAGTGTGGGCTAATTTTTTCAAACCCGCAACCTATACCCGAAAAAATCTCTGATCATTATGGTGTGCCACCGGAAGAGTATTGGAAAGGGGATTACTTTAAACTAGACCAGCATTATTTTAAGACGGAAATTGAAACATTAAGGAAACTCTACACTTTTAAAGTGGGAGACAAAGCACTGGATATTGGAGCTGGATTAGGTAAATGTATGATCGCCCTTAAAAAAGCCGGTTACGATGTGTTTGGATTTGAACCCTCGCAGCCATTTTATGAACGTGCTATCAGCAAAATGGAAATTTCACCGGACAGACTTCAAAATACTTCGGTTGAGAATGCAATGTACCAAACTGATTTTTTTGATTTTATAACTTTCGGAGCCGTACTTGAGCATTTATACGATCCATCGGAAGCAATAATCAAGGCGCTTACCTGGTTAAAACCCGGTGGGATAATGCAGATTGAAGTTCCGTCTTCTAACTGGTTAATTGCCAAAATTCTTAATGGCTATTACAAACTACGTGGGCTGGATTATGTCTCTAACCTAAGCCCTATGCACGAGCCTTATCATTTATTCGAGTTTTCGCTCAAGTCATTTCAACACCATAGCAAAGCCAATGGATACGAGATAATTTTCCACGAGTATTACGTTGCTCAAACATTTATGCCCCGGATTTTAGACGCGGTATTAGTACCGTTAATGAAACGAACTAATCAGGGTATGCAACTGTGTGTTTGGCTTAAGAAAAAGTAGTTTAGTCTTCAGGTTAAATGCAAGGCCATAACTTGCAATAGTACTTGTTAGGGTGTTCATTGTTTTTTCCACTAATTTGCACCTTCTTTACCACCCAACCCTTGCAAGAACTTCACAACTTCGAAATAAAGCCAAAAAAAACCTTTGCCTTTAACTTTAAGGAGCTGGTTGACTATAGCGAGTTGCTCTATTTTTTTGCGTGGCGCGATATAAAGGTAAAGTATAAGCAAACTGCGTTAGGGTTTTTGTGGGCGGTGCTGCAGCCGCTGCTACTCATGCTCATTTTTACTTTCTTCATCGGGCGGGCTATGCAGGTATCTTCCGATGGTATGGATTATCCCGTATTTGCTTATTCGGGCCTGGTGTTATGGCTTGTTTTTTCTTCGGGCGTAACCAATGCAGCCAACAGCATGGTA
>JBPXJU010000008.1:0-137821 GCA_051715445.1 Bacteroidota bacterium | reverse complement strand
ATGCGTTCAATTGAGTAGCGCTTAACAAGGTACCGTAAGTAATTGCCGCTGGGGTATTCCAGGTAATTACCGGAGTTGCTTTGGTTATCGTAAGCGTTCCGTTTACATACGAAAACGAATAATTGTTATCCACTCCACCTGTCGGGGTAATGGGATACGTGTTAACCGGGCTGGACAGTATGGCCGTAGTGGTAGCCGTAGGGGCTGTGTCAAGATCCGATTCATCATCACCATTTACAAAACCGCTATAGGAAATTGTAAAGGCGGGATCTGTGGTTTGATAAACGCGGGTTTGGTTATTGGCGGTGGCGGTAAGAGTAGCTTTATTCACCACTAAAGTCTGTGGTACATCGGTCGCGGCATTGTAAACCCCGTCTCCAGCTTGTGAAGCTGTTATCTCAGCTGAGCCTGCACCAACAATGGTAACCGTATTACCACTTACTGTAGCAACGAGTGGATTGTTACTCCCATAGCTTACGGTCAATCCGGATGAAGCTGTGGCCGAAAGTGAAAAACTACTATTTCCGTAGGTGCTGGGTGTTAATGCTCCAAACGTAATGGTTTGGTTAAGCTTAACCCCATTTCCAGTAAGGTTGATACTGAATGTTCCTCCCCCATCATCGGATAGAATTTCAATTGCAGCCGTTCTTGCACCACTTGCCGATGGTGCAAAAGTTATTGTAAAAGAGGTTGAGCCAGAAGCCGGTACGGCAGCTAGCAATCCGGAAGTATCAAGTGTAAAATCTGAGGCATGGATTCCGGTTACGGAAATCTGGCTGATGTTCAGGGCTTCAGGGGTTCCAATGTTTTCAATAGTAACTGTAAGCGGAGCCGAAGCCGACAACAAATTTACATTTCCAAAGTTGTGAGAATCGCCTGAAGTGATTGGAGAGCCGCCAATGCTAACTTGAATTTGAGGCGCAAACCGATCATTAACAGATAAGGAACCGGATTTTAGCGGACTCCAGATCAGGACAAAAACAACCCCAAGAACTAAATTTCTTAAATTCTTCATTAATTAAAGCCAAAATAGACAGATCTGAGTCTCGCGGTCCTGAAATCGTCTGAGAGGTAAGTTTTCCCGAAGATTGACCTTTGAAAAGCCTCAGAACCATCAAAGGTAGCAACAAAGAACCGGAGTTTATCCGCAATCAAAATTAAATGTAACTCGTAGCTTAGCAGCTTAATTCTGCCCAAAAACCGTGATTGCCATCATTTTTTATCTCTTTTGGATTAGTCTGGCCCTTGTTGTTTACACCTATGTAGGATATGGATTGATAATCTACATTTTAAGCCGCTTTTGGGGAAACCAAAAAACACCGCCAATCCCCTCCGAAAATGATTTGCCCGAAATCACACTTTTGGTAGCAGCCTACAATGAAGAAAAGTATATCACTCAAAAAATAGAAAATTCACTAAGCCTGGATTACCCGGCATCCAGGCTTCATTTGTGGATTGTAGCGGACGGATCGACCGATAGTACGGTGGAACTTTGCAAAAAGTATCCGGGCGTAACCGTTCACTACTCGCCTGAACGCAAAGGAAAAATTCATGCCGTGAACCGGGTAATGCAAGAGGTTAAAACAGGTATTGTAATTTTTTCTGATGCCAATACCGACTTGAATAAACAAGCTTTAAAAAACATAGTTCGGCATTTTACTGAGTCAAAAGTAGGCGGAGTAGCTGGAGAAAAGCGAATTGTTGCCCTTGCACAAGACAATGCTTCAGGTGCGGGTGAAGGACTATACTGGAAATACGAGTCAGCACTTAAAACTATGGACTCGAAGTTTACTACTGCCATCGGTGCAGCCGGTGAATTGTTTGCCGTAAGAACAGATCTCTATGTTAACCCTCATACAGATACCATTATTGAAGACTTTGTTACTTCCATGAAAATTGTAGCAGCTGGTTATCGGTTTGTTTATGAACCCGATGCTTACGCGATTGAAACTGCATCGGCCAGTATCAAGGACGAATGGAAACGGAAAGTAAGAATTTCAGCCGGGGGTATTCAAGCCATCATCCGGTTACCCGGGTTGCTTAATGTTTTTAAATATGGTTGGATTAGTTGGCAATATATTTCGCATCGGGCTATGCGTTGGTCTGTTGCTCCACTCGCCTTATTAGTGCTTTTCATCACTAACATAATCCTGTTGCCTAATTCAATCCTTTACGTTTTTGCGTTTGTGGCTCAAGGCGCATTTTATCTGCTTGCTTTTGTTGGACATCTGTTGCGCGAAAAGAAAATTGCAATCAAAGGATTCTTTGTGCCCTATTATTTCACCATGATGAACTTATCGGTGTATGCAGGTGCGGTGCGGTTGCTTCGTAAAACACAATCGGTAGTGTGGGAAAAATCGGCACGGGCCGAAAAATAAAAAGAGGCTGTCTCAAAAGTGTTGTGCGATGTCGGGTTGAGTCTGCCGAAATCACATTCGACAAGCTCAGGCTGACATTTGAAATTACCCTTTGAAACAGCCGCTCGAAAATACTTCTTAAGCCAATATCACTACTCTACAATTTCAACCAACTCAATCTCATAAATAAGGTTGGAGTTGGCAGGAATAGTTATACCCCCAGTGCCTGACACCGATTGATTACCAAAGCCCAAAACTGAAGGAACATATAAAGTAGCCTTAGTACCCGCTTTCATTTTAGTAAGCCCAGCCTGAAAGGCATAGATATAATTTATAACCCGGCTATCAAATACTGCTGTGGGCCCATTGCTCCCGTTAAAAAAAATAGCGCCTGTAGTCAAAACCGAGCCTGTATAATTAAGTTTAACTTTATTATAGAGAGTTGCCGTTGGCCCCGTGCCCTCCTGGGTGATTACATACCTAAGCCCGGTTGTATCCTTAACTACATTTTCAACTTCATTCGTTTCCAGATATTGATCCAAAGCAAGGGTATCAGCTTTTAGTTGATTTGCTTCAGCGGTGGTTTGGGTTACACTTATAAACTCAACTTCAAATCTAAGATTGGAATTAGCCGGTATTCCTGGCAGATTAGAACTTCCATACGCATAACCAGAAGGGATATAGACTACGGCTTTACTGCCGGGCGTAAGAAGGGACAACCCCACCTGCATACCCGGTATCAAATCCTCCATATCGGTCAAAAGCGGACCATCACTTTCATCTACCGTTGAAGTGCTACCAATAATAGAAAGAGTGTACTCGAACCGTACTTCGCTACTGGCTTTTGGTGGAAACCCTGAACCCTCCTCTATAATATTAAAATATATACCGCTTACATCTTTTCTGGCAGGTATTCCATTGGTTCTGATGTAAATACCAATTGAAGTAGTATCCTTCTTCCACTGCTCTTCAAACTCATTGTTTGGCGGTTCACTATTTAAACAAGAAGTAAACATAACCGAAAGCACTGCCAATAATCCCAACACACTAAGAAATCCACGCATAATTCGTTTTTTTAATTTATCAAGAGACAAAAGAACTAAAAATTTCACGGAACGCGAAAAGCGAACTCATCTTATCAGATAAGACACCGATAAAGAGCGATGGGTTGGAACCTTGAATCGGTAAAATTCAATTCTGGCGTTAACGAACTGGTTAAAAAATCAAATTTGTTTTCTTCATTCCTAAAAATAAATTCCTTTTTGAGATGGGTAGGATTATTTTTGACAATTGACAATATAATGAAGAATGTTCGGTTGGTTTTAGGAAGTGGTGGCGCACGAGGTATGGCCCACATTGGTGTAATTGAAGAGTTGGAAAAGAATGGCTACACCATTCAGGAAATTGTAGGTTGCTCGATGGGCGCGGTAGTAGGAGGTATTTATTGTGCAGGCTATTTGCAGGAATACAAACACTGGTTAATCAGGCTTTCGCGGATGGATGTATTTCGATTGCTCGACTTTACCATTTCAGCTCAGGGTTTTGTAAAAGGCGAACGCGTATTCAAAGCCATTGAAGAATTTATTGGCGACCACCAGATTGAGAATTTTAAAATTCCTTTTACGGCCGTTGCCACTGATCTTGTTGAACAAAAAGAAGTGCTTTACAAAAGCGGAAGTTTATTCAGAGCCCTGCGTGCCTCCATCGCCATTCCAACGGTGTTTACTCCGGTGCGCGATGGAAAATTAAAATTAGTAGATGGTGGTGTACTCAACCCGCTTCCGCTGAATCTGGTGAACAAACAACCAGGCGATATGGTGGTGGCTGTTAACATCAATGCCAATATACCAGCAACACCTTTACAAATACTTGAAGAAGAAATCGAAAAAAAAGAACGCGCTGCATACTTAAGAATGATCGACTCCATTCGTGCTTCGCTACCCAAATTTGAAAACAATACTGATGCCGCTGATAAACTGGGGTTATTCGATTTGCTGAACATATCATACGATATGACACAGGACAGACTAACTGAATTAATGATTGATGTACACAAACCCGATCTGATTGTTAACATCTCGCGCAATGCATGCAGCGTGTATGAGTTTTACCGTGCCAATGAAATTATAGAAGCCGGGCGTAAAGCATTTCATGAGGCATTTAACCAAAAGCCGTAATTATTTCGTTACCTTTGCACATCACTCCTCCAAATTCACCCAGAAAAGCCCTTTCTGTGTAGCCGCAAAGTCGGAAATGAGCCAAGAGGCGTCAAAAATTAGAAACTATTTTTTTATTTATCGCGCAGTAGCCTGCGCTTCAATCACAAATCATGTTCGAAAAATTAAATCTCATAGAGCCTATTCTTAAAGCTCTGCAATCGGAAGGTTATGTAAAACCAACACCCATTCAGGAGCAAGCCATTCCGGTTTTATTGCAACGTAAAGACCTGTTGGGTTGTGCGCAAACCGGTACCGGAAAAACAGCAGCCTTCTCCATTCCGCTGCTGCAATTACTCCATCAGGATGAACTTTATAAAAAAGAGCCCGAAGGCATAAAAGCACTTGTGCTTACTCCAACGCGCGAACTGGCCATACAGATTGGCGAGAGCATTCAGGCCTATGGTAAATTGTTACGGATCAAACACACTGTAATTTTTGGTGGTGTTTCGCAAAAAGCTCAAACCGATGCGCTGCGAGCCGGAGTGGATATTTTGGTAGCCACACCAGGCCGCTTACTCGACCTGATGGATCAACGCTACGTTAAACTCGATCGCTTAAAAATGTTTGTACTGGATGAAGCCGACCGCATGCTGGACATGGGTTTTATTCATGATGTGAAAAAAATCATCGCCCGTATTCCGGCAAAACGACAAACCATTTTCTTTTCAGCCACCATGCCGCCCGAAATTTCGGCATTGGCTAATACCATTTTAACAAACCCGGTGCGCGTAGAAGTAACTCCTGTTTCATCTACCGCAAACACAGTAAAGCAGGAAGTTTATTTTGTTGAAAAAGCAAACAAGCGCCACCTGTTATTGCATTTGTTAAAAACAGAAAACATCAACACCGCACTTGTTTTTACCCGTACTAAACATGGGGCCGACCGTGTGGCTAAAGACCTGAACAAAGCAGGTATTAAAGCGGAAGCCATTCACGGCAACAAATCGCAAAACGCACGGCAAAGGGCACTAAGCAATTTTAAAGAACAAAAAACCCGGGTATTGGTTGCCACCGATATTGCTGCACGTGGTATTGATATTGATGAACTCTCACACGTAATCAATTTTGAATTACCCAACGTACCTGAAACGTATGTGCATCGCATCGGACGCACAGGCCGCGCAGGTGCCAGCGGAAGTTCCATATCATTTTGTGATGCCGAAGAAAAAGCATACCTCAAAGACATTCAGAAGTTGATTGGTAAATCGGTGCCGGTTGCAACCGAAAACCCATTCCCCATGAATGGAAGTACGAATGTTGTTGCGCCACCCTCATCCAATAACAGACCGGTGCAGCGGCCGCAACAAAAGCAACAACAACCGCGAAGAGATTTTAAACGCAAACAAACGTCAAATACGGCTCCCAAAAAATTCAATTCGGGTAATGCCTCACGCAAACCCAGCCGCGATTGGTTAAGCATGCCTGGCGAAAAGAATTATTGATCTAAACCTGACAGGTCTTTTAATTCGTTTAAAAAAGACCTGACAGGTTTAATTAGCACCTTTAACTAATTTTCGGCAATGAAAATTGGCCTTATCAGCGACACGCACAGTCACCTGGACCCAAAAGTGTTTACCTACTTTTCTGCGTGCGATGAGATTTGGCATGCAGGCGATATTGGTGATGCCACGGTAGCCAATGAACTTGAAAAGTTTAAGCCACTTCGGGCCGTGTTTGGCAACATCGATGATAAAGCCTTGCAAACGCGCTACGCTGAAGATCTTTGGTTTACCTGCGAAGGACTAACCATTTGGATGACACACATTGGCGGAGCACCCCCTCATTACAATCCAAGAATTAAAAAACAACTGAAAGAAAAGGTACCCGATGTATTTATCTGTGGTCACTCACACATTCTTCGGGTAAAAAAAGATCCAGCCACTAACATGCTTTATATTAATCCGGGTGCGGCCGGTAATCATGGATTCCACAGCATGAAGACCCTTATCCGGTTCGAGATCAACAATAAAATAATCAGTAAACTGGAAGTGATTGAATTAGGAAAGCGTGGAGCGCTGAATTCCGGTGCCGGTTAACGCAAAAACAAAAAGCCAACAGACGGTTGTCCATTGGCTTAGCATATCCATTAGAAAAACTACTTGGCTTTTTTAGCCTTGAATTCTTCTTTGATTTTCTCAATATCAATAGCTTTAGCCACAGGCTTAAAGTTCTGATTCTTCAAATCGGTTCTTCTGCGGGCTGCTTTAGCCTTATCCTTACGGTTTTTTCTCTTTAAGCGGGTTACTGACATGACTCCTTTGATTTTAACAGGCCGCAAAAATAAACAGGTTTTACAATTTTCAAGGCACCTTAAGGCTAATAATTCAAGAAAATGTCTGGTTTCGACAGCCTTAACCTAACAACCCCGAAAAACTCAATAAACCCTTGAAATAGTTAAATTGCCCCGTTTTACTATGGAAAAACCAACATTACCCAAAGGCACCCGCGATTTTGGTCCGGCACAAATGGCCAAACGGCAGTTTATTTTCAATACCATTCGCACGGTTTTTCAGAAATACGGTTTCCAGCCTCTTGAAACTCCGGCTATGGAAAACCTGAGCACCCTTACCGGAAAGTATGGGGAGGAAGGAGATCAGTTAATATTCAAAATTCTGGATTCAGGTGATTATTTCGAAAAAATGATAGCCAGAATAAAAGATGCTCTATTCGATTTTCTTAAGTACATTATAAAAGATCACTTTACAACCTCATTTGATGCAAACGATAGATCCGTACAAAAGATTAAAGAGGTACTAATCGAATTTCATCAAAGAGAGGCTTGGGTTTCATCACGATATCTTTCAGGCTATCAAAAGGAAATTTTTAAAGCATTTATTGAAGAGGATATTGAGTTTTTGTCAATCAGCATAAGCGAGTTTTTAAATAGAGCCAGTTTATACAAAGAAAATTTTGATTCGGATTTTGATCACCATTTCCGTCAGTTCAGAGATAATGATTTTAACAATAGAGTACTGCCAAAGGCACTTAAATTCATTACTTCCAAAGTGATTACATCGGAATCATCTGAAAAAGCTTTGCGCTACGATCTCACTGTACCTTTTGCTCGCTATGTAGTAATGAACCGGCACGAGATTACCTTCCCATTTAAACGCTACCAGATACAACCCGTATGGCGGGCCGATCGTCCGCAGAAAGGACGTTACCGCGAGTTCTATCAATGCGATGCCGATGTGGTGGGAACTGATTCTTTGATCTGCGAAGCCGAAATCATTTTAATGATCAAAGAAGTGTTTAAAGGTTTGGGTATTACAGATTATACCATCAAACTAAATCACCGTGCTATCCTTTCCGGCCTGGCCGAAATCTGCAAAGGTGGAAACGAAACTTCGTTGTTTGTTGCTATTGATAAGCTGGATAAAATTGGAGAAGAAAAAGTAAAGGAAGAACTGCGCACCCGCGGCTTTATGGATGCCAATCTTACCGAAGTATTTGAGATTCTGAATTTCAAAGGAACAACTTCTGAGAAGATTCAATTCCTGACTCAAAAATTTGTCAATAGCGAAGCCGGCAAAAAGGGCATCAGCGACTTAGCACAGGTGCTTCAATTGCTAAAAGACTTTAACGCCACCGAAGAACACCTCGAGTTTGATATTGCCCTGGCGCGGGGCTTAAGTTATTACACCGGCTGCATCTTTGAAGTAAAAATCAACAATGTAGCTATTGGCAGTGTAAGCGGAGGTGGGCGTTACGATAACCTTACGGGAGTGTTCGATCCCAACGATAAAAAATCGGGTGTCGGTTTTTCGTTTGGTGTCGATCGGTTATACGATGCGATGGAAGAACTGAAACTCTTTCCGCAGGAAGCACAAATCTCAAGCAAGGTATTAATTGCCCACTTCGATGCTGAAAGCAAAAAATACGGACTGGGGGTATTGCAGCAACTGCGCGCGCAAGGCATCGCCTCAGAAATTTATCCGGATGCCATTAAGATTCAGAAGCAATTAGACTACGCCAATAAAAAATTGATTCCGTATGTAATTGTAATTGGATCGGAAGAAGTAAAGAGTGGTTTGCTGGCATTAAAGAATATGAAAACTGGCGAGCAGCAAAAGTTGCGTGTTGATGAGATAATAAACCTAATTAAGTAAGCAGTATGCAGGTGACAGTCGGCAATCAAATTAACCCTATTCGTAAGCAAGGTTTTTTATTTTGCCTTCAACCGCTGCCAGTTGCTTACTTCATACTGCCCACTTCATAAAATGGAAGCCAGCTTCACCATATCCAACTCTCCCCTATCCTTGCATGATCTCGATCAGATTCTGCGCAACACTATCAATCTGGTGCTCTCGGAAGATTCGCGCAAGCAAATTGTAAAATGTCGCGCGTATCTCGATCAGAAATTAGCTTCATCCAACACTCCTGTTTACGGCATCAACACCGGGTTCGGTTCGCTGTACAATAAAAACATTCCGAAAGATCAGCTCGAAAAACTGCAGGAGAATCTGGTAAAGTCGCACGCCTGTGGCACCGGCCCCGAAGTTCCGGAAGAGATTGTGATGCTGATGCTCTTTCTTAAAATTCAATCGCTTTCCTACGGTTATTCGGGTGTGCAATTAGAAACCGTAAACCGGTTGATAGACATGTATAATAATCGGGTGTGGCCGCGCATTTATGAAATGGGTTCGTTGGGTGCATCGGGCGATCTGGCTCCGCTTGCCCATTTATCGCTTACGTTGATTGGTTCGGGCGAAGTACACTACGAAGGTAAAGTTTATCCGGGCGAAGCCATTCTGAAAAAATTTAATTGGGAGAAGATACACTTCAAAGCAAAAGAAGGTTTAGCCTTATTGAACGGCACACAGTTTATGAGTGCCTACGGCACGTGGAGTTTGCTGCACGCACATCGGTTATTAAAACTGGCTAATCTTATTAGCGCACTTTCGTTGGATGCATTTGATGGTCGGCTGGAACCTTTTGATGAAGCCGTACACCAAATTCGGCCGCATGCCGGACAAATGCATGTAGCCGCATCCATAAAAGAAATTTTAAAAGGAAGTGCTATTGCCCGGCAAGCTAAAAAGCATGTGCAGGATCCTTACTCCTTCCGCTGCATTCCCCAGGTTCATGGCGCCAGTTACGATGCTATTCAGTTTGTAACACAAGGTTTTCTAACCGAAATAAATTCGGTAAGCGATAATCCTAATATTTTTGCCGATGCTGATAAAATTATTTCGGCCGGTAATTTTCATGGCCAACCCTTAGCATTGCCATTAGACTTTCTGGCCATTGCGTTGGCCGAACTGGGAAATATTTCGGAGCGCAGAACGTATCAATTAATTTCGGGTGCACGCGATTTACCGCATTACCTTGTGGCCGATCCGGGTATTAACTCCGGTTTGATGATCCCACAATATACGGCCGCATCGCTGGTAAGCCAGAACAAACAATTATGCACTCCGGCATCGGTCGATTCTATTGTGTCGAGCAACGGACAGGAAGATCACGTAAGTATGGGCGCCAATGCGGCTACAAAAGTTTACCGGGTGGTGAATAACTTATATTCCATTCTAGCTATCGAATTGATTACCGCAGCACAGGCTTTGCACTTCAGGCGACCGTTACAATCATCTGCCGAACTGGAAGAGTTTGTGAATACTTTCCGGCAGGTTGTTCCGTTTATAGAAACAGATCGCGAGTTACATGTGGATATGGTAGCTACCGAGAAATTTTTGAAAACCTATTCGTTGAAATTTTCTGTTTAGCTTGAACTACTAATTTGTGAAGAAGGGCTGGTTTATCGGAATACTTTTTTTGCTGAGCGCAATAAGTGCCCATGCTCAATATCCCAGTAGGCTTGGCCGGTTCAGTGTGGATGAAATCAAAGGCTGTGCTCCGTTTACGGTTACCATAATAGATGCCAACCTGGTTACCACCGGCCAATGTACTCCCGGCTTCCCCTGCCTGATGACACCCGGTGATGGTGGCGCCACGCAACAAAATCAGTTTACACTTACTTACACACAACCCGGTACTTATACCCTTTCGGTGTTGTATCAGAACATTGGTGCCGATGACATTTCAATTACGGTTGACCCAAACGTGCAACCCGAGTTTGAGATTTATACCTGCTCCGGCTTTCAAACTTCTATTAAGATTACAGATAAAACGTACGATCAATATTTCATCGACTTTAATAATGATGGCACAGTCGAAACTGCCATTCCTAACAGTAACAATCAAACTGCCTCGCACAATTATGGTGGTGCGGGAACATTTAATATTGGTGTAAGAGGACGCGATATTAATTCGGCCAATAACTGTGCAGCCAAAGTTCAATCGTTTACCGCTCTGCCGGTATTACCCACACCCCAAATCAATACGCTCACCGTACTCAACAGCACATCATTACAGCTTGATTTTACCCCACAAGCTAATATTCAATACCGATTAGAGATTGGCATAAACAGTGGCACCGTATTTCAGCAGTTTCAGACCTTGTATGGGACTAGCACCATAACGATTCCTAACCTGCAAACCGAAAATAATTTTTACTGTTTCCGGTTAAGTTCATTCGATCCTTGCACCAACACCCATACTTACTCGGCTCCGGTTTGTAGTCACAACTTCGATCTCGCTATTGAAAATGGAAACAATCGCCTTACCTGGGCTACGGCATCCGTAGCGGTAGTCAGTACGGAGATTATCCGCAATAATTCTTCTTATACTATTATTCCCGGTTCACCCAATCAACTTAACGATGTGGACGTGGTGTGTAAAACCAATTATTGTTATCAGGTTATCAATCGCTACGCTGGTGGCGGCCGTAGTATCTCACTCGAAAAATGTGGTGAGGCCTTTACCACCGTTACCCCAACTGAGGTGAACAATGTAAGTGCTTTGGTGGGCTCACCCGGTGTGCAGTTAACCTGGCAACAAGATCCGGCATTTTCTGTTGCACAATATTCCGTTTCGCGCGGAAACCCTGGTGCAGGTTTTTCAGTAATTGCGCAAACCCCGGTGCAAAATTTTGCTGATCCTGACTATACCACCGAATCTGGCAATTGCTATCGTATCAACTACACCGATTTGTGCGATAACACCAGCAATCAAGGTATCTTGGTTTGCCCGATCAGACTTTCTGCTTCGGTTGATAATGAAAATGTAATTACCGTACGTTGGAGTAGATACAAAGGCTGGCAAAGTGGTGTTACTAATTATCAATTACAGAGGTTTGATAAGAGTGGTGGGTTAATTGCAACACTCAATCTTGGTACAGATACCGTTTGGGTGGATGATCAACCCGATGATGTGAACCAGGTGTTGCAGTATGTTATAACTGCACAACCGGTGCAGGTAGGGTTACCTAATTCTGTTTCGAACCGACTGGTGGTAACCCGCGAAGCAAACTTGTTTTACCCAACGGCCTTTACACCGGATGGTGTTGGGCCAACCGAAAATGAAACTTTTACTGTACGCGGACATTATATAACCCGGCTTGAATTAAAAGTTTTTGATCGGTGGGGTACGATGGTCTATTACAATGATAAGAACGAACCCTGGAATGGCACCAACAACGGGCGGCCGTTACCCGAAGGAACTTATGTTTGGAATGCGCAGATTCTTGACTTTGCCGGCCGCACTTTTAAACGGGGCAGCACGGTGGTAATCCTTAAAAAGAAGAACTAAGCCACAGTTTCGTTTATCTTTGCCCGATCAAAACTAAAATTCCGAGCATGTTCGACATGATGAAAATGATGGGCCGCATGAAAGAGGTGCAGGCTAAAATCAAAGAAGCACAGGACAACCTGGTAAAAGTTAAAGCCACGGGCGAATCGGGTGGAGGAATGGTTAGAGCTACGGTTAATGGCAAGAAGCTACTCATCTCGCTGGATATTGATGCGGCTATTCTGAAAGCCGATGATAAAATTCTGGTTCAGGATCTGGTCGTGGCTGCAGTAAACAAAGCCGCAGAAGAAGCCGAAGTACTGGCCAAAGAAGAATTGAAGAAGGCTACAGAAGGTTTGCTCCCGAATATTCCAGGTATGGATTTAAGCAGTCTGATGGGATGATTGAAACAGCCGTTGTTATTCTGAACTACAACGGAAAACATTTCCTGCAACAGTTTTTGCCGGGCGTAATTGCCCATAGCGGTACCGCAAAAATTATCGTAGCCGATAACGCCTCTACCGATGATTCCGTAAGTTTTCTTAAAGCAAATTTTTTCAATCAGGTTGAAATTATTCAACTCCAGGCCAATTATGGCTATTGTGGCGGTTACAATGAGGCGCTTAAACAAGTAAATGCAACCTATTATGTGTTGCTTAATTCGGATGTAGAGGTTACTGCCGGGTGGATTGATCCCGTTATTAGTCTTTTCAAACAAGATCAAACTATAGCGGCTGCACAACCTAAAATTCTATCGTACCATAATCGCGATGAGTTTGAATATGCCGGAGCAGCCGGTGGGTTAATAGATAGCCTGGGGTACCCGTTTTGCCGCGGCCGAATCTTCAACACATTTGAAAAAGATAAAGGCCAGTATAACGATACCCGGCAGGTGTTTTGGGCTACGGGTGCATGTTTGTTTATCCGTGCTTCCGTCTTTCATCAGCACAATGGTTTTGATGAAGACTTTTTTGCGCACATGGAAGAGATTGATTTGTGTTGGCGCATACAACAAACCGGGATGAAAATTTTCTATACCGGAAGTTCGCAGGTGTATCATGTTGGTGGTGGCACGCTGGCCAAATCGAACCCCCGAAAAACCTACTTCAATTTTAGTAATGGGTTGAGTTTATTGATAAAAAATCTGCCTGCCCGTCAACTCTTCTGGAAAATTCCGCTTCGGCTTATGTTGGATTGGGTTGCGGCTGCAAAGTTTTTAGTAACCGGCTTTCCGGCCGATGCGTGGGCCGTGGTTAAGGCTCACTTCAGTTTTATTAAAAACCTACGCAGAGATTACGCCAAACGAGCTCAGGAAAAAATCCATCCGATCAGTACAATTTATAATGGGGTACTGATAATTGACTATTACCTGAACGGGAAACACAGCTATTCAGACCTCCGGAATCAATAATCCCAGATGGTGCTGCGCCTGCGCAAATGCCTGCGCATATTCAGTACAAAAGCAATGGATAAATACACGATAAGGGGCGACCCGAACGTGAGAAATGAGGCATAAATAAAAAACAATCGGATGGAAGAGGTAGCTATCCCCATCTTCTCGCCAAGCGCGGTGCACACACCAAATGCCTGCTTCTCAAAAAAAAGTTGAATGTCTTTAATCAATCCCACCATACAAACATTTGCTAAAAAAGGCCTTTTATCATCCGTTTACCTGAGTAAAAGCCGATTTACCGACTAATTGTAATGCCTGCAAATATAACCCGTTAAAGTGCTGGAAATAAGGGCCGAGCTTGATATTTTTTTAGCTATTATTGCACAAAAATAGGGGTTTGGGTTAACTTTGCCCCTCGTTTACGGTAACCTTATAACTATAACTATGAGAAAATTATTTTACGCATTCGTGATCATCGGGTCGCTAACCTTTACTGGTTGTACCCTACCCAAAATGATCAAAGCTGCCAAAGAGCAAAAGTTAGAAGTAGCTCCTAACCCGCTTGAAGTTCACAAAGACACGGTAGTATTCGACATGACTGGAAATCTTCCTATTAAAATGTTGAAAAAAGGAACGGTTTATACGCTTAATACTTTCTATAAGTATGGCGAAAACGAACTGGCCCTGGCCCCTGCCGAATTCCGTGCCGAAGACTTCCCGAATAGCGCAACTGAAGAGGTTAAGGTTGCCAAAAATCAAATGTTCCCATACCAGGATGCCTACAAAGTAGGAACGGTAGAAGTTCAGGGTGTTGCCTCCAAAGGCACCAAATCAAAAACTACTGAGCGTTTGCCAGTAGCAACAGGTATCATCACCACCTCTAAGCTTGTTCAAAATTCATATTACGCTGCTTATGCAGACCACGGTTACAACAACCAGGAAGAACTTATCCCGGTTGTAATTCCTGATTTCATTTTCGAAAGAGGTAAGTCTGTGTTGCGCACTACTGAGATCAAGGCTGAGAAAGGAAAACAATTAGATGCTTTCATCGCTTCTAAAAACGTAACCCGTACCGTAACTATCACTGGTACTCACTCACCTGAAGGTGCTGAACGCATTAACTCTAAACTTTCTGAAGAGCGTGCAAAAGCGATTGAAAAATTCTATCGCGCTCAAATGAAGAAGTATGACTACAAAGGCGCTGCCGATTCAATCAAGTTTATTCTGAAGCCAATTGTTGACGATTGGTCAGAATTCAAAAACGCACTTGCTGCTTACGATAAAATCACATCTGACGAAAAATCAGAATACCTGAACATCATCAACGGTGGTGGTTCTTTCGAAGATCAGGAAAAGGCAATGAAGAAATTGAAGACTTACAATAAGGTTTTCAAAGATGTATATCCAGGCTTGCGTACTGCAAAAACTGAAATCCTTACCGTAAAGGATAAGAAGACTGACGCAGAAATTTCTGTACTGGCCAAGCAAATCTCTTCAGGTCAGGCTGCCGCAGATGCTCTTTCTTTCGAAGAATTAATGTACGCTGCTACCCTTACCCCTTCAGTAGAAGAAAAAGCGGCCATCTATGAAGCTGCTACCAAAAAAGGAAGCAACTGGAATGCTCACAATAACTTAGCTGCTGCTTACCTGCAATTGGCTACTCAAAATTCAGCTAATGCCAGCAGTCTGGTTGACAAAGCTGCTGCTCAGGCAGAAATTGCAGCCAAACTGCGCGAAACTCCTGAAGTACACGCTAACCTGGCTACTATTTCTTTGTGGAGAGGCAACCCTTATAAAGCTTATAGCCACGCTACAAAAGCTTTGCGTGGAGCCAGCAACGATGTTACCCGCGGTGTAAATGGCGTTAAAGGTGCATCTGAAATCTACATGGCTAATTATAGCTCAGCAGTTAGCTCAACTTCTTCTGCTCTGGATACCGATGTAAACCTCTTTAACAAAGGTTTGGCTCAGTTACTGAACAAGGATTTCAGCAATGCCGCGTCTTCATTCGCTGAGGCAACCCGCAAAAACAGCAACTTAGCTATTGGTTACTACGGTGCTGCAGTTGCTGCCGCCCGTTCTGGCAATGGCGATGCTGTGGTTAGCAACCTGACCAGCGCAGTTCGTATCGACTCTAGCTTAAAAGAAAAAGCCCTTACAGACCTTGAGTTTGCTAAGTTTGCTACAACCGAAGCATTCCGCAATGCACTTAAGTAATCTTTAGATTACCCGTAAATAGAAAAACCCCGGCTCTCACCGGGGTTTTTTATTGGGGTTTTGATTGCACCCGGTTTAAAAAAACAGACTATTCGTTTTAACCTGAGCCTTTAGCTGCCTATTTTTACGGGCTTTCCAAACTAACGGCAGCTATGAGAGAAATTCAATTCAGAGAAGCGCTACGTGAAGCCATGAGCGAAGAAATGAGACGCGATGGCAGCATCTTTTTAATGGGCGAAGAAGTAGCAGAATACAATGGGGCCTACAAAGTAAGCCAGGGAATGCTGGACGAGTTTGGCCCGGAAAGAGTAATTGATACGCCTATTGCTGAGTTGGGTTTTGCAGGTATTGGTACCGGAGCTGCCATTAATGGCCTTCGCCCCATTATAGAATTCATGACCTTCAATTTTTCGTTGGTGGCTATCGACCAGATCATCAACTCTGCTGCAAAAATCTTATCCATGTCGGGTGGTCAGTACCACTGCCCGATTGTGTTTCGCGGGCCAACCGGTAATGCCGGGCAATTGGGTGCCCAACACTCCCAGAATTTCGAAAACTGGTTTGCCAACACTCCTGGATTAAAGGTAGTAGTGCCCTCTAATCCGTATGATGCCAAGGGACTTTTGAAAACTGCAATACGCGATAACGACCCGGTTATTTTTATGGAGTCGGAATTGATGTATGGCGATAAAGGTGAAGTACCCGCTGAAGAATACCTGATTCCACTGGGTGTTGCTGATGTGAAACGGGCCGGTACCGATGTAACCATCGTTTCATTTGGTAAGATTATGAAAGTTGCATTGGCAGCCGCTCAGGAACTGGAAAAAGAAGGAATCTCTGCAGAAGTAGTTGATTTACGTTCTGTTCGCCCGATTGATTATGCTACTGTAGTGGAGTCCGTAAAGAAAACCAACCGGTTGGTGATTGTGGAAGAAGCCTGGCCTTTGTCGTCCATCTCAACTGAAATTACATACCATGTGCAGAAACATGCATTTGATTACTTAGATGCACCTATTCATCGTATCAATAGTATGGATGTGCCCCTGCCTTATGCGCCAACTTTAATTCAGGCAATTTTACCAAACGTTGAGCGTACGGTAAAAGCTGTGAAAGCTGTGATGTATCGCTAAAAAAATTATTGCGCTAATTGGAAGCGTCTGGCTTAAATAGTCAGACGCTTTTTTATTACATACTTTTCTAATGCAAAAGCAGTTGCCAGGCTGCTGTTATGTTGCCTTGTTTCAGATAGTGTTTAGCTAAGTGATGCACTGCCTCCATGCCCGTGCTCCATGCTTTAACCTCTTCAGCAGTAAGTTCACGCTTAGGTGGAAACTGATCGATATTCGCCAACATACCCAGATCGTTACCGGTAAGAATTTTACTGCTTTTTATTTTTTCAGGTAACAAATCATACCCAATACCAATTTTTTCATTTGGTTTAGGAACTACAAACACACTATCGCCAGAAGCCCGGCTATAATAGTTTTGCCCCATGCGGGCCACTGTATCCAACTTATGCGGATCAATCATTTTGTTTTCGTCCAGTACCTGATCCTGAATGTGCATGAGCAATACTTCGCAAACTACCAGATTACCGGCACCCCCTTCGGTACCCAACGGAATAACCGACTTCACTTTACATTCGAATGAAACAGGTGACTCCCCTACGCGTGGTGGCTTTACCAGCTCAGATTTTACCTCGGTAAATCCGGACTTCACAAATTCATTCACGCCCTTAGCAAACTCACAACTGGCTAAAGAAGTCTGTTGCACCATTTCATAGTTTACAATGTTAATCACCACTTCATCCACCTCATCCACATTTTCAAGGGTATGCTTTACCGTGTTATTCCTTACTCGTCTGGATGGTGAGAATACCAGAATGGGCGGATTCATGCTAAACATATTGAAGAAACTGAACGGACTCAGATTAACATTTCCGTTAGCATCGATTGAGCTTACAAGTGCAATGGGGCGTGGTGCTACAGCACTTTGCAGATAAGCCTGTAGTTTGGGAATGGGCAATTCAGCAGGACGAATAATCATAAAGTTTTATTAATTGGAGATTCCGGAAATCTGGGTGTTTGTCTGAATACCTGAATTAGTCCAGAACCAGTAACAAAAATTAAAATCATCGGCAGCAAGTACGCACCGTACTTAAGTTTATGACCGGAGTGGCCATATGCCCAACTTTGAAAATCCAAAGCCGTTTTAAATCCGGTAAAAACAAAAAGCAACATTAAAATCGTGAGTATCAGGATGGCTGTGCGTTTAACAATAATTTCTTTGTAACCAAGCCAAACAATTAGTTGCGTGATGCCCCATACCACAGCAACTACAATAGCCACGGTTAGCAAGGCGCGCGGAAACGTGCGCAGGTAATTGTACTTGTAAATGATGAAACCCAGTTTACCCAACAAATTTGGTTTGGCAATGAGGTACGCATCAATAGTGGTTAACCCAATCAGTATTATCCACCAACCTATTCGTTTCATAATGCTGGTAAAATTTTTCCTTCACACGTCCCAAAACCAATCCGCACGTTGCTCTTTTCTGCAAAACCTCGAATCGTTACAGTATCACCATCTTCCAGAAACTTTCGGTTTGTGCCATTGGCAAGATGCAACGGACGTTGGCCATTCCAGCTTAACTCCAGCAACGAACCATACGAACCCGGTGACGGGCCACTGATTGTGCCTGATGCATACAAATCACCCACCTGTATATTGCAACCATTAACGGTGTGATGAGCCAATTGCTGATTTACATTCCAATATAAATACCGGGCATTGGAACGGCATACGGTTGTAGCCTCGCCTGCTTCCGGTTGAATCAGAACCTCCAGGTTGATATCAAAATTTTTGCTGCCTTCTGTTACCAGATAAGGCAACACATGCGGAAACTGCTCCGGCCCTGATGCCCGAAAAGGTTCCAGCGCATCAAGCGTAACGATCCAGGGCGAAATAGTTGATCCGAAATTTTTTCCAAGAAACGGTCCGAGGGGTACATACTCCCACTGCTGAATATCGCGGGCACTCCAATCGTTAAACAAGACAAAACCAAAAATATGGTCTTCAGCCTCTGAAGTAGTAATGTGAGTACCTAATGCATTTTGTTTACCGGTTATAAAAGCAAGCTCTAATTCAAAGTCTAATTTTTGCGAAGGACAGAATACCGGGAACTCGGAATCAGGAAGTTTGATCTGACCCTTTGGCCGATGAAGATTTGTTCCGGAAACAACAATAGAGGACGCCCGACCATGATATCCTACCGGCAAATGTTTCCAGTTAGGTAACAATGCATTTTTAGGATCGCGGAACATACTGCCTACATTGGTAGCGTGTTCTTCGCTGCTATAGAAATCAGTATAGTTCGGAATCTGCACCGGCATCTGCATCTGCACTTCATTCATAGGAATCAATGCAATTTCGCGGGCTGCAATATTTTGTTGAAGTTCAGCTACATCAGTCTGCAGTAATTCCGAAACCCGGTTGCGCACCGCTCGCGTTGTCTTGCGGCCAAGCGCGATGAAATCATTCAGATATTTCTGATTAAAAATACCAGGTGGTAAGCCCAAACCATCTAAGTATCCATTCTCATGCAGATAGACAAGATCCACTACATGCTCGCCAATGGCAACACCAGCTACTGCGCTGAGGTAGCGGGTTTTAAAAATTCCAAAAGGCAAATTTTGAATTGGAAAATCAGATCCGGCAGGAACGTGAACCCAACTTTTCAATTCCGGATTATTGGCAGCTATTTGCATTTGTTTGGATTTTGTTCGCAAAGCCGAAATTAATTTAAAATTTTTACTTTACTTGAATCTGCGCATCACTATCATGAACAATAAGCCACACAACTTCTCTTTTCCAAAAGCATTCGAAACCCGAATGAAAAATATACTGGGTGGAGATTGGCAAAAATTTGTGCAGGCGCACGCAGAATCAACTCCGGTAAGTATCCGCATAAACCCCGCTAAAAAACCTTCGTTCGACTTACCGCGTGTGCCGTGGAGTAATTTTGGATTCTATCTGGATGAACGACCCGTGTTTACACTTGATCCCACTTTTCATGCGGGCGCTTATTACGTTCAGGAGGCCAGTTCGCTCTTTCTGGAACAAGCATTAAAACAAACTGTCGATTTAACCCAACCCCTTCGGGTTCTGGATTTATGTGCAGCCCCAGGTGGCAAATCCACGCACCTGCTTAGTCTACTATCAAACAATTCATTGCTGATTAGTAATGAAGTTATTCGCTCCAGGGCGCAGATATTATGGGAGAATGTACAAAAGTGGGGACACCCAAATGTAATCGTAACAAATTCCGACCCTTCAGCCTTTCAACAATTAAAAGGATACTTTGATGTGATTGTGGTGGATGCACCGTGTTCAGGCGAGGGCTTATTCCGCAAAGATGCAGAAGCCTGCAACGAATGGTCGGAGGAGAATATTAAACTTTGTGCCCAACGCCAACGTAGAATTTTAAACGATGTATGGCCTGCGTTGAAAGAAAACGGGGTACTGATTTATAGCACGTGTACATATAATCCGACAGAGAACGAGGCAAATCTGGATGCATTGGCCACTGAACGCAATGTGGAGTTTGCTTCGCTTAACCTTAAGCCAGAGTGGAATATCGAAACCATTTCATCTAAAAATACAATCGGGTATCGGTTTTATCCACACCGTGTAACGGGCGAAGGTTTTTTTATTTCGGCCATGATTAAAAAAGAAGGTACCGATAGCTTAAAACTAAAATCCAATCCAAAATTTAATGCACCCCCCGCCAAACTAATTGAACGCATTAAACCCTGGACTTTAGATTCAGCACAATTTCGTTGGATACTCCAACAAGACTTGATTATTCAGATACCGGAATCATTGCTGTCTGAAATAGATTTTATCAGCAAACTATTTTTTCCGCTTGGAAAAGGTACTGCCGTGGCCGAAGTGAAGCATGATAAGCTGATACCGGAACATGCCTTTGCGTTATCGAACTTTATTAACACCGATGCTTTTCAAACTACTGATCTTACTGAAAGCGAAGCCATCGCCTATTTAAGAAAAGATGCCTTAGCCATCAGCGAAGGCTTAAGGGGTTTTGGATTGGTTCGTTATAAAAATCAGAACTTAGGTTGGGTTAATCACCTCGGCAATCGCACCAACAACCTGTACCCAGCCAACTGGCGGATAAGAATAGCAGCCGGAATTAACCCATTGCCTGAATAACTTCTACTATTGCATCGGGCAACTCGACACCACTAAAAAAGATACCCACACAAAAAACCTTTTCGTAGTAATTGGCCTTTTCAATGGCTAGTGGCAGCGAACTGATTGACAACACGGTGAATGACAAAGTGTAAATTAATAAGACCGCAAGCGTTAACACGCCTGAGCCCGTGAAGAATAGAAGTATTAATGCTATAGAGTTAACCAAAAAACTCCACCAAAAAGATTTGTAAGTACCCAAACGGCTAACATAGTTACTGACCGGCAACGAAAACAGAGCTGTAACAAACAACACCAACACCACTAACCATTTTCCTTCCAGGTTAGTAATATCACTCAGATTAGTATGTAACAAGGCAGGAAAATAATTGAACAACACTGTGGTTGTTAATCCTAAGGCAATACCCATAATTAATATGTACAAGTAATTAGAGCGCTGGGTATCAAACTTAAATTCAGTGCGTGGCCGCTGATTTTTGTTATCAAATAAGCTTAAAGAATTTTTCTTTAGTGCATAGCCCGACACAAACACCACCACCCCGCCCAACATAAATGTAACAGGTGCCCCCAGATAATCAATCAAATCTACAATAACCGGCTCCAGCGAATAAATCAAATTACCTACTATGGTAAGAATGGCCATAGCACGGGGCAGCTTATCTACAGGCGTAAACAACTCTAATGTTGAAAGGGCCGGGCTCGTAAAAATACTCATCGAGATTAGCCACAACACAATCAGTATCGGTAAAATCCACCGGAACACTTCACCCGGATTACCCAACAGTGTAAATGCTACTGCCATAAAAATCATAGCGGCAAAACTTATCCCCGATGAAATTATGGGCAACCGATGGCCCTGGCCTTGTTTAAACCTAAACCTATCGCCAATACGTCCTGCAATTGGCGGAGTAAGTACCAGCACAATGCCTTGCACCGTAATCAACGCCAGTGTAAACTCAGTGAAGTTAAACTGATTCAATAATTTCGGTTGGTAGCGGTGGTAGGCAATCCAACCGATTACGATAGACCCATATAAAGCAGCAAGACTCCATAACTGCTTCCATTCTATGTGATCTGACTTGATGTTTTCTACCGTTGATGGGGCGTTGCTCATAGTATAAATCTGAATTAGTTGCTAAACATACGAATAACACCCGTAAGGTTGGATTTGTTGGCTTCAAAAGGCTCAATCCCTACCGTTACCACACAGCATTTTTCATTATTTTTGCCGACTTATTACCTCGTTTTTAGCGTTTTATGTCACTTTCCACAAAGTATAACCCATCCGAAGTTGAAGATAAATGGTACCAGTATTGGATGGAGGCTGGTTTTTTCAATGCCAATTCCGGTTCTGGCAAAGAGCCATTTTGCATTGTAATCCCTCCGCCTAATGTTACCGGGGTGTTGCACATGGGCCACATGCTCAACAACACCATTCAGGATGTACTTATCCGCAAAGCCCGTATGGAAGGTAAAGAGGCCTGTTGGGTACCGGGCACCGATCATGCCTCCATTGCAACTGAAGCCAAAGTGGTACAAATGCTGCGTGAAAAGGGAATCAAAAAATCACAGCTTACACGCGATGAATTTTTGAAGTACGCGTGGGAGTGGAAAGAAAAATATGGTGGCATTATTCTGGAACAACTGAAGAAGTTAGGCGCTTCATGCGATTGGGACCGGACATCGTTTACCATGGATCCCGATTATTACAAAGCCGTTATCCGGGTGTTCGTTGATTTGTACAATAAAGGCTACATCTATCGCGGCCAGCGCATGATTAACTGGGATGTGGAAGCGAAGACTACTGTATCGAACGAAGAAGTACTGTATAAAGAAGATGGTGAGAAATCCATGTTGTATTCTATTCGCTATAAAGTGAAAGATACCACAGACGAATGGATTACCATTGCCACGCAGCGCCCCGAAACAATTATGGGCGATGTGGCCATTGCCGTTAACCCAACCGATGAACGCTATCAGCACCTGATCGGAAAGAAAATTCTTGTTCCGTTTATCAACAGAGAGATACCCGTAATTGCCGATGCGTACGTAGATAAAGAATTTGGTACCGGTTGTTTAAAAGTTACACCGGCACACGATGTAAATGACTATGAAATTGGTTTGCGCCACCAGTTGCCCATTATTGATACCATTAATGATGATGGGACGATTAATGAAAAGAGTGAGTTGCCCAGGTATGTTGGCAAAGATCGGTTTGTAGTTCGCAAAGCAATTGTAAAAGACTTGCGCGATGCAGGCCACCTGGTTAAAGAAGAAGAATTTATTACCCGCATTGGGCGCTCGGAAAGAACCAACACTGTAATTGAGCCTAAGCTTTCATTGCAATGGTTCATTAAGATGAAAGAGATTTCGAAGCGTGCCTATGATGCCGTTGAAGAAGACGAAATCAAATTACATCCGGCCAAGTTTAAAAACACCTATCGCCATTGGATGGAAAATGTTCGCGATTGGTGTATCTCGCGACAGCTGTGGTGGGGTCATCGCATACCAGCATATTATTATGGTACAGGCGAAAATGATTTTGTAGTAGCCGAATCGCTTGAAGACGCTATTAAGATTGGCTCACAAAAATGTGGCCGCGCATTAACTGAAAAAGACTTAACACAAGATGCCGATGTGTTGGATACGTGGGCATCGAGCTGGCTGTGGCCGATTGAAGTTTTTGGTGGTTTTAAGAACGAATACTTTGATAGCACCACCGGAAAAATTATTCCCGGCAAAAACAAAGACCTCGATTTCTTCTACCCCACCAACGTGCTGGTAACAGCACCGGAGATTTTATTTTTCTGGGTAGCCCGGATGATTATTGCCGGTTACGAGTACATGGACAAAAAACCATTTGAACATGTTTACTTAACCGGCATTGTGCGCGATAAACTTGGGCGTAAAATGTCTAAGTCGTTGGGTAATTCACCCGATCCGTTGGAATTAATTGCCACGCATGGGGCCGATGCTGTACGAACGGGAATGTTGTTTAGTTCACCGGCTGGTAACGATTTATTGTACGATGAAAAATTAGTAGAACAAGGCCGGAACTTCGCTAATAAAATCTGGAACGCATTCCGGTTGGTGAAGGGTTGGGAAGTTGATAAAGCATTACCTCAACCGCAGGAGTGTGCTATCGCCATTGAATGGTTCGAATCAAAGTTCAACCAATCGTTGATAGAGATTAACGATCACTTTAGCAAATTCCGCATGTCGGATGCATTGCAAGCTGTTTATAAACTGATATGGGATGATTTCTGCGCCTGGTATCTTGAAATGATAAAACCGGAATATGGCAAACCGATTGATGGTGCTACTTACACCCAAACCGTTGCGCTCTTCGAATCAGTTTTGAAAGTATTACATCCTTTTATGCCATTCATTACGGAAGAACTTTGGAGTGAACTTTCCTCGCGCAAAGCAAAAGAAAATATTATTGTGGCCGCCTGGCCACAAGCAGGCTCCATTAATCCAACGGTTATTACTGAGGCGGGCATTGCGTTTGATTTAATTGCACAAGTACGTAACCTGCGCAATTCTAAAGGGTTATCGCCCAAAGAAGCCATTACGTTGTATTGCAGCAAACCTGCCATTCAAAAATTCTGGTCGATTGCAAAAAAGTTGGCCAATCTGAATGATTTGTTGGCTGGTTCAGAAAAACCTGCGGGTACATCTTTGCTGGTTGGCACAGTAGAATACATTGCTGTTCTGGAAGGAAAAATTGATGCGGCTAAAGAAAAAGAAACTATTCTTAAAGATCTTGAGTATCAGAAAGGATTTCTGGCATCGGTAAATAAAAAATTAGAAAACGAACGCTTTGTTTCCAGTGCTCCACCACAGGTTATTGAAGCCGAGCGCAAGAAGAAAACGGATGCTGAGGCTAAGATAAAATCGTACGAAGAAGCTCTACAAAAACTTAGTCAGAGTTAATAAGGCCATTAAGGTTTACGAAAATCTCAATAAGGTCAGCCTGATTTTTTACTTTAAGTCCTTTATCTGAAATCAACTTGGATATGGCAGCACTATGATTTCCGCTCACCTTAAGCAGATCATTCTTTGACTTTATCCTGGTGAGTTCTCCCGCTATTGCACTGTAAAATATACTTCGGGGAACAATTTTAGTGTCCTTACTTCCAGAACCCATAGCAATATTATAGTTCGGTTTAATTATTTCAACAACAAACTTTTTAAGAAGTGTAACTTCGCCATCAACTAAAATTTCAACTAAGCCTGACTGCGTTACACCCTCTTCTTTAAACATGTCGGCATTGGTAAAGTAATGCGGTATCATCAAAGAATCCAACCACACCAGACTTTTTATGCTCTTGGAATTTAAAACTTTGATCCCATTCTTTGATTTGATCTCTAATACTGCAGCCTTAATATCATACCTAACCGGGTAACCTTCAATAATTTTTTCTGAATCAGTCAGCATGATTGTCGCTACATTCCACTCTTTTGTGATGTAACTATCACCTACTACCTTCCCGGGTTCCATAGGCAACCCATACAATAAATCAGATTGATTTAATCCGTTTTGTGAGAGGTTATCTAATGTATTGGCGGCCCGCATTTGAGGAGGAATAGCCCATTGCGCGTTACTTGAAAGTGCGGCCACAAAAAGAAATAAAGTTAACCTGATTGACTTCATATGATTCTGAGTTTAAACCCGAGCTGCTAACAGCAACTCAATATTTTTAAATTTCATAGCAAACTTACGGGCTATGGATTCGTTGGTGAGTGACCCTTTGTAGGTGTATACACCCTTCATAAACCACTTGTGCGAAAAAATCATTTCTTCCACACCACCCTCTTCTGCGGCCCGCAAGATAGTAGGTGTAAAAATATTACTCAAGGCAGTGGTGGCAGTAGTGGCCACCCGCGAGGCCACATTGGGCACACAATAATGAATTATGTCATGCTTACGAAAAACCGGCCTGTTTAAAGTTGTAGTCTCTGAGGTTTCAATACAGCCGCCCTGATCAATACTCAAATCAATGATTAACGAATCAGGTTTCATTTGTTTTACCATTTCTTCTGACACCACATGCCGTACCTTACCTTTCTCTGCACGTAAGGCGCCAATAACAACATCGGCATTTTTTAAACTTTCGCTTAAGGTAATAGTATCAATAGTTGAAGTATAGAACTGATGCCCCAGCGTATGCTTGATTCTGCGTAGCTTATATAAATGATTATCGAATACCTGAATCTCGGCTCCCAAACTCAATGCTGCGCGGGCCGAATACTCGGCTACCGTACCGGCTCCGATAATTACCACTTTGGTGGGTGGCACTCCGGTAATTCCCCCCAAAATTATTCCTTTACCTTTATTAACGGTGCTTAAGTATTCAGCAGCTATCAGCATTACAGTGCTGCCGGCAATTTCACTCATGGCGCGCACAATGGGCATACTACCCACCTTATCCTCAATAAATTCGTACGCCAATGCGGTAACTCTTTTCTTCAATAAAATATTTATACACTCCTGCTTCAGATTGCCCATTTGCAAAGCTGAAATTAAAGTTTGTCCCGGCCGAAAGTATTCTAACTCATCCAGAGTAGGAGGTTCAATTTTTAAAATAAACTCTGCTTTGTAAACTTCGTCTGGCGAGTAAACTATTTTCGCTCCGGCTTCGCTGTATTGTTTGTCCGAAAATTTAGAACCTTCGCCTGCCATGGTTTCCAGCCAAACTTCATGACCGTTATTCACTAATAACGCCACTGCATCCGGGGTTAAGCTAATTCTATTCTCCTGCAAGGAAACCTCTCTGGGTAAACCAATAAAAAAAGAGCGCTTTGATTTTTTTACCGGCATCAATTCTTCCTGTGGGTATAGTCCTGATTTGGCAAGCGCCTCAAAACCGGTTTTCTTTTTTTCACTCATGACGTTATGCGATAGTAAATCGCTCTCGTATCGTTGTCAACTGTTTCAATTTTCACCTCAAATCTTTCAGGTGGTAAAAATGCGTTTACTTTTTCGGCCCACTCAATCAAACAAAGATTGCCCGAGGTCAGGTATTCTTCAAATCCCAGATCAAGTGCTTCCGTATCGCGTTTTAGTCTGTAAAAATCAAAATGATACACTTGTTTTTCACCCCTGCCATACTGATTCACAATTGAAAATGTTGGGCTGGTAACGGTATCCGTTATACCCAACTGTTTAATCAGCATTTTGGCTAAGGTTGTTTTTCCACTCCCTATTTCTCCCTGCAATAACCAAACCTTATGTTCCTTTCCAGCCTGTAACAATTCGGTCGCTATTTCAGGCAAACCTGAAAGTGCCACTGCGTCACCACACATTACCCAACCATCAGGCATTTTTCGAAGTTAGTAAAATATACGGAATGATTACCTCTTCCAGACTTACCCCACCATGTTGAAAAGTATCTTTATAGAAGTTTACATAATAATTGTAATTGTTGGGGTAGGCAAAAAACTGGTCTTCCGTAGCAAACACGTATGCTGTGGATACATTGGTTTTGGGTAAAAAGAAGCGTTCCGGTTTGGGGGCTTCAAAAACCTTATCGCCTTCAAAACCCAGATTTTTACCCTGCTTGTAGCGCAGGTTTGTATTCACACTTCTGTCGCCCACAATTTTAAAAGGTCGCTTAACGCGAACCGTACCATGATCGGTCGTAATAATCAGTTTCACTTTTTTCTCAGAGATCTTTCTCAGTATATCAAACAAAGGTGAGTGCATAAACCACGACTTAGTGATAGACCGGTACGCTGCTTCATCGGGTGCAAGTTCACGGATCATCGCCATATCGGTGCGGGCATGCGAAAGCATATCCACAAAATTGTAAACGATTACATTCAGATCGTTATGAAACAGGTTATTGATCGAATCGGCCAGATCGCGACCTTCTTCCAGTTTTTTTATCTTGTTATAGGAAAATTTAATGTTCAGATTATTCTTGCGCACTTGTTTGGCCAGAAAATCATCTTCAAAATTATTCTTCGATTCATCCTCATCTTCACCTACCCAAAGGTCCGGATGAGTCTTCGCCATTTCGGATGGCATGAGGCCTGAGAAAATAGCATTTCGGGCGTACGCAGTAGTGGTTGGTAAAATTGAATAGTACGATTCTTCCTGTTCGATGTTGAAATATTCACTCAACAATGGCTCAATGGTTTTCCATTGATCCCACCGCAGGTTATCAATCAACACAAAAAAACATGGTGTGCCACTCTTCAACTCCGGAAACACTTTCTTTTTCATGAGTTGGTGTGAAAGTAGTGGCCTGTCAGCATTCGGATTGTTGAGCCAGTTTTCATAATTACGTTTTAAAAACCGACAGAAGTTAACATTAGCCTCCACTTTTTGCATCTCCAGCACTTCACCCATATCGCGGTTGTCGGCTTCTTCCATCTGCAATTCCCAAAACACTAGCTTCTTGTAGATATCTGCCCACTGCTCGTGATTCATATCATCCAGAAATGCCATGCTTATTTTTCTAAACTCCTGCTGATAACCGGAGTTAGTCTTCTCAATTACCAGGCGTTTATTATCAAGGATCTTTTTTATAGCCAGCAGAATCTGACTAGGATTAATTGGCTTAATCAGATAATCGTCAATCTTGGCCCCAATGGCCTCCTCCATAATCTGCTCCTCTTCATTTTTAGTGATCATCACCACGGGCAGGTTAGGTTTGTTATTTTTGATTTGAGCAAGTGCCTCCAGCCCCGACATACCGGGCATATGTTCATCTAAAAAAACGATATCGAAGTGGCGGGCTTCGCTCAATTCCACAGCTTCACCACCGTTGTTTACAGGGGTAATGTCGTAACCGCGTTGCTGCAGAAACAAAATATGCGGTTTGAGTAAATCAATCTCATCATCCGCCCATAAAATGCTATATCTTTGCATGAGTTATTCGTAAAAACTTTCTAAGTTAAACGATATAATGCAATCTAAAGCTGTTGCTTGAACAAAAAGAAAATCATTAACGATCCTGTTTACGGTTTTATCGCCATACCGGGCGATTTGATTTACGATTTGATTCAGCATCCGTATTTTCAACGGCTGCGCTACATTAAACAATTAGGGTTAAGCGACCTGGTTTACCCGGGTGCACACCATACTCGTTTTCACCATGCGTTGGGTGCCATGCACTTAATGGGGCGGGTATTAAAGACCCTGCAACAAAAAGGCGTGGATATATCAGATGCGGAAGCTGAGGCCGCTCAGGTTGCCATATTGCTTCACGACATCGGCCACGGACCCTTTTCGCATGCACTGGAAGAAACATTGCTAAAGGAAGTTAAGCATGAGAGTATTTCTTATCTCTTTATGCGCGAACTGAATACCCGCTTTAACGGAGCATTAGATCTGGCCCTGCAATTTTTCCGAAACAGCTATCCACGCAAGTTCTTTCATCAATTAGTAAGCAGCCAGTTAGATATTGATCGTTTAGATTACCTGACCCGCGACAGTTTCTTTACCGGTGTAATGGAAGGTACCATTGGTGTAGACAGAATTGTGGCCATGTTAAATGTGCACCATGATGAACTCGTAGTGGAAGAAAAGGGTATTTACAGCATTGAGAATTTTTTACACGCCCGCAGATTAATGTATTGGCAGGTTTACCTGCACAAAACCGCCTTAAGCGGAGAGCGAATGTTGGTAAACATTATTAGAAGAGCTCAATATCTGCTGCAAGCAGGAGAACCTTTGCCCGCCAGCGAAGCATTGACCTGCTTACTTAAAAAAGATTACCGCATTGAAGATTTTACCAACAACAAGGAGTTGCTCGATTTATTCGGACAACTGGATGACCATGACATCTGGGGTGCAATTAAACTTTGGCGTAACCACCCCGATGCCATTCTTTCGGGTTTATGTAACCGGTTGGTTCAACGGGAATTGTTTCAGATTGTACTATCCGGCAACCTGATTAAAAAAAGTGAAGTTGAAAAGGTACGCCAGGAAATCGGGCAGGTGTATGGCATCCTTCAAAAAGATACTCAGTATTTGTACTCGTACGGAACAGTAAGCAATGAAGCCTATATTTCCGGTGGCAAATCCATTAACATTCTTACACGAAGCGGAGAAGTGTTGGACATTGCCCACGCTTCAGACCTGCCCAGTATTAAAGCGATTAGCAAAATCGTAGAAAAAAACTATTTATGCTGGCCTAAAAACGTATCTTTGTAGAAGGTCTTTCCAGAAAAAAGTAAAACTGTTTCGTAACACGTAAATCAACCTATGGAGTTTAGCATAGCGCAAATTGCAACCATGCTGGGCGGAGAAGTGAAAGGTGATGCATCGGGTAAAATTTCGATGCTGGCTAAAATTCAGGATGCCAAAAAAGGTCAGGTTGCATTTCTCTCCAATCCCAAATACGAGCAGTTTATTTACACCACACAAGCCAGTGCGGTAATTGTAAAGAAAGATTTCCAACCTAAGAAAGAACTTGAAACCACACTCATTCTGGTGGATGATCCCTACTCCAGTTTCACCATACTACTGGAAGAATATCATAAGCTCATCTCGTTTCAGAAGAGCGGCATTGAACAACCCTCATATCAAAGCGATACGGCTACAACCGGAAAAAATATTTATCGTGGGGCATTCTCCTACATTGGCAACCAGGTAAAGATTGGCGATAACGTAAAAATTTATCCCCATGTGTTTATTGGCGATAATACGGTTATTGGTAATAATACCATTCTGCATCCCAACGTAAAAATTTATGCCGATTCCAGAATTGGCAACAACTGCGTAATTCATGCGGGCACCGTAATTGGAAGCGATGGGTTTGGCTTTGCTCCGCAAGGCGATGGCAGCTATAAAACCATTCCGCAATTAGGCAATGTTCTGATTGAGGATAACGTAACCATTGGCGCTAACACGGTTATCGACTGTGCCACTATGTTTGGGGACTCAACCATTATCCGGCAGGGTGTAAAACTGGATAACCTGATACAAATAGCACACAATGTAGAGGTGGGCAAAAACACGGTTATTGCTGCGCAAGCAGGTATTTCAGGTTCTTCTAAAGTAGGCGAAAATTCTATGATTGCTGGCCAGGTGGGTATTGCCGGCCATCTGGTAATTGCCAATCGCACCCAGATTGGAGCCCAGGCCGGTATTTCAAAATCTGTAAAAGAAGAAGGCCAACAGTTGTTGGGCTACCCGGCCATTGATATTAAAGATTACTTCCGGTCTTATGCGGTTTTTAAACGATTACCCGAATTAAACGACCGTCTGCGCGAACTTGAGAAGAAAATGGCCGGTTTTGTGCCTTCTGAATCAGCCTCTGGCAATTCGTAATGAACCGCTTAACAGTTTGGTAATAGATACCTAACGCGTTAAATTTGCGCACTTTTAGGCTATGAGGTTAAATCACAAGCAACAGACTATCAAGAAGTCAGTAACCCTTTCGGGGGTTGGCCTGCATACAGGGGTGCAAACCAATATGACTTTCTTGCCTGCCAAACCCAACCACGGAATTAAGTTTCAGCGTATTGATTTGCCTGGCATGCCTATTATTGATGCCGATTGCGATCGCGTAGTGGATGTGTCGCGCGGAACAACCATTGAGCAAAGTGGTGCCCGCGTAAGCACTATCGAGCATACCCTGGCAGCGCTGGTGGGCCTGGAAATAGATAATGTGTTGATTCAACTGGATGGACCTGAAGCTCCGATAATGGATGGCAGTTCAATTCAGTTTGTTAATGTTCTAAAAGAAGCCGAAACCGAAGAACAAAACGCATTGCGCGATTTTTACGAAGTACAGGATAGTATCTTCTATCGCGAAACTGCCCGTAATGTAGAAATTGCTGCTCTGCCTTTAGATGATTACCGCGTAACGGTAATGATCGATTATAACTCCCCGGTATTGGGTAGTCAGCACGCCTCTATTACCAACATCCGCCAGTTCGAAAAAGAAATTGCATCCTGTCGCACCTTCTGTTTTTTGCATGAACTGGAGATGCTTTATAAAAACAACCTGATTCGTGGTGGTGACTTAAACAACGCCATTGTAATTGTGGATCGGGTGGTGGAAAACCATGAGTTGGAGAATATTGCTAAAATGTTGGGCAAGCCCCGCGTGGAAGTAAAGAAAGAAGGTATTCTGAACAACATCGAACTTCGTTACAACAACGAACCGGCACGGCATAAACTTCTTGATATAATCGGAGACCTGGCGCTGGCCGGCAGACCGTTAAAAGCTCAGATTCTTGCTGCACGTCCCGGCCATGCGGCTAACGTGGCCTTTGCCCGTAAGCTTAAAAAGCTAATGCAGGAAGACGATAAGAAAGGACGGCCAAAGTATAATCCTAGTCTTCCACCGGTAATGGACATTAATAAAATTACCGGAACACTTCCGCATCGCTATCCATTCCTGCTTATCGATAAAGTAATTTATCTCGATAGCGAAACAGTTGCTTGTGTTAAGAACGTAACCTATAACGAACCTTTTTTTCAAGGGCACTTTCCGGGCAACCCCGTAATGCCTGGAGTACTGCAAGTAGAGGCAATGGTACAAACCGGTGGTATTCTGGTACTAAATACCGTACCCGATCCGGAAAACTACTGGACCTACTTTTTGGGTATTGAGAATTTCCGGTTCCGGAAAATGGTTTTACCGGGAGACACACTTGTAATACAATGCGATTTGATTGCCCCTATTAAACGAGGCATCGCCAAAATGTATGGCCGTGGGTATGTAGGTAATAGTTTAGTGTGTGAAGGCTCCATGACAGCCAGTATCGTTAGAAAAGATTCATGAGTAAGTATCCCTTAAGTAATGTTCACCCCGAGGCGCAAATCGGCAACAATGTTGTAATTGAGCCTTTTGCTACCGTACAGAAAAATACAATTATTGGAGATGGTACCTGGATAGGGCCAAATACTACAATAATGGAAGGTGCCCGCATAGGAAAGAACTGTAAAATCTTTCCGGGTGCCGTAATCTCGGGTGAGCCTCAGGATCTCAAATTCAAAGGCGAGATAACAACCACCGAAATTGGAGATAATACTACCATTCGTGAATGTGTTACCGTTAACCGCGGCACGGTTGATAAATACAAAACCGTAATTGGAAGCAATTGTCTGATAATGGCCTATGCACACATTGGGCATGATTGTATCGTTGGAAATTATTGCATCCTTGGAAATACGGTTCAGTTAGCAGGCCATGTAATTATTGATGACTACGCCATTTTTGGTGGCGCTTGTGCGGTACAGCAGTTCTCTAAAATCGGTGCACACGCCTACATTGGTGGTGGTTCGCTGGTTCGTAAAGATGTACCCCCCTATACCAAAGCTGCCCGCGAGCCTTTGGCTTATGCCGGTGTAAATACAGTGGGTTTAAGAAGAAGAGGATACACATCCGAGATAATTAACGATATACAGGAGGCTTATCGGTTCATTTTTCTGAAAGGTTTAAACAATTCAAGAGCATTAGACCTGGTAGAGAAGGAAGTTCCGCAAAGTCCTGAGCGTGACTACATCATCAACTTTATCCGCACCAGCGAGCGCGGAGTAATAAAGGGCTTTTCCACCAACACTTCGCTTGATGAAGATTGAGGCCAAAGATCTAAGCAAGCGATTTAATCGCGAGTGGATTTTTAAGAGCCTTGATTTTCAATTTACCGAAAACCGGTACGCTATCGTGGGCCCGAATGGTTCGGGTAAATCTACCTTGCTACAGATTTTATGGGGACAAATGCTGCCAAGCCGAGGCGAGATTGTCTACAGCCAGCACGGTAAAACAATTCCGGCTGATGAAATCTTCAATCATGTAGCAATTGCCACACCTTACCTGGAACTGATTGATGAATTTACGCTTACCGAAATGGTTGATTTTCACTTTCGCTTTAAAAAGCCACGGCAGAAAAAAAATACGAAAGAGCTACTCGAACTTTTTGAACTGAGCCATGCGCATGATAAGACCATTGCCAATTTTTCATCGGGTATGCGCCAGCGGCTAAAGCTTGGTTTGGCATTTAACTCACAGGTTGACATTCTTTTTCTGGATGAACCCACCACCAACCTCGATAAAAAAGCAATTGCCTGGTATCAACAACAACTGGCTGCATTGCCGGCTGAAACCATGGCTATAATTGCCAGCAATCAGGAACATGAGTATCCGGCCACAGCTACCAAACTGGATATTTTAAGTTACAAATAGGGGTTACAAACCGGAATAAGATGCGATTAACCCCAGATTTAGCACATTTAAGGCCGATCGGGTTTTTTTTAACTAACCCTTTTTGTTAAGTTTAAGGTTGATTTTAATATCCAAAGCATGAAAATTCTGAGAGCTATTACTTTATTGGCAGTTGCAGCTGTATTGAGTACGTATATGGGGTGTAAGCCTGATGATCCGCCAGCACCTGCAATTGAAGATGTTCAATTTGATAAACTGAAAAAGACCTGGAAAATAAGCACTGTTTCTTTTGATGGTACTGACCGAACAGCTGATTATACAGGCTTTCAACTTGTTTTAGGTGGTACTAAAGGAACGCCACCTTTCTCATATAATACTACAGCCCGCCCTGCATTAAGTCCATGGAAGGCAAGTGGAAATTGGGAATTTGGTTCGGCCGTTGAAACACAAATAATTCGTGATAAAGGAACTGTAGATGAACTTGCCGTTAACTATACTGTAACCGAATCTACACTAACATTAACTTTCGATTTTGATGGTGATGGCTATACCGCCCGCACCAAGGAAGTGCAAGGTCCCTGGATTTTCACCTTCACGCTTTAAGAATCAATTAAAATAAAACAAAAGCCACGCCTGCGTGGCTTTTTTTATTTCAGCACCACCACGGTAATTCCATCGCCACCTCTATCCACATGCTCATCGGCAAACGAGGCTACACCTTTGGTTGCCTTCAGGCGATCGCGTACTACTTTGCGTAAAACCCCCTCGCCTTTGCCGTGCAAAATTTTTACTTCTGCATGGCCCAATAAAATCGCATCGTCCAGAAACTGATCCAGCAATGCATTTACTTCTTCCACCCGCTTGCCACGAATGTCTAACGTACTCACGAACAGCGATTGCTTTTTCATTACATCTACACCCAACGCACGTGCTTTTACAGTGGCTGGATTTTGCGGAGCCTGATCGCTGCGAATCAGTTGCTTTAGCTTAACAGAACTGCGTAAGCTTCCAAACTCCACCACCGCTATCTCGTCTTTAATGGAAATTACTTTACCACTTACCTCCTGCCCGATTAACCTAACACTATCGCCAGTTTCAATTTTATCATTGGATTGAACTTGCTTTACCGGAACTTTTACTTTCGCTACCAGATCTTGCAAACCCTCGCGCACTTTTTTGGTTTCTTTCTTCTCGGCTTTGTTCTCTTTTATGTGGCGAATGGTCTTTTCAATTTCACGATTGGTTTCTTTCAACAGGTTAGCTGCTTCTAATTTTGCTTTCTCTAAAATGATCTTCTTCTTTTCACTCAACTCATCCGAAAGCGATTCGTATTTCTCTACTGCCTGATTCAGTTGTTTTTCGCGCTGCGCAAGTTCACGTTGTCGTTTTTCCAGGGCAGCCTTTTCATCGGCCACGGTTTTCATCAACGTTTCCAAACCGGTAAGTTCTTTTCCGATTATGGCTTCAGCTTTCGCAATTGTTTTTCCAGGCAATCCGGTTTTGCGCGCAATCTCTAATGCGAAAGAACTTCCCGGCTTACCAATTTCCAACTGAAACAAAGGGCCAAGCTGTTTAGTATCGAACAACATAGCACCATTGCGGATGTGTGGATGGCTTTCAGCAAATAATTTTAAATTATAATAATGTGTGGTGGCCACTCCCCATGCACCGCTACTCAGCAAGCCATCTAAAACTGCTTCCGCAATACCGCCACCAAAATTCGGGTCGGTACCGGCACCTAATTCATCTAACAAGACCAGCGTTTGGGCATTGGTATTGTGAAGGAAGAAGGCCATGTTCTGCAAGTGCGAACTATAGGTACTCAAATCGTTTTCAATACTCTGCTGATCGCCAATATCCAGAAATATCTTCCGGAAAATTCCTATGGTAGATTTATCGTGCAGTGGTACCAGCATCCCGCATTGTGCCATGTACTGAATCAAGCCCACCGTTTTTAAGCAAACCGATTTTCCACCGGCATTCGGGCCGGATACCAACAGAAAAGGTTTATCCTCTGGCAGATCGATAGTGAGCGGAACCACATCACGCTTTCCGCGTAAGCTTAAAAACAAAAGCGGGTGCCTTGCCTGCATCCAATTTAAATACGGAAAAGGTTTTAGCTGCGGCAACTCGGCCCGGATATCCAGTGAAAATTTTGCCTTAGCCCGTGCAAAGTCCAGTTCGCCCAAAAACTGATACGCGTATTCCAAGGCCGGTAAATGCTGACGCAGCAACGAAGTTAACTCGCGCAGAATGCGAACCACTTCACGTCTATCGGCATGTAGTAAATCGCGGATTTCGTTATTGGCATCCAACACTTCGGCTGGCTCCATAAACACGGTCTGGCCGGTAGCCGATTCGTCCAGAATAAATCCTTGAAGTTTTCTCTTATGTTCGGCCAGTACTGGAATAGCAGGACGGCCATCGCGAATGGTAATTATCGCACCTTCCGGAACCCAACCTTGTTCTACGGCTTTTCTGAAAATCTGATCGGCTAATCGTTTTACACGACTTTGCTCTTCGCGCAAGCGCTTGCGGATCTGCGCCAATTCTGAACTTGCATTATCACGAACAAAACCACGATCGTCAAACTTCGACTCAATGGTTTTAACCAATGCGGGCGATATGGATACCGGTTCGGATAACTTATAGAGTTGAGGTAAGGTTTCCTGATTTCCGGCTAAGTATTTTTTACAGGCGAGAATTGTTTGCAGCGAAAGCAAGATCTGATGAAATGCTTCTTCTTCCAGAAAACTGTCTTGAATGGCGGCAGTCTTAAAATAGCTTGTAGTGTCGTAATAATGTGAAGCGGGAAACGCATCCGCCTTTTCTAAAATTTGTTTGAACTCAGCGTTCTGTTCCAGTCGGGATTTCACCCACAGAAAATCCGAACTGAATGTCATTTCATCAACCAGCCGCGCACCCAAAGGCCCGATGCAATATTGCCGCAGCCGTTCGCGTATCTGGTCGAACCCTAATTTGCGCTCAAATTCTTCCGGAAAAATCATTACTTGTTCTCTGGCTTTCGAATTCGTTTCTCTGTTCGAAGCGTATCAGCTGGCTTAGTGCGCAACTTCTTTTCGCGCAAACTCAACGTATCAATTACGGAATCGTAAATCTTTTCCAATTGTTCCGGGTGATCCACATAGTATTGGTGTGTAGTAAGCACAGTACTATCTGGCAACTCAAATTGTTGTAGCAATTTCTGTTCGTGGGCGGCAAACAATTTCAAAGCCGAATCGCGGTGAAGTGCCGTACTGTTCATCCGGGCTTCTGCCAGATATACCTCCACCAATAGCTTAGAAAACTCCTCTGGTGAAAGTACGCCCGGTGGCCGGGTTTCCTTTTGGCACGAAGTAAAGCTTGCAACAGCTAAAACAAATACAAAACACCTTTGCTTCATCATTCTTCCGTTTAAAAGACTGACAACCCTTTTTTACCGTTTACAAGCAAGGTTGTCGACCTTATCTGAAACAGGCTGCGAAATTAGTCATAATTCTTATTTTTGAGCCTGCTAATAACGTGCCGGAGTGAAAGCGCTGCTGAAAAAACTACGCAAGTACGAAATCCAAATCCGAAAGGCCATCAACAGCCAGATGCAGGGCGACTTTCGCTCTATCTTTAAGGGTACGGGGTTGGAATTTGATGATGTACGGCCCTATCAGTATGGTGATGATATTCGCACCATCGATTGGAATGTGTCGGCTAAAGGGCATGGCACCTTTGTAAAAACTTTCCGCGAGGAAAAAGAGCAAACCATTTATTTTATTCTGGATGTAAGCGCCTCGCAGTTTATTGGTACACCGGGGCGTACCAAGTTTGATATTGCCACCGAGATTTGCGGTGTTCTGGCCTTATCGGGCACAAAAGAAAGCAGCCAGGTGGGCTTGATCTGCTACTCAGATACCCGCGAAAAATTTCTGAAGCCGAAGAAAGGTATGGCGCAGGCTTACGAGATAATTGCCAGCCTGGAAAGACTTGCACCTGTTTCGCCCAAAACAAACCTGAACCGAGCCATTACATTTGCACTTAATTCTGTTAAGCGCAGAAGTGTAATAATTCTTATCTCTGATTTTATTGATGAAGGTTACGAGCATCACTTAAAATCGCTTGCACGCAAGCACGATCTGGTGATGATTCAGATCAGCGACAAACGCGAAACACAATTACCCCGATTGGGCACTATACCGGTGTTGGATAAAGAATCGAAGAAAACCATTTGGGTAAATTCTTCGTTTGGAGATTTCCGTGCCAAGATGATTGATCACCATTTCGAACGACAGCAGGCATTGATTCGTTTCAGCAAAAAACATCAGGTTAATTTTCTTTCCGTTTCAACCGAAGAAGACTATGTACCCAAATTGTTGCGTTTATTTAAGGTTAGAAATAAATCGGTAAAGAGTGCGTAGGTATTTGTTCATACTTTTTTTGTTTTTAGCTCAGGCTGCCTACACGCAGGAAGTTAAAGTACACGCTCAATTTGATGGTGATACGGTACGCATAGGATTACCCATTCGCTATACGGTTGTTGCGCAATACCCCAGTCGGTACCAGGTGCTGTTTCCGGATTCTACTTTCAACTTTGCACCGTTTGAGTTTCAATCCAAAAAATTTGCACCTACCCGAACCCAAAACAACCTGAGTTATGATAGCGTGGTGTACACGCTGGTAAGTTTTGAAATAGATTCTTTGCAAACATTAAGCCTGCCTGTTTTCCAGATTCAAAAAGTAGACTCTCTGGTTTACCTTACCGATCCGGACACGGTATTTTTTAGTGCGCTGGTTGGGCCAATTCCTGATTCGCTGGCTATGAATCAGCTTCCGTTAAAAACCAATACGGCCTATAACAAGGTAAGTTGGATTTTAAACTACCCGGTTTTGCTGATTGTAGGTGGCGTACTTCTGCTGACTGCAATTGTGGTGTGGATTATTTTCGGGAAGAAAATCCGCAGGCATTTTGCTGTAAACCGATTAGTAAGAAAACATACTTCATTCCTTTCAGCTTTTGATCAATCCGTTCAGAAGTTGAATCAAAACTTTCATCCGGATATTGCAGAGGGATCTATCACCATCTGGAAAAAATACATGGAGGAACTTTCTGCTAAGCCGTACACCAAGTACACCTCTAAAGAAATTCGCGAAGTTGAAAAAGGAGAACTTACCCAGGCCCTGCAGGCGGTAGACAGAATGATTTATGCACGCTTGCAACCAGAAAGTTTTTCGGCATTTGATCAATTAAAAGAGTTTACGGTAAACCGATTCAATCAAAAGTTACACGAGGTAAAACATGGATGAAGTAACAGCGCCCTGGTATTCGATTGATTGGTTTCTGCCCGCTACCTGGAGTGGATACACCTGGGAGAATCCGGTTTTTCTCTACCTGATAGGCGCAATACCACTTTTATTTGTAATACGCTGGCTGGTACGATACTATTTTAACCAAAAACTTCCGGTAGCCTTAGTTAAGAGCGATTTAAAAACCTCGCCTGTTACATGGCTGCGCTTTTTACCTGAAAGCATTTTTGCACTCGCGCTGACTCTTATTTTAGTTGCGTTGGCACGCCCCCAGCACACCAACGAAAAAGTAATTCAGAATTCTGAAGGGATTGATATTATGCTGGCCATTGATATTTCGCAATCCATGCAGATTGAAGATTTTATTCCCAACCGGTTGGAAGCTGCCAAAAATGTAGCACGTGATTTTATTGGTGGCCGTATTCAGGATCGCATCGGCATTGTGGTGTTTTCGGGCGATGCGTTTTCGCTCGCTCCCCTGACTACCGACTATGAATTGCTTAATGCATACCTCAATGATATTTCGTTTGATATGATTGAATCGCGCGGAACTGCAATAGGTTCAGCGATGGCTGTGGTAACCAACCGAATGCGCGAGTCTGAGTCTAAATCAAAAGTTTGTATTCTGCTCAGTGATGGCGATAATACGGCCGGAAACATCGATCCGATAACTGCGGCTGAATTAGCAGCGGCCTACAACATAAAAATATACACCATTATTGTAGGTAAAGAAGGCATGGTGCCTTACGGTAAAGATTATTTTGGCCGGCCTAACATGGTTGAAAACACAATTGATGAAACTACAATGCGTAAAATTGCGAACATAGGTTCGGGTCAATTCTTTCGTGTAACCGATAACGAAGCGCTGAAGGTTGTATTTGCACGAATAAATGAATATGAGAAAGCTGAGATTAAAGAAACCCGTTTCAAGGATACTTCAGATTTCTATTACATCTACTTACGCTGGGCGCTAATCCTTTTTATAATCTGGATATTTTTGAAGTCGAGTTTTATGGCCAACCTGCTTCAGGATTGAAGAAAGGTATCGGCCATTAGCCAGAGTTTAATACCAAAAGCGAACAAACAAATTCCTACCACAATATTCAGAATCATCATAAGCCGCTGTGTTACCAGGCGCCTCAGTTTATCGGCCAGGTAGGCCTTTATTAAATCGGTGGCTAATACCGTTGCCAGCACAACGCAGAAGAAAAAGAGAAATTCAAAGCCTTGTGTATAACCAAAGTCGAGCGAGGCTACACTAATAGCACCTATCCAAAACACGGGCACCATTGGACTGAGCGCATTAATCACAAAACCTTTAATAAAGTAGCGGTAACCACTCCTTTCGTTTGCAGCATCTAAAGTGCGTAAGGGCCTTCGGCTTTTTACAATTGCATGATATAATCCAAATAGTACCAGAATAGCACCCCCTGCATAAGCCAGATACACTTTAAATTCCGGGTCGTGAATAAACTGAACTAACCCGAAGTAGCAGACACCTACATATAAAATATCACTAACCGAAACTCCCAACGATACCAATACACCACTCCAGAATCCCCGCTCAACACTGGTTTGAATAATGGTAAAGAACACCGGGCCAATCAACACAGCCAGCACCAATCCCATTTTTAGTCCGTTGAGCAGAATCTCCATTCGCTCAGGCTATGAATTTAGTCCATTCTTCTAACTGGGCACTCTTCATTACACGGGGAAATTTATTCTGGCCACCAACCTTACCTTTCATTTCCATCCATTGGTAAAATTTATTCTCAGGCAGCACGGTTACTAAAACTTTTTTTAATGCAGCACTTCGTTCAACCGCATAGTCATCATTCAGTTCTTTCAAATGCGTATCAATGCGGTCGGCCAACTTCTCGGCATCCACTTTACTATCAGTACCAATAAACCAATGGTGGGCAAAAAGCGAATCGTAAGGAATACCGGCTACGGTAAATTCTGGTATCTCCAGATTCATCTCATTCGAAACCAGTTCAATTGCTTTATTCATGTTATCCACCGAAAGGTGTTCGCCACATAAACTCAGAAAATGTTTGGTGCGACCGGTTATTACAATCTCACTTTCTTCTAACGATACAAATTTGATTACATCGCCAATCAGGTAGCGCCATGCACCGGCACAGGTAGAAAGCAAAATGGCATATTCCTTACCTTCCTCAACCTGGTCAATCAACAGGGTTTGGGCATCGGGCTTAATCTCGCCCGAAGGCAAAAAGTTTTTTTCATCAAAGGGTATAAACTCGTAGAAGATTCCATTATTCAAAACAAGGCGCATACTCTTGCGCTTGGGTAATGCCTGATAGGCGATAAATCCTTCGGAGGCCAGGTAAGTCTCTATATAATAGATGGGGCGCCCGAGTAATTTCTCAAACCCTTTGCGGTATGGATCCATGGATACTCCACCATGCACATAAATCAACAGGTTGGGCCAGATGTCATGAATATGATCAACCTTGTGATACTCAATAATTTTCTCAAGCAGAATCTGAATCCACGCAGGCACGCCAACAATTATCCCGATATCCCAATCGCGGGCTTTGCGCACAATTTCATTCAGTTTATCATCCCACACACGGTTAGAAGCAATCTTCTTTCCGGGTTTATAAAAATGTTGAAACCAAAATGGCAACCGGGCTGCCTGAATACCACTTAAATCACCTTCAAAATAACTTCCCTTTTTATTGAGGTGTGTGCTTCCGCCAATCATCAGAATGCCCGATTCAAAAACTTCTGATGGTAAATCGTACTTTGAAAGGCTGAGTATCTGCCGGATGCTGGTGCGCTGAATGGCTTTGGTCATCTCTTTCGTTACCGGAATATGCTTGCTCGATGCTTCTGAAGTGCCCGAGCTTAACGCGAAGTACTTGATCCGGCCCGGCCAACAAATGTTCTTGGCACCTTTAATAGATAAATGCCACCAATCTTTATAAATCTTATTATAATCGTGAATAGGTACTGAACCTTTAAAGGCATTGTAAAATGCGTGATGACTCTTTCTGAATTCAGTTAGTAAGCCCTGAAAATTGTAGTACTTACCAAACTCCGTCTGGCTGGCGGTTATCATCAGGTCTTTTAACTCCTGTTTTTGAAGCTCGAAAGGCGAGGTATACTCCTGGTCAAGGTTTTCTCTAAGTTTTATGCCCTTTTTGAGCAACGTTCCAAGTATGGCCATACCTTTGTATAAAGTGAAAAGTTACGCGATAGAACGCGCGAAATTATTAAATGGTTATTAAAAATAATATCAGCCAGCTTTGGACTGAACTGCAAGGTACGGGTTGCAGATTGATTGCGGTAAGCAAAACACAGCCTGTAAGTTTAATTCAAGAGGCGTATGCTACCGGCCAACGGATATTTGGCGAGAACAAAGCACAGGAAATGGCTGCCAAGCAACAGGAGCTTCCAGCCGATATTGAATGGCACATGATTGGCCACCTCCAAACCAACAAGGTAAAATACATCGCTCCCTTTGTCGCGCTCATTCACTCAGTCGATTCCTTAAAACTGTTAGATGAAATTAACAAACAGGGGCTTAGGTACAATCGTAAAATCAAATGCCTGCTGCAGGTGTACATAGCACGCGAAGAGACCAAGTTTGGATTAAACGAAGCCGAGGTGCTTGATTTGCTGAGCACTGATCTTGCCACAACTCACCCGGCCGTAGAAATTGTGGGCTTGATGGGAATGGCAACCTTTACTCAAAACCAGAATCAAATCCGGGATGAGTTTGGTCAACTAAAAAAACTCTTTGATGCCCTTCAACACCGTGCACTTCCCGCTAATGTGCGGATGACCGAGTTATCGATGGGCATGAGTGCCGACTATAAAATTGCCCTTTCATGCGGAAGCACTTTGGTTCGAATTGGTACCGCCATTTTCGGAGAACGAACCTATCACTAACTATACTGGTATGAACTATAAACAAACTTTACTGGCCGCAGGTGTGCTGGGCTTACTGGCAGTAGCACTGGGTGCATTTGGTGCACACGCACTTAAACCAAGTCTGTTGGCCAACAATCGACTTGAAATTTTTGAGTTGGCCGTTCAATATCAATTTTATCACACGCTTGCTTTGCTGGCCATAGCGCTGTTGCTGCAAAGAAAGGAGAACCGATTACTTAAAACTGCCAGTGTGTTAATGATTGTTGGAATACTCCTGTTTAGTGGCAGTCTATTTATTATGGCCTTAGCTAATGTATCCTCGCTGGGGATGATAACCCCGCTGGGCGGTGTTTGCTTTATGGGCGGCTGGGGTTGCCTGATTGGCGCAGCCTTACGGGATTAAAGTTTCTTTTCCAGTACGTTGGCCACAATCATTACCTGATTGGTTGTACCAACTGAATTAGAGGTAACGGTAACCACTTTGTTTTGGCGGCCCACTTTTCCTGAACTATTAAAGGCAACCGTAATCTCACCTTTATCACCTGGCATTATCGGATCGCGGGGCCAACCTTTAGGCACGGTGCATCCACAGGTAACTTCTACATTGGTTATTACCAAAGCCGCTGTACCCGAATTGGTAAACTTAAAGGTGTGTTCAATCTTTTCGCCCTGAACAATATCGCCAAACTCGTGGCTGATTTTTTCCCATGTAATTACAGGTCCGTTTGAAGGTTCTTGTGCCAGTACAGCAGTTGCCATCAGCCACAGTACAACCGGAAACATTCTTTTAATCATACGCTTGCAATTTCTCTTCCTTTACTAAACCGAAACTGATCGGATTTTATTTTAAAATTTTTTAAAAATTTAAACTCAATCGCTTCTGTTTTTTAGTACGTAACTTTAGGCACAACGAATTTATGACATCCCAGGTTCAGGAAATCTTTGGAAATAAATTACGGCTGCGCGTTTGCGGCATTTGCATCCACCATGAGCAGATCCTTTTGGTGAATCATTCGGGGTTAGGCCCATCACATTTCTGGGCGCCTCCGGGCGGGGGTGTACAAATCGGTGAGTCTGCACACGAGGCTCTGGCGCGCGAATTCAAAGAAGAAACCGGGTTAACCGTAGAAGTTCGTGACTTTTTGTTTGCCTGCGAATTTATCCAAATGCCGCTGCATGCAGTGGAATTGTTCTTTCAGGTAAGTATTACGGGGGGAAATCTGACCACCGGGCAAGACCCTGAACTGGGCAACCGGCAGATCATTAAAGACGCTCGCTTTTTCGATGATACTCAAATCCGAAGCATCCCGCTGGCTCACCTGCACGGCATTTTCAGAGAGGCATCCGATATTGCTCAAATTGGCCGTTTAAGGGGCTATTTTAAGTTATAATTGGTTGTTTTAAACGGCATAAAATATTTATAATTGCAAGCTAAACCTGTAACCAATGAACTTAACTAAAATCCTGACTGGCGTACTCCTGATTCTTAGCCTTTGCTTATCCTGGTTGTTGTACCGGAGCGTGCAAGGTACCATAGAGGAGCGCGAATCTATTGCCACAACTGAGGCCGCCATAATTGAAAAACTGAAATTTATACGCGAAGCTCAAATTGTGTATCAAAGTGTAAATAAACGCTATACCGCTAATTGGGATTCACTTGCCAACTTTATCCGGAACGGTCAGGTACCCATTATTCAGCGCAGGGAAGAAATCAAGCAATTAGCTTACGGACAGGAAGAAGTTACCGTGATTATTGACACGCTGGGATTTGTTTCTGCCAGAGACAAAATCTTTAAGAAAACATATACCGTTGGAGCTTCTGAAGATGGTATCTTCATGGGCTTTAAAGTAAAAGAAGGCGATCAGGTGGTAAAAAGTCAGCGAACCTATCAGATTAAAGTAGGCGAAAAAATAAACGAACCGCAGCTGGTTGATCAAGGCGTTATTACCAAACTGGAAGACATTAAAGAAGGCGATGCTGTTAAGAAGGGACAACCGCTTATTACTTTATCAGAAGAGGTATTTGATTCAAATATCGATCTTGCCACACTGGGCAATGTACCGGGTACTGAGGGTACTAAGTTCGACATTTTTGTAGGCGAGGTTGAACGGGGCGGTTTGAAAGTTCAGGTTATTGAAGTGAAAGACCCCAAGCCGGTTAACCCTACCCGCAAAGAAAGCAACGAAGCTAAAAACCGTAAGCCTTTGCACTTCGGTTCGCGTTTAGATGTTTCTACTTCGGGTAACTGGGAATAACCATTTGCTTTGCAAGCTACCGCACAAGGCTTTAAGCTGATCAAAAAGATCAAAGATGATCGGTTCGATGAAGAAAAACTTCATCAATACACACTTTTGGTTCAGTTTGGCGTGCGCGATTTGCAAGTGGCTATTGTAGATGCTGAAGATTCACGACTTGTATTTTTTGAAGATTATGTGTTGGGCGATTCCAATTCGCATAGCGAATTGATTAATCAATACCAGCAATTGTTCGACTCGCATCCGGTTTTACATGCAGGTTTCTGGAGCGAGGTTCGGATCTCAGTTAAAAATACCAAGTTTGCACAGGTTCCGGCTTCGCTGTTCTTACCCGAAGCCTCGGCCGAATATCTTCGTTTTAATGCTCAACTTGATCCCGAAAAGGAAGACATTTTGGTATGCCAGAACCATCGGAGTGATGCCGTAACAGTATTTGCCATCCAGAAAGAATTAAATACCTGGCTCAACAGCATCTATGCCAATACACGATTAACACTGGTGCATCAGTCGGCCGTGCTGATTGAAGGTGTTCTGGAATATGCCAAAGCCAACGAGAATCCGCTTTACATTTATGTAGACCGGTTCAAATTGCACATTCTGGCAGTATCCAATGGAAAGCTGCTGTACTACAATCAATTTCTGATTAAGCAGTTTTCAGATTATGTAAAATACATAATGCTGGTGCTGAAAGGGCTGGGCATGGATCAGGCAACCAGTAAGGTGGTATTGTGGGGCTACATTGGCAAAAACTCGCCACACTACCTGGAGTTTGTAAAGTATGTGCGCAACGTAGAGTTTGGTGGCCGGCCTTCTTACCTCAAGTTTGGCTATTTGTTTGATGAAGTACAAGAACACCACTTTTTCGACCTGTTTTCTATTTACCTGCTAAAGCCTTGAAACGTATTGCAATTTTCCCTGGCTCATTCGATCCCTTCACCAAAGGGCATCAGGATATTGTACTGCGGGGTCTGGGTGTGTTTGACGAAATTATAGTTGCCATTGGATACAACAGCGCTAAAAGTCAACGCTACTTCCCTATCGATTTTATGGTAGAGAAAATAAAGGAAACTTTTAAAAATGAGCCGCGCATTTCAGTTCAAACATTTTCAGAACTAACAGCCGAGTTCGCCAAACGAAATGGTGCGCGGTACCTGCTTCGCGGTTTACGCAACACTACCGATTTTGAATATGAAAACAGTATTGCCCAGGTAAACCGGCAACTTAACCCCGAACTGGAATCTGTCTTTCTGATTACATCCCCGGCATTTGCAGCCATCAGTTCCAGCATAATACGCGAAGTACACCGCTACAAGGGTGATGTTTCTTCTCTGATTCCTTACAAAATTTAATTGAGGAGATTCTTCTCTTCTTTTTTGCGATAATACTCTTCAAATACAAATCGTATTGACTTATACGAGTTTTCGAGGGCGTGATATACTTCTTTCTGAGTCATCCAACGCAGTTCCTCAATATCTTCCTCGGTACTGGGTTTAATGCGCGAGTCGTCTGTTACGTCCATCACAAACCAACGTGTTTTCTTCAACATGCTGTTTTTGTTCATGGTGTACGTATGCCAGGTGGTACAAAGTCGTTTGCCAAGTTTTACACTAATGTTACACTCTTCCTCCACTTCGCGAACTGCAGTTTGTTTGTTGCGTTCGCCCGATTCCTTTTTACCTTTGGGTAAGTCCCACTTTTTCATTCGGTAAATCATCAGGAACTTATCTTTCTTACGCACCAGGCCACCGGCAGCTTTTATTACTTTAAACTTCTGCGTAAGCGAAAGCTTTAGGGCTTTGTAATCGTTTGGTGTAATGTAAAGCGAAAACAGGTTGGTGGGTACTTTCGAATTGATCAGGTCCAGTATCAGGCTAAAATCAAGAATACTCACGTTTTTAATCCAAACATGGTGAATCAGCTTGGCTTTGGTTATCTCTTCGGCAGTGGCATCAAACTCAAAATTGGTATGTCCGGCCGGTGGCATTTCGCCCGAATGCAGAATGCGGATTGGAATGTCGTTTACAAATAGATTCATGCACTCCGTGGGGTCGGGTTTCAGTTTGCAAAAACATAAATTATTCGCAATCAATCAACCCCTTTATATAAATTCAATGGTTCTGAATACCTTGCATCCATGGTAAAAATAGAATCAGAAACAGCGGGGCCGGTGGCTTCGCGGTTATTGCAAATCGGTGCAATCAAAATAAACCATAAACAACCGTTTACGTGGAGTTCGGGCTGGAAATCGCCCATCTATTGCGATAACCGATTAGCACTTTCATACCCCCTCATCCGCACGTATATAAAAGAAAAACTGGCACAGGTTATTCAGGAGCATTTTGAAAAAGCAGATTGTATTGCCGGTGTGGCAACAGCCGGTATTCCACAGGGCGCGTTGGTTGCCGATTTGCTGGACCTGCCTTTTGTTTATGTACGGCCCAAACCAAAAGAACATGGCATGGGTAATTTAATTGAAGGCAAATTTGATAAAGGTACCCGGGTGGTATTAATTGAAGATCTGATTTCAACCGGAGGTAGTTCGCTTAAGGCAGCACAAGCCATGCAGGAAGCCGGAGGAAAAGTAATAGGCATGGCCGCAATCTTTACATACGGATTTAAAACTGCAGTACAGAATTTTACCAATGCAAAAATTCCGTTGGTGTGCCTCAGCGATTTCAATCATTTACTTATAGAGGCCGTAAAAAATCAGTACCTTGACGAAGACCAGTTGATCTATGTGAAGTCATGGCGACTTGATCCGGCCAACTGGAAGTAACCAAACTTTTTCCTTGCATGAATGCCCGTCAATACACCCTGTTTATTTCGGTGGTGGCCGCTATGGCCGGTTTTCTTTTTGGGTTTGATACCGTTGTAATTTCAGGGGCAAATCAACCTATTAAAGTTTTGTGGAATACCTCGCCCTGGTTTCACGGATTCTTCATCATGTCTATGGCGTTATGGGGAACTGTGCTAGGCGCACTATTTGGTGGAGGGCCAACCGAAAAGTATGGTCGCAAAAAGGTGTTGTTCTGGATCGGAGTTTTATATTTCATTAGTGCGGTGGGTTCTGCCCTTGCACCAGATCCATATTTATTTTCGTTCTTTCGGTTTATTGGAGGTGTTGGTGTTGGTGTTTCATCTGTTGTTGCGCCAACGTACATAGCAGAAATTTCAACCTCTAATGTCAGAGGGCGGCTGGTAGCCATGTATCAATTCAATATTGTATTCGGAATTCTGATTGCCTTCTTGTCAAACTATTTTCTGATTGGGGTTGGCGGAAGTAATGACTGGCGTTGGATGCTTGGCGTTGAAGCCATACCCGCACTTATCTACACGGTATTAGTATTTCGGATTCCGGAAAGTCCGCGCTGGTTGATTTCGCGTAAGAACGACCTGCCAACAGCCAAAAAAATATTAACCGACCTTGGCACATCAGATACCGAAACTGCTATTCGCGAAATAACTGAATCAAACAAGGCTTCCACAGGCGAGGATTCTTTAAAAGAATTTTTCTCGAAGCGCCTGGCTAAACCAATTCTGTTGGCCTTTTTTATTGCCTTCTTCAACCAGCTCTCGGGCATAAACTTTATTCTTTATTACGCACCCGAAATTCTGGAGCGGGCCGGACTTGCCGCAAAAGACTCGCTCTTTAATTCAATTGCCATTGGCGGAATAAATCTGATCTTCACGTTCGTGGGCTTATACCTGATTGATCGTACCGGACGAAAAAACCTGATGCTGTTGGGCTCTGTTGGTTACATCATTAGTCTGTCAATGGTGGCTTATTCCTTTTATTTCGGGTCGGGTGAATTATTCCTGATGACTTTTCTGCTACTTTTTATTGCTGCGCACGCAGTAGGACAAGGTGCGGTAATCTGGGTTTTTATCTCGGAGATTTTTCCCAATAAATCGCGGGCATTGGGCCAATCGTTTGGTGCCAGTGTGCATTGGGTGTTTGCCGCAATCATTACGTTAATTATGCCGGTGTTCTTGGATGCTAAAGCCGGAATTCTGAAAGACGATCCGTGGATAATCTTTGCATTCTTTGCTTTTATGATGACGTTGCAATTAATCTGGGTGCTTACACGTTTTCCTGAAACCAAAGGCGTTTCGTTAGAAGAGATTCAGAAACGGCTGGGCATTTCATAACTTATTTCAAAAACGATATAACTAGATATTATGGTTAAGTGGTTCATTCTTACACTTTATTTATTTGGTACAACTGTTTCATTTGCGCAAGATCAGGAACAGGAAGTATTGGAATTATTAAACGCGGTGCGCACCAATCCTAAAGAATTTGCAAACACCCATGCGCAGCCTTACATCAAAGAAAACGAACTTGAAGAAAACCGATTTGCCAAATCGTTGCTAAAGGATTTAAAGCAAACACAGCCAATGGGCGCATTGCAACTGACCAAAGTGTTGACGGATGTAGCCCGATATCATGCTAACGATATGGGCACTACCGGAAAAACCGGTCACGAAAGCACCGATGGTACACCATTTCATATTCGGGTGCGCACGCAATCAAAAGCCCAGGGCATGATTGCGGAGAATTGCGCCTACGGGCAAACAAGCGCATTAGATTTTGTCATGCAGTTGTTGATTGACGATGGTGTTGAATCGCTGGGCCATCGCAAAAATATTCTGGAACCGAAATATCAGTGGATTGGTATAGCCATTGAACCACACAAAACTTATCGGACCAACTGCGTAATGGATTTTGCTGAACGCTTTTAAATCAGATTTAGAGAATCGATAACGTTGTCACGTTAGGCTTGTCGAAACGAAAGCAATTAAAATTGAATCTTGAATTCGCTTCGGCAAGCTCAGCCTGACATTCGGAGTTTAGGTTTTTAGAGAGAAGCCCTATTTAATCCACACCGCTCCTACACCGGCATCCCAAAGTTTTTTATTTAAAGCCGGAATATCCTTTTGCAGAAATTCATTCGCACGGGCTTCCAGCAACTTCCATTTGGCCGTGTATTCTCCCAACAGATCAAGCGAAGGTTTATTAACACGAGGCAGATCACTTTCAGTTTGATTGATCAGAAACAAATAATCGGCAGTGAACTTGTTCGGAAAATTCTCCACATCATCATACGCTTTTGATTTGCGCTGCACCATATCTTCATCCCATTGTTTCATTCTTGCACTAAGCGCTTTCCCCTCCTGCCGGATAGTTTCAAACTTCGCTTCGGCCGGGAGTTGCTCCAAAATTTTATCTACCTGAAGTTGCTTTTCGTGCAGCGATGTTACCAGCTTATGCATGTGCGAAACTGCCGACTCCATGTCCAACATTGTGGTATGATATTCTTCGTATGTTTTGGCATCAATCGAATACAAGGGATTAGGCAAAATCTGAAAAGCAGCAGACTGAGTTTGTTTACCTGCTGTTAATACAACGGAATATTTTCCGGGTGAGGCTTTGTGTCCTCTGAAGCTTGCCTCCATGTACGTTCCGGAAATTCCCGAAATAGTTGGGTAACGCAGGTTCCACACAAAGCGATTGATACCTTTCCCTTTAGATAAGGTTGGTTCGGCTGGTGGCCCGCCATCACGTTCCTGAAAAAGTGAATCCCGCAAAGAAGTAAAGGTGCGAACAAGATTTCCCTGTTCATCTTTTATTTCAAGCTGGATATGTTCATTCGACTTTAATTCTGGCAATGCATAATAGATCACCAGCCCGGTTGCCGGGTTTACACCTACATACGGGTTTGTACCATCGGACTGGCCATCCATTTGGCTGCCGCCATTTGCCAGCACAACATCTTCTGGCTGAAAGAGATTAAAATCTGCTGCGGGTTTGTGTTGACGAATCAACGCCAGATCATCAAAAATCCAAAACGAACGACCCGATGTGGCTGCTATCAAATCGCCTTGATGAACTTTTAAATCGGTAATGGGTGTAATGGGAAGGTTAAGTTGAAAGGCCGACCAGTTTTTGCCACCATCAAATGATACAAACACACCCAACTCGGTTCCGGCAAACAACAAATCTTTACGTTTGTCATCTTCACGTACTACACGTGTAAATGCATTGTTCGGTATTCCGTTTACAATCTTTGTCCAGGTTTTTCCATAGTCAGTTGTTTTATACAACGCAGGAGCATGATCGTTAAACTTATAGCGCGTGGTGGCAATATAAGCTGTTGCTTTATCGTGGGGCGAAACTTCAATGGCATTAATTAAACACTCAGCCAAACCAACCGGGGTTACATTTTGCCATGTAACTCCGTTATCACGCGTAAGTTGTACGTAGCCATCATCGCTACCGGTCCAGATCACACCCTTCTCATGTGGCGATTCCATAACATAACTTAACGTTCCGTAATTCTCGGCACCCACAGCTTCATTGGTATAGGGCCCACCACCTTTTCCTTGCTTTGATTTTTCGTTGCGTGTTAAGTCGGGTGATGCCTCTGTCCAGGTTTTTCCCATATCGGTAGTGCGCAATAATTTTTGCGCACCGTGGTAATACGTGTTGGGTTCATGTTTCGACCAGATGATGGGTGCGTTCCAATTGAAGCGGTACTTCATGTCTTTGGCATCCATACCGAGGTATTGAATAGGCGCTGCCATAATGTTGGAGCCACCTTTGGCTTTGGTATCTAACACTTCAATAGTACCCTGATAACTTCCACCTAACACATAACGTGGATCATCTGGGTTAAAGGCAAGAAACGCACTCTCACCACCTGCCGAATAACTCCAACTGCGCGGTGTAATCGCCCAGCCACCCAGCTCGCGGCTGGCAATAGAAACTGAAGTGTTGTCTTGCTGGCCGGCATAGATATGATACGGAAACTGATTATCAACATTGATGCGATAGAACTGTGCGGTAGGCATGTTATCCTGACTTGACCAGGTTTTTCCATAATTAACACTCACAGCCGCACCACCATCGTTGGCAATCACCATGTTTTTGGGGTTGTGTGGGTTAATCCATAAATCGTGAAAATCGCCATGCGTACCGGAGATTTCACTCCAGGTTTTACCACCATCTTCTGAGCGTAAGGCCGGAGCGCTTAATACGTAAACTGTATTCTCATTCTGTGGATCAGCAAATACCTCAATGTAGTACCAGGCGCGTTGTATCAGTCGATGATCATCACTTACCCGGCTCCAGTTTTCTCCGCCATTGTTTGAAACAAACAATCCACCAAGTTCTTTTTCAGAATCGCTTTCCAGCAACAAGTAAACTTTATCTGAATTAGCCCGACTTACAGAAACGCCCATCTTGCCTAATTCCTTTGGCAGCCCTGCATGAATTTTTTTCCATGTTGCACCTTCATCAACCGATTTATACAAACCACTTCCTGCTCCACCGCTAATCACTTTCCACGGTAACCGGCCATATTCATTCAAGGCAGCATATAACACGCGTGGGTTGTTCATATCCAGCGCCAACTCCACACAACCCGTTTTATCATCTACAAATAAAATCTTCTTCCACGTAGCACCGCCATCAGTCGATTTGTAAACACCGCGTTCTGGTGTGTGACTATACAGGGCGCCTTGTGCTGCCACGTAAACAATGTTGGGATCCTTAGGGTGAATAGCAATGCGCGAAATATGTTGTGTGGCATCAAGACCAAGTTTTACCCACGTTTTGCCGGCATCGGTTGACTTATAAACACCATCGCCATGATGGGTTTTTACACCGCGCACAGCATGCTCGCCCATGCCTGCATAAACTACATTAGGGTCGCTTTCAGAAACAGCTACTGCGCCTACCGAACCGGTCTTAAAAAAACCATCCGAAATGTTTCGCCAGGTAATTCCAAGATCATCCGTTTTCCAAAGGCCACCACCCGTAGTACCCATGTAATAGGTACTCATGTCGCCCACCACACCCGATGCCGTTACCGATCGGCCTCCTCTAAATGGGCCAATACTTCGCCATTTGGCAGCTTTGTATAGATCGTTGAAATCAACTGCTGCCGGTGTGGGCTGCACTTGATTTTTTTTCTGCTGAGTAAATGCAGGATTAACACTACCGAGAAACACAATAATAAGGAACAGGCGAATCATAGCTGAAGATTTTAAAACATCAATATAGCGGATATTGACAAGAGCCCGAAAAAAGCTTCGGTTGTTTATTTTAATGGTGATTGGTACAAACAAAAAATCCCCCCGATAAGTCGGGAGGATTTTCGTTTCTTTAAGAAAGGTATAGCTTAATTGTTACCCATTTTAGCCATTTCTTTTTCAAAGGTTTCTTTGAACTTCTCGTAATCGTAGTCGATTTTCAAACGCTCGTCCTTGCTCAGGCGTTCGTTATATTTTGAAACCAACTGCTCTGCAGAAAGCTCGATGGCTACATACGTTTTGTAAGTACCTTGTTCGGTCTTCATCAATTTTTCGCACAAGGTGGTAATGCCCGATAAAGTCTGGTCAACCACTTCACGATTAAGACTTTCAAAACGTTCTTCTACTTCTTCCTTGTTATTGAACTCGCGTGAGTTTACGTAGTTATCAGTAACGGTTTTAACGGTTGTGTTGATGGCTTGTGCCAGTTCGTTACGAGCGTTGGTTAATGCCTTTTTCTTGGAAGTAACCTGATCCTGACTTTCGCCAATAGAGTTAGCGCGGAAAGCTTTAGAGGTAGTGAAATAATCCGGGCCAGAGCATGGCACTATAACTTCTTTTTCGCCACTGGGTACTTTCTCCTTGCCTTTACAACCGGCAATTATAACTGCTGCTGCCAGTACAACAATCGAAACGTAGTTTAACTTTTTCATATAAGGTTTGAATTTGGTTATGCAATTTACAACAATGCAATTAAGAGGCCACATCTACACATCAATTTGATTTTATCGTATTCTCTGTCCCTAACTTCCTCAAAATCAACGATTTTACTGCAAAATCGCATTTAGCAACTCCGGCAGTTTTTCGTTGTTCAACGTTTCCAGTGATTTGTTGTAAGCCTCCTGACTGGAACGTTCAAAGTCCAGACTAAAGCCTTTTATCCGATCCAGGGTGGTGGCATAAATCTCTTTATTGTCGCGGGCGGTAGAAACTTTAATCACAGCCGTAACATAGGTTATAAAAATACTACCCGATTGCGCCCCGCGTTCTGAATTAGCATCCACATCTAACCAAAGCTCGGCTTTGTTCCGGTCGTCCGTAAACTCGAAACCAGAATTGGCCAGGTAATTTTTAATACGATTGGTGATTTGCTGATTGCTCTTTTGTATGCCCAGGCTTTTTTCTACGGCCGTTACATAAACCAACGGCCGTTGCACCTTCATTAAAACAACCGCTTTGGGTACCACCATTTTTTGTGCAACCAGAGAATAAATTTCATCCTGAGTTTGTCCCACAAAATTCATCATATCCACCTTTACGCCCACGGTTTGCTCCATATCGCGCGAGCTGATTTTGGTAAGGAGAATTTTAACGAGCCCGCTTGCATCGGTCTTATAGTGTGGAAAAACATCTCCGGCACCTTTCTCAAAAGCAGCAGCCAATGGTAAATCCGGAATTGGCTTTCCGGTAGCTTTATCAACTGCATGCGCAACTACAGCCAAATCGTTTTGAGCCACCCTGCGGTTCAACATCAATTCTTTCGGGTCTACCGATAAAGAAATTTTATCGAGCAATAATTGCATGCCCGCCACAATCTCGTTGGTAAGCAATATTTCTTTGCCTTCATATTCCAGGCGTATAGGTTCATCGAGGTATTTTTCTATCGCCCGAAAACCCTGGTAATAAAAACCAAGTGAAACAACAGGCTCACCATTGCGTTCGGCTTCTTTTGCTTTCGTAAAAAAATCTAACCCCAGTGTAATGGCATTTCGCTTCTGCTGATCTTTGATTTCTTTATACCGTTGCTTGCTGAGTTTATAGTAAACCCAGTAGTTGAGGTCATCTTCCCAGGCACCGGCTTGTTCAAACTCCTGAATTTCATCGGCAGCCGTGGTTTGAATAATCTGTTCGTACTTCTCATGAAATTCTTTGTTGTTATCGATCTGCGTAAGCAACGAAGTTGATGACACGTTCACTTTTATCTGCGATACCAGATCTTCCAATGCGCTTTTCTTGGCCGATTGAATGTAATTGTTATCGCCCATTTTAGCACTGTGGCCCACACCTGTATAATAGCCAGCCAACTCTGGTTTTGCCGAGAGCCAATCGGGTTTGGGATTTTGCAGGTTAGACTTAAGGCTGGTATTTACCGCAGGGCTGCAACCGGCCAAGATGAGGCTGATAAATAGTAAACGTTTCACAAATTAAAATACGCTTGTTTTCGTTAGGTCGAATATACCATATCTATGCCAAATGCCGGATTTCCGGATTGGGCATAGCTTAAAACCAAGGCAAGAAACATGATTTCCGATAAAAATTTCTAATTTTAATCGATTAAACCTGAGTGTATGAAACGATTTATCTGGGTAGTATGGATTGGTTTGATAACGGTAGCCTGCCAGGAGACCGAGAACACCTCTGATTTTACGGGCAATGAAATTACGTATGCCCTTCAGCCGGGGTCTGAATACAATGTTTCGGGTACAGTAACTTTTAAGGAACGCAGAGATGGCGCTACCACGGTATTGGTTGCCTTAACAGGAACAGAGGGTTCGGATAAATTACCGGTACACCTGCATTTAGGTGAGCTTAGCGAAGCCGATGCAGATGTGGCTGCCTTGCTGAGCCCGGTTAATGCCAAAACCGGAAAAAGTGAAACTGTGCTTGCACAACTTGCCGATGAAACGCCAGTTACTTACGCCAATCTTATAGAACTTGAAGCCTGCATAAAAATTCACTTAGCTGATACCGGCCCCGGCCGCGATGTAATACTTGCCGGTGGTAACATTGGCGAGTCGTTTACCAAATCGCTTACGAGTGGTAGAAGGGGTATTGGGGTTTGTAAGAGTGAGTGAACCTAAAATCGTAGTGTTTTTAACTTCAGTTCGGATTTTGCAAAAGCTTTCTCGAACTCCTTTCTCACCTGTGCTGCTTCATCTTTTTTACCTTGAGCCTCAAGACTTTGGTAGAGTCCAAAAAGTGACCAGCCATTATTTTTGTAGAACTTAAGGTCTTCACGAAAACGCTGCTCGGCCGCAGTTGGATTTTTTGCCTCCATTAGAATTGCTCCTAGTGTCTGCCTTACCGGATGGTACCAATCTGGTGGCTCCTGGTAAAGTAAATTATCTTCAACATCGATTGCTTCCGTCAATAATTGAATGGCCCGGGTGTAATTTTTTTGTTGAGATTCAATTTCGGCTTCCAATACATTTTGGCCGATGCTGAGAACACTTCTGAAGCTATTGAAGCCAGCTATTTTCATTTCCATGAAAGGATCGTCTACAAGGGTTTTAAGGTTTACTAATTCAGCCTTTGCTTCGGTTAGTTTATTCTTTCTTACAAAAGCCATTCCACGAGCATAATGCCAAACACCCTTTACATATTTAAATGAATCTACAGGCTCGCTTATCTTCAGTATATCATCCCACTTTCCGAACCGGGCCATATTATACCAAGGCATAGCATACCAGTGTTGTAAGGTTATCAGGTCGGGTACATTCATCATTTCAACGGGAATATTGCTGGCCAAAGCATTGGCGGCATCTGTTGATTTTTTGCTGAGCCCTGCCATTTGTGTGCAGGCCAATAAGAAATGATAATTATGCGGATAATAGAAAAGCGGGTAGATACTTTGCACTTCACATTGGGCAATGTATTCTTCGTCCGTTTTCACTGCTTGCTCATTGGCTCTTACTCCATCTAAATACCTTCCCACCCGAATATAGATGTGAGATGGCATGTGTACGAGGTGCCCCGCCCCGGGTACAAGGTTGCCCAACCTATCGGCACTTTCCACGGCCCTCTCGGGTTCGGGTGAAGCCTCCAGTATGTGGATGTTAAGATGATTAGCCCCGGGATGATCTGATTTTTTTGCAATCACCGATGCAATCAACTCAACAATTTTGGGTGTCCAGGGCTGGGCCGCACCAGCTTTCCAATAGTCCCACGGGTGTAAATCCATTAATGCTTCTGCATATAAAGTATTTACATCCAAATCGTCAGCAAACTGCAATGCCACGCTTTCCATTGCCACCGCATATGCTTCATCAAGCGGTTTTCGATCTTCAAGTGCTTCGGCTGTATAGCGTTTTGCCAATGCATTAATCAACGCACGCTCTTTTGGTGAGGCTTTGTCAAGGAGAGATTGGGATTTCCGGATAGCTTTATAAACAGTTTCCGTATCTGCCGGATCCATCGGCAGGTTAATATTTGGCCCAAGTGACAATGCCTGCCCCCAGTAGGCCATTGCGCATTCCGGGTCAAGACGAGCCGCTTCCTTGAAACTCCGAAAGGCTTCAAAATGATTGAAGCCATAGTAAAGGTTAATTCCCTGATTAAAAAACTTCTGAGCGCGCTCATTTCCTGTATTCACTTTCATCCCATACTTACCAAGATTTTCCAATAGAGGAGCCATCTGTCTGGTTGTATCACTAAGTGCCAGAATCGTTCTGGCACCTGGAGTACCACAAAGTGACATGAGTGGAACAATACCAGCTTGCTGTTTTGGCGTTACAAGATTTGGAAAATGACTTGTGGCTACAAATACTAAAAGCAGCGAAGCCACTCCAAGAACAACAAGTGCATTTTTCATATGCGAGACGATCTGATTTAAAAATTGGCGATTAAGGGACCATCAAAACAAGTAATGGCTACTTAGCACGTTGCATGACTAAAGATACAGCATTCAGTCATTTTTTCTAAATTCACCCAATTACGCCTTGCTCTGCGTTTGATGAAAACTTTCCAATGCCAAGACAATGAAAAGTTCGGACAGAAATTAAGATTTTAGTTCCTCGCAGAGTTACCCGCCACGGGAACTCTGCGCTTTCTCAAAACTACAACGTATTATATCCTCCAATTAAGCATTTCTGTTTCAAATAGAAAACCTGGCAAATAACTAGTTTGTTTCACTCATGCGCAGAGTTCTCGAAACAAGTAACTCTGCGAAGAAAAGACTCTGGGTATTGTTTAACAACCATGCAATCAAATTTAAGCTAATTTTGATTAGGTAAGGCTACGAATTTGCCGGTGAAGAACACCGGCAAGGGCGAGGGGCGTTCTGATACACTACTCACTACCCCATATAATTCCATTGCCTTAATTAGCGGCAAATCCATATATCCAAGGCAATACCAACATTACTATAAAATAGGCAATCAATAGAATCATATTCCTCCGTTTTGGAGCATAAGATTCTTCTTTCCATAGATTATCCAATTCCGAAACATTAAAATTGTTTTCATAGCGGATATAGTTTATAACAACGAAAATTATAAAAGGAACCAAAAGGTATTTTTTATCTGGTCTATCTACTCCTAAGAGAATACATGTTATTGATACAATATTGATAATAGTAAACAATTGATAAAAAAGAACCATCCCCGCTGCATAGATATTTGGATCACTATCGTTTGATTTGTAAATGTTATACCATCTATAAAAAATATAATCAAATAGTTTTTTCATTTTCCTGGAATTTTCACGACTGGAAATGCAGCTCCATTTGGACCCTTGCCCATGTTGGTGTTCTTCACCAACATGCATCTAATCTCCATGATGCGTAAGAAAATCCCAATCATATATTCAGTTCATAAAATCGTGCACTTGAATACTGATAATCCTCAGGCAACGCACATAAGCCAAGCATTAACCGGATCATGAAATGTACTCAAGTTTTTGTAAAAATACTTTTGTACTACGCAGCTCTATGCCCAACGAACCATGCAATCAAATTTACGCTAATTTGATTAGGTAAGGCTACGAATTTGCCGGTGAAGAACACCGGCAAGGGCGAGGGCCGGATCATAGGTGAGGTTGCCATAACCGCCTGCTTACTTATTAATCCTCAACGTAACATACTCCGGCCTATATTGACCATTAAGTTGCAACAAATATTCTCCATTAGGCAAACCAACTACATCAATCCCGTTATAATTTTCATCGAAATCTTTTTTTATTACCATATTACCCATGCTATCATAAACATAAGCACTATTAAAGAATCTGAATGGAAAACTAACTATACAAGTATTATTGCCTCGACTCTTGCTTAATTCAAGAGGTTTATTAGAATCGAGAACCCATTTACTAACAAAGTAGTTAGTTGGCTGCGCTCTGATGGTCATTCGTCTTTCGTTCAATAAAAATGACAAAGTACAAGGGAAAATCTGTTTAAATTTTGGGCTGTATTGAATTAGAAGTCTTGCTTCCTTACCCTTAGATACGGTTATCTGACTTTCATAAGATGTCTCTTCTAAACGTCCATCTTCATAGGAATAAAGCTGCATTGACTCCGGTTGAACCCTAAAACCGGATAAGGCACCTTTACCCTGTTTTCCTTTAATAACAAAACTTGTTTTCAGCGAATCTTCCTCCCAATTACCTTCTAGAAATACTTCGTAATCAAATTCTCTATAATTGTATTCACCTAAACCAACTTCAATAACCGGTTTACAGCCGCTAAGGAGTATGTAAACAACTATGCCAATAAAACTCAACTTTCCTTTCATATTATCGGTAGTATACCCTACACCATTTACATCATCAAAATTCTCATTTCCAAGCAGAGTCTCCCGCCTCGGGGACTCTGCGTATTGACAATCTATTTTTAAAGTTGTATGTACCAAATCAACATCATCCACCACAATCGGAACATTTTATAAGCACCTTATTCGCCAGTCAAATCCCAAGGTAGGTAACAGTAGAAGATATCACAAAATAAAAAAACCCGACCAGGTCGGGTTTTTGCATTGAAAATATTTCAATACAGATCAATCTCCACCACCCTTTGATTCAATCTGGTACGAGCTGAGCATCGCTGAAAAATATTCGCGGTTCATGCGGGCAATGTTGGTGATCTTTATTCCTTTCGGGCATTCTGCCTCGCACGCATAGGTGTTGGTACAAGAACCAAAACCTTCGGCATCCATCTGGGCAACCATCTTTTCTGCGCGTTCTTTCCGTTCTACCTGGCCCTGTGGCAGTAAAGCGAACTGCGAAATTTTTGCGCTTACAAACAACATAGCCGATGCATTTTTACACGCGGCCACGCAAGCGCCACAACCAATACAAGCGGCTGCATCCATGGCTTCGTCTGCCAGTTTTTTTGCAATCGGAATGGCGTTGGCATCCGGGACGCCACCGGTATTTACGTTTACATAACCACCCGCTTGCTGTATTCTGTCAAACGAAGAACGATCTACCACCAGATCTTTAACTACCGGAAAGGCACTGGCCCGCCAAGGCTCTATGGTAATCGTTTCGCCATCGCTAAACGAGCGCATGTGCAACTGGCACGTGGTGGTTTGAAGCGGCCCGTGTGGCTTACCATTTATATACAAACTGCACATCCCACAAATACCTTCGCGGCAATCGTGATCGAAGTGCACCGGCTCTTCATTCTTTTTAATCAACTCGGTATTCAATACATCGAGCATCTCCAGAAAAGACATATCAGGCGATACGTGGTTGTGCACGTACGTTTTAAAAAAGCCCTTGTCATCTTTACTTTTTTGTCTCCAGATCTTTAAGGTAAGTTTCATGTGTTTAATGTTTTTTTAAGGTCACATGGAATTCGCATATCAAGACTTCCCACACAAATTAATGCACATGCTAACATGTTGTTCGGAAGTCTGGTTAATGCTCATTTCATAATTACTTATAGCTACGTTGTGTCAACTTAACATTCTCAAATTTTAATTCTTCTTTATGCAATTGCTCGGGTTGGTTATCACCTTTATATTCCCAGGCTGCGGCATAGGCAAACTCATCGTCTTTACGTTGTGCTTCGCCATCGGCTGTTGCCGACTCTTCCCGGAAGTGACCACCACAAGATTCGGCCCGATTGAGGGCATCATCTACCATCAATTCGCCTAACTCCAGAAAATCAGCCACTCTTCCGGCTTTTTCCAGCTCCATGTTTAATTCGTTGCCACTACCCAACACATTTACATCTTTCCAGAATTGCGCACGCAGTTCCTGAATTTTCACTTTGGCTTTTCTTAAACCCGCATCATTGCGCGACATACCGCAATACTCCCACATGATGTGGCCCAGCTCGCGGTGAAACTCATCTACTGCTTTGGTTCCTTTAATGGATAACAATTTATTGATGCGCTCCTTCACTCCGTTTTCAGCCTCCTTAAACTCTGGTCTGTCGGTACTTACCTTTTCGTAGGGTAATGTGGCTAAGTAGTCGCCAATGGTATACGGAATTACAAAGTAGCCATCGGCAAGACCTTGCATCAGAGCACTTGCACCCAAACGGTTGGCTCCATGATCGGAGAAGTTGGCTTCGCCCAATGCATATAAACCAGGAACGGTTGTCATCAGGTTATAATCTACCCACAGACCACCCATAGTATAATGTACGGCCGGGTAAATCATCATCGGCACTTCGTACGGATTATCGCCTGTTATCTGCTGGTACATATCAAACAGGTTACCGTACTTCGCTTCAATTACCGATTTTCCATCGCGTTTAATTGCATCGGCAAAATCCAGAAACACAGCAAGCCCGGTTGCACCCACACCCCGGCCTTCATCGCATACATACTTCGCATTACGCGAGGCCACATCGCGCGGCACTAAGTTTCCGAATGAAGGATATCTTCTTTCCAGAAAATAGTCCCGGTCTTCTTCTTTGATCTTAACTGCCTCATTTGCCTTTAATCCTTTTACGCCCACTTTCGGTACCCACACGCGGCCATCGTTACGCAACGACTCCGACATCAGTGTAAGTTTGGATTGATGGTCGCCCGATACAGGAATACACGTAGGGTGAATTTGGGTGAAGCACGGGTTACCAAAGTAAGCCCCCTTTTTATGTGCCCGCCAGGCGGCTGTTACATTCGAACCTTTTGCATTAGTGGAAAGATAAAATACGTTTCCATAGCCACCGGTACAAAGTAAAACGGCATGTGCACTGTGCGATTCAATTTTTCCGGTTATCAGATCGCGCACTACAATACCGCGGGCTTTTCCATCTACAATAACCACATCGAGTAACTCGCTGCGGTTATACATTTTTACTTTTCCGTTGGCGATCTGGCGGTTAAGGGCCGAGTATGCGCCTAATAAAAGCTGTTGCCCGGTTTGCCCGCGTGCATAAAATGTGCGCGATACCTGTGAGCCACCAAAAGAGCGGTTGGCCAACAAGCCACCATACTCGCGTGCAAACGGAACACCTTGCGCTACGCACTGATCAATAATATTAACACTTACTTCAGCCAGGCGGTGTACGTTGGCTTCGCGTGCACGATAATCACCACCCTTAATAGTATCGTAGAAAAGACGGTAAACGCTATCACCATCGTTCTGATAATTTTTAGCGGCATTGATACCACCCTGAGCCGCAATACTGTGCGCCCTGCGGGGGCTATCCTGAAAACAAAACGCTTTTACGTTGTACCCAAGTTCGCCAAGGGAGGCAGCAGCCGAAGCACCCGCCAGGCCTGTACCCACTACAATAACATCATACTTTCGTTTGTTGGCCGGGTTAACCAACTTCATATTGAATTTATGCTTTGTCCATTTTTCGGCTAAGGGTCCTTCCGGAATTTTAGATTCTAGCTTCATGGTATATGTTTAAAGATTTTTAAAAACGGCTATTAAATTGTTATACCCAAATACATAAAAATAGGAATGATGGCGAATGCAACCGGTACTACAATAGCAAACGTTTTTCCTACAAAGGCAATAACAGGGTTATACTTCATATGGTTTAAGCCAAGCGATTGAAACGCACTGGTGAAGCCATGCCACAGGTGAAAAGCCAAAGCACCCATACATACCACATAAAGTATTACGTACCACTCCACTTTAAACCAAGAGGCTACCTGCGCATATAAGTCGGTTACTTCTTTGCCATCGTAAACCTGTGTGCTCAGGCTTCCAAAATGGGCCTGGCCATAAAAATCTTTCAAGTGAATTACCAGGAAGATGAGGATAAGCGTACCCAAAATACCCATGTTACGCGAAGCCCACACCGAACTTTTGTTTGAGATAGCGTACCCTACAGGGCCACGGGCTTTTCTATTTCTGATGGTGAGGAAGATACCCCAGATGGCGTGAATAAGAATAAGCGCGAAGTTGCCTTTCGATACAAATTGAATGAGCGGATTATGGCCCATGAAATCTGCATAAATGTTAAATGCTTTACCGCCATCATCCTTCAACAACTGCAGGTTGCCTGCAAGGTGCACAGCTAAAAAGAGAATAAGAAACAAACCTGTTAAGGCCATGAGCACTTTTCTTCCAAGCGAACTAGAGAAGAGATCAAGAAACCATTTCATGTGTCAATAATTGTTTTAAGGTCATAGTGTATAACCAGATTGCAGAAAGATGGTTTGAGCAGCGCCTGCATTTGGTTATTCATCGTTTAGGAAGCGTATTTTTTGAAACGTATCAAAAATACTTCTCAGCGCCATACCAAACAATTGATTGGTGTATTTTGAAATGTTCTAAATAAATTCCGGAACTGCGAGCGGCTAGCCTACAACTTAAAACAAACTCGACACATATAATATAAGTGCGATGGTGGCCATCATGAATAACAAAAACCATTCTTTGCGAAGCGTGTTCAACAAAGCATTCATCAAGCGTTTCATTTTGTTTAATTTTCTTAGCTACCGGGTAGAGTGCAAAAAACCCGCTGCTAAATAAATATTCTGAAAATCAGCACTTTAGGTAAAAAAAATCGACTTTAAGTTTCTTAAAATTCACCAGATTATCCCACCGTGGGAGTAATTGGTCGTAACCGCTTTTCGGGCTAATTTTACCCCACCACTACGTAATTTACATGTACCTGATTTTCGACACGGAAACCACCGGTATTCCGCATAATAAGTCTGCACCCCTAACCGATCTGGACAACTGGCCACGGCTGGTGCAGTTAGCCTGGCAACTGCACGACCACACCGGCAAACTACTTTCGCGGAACAACTCTATAATAAAGCCTGATGGTTTTGACATCCCGTTCAAGTCTGAACAAGTTCACGGCATTTCTACCCAGCGCGCGCTGGAGGAAGGGCGTGAATTAGATGTGGTACTGGCCGAGTTCCAGAAAGACCTTGAACAAACCCAACTATTAGTCGGGCATAACATTGAGTTCGATATTAATATTATCGGAGCCGAGTTTATCCGAAAAAATCTGGCCACCGAAAATTTTCTGGCCCTCGCCAAACTTGATACCGGCCTAAGTGCTATCGAGTTTTGTCAATTGCCCGGTGGCATTGGGGGTAAACTTAAAATGCCCCGGCTAACCGAGTTACACGAAAAACTTTTTGGTAAAAACTTTGAAGATGCCCATGATGCCAGCTACGATGTTGCCGCAACCGCACGCTGCTTTTTTGGATTGATTCAGAAAAAAGTTGTAGCACCGTTAGATAAAACGGCACTCGAAAAAATTATTTACGAAGAGCCCGATCTGGAAGCAGGCAATTCAGGGAAACGACAAAAAGTAAAAGGGATCGATTACGGAGATCACAACCAGGTTGATCTTACCGATAAAATTTTCTGCCACCTGCATGTGCACTCACAATACTCGGTATTACAAGCCGTGCCCAATGTGCAGGATATTATCGCCAAAGCACAAGCCGAAAAAATGCCGGCTGTTGCCTTAACCGACTTTGGCAATATGTATGGTGCATTCAAGTTTGTAAGCGAAGCGCTGAAACATGGCATTAAACCCATAGTAGGTTGCGAATTATACCTGGCAGATGAACGCAAAAAACTAAAGTTTACAAAAGACAACCCCGACAAGCGATACACCCAGGTTTTGATTGCCCGAAACAAAACCGGCTATCATAATTTAACCAAACTAAGTTCGCTTGGATTTATTGAAGGCCTTTACGGAATTTACCCACGTGTAGATAAAGACCTGGTAACCCAATACCGCGAAGGACTAATGGCAACCACCGGAGGCCTGGGAAGTGAAATACCGCACTTAATCTTAAACGTGGGTGAAAAACAAGCTGAAGAAGCATTTGTGTGGTGGCACAAATTATTTGGCGATGATTTTTATGTTGAATTAAACCGACACGATACCCGCGAAGAAGATCGGGTAAATGAAACGTTGCTGAAGTTTGCCCGGAAGTATAATGTAAAATACTTCGCGGCTAATGAATGCTTCTATCTTCAAAAAGAAGAATCGAACGCACACGATGTTTTACTCTGCATAAAAGAAGGCGAGTTTCAATCCACACCTATTGGTTCTGGTCGTGGTACCCGCTATGGATTACCGAATAACAACTTTTATTTCAAATCACAGGAGGAGATCAAAACACTCTTCCGCGATTTACCAGAGGCATTTGACACCATACAGGAAATTGCAGATAAGGTTGAAACCTACGAACTGAAGCGTTCGGTGTTACTTCCCAAATTTCAGATTCCACCTGAGTTTAAAACTGAAGATGACTACCTCCGCCAACTCACCTATGAAGGTGCGAAAAAAAGATACCCGGAGTTAACCCCAGAAATAAAAGAGCGAATTGACTTTGAACTGGAAACGATTAAGAAAACCGGATACCCCGGCTACTTTCTTATCGTTCAGGACTTCACCTCGAAGGCGCGCGAAATGGGTGTAAGTGTGGGGCCGGGCCGGGGTTCAGCCGCGGGTTCGGCTGTTGCGTATTGCATTGGCATTACCAATGTTGACCCCATTGCATACGATTTACTTTTTGAGCGTTTCTTAAATCCCGATCGCGTATCGCTTCCCGATATTGATATTGACTTTGATGATGAAGGACGGGACAAAGTATTGCAGTATGTAATTGAGAAATATGGTCACACGCAAGTGGCACAAATTATTACATACGGTACCATGGCGGCAAAATCGTCTATTCGCGATTGCGCACGGGTAATGGAGTTGCCGTTGGCCGAAGCCAATGGTTTAGCCAAGATGGTTCCGGAAAGGCCGGGCACTTCTTTGGAAAAAGCTTTTGAAGAAGTAAAAGAATTAAACGACATAAAGAAAGGAAGTGATCTGAAGGCACAAGTGTTGAAGCAAGCTATTGTGCTGGAAGGATCGTTACGTAATACCGGCACACATGCGTGCGGTGTAATTATTACACCCGATGAGCTAACCAAATTTGTTCCGGTATCTACAGCAAAAGATTCGGAGATGCTGGTAACGCAGTTTGACAACAGCGTGGTGGAGAGTGCCGGTTTGCTGAAGATGGACTTTCTTGGACTTACTACTCTATCTATTATCAAGACAGCCATCCGCAATATTAAACGAACAAAAGGTATTGACATTGATATTGATTCGGTTCCGTTGGATGATGTAAAAACTTATCAACTCTATCAGCGTGGCGATACTACCGGTACATTCCAGTTCGAATCGGACGGGATGCAAAATTATTTGCGCGGGTTAAAGCCCGATAAGTTTGAAGACCTGATTGCCATGAACGCGTTGTACCGGCCGGGCCCAATGGAATACATTCCGGCCTTTATTGCGCGTAAGCACGGTCGCGAGCCCATTAAATACGATTTGCCCGTAATGGAAGAATACCTGAAAGATACGTACGGAATTACCGTGTATCAGGAGCAGGTGATGTTGCTTTCGCAGAAGCTGGCTAACTTTTCGAAAGGCGATGCCGATGTGCTGCGTAAAGCCATGGGTAAAAAACAGAAGGAAGTGCTCGATAAAATGAAGGACAAATTCATTGCGGGCTGTAAATCCAACGGGCACGATTCAGATGTAGCCGAAAAAGTTTGGAAAGATTGGGAGGCTTTTGCTCAGTACGCATTCAACAAATCGCACTCTACATGTTATTCGCTTGTTGCTTATCACACCGCCTATCTTAAAGCAAATTATCCGGCCGAATATATGGCTGCGATTCTTACGCACTCGCAAAGCAATTTAGATAACGTAACTTATTTTATTGAAGACAGTCGCAGGCAAGGCATTGAAGTACTGGGACCGCACGTAAACGAATCGGGTGTAAACTTTGAAGTAAACAAAGAAGGTAAAATCCGGTTTGGCCTTGGCGCGATTAAGGGTGCTGGCGAAGCAGCTGTTGAAGCCATCATTCAGGAGCGCGATGCACACGGGCCCTTCAAAGATATTTTTGACTTCGCCCAACGCTTAAGTAATCGCTCCGTCAATAAAAAAACATTTGAATGCCTCGCGTTAAGCGGTGCGTTTGATTGTTTCCCGGAATATCACCGCAGGCAATACATGGCTGCCAAAGAAGGCGATCTGTCACTCACTGAAAAAGTAATTCGCTACGCCAGCAAAATGCAGCAGGAAGCACAAAGTGCACAAGCCAGCTTGTTTGGCGAATCGAGTGGCACAGCCATGCCGCCACCCAAAATTGATCCGATCGAACCATTCAGTGAAATCGAGAAACTTCATTTCGAAAAAGAAGTAGTGGGCGTGTATATTTCCGGCCACCCGTTGGATAATTTCAGATTTGAGATGGACTCGTTTTGCACCACCCAACTTACGGCCCTTACCGATCTGAACAGTCTGGAAGGTAAAGAGTGCAAAGTGGGTGGCATTGTTTCGGGGGTTGAACACCGCATGACAAAAACCGGAAGGCCATTTGGCAAACTGGTGTTGGAAGATTACAGCGGCAAGTTTGAATTCATGCTGTGGAGCGATGACTACATGAAATTCAAAGCCTATCTGATGCCGGGTTTATTTCTTTTTGTTGAAGGAAATGTGGTTCGCAAAAGCTGGGGCGATCAGGAGCTGGAATTTAAAATCCGAAACATCGACTTGTTGAATGAACTGGCCGGTAAACGCGTACAGGGTTTAGCCTTGCGTTGCTCAATTGATGAAATCTCCGAAGAGTTTATTGAGAGCCTCGAAAAACTCTGTAGAAAGAATACAGGCAACTCCAGCCTGAAACTAATTGTGCGCGATGCAGCCGAAGGTATTCAAACAGAAGTACTTGCCCGTGCCCAGCGCATTAAAGTAAGCAACGACTTTATTAAAGAACTGAAGCGGCTGACGGAAGTAGGTGTGGTTACCGATAAAGCGGAAACCCGGTGGCTAACCGATTCGGTTCAAAAAACTGCTAACCTGGAAAAAACTGAAGTTGGAACATTTTCTCCTACCTTTATGTTGGAACCAGTAGATTGACAAAACACTTTAATCTTTATAACCATGGGTAAAACACTAGAACTCACTGATTCAACTTTTGATCAGGCAATTAACTCCGAAAAACCAGTATTAGTAGATTTTTGGGCCGAATGGTGTGGCCCTTGTAAAATGATTGGACCTGTGGTAGAAGAGCTGGCGGGCGATTACGAAGGCAAGGCTGTGGTAGCGAAACTAAATGTGGACGAAAACCCCCAGGTTACGGCCCGGTTTGGCGTTCGTAACATCCCTACCCTGCTGGTATTTAAAAATGGCCAGGTGGTAGACAAGCAAGTGGGCGCAGTACCTAAGTCGGTGCTTTCGCAGAAGCTGCAGGCGCAGGTAGGATAATTACTACTTTACGCAATGAAAAAGAGATTGGCTTGCGCCAATCTCTTTTTGTTTTTATAACCACACCGTGGCCTCGCAATAATCCGGGCTTGAGCGGGTGTAGGTGTCGCGTACCCGGTAGGTAAATGAAATCTCATTCAGATAAACGGTTGCAGCGCCTTCAACTTCGTACCCATTTACATATTGTAACGGGATAGTTATGTTGTTTCCGTAAACGCGTGCTACCACATCAATTCCGGCATTGTAAAAATTTTCAATCAGTACTTCATCAGCCCCGTAACCGGTGCCAATCTTACGGATGTAAATTGAAAAGTTTGAGTGCCAACGATACGATTGGCTATATTCTTCCAACCGATACGAACCCACAATGGCATCGCGATCATCATAGCGAGGTTCAACCAGGGTAATCTCGCAAGCGGTGAACACAAGGGCCAGTGCAACGAAGAGTAAGCGTGTGGTTTTCATAATTGATAACTGTTTGCAGAGTACAATTGCAAGCCTCGCGCCAAACCCGTTATCGGGCTTTTGGTAGTTATGCCAAAAACCTGTTGGGATTTGGCTTTCCGGAATCAGAGAACAGATTATCAAGTAGTTAGAAACGAAAATCCCCCCGACAAGTCGGGGGGATTTTTTGAGCTTAAAAAATGGGTTAAACTCAGTTTAAAAAATAAGGCACTCCGGCACCGGCAAAAAATATTTACCACCAACAACCACTACGAATGGAGTAAAAACCAGTCGTGCCGGATATGCCATTTCTTAATGGATTTAAAAATTTCGAACCACGATTTACCAGTGCGGTTTCAGACTGAACTTCAATCGCAAATTGAAAACCGTATCTCGTAAATTTTCTAGTCCACATTGTCGTGCAAAAACTTATTGTTGCCCAACAAACTATTATCATCGTTCAGATTATAGCGCGAGATAAACGATTCAGAAGAATGCGGCACATTGTCCATCTTCACACCCCTGCGCAGGTATGCGGGCAATGTCCACTTTTCGTTAAACTCTTCTTTCGTCATCTCTTGCTTTTTACTTTTCAGTTTTTCCCTGCGCTCTTTCGCTTGTTGCTCCAGCCGCTGTTTGGTTTTACGAACTTCCATCATGCCCTCTTCATTAATCACCTGATCAGCCGAAATTTCTTTTCCAACTTCAAACTCATCTTCATCGGCAAACAAGCTTGCTTCACCTTCGTCCTCATTTTCGCTAACGGGTTTCTCTTCCTTGTGAAATAACTCGAATGTGTAAGAGCGCTCCTCCGTATTTTCCTTTGGAAGCTCCGGTAGTTTCTTTTCTACTTTCTGCTCCTCTGCAGGCGTTTCTTTCAAGATTGGTTTGTCGCCATCTGTCTTAAACTTTAATTCAAGATCAGCACTTTGCTGGTTCACCGAGTTATCGATTCCGCCAAACAAAGAAATCTGCGACTTATCCAGTTCGTGAACTTTCTTGTCTTCTTTTTTCTTGTGCTTACCTTCCGAAACAAAGCCCGTTGCAATTACGGTTACCCGAATCCGATCGCTCAAGCCACTATCCACACCATGGCCAAAGATTACTTCAGCTTCATCGCCTGCCTGCTCCTGAATATATTCTGTTATAGTCGTTAATTCATCCATTTGCAATTCAGCCTCTTCACCTGAAATGATAGAGAGCAGAATTTTCTTGGCGCCCATAATGTCTTTATTATCCAACAACGGAGAAGCCAGTGCTTGTTCGGCTGCTTTCATGGCACGGTTTTCACCACGCGTTTCTGCAGAACCCATTACGGCTGCACCGGCATTTAACATGACAGTACGCACATCCTGGAAATCCACATTCACATAACCCGCCAGGGTGATAATCTCTGCAATGCCTTTGGCTGCTGTTGTCAACACGGTATCAGCTTCTGCGAAAGCCTGGCCTATTGAAAGGTTACCATAAATCTCACGCAACTTATCATTTAGAATAACCAGCACGGTATCGCAACTTGAGCGAAATGCTTCAATACCTAAGTCGGCCTGATTCATTTTCTTTTTGCCTTCAAACGAGAATGGAGCCGTAACAATTCCTACTGTAAGAATGTCCATGTCTTTGGCAATCTTGGCAATTACCGGTGCTGCCCCCGTACCTGTACCGCCACCCATACCGGCTGTTACAAACACCATTTTAGTGCCCATCAGCATTTCACGAATCTGTTCTTTGCTTTCGATGGCGGCCGCACGCCCTACTTCAGGATTGGCTCCACAGCCTAACCCTTCTGTAAGATTAACTCCGAGTTGAAGTTTATATGGCACAGGGCTGCTGTTGAGCGCCTGCAGATCGGTATTGGCTACCACAAATTCAACGTCTTTAATGCCCTGACGGAACATGTGATTCACCGCATTGCTACCTCCCCCTCCTACACCAATTACTTTAATAATTGATTTGTGATGTTTGGGAAGGTCAAATTTGTATCCTGTTATTGGTTCAAACATGACTATTGTGATTTAGTGGTTGTTCATTTTAATATTCGTTCTTTCCATCGAGGTCATCGATCAAAAGTCCTTTTGTTTTATTCAGAATGCTGGAAAAGAAATCGGATGGAGATTTTTTCTCTTTCACCTTTGTTGGCTGTTTCTGATTTGCTTTATCCTTATACCTTTCTTCGCGTTCGTCTAACGAACGGAAACCAGAAAGTACCAGTCCCACAGCAGTGGCATACATCGGGCTCTTCACTGCTTCAAGTTTGCTCTTGCCTAAGTGTTCGTTCGGGTAACCGATGCGGGCATCCATACCGGTCATGTACTCAACCAATTGTTTGAGGCAACTGAGTTGTGAACCACCACCGGTTATGACGATACCTCCTGCTAACCGATTTTCATAACCCGAGTTGATGATTTCGGTGTGACACATTTCAATAATTTCTTCCATGCGGGCCTGAATGATGCTGGAAAGATTTTTTACTGAAATCTCTTTTGCGGTTCTGTTGCGAATACCCGGAATTGAAACAATCTCATTCGGGCTTGCTTCTTCGGCAATGGCTTTACCAAAGCGTGTTTTTAATTGCTCCGCTTGTTTGGCCATCACCATTAAGCCGTGCTGTATATCGGTAGTTAAAATATTTCCACCGAATGGGATAACTGCCGTATGGCGAATGATGTTATCGTGAAAAATCGCGATGTCGGTTGTACCACCACCAATATCAATCAAACAAACACCAGCTTCTTTCTCCTCTTCACTTAGTACTGCCAGGCTCGATGCCAGCGGCTCCAGAATCAAATCATCAATTTCAAGACCACCCCTGCGCACACACTTGTTGATGTTGTTGATGGCGCTGGTTTGTGCCGTGATGATGTGGAAGTCGGCCTCAAGTTTCACCCCGCTCATACCAACAGGATCTTTAATGCCCTCTTCGTAATCCACAATATAATCCTGTGGCATTACGTGAATGATTTCGCTACCCGGAGGAATTACTATGCGGTACATATCTTCCGTTAAGCGGTTTACATCTTCTATGCTTACCTCATCATCTTTTGAGGTGCGGGTAATGCTGCCGTGATGAATAGAACTGCGGATATGCTGACCGGCAATACCCACATTCACCACACCAATATCAATGCCTGACATATCGCTTGCCTCTTTTATGGCCTTTTCAATTGCGAAAACAGTCTTATCAATATTGGTAACAATACCTTTTATTACGCCTTCCGATTCGGCTTTACCCATGCCCAGCACTTCGAGTTTGCCAAATTCATTTTTACGGCCAACTATGGCGCAGATCTTGGTTGTTCCGATATCCAGACCTACAACTATTTTTTCGTTTTCCATGACTTTATACTTTGTTAGTGGTTGTTAGATGTTTGGTGTTATATAGATTAAAAAATTACTCTGCTATTATTTGTCCTTCATATTCCAGACTCACCCGCTCGTACCGTGTCCAGCCACGCGTAGGTAAAATCTCTTTATAAAAAATCATCAACTTCCGAAACTTGTTTTCAATGTCTTCCGCTTTTCCAAATTCAACCAACTGGCCAGTTACCTGTGGTAAAATTGTAATCTTTCCCTGGCTATTGATGTCTAATTGTGCTACCTGCGCTTTCCAGAATTTATCATCATTAATAAACTCAATCATTTTCATTAACTTCTTACCTTCTTCATTCTTACTCAAGTCACCCATCTCCATTAACTGTTTGGCATATCCACCACTTATCAATACTACCCGCGAAGTATATTTATCAGACACGGACATTACCACACCATCTTCTGCGATGTAGGCATCAGGTGCATCAGACCGGACAATACGTGCAATAGGTCTTCTCAACTCTACATTGACCATCAGATTACCTTTCAGATCGCCATATAAATCAGCATCGAGAATATGTTTATCCTGCTTAAGTTTTTTCTCAATGTCTCGTAAATCAACGTGATCCAGGCTTGTACCTTTAATTGACTGGCCACTGCCCTCCACCAAACGCAGCACATCGGCTTCATCCATAAAATGATTTTCGCGCGAGTTATCCAATTCAATTACAATATCCTTGCACACCAGGCCATCCATTTTTCGCTCGCTGAAAGCAATCAGGAATGAAATAGCCAACAACGCTACAGCTACTTTTATTTCTTTCCGTATGTTTAACTTCCACTTCATACCCTCTTGCTCAGCATTTCTTTAATTGGTTTTACAAACGTGTCGATATCGCCAGCGCCTACCGTTGCCAATACTTCCAGGTCCAACGCTTCCAGTTTTTGCAGAACATCTTGTTTTGAACATCTGATTTTTACCGGACTGGTGATGTCTTTAAACAACAGATCTGAGGTAACTCCAGGTAGAGGTTCTTCTCGAGCCGGATAGATGTCCATCAGCAATACTTCATCGGCTAAGCTCAGGCTCTTGGAAAATCCCTCAGCGAAATCGCGCGTACGGGTAAACAAGTGCGGTTGAAAGATTACCGTAATCTTTTTGCCTTTGTACATTTCCTTTAACGACTTAAGGAAAGCTTCAATCTCTGCCGGATGATGCGCATAATCATCTATGTAAACCAAATCGTTCTTTCGAATCACAAATTCAAATCTGCGCTTTACTCCGCGAAACGAAAGCAGTGCTTCGCGAATAGTATTATCATCTACGCCAAACTTGCGCGCTACCAGAACAGCAGCTATTGCATTCTCCATGTTATGAAAACCAGGGACACCGAGCTTTATCTTGTCGAACTTCCTGTCCAATCCCAGGAGGTCGAACTCAAAAAATCCATCCCGACTAATCGGGACAATGTTGCCGGCAAAAAACTGTCCCCGGCTCATACCATAGGTTTCTTTTGTTACATGTTGAATCTCATTGGCCAATAGTGCAATCGATTCATGCAAAATCAGATTTCCTTTTCGCACAATCTGATTCATAAATTCTTTGTATGAACTCAGCATCTGCAAATGATCGCCATAAATATCCAGGTGATCGGCATCCGCAGAAGTTACTACAGCTGTATGCGGGAACAGGCGCAGGAAAGAACGATCAAACTCATCAGCTTCTGCTACCACAATCGTATTGGCATTCACCTCTCCCTGCATAACCAGGTTAGATTCATAGTTAGCCGTAATGCCTCCCAGAAAAGCAACCATATCCTTACCCGCTGATTTTAAGATATGCGCAATAAGTGATGAGGTTGTAGTTTTACCGTGCGTACCGGCTACTGCAATCGTCTTGTAGTTTATGGTTAGTAATCCCAAAACTTCAGAGCGTTTCAGAATAGTATAGCCTTGTGCTTTCAGGTAATTGTGCTCTACATGGTTTTTAGGAATAGCCGGTGTAAACACAACTAATGTTTTTTCTTTGCTGATATAGCCCGGAATGAATTCAACTCTATCATCAAAGTGAATTTCCATTCCCTCTTCAATCAGTTCGTGCGTAAGCGGTGTAGGTGTGCGATCGTAACCAGCTACACGCATGCCTTTGTGCTTGAACCAACGAGCCAATGCACTCATGCCGATTCCGCCAATGCCTAAGAAATAAATACTATCGTATTGATCCAGTTTCACAGTTGCTTTTCAATCAGTTTTTCAATTTCATTTACAATCTCTTCTGTAGCTTTTGGCTTACCGAGTTTAGCAATGTTGTGGCGAAGTGCCTCACATTGCGGCTCATCATAAATTAATTTCAGCGTTTCGTCTATCAGTGTGGACTTTGCTTCTGCATCTGTTATCATTCGGGCGGCTTGCGTATTCACCAAGGTAAGTGCGTTCTTGGTTTGATGATCTTCGGCCACATTGGGTGAAGGCACCAAAATACTTGGGCGCTTTGCTAAGCATAATTCTGAAATTGCCAGTGCACCAGCCCTTGAAATCACAACATCGGAAGCGGCATAAGCCAGATCCATTTGCTTGAGAAAATCATAAATCCGGATTCTGCGTAAGTCTTTGTTTTCTACCTGAGCCTTAACGCTTTCAAAGTATGCTCTACCGGTTTGCCAGATTACTTGTACCTGAGAGTCGATTAGCTTATCAATACCCTCCAGTACGCTTTCGTTAATTGTTCGCGCACCCAGGCTACCGCCTACAATCAATAAGGTCTTTTCCTTATCTGTAAAACCAAAATGACTTATTGCACTTTCCTTTTTGGATTCGAGATCAATAATATCTTTACGAACCGGATTGCCTGTAAGGATTATTTTTTCCTTTGGAAAATACTTATCCATACCATTATATGCCACACAAATACGCTGCACTTTGTCAGCCACTTGTTTGTTGGTAAGGCCAGCATATGAATTCTGTTCCTGTATTAATGAAGGAATGTTATTTCGTGTTGAGGCCAGCAACATTGGGCCGCTGGCGTATCCACCCGTACCTATAACAGCATGTGGTTTAAATCTTTTTATAATGTTGCGCGCTTTAAAATAACTGGAGACCAGTTTGAACGGAAACAGCAGGTTTGAAAGAGTGATTTTGCGTTGCAGACCACTTATCCACAAACCCACAATTTTATACCCAGCATCCGGTACGCGCGCCATCTCCATTCTGCCTTCGGCACCGACAAATAAAATCTCGGCATCGGCATAGCGACTCTTAAACTCATTGGCAATAGCCAATGCAGGAAAGATGTGACCACCAGTTCCGCCACCAGATATAATCAGTCGATATGGTTTTTCTGTACTCACGTGTTATGCTGCCTTTGCATCCAGATTTTTCTCCTTCAATTTTTCTTCACCAGCCGCTTTTTGCTGACCCCAGTTTTGTTCTTGCTCGCCCCTGCTAACACTTAATATTATTCCAACCGATAAACCCGTAAACACCATTGCAGTTCCACCCATACTAATCAAGGGTAATGGCTGGCCGGTAATCGGACCAAGTCCAACCACAACGCCCATGTTTACCATGGCCTGACAGACCAGGTCGAAGGCAAGACCGGCTGAGAGTAATCCGCCAAATGCTCGCTCGCTATTATAAGCAGCCTTCATTCCGCGATGTAACAAGATGAGATAAAGGATGAGTACCACTATTCCACCTATCAATCCATACTCCTCGATTACGATAGCGTAAACAAAATCAGAATAAGGATGTGGCAGAATATTTCGTTGCTCGCTATTGCCCGGACCTTTTCCAAATACACCACCAGTCGCTACGGCTATCATTCCATGTTGTGCCTGAAAGGGAAGATCCTTTCCCTCTACTACATAAGAATAAAAATCTTTTACCCGGTTTACCGCTGTTTCAAGTCGCTGACCAAAATAAAGACCAGCAGAACCTGATAACAATCCAATCAAAACCAACATCGCGAGGTAGCGAACCGGCACGCGACCAATGAACATGATAAGCATACAGGTGGCAAACACCAGAATAGCCGTGGATAGATTGGTGAGTGCAATCAATCCGCAGATAACCCCGCACCAGATCAGAATTGGAATTAATGAATCCTTTATGTCATCAATATTCTGTTGCTTTTTAGAGAGCATGCTGGCCAGGTTGATAATCAACGCCAGACTGGCAAAGTCAGACGGTTGGAACGAACCAAATACCGGAATCGAAATCCAACGGTTTGCTCCGTTAATGCTTACACCATTTGTAAACGTGTAAATCAAAAGCGGCACACTTACCCACAACGCAAGGCGCGAAATTTTAGAGTAATAGCGATAGTCGATTTTATGTGCAAACCACATGGCTGCCAACCCTAAAAACACCATAAAGGTGTGCTTAATTAAAAATGCTTCCGGGCTGGTTGAACGTTTATACGCCAGAGTTCCGATTGAACTATACACAACCAAAATGCTGATCAGTGAAAGCGCAAACACCACAGCCCAGATGACTTTGTCACCTTGCAGGTTTTTATCAGCCCAATCTTTTATTTTACTTAGTCTCATTGTTTAAGTAGTTAAGATTCCACTTCCCGCTTCAACTCCAACACAGCATCTCTAAATTGATTACCTCTATCTTCATAGTTCTTAAATAAATCGAAGCTGGCACACGCAGGTGAAAGCAATACCACATCACCTTGTCTGGCTGACTCCAGGGCTAACCGCACCAGTTCTTTTACCGTTTGAGTCTCTTTTATTTCAGGAACGAGACCACCAAAAAATGTCTTTAACTTATTGTTATCCTTACCGAGGCAGATTAACGTTTTTACTTTTTGCGCCACATCTGCCTTAATAATATTGTAATCGTTTCCTTTATCAATACCTCCGGCAATCCAGATTAAAGGCTGCGTGTAACTTCCTAAAGCATACACTACTGAATCCACATTGGTTGCCTTGGAATCGTTTACAAACTCTACACCTTTAATAGTAGCTACCGATTCTAACCGATGCGGTGCATTTACAAAAGTTTTTAGCCCTGCTTGGATAGATGCTATACTTACACCAGCCAGATACGCTGCAGATACAGCAGCCATTGTGTTGATGAGATTATGTGGGCCTTTCAAAGTAGTTTCCGCTTGCTTAATGGTAAATGAAGTTTCGCCAAATTGAAATACCATTTGCTCGCCATTGTAGTGCACCCGGGTTGCAGTTTGCTGGAGGGATACAGGAATTTTTATTGGCACAATCTGGCGGTGCGTAATCTCAGAACCCGTTACGGCATCATCTGCATAATAGATAAAGTGATTTCGCTCAGTCATGTTACGGAGCAACTGAAATTTGGAGTTGATATAGTTCTCCATTTTATACTCATAACGATCCAGATGATCGGGGGTAATATTGGTTAGAATACCAATCTCCGGACGGAAGGTTTTGGTTCCATCCAATTGAAAACTGCTGATCTCAATCACATACCAATCGTGCGAACCGGTGGCTACTTTACGTGCAAGACTTTCACCTACATTACCTGCCAGGGCCACGCTGAAGCCTGCAGTTTGCAAAAGATGATAGGTTAGCAATGTTGTAGTTGTCTTACCATTGGTTCCGGTTATCGCAATCACTTTACCGGTGAGGTAGCGGAAACCAAACTCCAACTCATCAATTACCTCAATACCGTTGGCTTTGGCTTGTTTAATTACCTCTGCTTTATCCGGAATTCCCGGGCTTTTAATAATTAATTGAGCTGATAGAATTTTTTCAATTGAGTGTAGTTCCTCTTCAAAGGCAATACCCTCTGCAACAAGTTCCTCTTTGTATTTGTCTTTGATCTTACCTTGATCTGAAACAAAAACATCAAAGCCCTTTGCTTTGGCGAGCAATGCTGCACCAGTTCCACTTTCGCCTGCACCTAATATGACAATCCGTAAACTCATTTTCGATCTCCGATTTTCGAATTACTATTTTTAGATTCAGACAATTTTTTCTTTGAGGTTATCACCGAAGCTGAATAAATAGAAACCAACTCGTTCGACTCCTTTAAAATAGTTTTGATTCTTTCTTTATTGTGTCCTTTGTCTAAGTCATAAAATAAGTCGAGAAAAAATGACGATTCATCTGCCTCCTCTTCTACGATCTTCAATTTATTTATAAAGTCGGCTGAAGACTTAGCCCGACAAGCTGCGCGGTAGTTAGCCCCTACTGAACTTGAACTACGAACAATTTGCCTGACCAGCGAATCATAAATCCGGTTTTGAGGTAACGACTCAGTCAAAGTCAATACTTCAAGAATGAATTTTTTATTCCTTGCTATCAGCTCTTCTTTAGTCATATCAAAAAAAATCGTACCTCGTTCATTTTAAATCTTAAATGTTTTCATCTTAGTTTTAACATGGCCAGTGAAAGGATTGCTAATAAAATTCCCACAATCCAAAACCGGGTTACAATTTTAGCTTCGTGAATATTTTTCTTCTGATAATGATGGTGCAGAGGCGACATCAGGAAAATCCTGCGGCCTTCTCCATATTTCTTTCTGGTATACTTGAAATAGGATACCTGAATAATCACCGAAAGATTTTCAATCAGGAATACACCACACAACAAGGGAATCATCAATTCTTTCCGAACGGCTAAAGCCAGTACCGCAATGATTCCGCCTAATGACAAACTTCCGGTATCGCCCATAAATACCTGTGCGGGGTAAGCATTATACCACAGAAATCCCAGGCAAGCTCCAACAAACGCTGTACAGAATATTACCAGTTCTCCCAGATTTGGGATATACATGATATTGAGGTATGAACTAAAGTCTACACGACCGGACAGATAAGCAAAGATGGCAAGCGTAAGCCCAATAATAGCCGAGGTTCCTGCCGCCAGCCCATCAATGCCATCGGTTATGTTTGCACCATTCGAAACGGCTGTGATAATTAAAATCACAATGAGTGTAAACACTATCCAGGTGTAATTCTTGTCGAGAAAAGGAAGAATGTCGCTGTAACTAAACTCATTGTTTTTAATAAACGGAACTGTGGTAGTCATCGATTTTACATCGCGATACTCCAGCTTAGCTCCATCGGTGGGTTGTATCACCAATGCGCTTTCAGTGGTGGCCGGCCGTACTTCGCGTACTACTACATTATCATTAAAATATAATGTCAGACCAACAATCAATCCAATCGTTACCTGCCCTACAATTTTAAATCTGCCGGCCAGACCTTCTTTGTTTTTCTTGAACACTTTGATGTAATCATCCAGAAAGCCGATCAATCCCAACCACACGGTTGTGGTGATTAACAGAATGACATAAACATTATCCAATCTTGCCATTAGCAAGGTGGGTATAAGAATGGCAGCAATGATTATAAGCCCTCCCATGGTAGGTGTACCTTTCTTTTGCATCTGCCCTTCCAAACCCAAATCGCGAATGCTCTCGCCTACTTGTTTTTTGCGCAGGTAGTTGATCAGTACTTTTCCAAATGTGATGGTAATCATTAACGACAATACCGCTGCCGCACCGGCACGAAACGAGATGTATTGAAACAATCCAGCTCCCGGAAAATCAAAATTGCGTTCGATATAGTCGAAAAAATAGTACAGCATTAATTACTAAATAGTTTAATCATGCGTGCCAATACTTCTTTATCATCAAATGGATGCTTTACACCCTTAATCTCCTGATAGTTTTCATGACCCTTTCCGGCTACCAACACGATATCTTTTGAATTCGCCATCATGCACGCTGTTTTAATAGCCTCTTCCCGATCAACCATCACCAGTGTTTTCTTGGCTTCGGTTGGTCCAACCCCCTTTTGCATTTCGCGAATAATTTCCATAGGGTCTTCATTGCGAGGATTATCGGAAGTGAGAATTACTTTATTAGAGTATTTACAAGCAATAGCTGCCATAAGCGGCCGCTTGGTTCTATCGCGGTCGCCCCCACAACCTACTACGGAAATTACTTGTTCATTTCCCGAACGAAAATGCTCTATGGTTTCCAATACATTCTTCAAAGCATCGGGGGTATGTGCATAATCCACAATAGCTGTAAACTTTGAGCCTGGCATTACCAACTCAAATCTTCCTGAAGCTCCGGTTAATGCAGAAAGTTTCATCAAAATCATTTCTACATCTTCGCCCAGCAATGAAGCTGCGCCATACACTGCCAATAAGTTATACGCATTAAAATCACCAATCAGTTTAAACCAAACACTTCTATCGGCAATTTCAACTTCCAGACCTTCAATTGAATTCGTAATGATTTTTCCTTTGAAGTCGGCCATCTTTTTAAGGCCATAAGTCAACTTGCGTGCTTTGGTGTTTTGTAACATCACCATGCCGCGCTTATCATCTACATTCACCAATGCAAACGCATCTGCTGAAAGGCCATCAAAGAAACCTTTCTTGGCACGAATGTAACTTTCAAATGTGCGGTGATAATCGAGGTGATCGTGTGTGATGTTGGTAAATAGTGCTCCTGCAAAATTTAAACCCTCAATACGACCTTGATCAACCGCATGCGAACTTACCTCCATAAAACAGTGCGTGCATCTTTCTGCCAGCATCTGATTTAACAATTCGTTAATCTGAATCGGATCGGGAGTAGTGTGTGTGGCGTGGATTTCTTTGTCCACAATTTTATTCACAACTGTGGATAACATTCCGCAGCGATAACCCAATGATGAAAACAGCTTAAACAACAAGGTTGCCACCGTTGTCTTTCCGTTTGTGCCCGTAACGCCAACCAACTTTAGCTTTGAAGCTGGATTACCATAAAAGTTGCACGCAATAATGCCCAGTGCCTTTGCACTTTCTTTTACGGTAACATAAGTTGTTCTATCCGATATTGTTTCGGGCAATTTTTCGCAGACAACAGCTACAGCGCCATCTGCAACCGACTTTTCAATGAATGCATGACCATCAGACTGGGTTCCTTTTACCGCCACAAATAAAAACCCAGGTTGCACTTTACGCGAATCAAAGGCAATACCCTTCACATCTACATTCATATTTCCCGAAGTAGAGGTGATGTGTACTTTATATAATATGTCCTTCAATTCTGCCATTATCCTAATCGCACATAAATTCTTGAACCTTTTGAAATTTTTGTTCCCGGAGTAAGTGATTGTTGTGTAACGCGGCCCTTACCTTCAAATGAAACTTGCAATCCGGATTTTTCAAGCAGGTAAACAGCATCACGATACGTCATGCCCAGTACATCTGGTACGTGGTCTTTCACAATTGTATTTTTCTTCCACACTACCGCATTGCCATTCTTGGCCGCTTTAATCCATTGCTCTTCTGTTGCTGAGTGATTTGAAATTCCTAACTCATTGCTTAACCGGGTAAGCTCTTCCTGATTACCGGCACGGATAACCGGAAACACACCTGGTTCCTGCACTTGCTTTTTCTCCATCGCTAAATGCAGATTGATATCGCGTGCATAAATGTTATCGGCTATATCTTTAAACACGGGACCTGCCACATTATTTCCATATTGATAAAAGCCCCGTGGATTTTTAATCAATACAATGGCTGAATACTTAGGCGCGTGTGCCGGAAAGTATCCGACAAACGAAGTGATGTAGCGTTTTTCATAACGACCATTTATCAGAATCTGAGCCGTTCCGGTTTTACCTGCTATTCGATAATGTGCATTTTTAAGATTCATGGCTGTTCCACTCTCAACCACTCCTTCCAGTAATAACTTTAATTTATCTAATGTCTTGTTTGAGCAGATTTTGCCTGTGATCTGTTCGGTTTCAAAATCCTGTTTCACATTATCGGCTTTGCTTACCGAGGTAACAAAGACAGGTTTTATCATTTTACCATCATTGGCAATGGCATTGTAAAGCGTAAGAGTATGCAGCGGTGTCATCTCCAGTCCATAGCCATAGGCCATCCAGGGAAGTGTTATACCACTCCATTCTTTCGAATTAGGTCTTGGAATTTTGGGATATGCCTCGCCCGAAACCTGTACTCCCAATGGTTTGGATAACTTAAGTTTATCTACATACTCTAAAAAACGCGATGGCTTGGTACCAAAGTGCTTATCGGTAAGCTTGGCCATGGCCACGTTAGAGGAAAGTTCGAAGGATTGCTGTACCGTTATCCTGCCGTAACCACCTTCATGGTGATCCCTTACTCTGCGATTGTAAAAAGTATATTCGCCATTACCGGTATTGATGGTATCAGACAGTTGTACATTTGTCTCTTCCAACAAGGCTAGCATTGTAACCAGCTTAAAGGTTGAACCAGGTTCCATCGATCCTCCAACTGCATGATTAAACTTTTCATAGAAACCACCGTTGCCATCGCTGCTCAGGTTGGAAATTGCTTTGATGTGTCCGGTTGCTACTTCCATTACCACAACGGTGCCATCATCGGCATTGTGTTTTTGCATGGCTCGATACAAGGAGGTTTCAGCAACATCTTGCAGGTTAATATCGATAGTAGTGTGAATGTCTAATCCATTTATTGCTTTGGTATTGTTACCATCAAAAATTGGTTTCCATGTACCACCTGCAATTTTTTGAAACAGTGCTTCACCATCCTGCCCACCCAATACATCATCAAAACTATATTCAAGACCTGCGCCCTGGCCATCTTCATTTACAAAACCAACAGTTCTGCGGCTTAGATTTGAAAAAGGTCTGTAACGCACATCCATTTTTTCGAAGATTACTCCGCCCCTGTACCTTCCTTCGCGGAAGATTGGCCAACTCATCATTTCTTTTTTAGCCTGATAATTTATTTGCTTGCGGTTAATAACCAGGTATTGCTTGTTTGCCGCACGGGCATCTTTCAACAATTGTTTGTATTCGGCAGCAGAACGATCTTTGTAATACCGTGCCAGCAACATGCTAAGCGAATCCACACCTGCACGAAAAACCTCAGCCTTTGCCAGTGTTGGATCAATGGCTACTTTATAGAAAGGCAAACTGGTTGCCAGTAAACTTCCATTATCAGAATAGATATTTCCACGTGTAGCTTTCACTTTTCGGTAATCAAAGTGAATCTCTTCACTTAGTTTTTCCCACTTGGCACCATCCACCACCTGGATATGACCAATTTTTGCAGCCACACAGATTGCAAAAATCATGATACCCAAAAAGGCTACCCGTACCCGGATTAATATGGACTTCTTAATATTCACTGGCGTCAACTACAACTTTAAATGGCGGATTTAAACTTTCTTTCAATCCTAATTCTTTAACTCTTCGGGCTACTTCGCTTTGTTTGCTGGCATACATAATGTCGGCTTTCAATGTGGTGTAGTCCGCGCGTAAATCTTCCACGTCACTTTGCAGTCTGTCAATTTTGCGGGTGGTCTTTTCAGCAAAGTGTGTGTTGCTGATGTAGATCAGGCTCAACAGCACCACGAATAAAATTTTGGGCAGATACTGAACCGGAAATCCCTCTTCGAAATACGACTCCAGTTTCATCTTCTTCTCTAAACCCGAAAAAATGCTTGGGCCTGCTGCAGAAGTTTTCTCCTTCACCTTAGCTTCGTTGCCCTTGCCGGGTTCCATTATTCGGAATTTGTTCTCACTCATAACTCACGCTGCCCTCACTAAAGGAGAGCTGGTTTTTAGTTAGTTTATTCTTTCCGCTATCCGTAGTTTTGCACTACGGGCGCGTTTGTTTTCTGCTACTTCTTCTTCCGATGCCTCGATTGGCTTTCGGTTTATTGCCTGAAAGGGTTTGATTGGATTGCCGTAGAAGTCTTTCTCTAACTCTCCAAACACCTTTCCGGTGTTGATATAATTTTTAACCATTCTGTCTTCCAGCGAATGATAACTCATCACCACTAACCGGCCACCCGGTTTAATCACTTCGCCACATTGGTGCAAAAAGTCTTCAAGTGCTTTCATCTCTTCATTTACTTCGATGCGTAGCGCCTGAAACACCTGGGCGAAATATTTATACTCCTTACCACGCGGAGCAATGCTTTGCAATGCGTTCTTTAATTCAAGTGTGGTGGTTAAGGGGTGTTGCGTGCGGGCCACAATAACCAACTTGGCTGCTGTGCGTGCATTTTTCAATTCACCATACATTCCAAAAATGCGGTGCAAGGCCTCTTCACTATAATCATTGAGAATTGTGGCTGCCGTTTGTTTGCCTTTGCGATCCATGCGCATATCCAGTGGGCCTTCAAACCGGGTGGAAAAACCTCTTTCCGGTGAATCAATCTGGTGCGATGAAATCCCAAGGTCGGCCAGTATGCCATCTACCTGAGTTATTCCATTCAACTTCAGGTATTGTTTCATATACCTGAAGTTTGCCTGACAAAATGTAAAAGAACGACTTTGAATATTTTCAGCTTGTCGCTTTGCGTCATCATCCTGATCGAAAGCTATCAGTCTGCCTTCCATCAGGTTTTCGAGAATTTTTAAACTATGCCCTCCGCCACCGAATGTTACATCTACATAAACGCCATCTGGTTTCAGATTAAGCGCCTCGATACATTCTGTCAACATCACAGGCCTGTGGTAGTTGCTGGTTGTTGGTGGGATGCTGGATGTCTTACTCATAATCTTCTGTTCCAGTATCTATTTCCAGAGCCAGTTACTCGTTCAGGTACTTCTCGGCCAGTTTCGACAATTCACTTGGGTCTTGGATCAGGTGCTTCTCATACACAGTGGGGTTCCAGACTTCAACTTTACTGCCCGTGCCTACCAGCATCGCATCTTTTTCGACCTGGGCATATGCCAGCATGTTTTTGGGGATTAAGAACCGGCCATTGCTGTCCAATTCTATGGTTGTTACCCCCGACAAAAAGCTGCGTTGCAAATCGCGATACTCTTTGTTGAACTCGCTGAGTCCGGAAATTTTTGAGAAGACCTTCTTGAACTCCACCATTGGGTAAATAATGAGGCATTGCTCAAAGCCACGCCTGATCACAAGCTCCTGTACCCCACCTTCCGGCTCGGGCAACTGAGCTTTGATCCGCGCAGGCAGAACAATCCTGCCTTTGGCATCTAGCTTACACTCATATTCACTGGTGAAGAAAGTCATGACTTTGTAGTGGTTGTCTATTTCTCCTAAGCAAACTTAAGTAACTTTCAACCACTTTCAACCACTTTACCCCACTTTTTTAGTTTTTTCTTACAGTTTCTCCCACAAAATGGGACAGTACTTGTGCTATTAATTCGTAATTAATTGATTTTCAGATAATTGATAAAATATTGGCTCTCCTTACTATCAAAATGATTCAAGACAGGTTCTGGATGGTACAAAACCCAGCAGAGAGGTTGATTACAATCATTCCCGAGCCTAATGCCCGTCATGGTTTTCGGGTATTCTTCTGGTTTATCTTCATATCGTAATTAAAAAAGGAGGACTTATGAAACTCATCAAATCAAGTTTGCCTTCATTAGTTAATGATGGCTTCTTAACCAGCTTGCTGGATGATCGCTTCTTTGATTCCGATTGGATGAAAAGAATGGAGAATGTGCCCGCTGTTAACGTAGTTGAAACAGAAAAAGAAATTGAACTTGAGATGGCTGCACCAGGTCTCAACAAAAAAGATTTCAACATTACGGTTGAAAATGGAATTCTTTCCATTACCTGCGAAAAGGAAACTGAAACTCAGGAAGACAAAAAGAATTATATGCGTAAGGAGTATAACTATACTGGCTTTAGCCGTTCGTTTACACTTCCTGAAAACATTAAAACTGAAAAAGTAGATGCCCGTTATGAAAACGGTATTCTAAAACTTGTTCTTCCTAAAATGGTAGAGGCTAAAGTAAAACCAAAAGCAATTGAAGTACAGTAAATAACATTCAACTCGTGTTTACGTGATCTTTACGGCTCAATAAGAACCTTGCAGCATTTACAAAGTCACGATTTAAAAACATAGTGTTGGACGTTAAGTAAAAAAGGCCGGTGTGAATGCCGGCCTTTTTGTTTAGTCGAAAGAAGAATGTGGTTATTTCTTTTTACCCTGTATCAATGCCTTTATTTTAGAATAGACAGCAGTGTTTGGATAAACGCCTTTAAAGTATTCGGCACCTGGCCCGTATGCAAACACCGGAACAGGAATGCCACTGTGATCGGTTGTACTGAACGCACCCTGCACATAACCACTTTTAAGATCACCATCCAGCATTGATAATCCACCCGTCTCGTGGTCGGCCGTAATAATCAATAATGTTTCAGGATGATTATCAACGAACTGCATGGCTTCGCCAATGACTGTATCAAAGTCCAACACTTCGGTAACGATGTACCCTAAATTATTGGCATGGCCCCCCCAATCAATCTGAGCAGCTTCCAACATCACAAAAAAACTTTTCTTTTGTTTCGTCAGTGTATTCAAACTCTTACTCAGCGCTTGTGATAAAATATTTTTTCTTCCGTTTTGAATAGAAACACTTGCTGTAGTATCCAGCACCACAAAACGATTTTCCGTAATTGCGTTTAACGATGCGAAACTTGTTGAAACAAAATAACCTTCCGCTTTCAATTCATCCAGCAGGTTGCGCTTGTCTTTCCGTTCCGTAAAATTTTTAATTCCACCACCAATTAAAATATCTACACCACTTTTCATAAAGTCGGCTGCAATAGGTTCACTTAGCCCTCGCTCGGGCTGATGTGCATAGAATGAAGCCGGCGTTGCCCCGGTAACATCATCACTTGAAATAATAGCTGTATTGTATCCTTGCTGCTTCAGTTCCTCTGCAAGTGTAGGTACCGAAACTCCGTTTGCATCTACACCTATATACCGGTTGTTTGTTTGCACACCCGTGGCCATAGAGGTTGCACCAGCTGCAGAATCAGTAATATAACTACTGGCCGATGCCGTAACGGAAAGGCCAACAGTTGGAATATTAAATACAGAAAGACTTCCGCGATTAGCGGTGTAACCACTATACCATTGCGCCAAACCTGTTCCATCACCAATCATAAGAATAATATTACGGGGTGCTTTTTTCCATTTTGTTTTAGGAGATGGAACATAAGCCTCATGAAAATCTGAATTGAGATACGTGGTGCGATCATGATCTTTAAAAAAGGCAACAATCGCCTCCACATGATCGGTATTGATAAGGTCAGCCTTTACACGAGAAATCAATTTCATCCAGGCACTTACAAAATCAGGAGCGCCCCAGAACCGAACCGGTTTACCCCACGCATGCGCTTTGTTTACAACAGCATCAACCCGTTGCTGATCTTCTTTCACCAGAATACCTTTTCCATTCCAACGTGTAAGGGCTGCCATGCTGGTGCTAATCATAACCACCCGCTTGAGTTGATCGGGTGTATAGTTTATTTCGGGTCGACCATCAAAATAAAGCCATTGCGGATAGTTGTTCCAATCAGTTGGCAAAGGCATGTTTCCACTAATGGCTATTCGAAATGCTTTTGCCTGAATAAGTTGTGGATATGATTCAATCAATTTAATCAAAACCGGCAATGTTGAACCAGCATCTGTTTTCAGATCGATCATTAATGTAAGTACCTGATCGCTTTCCGGATAAGCGAGACCCTTGTTTCCAACTATTTTCTCTTGAAGGGGCTTCAAATACAAATCTTCCAGCAGTAAAGCTTTTGGCAGTTCTGCTTCGGTATGAGCTACCAGCAGTTTTCCCTCCTTCAGGAAAATATCTGCTTCTATAAAACCAACCCGGTTGTTATAAGCTACATAAAAAGGTTGAGCCGTTGCGTAATCGTTGTGCGCAAAAACAGATGCTGGTGTATACGCTTGACCAAAACTTGCTACTCCTAAACAAAAAAAGCAGTAAAGGGTAAGTATGCTGTTCCTTATATTTTTCATTATTCTTAAAACTCTTTGTGGTATCAAACTTAAAATAAAAAAAACTGTGGTTCGGTATTCTCGTTTTAATGCGATGTTGGATAATAAAAAAAGCGCCAGGCTTATCGCCTGGCGCTTCAACATTAAACTCTTTCAAAATATTAATCCAAACCACCTTTGCGGGTTGCTTTTCTAAGCTCTGGCCATTGGCCGGGTGCACCTGTGCGGGGATTGATTGGTAATACACTCTTCTCGCGCGAAGTTTTGTTGGGATCTTCGCAAGCCTGATATACTAAGATGGCCGTTAGTATGGCGTTGGTACGCACATCGTCAAACACAATCTTATCGTACGTATCCAGGTTGGTATGCCAGGTAAATGTTCCATAATCCCAACTTAAAGAGCTGAGTGAAAAACCAGGAGCGCCTGCCGCTACAAATGATGCAAAGTCAGAACCACCGCCACCGGGGCTTCCGGGGAAGCGGGTTTCCAAACCCTCTTTGTATTCGTTCGGCACTTTAACCAGCCAGCGGGAAATAAAATCATAGGCGTGCAGAAATCCCTGACCTGTAATGTTCGCCACACGACCTGTTCCATTATCCTGATTAAATAAGGCCTGCAGGTTTGCAACGATTTCCGGATGATCTTCTACAAATGCACGCGAACCATTCAAGCCTTGTTCTTCGCTACCCCAATGGCCAACCAGAATGGTACGTTTAGGGTTAGGATAAACTTTTTTCAAAATGCGCATTGCTTCCATCATCACCAATGTACCGGTTCCATTATCAGTTGCGCCAGTGCCACCATCCCACGAATCGAAATGCGCAGAAAGCATCACGTATTCATTTGGTTTTTCAGTGCCTTTAATTTCGGCTACGGTGTTGAATGTTGGCACCACTCCGGTTTCTTTGGAATCTGCCCGCACACTGATTTTTGGTGCTTTACCTGATTCGGCCAAACGATACAACAACCCATAATCTTCCAACATCAAATCAATGGTTGGAACCTTCTTGGTGCGGGCTCCAAAAATTTTATTGGCACCAGACCAGCGCGACCAGTAGTTCATTACAATGCCAGCCGCGCCAGCATTTTCTAAAACTACTGGAAGAGTAGCATTGGTTTTACCGGTTTTTCTAACCCGATCATTCCAGGCATTGGTTAAATCGGTGCGTTCTTTTTTCATTTTCTCGATAGACTCCTTCTTACCGAATTTCTCCCAATTATCATCTGTACGGCCGGTAGGTTGATTCATCGAGATCATAACAAACTTACCCTTAACGGTAGGCAACCATTTCTGGAATGCAATCGAATCGGCCAGATCAGGAAGTATAACTACATCACCGGTAACGGTTTTTCCTTTTGTGTTCGGGCTCCAGGCCAATTGTTGTCCTGACAGTGATTTAGTCCACGGTGCAACCATATCAATGTGCGTAATGCCACGCTCCCAACCACGCCATTCGCCCCACTTTTCGTTACGGGCAGTTATGCCCCAGCCGGAGTATTTAGCAACCGCCCAATCGTGCGCTTGTTGCATTTTAGGCGAGCCTACTAAACGTGGGCCAATGCCGTCCATTAACTCATGCCCAAGAATTTCAAGTTGCGAGTTTTCAGTTGCTTCTTTGATAATAGCATCTATAATAGCGTCTTTAGGTGCCTGCGGAGGCGGACCAAAAGGTTGTGCATAGGCAAAGCTGGTGAACAACAGCATAGCCCAGATAGCAGGAATAAGTCTTTTCATAAATTAAGATATTGTTTTCAATAGCGGTAAAATACCGTATTTTATTGCAATTGCCAGATAGAGAATAGCGGCAGGGGCGATATAGTTTTATGAGAGGCTGATGGATGGTAACGATATACCGAAATCCTACTCTAACCCTTGCAAAACCGCGTTGGTATGTTCACCAAAATGCGGAGGTGGTGAAAGTTGCAAGTGTTGATGTGTTGCCACAAAACTCCGCACCCCCCGCATGGAATCTGCTTCCAGTAAAATTCCTTTTGCTGTTTCCATTTCAAAAACCTGATCAACAGCTTGAATAATACCTGCCGGAATTTTTTTGTGATGAATTTGGTGCATTAAACCCTCCGCATCGAAGTTTGAAATAGCTGAACTTAATAATTCATGTAGCTCGACCCGATTCAGTACGCGATTGTGATTAGTTACAAACCGAACATCATTGGCAATTTTTAAATTGAGTAGTTCTATCAAATCGAGAAACTGCCGGTCGCTGCCAATGGCCAGTAAAACCCGTTTACCATCGCGGGTAAGAAAAGATTCACCGTATGGCGCTATGTTAGGATGTGCAGAACCTTGTCGTTTGGGTACCTTATGTGCTACCAACCAATTGCTGGCCTGGTTTGCCAACGATGCTATTGCCACTTGAATTAACGACACTTCCACCAAACTACCTTCACCTGTTTTTGCTTTCTTCAGCAATGCCAGCAGTAAACCTTCTTTTAAGTGATGGGCCGCTAACACATCAATCAGTGCTACCGGCATTTTGGTAGGTGGGCCCTCTGGCGATCCATTCAAATCCATAAAACCACTTTCAGCCTGAATCACCGCATCATAACCTACCCGATCAGTATCTGAACCATAACCCGTTATTTGGCCATAAATAAGTTGCTTGTTACTGGCCGATAGTTGTTGGTATGAGACGCCCAGTTTTTCTGCATCGCCAGGTTTGTAGCTGGCAATCACCACATCACTTTTAGCAGCCAGCTTTTGCACGGCCTGTAAACCAGCGGCAGTACCCAGATCAACTGCAACCGATTTTTTACCCCAGTTTACCGAGCAGAAATAGGCCGACCGATCATCGGTTTGTTCATCGCGCCCCTTCCAGGTACGCGTTACATCACCACCTGTTTTCAGGTTTTCAATTTTAACAACTTCCGCTCCCAACTCAGCAAAAAACTGACCCACACTTGGCCCGGCCAGCACCGAAGCCAATTCAAGTACTTTTAGTTCTTGTAGCATCTTTTCAGAGAAATAAACCTCAGCGAAAATAGAATCATTTATCGCATTTTTGTGTTTTGATTCAACACATAAAATTCATGCAAAAATTAGCTTTTTTATTTGTTTTCCTGATTGTGGTTTCATGTACTCCAAAACCAGCCGAACTTAAGACCGGCATTTGGCGGGGTGTGTTGGAGATTCAGGGCAAACAACTCCCTTTCAACTTCGAGGTAAAAACTGATGATACAGGCCTTAAGAATCTGGTTATCCAAAATGCCGATGAAAGACTACTGCTGGATGAAGTTTCTTTTATTGGTGATTCTGTAAACATTGTACTGCATGTGTTTGATGCTTACCTGCGTGCAGTGGTGAAAGGCGATAGCCTGATCGGGTTGTTTAATCTGAATTACGACCCGGCCTACAAGGTTCCCTTCAGGGCACAGTTCGGGCAAGACTTCAGGTTTATTGTTCCAGAACAAAATCAGGTTACCAAAAACTTCAGCGGTAAATATGAAGTTCAATTTTTTAATGCGAAAGACACCGCACAGGCTGTTGCTTTGATTGATCAGGATGGCGAAAACGCTACAGGTTCGTTCCTAACCAGCACGGGCGATTACCGCTACCTGCAAGGATCTGTTATTAACGATACCCTTCATTTAAGTGCCTTTGATGGTAATCATCTTTATCTGTTTGAAATCGCTCAACCTAATGATTCTACATTGGATGGCGGGCATTGGCTTGGCAAGGCCCGATTCAGAAAATGGGCCGGCAAAAAAAATGAAAACCCGAAACTTCCCGATAGTGAATCATTAACCTACCTGAAAGAAGGCTATGATAAAATCGAATTCAGTTTTCCTGATTTGAATGGAAACAACGTAAGCTTAACCGATGAACGCTTTAAAAATAAGGTGGTGATTTTGCAAATGTCTGGCACGTGGTGTCCTAATTGCATGGATGAAACAAAATTTCTGGCACCCTGGTATGAAGCTAATAAAAACCGTGGTGTAGAAATTATTGGCTTAGCGTACGAACGCAAACCCGATTTTGCTTATGCCAGTGAGCGTGTTAAAAAAATGAAAGAAAAATTTAAGGTAACTTACGAATACCTGATAGCCGGTGTAAACGATACTGCCAAAGCATCAGAAACCTTACCCATGCTGAATAAAGTTGTAGGTTTTCCTACCACTATATTTATTGGCAAAGATGGAAAAGTAAAACACATTCACACGGGGTTTGATGGGCCCGGCACGGGTGTTTATTATGATCAGTTTAAAGAACGGTTCAATTCTATTGTGAATGAACTTTTGAGTGAGTAATCTTTAATTTCGAATTTGGTTTATGAAAAGAGTGGTTGTTGGTCTTTCAGGAGGTGTTGATTCAAGCGTAGCTGCCTATCTGCTAAAACAGCAAGGCTACGAAGTAATCGGCATGTTTATGAAAAACTGGCATGACGACTCCGTTACCATCAGCAACGAATGCCCGTGGCTGGATGATAGTAACGATGCAATGATTGTGGCTCAGCATTTAGGTATTCCATTTCAGGCAATCGACTTGAGCAAAGAGTATAAAGAGCGCATTGTAGATTACATGTTTGCCGAATATCAGGCGGGTCGCACACCCAACCCCGATGTATTGTGCAATCGGGAAATTAAGTTTGATGTTTTTCTGCAAGCTGCCCTAAAGCTTGGTGCTGATTATGTAGCTACCGGCCATTACTGTCGCAGAGGGGAAGTGAAAAAAGATGGTACTACCTATTATCAACTGCTGGCAGGTAAGGATCCCAACAAAGATCAAAGCTATTTTCTCTGCCAGCTCACACAAGCCCAACTTTCAAAAGCCTTGTTTCCGATTGGCGAATTGTTAAAGCCTGAAGTACGTGCTATTGCCAAACAAGCCAATCTGGCTACAGCCGAAAAGAAAGATTCGCAAGGACTATGCTTTGTAGGTAAAGTACACTTGCCCGATTTTCTACAACAACGTCTGGAGCCCAAAAAAGGAAAAGTAATTGAAGTGCCCCATGATTCCACTGCGTTTAAAAATGGTTATGATTTAACTGATCTAAAAAACATGACCAAACCTTATGTGTTTAAACCGGAGCTGGGTGAAGTGGTGGGAGAACATAATGGAGCGCATTTCTATACCATAGGCCAACGCAGAGGCTTGAACATTGGCGGTTATGAAAAACCCCTGTTTGTAATTGGTACAGATACTAACAATAATATTATTTATACTGGTAGTGGCGATGATCACCCTGGCTTATATCGCAAAGGATTGTTCGTTCCTAACACCGATGAACATTGGATTCGCGAAGATCTGAAGCTTCAGGTTGGTGATTCCAAAAAATACCTGGCGCGCATTCGTTACCGGCAACCCTTAGAGCCCTGTACACTCTACAAAAAAGAAGATGGCTTGTATATTATTTTCGATAAACCCCAACGTGGTGTTACACCCGGCCAGTTTGTAGCGTGGTATGAAAATGATGAATTGATTGGATCGGGTGTGATTAGTTAATCACTTCGCTTTACCTGCGATGGAAGTTTACCTGTCCACGATTTGAATGCTCTCCGAAAAGCACGCGCCTCTGAATAGCCCATCAGGTAAGCAATCTCTTCAATCTTATTGGAAGAGTTACGAACCAGGTGCAAAGCAATATCTTTCTGTAAGCGAATAGAAAGAGTACGATAGGTTACGTTTTCTTCATGCAGCTTTCGTTGAAACGTGCGGGCTGTCATATTCAGGCGCGAAGCCATTACTTCCAGTGCCGGAACCTGTGTCTTAAACTCTTGCATTAATATCGACACCACCCGATCCGCAAAACCAGACTTGCGTTTCAATACGGTTTCAATACGATCATGAACAAGTTGTAGGAGCAAAGCATAAAGAGAACTATCGTAACTGATCACAGGAGTTTCCAGTAAGGCTGCATCAAAAACCAATGTATTTACTTCTGCTTCAAACTGAACATCGCATAAAAAAATCCGTTCGTATTCTTTTCTGCTGATGGGTTTAGAAAAGTTAAAAGTTGCCCGTTTGGGTACGATGGTTTTGCCACACAACAATCGGAACACATTCATCGTACCCGCCATAGCTTGTTCGGTTGCCTGTTTTGCCGTTTTTGGTGAGGTATTCTTCCATACTTCATGGGCTTCAAAAGAAAGCGTAATTTCTTTTTTTGTTTGGTGCCATTTGTAAAAGAACATGTCAGTAGCCAACTGGCTATGTGTGCATACACTTTGAAAAGCAGTTATTAAAGTTGGACTGCTCTGCATCAGGTGACCAATTAATCCAAGAATTGTTGGATTGGTTTTCTCACCAAGATGAAGCCCCAGCAATGGATCGCCAGTTTCTTTTACAGCCACCTGCCAAGCCTCCATGGATCGTTCAAAATCCAGAAACTGATTTGAATCATTTAGTAATTCGGCTGAAATATTCAGCGCTTTGCACATAGTTGCTAGTCGTGCACCGTTGCTGGCCGCACCAAACAGAATATCGCGAATGATTGGCATGTGAGTATACATGCTTGTCGTGTTTTGTCCCCTTTTTGTCACAAGTTATTACTTCGTATCAAATTCACCAGCTCTACTTTTGTTTCAAAAAAAAACGTATGATCACAAAAAGAATCGCTCAGGTATTTCTGTCAATTATGGCGCTTGCCTTTTGTAAGGTAGGTGTTGAAGCCTTGTTTACACCACAGGCTGTGTTGGCCAATGTGGGTATTGTGTTAGATAATACGAGTGCGCTGAGTTCTATGCGTGCGGTTTATGGAGGTATGCATCTGGTTTTTGGATTGTTCTGTTTATGGGGGGTGTTTAAAAAACAAGTCGGGCCACTTTTGTTGGTCAGCTTGTATGCAAGCGGTTTTGTAATTGGCCGTTGTGCAGGAATACTGCTAGACGGAAAACCGAATGAGTTTGTAACCACCTGGTTGCTTACCGAACTTTTTTCGTTGATCGTTTCTGTGGGATTGCTAATGGCAATGCAGCGAAAGGTTGAACCCAAACCTGCTACTGCTCTTTAAAACCAGAAATCCCACCCGACACGATGAATTTCATAGCCGTAGGCCCCGAGATATTCAGGGGCTTCACGCTATCTTTTGGTACCAGAAAGTGATTGCCCGAAAACGCATAGGAGTGCGGAAAATAAACGGCTACCATATCTTTTAATCCAAGCTCGGTAAGATCCTCTTGTGTTACAAAACCAATCTGGTGCAGCGTGTTTTCTTTGTTGATGGTAACCAACACTGGCTTATCAAATTTTCGTTTATCGCCTACAAAGGCACCAATCAGATCGCGGATTGAAGAATAGATAAGTTTTACAAAAGGAATACGATTGATCAGATGATCGAGCCAATCGAAAAAAGTATTAACTGCAAATGTGGAAGTGAGATACCCAAATAATGTAATCACTCCGAAAATAATCAGGAACCCCAACCCGGGATAAGGTAATTGCAACAACCCATCGAGTTGAGCGAAAGCCCAGAAAACAAAATAACCGGTGGCTAGCAAGGGTACAATAAACAGCATACCACTAAAGAAGTAGCGTGCAATTTTTCTAAGGGCTGTTTTCATGTGCTTATTCTTCTATTTAATGGTCACATGGAATGGCTTAGAAATCATTTACGGTTGGAGCAAAGTATTTTGCATTGCCATTTCATACCAACAAAAGTAAAAAGGCCTCCGATTTGATCCGGAAGCCTTTTGATTTTCTTTTTTATTATCTCAGCTTAAAGCGAGAATCCGAGGAAACTCAAAAAGCCAAGTGACATCAGGCCTACCAGAATAAAGGTAATACCCAAACCTCGTAAAGGTGCAGGCACATTCGAGTATTTCATTTTCTCGCGAACACCGGCCAGAGCTACGATCGCCAACAACCAACCAATACCCGATCCTACTCCATATACCACGGATTGAGCAAAACTGAAGGGAGGATTTTTACCAACCATAAATAAAGCTCCACCAAGAATGGCACAGTTAACTGCAATCAACGGAAGGAAGATACCCAACGAACCATACAAGGCCGGTGAAAATTTTTCTACTGCCATTTCAGTTAATTGAACTACCGCAGCAATTACTGAGATAAATACAATGAATTGCAAAAAGCCAAGGTCCATGCCGGCAAAGTCTGAACCTAACCAACCCAACGCACCAGGATTTAACACATACTCTTGTATAAGCCAGTTAAGTGGTACCGTTACACCCAATACAAACACAACGGCCATTCCCAAACCAAAAGCTGTTTTAACTTTTTTGGAAATAGCCAAAAAAGAACACATGCCCAGAAAGTAGGCGAAAATCATATTGTCGACAAAAATCGACCGAACTCCAAGATTAAGTAAATCCATATTCGATTTGTTTAATGAGTTTCACGATAGCCATTAAGCGACCGCTGTACCCAGATTACAACTCCAACAATTACACAAGCACCGGCAGGCAATAACATCAAACCATTACCCTGATAGGTTATGCCCATTGCTTCAAAAACTTTAAACCCAAAGATTGAACCTCCACCTAATAACTCGCGGAAGAAAGCTACAATCAAAAGAATAAGTCCATAGCCAAAACCATTACCCAATCCATCCAGCAAAGCCGGACCTGGTTTATTACCCATTGCATAAGCTTCCAGTCGGCCCATTACAATACAGTTTGTAATAATCAACCCGATAAACACTGATAGTTGTTTCCAAACATCGTACACGTAGGCTTTCAATAACTGATCTACCAAAATTACCCACAAGGATACTACTGCGAGCTGCACAATAATGCGGATACGACCTGGAATCGAATTGCGCATGATCGAGATAATAAAGTTTGAACTTGCCGTTACTACCGTAAGCGCGATAGCCATAACCAGCGCAGGCTTCATCTGAGTAGTTACAGCCAATGCTGAACAAATACCCAATACCTGCACCGTTACCGGGTTATCGATATCCAACGGGTTGGTAATTAGTTTTCTGTTCTTTTTAGAAAACAGGGGCTCAGATTTTTTAACCTCTGCTACTTCTGCTACTGCGGTGCTCATAGGCTTGCCTGTTGATTTGATGAACGATTCTTTTTGATATACTTATCATAACACTGAAAATAATCTTTCAGCATGTTATTAACTCCTTTAGCGGTAAGGGTTGCACCCGACATACCATCTACTTTGTGCGGGTCGCTGGAATAATCCATACCCTCACCCTTCTGCATAACAACCGAAACAATATTATCGCCTTCAAAAATTTGTTTGCCCTTATAGCGATCCTGAATATCGGCTGAAGAAATCCGTGCCCCCAGACCGGGAGTTTCTCCTACGTGAGAGTAATTAACACCTTTTATTGTGTTGAAGTCCGACTCAAGGGCTACATAACCGGCAATGGTATTCCAAAGTCCGAAACCAAAAACCGGCAACACAGCATTCTCAATCTTTTCGGGGTCAGCTTCACTGCGAACTTCAAAAACTGGTAATAATCTGTCTTGTGGATTCTTTTTGTATTCAACACCCAGATTGATATCGGTAGGTTTTTTATCCACTACATTTCCGTTGTAATCAATCACAATCTCGCGGATACGGGTGTTGTAAATTTTTTCCACATCCGCACCTTCCTCCAGCGTAAGCACAGTAGAAAGAATATTGGATTTTCGCTCGAGTTCTACATTAGCATCCTGGCGTGGCTTTAAAGCCTGCGAAGCAAAGGCTAGCAAACCGGCACAAACTACAGTAAGTCCAGCTGCGAATAAAATGATATAAAGGTTAGACTGTCGCACGTTGTAATCTCCGTTTTTTGTTTGCACTAACTACAAAATAATCAATCAGCGGGGCGAATACGTTCATAAACAAAATCGCCAGCATAATACCTTCGGGATAGGCTGGGTTAAACACCCGTATCAGCACGGTAAATAATCCAATTAAAAATCCATACACCCACTTACCGGTTTCGGTTTGAGCGGCCGTTACCGGATCGGTTGCCATAAACACCGCACCAAATGCAAGACCACCAATTACCAAATGATAGTGTGCTGGCAATTGTGTGTAGGCATTACTTCCAAGCAGGTTTAATAACAAGCCCATCGCATAAGCACCTCCAAACACACTTACAATAATTTTCCAGCTTCCGGTTCCGGTTATAATCAGGATCAGGGCACCAATTAAGCACATCAGGGTTGACGTTTCTCCAACTGAACCTGGTCTCAATCCAATAAAGAGATTTTGAAGGGTAAATACTCCTTCATTCCAGCCTGCACCAAATGTATTGAGTGAAGCCACTACATTTTCGCCCGTTGCAACAGCATCGGATGCAACCGATAAAGGTGTGGCCCCTGAATATCCGGCTACAGCCTGCGAATCGCCCAGGTAAGTCCACACACTTCCAGAAATATCCGTTGGATAGGCAAAGTACAGGAAGGCGCGTGCTGTTAAAGCTACATTGACCACATTCATACCTGTACCACCAAATGCTTCTTTTCCAATAATTACAGCAAAGGCCGTGGCAACACCTACTTGCCATAGCGGAATATCAGGAGGCATTACCAAAGGAATAAGCATACCCGTAACCAGGAAGCCCTCGTTTACAGCATGCTTGCGCAGAATGGCAAAAACAAACTCAATTCCAAGACCCACCCCATACGAAACCACCACTATGGGTAACACTTGTACAACACCTATCCAGATTTTATCGCCAAGTAATGCACCCGGTTGGCCTATGGCCAGAAAGTGTTGGTGACCTACGTTATAAATTCCAAAGAGCAAACAAGGCACCATAGCGATGATTACTGTCATCATCAACCGCTTTAGGTCAACAGCATCGCGAATCTGTGCGCCCTTTACATCGTTAGTTGTGTTGGGTGCAAACAAAAAGGTATCTAATGCTTCGTAGGCATAGTAATACTTTTCCAGCTTACCGCCCTTTTCAAAACTGTGCTTTACTTTATCAAGCTGATTTCTCAAAAACTTCATTACAACCGAATTAACTGTTTTGTACTAATTCAAGTCCTTCCCGTAAAATCTCTTGCACTTTATGTTTGGATACATCCACAAACTCACACAAGGCAAGATCTTCTTCTATTACTTCGTAAATTCCTAAGGCCTCCATCTCATCAATGTCTTCGGCCAGAATGCTCTTTAGCAAATGCGTAGGCAGCACATCCATGGGTGTTACTTGTTCAAAAACACCTGACTGCACAAACGCGCGCGGTTCACCATGTGTATTGGTATCGGCAATGCGTTCTTTATTTGGTGAAAGGAATGACAATAACCCTAATGCACGATGGAAACTAACCTTCTTTGCAGATGGTGCAATCCAACCTAAAAATTCATAGTAATCACCTTCAGGCAGAACTGACAAGTGGTGATCGAAGAATCCAACATGGCCATCTTTTCCAATAGCTGTTCCGGTAAGCGGATTACCCGAAATTACCCGAACGTGTTCCTGATGGAGGTTGCCTTCAATGAATTTCTTAACCGAAGCGCCTGTATAGGTTTTATAATATTGCGGATTCTTAACTTCAGAACCTGTAACTGCTAATAAGCGAGAGGTATCGTAAACACCGTTCAAAAAGAGTTTTCCAATTTGAATAACACCAAATGGATTAATCGTCCACACGATATCGCCTTTATTAATCGGATCGATGTGATGAATCTGAACACCTACACAACCTGCCGGATGCGGACCTGAGAATTTATTTACATCTGCTCCTTTTACCTGAGAAAATACGGTTGAGATCTCGCTGGTAGCATGTGTGTTTACATGCACGGTACCGGAAGTTAATTTCTTCAGTACATCTACCCCAACCTGAAAGAAATGATCCTGACCTTTAAAAAGTACACTGTAGTCAGGCGCTAAGGGGTGTGTGTCGAAAGCAGAAATGTGAATTGCTTTTGGTGTAACAGCCGGGTCGGCAATAACCCCAAACGGGCGCTGCACAATAGTTGGCCATACACCAGACTTTAACAACTGTTCTTTAATTTCAGCTGCAGCCAGATTATTAATATCGGATACCGAATATTTCTTGAACGATTCAAATTCTACTTTTTTATCAGCCAGAATTTTTATTTCAAGCAGCTTACGTTTTTCACCACGCTTTATTTCCACAACCTCTCCGCTTACCGGAGCTGTAAACAAAATAGTATCGTGCTTCTTATCATGAAACAAGGGTGATCCTGCCTTAACAGTATCGCCCACTTCAACCACTGGCTTCGGCATGTATAATCCGAAGAAATCGGTTGGTTTGATTACGAAAGTTTCGGGTTGGTCGGTTTCTACAACTTTTGGGGCTGCATTACCTTTTAAATTGATGGTGAACCCTTTCTTGAGTTTGATGAACTTGCCCATGAGTAGATGGCAACAATTTTAGTTTAGATCGGGGCAAAATTAGCAATTATATGCTACCCGCAAAGGCTAACAGAAACAAAGAATTTATTAGAAAAAACGTGGTTTTTTTAACTTGTTCAAGCCTGTGATTTGGCCTGCCGGATCATCTTAGTCAAGGCCAGCCGAATCACCTCATCCACCTGCTCATCTATGGTGATATGGGTGGTGTCTATTTCGGTTGCATCTTCGGCTTTGCGCAACGGACTTTCAACCCTGTTACTGTCAATTGAATCCCGTTGTTGCAGGTTTTCGATAATGGAATCTATATCCACCAGATCATCACGCTCCAGCAGCTCCTTTTGCCTGCGAAACGCCCGCACCAGAATATCTGCGGTTAAAAAAATCTTAAGTTCTGCTTCCGGAAATACCACTGTACCAATATCCCGACCGTCCATCACCACCCCACGGTCTTTTCCCATTCTGCGTTGTTGTTCAACCATGGCCACACGCACCGCCCGGATGGTACTTACCTGGCTCACATTTTCAGAAATGCGCATCTTCCTTATCTCCTTCTCCACATTTATGCCATTCAAAAATGTTTCGCTGTTTCCTTTCGAGTTAACGACAAACGAAACCTTGATTTGCTGCAGGGCCCGATCTACTTCTTTGGGGTTGGTTAAAGCCACATGATTATTGAGAAAGTGCAACGTAACAGCCCGGTACATAGCCCCCGAATCGATGTACCGGTAATTTAATTCGCGCGCCACATCGCGGGCAGTGGTGCTTTTACCGCAGGCCGAGTATCCATCTATGGCTATGATGATCTTTCGCATCGCTAACAGTCTTTAAGTGGACAAGGCATGGGCTTGTTAGGATTAGGCTTTTTATACTTTGGTTTATAACCGGTGTTCTGGCTGGCACAAGCCGATAAAAACACAATCAACACTATGAATAATCTAATTCTCACGTTTTTGCTTCAGTTATCTCAAAATTATACACCACATCTTCCGCCCCAAACACTTTTCGACAAATTAACCCACCTGATTGTTCTGATAACTCATTTTAAACCCAATTTTCTGACCCGCCCCTAACTCCTGCGTTTTTTCAATCTTTTGAAACAAGGTGATAAATCGCACTTGCGGAAATGGTGGAGCCATTAAATCGTTTTCGATTGCCGCAGTTAAGCTTAATTTAACCACAGTATTAAGATCGGCTTCCCGGATGGCTTGCGCAGAAATGGTATTGAATAAAAATCCAAGCTGACCATCGCCCTCCACTAAAAAGCGGCCTTCGTGATTAATGAGCAAGCGGGCAATAAGATAGCCCGGATCGTTAATTCGATTAAACTTTATTGAATCCGACATAAAGTTGTAAATCATAATCTGGCCGAAATACCGATTCACTTCTTTTTCACGTATGTAAGTGGTCTTCATTACCGGGTGCTCATCGCTGAAAGTAACCACATTGGTATGAAGCACAAAAACCAACAAATCGCCAGCCAGCTTAACATGAAACTCATGTTCATTAACCTTATCAAAGGTTACGGTTACGTCTTCATCGCCCGGTGCTGCTTGTTTCTGGAGTTCATCAATTATTCTTTCTGATTCGTTAGCCAAAATGGCAAATGCATCCAGCAAATTCTTATAGGTAATCTGCTTGGCCGTTGATTTACTTTCCAATAATTGGCGGATATGATTAAGTGGATCCTGTTGACTGTTCATGTTAAAAACTTTAGTTTAGTAAGTTGAAAAAATAAACCTGGTTATGGAAGAAAATGCAGAAGGAAAAGCAGAAAAGTTTTTCAGGGAATTTGGTAAAAAGATGGATTCATTCCTGATTGAAGTAAAGGATGCAGGTACTCGTGTGGAGGCCGACTTGAAACAGAAATACGAGGAACTGAAAGTATCTGCCGAAAAATTCAAAAACGAAGCCGAAAACAAAGAACGCTGGAAAGAGGTGGAAACAGCTTTAAAAAAGGCTGGTGAAGAATTAAATCACGCTATAAAGGCGGCATTTAAGAAACCGCAATAACCGATGGGTCCTGATAGTCCATAGTTAAACCGACTTTAACTATGGACTAAGGACTATAGATTACCGACCACTTAAATCTTTACATCTTTCCACTTGCCTTTTTTGAAGATAATAATTGCTGCAATGGCCATTAATGTTTCGGCTAATACAATAGCAAGGAAAACCCCCCTGGCTCCCAGCTCAAAATGAATAGCGGCCAGGTAAGCAAATGGAATCTGAAACACCCAGAAGCCAAATACATTTAAAATGGTAGGGGTGTAGGTATCACCCGCACCGTTTAATCCTTGTGCTACCACCATTCCGTAGCCATAAAAAATATAACCCAGACTAACATACCGTAGTGCCTGCGTGCCGTATTGCAGTACTTCAGGTTGAGTACTAAAAATGCTGATTATGTTCGGGGCAAACAGCAAAAACACAATCATCACAAAGCCCATCAGGAATGCGTTGTAATAGGCCGAACGCCATACTGCGGCTTCTGCCCGATCGGGATGTTTTGCTCCAAGGTTTTGTCCAACCAGGGTAGCGGCTGCATTCGCTAATCCCCACGAGGGCAACAGTGTAAAAATGAAAACCCGAATAGCGATTGTATAACCGGCCACCGCATTATCACCAAAAGTTGACATAACGCGCATCAGGAAAATCCAACTGGCAGAACCAATAATGAATTGCAGAATACTTCCACCTGAAACTTTTATAACATTGAGGATAATGTTGGCCTTTACTGCCAGATTACTCCAGTTTATTTGAATGATACTTTTACTACCCAGTAAATAGTACAATTGAAACAACACACCAACTCCTCTGCCAATGTTGGTAGCAATTGCGGCACCCTCCACACCCATGGCCGGGATAAAAGCAAAACCAAAAATGAAGATTGGGTCAAGAATAATATTCAGGATGTTTGCTAACAATAACGCCTTCATGGCAATGGCTGCATTCCCTGCACCTCTAAACACGGCATTGATCAGGAATAAAAATGTTACGGTATAATTTCCAGCAAACATCCACAGTGCATACGATGAACTGGTATTCACCACTTCCTGCGAGGCACCCATGAGAAGTAATATATCCTGATAGTAGAATACTCCAACAATACTAATGGTAACGGCTACTGCAAGAGCGAGGTAAATAGCTTGCACAGCAGCAATGCTCGCGCCTTTTCGATCGTTTTCACCAACTCTGCGAGCCACAATAGCTGTAGCACCCATACCTAAACCCATTGCTAATGAATACAAAATGCTGAGTACCGATTCAGTATAACCTACTACCGCTACGGAATTGCTATCGTTTAGCTTACTAACGAAATAAATATCTACTACTGCAAAAATGGATTCCATACCCATTTCTACTACCATGGGAATGGCTAATAAAAAGATCGCCTTATTTAGGGGTAAGCTGGTAAAGTCCTGCTCAATACCCAGTACAGCCTCTTTGAAAAGTTTATACGCAGAAGTGATTTTTGAAAAAACTCCTTTCATGAATGATAAAAATAAGATTAAAAGATTTGACTTGTATTTGCCCTGAGGCAGGACCACTGGTGCGTAACCGGAATTCAACCAACTCCTGAATGGTCAGGATTGTCCTTGCGGGTTGAATTAAAATACAAGCTTCATAATTCGTACGAATTTGCGTAGGTCAACTATCACGGAAAAAAACTAAAAAGGTTTCACCAGACGGTAGCTAAAAAAAACAAAAAGGGAACCAAAGGCTCCCTTTTTACTTCGATCTTCAAATTTTTAACCAATTGCTACACGCTTAAACTCAGCAACTGTTAAGCCTTTGGTTACTCCATCTAAATATTGAGCCACTGTTTTAGAATTATCCTTCACAAAAACCTGAGGCAACAAGGTGTTATCCTTAAAGAATCTGTTCAGTTTGCCCTGGGCAATTTTTTCAACCATGTTTTCAGGCTTGCCTTCTGCCAGAATCTGTGCTTTGGCAATTTCCATTTCTTTTTCAATCAAAGCTTTGTCAACGCCTTTTTCATCTACTGCCACAGGATTCATGGCCGCAATCTGCATACCTACATCTTTGCCTGCATCTGTTACGTCTTTACCATTCACACCTTTCAACGAAACCAACACGCCCAATTTACTTCCGGCATGAATGTAAGGAACAACGGCTTCGCCTTTCATGTGCACAAATTCACTCACTTCCAGTTTTTCACCAATCTTTCCTACCAGTTCGGTAATCTTATCGCTAATGGTTAAGGTACCTACTGCTTCGGCTAACAACGCTTCTTTGGTTGCCGGCTTTTTAGCAAATGCAGTTTCTATAATCAGTTTACCCAGGTTTTGAAACTCTTCGTTCTTGGCCACAAAATCTGTTTCGCAGTTTAAGGCAATCAAAAACGCCTCGGTATTATCGGCTGATGTTTTTACAAACACCGAACCTTCTTTTGCATCTCTATCGGAACGACTGGCTGATACTTTCTGGCCTTTCTTTCTTAAAATCTCGATGGCTTTTTCAAAGTCACCCTCGGCTTCGGTAAGTGCTTTTTTACAATCCATCATACCGGCACCGGTCATGGTGCGTAGCTTATTTACATCTTGTGCACTGATTGCTGACATACGTATTTATTGTTTGAATTATGATTTTAGTACCTCGCTTAAAAAATTAAACACCGGCTTGCGGCCGATGTTTAACCTTGTTTTATGTTAGAACCTCGCTCTTGTTACGAGGCATCGGCAATTAAACTTCCTCTACAGTATCAACCTTACGCTTCTCTTCCTCATCCTTCTTGTGGCCTGCATCCTCTTTATCTTTCTTACGCTCCATCAAGGCTTCTTCAATGGCTTTGCCTACGTGGCCTGTGATTAACGTAATTGATTTGAAGGCATCATCATTTGCAGGAATCGGGAAATCAACATCAGAAGGATCTGAATTGGTATCTACCATAGCAAACACCGGAATGTTCAACTTCTGAGCTTCGGCTACTGCAATGTGCTCGCGCTTTACATCTACCACAAACAACGCTGCCGGAAGACGGTTAAGGTCGGTAATACCACCTAACAATTTTTCCAGTTTTGCTTTTTCGCGGGTGATCATTAAACGCTCGCGTTTTGCCAGGTTATTGAAAGAATCATCTTTCATCAACTTTTCAATCTGGGCCAGTTTTTTCAACGACTTACGGATTGTAGCAAAGTTGGTAAGCATACCACCTAACCAACGCTCTGTTACAAACGGCATGTTAAGACGGGTAGCTTCTTGCGCAATAATGTCTTTAGCTTGCTTTTTAGTAGCTACAAACATGATTTTACGACCAGAGCGAACAATATTCTTCAACGCGTAAGTAGCTTCTTCCAGACACTTCAGCGTTTTGTTCAAATCGATAATGTGGATACCGTTGTTTTCCATGAAGATGTACTCGGCCATCTTCGGGTTCCACTTGCGGGTAAGGTGTCCGAAGTGAACACCTGCATCCATTAAACTTTCGGTTGTTAATTTCTCTGCCATGCTATATCGATTAACGCTTGCTGAACTGGAATCTTCTTCTCGCCTTTCTGCGACCTGGTTTCTTTCTTTCCACCATGCGCGAATCGCGGGTTAATAAACCTTCCTTCTTTAATGGAGGACGGTTTTCGGTATTGATGTTTACAAGAGCGCGGGCAATTCCCAGACGAATGGCTTCGGCCTGACCTTTTGTTCCACCACCTTCTACATTTACCGTTACATCATACTGGCCATCTGCTTTTACAATTGTAATGGCCTGCTTTACTGTGGTTTGGAGAATTTCTGACTTGAAATAATCATTCAAGGCACGGTCGTTTACCGTAATCTCACCTTTGCCTGGTTTTACATAAACCCGGGCAATCGAAGTCTTTCTTCTACCGATGGTATTAATTATCTCCATTAGAACTTAATTTCTTTAGGTTGTTGTGCTGTATGAGGATGTTCGGCACCGGCATATACATGCAGGCTACGGAATACTTCACGACCCAAGCTGTTCTTGGGAAGCATTCCTCTTACTGAGTGCTCCACTAAACGTTCAGGATGTTTGCTGGTCCCGATCATTTTAGGAGTTAATACCCGCTGGCCACCCGGATAGCCCGAATAGCTGAAGTACACTCTGTCCGTCCATTTTTTTCCAGTCATGCGGATTTTGTCGGCATTGATAACCACTACGTGGTCGCCTGTATCCACATTTGGGGTATAGCTCGGCTTATGTTTGCCGCGCAATACGCGTGCTACCTGGCTGGCCACGCGACCCAGTACCTGGTCTTTTGCATCAACCAATACCCAACCTTTTTCTACGGTTGTTTTGGTGGCATTGATCGTCTTATAGCTGTTATGATCCACTTTTTTTGCTTTAAAACTCGTTAAATAACATTACCCCCTATAAAAAGGGACACAAAAGTAGATTTCAGAAATTGAATATGCAAGCCACCACCAAGATTTACCATGTTATTTAAATCTGGCAAATCTGCTCGGTTTCAGCGCTTGTGGCTGGAAAGCTGCCGGATAAGCGCCTGAAAATCTTTTGGGTAAGGGGCTTCAATTGAGCAATTTTTGCCATCCATAAGCGAAAATTGTAAAGATTGGGCGTGGAGTGCCATTCTCTTTACCAATGGCTCCTCATCGGTTAATTTCTTCAGATTAAACCCCCTTTTTATTTCGGAAACGAAAAATGGCTTGCCTCCATAAAGCGAATCACCCGTAATTGATGCCCCAAGGCGGGCCAAATGAATCCTAATCTGATGCATCCGACCCGTTATAGGCCTGCATTCCACCAAAGTATGGGCTTTGAATACCTGGAGCGTGGAAAAATAAGTTTGAGCGTCCTTTCCGGAGCGGGAAATTTTAACGGTACCATCATTTTGCTTCAGAATAGGGGCATCCACCAATTGATCCACAAAGTTGTGGATGCCATCTGTTACAGCGTGATAAATTTTTGTCACCTCGCGGTTTTCAAACTGCATACTCAGGTGCCGGTAAGCCTCCGGATGGCGGGCAATGGCAAGAACCCCCGATGTATCTTTATCCAAACGATGGCAAACCTGAGCATCAGGTTCATACTCACGGGCAAGGGCCAGAATATTAATTGGGTCTTGCCTGTCTTCAAGGGTAGAAATAAACGGTGGCTTATTAATCAGGATAAAATCTGAATCTTCGAACAGAATAGCCTCCTCAAATCTGAATTTTGAACTTTTCACGAGCGCAAGTTACTACGCCTCGTTCGATTCTGAATGGTCGTGGCGGGCGCGTGGGAGCTTAAAACTGAAAACAGAACCTTTGCCGACCGTGCTTTGTACTTCGGCTTTAGTATTATGGCCTTCCAGAATGTGCTTTACAATGGCCAGCCCAAGGCCGGTGCCTCCCTTTTCGCGACTGCGACTTTTATCTACCCGATAAAATCTTTCGAAGATGCGGCTGAAGTGCTGCGTGGGTATGCCCTCGCCCGTATCGGTAACAAAAGTGGTAACATTCTTTTTGCCTACATCAAACGTAATATCAACTTCTCCGCCTTCGGGTGTATAATTAATAGCGTTTGAAACCAGGTTGGTCATTACTTGCGTGATGCGCTGCCAATCGGCATACACCTGAATTTTATGATTATCGGTTAGTAACTTAAGCTTGATGTTTTTCTTTTCTGCTTTCTCTTCAAACTGATCTACCACTTCAGAACACAACCTGTTCAGATCGATGTTCTCAAACTTCATTTTAATGTCACCTGTTTCTATCTGCGAAAGTGTGAGTAAATCCTGCACCAGTACGTCCAATCCATCTAAACTTTTGGCAGCCTTCTTCAAAAATTTGGTGCGTACATTTTTATCGTTAACGGCACCATCCAGCAACGTGTGTACAAAACCCTGAGCCGCAAAAATGGGGGTCTTCAGTTCGTGTGAAACATCGGCAATAAATTCTTTACGAAAGGCTTCGAGTTTTTTTAGTTCATCAATCTCTTTTTGCTTGAGTGTAGCAAAGTTGTGAATCTCTTCATTAATCTTTTGAAACGGATTGAGCGGCCCGGATTTCTGTTTGGAGATGTTGGCCAGTTCCTTTTTGCGCAGCTTCTCCATGATTTTATAAATCTTGTTGATCTCGCGAAATACCAGAAACTCCAGCACCACAAATATGAGCAGATACGAAGCAGAAAAACTGATAACCGCAGCCACCAGCAAGGCTTCATTACCTACGCTATCAACAAGCGAAAGAAACAAGGCTGTAACAATGGCCACCGAAATGGCCAGCAACAAGGCCAACGTGCGGGCGCTATAAACCATGCATTAACCGAGATTGAACTTATATCCCACTCCTTTTACAGTGGTAATATAATCATCTCCTATCTTTTCGCGCACTTTACGGATATGAACATCTACCGTGCGGGCCAGCACATACACATCCGAACCCCAGATGTTTTGCAATAAATCATCGCGACTAAACACCTTATTCGGATTTTGCGCCAGAAAAAACAGAAGTTCAAATTCTTTTTTGGGAAGGCTTATTTCTTTGCCCTTAATCTGAATCGTATAGCTGGTGCGATCAATCACCAGGTCGCCAATTTTAATCTGGCTTGAAGTATTTTTCTTTTTGGAATCTCTGCGAAAGAGTGCGCTGATACGACTCATTAACGCACGTGGTTTAATAGGCTTTAAGATGTAATCGTCTGCGCCTACATCAAAAGCGGCTACTTCTGAATATTCTTCGGCACGCGCGGTTAAGAAAACAATAAAGGTGTTAACCATTTCGGGCATGGCCCGGATCTGCCGGCAAGCTTCCACACCATCCATTTTGGGCATCATAATATCAAGCAGTACAAGATCGGGGTGAAATTTTTTAGCCTGCTCTACCGCCTGATGGCCATCGGCTGCCGTGCGCACATCATAACCTTGCTTTTCAAGATTGTATTTTAACAGCTCCAGAATGGGTTCTTCATCGTCCACTACCAGCACCTTTTGCGTTGGTTTATTACCCATAGTTTTTATCTATTATTTCGTGATAAAAGTAGATACAAATTAAGCCAATTAAAAACCAGTATTATCTCCTTAACAATTCCTTAATCAGCAGGATAGGTTGGCGTTACATTAGAGAAAGGGATGCTTCTGCGTAAGGTATTGGAGATACTCTCTCAGGTCGCCTCTAAACTCGCTATCTAATTCCAGGCGAAAGGTGTTTTGTTTTGCCTGATACAAATGGTAGGACATAAAATAGGTGTTATTCGGCAGGCGACCAGAAGGTTTACGCGGAGTGTAAAGCGACAAGGTGTCGGCTGAGGCCATAATCTTTTCAATCATGTTTTTCTTCGCCTGTTTTTTGGATGGCACTGAAGTAGTATCACTAAAACTCTGGTATAAACTATCCAGTGCGCGGGTGCCTCTTAAAATATGTTTGCTATACCTGCGGTAGTCCTGGTCTTCCTGCCAGTATTGTGTAAACTCAGCCGAAGACTTACCATATTTTGAAGCCAGAAAATAATACGCGGCTGTATCGCCAATAAACGATGCGAGATTCTCATTAAAATCAACATCGTCTTTTACAAAAATGGTAGCGTGTACCATTTCATGAATAATCAGGCTGGCCAGGTCGCCTTCATTCCGTTTTAACATGCCACTTAAAATCGGATCGGTAAACCAGCCCAACGTTGACCACCCTCCCGGATTGCGGATACTCACATCATAGCCTTCGGCTTCCAGGTTGGTGCGCTCGTCAAGGGCTTTCTGTTTTTCAAAAAAACCTTTGTAGGGAACCGTTCCGATTACCGGAAACTCCCATTGCTTTGGTTTTAGCTGAAAGGGTTCGCAGGCTTGTACCACCCACATAATCTCTTCCCCTTTTTGATCAAACAGCGTTTTGTAGTTCTCGGTATCCTTCAGACCCAGCGAATCAATAGCATATTGCCGGATTTCCTGAATGAGGCGCAACTTTGCTTTCAATGAATCCGGAAAATCCGGGTTAATCAAAAATTCTTCCACAGGCCGGGCATTCCAAACCACACGTACCTGACCGTAACCCTGCCGCACCCCATAAACTACCAGTTGCCAGTTCCACACCAACAGAATCAACACAACCAGCCCAAGGCCCAAAAAGATTTTCTTAATCATAAAATCATTGGCAAATTAAGGCTTGCTCAACGCCAAAACCTTTACTTTTAAACAAATATCAGCACTTTTATATTTACTAAAATTTTTAGCTAATTTTATTGGTGATACTATAAATAGTAGTAATTTCAAGCCGCATTTAACACGAAAACAAACGATTAATTTATATGAGCGAAGTAAAAAGTGATGCAAAAGAGAAGCTAAAGGCACTCCAGTTAACCATTGACAAACTGGAAAAAACTTACGGAAAAGGCACCGTAATGAAACTTAACGATAGCAAGGTAATGGATGTGGCTGCTATCTCAACGGGTTCGTTAGGGTTGGATATTGCATTGGGTATTGGTGGCATTCCACGCGGCCGGGTTACCGAGATTTACGGGCCTGAATCTTCTGGTAAGACAACATTAACCATGCATGCTATTGCCGAAGCGCAAAAGAAAGGTGGACTTGCCGCCTTTATTGATGCGGAACATGCATTTGATAAAAGTTATGCCGAAAAATTGGGGATTGACACCGAGAACCTATTGATCTCGCAACCTGACAATGGTGAACAGGCTCTCGAAATTGCCGAACATCTTATCCGCTCAGGGGCCATTGATATTATTGTGATTGACTCGGTGGCTGCACTTGTACCCAAAGGCGAATTGGAAGGCGAAATGGGCGAAAGCAAAATGGGCTTGCAAGCCCGCCTGATGTCGCAAGCACTTAGAAAACTAACCGGCACGATTAGCAAAACAGGTTGTGCTTGTATATTCATTAACCAGTTGCGCGAGAAAATCGGAATTATGTTCGGTAACCCCGAAACTACTACCGGTGGTAATGCCCTTAAGTTTTATGCATCCGTTCGTCTTGACATCCGAAGAATCGGGCAGATCAAAGAATCGGCTGATGATATTACCGGTAACCGCGTAAAGGTTAAGGTTGTAAAGAACAAAGTAGCGCCACCCTTTAAAGTGGTTGAGTTTGATATTATGTACGGCCGCGGTATTTCTAAATCGGGCGAGATTGTGGATTTGGGTGTGGAACTGAATGTAATTCAGAAATCTGGTTCATGGTTCTCGTACAATGGCAACAAACTTGGCCAGGGAAGAGATGCGGTGAAACAACTGATTGAAGACAATCCTGAACTAAGCGAAGAACTCGAAAAGAAAATCAAAGAAAAGATTTCGAGTGGCGCGGAGGTAAAGGAAGAAGTTGAATAATTGAATAGGTCAATATTTCAGATTTAAAATTTAAGATTTCGAATCATCCAAATCTTAAATTTTAAATCTGAAGTTGTTTAAGCAGCTCGTATCGCAATTACCGGATCTAATCTTGCCGCCATTGCCGCAGGCACAATTCCGGCAATTAATCCGATGATGGATGACACACCCAATCCTAACACAATATTTTTAATCGATAACACCACCTGTAAACTACCAAAGGGTGCCAGTGTGAGCAGCCAAACCAGAAATAACCCGGAGAGTCCGCCAATCAGACTTAAGAATATGGATTCAAACAGAAATTGGAAGAGAATGAAGTAATTCTTCGCGCCAAGCGATTTTTGAAGTCCGATAATACTGGTGCGCTCCTTTACAGAAACAAACATGATGTTGGCAATACCAAAACCGCCCACCAACATAGAGAATCCACCAATTACCCAACCGGCAATACTCAGTACATCAAATACTCCACTAATCATATTGGCCACGGCCTCAGGGCGATTGAGCGAAAAATTATCTTTTTGAATGGGTTTCAGCCCGCGCTTCACACGAAGCAAACCTCGTGTATCGTTTTCCATTTCAACAAGACCAATATCTGTACTGAAACCCTTCAGGCCAATATCGGAACCCAATTCATTCCATCTGCCCGTACCGGTTTGATACAGTTTACGGAAAGCATCATAAGGGATGATTACACTATAATCATTACTAGGTGTACCTAAAAAACTTTCACCTTCGCGCTTCGTTACCCCAACCACTGCAAATTTTAAATTCTTTATTTTAACAGTAGAGCCAACAGGCGAGTCTTGATTTGGAAAGAGTGCTTTAGCTACTTCATTCCCGATAATCACCACATTTCGCCCGGCTTCAATTTCATCGTTAGTGAGGTAGCGACCTTGTTCAACATTTATCTCAAAAATCTTATCATAATCCAGATCGGCACCTTTCAGTGTAATCTGGCTTACACCACTATTACCGCTTTTTACAGTAATACCGCCTACATCGGCAAAAATGGAAACCGTTTGGGCTGTCTTCAGGTTCGATTTCAGAAACTTATACTCAGCATAACTCACATTTGGGCGCATCAGGTACTCCTTCCACCAATCGCGACCGTTACCACCCGTAAAGGGCCACTTACCTACATAAATCACATCGCTACCCAAAAAATTAAAGCTGTCGCGGATGTTTTTCTCTAAGGAATCGACCAGGGTAAGCACCGCAATAATTGAAAAGATACCGATGGTTACACCAAGCAGCGACAGTACGGTTCGTAAAATGTTGGATTTGAGAGCTCGCCAGGCAAAGCCCAGGCTTTCGTAAATCAGGCGTATTGTAAGCATGTGGGTTTAACGGGATAAAACCATTTTGAGGTTGCAATAAACACGGTTTTTCAATCAATCAGTTCATTAAAAAGCCAATAATTGGTTTGAATGGTTAACATTAATGAGAAAACCGGCTATAAGACGCCCCGATATGCGAATTTGTTTCTAAAATCTCAGCCAGAAATTTCCTTTTGGGTAGGTTCATACCCTATTTTTGCCACCTTATTTAAAAAAACCTCCCGATACCGGGAATTGAAGCCCGTAAGCTTATGAAATTATCAGAATTCAAATTCGAAATCCCAAACAGTTTAATCGCATCACATCCGGCCGAAAACCGCGATGAAGCCCGGATGATGGTTGTACACCGCGCTACCGGAAAAATTGAACACAAAATTTTTAAAGACATCGTTAACTATTTTGATGAAGGCGATGTAATGGTTGGTAACGACACGATGGTGTTTCCGGCACGCTTGTATGGTCGTAAGGAAAAGACCGGTGCCAAGATTGAGGTGTTCTTATTACGTGAACTCAATGCCGAAATGCATTTATGGGATGTGTTGGTAGACCCGGCCCGTAAAATCCGTGTAGGCAATAAACTTTATTTTGGCGATGGTGATTTAGTAGCCGAAGTAATTGATAACACCACATCACGAGGCAGAACCATCCGCTTTTTGTTTGATGGCGACTCGGCCGCATTTGATAAGATTGTTGAAACCTTAGGCGAAACACCGCTACCTAAATACATTAAACGCAAAGTTGAGCCTGCTGATAAGGATAGATTCCAAACCATTTTTGCTAAGAACAAAGGTGCAGTATCGGCCCCTACCGCTGGTATGCACTTTACCAAGCAACTGGTAAAGCGCCTTCAGATTAAAGGTGTGGATATGAGTTTTATTACCCTACACATTGGGTTAGGAACTTTCAGAGCGGTAGATGTTGAAGACCTTACCAAACACAAAATGGATTCTGAAAATTTTGTGGTAGGTCCGGAGGTGGTGAAAATTGTAAACCGCGCTTTGGATGATAAGAAAAAGGTTTGTGCGATTGGTACTACCACCATGCGGGCATTAGAGACGGCCGTGTCGGCAACCAATCGGTTAAAAGAACGCGAAGGCTGGACCGATAAATTTATCTTCCCTCCTTACGACTTTAAGATTTGCAGCGCCATGGTAACTAACTTTCACCAGCCTGAATCAACATTATTAATGATGGCCTGTGCATTTGGTGGTTTTGATCTAGTCATGAAGGCTTACGAAACAGCCAAGAAAGAGAAGTATAAGTTTCTTACGTATGGCGATGCCATGTTGATTGTCTGATTTTTTCAATCAGCGGATTTCCATACGCAATCACAAAAACAAAAAAAGGCAGAAACCCAACCCGGTACCGCGACAGTGTACCGAGGTTGGGTGTGCTTAGTGCTAACAGTATACAAAGCAACGCCACGTAAACAATCAACGCGGTAAGTAATACCGGGTAAATCGTTCGGCACGATTTTCTGAAACATGTACTTAGTAAGAGTATCAGCAAGAGAAGGTTTTCAAAGGCAGCAAGCACACTGGTAAACCCATTGGCTTCGCCCAGCCAGGGCCGGAAAAGGCCAGAGAACAAGGCCCAGGGTGAATTGATTACCATACTCCACCACGAAGCATCCAACTTATAAAAATGAATCAAACCTTCCGGCTTTGAAATTTGCACAAAGGCATTATGGTTGGTAGCTACTACCTCCAGAAACCGGCCGAAATAAAAATTGGGATGAAACTGGCTCGCTATTGTACAAATTAAAACAAACAATACGCCCCACATCAGCCACCAAAACGATTTAGCACTAGTAATTTTTTGTAAAAGGTGAACGATAACAGAGGTAACCACAACTACCAGAAACAAAGCAGCCCAATAGTACTTCAGGTTCCAGGTTACCCAAAGTGCCAACAGGCTCATGATAAAATGCAGCACACTGATTTTATCACCTTTCAGAAATTTTAAAAAGATTGTACTCATCCAAAAAATTCCTGCAAGGGCCAGCGTTTCTTTCACTAGTCCTGAACTCCAGAACACAACTGACGGGAAAAATAAAAATGCCAATGCTGCCGGCAGCTTTGCGTTTTCGAAATACCTGATAACCGTGGTAAATAATTGCCATGCAGCCAAAAAAGAAACAGTCGAAAAATATAGTGCTGAGATCCAGTAGCTATCGCCATTTATTAAAGCTAACACACTTATAAATTTTACCAGAAAAACAGATCGCTCCTGGGTGTAAAACAACGCTTGCCAAACAGGATCGCCTGAGTTTTCGGTGAATAAAAAATTCAGGTAGTCGCTCCAGCTATTTCGGGCAAGTGCTGAAAGAATTTTGGCATCCTCAAAAAACTGCCAGGTATCATTTGCCTTGTAATAATAGGTATAAACCAACCCCACGGCAATACCCATCGCTAAGCGAAAAATCCAGGCTGACCAGAATAAAAACTTATCTGTTACTTCAGTTCTCTTAATGAAGTAATACATACCACCAACCAGCAACAGGAGATGAATTAAAATCATACCGTAGCAGGTTTTAAGATGGACGATCCAATGGTGCAATTCAGGCAAGCCCTGCGCTGACAAAAGTTATTATAAAGTTCTATCAGGCCTTGCGTTTCGAATGCATTTGTAGGTACAGAGCCTAATTGCTGCCACGTGCGAATGATCTTATTTCTCTCGGGCGGAATTTGCTGCAAAAACAAGATGGCCCTATCTACATAATTCCAGTCGTCACGCGATTGACCATAAGCAATTAAGAGCGGAATAATTGTATTGATCAACAGTACCTCCCGGCTATCCGCGCCTATCTCAGGCACTGTGCCTTCCACAGGTTTAGTAAACCAATAATGATTCTTCCAATAGGGCGAAGTTTCTATACGAAGCAATGATTCGAGGTCTTTATAATTCTCGGTTTCAATCAGAACAGAAAAAATATTTTCCTGTAAAGAAAGCAAAGCTGCAAACTGTGCAATTCTCAGCGATGGAAAATTGGATGGCCGCAATCGTAAAAACTTCCATTGCGCTGGATGAAGCTGACTTTGCGTCAGATTATACTTTTTGCTCAGAAACTCAAATTCTGTGTACAATCGGGTAAGGTATTCATCTTTTGTTTTGGCTACTAAAAAACCTGCTTGCCCAAAAAGCAAGGCTTCAACCTGTTCAACTTTTGAGCGATGCTTGCGGATCAGTTTGTAAGGTAATGCCCTCGCCAGTTGTAAGAAGGAATCTTTATTAACTTTAAAACCAAAACCTGAGGCAAGTAACTGATAGGCCGTCTCCCCCCAATCACCTTGGTTGGTTTCCAATAATTTTAATACTTGTTTTGATTTTGCCTCTACCCTGATCATGGCGGCCTTATCAATCATGGAATACCGGGTTACTTCATTCACGTTTGCAAAAGTGGATTGACAAGGAATAACGGAAGTATTAGTAACTAACTTCTGGTAAGAGTTTTGTAATGCCTTATCGGCCCGATCTTTTAGTTGAAGTGTAGGTAACCGGGTGCCATCTTTTCGCTGCACCGGTTTGTTTTCCTCCCACACCACATGCAACACTACATTCTCATAGGCTGCATCTTCGTGATGTTTATGATCATACCAGCCTGATGATTGAATGTGAATCTCCACGCTGCCCGCCCAATCAATTTCTCCAATTTTAATTTTTGCCTGTGCGAAATCGGGACCTGCATCTGTATTTAGTATTCCCGGATTAAGAATGGTGATAGATTCACCGGTAGTTGTAATTAACCCCTTCTTATCAAAGTACTGAAACTGCCAGAGATAATGTAGGAAGGATTCAGTCAAAAGTCTGGTGTTTGTTATCTGATATACTTATCCAAATACTCACTCATTTCCTGCTGTACTTTCTGTGCTTCTTTTCGCGCAGCTTCAGCAAAGTCTTGTTTTGATGAAGCATAAATGATAGCTCTTGACGAATTAACCATCAACCCGCATTGTTCATTCATTCCTGCTTTCGAAACCGTTTCCAGATCGCCACCCTGTGCCCCCACACCCGGCACCAGAAAGAAATGATCCGGGGCCAATGCACGAATGGTTCCTACTTTATCAGCTTTGGTAGCACCAACCACATACATCATCTGATCGGCCGATGACCACCGCTGCGAAGCAAAAATTACTTCTTCATAAACAAAACGACCGCCCCGTGTTTCCAATTGTTGTATGTCTACACTACCCGGATTTGAGGTGTGTATTAAAAGCACCACCCACTTGCCTGAAAAATTGAGAAAAGGCTTAACAGAATCTTCACCCATGTAAGGTGCTACGGTTATCGCATCAAAATTCATTTTCTCAAAAAAGGCCTTTGCATATAAGGCCGAGGTATTTCCAATATCACCGCGTTTAGCATCGGCAATGGTGAAACAATCTTTGGGAATATAGTCTAATGTTTTTTGTAGCGTTTGCCAGCCAGTTGCGCCCAGGGCTTCATAAAAAGCTGTGTTCGGTTTGTAGGCTACGCAAAAATCTTTTGTAGCATCTATAATTTGTTTGTTGAATTCAAATACCGGGTCGGGTAGCGAAAGCAAATGCGTTGGAATTTTGGTGATGTCGGTATCTAACCCCACACACAAATACGATTTCTTTTTCTGGATTTGATCAAATAACTCGGCTCGATTCACAACACATTAAGTTTTGGGTTTCAAGTTAAACAAATTGAAAGCCACTGAAAAACAAAAGGTCGCACCATGGCGACCTTCATTTATAAAAGACTCTAAAAATCTTATCTCAAATCAATAACCTCTACACCTGGGTATTTCTTTACATCGAATGTAAAGAAGGAATCATCCACCTTAATATTGGGTGTAAACTTGGTGATGGTGTATTTGTAGCGATTCCCGGATCGATCGAACATTGTCCAGCTCTGAATGCTCTTATCTTTTTTCGAAATCATCATTTTAATTTTGAAGTACTGGGCATCCTTCTTTTCCGGAACCAGATCAACCTCTTCGCACAGCACACCACCTTCTGTCTTATCGGCCAGGTATAAGTACTTGAATCCCTTTTTGTACATGTCGAAAATCTTGGTAGGGTTTACCTCGTCCGAACCTGGATCAAAGTTATCGATGTTCACCTCCTTAGCCGCTGGCAGGTAAGTCCAAACCGTGGTACCATTGTTAATTACTTCCTGATCGTCCAGCAACAGCCGGAATTTATCGCCCTTTACCGTAATTTTTCCTTTAAACTCTTCATTCACACCCTCCGATTCGTTTGATAAGCCCGAGGTAAGATTTGCTTCAAAAGCGGTTATGGCTTTATATTTTTTACTCATGGCCTCCAGAATTTCGAGAGCTTTAGGATCATACTGGGCATAGGTAGAAATACCGGCAAATAGCAAAAGGGCTGCAAAAACGAACTTTTTCATTATGTCTGGTTAGGATTGCGAATGTTTTTCCTTCAAATCGTTCAATAATTGTTCCAAACTCATCGGGTCTTTAATCAAAACCTCGCGCGCTTTAGAACCCTCGAACGGGCCCACAATTTTAGCGGCTTCCAACTGATCTATCAAACGTCCGGCCCGATTATATCCCAATTTCAGCTTTCGCTGGATCAAAGAAGTACTTCCTTGCTGATGATTTACAATCAGGCGAGCCGCTTCTTCAAACAACGCATCACGCTCAGAAAGATCAACCGCTGAAGCACCACCCTCATCTTCTCCTTCAAATTCAGGAAGCAGATAGGCCGAGTCGTAGCCGCGTTGCGAACCGATAAAATCACAAATCCGCTCTATTTCAGGTGTATCGACAAAAGGGCTTTGTAAACGAACTATTTCAGACCCGGTAGAAAGTAACATATCACCCTGACCAATCAACTGATCGGCTCCGCCTGTATCGAGAATAGTACGCGAATCAATTTTAGAAGTAACCCGGAATGATAAACGCGCGGGGAAGTTCGCTTTGATTACACCTGTAATTACGTTAACCGATGGCCGCTGGGTAGCTACTACTAAATGAATTCCAATAGCCCGGGCCAACTGGGCCAGGCGGGCAATGGGTGTTTCCACTTCCTTTCCGGCCGTCATCATCAAATCGGCCAACTCATCAATTACCAAAACAATATAAGGTAAAAACCGGTGGCCTTCTTTCGGGTTTAGCTTACGCGATACAAACTTGGCGTTGTATTCTTTAATATTTTTTGCACCCGCGTCCTTTAAAATTTCGTAGCGGTTCTCCATTTCAATACAAAGCGAATTGAGCGTGTACACTACCTTCTTGGTATCGGTAATAATAGCTTCTTCGCTGTTGGGAAGTTTCGCTAAGTAGTGGCGTTCGATCTTACTGAAGAGCGACATCTCTACTTTTTTCGGATCGACCAAAACAAACTTAAGCTGACTAGGGTGGCGCTTATATAATAATGAGGTGAGTATTACATTCAACCCAACCGATTTACCCTGCCCTGTAGCACCTGCTACCAGAATGTGCGGCATCTTGGTAAGATCAATTACCATTAATTCGTTGCTGATTGTTTTACCAATTGCAATGGGTAATTCCCGATCTGTTTTCTGAAAACGTTCTGAACCCAATACCGAACGAATGCTCACCATCTCGCGGTTTTTGTTGGGTACTTCAATACCAATTGTTCCTTTACCCGGAATAGGAGCTATAATACGAATGCCCAATGCAGCCAGGCTTAACGCGATATCATCTTCCAGATTTTTGATGCGCGAGATTTTAATACCCGCTTCGGGCACTATTTCGTAAAGCGTTACGGTTGGCCCGATGGTAGCCTTTATACTTTGTATCCCTATCTTAAAGTTGGTGAGCGTGCTTAAGATGCGGTCTTTATTCTGATTCAGTTCTTCTGCTGTTACCTGTACTTTGCTTGGCTCATATTCATTCAATAACTCGATAGGCGGAAGTTTATAGTTACTCAGATCGAGTGTAGGATCGTATACGCCTTGCGCTTCAACCAATTGCTCGGCCAACTCTTCCGTATCGTCTTTCGTTTCTTCCACGGTAAACAACGGCTCATCAACTACTTCTTTGGAAGGTTTAGGCGTTACATCCAGGCTGAGCTGGTTTGTAACCGGTTCTTCTACCGGTAACTGGGTAACCAATACAGGCTCCGGAATTTCTTCTGTTGTTTTTTGCTCGGGCCAGTTATCACGATCGTCTGAATAAGTAGGCTTTAATTCGGGTTCATCCGCTACAAGCGCTTCATTACCCATAGGCTTTGGATCTTTTACCTGAAAAGCATTGATAGCCGTGATGTTGAAATAATAGATAATGAATATAAAGAGCGACAACGCCAGAATCAGGAACGTACCCCAACCAAACAGGCCGGTAGAAATTTTAGCTAACTCAAACCCCAGGCCTCCACTTAAAAATCCAATTTCAGTAACACCCGAAATGCTATGGGTGATATATCCGAGCAACAAACTCAACCATAATCCGGCAAAAACCGAGAGAATAAAAGCTGAGAAAAGAGAAACCAACTCGCGTTTAAACACCAGCTTGAAGCCCAGAAAAAATAAAAGCGGTGGAATAAAAAAGGCTGAAATGCCAAGCCATTGGTAAATCAGATAATGCGAGGTTATCGCGCCATACAATCCTAACCAGTTATCAACTTCCTGGCCCGATTCGGCTAACGAAGTATCAAAAAAGGCTAGTATCACACTTTGGTCGGCCTTACCGGTAAACAGGTACGACAGAAATGCAATAAAGAGATACAGCGATGTAATCAGCAGGAAAAATCCCAATGCCAGACTAAATCGTGGGTCTTTAAAAAAATCGAAAGAGAACCTGGACTTGGATTTACTTGACTTCGATTTCTTTTCTTTTTCCGGTTTTTTAAATGTGTTGGATTTGTAGGTGTTTTCGGCCATCAGTTTAAAAAGTACCCAAAGCTAAGAAAAATGACCAAAATGATAAATTCTCGGCTGCAACCCCGTAAAGAGTGGTTTATCGGTTATCCGCTAATCAAATGGTATTTTGCAGAAAATGTTTTTTTAATCTGCCTGATTCTACTACTGAGCATTGGCCTTTCAGATCAGAAATTACAACAATCATGATCGGGTATTCAACGGCCGAACCAACAACGGTGGTGAACTACCATCGGGAACCTACTTTTACAAAATAGAATCGGTAACCGGCCCGCGCGTACCGGGTATCTTACCCTGAAACGATAAAATGAAGCTTCAGTAAAACTGTTAGGTTAAGTATTTATGTAGCTAGCATATCGCTCATGATTTTCTGTCAATACCTGTTAAGTTTTGTACCTTCCAAAAAAATTCCCTGCTTACACATGTTAGTGGTAACTTGTATTCTTGTTTTTATTAGTTATGAACTTGACTTAATAAAGAGATGAAGAAAATCATACTTCTTCTTATTCTTTTTAGTGAAATAAATGCCTACGCCCAATCAAAAGTGATTGACAGCCTCCAGCGCATCGTGGCGTTACAAAAAGGCGATACCCTGGAATTGGAAGCACGTCTTAATCTCGTCAACGAATTCTCCCGAAAAGATTTACTAAAAGCACGGCTTATTGCATTGGAAACTATTAACCATGCAGATACGCAGGCTGAAGTAAAATGGTTAAGTGGAGCTTACAATTATCTGGTTACGAATTATCAGCAATCCGGAATGCCCGATAGTTCCAGATACTTTTTGGCTCGCGCGGAAGCCATTGCAAAACAGAATGCCAACAACATAAAAATACGGTACAACTTCAATCAGGCTGCCGGGCTGTTTTATAAAAACTCAGGCGAGTACAATCAGGCATTACCGTATATGTTGGATAACCTGAAAATCTGGACAAGACCCGATGAAGCCAGAGCCGGGCTTCTCCTCAACCTGGGCAATTTGTATTCCAGCATGGGTGCGTATAAAAAATCTACCGACTACCATCTGCAATCTCTCCGGCTTTTTGAAACTCTTAAAAATCTTCGTGGGCAATCGTTCTGTTTGCAAAGTCTGGGAAACGACTTTTTCAATCTGAGTCAACCTGCAACTGCAAAAAAATATTATGAACGTTCGCTTGAGGTAAAAAAACAACTGGGTGATACACGAGGCGCATTAACTACAACCGTAAGCATGGGTGATGTTTATAAAGATCTGAACGAGTATCAAAAATCTGAAACTTACTACCAAAAAGCACTCGCTGAAGCAAGAAACCTGAAATTTCCTAAAGAGGAGATACGCATCCTGCACCAATCTGGCTTGCTGTACAGAAGAATGGGTGAAATCGAAAAAGCACGCACGAGTTTCGCACAAAGCATGGCATTATCCAAACAACTAGGCGATAGCATTACCTATAAAAGGACCAACTCTGAATTGATTAATCTTGATTTTGCCGAGCAAAAAAACAGAGAAGTTGAGTTACAGATGTTAGATGGTTTGAATACGCTTATCAGAACAGGCGATAGACAACAAGAGGCAATTGAGTATGATAGGCTGAGCGAATATTACAGTAGAAATAAAAATTTCGAAAAGGCTCTATATTATCTAAAGAAACACCAAGCCCTGACCGATAGTGTGGAAGGAAATGCTGTGTTAGTTCAATTGAAAGAACTGGAAGAAAAATACAACAGTGAAAAAAAAGAGAAAGAGATTGCGTTACTTAAAAAAGATCAGGAATTACAAACTCTCGAATTACAACAACAAAGAGCCAACATAACGATAATTGTGATAGCCCTGATTTCAGTACTGGTTATCGGGGCCTTGCTCATCAATCGCTACCGGGTAATGAATCGCATTAAACGCCAGGCCGAACTGGAACGTATGCGCCAGAATATTGCCCGCGATTTACACGATGATATCGGGTCCACCCTATCCAGCATTAACATTATGAGCAAGGTGGCCATGAACCAGGCCGATAACTTATCATACCTGCAAAAAATTTCTACCTATTCAGGTCGTATGATGGAAACCATGAGCGACATGGTATGGTCTATTAATCCGGTAAATGATTCCGTAGAACAAATGCTGGTTAAGATGAAAGAGTTTGCAGGCGAATTACTGGAACCCAAAAACATTCAATACGAGTTTCAACAAAATGCAACCGTAACCGAAATCAAGTTAGACGTTGAAAAACGAAAAAGTCTTTTCCTGATTTTTAAAGAAGCAATTAATAATGCAGCCAAATACAGTGAAGCAACCAAAGTAAGTATAGAATTAAATCGGGTAAACGGAACCTTGCATTTGATCGTGCGCGATAACGGCAAAGGCTTTGATAATTCAACTGCCTTACGGGGCAACGGTTTAAAAAATATGGCTGCACGGGCACAGACCATAAAAGGTTTGTGGAAACAAGAAAGTGAACCCGGTAACGGCACAACTATTTCGGTTCACGTACCCATCACATGATTGGGGTATAGAAAGATTTCAGGTAACTATCGTAATTTGAGTCCAGATGCCAATTACCATTCTTGTTTTTGAGGACAATGACCTGCTACGCGATAGCCTGAGCAGCCTGGTGGCTCTTAATCCTAACTATAAACTGGTGGCAGCTTACTCCAATGTAATGCAAGCCAAAGCACAAATCTTCCAGCATAAACCCGATGTGGTGTTGATGGATATTGATATGCCCGGAAGAACAGGTATTGAAGCTGTGCGCGAGATCCGGACTTTTAATACTACCCTACCGGTAATTATGCTTACTGTGTTTGATGATAATGTGCACGTGTTGGAAGCAATAAAAGCCGGAGCTTCTGGTTACTTATTGAAGAAACATATCTCCACAAAATTATTTGAGTCGATAACGGAGGTATTGGAAGGTGGTGCGCCCATGAGCCCGAGTATTGCCCGTATGGTTATTAACAACATGCAGCGCCCCTCCGAAAATCCATATCAACTTACCCCGCGCGAAAAAGAAATTTTGACAGCCCTTAGCACCGGCAATAGCTATAAAATGATTGCCGCTCAGTTTACTATCAGCATTGATACAGTACGCACGCACATTAAAAAGATTTACGAAAAACTGCACGTGCATTCGCAAACAGAAGCAGTAAGTAAGGCGATCCATGAAAAACTGGTATGAATATACTCAACCAGTTACTTTGGGTATTCTTATTGATTTTTAAAGCATTTTGGCCAACTGAACGCCAAAACCTATTCCATTGTAATTTTCTTATCTTTACTTAGGCTTTGCATTTTTCTTGCTAAAGTTCAGATTCAGGAGCTAAGTTCAGCATCTATGAAAAATATCCTTTTCTGTTTGTTTTTGATTGTTCTCGGCAGTTACGGACTGCGGGCACAGGTATTGCCGCCTCCACCCACAATTACCTCACAACCTACCACACCGGTAACTTATTGCAGAAACGTTCAGGCTTTAATACCCTTTACTGCATCAGGATTTTTGCCAACTTATCAATGGTATTACCGGCCAACACTTAGTTGTGAATTTTGTGAAGTAGCACTCACCAACAATACCACTTACTCGGGTGTTAATACAAACACCTTACGAATAAACACCGGCACATTAGCGACCGGGAATTATTATTACTTCTGCCAGGTTTCCAATGCCGGTGGAACTGTCTACACCTTACAAGTAACTTTTACAGTATCTACGGCAGTAGCGCCAAATGCTCCTACTACTACCGGAGCAAATCGGTGCGGTACTGGTTCAGTATCATTAGGCGCAGCAGGTGGATCAGCAGGGCAATATCGCTGGTACACTGTTGCTACTGGTGGTACAGCTATTGCCGGACAAACTGCGGCAACCTATGCAACACCAAGTTTAACCGGAACAACAAATTATTGGGTTGCTATCAATAACGGGCTCTGCGAAAGCAATCGCACTATTGTTACTGCAACCATTAATACTCCACCGGCTGCTCCTACAACAACCGGAGCCAATAGGTGCGGAACCGGATCTGTAACATTAGGCGCTGCAGGTGGATCTGCAGGGCAATATCGTTGGTACACCGTTGCTACCGGTGGTACAGCTATTGCCGGACAAACTGCGGCAACCTATGCAACACCAAGCTTAACCGGAACAACAAATTATTGGGTTGCTATCAACAATGGTATCTGCGAAAGTACTAGAACGATTGTTACCGCAACCATTAATACAAATCCAACTGCACCCACCACAACCGGGGCTGCAATATGCGGAAGTGGTTCGGTTACTTTAACTGCTGCCGGTGGAACAGCCGGGCAATATCGCTGGTACACAGTTGCTACGGGTGGTACTGCTGTTGCCGGACAAACCGCTGCAACTTACGTTACGCCAACTTTAACCGGCACAACCAACTATTATGTTGCTATCAACAACGGTACCTGCGAGAGTACCAGAACAATTGTTACAGCAACCATTAATACGCCCCCAACTGCACCTACAACCACAGGTGCCGCAATTTGTGGCACTGGTTCAGTTACACTAACCACTGCAGGAGGTTCTGCCGGACAATATCGTTGGTACACTGTGGCAACGGGAGGTACAGCTATTGCAGGACAAACTGCAGAAACTTACGTTACACCAACACTAACAGGTTCAACTAATTATTATGTTGCCATTAACAACGGTATCTGCGAAAGCGCCAGAACAATTGTTATCGCAATTGTTAACACTATTCCAACTGCGCCAACCACTACAGGTGCGGCCCTATGTGGAAGTGGGTCGGTTACTTTAAGTGCTATTGGAGGAACAGCCGGACAATATCGCTGGTATACCATACCAACAGGTGGTACTGCCATTGCCGGAGAAACCAACACCACTTATGTTACGCCCTCGCTTGCCGCAACAACCAATTATTACGTGTCCATCAATAACGGTTTTTGCGAAAGTGTCAGAACAATTGTTACGGCAACGATTAACACTATACCAACAGCACCCACTACAACCGGGGCCAGCAGATGTGGAAATGGTTCGGTTACATTAAATGCTTCGGGCGGAACAGCCGGACAATATCGTTGGTATAACGTACCAACAGGTGGAACTGCCATTGCCGGAGAAACCAATACAACGTATGCCACACCCACATTAACGGGTACAACCAATTATTATGTCGCCATCAATAATGGTATCTGCGAAAGTACCAGAACAATTGTTACAGCAACGATTAACCCTATTCCTCCAGCACCTACCACAACCGGAGCCAGCAGATGTGGAAATGGTTCGGTTACACTAAATGCTTCGGGAGGAGCAGCCGGACAATATCGTTGGTATACCGTGCCGACCGGTGGAACTGCAATTGCAGGAGAAACCAACGCAACATATGTTACACCATCACTTACCGGTACGACCGACTATTATGTATCAATCAACAATGGTACTTGTGAAAGCAATAGAACAATAGTCACCGCTACCATTACTACAATTCCTGCCGCACCCACAACCACCGGAGGTGCCAATTGTGGAACAGGTATTGTTACGCTAAATGCAGCCGGAGGAGTTGCGGGACAATATCGTTGGTATACAGTTGCATCTGGCGGTACGGTTATTGCCGGACAAACCAACAATACATTTGTTACACCTGTTATCAGTTCAACAACTACTTATTATGTATCCATCAACAATGGCGCGTGCGAAGGTGCAAGAAGTGCCGTTGTAGCAACTATTAATACGATACCTGCTGCTCCAACTACAACAGGAAGTTCATCCTGCATTGCGGCAAGCCTCACATTAAGCGCTGCCGGTGGAACTGCCGGACAATACAGGTGGTACACGGTAGCTACCGGAGGGACGGCCATTGCAGGACAAACCAGCGCAACTTACTTAACCCCGCTACTGGCCATTACAACTACGTTTTATGTTTCAATTAATGATGGTACCTGCGAAAGTGCCCGAACTCCTGTGATAGCTACCATTAACCTTTCACCCACTCCACCCACTACAACCGGAGCATCCTCGTGCGGATCGGCTGCATTAACGCTAAGTGCTGCCGGTGCTGCCGCTGGACAATATAGATGGTATACCGCACCTACCGGAGGAACTGCCATAGCCGGACAAACCAACGCAACTTTTACTACACCGCTGCTCACTGCAACCACCACTTATTATGTTGCCATTAATAACGCACTATGCGAAAGTACACGCACTGCAGTTGTAGCAACCATTAACACAATACCCGGTACTCCAACTGTAACAGCAGCAGCGCGTTGCGGAACAGGAACAGTTACACTAAACGCTGCCGGTGCAACCGCGGGCCAGTATCGGTGGTATACCGTACCCACCGGTGGCGCTGCTATTGCCGGCCAAACCAGCAGCAGTTACACTACACCATCTATTAGTGATACTACACCCTATTACGTAGCAATTAATAATGGACTATGCGAAAGCACACGCGTACTTGTTACCGCAACAATAAATTCAGTACCCAATGCACCAACCACTACCGGTGCAATATCATGCCCGGCTGCAAGTGTTACTTTATCAGCTGCTGGTGGAGCTGCCGGGCAATACCGTTGGTACACTGTGGCAACGGGTGGTACCGCCATTGCTGGCCAAACCAATTCCACATTTATTACACCCATGTTAAGCTCAACAACCACGTATTATGTAGCCATTGATAATGGTAATTGCGAAGGTCCACGGTCACCCGTAATTGCCACCATTGCAGAGCCAGGTTGCGATAACGTAGCCCCTGTCATTACCTCCGAACCGCTGGTTACCCAGGTTAAAGGAGTTGTCACAATAAGCCTGGTATCGTTGATTAGTGATGGAAACGACAATGTGGATCTTTCAACCCTGCGTATTATTGCAGCACCAGCGAGTGGAGCCATAGCCGTTATTGATGCATCTTTCAATCTGGTTATCGATTATTCATCACTTTCATTTTCTGGTACTGAAAGTATAACCATAGAGGTGTGTGATATTTATGCTGCCTGCGCCCAACAAACATTCTCAATACAAGTTGTAGGCGAAATAAACACTTTCAATGCTATCTCACCCAACAACGATGGTGATAACGAGATATTTGAAATTGCTTATATCGATGCTTTGGAAAATACCTTTGAAAACAAAGTCTCTATTTTCAACAGGTGGGGCACGCTTGTATGGGAAGGTGTTAACTACAACAATACTGATGTTGTATTCAAAGGGCTTTCTAATACCGGTAACGAGCTACCTTCTGGTACTTATTTTTACAAGATCGAATTTAATAGTGGTAAAAAGACTGAATCGGGATATCTGGTATTGAAACGGTAAGAATAATCCACCCGCACAATATTTGATTGATTTCCAGTCGCTTTTTTTTAATCTTCGCTTCTCACTTCAATAAAGACCCGGATGAGAGGAACGATTTTAATCTTGCTCACACTACTTGTATTATTTTCATGCCAGCAGGAATCAGCTGACGAATCGACTTATAAGCGCAAGTTCATCACTACCAATCCCGATCCTAAACCACTTCCACCAAAAGAAAGTTTAAGAAAATTTCAATTGCCTCCGGGCTACCGCATTGAGCTTGTGGCCAGCGAACCGATGGTGCAGGAGCCCGTTGCTATTGCATGGGATGCCAATGGAGCCATGTATGTTGTTCAGATGAACACCTATATGAAGGATGCCAACGCAACCGAAGAGTATGAACCCACCAGCCGCATTATGCGATTGGAAGATACAGACAATGACGGGCGCATGGATGAAGTGAGCATCTTTATTGACAACCTTGTATTGCCTCGCACGGTGTTGCCAGTTGGTGATGAGGTGCTGGTTACAATAACCAATGAACAACATGTATGGAGCTACAAAGACACGAATGGCGATGGTGTAGCCGATGAAAAGAAAATTGTTTTTAAGAATCCCGCCATTGACTCGCGAAATCTTGAACATCAGAACGGAGGCTTCTATTGGAACTTAGATAACTGGATTTATCCTTCGCGCGATAACCTGCGCTACAAATACAAAAATGGTAAACTACTTGCCGATACGCTGGTGGATAATATGATTGGCCAATGGGGCTTAACAGCCGATAACTATGGTAAACTTTTTTATTCTGAGGCGGGCCCTGGTTTACCGGCTGTGCAAATTCAGCAAATGCCCGCTTATGGTGCACTCAACTTTCGCGATCAATACACTGAAGACTTTACTTTACTGTGGCCGGTAATTGGTAATGTAGATGCACAAGGTGGCCCACGCGCTTTGCGCGAAGATAGTACGTTGATACGATTTACTTCGGGCGCAGGTCAATCCATATTCAGAGGCGATCGGTTACCAGAAAATATGGTGGGCGACTATTTTATTCCCGAACCGGTGGGCCGTGTAATCAAAAGAGGTAAAGTGATTAATCGCAATGGTAAAATTATAATTGAACCGGCCTACAAAGAAGTTGACTGGCTTGCTTCCGCAGATATGAACTTCAGGCCAATCAATACGTACACCGGGCCCGATGGTTGTTTTTATATTGTTGATATGTATCACGGTATTATTCAGGAAGGTGAGTGGACTCCACCGGAGTCTTATCTCGGTAAAAAAATTGTGGAATTGGGGTTGGATAAAAACAAAGGTATGGGGCGCATTTATCGGGTGGTGCATAAAAACTTTAAGCCCGATCGAACCAAACCTAATATGTTAAACCAACCGGTAACAGAGTTGGTGCAGTATCTTTCACATCCCAACGGCTGGTGGCGCGATATGGCCCAACAAACTATTATTGTGCGAAATGATAAATCGGTAGTACCCCAATTAAAAGAAGTGGCTATTCAAAATCCATCGCACCTGGCCCGCATCCATGCCTTGTGGACATTAGAAGGTTTAGAGGAACTGGATCAGGAAACCCTAACACTTGCTTTACGCGATGCCGATGCACAAGTGCGCAAGAGCGCTGTGTGGGCAAGCGAATTGTTTATTCAACAAAACGATACTGAAGTTATTTCACACCTGGGCAAACTAATTCACGATAGCAGTGCAGATGTACGAATTCAACTCATGTTGTCGCTGCGAAGCAGTGATCAGGCGCAAGCGCAACAGATTGTTAAAGAGTTGTTGCTGACTAATCCGGAAAATGAATTAATGCAATTCTCCTACAAAGCATTTGAGGAAACAAAAGTCCGGGCCGAAGCTGAGTTGGCGCTGTTAAAAAATCTCAGTCCGGCCGATCGGGCGTTGGTTTCAAAAGGTGCAACGCATTACAAACAGTTTTGCTCCAATTGCCACGGCATGAATGGAAAAGGAATTATAATGGGCAACGACCCTATGCCCGCTCCACCGTTGGTTGGTTCACCGCGCGTTACAGGCGATAAGATTGCATTGATACAATTAATGTTAATGGGACTGCAAGGACCGGTAGATGGCAAAGAGTATCCTAACATTATGCCACCCATGCATGGAAGCAGCGATGAGTACCTGGCATCAGTACTGAGTTACATTCGCAACAGCAGTGACCTGGGCAACAAAGCTTCTGTAATAACTGAAGCTGAAGTGAAAGAAGTGCGCAGCTTTACCAAACACATGCCACCCGGAGGCACAACGCTGCGATCGTTAGAAATTGGTAAACTGGGGCGTGCTGAAAATAAGAACTGGGATGCGAAGCGATAATACCGGTTGTCCGTGAAGACAATTTATTTATTAAGCGGACTTGGTGCGGATAAACGGGTTTTTGAATTTCTTGATCTCACTACTTTTCAGGTTAAGTATATTGATTGGATCGCTCCTGGGGAAAAGGAAAGTATTGAGAATTACGCGAGGCGACTTTGTACTCAGATTACAACCAATAAGCCAACGTTAATTGGTGTTTCATTTGGTGGAATAATCGCTTCTGAAATAGCACGACAGGTGGATTGCAGAAAGGTTATTCTAATCTCTTCCGCCAGAACAAAACATGAAATTCCGTTATACTTCAGAATTGCAGGAATGGTGCACCTCCACCGATTTATACCTATAAAAGTTATTAAGAAAGTAAATTCTTTTACACACTGGTTGTTTGGTACTGCTACTTCAACCGAGCGTAGCTTGTTAAACAATATCATTCAAACAACCGATGAAGTGTTTCTGAGATGGGCTATCGATAAAATAGTGAGTTGGAGAAATACAAATGAAGTTGAAAATGTAATTAAGATCCATGGTACGAACGATCGGATTTTACCATCGCAAAAATCAGATTACCAGATTGAGGGCGGTGGACATTTTATGATCGTGAGTAAGGCCCCAGAAATTTCTGCCATCCTTATAAAAGAACTGAACTAAAATCGCAACCTGGGCAGTGCCGGAATTCAATCCTGCAACTCACATCATCATGTGATACCCTCCTACCGTTAGTTTAGTGAGATTTGATTTATGAAAACCTTAACCACCCTTGCACTTTTGTTGTTTGCCACACTTTCGTTTGCGCAACAAGATCCCATCTATTCGCAATATTTATTTAACCCACTTATTCTCAATCCTGCGTATGCCGGGCTTAACAACCGTTTTAATGGTTCGGTGGGGCACCGCACCCAGTGGCTGGGCATGGAAGGGCAACCGCAAACTATCAACGTAAGTTTGCACACCTCATTAGTTCAGAATAAGGTGGGTGCTGGCTTAGTATTCAGTAACGATAAAATAGGCAGTATAAGTACCACCGAAGTAAATGCTGCCTTTGCCTATAAACTACAATTGGAAAAAAGTACTTTCAGTTTTGGTATGCAGGCCGGGGTTCAGAATTTCAACAACACTTTGAATGGCATTAATCCTTTCGACCAAGACGATGATCTATTTCTGAATGGCGAACGCGGTACCCGTATCAACTTAGGTGCCGGTCTGGCTTTAAAAAGCGATAATTTCTTTATCGGGTTATCCGTTCCACGACTATTACCCACCACTTTTAAAAGTGGCGACCAGCAGGTTGATCTTTATAATCAACATCTGTATTTGATGGGTGCCTACATTCATTACTTAAATGAACATTTGAGCTTAAAACCTACTATCTTGCTACGTGGTGTAAAGGGCGCACCGGCTTCCCTTGATTTAGCCTTAAACATTAATTTTAATGCTATTCATACAGCAGGTGTTTTTACCCGTAACTTTAATACGTATGGTCTTTTGCTGCAAACACTCTTAAAAGAGCAATACCGCTTTGGTTATGTATTTGAAATACCAACCGGTAAGTCGGTGGGCACCCAGTTTATCACGCATGAAATTATGCTGGGTATTCAATTGTCGGCATTTGATTTTCATGATAGATCGTTAACTAGCTTCTGATGTTTAAAAATTCTTGGATCTTACTACTATTCTTACCACTGGCATCGCTTGCTCAAATCACCAGCACATTTGATACCGATGCCGATGGTTGGACATATTTAAGTAATTCAACATCAATTAGTGTTAGTCATCAGGCCTCGGGTGGAAATCCAGGAGCGTTTGTATCCGTTACTTACAGCGCAAATGCCGGTGCCACTACTCAAAACTGGATAGCCCCAGCAAAATTTCTAGGTAATCAGCTTGTTCGTTCGTTGGGGATGACCCTCGGGTTTGACCTGCAACAATCACAAGCCGGTACAACGGGTGGATATGATGTTCGTATCGAGAACGGAGGAAATTATATAAATTTTAGCCTCGCCCCTAAACCAGCCGTGGCACCGGCATGGAGTTCGTATAGTATAATTCTGGATGAAACTGCAGGCTGGAAATGGAATGGCTCTGCTACAAATGCCACGCGTGCTCAAATCAAATCTATACTCGTTAATATAACGAGCATAGAGATACGGGGAGCGTATGCAACCAATGCCAGTTATACATCAGGGTTGGATAATGTAATACTCGAGCAACGATCATTACTAACTGCTCCAACCATAACTTCTTTCTTACCTGCTTCGGCAAACCCAGGAACAACCATAACCATTAATGGTGGAGATTTTGATGCAACGCCAGCCAACAATGCTGTTTACTTTGGTAGCATTGCCGGGTTGATCACCAGTGCAAGTACAACCCAACTTAGTGTAACCGTTCCTGTTGGAGCTACTTATGGACCAATCACTATAGTTAATAAAACCTCAGGGCTTAGTCAACTTACTCAAACTCCCTTTATTCCTACTTTTTCTGGCGGAGGAAGAATTATTCCAGCTTCGTTCGATCCTAAAACAGATATTATTCTTTCGGCCAATGTGGAGGGAGTCAGTACTGCAGATATCGATGGGGATGGTTGGAATGATCTTTTGATATCGAGTGGCTCGAATACGGTTTTGGTATATCACAACTTGAGTACGGGTGGAGACATTACAACCGGTTCGTTTGCATCTCCGGTAAATCTTCCAAATGCTGGCAATACCAATGGATTGTTTACGAGAGATGTAGATGGTGACGGGAAGGTTGACATAATTGCCGGGTACACAAGTGGAACGGTGGTTAACTTTGCTACCTATAGAAATACAAGCACACCCGGAAATCTTTCCTTTGATGCCGTTGAATACTGGAGTGGTGCTGCATACTCGGGCTCCATTTCAAACATTGCTGATGTGGATGGCGATGGACGGGTTGACTTAATTGGTCAACACGGAAACGGAAGTGTAAATGTTGATTTCTGGATTGTACAAAATATTAGCACACCGGGTGACATTGAATTCGGGCCTTCAGTAAGTTATTTTGGAGGCAGCACGCTGGATGCTGGTTCCGGTGTGGGCGTTGGTGATTTAGACAATGATGGTAAGCCAGACTTTTTAGTCAGCCACTCGTTTGGTGGTATTATTTCCATCGTCAAAAATAATTCCACTCCCGGTACAATTTCGCTTACGCACGTGGGGACCATCAGCTCTGGCAACAGCGGGCTTACTGTGGTTGATTTAAACGTGGATGGAAAAAATGACATAGTATGGAAAAATGGAAGCACCATACGCATACGGTTAAATACCAATTCAGGAGGACCACTCGATATAACAGATTTCACTACCGAAGTTAGCTTGGTTGGTGACCTAAGTAATTATGGAGGAATGTCTATTGGAGATCTAAATGGCGATGGGAAACCTGATATTGCTGCCACTGACAACGGAGATGTGGGTGTATTTGAAAATGTCTATTCAGGTGGTGTATTCGATGCATCCTCATTTGTTAGTGCGTATGAATTGCAGGGAAACGGCACATCTACCTATCCAACATCCCCAACTGTAGCCGATCTTAACGGAGATAACAAACCGGAGTTGATTATGGGTGTTACGAACACTACTCCAAATCGTATTTCCATTTATGAAAATAAAAATGTGCATACCCCGGTTATTTCGATTAACACAGTATCACCACTAAAGGGAGCCGTGGGGAGCACGGTTACCATTACGGGCAGCTACTTTTCGCCTGTTACTACCGACAATCATGTTACCTTCGGAGGAGTAGAAGCAACGGTATTAACCGCCTCTTTAACTTTACTTACAGTAAGTGTACCGGCCGGAATAACTTATGCACCGGTAAGTGTGCGTGTAGGCGAGCTAAGCTCACGGTATCGTGTACCTTTTATTACTACATTTTCTTCTGGTGTTACATTTGATAACACACACTTTGCACCACCGGTAAATTTTACACTTACGGCAGCAAACTATGATATTGAAGTGGGTGATTTGAACTTAGATGGTAAACCTGATATACTGGCTGAAGCTAATGGCGGTTATGCATTTCTCAATGCATACTCTTCGGGTAATATTAATGTAAGTACACTGGTACCTGACGACACCCTGTCAGTTGGATCATTCGTCAATCCACGCATTGAAGATTTTGATGGTGATGGACTTTTAGATGCAGTGTCAGTTAATGGTCCGGCACATCGCAATACAAGTACAGCTAGTGAAATTTCTTTTCAGCCCTCTGTATCACTTGGTTTAGGTGGGAGTACACTAGACATGGCCGATTTCAATAACGATGGTAAAACAGATTTTGCGGTTACGGTAGACTTAAGTGGCATTGGAGATTTAGTTATACGGGAAAACCGATCAAGAGTTGGTTCATTTACTACTGGCACATTTGGATCCTTTTCCGGAAATATCGTTTTTAATAAGCCGGCTGCTGGTGGTGGAATCACAACAGAAGATTTTGATGGCGATGGCTTTGCGGATGTTGCAACTACTAACCCCTTATCAGACAACATAAGTGTTTATCTCAACGCTGGTATCTTGAAAATATCTAACGCGCAATTTGCCTTACGTACCGATTTTGCAACGGGAGATAATCCCGGCAGAATTTATAAAGGAGATTTTGATGCAGATGGAAAAACAGATTTGATGCTGTACCATGCCGGTACAAATACCACACTGCTTACCGTATTTCACAACACCAGCACAGTGGGCAACATCAGTTTTACCCGAATTGATTTAACCAACCCCAGTGCCACAACTGTAGCCTCCATTGCCGATTTAGATGGCGATGGTAAACCGGAAATCATTACCACTAGTGAAAGCGGAAACAGGTTTTCTATTTTCAAAAACATTCATACAACTGGTGCATTAACGGCTGCTTCGTTTGCGGCCCCGTTCAATACAACGGTTACTGCTCCACGTGGTATTACTACGGGCGATTTGAATTTGGATGGCAAACCAGAAATTATTCTAACCCGTGCGGCCGGGTTGTTGGTGGTGTATGAAAATCTCGTGCCTACCGTTGCCATCACCATCACCCAACAACCTGCATCACCAAACTATGCCTGCGAAGGGGGTACTGCTTCGTTTACAACCGCTGCCTCTGGTACCACCAACATCACTTATCAATGGCAAAAGTTTGATGGCAGCGTGTTTGTTGATCTGGTAAACAGTACAACGTTTAGTGGTGTAACTACCCCCACACTTACAATCTCAAACGTTTCTTCTTCTGAATCGGGCGATTACCAATGTGTAATCTCTGGCGATTTTGCAGCCGATGTAATTACTTCCGTTGGTAATCTTGTTTTTAACAGTTTACCCACTCCGCCCGATGTAGTGAACGGCATAAGTTGCGGGCCGGGCATAGTTACGCTCACGGCTTCCGGTGGTTCTCCGGGCGATTATCGTTGGTATTCCGGTTCTCCGCTTACGCTCATTGCCGGTGAACAAGATGAAACTTTTGTTACACCTTCACTCTCAGCCAATACAACCTATCATGTTGCTGTGCGCAGTACGTTTTGCGAAAGTGTGCCTGTAGCTGTTACCGCAATCATCAGCACCGTACCTGCTCAACCGGCAATTACTTCCAGTATCACTCCGGTTGGTAATGCCCTTACCATTTGTACCGGAACACCGCTCACTCTTGCTGCGCCAAATGGGTTTGCCTCGTATCTCTGGTCTGATGGTTCTTCCGCGCAACAACTTTCTGTTTCGGCTTCTGGAACGTATTCTGTTTCGGTTATAAATGCGAATGGTTGTGCCAGTCCGGATTCGGATGGGATAGTCATTACCGTGCAGGCTAATCCATGCAGTAACTCCGCTCCGGTAATTACTACCACTTCTGCAAGCACTACGCTTGGCAGTTCGGTGTCCATAGATTTATCAACTTTAATTTCCGATGCGGACAACAACCTTGTCTTAAGTTCTTTAACTGTTTCGCAACCTATGAGTGGTGCAGTGGCTTCTCTCAATGGAACTTCCCTCTCCATTAATTATTCGGGCAATCCGTTTACCGGAACGGAGGTTATCTCTATACAGGTATGCGATGTGTTTGGCGAGTGTGTTTCTCAAACCTTTGAAATAAAGGTGATCGGTGAAATCGAAATCTTCAATGCGGTATCACCCAATGGCGATGGTAAGAATGATTTCTTTAAAATTGCTTTCATTGAAGATCTGGAGCCGGAAAACACGGTTTCTATTTACAACCGGTGGGGAAGTAAAGTGTATGAAACCAAAAACTACAGTGATGCAAATTCTTTCAAAGGCTTGAATCAAAATGGTAACGAACTACCTTCGGGCACATACTTTTATAAAATCTCCTTTAAATCAACTGGTAAAACACAAACCGGGTATTTGGTGCTGAAACGATAATTTGAAGCAAAATCACATTATCATGTGATCTGATTGTGGTGTTAGAAAGCGTACTTTCATAGTATGAAAATCCACTTATCCTTTCTGTTCGCCTGTTTAATCAGCATTTCAGGAACTGCCCAAATCACCAGCACGTTTGATACTGATGCCGATGGGTGGGCTTTTTCAAATAATGGCACCCCGGTAATTGTAAACCACAACGCCAGCAATGGAAATCCGGGTGGGTTTGCAGCTACCGTACCCTATTCATCCAATGCAACTGCGACTTCCCAAGGTTGGTTTGCGCCTTCAAAATTCCTCGGCTTGCAGGCGGCCCGATCATTTGGAATGAATTTGAAATTTGATCTCCAGCAATCATCAGCAGGAACGGCATCCAGCGGGCAGGGTGACGTGCGCATTCGGGCTGCATCAAACTTTATGATTGTATATTCACTACCTGTCAAACCAGTCGTGGCACCATCGTGGTCTTCATATACCATCAAACTGGATGAAACGGCTGGCTGGCGTGTTGGAAACCTGGGGGGTGCGCTTGCTACAAGAGCCGAAATAATCCATGCGCTTTCCAATATTATTGAACTTGAAATACGCGGCACATACATCAC
>JBPXJU010000007.1:0-3990 GCA_051715445.1 Bacteroidota bacterium | reverse complement strand
TATGTCATTTAATCCTCGGTCCTCATTAATTTTTTTGTCCGCTCTGATTCGCATCAAAGCCTCTAAAGAATCAACTCGGTAATAACCTCTATCGATTATCACCGGGTCCGCTATCAATCTCCATTCATTCAAAGAACGATTGTCAGAATTTTCAACAACCCATGTTGTCGACCTCTAACAGAAGTGGTTCTAAACCTTTCGAATTTTCAAACCAAAAGCCCTTTTTCGTTCAAAAGGGAGTGCAAAGGTAGCCGTTGGGCGTGTATCTGCAAGTGTTGCAATGAAGATTTTTTACAAAAAATGGCCTTTTCTTGGTTATTCCTGCTAACTAATTGATAATCAGAATTGGAATCAGGAGGTTTTTCGCTTAAAAACTGGCACCGTACTACAAGGTTCGCCATACATGATGCTTTGAGCCACCTGCCGAAGCTTATTTGTAGCCTCCACGTAGATCGAAACCGGCACTTCTACCTTGCTACAACCTTTCACCACAACCTTAGCATTAGTGAATTTTCCCCAATCAAGATTGTTCAGGGCCTGTTCAAACAACCGAGCTTCTAAATCCTGCAAAGAACCGAATACAACCTGCTGTGCATAGGGCTGAAGTGCTGAGGCTAAAAGCATATATGCCCAGGTTGGCACAATAGCATCGGCAGAACATGTAATCGCCACAAACTTATTCTGATACTGCGCCCAATTGTGGTCTTTAATGAAATCGCGAAAGTCTTTTTCGCGCAAGATCAACTCTTGAAAGAGTAAATTCTTTACATCAAACAATACCCGCTCTCCAGGTGTGTAAAGTTCTTCCAGATCGAACGTTACCAATTGACTATTGCTTACTCTATTTACTATTTCGTTTTGCATTGAACAGACAACACTATTTTAAAGCAGTTGGTTTACGGATAAGAAAATCTTTTAAATAAAATGGTTCGAAAGTGGCTATATTCTCAAAATCCTGTTGAGTCCATTTCCTATAACCCATAATACCCAGGTGGGAAGCATCCGGGACTACATCATCAAAAAAAAATGCATTAGTATGTGTTATTAAATCTCTACACTTGGTAGCACCTTCACCAATAAAATAAACTGGACCTTTATTGAGATACCCAATAAAACTTGAGGCATCTATAATTTTTGCCTGAGTAGGTTCCACTTCGTTCAATTCATGATCCAGCAGTTTGCAATACACTTCCATTCTACGTGCATCTACCATTGGGCAAAGCCATGCTGCATTGTTTACCCGTTCTTTACCCTGATGCGCTATTAAATCTAATGTGTTAACTGCAATAAGCGGAAGATTCAACGCGAAACAAATTCCTTTTGCAGTGGCTACACCAATGCGCAAGCCTGTATAGGAACCCGGACCGGCTGCCACCACTACCCCACCAAGCATTTCTGGTTGCGTGTTTGATTCATTCATGATGGCATCAATCATGGTAGCTAATTGCGCTGCAGCCGAGCGTGGCTCACTCATTTCGCGAAAAGCAATCAATTCACCTTGCTGATGAATGGCTACCGAACAAACCTGAGTGGAAGTTTCGAGGCTGAGTAACCGTACCATTTAGTTTGCCGAAAGAATTTTGTGATAAACTCCTGCTTCGGTTAATACTTTGCGCGCTTGTATAAGTTCAGGATCACGATCAAGCATAACTTCAACCTGCCCTTTGGCCAATTGATAATGAAATGCAATTTCCTGTTCCAGAATACGCGAGAGTTCTGGTTTGTTTCTGGTTAGTGCCGTGTTTTTATTCTGATCAATACGCGATCTTAATTCATTGAACTGGGATTGCAATTCGTCATAATACTTCTCGCGTTTAGCAGAGGCAATCAATTCATCGGCTTTTTGATCGAGCTCGATAGCATACGTAAATTTTTGTTCGGCAACCCACGTTGTAAATTTTTGATACTCCTGATCTGAAAGCCTGAAATTTTTCATAGCTGCAGGATTGGGGTGTTCGCTGCAATACTTAGTGGCATACTCAAACACAAAGCCTGAATTCACCAGTTCAATAACTGCCGAACTAAAATTAGCCGCTTCAACCGGAACATCAGGATCGAGACCGGCACCATCATAAACTTTACGACCACCTTTGGTTTTAAACTCACGCTTAAGCGAATCAGGAAATTTTGAAACTGTGCCATCATTCTTCCTGTTTTCATAATCAATTGCCTGTATGCATCGACCACTGGGAATATAATACTTTGCCGTGGTTACTTTGAGTTGAGCGTTGTAAGCTAATTGTCGGGTGGTTTGAACTAAACCCTTTCCAAAAGTTTTTTGCCCAATCAAAACAGCCCGATCATAATCCTGAAGAGAACCCGCAACAATCTCGCTTGCTGAGGCACTGCTGCCACTAGTGAGTACTACCAGGGGTATTTCGGTATCAAGTGGATTATTGAGTGTGGTGTACGTTTTATTCCACTCTTCAACTTTGCCTTTTGTTGATACTACTTCTTTGCCTTTGGGGATGAAGAGGTTTACAATGTTAACAGCCTCGTAAAGTGAGCCGCCCAGATTATCGCGTAAATCGAGCACCAGTTTTTTTGCCCCTCTTTTTTTGAAGTCTGCTACCGCTGCTTCCACTTCTTTTGCGGCACCGGGCGTAAATTCATCTAACTTTATATAGCCCAACTCACTGTCGATCATTTCGTGATACGTGATGTTGGAAATCTTTATTTTCTCACGTGTGAGTTTAAAACTAAGTGGTGTCGTTTCACCTGGTCGTTTTATTTCCATTTCCACTTCCGTATTGGGTTTGCCCTTTAATAAAGAGCTTACATCGGAAGTAGGTTTGCCCTGCACGTTCTGGCCATTTACTGAAATAATTTCATCGCCCACGCGCAGGCCAACGCGATGTGCCGGAAAACCAACATAAGGATTTGTGATAACTGTTTTCTTATTGACAATGCCAATTAACGCACCAACCCCGGCATACTGGCCTGTGGTTTGAATGCTGAATGCTTCAAGATCTTCTTCGGGAATGTAATCTGTGTAAGGATCAAGTTGGTTGAGCATACCGTTAATGCCGGTTTCAACCAGTTTTTTTGGATTTACGTCATCTACGTAATAAGCGTTAACTTCTTTGAAGAGTGTTGCAAATATGTCGAGGCTCTTGGCGATGTCGAAATATTTTTCGGATGGCACAGTAAACGCCACTATCGCAACAACAGCCAGAAATACTAGTAAAACTTTCAATCGCTTCATACCGTCCGATTTTGGTTCAGGATTACAAGGTCTTAATTTTTTTTGATAAAGCCGCCTCATAAAGGCCTCACCCCAGGCCCCTTTCCACAGGAGAGACGGGTATTGTATTAAGTTTCGTTAACACAACCGAGATTTTATTTTTCAATTCTGTAAACGGTAAAATTTCTTTTGCTGTATAAATAACCGCAAAGGCTAAAGTAGATTTTGTTGTGAGCAGGTGCTTTTGTGTACGGTATGCTTCGCGGATTCTGCGTTTAATCAGATTGCGATCTACTGCTTTCTTAAATTGCCGGCTTGATACTGTTATCAGCACCTGATGTGGCAGCCTGGGATCCGGATGCGAACGATGAATTATTTTAAATGGGGATAAATAAAAAGAGGAACCCTTATCAAAGAGTTCCTGAATCCATTTTTCCCGTGAAAGCCGCTCGGACTTTTGGAATGTGTGCCTTACCCGCTGACCATCTCCAAAGGAGAGGGGTGACTCTCGCTCGGAATTCTTCATTTTATAAATTTAGTTAGTACGCCTCCCAAAGGAAGCGCAAAAACCGATTATTAACGGGTCTTAGGTGTACCTTCGTCAGATACAGTAAGCTTCTTACGGCCTTTAGCTCTACGGGAGGCCAAAACTCTGCGTCCGTTTGCAGTAGCCATGCGCTCGCGGAAGCCGTGCTTATTTGTTCTTTTCTTGCGCGAAGGTTGGAATGTACGTTTCATATCTTCAAATGCTAAAATTTCTTAAAAGGGCTGCAAAAATGCTTAGGATAATCGGATTTTACAAGGTA
>JBPXJU010000006.1:0-26426 GCA_051715445.1 Bacteroidota bacterium | reverse complement strand
TCGCATTCCGGATGGCCGCCATTTATTATACTGGAATCCGGAAGTTAAAATCAACGGCAGTGAGGCGAGGCAACTGGAGTTTTATACCTCCGATCAGCCTGGCACTTACCGGGTAGTAGTACAAGGTATTGCCGCTGATGGTACCCCGCTTTATGGAGAAACAACCTTTAAGGTTGTGCGCTGAAACAATCGGTTGAGTTAAATTTTATTTTGCTCGATCACCTGCTGCGCCTTATTTATGCTTTACTTTGAGAAACATTTCTACCTATTGTGACACCCCCTCGCGTTGCGGTTAAGTTGCTCTTTTTTGTAAATGGATTTGTGCATGCCAACCTGGCTGCCCGTTTTCCAAAAGTACAAGAGTTGTTTCGGGTAGATGATGGCACGTTTGGTTTTGTGTTGTTAGCTACATCTTTTGGAGCATTAATGGCTATGCCCTTTACCGGCTGGTTAATTATTCGTAATGGAAGCCGGAGCATTACCATTGCTTCGGCATTTTTGTATTGCGTCTTTGTTCCATTGGTTCCTCTTACTATCGGCATGCCGGGCATCAGTGGTCTGTTACTGGTGTTTTTTGTGATGGGTATAACCGCAGGCATGCTGGATGTTTCCATGAACGCACAGGCTGTAATGGTAGAACAACAATACCGCAAGCCTATCATGACTTCCTTTCATGCCTTGTTTAGTATTGGTATGGCGATTGGCGCAGGTTGTGGCGCCCTCTTTGTTAAGTTAGATACCAGTTTATTTTTGCACCTCAGCATAATAACAGCGTTGGGTTTGATCGGTGCCGCATGGTCGCGCTATCATCTTATTCACGATAAGCCACAAGAAAAAAAATCGGAAGGGCCGGCATTTCGCTTACCAAACGCGGCCATGGTAAGTATTGGCGTAATTGCTTTTTGTTGTATGCTTGGCGAAGGGGCAATGGCCGATTGGAGTACCAATTATATGCTAAACATCGCGCAAGCCAACGAAGTCTTCGCGCCTATCGGGTTAACCACATTTGCATTGGCTATGACAACCGGAAGAATTTTTGGAGACTCGGCCCGTTTGCGCTGGGGCGATAAGAACTTAATGATTGGATGTGGTCTGATTTCCACATTCGGTATTTTAGTTACGCTTGGCTTTCCATCACCTTATCTTGCCATAGTAGGATTCTTCTTAACAGGAATTGGTTTATCTGTGATTGTACCGATTGCCTATAGTATTGCCGGAAATGCAAAAGGCCTTCCGCCCGGTGTTGGTTTGGCGATGGTTACAACGGTGGGTTACGCGGGCTTTCTGTTCGGGCCACCGTTAATTGGTTTGCTGGCCGATGTCTATTCTCTTCGGATTGCGTTAGGCCTCGTAGCGATGCTCTTTATCGTAATGACTTTGCTCAGCACTCGTTATAAATCATAACTTCATAACTTTTAGCATGAATATCAAACAAATCGAACACGGCAACAAAGGTGCCTTTCTGATTGGCGAAGGTAATGAACGGCTGGGCGAAATGACTTATTCGCGTGCGGGCGATAGTCTGCTAATCATCGATCATACAGCCGTATCGGATCAACTGCGTGGACAGGGAGTAGGAAAAAAATTAGTACTGGCAGCGGTAGAATATGCCCGGCAGAACAACCTCAAAATTTTGCCTCTCTGTACATTTGCAAAAGCTGCGTTCGACCGCAATCCCGAAATTCATGACGTATTGAACACATAAATGCCCCTTATCAATTCAACATATAAGGCTCCGTTTTATCTTTTCAATGCGCATCTTGAAACCGTAATACCAAGCGTGTTCCGAAAAGTACCGGGCACCTATCAACGCGAACGTTTAGAATTAGCCGATGGCGATTTTTTGGATCTTGATTGGATGACTCAACAACAATCCAAACTTGTTATCATTTCGCATGGTTTGGAGGGCAACAGCGAACGACATTACTCCAAAGGTATGGCCGTTCATTTTTTTCAGCACGGTTGGGATGCACTGTCATGGAATTGTCGTGGTTGTAGTGGTGAGGCCAATCGCTTACCGCGCTTTTATCATCATGGAGCTACAGAAGATCTGGCTGCTGTAATCGAACATGCCTTGCAAAAAAATTACACCCAAATTGCATTGGTGGGTTTTAGTATGGGTGGCAGTATGATGTTAAAATATCTGGGTGAAAGAAAAGCTTATAGCGAACTAAAAGTAGCCGTTGCCTTTTCGGTTCCTTGCAACCTGGGTTCCAGTGCAGCAGAATTAGATAAACCGGGAAACAAATTTTATCTGAAACGCTTTCTTAAAAAGTTAGAGAAAAAAATTCAGGTTAAAGCAACTCAATTTCCAAATTTGCTCTCCGCAGAAGGGTTTGAAAACATAACTACCTTTCGGGAGTTCGATACGCGATACACTGCACCATTACATGGCTTCACAGATGCGGATGATTTTTATTCAAAGGCAAGTTGCAGCCCACATTTAGCTAACATTCAGACACCAACATTACTGGTTAATGCTGAAAACGATCCGTTTCTACCCGATGCTTGTTATCCGGTTGAATTGGCACGAAAACACGCCCGCATTCATCTTGAAATTCCAAAACGGGGAGGCCACGTAGGTTTTTCTCTAAGAGATGATACTAACTGGATGGAAATTCGTGCGTTGCAGTTTGCTTTGCAGCACCCTCGGTAACTTAGTGTTTGGCTTTCGCCTCCAAAGTCTCTACCTTGATTCAACAATCCCCAAAAATATGAAAGCTCTTATTTTCATTCTGCTTAGCGCTTTTTCAAGTCATCTATTCGCACAACAGACCGGTGTAATTGATTTGAAGCCTCATAAAATTGTTATGCAGTTTACCGATAGCGACTCTCTTTCGCAGACTTCCGTTGTTGGTCAGGTTAAGAATATTCGCACCGCCTGGCCCAATGCCGAAATTGAAGTAGTGTGCCATGGCCCCGGCCTCGATCTGCTTATTTCCAAAACCTCCAAAGCCTCCGCGCAGGTGGCTGAGTGGAGCAGCAAAGGTGTAGTGTTTGCTGCCTGCGGTAATACCATGAAACGTAAAAATTTAAAGCCCGAGGACTTGTTAAAAGTTTCAACTGTGGTGCCTTCAGCTATGATAGAGCTTACGCTGAAACAAGAAAGCGGGTGGGCATACGTTAAAGGTGGCCATTAGTTGGACAATATTTTAAAATCGAATTAACACTGAGACTCACTTCGTTTAACACCAAAAAAATTACCATTATGAAAATATACTCCCGCTTTGCACTCATCCTCTTACTGGCTGCAGCAGCAATTACACTTCAGGCACAGCATAAACTGGAAGGCCGCTGGAATCTTTTAATTGAAAAAGATGGCACGCAACTTCCGTCATGGCTTGAGGTTGAACATTCGGGTCATAAAACTTTAGTTGGCCGCTTTGTATATGCTTTTGGAAGTGCCCGGCCAGTTGCAGAAGTAAAAGTGGTGAATGAAAAATTCTCTTTCTCTATTCCGCCACAATGGGAGCCGGGTGACCGGAACATGGACTTTGAAGGCGAGCTAACCGGTGAAACACTTAAAGGCTCTATGGTTTACACCGATGGAAAAAAATATAACTGGACAGGCACGCGTGCTCCGTTATTAAAGCGTACAACCGAACCCGTATGGGGCCAACCTATTACTTTGTTTAATGGCAAAGATTTAAAAGGTTGGAAAGCCATGGGGCCAAATCAATGGATTGTAGAAAACGGAGTTTTGAGAAGTTTAAAATCTGGAAGTAACCTGGTAAGTGAACAAACCTTTACTGATTTTAAACTGCATGTAGAATTCCGGTATGAAAAAGGAAGTAACAGCGGGGTGTATTTGCGCGGCCGTTATGAAGTACAGATTGAAGATGATAAAGGCAAAGAGCCATGGAAAGGTTACCTGGGTGCAGTGTATGGATTTCTAACTCCCAGTGTAATGGCTGCAAAAGATGCTGGCGAGTGGCAAACATATGACATTACATTGGTAGGCAGAATGATTACAGTGGTTGCGAATGGCATCACCATCATCAACAACCAGGAAATTCCAGGTATGACCGGTGGTGCCATTGATAACAAAGAAGGTGAACCAGGCCCCATTATGTTTCAGGGTGACCATGGCCCGATTGATTTCAGAAATATTGTGATTACACCAGCAAAGTAAAAGCCAGATGTTAAGGTAAGATTAGCTTCTTACCTTAACCCCTGTTGCATCTAATGTTAATTCGAATGGAACTGTTTCGCTGCCGATATTCAAACGCGCGCCAGTAATTCTTACTTTTAATGTGGTTCCTGTTAAGTCCACCTGGCACAAACCTCCACTAGCGGAAGTCCAGATTTCCGTTGTGTTTTGTGTGTTAATTATCATAATCCCCGTTGATTTACCGAACTCAATTTCGCTGGAGTTGCGCAACGGATAGGAACCCTTTAATCCTGTTACAACCTTATCTTCGTTCACGGTAAACCGAATGGCTTTGGTGTTGTTCGTATCATTAATGGTAAATGAAGCCACCGTATAGGTGTTTTCTTTACCAGCATCGCCTGTAGTTTCTGTTTTTAATGAAACCGAAAGTGAGCGGAGGTTAACTTTCTTCTCTTCACCATTAATTTTATAAGTAACTGTTCCGATGGGATCGGCTACAACAGGTGTTTCTGTTCCGGTAAACAGATAAAGAAAAGCTATCAGTAATAGTTGCATAAAATAAGTTTGTGGTAAAAATATGCATTACTGATTGTTATTCAATCACCGCATTGATTTTTTGCCACAACTCATTATCAAATCCCGATAAGGCAAAGGTTGGGTTGTCCGGGTCTGATGCATAACCCATTCTTATCACTATCATTTTCTTACTCGGAATTATGTATATCCGTTGATCTTCCGCACCCATGGCAGCATACATTTCATCAGGAGCAGCCGAAACAAGTGACCCCGTATAAACCGTTTGACCACCGGGTATCATATAACTACTCTTGCCATTTAACCACCACATATACCCATACGAAGGATTGATGCTTTGCGAGGTACTGATGCTCTCATTAAAAAAGGCTTCATTAATAATCTGTTCATCTTTCCACTTTCCGTGGTTAAGGGCCAGTAGTCCAAACCTTGCCATGCTGCGCGTATTACTGTGGTATAGTTTAAAGATAATTCCATTGTTCCAGAAGCCATCCATACCAATCTTATTTTTCACCTTCGCATTAAAATACGTTTCAAACTCCTGATCACTTGCCTCGGCCACCACATCCATTAATTTTTGAAATACATTGTGGTACGACCACCGGGTTCCGGCATCGGCCACATAAGTCAGGTTAGCCTTACTAACAAATTGGTCTTCGTCATTAAGACCCGAAGTCATGGTGAGCAAATGCCTTACGGTAATCAGATTTTCTTTTTCTAAAGGCGCACTTGTCCAGCCCTCACCCAGATACTGCGAGGCTTTTGTGTTAATACTTAACAGCCCTTCCTGCTCTGCAATGCCCGTGGTGGTGGTGACCAATGTTTTGCCGGCACTGTTCCATTGCCAGGTGGTGCTACTGGTGTGGCCATCAAAATATTCTTCCATTACAATTCTGCCGTTCACCAAAATCATGAACGACTTGGTATTTTTTTGAATAAGGTATTCTTTTAAGGGTTGAACAGCACTCTCGTTCCACTTCAGGCTTGCCATCGATTTTGTTTCCCATTTACCATCGGTATTGGAGGGAAAGTACATGGCTTCAGCAGCAGGTTCTGGATCATCCTTGCAGGCAAGTAAGAAAAATGTAAATACAATCAAAACAAGTCTGGTTTTAACCAGAGAAGACCGCTTTCTTAGTTCACCCATAAAATCAAACGAAATTTTTAAAATGCTTTGACTGCATTGGGCTAAGAAGGTTTAATCCATGCGGCAGTTTAGGAACACAATTTATTCGAAATTTAAACCCGTAATAACCCACGGAACCCTCTTACCGCATAATAAGACTCGGCACCGTTGTGGTAGGTGAATACCCGCCCAAACCGGTAATCGCCAAATAATGCTCCTCCCAGTTTTCTTACTTCCTTTGGTGTGAGTAACCAACTTGATGTTTTGGTATCAAATTTATCTGCCGATAAGGATTGAAGTTCGCTGTATTGAGCTTCGGTCAAAAGCTCCACCCCAATATCGGCTGCCATTTGTACGGCACTGTTTGCCGGTTTATGTTCCTTGCGGGATTCAAGGGCCTCGTGATCGTAACAGACACTTCTGCGCCCCTTCGGTGTTTCAGGCGAACAATCGCAAAAAATAAATTCGTTTGTCTTCTTATTATAACCGATTACATCCGGTTCGCCACCGGTTTTTTCCATTTCGCTTAAACTCCAGAGTTTTGATGGATCAGTTTCCAGCTTTGCCAAAACCTTTTCCCATGTTATTCCTTTATGGCGCGCAACGTGTTTAGCAAACCTTGCTTCCAATAGTTTCAATAAGTCGGCACGTTGTGCCGATGTCAATTTTTGTTTTCCTTTCATAGTTGTTACTATAACGTTATCAACTTTTTTGAATCCGAACCTTAAGCTTCTGCAACTTTTCTGTCTGCAGGTCTAAAATACCACGAAACTACTGTAAGTACCAACAACAACGCAGGACCAAAAAAATCAGCTGCGCCATCGCCCACTGCAAAGTGCGATACAAGTGCTCCGGACGCGGTAAAAAAGAAACCTGCATAAGCCCACTCTTTCACTAGCGGAAATTTTGGTGCCAATACGGCAATCACACCCAGAATTTTCCATACTCCTAAAATCGTAAGCAAATATGCCGGATATCCGAGGCGTGTGAACATGGCAACTTCTTCGTCCATTTTAATGATTTGCACAATGCCGGTAGAAAGCATTCCCAGTGCGAGCCAGGTGGTGGCAATCCAGTAAATGATTTTGTTTCGTTTTGACATATGGTACTATTCTGGTTTATAAATTTCTTTAATGTGGATCAACAACATGGCCTAGGTAATTTTTCTTTCCGATTGAATTAAGTTTTCAATAAAGAATGATAGCCATAATAGAATACTAGTCCCTCCACCCCGGCCCTCTCACCACCCTTCCTGGTTTTGCCCCGGTGTGCTCACCTTCTTTTAATACCACGGTTCCATTAACCAGCACATGCACCATGCCGGTACTATACTGGTGTGGCTTTTCAAATGTAGCATGATCCTGAATTCTGGCTGCATCAAATATGGCTATATCGGCATAATAGCCGGGCGTTAACGAACCACGCTTTTTAATGTTAAGATTTGAAGCGGGTAATGAAGTAAGTTTACGAATGGCTTCTTCCATCGGTATCACATTTTCATCGCGCACATATTTGCCGAGGAGTCTTGCAAAATTTCCATAGGCCCGTGGATGAGTATTCGATTTTAAAAACACACCTTCTGTTGCCGGTGATTCAGCATCGGAACCAAAACTCATGTACGGCAAGGCAATTTGCCGCTTAACGTTTTCTTCGCTCATCATAAAATAAGCCGTGCCCACACGTGTACTATCGGTAATCACCAGATCCATGGCGGTTTCTTCCGGGCTCTTACCATAAATCTTTGCTACTTCGGCTAACGTTTTTCCGGTAAACTGCTTAAGCGAATCGTTGGCAAACCCCAGCAGCAATACCCGCTCGGGGCTGCCGGCCATCAATAACAGGTTCTCCCATTTATCAGAAGGCTTGCGCATTTCATCTAAGGCACGCTTGCGGATTTTAGGATCCTGCAATCTTTTGATCCATTCTTTTATTCCGCCTTCCTGTACCCACGGAGGCATAGAAGCATCAAGACCCGTAGCTCCTGCGGTGTAAGTATACATATCGGCCGTAACTCTGGTTCCTGTTTTGTTGGCCTGATCAATCATTGCCATCACTGAATCTAACTTTCCCCAGTTGCTTTCACCTGCCATTTTCAGATGGTAAATCTCAGCTGGCAATTTTGCTTCGCGCGCAATGCGAATGGTTTCATTCACGGCTTCAAAAATAGAGTTGCCTTCGCTGCGCATGTGAGTAATGTACATGCCCCCGTATTCGCCTGCTACTTTGCAAAGCTCAATCAACTCTTCAGTGCTTGAATAATTAGCCGGTGCATAAATCAACGATGAACCCACACCTAACGCACCATCTTCCATGGCTTGCTTTACCAATGCCTTCATGCGCTCCAGCTCTTCTGCGGTTGGCAACCGGTTATCATACCCTAATTCATGAATGCGAACAGTAGTTGCGCCAATGAACGAAGCTACATTGGGTGCAACCCCTCTGCGCTCAAGCGACTGCAGGTATTCATTTAACGATGTCCAGTCAATATCGTATTTCCAGTCGGGGTTGCGCTGCATGCTGGCCAGTATGTCGGCTTTCATCCGATCATTCAGCGGCCCCATGCTCTCGCCCTCGCCAAATACTTCTAATGTTACTCCTTGCCGGATGTTGGCCTGTGAAGTGCCATCGACAATCAAGGACTCGGTAGCCCAACTCAGCATGTTGATAAAACCAGGCGCCACTGCCAAACCCGTTGCATCAATTTCCGTTTTGCCTTCGGCTTTGGAAAGGTCTCCGATAGCAGCAATCGTATCGGCATTAATACCCACATCGGTTAATACTCCCGGTTTACCCGATCCATCATACACTGTACCACCGCGAATGATTACATCGAATTTTTGCTTCTGACAACCTGTTAACAAAATAAACAAGAGCAGTGAAGGGAGGAGAGTTTTCATGAGATTGGAATTGGGAATTGGGTATTAGGTAATCAATAATTGGTTTGAGTAGGTTAGTCTGAACAAACCAGTGACTAGTATCCGGCAACGCGTAACAGGCAAGCTGTAACTAGTAACCAGTAACCAGCCCTGAGTAACCAAAGTTATCTATATTTACAAAGATTTTTCAGAACCTATGAACATTCTTTTAATTGGTAGTGGTGGTCGTGAGCATGCGTTTGCATGGAAAATAAAACAGAGCCCTCGTTGTTCCAATCTCTATATCGCACCGGGTAATGCCGGCACTTCTTTAGTTGGCGAAAATGTGGCCATTGCTGCCGATAACTTTCCAGCACTTGGTACATTTTGTATTGAAAAGGAAATAACACTTGTTATTGTTGGTCCTGAAGCACCACTGGTGCAAGGCATTCGCGATTATTTTGAAAGCACTAACGAGCTCAAGCATATACTTCTGGTCGGTCCGGGAAAAACAGGCGCGCAACTGGAAGGCAGCAAAGATTTTTCTAAACAATTTATGTTGCGCCACGGTGTGCCCACCGCAAAGGCGCGCACGTTTCAATCGCACGAAAGTGCTCAAGCCCTTACTTACCTGGAGGCCTGTTCACCACCCATTGTATTAAAGGCCGATGGTTTGGCTGCGGGGAAAGGTGTAATCATTTCACCAACGGTAAGTGAAGCAAAGCAGGCTATTCAGGAAATGCTGGTCGATAAAAAATTTGGCGAAGCCAGTTCGAAAGTGCTGATTGAAGAATTTCTGGATGGCATAGAACTTTCGGTGTTTGTACTTACGGATGGCGAAAATTATGTGGTGTTACCCGAAGCCAAAGATTATAAACGCATTGGCGATGGTGATACCGGCCCCAATACCGGTGGCATGGGGGCAGTTTCGCCTGTTGTGTTTGCTGGCCCGGCCTTCATGCAAAAAGTAGAAACACAAGTAATAATCCCAACCATTAACGGCCTAAAAAAAGATGGCATTCCCTATAAGGGGTTCATCTTTATCGGGTTAATGAATATTAATGGCGAGCCTTATGTGATTGAGTATAACGCGCGCATGGGCGACCCTGAAACAGAAGCCGTAATGACGCGCATTGATTCGGACCTGGTAGCGTTGTTTGAAGCCTGTGCCAAAGGCGAACTCAAAAACAAAAAACTTCAGATTAATCCTAATTATGCCGTTACTGTAATTATGGCTTCAGGCGGTTACCCGAATGCATTCGAAAAAGGGCATCCGGTTTCCGGCTTAGACTCATCCGGTGCAGCACGGGTATTTCATGCCGGCACTTCCCATAAGGATAATCAGGTTGTTACAACAGGTGGCCGGGTGCTGGCCATTACCGGAAACGCGCCCACGCTTGAAAAAGCCGCACAACAGGCCTATGAAACCGTAAACCGGATTTTCTGGAAGGATGCCTACTGGCGCAAAGACATCAGCCAGGACCTGGCGCGCCTCGAGAAAGGCAATAAGTGATGATTTAATCGGTTTGCCAATGCCCACTTTACCTTCTACCTTTAAGGTTTAATCTAAACAACAAGTGCAATGGGATGTGCATGTGGCACAAGTAAAGGCGGGAAGGTTTCGGGTTGTAACAACAATGGCGCCTGCGGTACGGGCGGTTGCAATAAAATGAATGTGTTCGACTGGCTATCTAACATGGATATGCCCGTGCAGGATAAATTTCCGATAGTAGAAGTCCGTTTTAAAAATGGTCGTAAAGATTTTTACCGCAATACCGACAAACTTTCGCTTACCACTGGCGATGCTATAATTGTTGAATCAACTACCGGGCATCACCTGGGACATGTATCGTTACAAGGTGAATTGGTTCGCTTGCAAATGCAAAAGAAAAAAGTTGCCAATGACGATGAGATCAAAAAGATTTACCGGATAGCTACTCAAAAAGATACCGAGAAATACGAAGACGTAAAGAAGCGCGATTTGCCCACACTCTATCGCACGCGCGAAATCATTCATCAGCTAAAACTGGCTATGAAACTTTCGGATGTGGAATACCAGGCCGATAATACAAAAGCAACTTTCTTTTATTCTGCCGAAGACCGGGTAGATTTTCGTGAACTGATAAAAATTCTGGCTGCTGAATTTAAAGTGCGTGTGGAAATGCGCCAGATCAGTTTGCGGCAGGAAGCTGGCCGCCTGGGTGGAATTGGAGTTTGTGGTCGCGAGTTATGCTGTTCAACCTGGTTAAGCGATTTCAAAAATGTGGCTACCAGCGCTGCCCGGTATCAGAATCTTTCACTTAATCCAAGCAAACTATCGGGCCAATGCGGGCGCTTAAAATGTTGCCTTAACTATGAGTTGGAAACTTACATGGAAGCCTTAAAGGGTATTCCTGAAGTGGAAGCTCCTTTGCTAACGGAACAAGGCGAAGCACGCTTACAGAAAACAGATATTTTCAGGCGAATAATGTGGTTTGGATTTAAGGAAGAGAATACGTGGTATCCGTTAAACATTGATCGGGTAAACGAAATACTTGCGTTAAATCGGGAAGGTAAAAAACCAGCAACGCTTCAGGCAAACGAAATTGAAGCCAAGGTGCCCGTTACCAAACTTAACAGCGATCTTGAAAATCTTGATAAAAAATATCAGAGCAAGTCGAAAAAGAAAAAGCGAAACAAAAATCGCTCGCGCGATAAAAAAAATCCGCAGCAGCAAAATCAAAACAGAAATCCACAACCGCGTAATCCTAAAGGGCCTAACCCACGATGAGATTTTCAGTTCTACTTGTTGCTTTGTGCATCTTGATTTCCGGTTGCGACAGTAGTCGGGTTTTCGAAAACTATGTGGAGTTTAAAGAACGTAGCTGGAAGATTCAGGAGCCCGTAAGTTTTGAATTCGAAATTACAAACACACAACAACCGTACAATTTGTATTACGAAGTGCGCAATTCTCTCGACTATCCATGGCAACGCATCTTTGTAAAGTATCAACTGGCCGATTCTACTGGCGCCATTTTGTCGGAAAAATTAGTTTCTAATTACTTGTTTGAAAAAAGTGGTGAACCGCTTGGCCGAAGTGGCCTGGGCGATGTGTACGATCATCAGTTTTTAGTATTACCAAACTATTCGTTTGCTCAGCCGGGCAAATATAAATTCACGTTACAACAGGAAAACCGACAAGATACCTTAGCCGGTGTGTTGGCTATAGGTTTGCGTGTGGAGACTGCCTTACCGAAGTGATAAAAAAAATGGGACTCTTGCGAGCCCCATTTCAGGAAGAGAATTTTTAATCATTAGTTGGCTTACGTTTGATTAGATTTTACTCTTCCACCGAAACCTGTAAACTTAGTTCTAAACTCAAACAACCTAGAAAAAACTATTAAACAAATGTAACCGCAGGCCTTCTTGTTTTTGATTAGACCCGATTAGAAAGGAATTAGAAACCGTGTGCGGGTTGAAGCCTGACAAAAATGCGCGTGCCGGTGCCAGGATTTGATTCAATTGAAATTTTGCCTTTGTGAATAGAAATTATCCGCTGGCTTAGCGATAACCCAACTCCATAACCTTTTACTTTAGAAGTTGCATCGGTTCTGAAAAAAGGCTGAAATACATTTTCGAGGTCTTTTTTTCCAATGCCAGGCCCACGATCAACCACCTCCACCACTAACTCGTTAGTTTTGCAGGTTAATACCACTTCTGCGCGACCATCTTCCGAAAACTTACAGGCATTTTCAATTATGTTTTGAAAGGCTGTTTTAAGCAGGTGTGGATTTCCATTAACCAACAAGCGGTTTTCGTCTTCGGGCATATCTTTAATCATAACCTCCACTTTATAATTATGATCAATTGCCCGTACTCTTTCACGGGCATCCCACAGAATTTCATCCAGCCGAACTTCGGCCATCGTAAATGTATCGCTGTCGTGCGTAAGCCGGGCCAGATCGAGCAAGCTTACCGACAAATGATTTAAACTTTTGATGTCCTCCAAAACCGACTCAATTGTGCGTTGATATTCTTCGCGTGGGCGCTCGTTCAACAAGGTAACTTCCAGTTGAGAGGTAATATTCGTAAGTGGGTTTTTCAGTTCGTGCGAAACATTGGATACAAACATTTTCTGAAGCTTGAATGCATCTTCAATGCGCTTTAGCAAACCATTAAAGATTAAAATGAGTTTGCCCATTTCATCGGGGTGCGGACTTTCTTCCAGCCGCTGCGAAAGATTTTGAGGTGAGATACTTTGTACGTTGGCGATAATTTTTTGAATGGGTCGCAAGGCACGGCCTGAGTAAATCCAACCGGAAACAGAAACCAGACCAATTACAATGATGAACAGAGCCATGAGCAAGCGCCTTAAATCTACCAACCGGTTATAGCCAATTACATCTTCGGCCGAAGCCACAATGGTATAATTTACACCGCGATCACTAAACGGAATTCCTGCCACGGTAAACTCTTTGTACACCGTGCGTTGCTCACCTTCAAGTTTTACCTGCTCAATTACTTGTTGGCTAATGGGCAATTTCATGGTATCGCCACTGGCGTAAATCTCTTTATCTGTCTGATCATAAACCCGAATCCGTTCACGAAACAAATTGTCACGCTTGGCACGATCAATAATTTTCAGAAGCACAGTATCAACCTGATCTACCTTAATCAACAGAAATGCCGAAGTAATAGCCTTCTCTCTTAACCTGCGTGCAAAATCCTGTTCAGCAAATTGTTTGGAGAAAAGATAAATAGCCAAAAACGAAAGCAGCACAATGGTACTTACCCACAATGTAAACTGAAGCGTTAATCGGGTTCGGATTTGCACAGGATCAGGTTGGCTCTTTTAAGATGTAGCCCATACCAAATTGCGTATGAATTAACTTAACATCAAAGTCCCGGTCGATTTTTTTACGCAAGTAATTCACATAAACTTCCACCATATTGGTTCCCGTATCAAAATCCACATTCCACACATGTTTGGAAAGTTCGGCACGCGGAATAACACGACCCTGATTGCGCAGGAAATATTCCAACAAGGCAAATTCTTTTGAGGTGAGATCAATCTTTTTTCCGGCACGAACCACACTCTTGGTATTTAAATCGAGTATTAGGTCGGCAATACGCAAGTAGCTATCGTTGCCGGGCTTGGGCTGGCGTTTGGTAAGCGTTCGAATACGCGCCAACAACTCTTTAAATTCAAAAGGTTTGGAGAGATAATCATCGGCACCACTGTCCAGGCCTTCTACCACATCATCGGTTTCGGCCAGGGCTGTAAGCATTAAAATAGGAGTTTCAATTTTTGCAGCTCTGAATTCTTTACACAACTCGCGCCCATTTATTTCGGGCATTATGATATCGGTAATAATCAGGTTATAACGATTCTTGAAGCCCAATGCCTTTCCGGCCTTACCATCCTCTGCGGTGTCTACCTCATAGCCATTCTCTTCCAGTCCTTTTTTTATGTACTGGATTGTTTTGCGCTCGTCTTCAATTAGCAGAATCTTCATCTGGTCAAAATTACGGCCTAATCATCCAATCTCCATTAAAATTTTGTTAGAAGCCATCTTAAAAATTAAATTCAACTGTCACTGAGACGCCTCCCAAATTTGCCAGAAAAAACAAAAGGCGGATTTGCGTCCGCCTTTTGAAGTTTTCTATCAAAAAATTTAAGCCGCAGCCTTCGCTTCTGCCTTTTTAGTTTGGGCTGAAGTCGCTTCCAGATCCAGCACCACAGGCGATGCAATGAAAATGGATGAGAACGTACCTACGCCAATACCAACAAATAGCGCAAACGAGAATCCGCGCAACACTTCGCCACCGAATATCAACAAGACAATAACCACAATCAAAGTGGTACCTGATGTAATTAATGTACGGCTTAAGGTGCTATTGATTGCATCGTTGAAAACTTTTGCCCGATCGTGGTTTGCTCCAAAACCTAAATACTCCCGAATACGGTCAAAGATGATCACCGTATCATTAATGGAATAACCAATCACCGTAAGGATAGCGGCCACAAATACCTGATCAACTTCAAATGAAAGACCGAATACGCGGGCAATGGCGAAAGCTGCCACCACAAACAACGTATCGTGTACGGTAGCTACAATTGCACCCGCACTGTACGTCCAGCGCTTAAAGCGAATCAGGATGTAAATAAAGATCAGCACAAGCGAAGCAAGTCCGGCCTCAAACGCTGAGCCCTTAATATCATCGGCTATGGTAGCACCTACTTTAGAGGAAGAAGAGATAATGAAATGCGAATCATCTAGCTGTGCTTCGTTTGGTGTGTACTTAACACCTTTAAACTTTTCTACTCCGGCAATCAGTGCATTTTTCACTTTATCATCGGCTGCATCCGATTCATCATCCACCAGGTAAGAAGTTGTTACCTTCATTACTTTGTCGCTGCCAAAGTTTTTCACTTCCACACCGGTGTTTTCAAAATTTTCAGAGATCGCTACTTTCATATCGGTTGCTACCACAGGCTGATTAAAGGTTACCACATACGAGCGACCGCCTTTAAAATCAACACCCAGGTTTAATCCTTGTACGGCTACCAAAACAAATCCAGCAACAATTATTGCTCCTGATATCAGATACGCTTTTTTACGTGCGCCAATAAAGTCGTATTCCGGACGCTTTTTTATCATTCTTGCAATGGCGGTATCAAACGATACTTTCGACTCGTCACCTTTGCGCACCATCCACTCCACAATTACCCGCGAAATATAAACGGCTGAGAAGAATGAGGTGGCAATACCAATCATCAACACAATAGCAAAACCTTTCAACGGGCCTTGTCCTAATACAAACAGGGCAATGGCCGTAATTAAAGTAGTTAAGTTAGAATCGAAAATGGTAGTAAACGCACGGCTGTAACCTTTTTCAATCGCCTCGCGCAGCTTGCGGCCTAAAGCCATCTCTTCTTTAATGCGTTCGTATATCAACACGTTAGCATCTACGGCCATACCCATAGTAAGTACAATACCGGCAATACCCGGCAACGTTAATGCCGACTTAAACTGAGCCAGAATTCCAAGAATAAAAAAGATGTTGAACAACAACGAGATGTTGGCTACCCAACCCCCTTTAGAGTAGTAGGCAATCATAAACAACACCACAATACCTAACCCTGCGGCCATCGAAATCAAACCCTGATTTTGTGCAACCTTACCTAAGCTTGGCCCCACAATAGCTTCTTCTACAATACGGGTAGGTGCCGGCAATGAACCTGCCTTTAATACGTTTGCCAGGTCTTTTGCTTCCTCCAGTTCAAAGTTTCCTGAAATCTGCGAGCTACCATTTGGAATCTCACCATTTACTGTTGGTGCCGTGTACACATAATTATCCAACACAATGGCAATGCGGCCCTGTGGTTGCTTGGCAGCGGCTTCGCGGGTAATCTTAGCCCACGTTTTTGCACCGGTGGTATTCATGTTCATGGTTACGGCATAGCGGCCGTTCTCATCAAAATCCTGACGGGCATCGTTAATCACTTCGCCTGTTAACAATGGTTTACCGGTACGACCCAGGTTTACAAAGTTGAGTTGAATATCATCTACGTCAGGTGTGATTTTCGGATCGGGTTTTACATCCCAGAAGAAACCAAGTGACCGTGGCAATAAGCTGCGCACTTCTGCACGTCTCAATATTTTATTAATAACAGCCGTATCTTTTACCTGATACAGAAATGGATTAGTTGGACTCATCAGCGCAAGCAAAGGCGATGATGTTGCCAGACGAAGGGAATCTAAAGAAGATACCGTGCTATCACGTACTTGTGATAATTGTTGTTCCAATGCTGATTTAGTGCTGGCTGTATCAGCTGGCCTTAGTTCTGATGAGGTTGTTTCTGTAAGGACTTTCTTTGCATTCTGTTCTTTAACCAGAAAATCGTTAATGGCGCTTAGCGATTGATTCAACTGCGGATCGGTGTATTCCACTATTTCCCAAAACTCCAGGCGCGCAACACCTTGTAATAATTTGCGCACCCGCTGCGGATTGTCAGCACCCGGAATTTCAATCTGAATGCGGCCCTTCTCTTGCAAACGTTGAATGTTAGGCTGCGATGTTCCGAACTGATCAATACGGGTTTTCAGGATTGTGAACGAGCGATCAATGGCACCATCTACTTCGTTGTTTAAAAACTCCAGTACTGTCTCATCCGAATCGGTAAGCTTTACGCGATCTTTATTTGCTGCTGACGTAAACAATGAAGCCAGACTCTTATCCGGATTATCTTCCTTAAATGCTTGATAGAATAAATTTATATAGCTGTCTGAACTAGACTTTTGCAATTCGCGCGCTTTCTGCAGCGCTGCTTCAAATGAAGGATCCTGATTATTTCCGCTTAATCCTTTGATGATATCAACCGGAGAAATTTCCAGCACCACGTGCATACCACCACGCAAGTCAAGCCCCAGGCTCAACTCGTTCTCTTTTACTTCTTTGTAAGTAAACTCAGCACCAAACAGGTTGTACACCGGCTTGCTCCAGATTGAATCCAGGTAGTTTTGCTTCTTGCTTAAACTCAACGAACCGCCAGCATCGGTGGCCTGGCTTATGGCATCCTTCTCTACCCGTTGAGAAACAAATGTGAACGACAAGTAGTACAGGCAAAGCAGGGTAATGACTATGCCCAGTACAATAACGAAACCTTTATTACGCATATAATTATTAAAATTTAAAATTGATTCAGAGAAAATGAGATTGTGCTACCGCTGGCAGCAACCTGAAAGAGACCTAACTGTAGCGCTCAGGGCGCGTTGGGAGAAATGATAACCCGGAACAGGGTTTTCAAAAAGCCACTGACCAGTTGTTTCGCTACCGGTACAAAACCCGGGTGCGATTGAGGCTCGGCCAAAACTTCTAATAATGTTTGGGGTACCTGCTCATCTACCTGCACCGCAGCGCCTTGCATTACGGCTTCGGTAGGTGCCGAAATAACGGTTTTGGATTCTGACTTAGAAGATTGCTCGGTGGCTGGCTTCTTGCCCGCAATTTCTTCGGGGGCTTTAAACACGTGCGAAAGCACGATAACGGTGGCTGCCAAAAGGCCCACTATCATCAAAATACTTCTGTAAACGCGTTTTTTAAGCACAGTTCGGAATTATTAGGAGCACAAAAGTAGGGTTTACGGGGAGATTTGCAAGTGGGGTACCGAAACTGTGCCGAGAGGGTTTCGGGGCTCAGAATTTCCGTTTTACTACCCGCGTTTATAGGAAGCACAACGCTGTACAAGTTTAGCCATTTGCCTGTATTGTTGTTGGCTGATAATAAAATACGGTTGCCCCTGAGCTTAATGATTTTGTTTTAATGAGTTTCAACATAATTCTGTCTTTGATCTGATCAAAAAGCCGGAGCCCTTTACCTTCTATAATGGGATGAATACAAATTTGAAATTCGTCAATCAGATTACTGTTTAAAAGCTGAATAATCAAACTCCTGCTGCCCACAAGAATGTCTTTTCCGGATTGTTGTTTAAGTTCCGAAACTTCTTCAACAAGCGACTTCTGCGCAAGTTTTGCACTGTTCCAATCAGGATGCTTGAGTGTGTTTGAAAAAACAAGTTTTTGGATTTTATCTATTGAAACCGCAAAGTCGTCCATAGATTTTTCGCCTGAAGGATTTTGTAAAAGTGTTTGCCAGAATTGCATAAGCTGGTAGGTTGTTCTTCCGTATAAGATGATTCCCCCATTATCTATCAATTGGGAATAATGCTGATGGATTCCCTCATCTGCCACGGCTGCGGTATGATCGCAAACACCATCAAGTGTCATATTGAATGCTGCTATTACTTTTCTCATATTTCTTGTTTGTGGTTGCTCTGCAATTACCGCTAACGGGATCAATTTATTACTAAAGTTCATTAGAAGCACAAGGCTCCAAGTTTGCACGTCAGCCCGCCTGATGCAAAACCCATGTTATAGGTAGGCCACCTCACACAGTTTATAACGTTCCTCCCTCAGGCCAATTTTTCCAATGCGTGTTTGGTTGTCGTGTTGGTTTGTAATGTGCAATGGCGCCCGTTTCCAAAACTTCTGCTATTTGTCGGAAAGTTTCATTTTCGCTGGGTAACTCGCCATTTACAACGTCTGGATGAAACCATTCTTGCAGTTCCAAAACTTTTGGAATGTCGGCTGGAATTCTTTCTCTAATTTCATTTTCGGTCGCAACGAGTTTGTCATGATGCAGAGAGTCCAACATTCGGAGAAATTCAAATGCGTTAATTTTTTCACCGTCTTCGAGATCTATGCCTGAAGTTATGTATTGATTTCGGTCATGAATAATCGGTAAGGCTTGTTCTCGCAGTGTAAAATTGGAACACTTTGGATTTAGATAAAAACATTCTTCGTCATCAAAAGTTTCACAGTCCTGTGAGTCATTTGTCAGATAGAGAAAATTTTCATTCTGCGTTCCTGGTGAATAGTTTAGGCAGTTACCATAAATATGAAGACAATTTGAAATACCATTGTGTCCGCCACCACGATAACTAAATCCAATCGCTTCAATTATTAAAACCCAGCGTTTGTCGTCACGATACGCTGTCAATTTAGTTCCCGCAGGATATACATAACCATTGTCTAACATTGGAAAAGTGTAGTCCGAATTGCACTTATCTAATTGTTCTAATATTTCTTCTTTTTTGATCATACTCGTCTGTTCCGTGGCTTACCTATAACGGTTTGCAGCTTGCCGAAGGCGGGGCTTTCGGGGCACCATCTGTCAAGCTACCACTAATGTTTATTAGTTGCCGAAAAGTTTCTGTAACCACGTCCGCCCCGCTTTTGGCAAGGTGCTGTTAGGTGCTGCCATTCGATTTGTCAAATTTCTGTCTATGGTAACCCCGGTGATACTTTTGCAAGTCTTGCAGTAGTTTTGTTGTCTTACATTTTATTGAGTTCTGTGGAATTCGAAATTTTCTTTCAGAGTCTCTCAATGTAACCGATATATAACCACCAGGAGGAGCCCTAAACCCGGTGTGTGGCTCGTAAGTGATAGATTTAATTTCATTCCACATATAAACTTTTCCGTCAGCATTATTAATTAGCGATTCGTTATTTAATATCAATGCTGGTCTCCCTCGGATTGCACAATACATAAATCGCAGGTAGTCTGGAAGTCCAATTAGTAGAACTATTAAAGGTAATGATAAAGCAATTGCAACTGGTAAATTGTCTTTGTAAAATTTAATAAATAAATAAATAAGAAGGTCCGATTGAAAAAATAGTCATGAACACCGTTCCCAAAAACAGTGCTATTGCCGAAAAATAATATTTAGTCTGTGTTGTTCTCATTTGGTCATTCTAGGTCTGTCATGGTTGCACCTAACTCCAAAATATACGCAGGTTTATTGCGCCTATCAAGTAGGATTCGGACCGTACACGCAATACAACTGCGCTAATGGATTAGCGATTCGTAAGAAAATTTCAGTTCAGTAAGCCGGGTGTTTTACCCCAACTGCGTTTTTAAAAACGCTACCAACACATCCAGGGCGCGTTCAAATTTGCTGTTGTTGGGAATAACCAGATCGGCATTATGTTTTAAGGGTTCAATCAGGCGTTCGTACACCGGCATCACATGGTATTGGTAGCGGTAAAGTACATCATCTATATCATAGCCGCGTTCAACCTGATCGCGCTTGATGCGCCTGCCTAACTTTACATGATCTTTGGCTTCAATGAAAATGCGTAAGTCTAACTCGTGGCTGATCTCTTCAAAGTATTGTACGAACAATCCCTCCACCACAATAATGGGGGCCGACTTAAACTCCAGCATGCGGGTTTCCGCTTGCGGATTGTTAAACGTGTACTCCTGCTTAATTACATTCCGGCCGGATTTCAGAATGAGTAAATCGTGGCGAAAGGCTTCGCGATCGATGGATACGGGTAAATCAAAATTTTTGATTCCGTTTTCGTCTATCGGTTGCTGGTCGCGCGGTTTATAATAATTGTCTTGCGAAATGAGGCAGATTTCATGAGCGCTAAAGCAAGCGGAAAGTCCTTGCAGAAAAAAAGTTTTACCTGAGCCGCTGCCACCGGTAATGCCTATGGTAAAAGGTTTACTCATGCTTTTATTGTTGTATGATGAAAAATAGACTTCGACAAGCTTAGTCTGACAAAATACTGTTTACACAAAGACTTCGACAGGCTCAGCCTGACAGAAACATTGTTTACACAAATACTTCGACAAGCTCAGTCTGACAGCGTACCGTTTTGCGAAACCCTATCTCTTAAAAATAAAACTAATTTTTGAACTGCGCGTGCCCGGTGGCTGATCTTGTTCTTCTCGCTCAATTCAAGTTCGGCAAGTGTCTGGGTATAGTGTTCCGGAATAAAAACCGGATCGTACCCAAAACCCTGCGTGCCGCGTGGCTCAAAAGTAATTACTCCATTTAAAATACCTTCAAACTGATTGGTGCCCGCTGCTGAAATAAGCGTAATCACGCTTCTGAACCGGGCTTTAAGGTTTTCTTTTCCCTGAAGATTCTGCAACAACAATGCGATGTTATCCTGCGAATTGCGCTGCTCACCTGCATAGCGGGCTGAATAAACACCCGGCTCTCCATTTAACGCTTCTACTTCCAGGCCGGTATCGTCAGCAAAGCACGGTACTTTATACTTTTCAAATACATAGCGTGCTTTCTGCAGCGAGTTTCCTTCCAGTGTATCCTGATCTTCAGCTAATTCTTCGGTACATCCAATGTCGGCAAGGCTTAACAAGGTAAAGGAGCCACCCAATAATGCCTGTATCTCCTTTACCTTGTGCACATTGTTGGTAGCGAAACAAAGTTTCATTCCTCCACAATCTCTAAAAACTCGATTTCAAAAATCAGGTTGGCATTTATGGGTATAACACCGCCCCCACCTACATTGGTACCATAGCCGTAGCCGGAAGGAATGTAAAGGGTAAGTTTTGTACCCTCAGGAATGGATGGCAAAACAATCTGCCAGCCAACAATCAAATTGCTCAGGTTGAATGTGGTTTCGCGTTCCTGCCAGTCCACATCCTCTTCTGTTTCCTGATCGGGATCAAAAACATAGCCGGTCTTCATCAGGCTGCCGCGATATTTGATTTTAATATTGCTTTCCAGGCAAGGCGTTTCACCGGTACCTAATTCGGTAATCCGGTAACGTACGTTGTTTTTGATTTCCGTATCGGCAATATCAATTTCATTATCGGTCAGGTATTGTTCAATCAACACCAGATCGGATGCAATTTTTTCCTGACTAGGGGCATTGAGTTTTGACTCGGATACTTCTTTAGTACACTTTGGTTCCTCATCGCCATCATCATCGCCTTTGCAACTTTGAATTGCAAGCAGACCCATTATTACCGGCACCCACAATACAGAAACAATTTTCCAAACGGACTTCATCACGCTTAATTCGCTTTAATAATATCAACCAATTCCATTTCGAACACCAGAATTGAATTCTCGGCAATCACTTCACTTCTGCGTCTGTTGCCGTAGGCCAATGTAGAAGGAATATACACCGTCATTTTAGATCCTTTGTTCATTAACCCTAACGCTTCTTCCCAACCGGGTATTACCTGTTGCATGCCTAATGTTAACTGCAATGGCTCATACGGCCTGCGTTGTTCATTAAATCCATTATTGGCACGGGCAGCTGACTCAATACTTGAATCGAAGAAAGTTCCATCTAACAGTTTGCCTACATAATTAACTTTTACCAATTCGCCTTGCTGTGCGTTTGCGCCTTTGCCGGGTTTGGTAATTACGTAGCGTAAACCTGAGGCTGTTTTCTGTGCTTTAATTCCTCTCTCTTTCAGAAACAACTCAATAGCCAGGGTATCTTTAGCCAGTTGTTCGTTCTGCAATTTTAAGGCATCTTCATTTTGCTTCGCCACATATTCATTTTGCATTTCGCGCGCACGCTCTTCTGTAATCACATCAATTACACCAATCTGAAACGTGAAGTTTGCTGCACTATCAACATTAGGAGGAATTGGTGACCGGAATGTTTTAGCAAAAAGATCTTTGGCCGGAATCTGGAAGGTAACGCTATCGCCCTTACCTAACATTTGCACAACTTCCATAACCTGATCGGTTGCCATGGCCGAATCTTTCTTAATCATGGTAGGAAACGGATTGGTGCGACTATCGGACCACACGGAATCTTTGCCATCTTTAAATAAAAAGCTAATGATCATGATCTGACCATTCTCAGCTACATCGGCCCCACCCGATTTTACTACATTAAATTTTAAACCTGAAGCAGTTTCTTTGGTATTTGAACAAGCCATTAACAAACCGGCCACACACACACTCAGCAAAAAGGATTTTTTCATTTGAATTGAATTATAAGTTTTAATCTTGGTTTAGTTGTTGTTTATATTCGGGCAATACCCGCAGTAGTTTCTTCAAGGTTTCATCCAGCGAAAGCTTAGACGAACCACCCGAAGCATTACGATGGCCGCCACCATCAAAATGTTTACGCGCCAGTTCGTTTACCGAAAAATCTCCTAACGAACGAAACGAAAGTTTTATTTCTTCTTTCCGGTCGTACATCAGCACCGACATCTTTACATTTTTAATCGAGAGGCCGTAATTCACAAGGCCTTCCGTATCGCCCGTTTGCGCGCCAAATTCTTTTAACTCCTCCTGGCTCAACGTCATGTAGGCGGTATTATACTCCGGCAGTACTACTAACTTTTTGCTCAGTACATATCCTGTCAGGCGCAAACGCTCCAGCGAGTTGGTATCGTAAACATTTTGTGCAATAGTATGCGGGTCTGCCCCGCGGCTCACCAACTCCGAGGCTATTTCAAACTCGCGATGGCGGGTGTTGTTGTGTTTAAAACTTCCGGTATCGGTCATTAGCCCGGCATACAGGCACGTGGCAATGGTGGCATCAATCTGATCTTTCTCGCCCAACTCTTCTATCAGTTCGAAAATCAAGCCCGCGGTTGAAGCCGAGGCCGGATTCCATTGTTCGAACGTGGCAAAATTTTCGGGTTCCAGGTGGTGATCGATCAATACTTTGGTAGCGGTGGCCTTGCGGATCATATCGCCCAGGCTGTTGATGCGCGAAAGGTTCGAAAAATCGAGGCAAAAAATAATTTCAGCTTGCGCGATGAGTACTGCGGCTTTCGCTTCGGGCGCAGGATTTTCTTTTGAAAGCGCCAGCACCGTTTCGTTGCCCGGCATCCAGGCCAGAAAATCGGGGTAATCGCTGGGTGTAATAACCGAAACCTGGTGGCCGGATTTTTTAAGAAAGGCAGCCAAACCAAGTGAAGAACCAAGGGCATCGGCATCGGGCTTAAAGTGGGTAACAATTACCACCGCAGCCGGTTTGCTTATCAGCGACTTAAATGCAGCTAGGTTCTTCATCGAAGCGGCAAAAATGGCAATTTTAATCGGGAGTGCATAACCTTAATTCTGGCTGAAAAACCTCTGGCACAGGCTATAGGCCGCTACAATCGGTAAGGTTCATGGCTCATTTCTAAAATACCCCATTAAGGATAAAAATCATTTTGGGGCACCCACTTCCCTATTGCATAAAAAGCTATTTTTGCGGCCAAATTAATGAACCGAAATAATCTAAATACTTAATAAAAATGGCAGGAAACAGAACATTTACCATGATTAAGCCCGATGCAACCACGGCCGGTAATACAGGTGCGATTACCAAAATGATTGAAGAAGCTGGCTTTCGCATTGTGGCCATGAAAAAAGTACAACTGAGTGCCGAACTGGCAGGTAAGTTTTACGAAATTCACAAGGCGCGTCCGTTTTATGGCGAGTTGTGTGCGTATATGAGCAGCGGTGCTATTGTACCCATGATTCTTGAAAAAGAAAATGCAGTGGAAGATTTCCGTAAGCTGATTGGTGCAACCGATCCGAAGAAGGCCGCTCCCGGCACCATCCGGGCTTTGTTTGCCAAGTCGATTGATGCCAACGCCATTCATGGTTCTGACTCAGACGAGAACGCAGCCATTGAAGGCAACTTCTTTTTCTCGCAGTTTGAGAGATTCTAGTTGCCAGTTTCCGGTTACCCATACCGGTAATGGGTAACCGGTTGCTATAAAACTGGCAACTGGAAACCGGTAACTTTCATAAACCTATTTAATCCTTTCTGGTTATTCCTTCACAACTACTTTTATGAGCATTATCAATCCCACCTACTCCGAAAAATTTGAAAGCCGCCACAACGCACCCGATCAAAAGCAGATCGCAGAAATGCTGAAAGTGGTGAAAGCAAAATCGGTAGATGACGTGATTGACCAAACCATCCCGGCTAACATCCGGTTGAAAAAAAAATTAAATCTGCCCGCTGCGCAGTCAGAGTTTGAGTTTCTGAACAACTTCAAAAAACTCATCTCCAAAAACAAAATTTACAAATCGTACATCGGTACGGGCTATTACAATTGCATAACGCCCGGGGTAATTCTTCGTAACATTTTAGAAAACCCGGGTTGGTACACGGCTTATACTCCTTACCAGGCTGAGATCGCTCAGGGCCGCATGGAGGCATTGATCAATTATCAAACTATGGTGATTGACCTTACGGGAATGCAGATTGCCAATGCTTCGCTGTTAGATGAAGCTACAGCCGCAGCCGAAGCCATGCACTTATTGTATGCATCGCGCAAGGCGAATAAGAAAAACGCCAACACACTGTTTGTGGATGAAAATACATTTCCACAGGTAATTGATTTATTAAAAACCCGCTCCACTCCTATTGGTGTAAACCTGCAGATTGGTAGCCTGAGTAAATTAGATCTTACCAATCCGGATCTGTTTGCAGTTTACTTGCAAAACCCGGATAACAACGGAGCGGTTAAAGATTACACCTCCTTTATCGAATCGGCACACGAGAAAGAAGTTTTTGTGGTAATGGGTGCCGACCTGATGAGTCTGGTGTTAATGAAATCGCCTGGCGAAATGGGTGCCGATGTGGTAGTAGGTAACTCACAACGTTTTGGAGTTCCCATGGGTTTTGGTGGCCCACATGCCGCATTCTTTGCCACTAAAGATGAATTTAAACGCCAGATTCCCGGAAGGATAATCGGTATCTCGATTGATGCCTCCGGTAATCCCGGTTATCGCATGGCATTGCAAACCCGCGAGCAACACATTCGCAGAGAGAAAGCAACTTCTAACATCTGTACTGCACAGGTATTACTTTCGGTAATGGCCAGCATGTATGCCGTGTATCATGGCCCCGAAGGTTTGAAAAAAATTGCCGGCCGCATTCACGGCCTCGCACAATTACTTGAAAGCGGATTGGCAAAGCTGGGTGTTAAGCAGGTAAACGAACACTACTTCGACACATTAAAGTTGGCTGTGGCCGATAAGAATGTTATCAAACAAAAAGCAGAAGCTGTTGGAATTAATTTCAAATATTTTTCGGATAATCATATTGGGATTTCGGTTGATGAAACAACTTCAATGCATTCATTAAAATCCATTCTAAATATTTTCACAGAGGACAAACATATTAATCTTAAGGGAGAGCACGGATCAGGCGTTTCAGTAGAAATGAATGTGGGGGAATCAGCCAAGCTCTCCGAATCACTCATACGCACCTCACCATTTCTTACCCATCCCGTTTTCAATTCGCACCACTCCGAACACGAGATGCTGCGCTACATCAAAAAATTAGAGAACAAAGATCTTTCCATGGTTCATTCTATGATCTCGCTGGGATCGTGTACCATGAAACTCAACGCCACTACCGAAATGATTCCGGTAACGTGGCCCGAGTTGGGGCAAATCCATCCCTTTGCTCCGGCTGATCAGACTCTCGGCTATCAGGAAATGATTACCAATCTTGAAAACTGG
>JBPXJU010000005.1:0-2593 GCA_051715445.1 Bacteroidota bacterium | reverse complement strand
TGTAATCAGTGGTATTGAAGATGTGGCCTATACTGCGGGCTACAATGTGATCCTGGCTCAATCCAACGAATCGTATCAGCGCGAGCTTACTGATATGAAAGCGCTGTTCAACAGCCGGGTGGATGGTATGCTGATCTCTATCTCGCGCGAAACCACCAACTTCGATCACATCGAAAGCATTATCTCTAAAGGGGTACCAATTGTATTCTATGATCGCATGTACAACAGCCCCACCAGTAGTAAGGTAATTGTAGACGATTATGCAGGATCCAAGGAAGGCGTCAATCACTTGATTGAGCAGGGCTGCAAACGAATCGCTCACCTAAACGGATCTCCAAACCTGATCATAAGCATCGATCGCTTGCGCGGGTATAAAGATGCCCTGGAAGAAAATGGATTGAAGTATGATGAAAGCCTGGTAATCAGTGTACCCTCCGGAACTTTTGAAGAAGGTAAGCGCGGAATGAGTAAACTGCTTTCTCAAAATCCGTTACCCGATGCAGTTTTTGCCGGGAATGATCCCATGGCAATGGGTGCCATGGTTGCTATTAAAGAAAAAGGTCTTAAGATTCCACAAGACATTGCCCTGCTCGGATTCAGTAACTGGTTCTTTGGCGAATTGATGGAACCCTCACTTACTTCAATTGATCAGCCAGGTTTTGAGATGGGCCAGGAAGCTGCCCGGCTACTCATTCGCCAGATTGAATTAAAAGACAAAGAAGACTTTGAACCACAACCAGAAACCAAAGTGCTTAAAACAAGATTGGTAATCCGTAATTCATCTTTAAAAAAACAGGCTAAGAAAAAATAGCATCGTTTTTTTACTTGTAAAGAGCAAGAGTTAATAGCCAATAATTTAATTTGAGGCCGTTAATTATTACTTTTTTAATTTGATGACTCCCATTCTAAATTCCTCAACCAGCCAAAGCCTTGGTGCGCTGGTAAACTTTACCCAATCAGGTTCTGAAATTTCTGGCACCACAACCAACGGCAATTTTCGTGTAACTGTTTTTAATGAATCGGTTTTTAAAGTAAGCATTTCAAAAACTGAGTTCGAAAATTTCTCATACGCAGTGGTAGGCACGCCAGAAGCGATTGACATAAAGATTGAAGAGCATGATTCGAAATTAACGTTGATCACGCCTGCTGCCCGATTAGTGATTACCAAAAACCCTGTACGCTTTTCACTGCAAACCTTAGATGGGAAAGTAATTAACGAAGACGATACGTTTGGCACCGCCTGGAATGGTGAACAAGTTACGACTTATAAAAAACTACAACCGAATGAACGCTTCATAGGACTTGGAGAAAAAACCGGAGGCCTCGATCGCAAAGGACATGCTTATCAGAATTGGAATTCAGATGCATATGGTTATCATTCCGGGTCAGACCCGTTATACTGCTCTACTCCGTTTTATATCGGCATCCATCAGCAACTTGTATACGGGGTGTTCTTCGATAATAGCTACAAAAGTTTTTTCAATTTTGGGGCCTCCAACAATCGGTTTGCATCCTTCTCGGCCGATGCTGGTGAAATGACTTACTATCTCATTTATGCACCATCTGTATCCGAAATCATAAAACAGTATACTTTCCTTACAGGAAGAATGGAACTTCCGCCTGTATGGAGTATTGGTTATCAACAATGCCGCTACAGTTATTATCCCGATAAGGAAGTGATGACAGTAGCCAAAACATTTCGGGAAAAAGATATACCTGCCGATGCCATTGTGTTCGACATCCATTACATGGATCAATACAAAATCTTTACCTGGGATGGCAAAAATTTTTCAGACCCAAAAGGCTTAATTGACTTTTTAAAACAACAAGGCTTTGAAGTGGTGGTGATGTGCGATCCGGGTATAAAGGTTGAGCCGGGATACAAAACGTATGATGATGGCGTGAAGCAGGATGTTTTTATAAAGTATCCGGATGGTGAAAATTATCAAGGCCAGGTGTGGCCCGGGTGGTGCCACTTTCCCGACTTTACCAAACCTGCAACCCGTATGTGGTGGGCTCAACAGTTTAAAGATTACGTAGCTCTTGGTGTTGAAGGATTCTGGAATGACATGAATGAGATTGCCACCTGGGGTCATTCCCTACCCGAGAATCTTGAGTTTGATTTTGAAGGTGCAAAAGCCACTACCCGAAGGGGGCGCAACCTCTACGGTTTTCAAATGGCCCGCAGTACGTATGAAGGCACTAAAAAATTACTCAAGGGAAAACGACCGTTTAATCTTACACGCTCTGGTTTTTCAGGAGTACAACGGTATGCAGCCGTGTGGACAGGCGACAATGTAAGTTACGATGAACACATGCTACTAGGGGTGCGCCTGGTAAACAGCATGGGCCTTACCGGAATTGCATTTGCCGGATACGATGCCGGAGGTTTTGTGGGCGATGCCAATACCAAACTGTTTGCGCGTTGGATTTCAATTGCCGCATTCGCTCCTTTCTTTCGTGCTCATACCATGATTAACACCCGCGATAGTGAACCGTGGAGTTACGGTGAAGAAGTAGAAAACATCTGTCGCAACTATATCAAATTCCGGTATCAGCTAATGCCGTATATCTACTCGTTGTTTTACGATGC
>JBPXJU010000004.1:0-105163 GCA_051715445.1 Bacteroidota bacterium | reverse complement strand
GAGCGGATGGTTGGTTCATGCCCGATAGCACTAAAGAAATAGGGCAGGCCGTAAGCAAATGCAAATGCAAGAGCGGCTCCACCGGCAAAACCTTCCCACGATTTTTTAGGTGAAATGCGTTCGAACAACTTTCGTTTGCCGAACAAACTACCGGCAAAGTAAGCTCCGGTATCGCTGGCCCAAAGAATAAATAAGCTGCCAAAGATAATCTGATAATCGTATGCCTGATTTTCGAAAGTAGCAATGTTGAGGAGCGCGAAGGGTACCGCCACATAAAAAATCCCCAGAAAATTGTAGGCAATATTGGTAAAGGGTTTGCGCTCAAATTTTTTATACAGCTTTATCATGTACACACACGATACGGCCGGGAAAATCAAAAAATAATACCGGTACGAGATATCACCCCGCTCAATAAAAAACGACAAGCAGAAAATGAGTAATCCGCAAATGGTACCAAACGTTTTCTGCGGAAGCATACCATCTAAGCCTGAGAGTTTGTAGAATTCGATTAACGAAAACAGGCAGATAATAAAGAACACAACAAAATAAGTCCACTCGCTATACACAATACCAAACACAATGCCGGCTGCGCCCAGCAATGCAGTAATGAGGCGAGGTATCAGGTTGGTGAATTTACCGGTACTCATTTGGTATTTGTGGTTTGTGATAGAATTTATAGACGTAGAAAAGTAATGCTGCAAATACTAGTGTAAAGCTAACCACAACGGGCCAGGGGGCAGCTTCCGTTGATTCTACTTCAAGGTCTATTATTCCTTTTTGATAGAGGTACATCATTAAAACCGAAAACCCGTTGTTTACAAAGTGCGCAAGTATAGGCAACCATAAATTACCAGACCAAACGTACAGGTAGCCAAATAAAACACCCAGTAATAAACGTGGAACAAAACCAAAGAACTGCATATGGAATGCACTGAAAATTATTGCGGTAATCCAGATTGCTGCATGTTGGTTTCCGCTTGCGCGATAAAATTCTGGTTGCAGCATTCCTCTGAAGACCAATTCTTCACCAATAGCCGGTAGCAACCCAATCACCAGCAGGCCCAGCATTAAATCACCCGTAGAGTTAAAAGTGGTAAAAAACTTAGTAAATGCTGCGGCCAGATCTTCTCGCTCTTTTGCCCATTCACCAAAGTCTTTCAGAAAATCCGGAAAGGTGAAGTTGGCATTCCATTCTATGAACACAGAGTTTGTGCCCATGAAAGCAATGGTGGCCAACGGCACAACGATCAACATAATTCCGGCAACATTTTTAGTCAGCAGCCAGCGGGAGACACTAATCCGCTCCATGGAAAAAAGATACAGAGCCGGCACAAGAATTAACCCGATTAAGGTGGCAAAACCCTGCATAATCAATACCGGTGTTTTCAGTTCTGGATATTGAGTGGGGCTTTGAAGTTTCTCAGCCAGTTCCAGCATTGTTCCTTCATAAAAGGGCAATGAAAACATAAATCCAACAATAGGGCCCAGGATGACAAACCCCAGTAGTACCGTGCACAGAATAAAAAAAACGGAGAGTATTGGATTACGCTGCGAAATACCTGTCGGTCCGGACATGTGTGCAAAAAGACTTAAATTTGTGCCGCAAACAACGGGGTTTTTAATCAGAATATCAACGTGGTAAAAATCGGCAACATCGAACTGGGAGATTTCCCGCTGCTACTCGCACCTATGGAGGATGTAAGCGATCCGCCTTTTCGTGCGGTGTGCAAAGCGGGTGGTGCCGATTTGATGTACACGGAGTTTATTTCCAGCGAAGGTCTGATTCGCCATGCCGCTAAAAGCAAACAGAAGCTTGATATTTTTGAATATGAACGCCCGATCGGCATTCAGCTTTTTGGCGGCAATGTAGACAGCATGCGCGAAGCAGCCGAGATTGCGGCTGCAGCAAATCCCGATCTGATTGATATTAATTATGGGTGCCCGGTGAAAGCTGTAGCTTGTAAAGGTGCCGGTGCTGCGTTGCTGCAAGACATACCCAAGATGGTACGAATGACAGAAGAAGTAGTAAAGGCAACGTCATTACCGGTAACTGTTAAAACCCGGTTAGGATGGGATGATAATACAAAGAACATAGTAGAGGTTGCAGAGCGGTTGCAGGATATTGGCATCAAAGCATTGTCGGTACACGGCCGCACACGCGTGCAGATGTACAAAGGTTCTGCCGACTGGACATTAATTGGTAAAGTGAAAGAAAATCCACGCATGCACATTCCTGTTTTTGGTAATGGTGATATTGACTCACCACAAAAAGCACTGGAATATAAAAACCGATATGGTGTAGATGGTGTTATGATTGGCCGTGCCAGTATTGGTGCCCCGTGGGTGTTTAATGAGATTAAACATTATCTGAAAACCGGAGAACAACTTTCTCCACCCGATATGGCTGAACGGGTGCGCATTGTGCGCCAGCACCTTGATTTTTCAATTCGCTGGAAAGGTGCCAAACTTGGCATCTTTGAAATGCGCAGGCATTATACCAATTACTTCAGAGGCATGCCCGATTTTAAGCCCTTCCGTACGCGGTTGGTTGAAGCCAATTTGCACGAAGAGATTAATCAGATTTTGGAAGAGGTTATCCAGACCTATGCCGAGGTAACGGTATAAATTTAAAGCAACAATCCGAATTTGAATTCCTCCATCCAATAGCGTTCTTTGCGCCCGCCTTGCCGGAGCAGGAATGTGCAGGCAGCCTTTGCAATTATGTCTCAAAACAAAAACTACACGGCAGTCTTTCTGTTGATTGTATTGTCGCTGATCTGGGGAACATCCTTCATCCTTATTAAACAGGGACTTAAATATTTTCCACCCGATGTTGTTGGGGCACTGCGGGTAACGGCCGCTTCGCTTTTTCTGTTGCCGCTTGCGTTACCGCGATTGAAAGAAATGAAAAGTGGCGATCCGGTTAAACTTTTTATTTCCGGATTGATGGGTATTTTCTTTCCCGCTTTTCTTTTTGCCTGGGCCCAAACTCAGCTTAATAGTTCCGTAGCCGGAATCTTAAACACACTTTCACCGGTGTGGACCATGATCTTCGGGGTGATGCTCTTTAGTCAGCGGTTTAGAGGCTACGCGCTGTTGGGTGTTGTAATTTCGTTTGGGGGTACGGTGTTGTTGGCACTTTCGCGATCCGGTGGAAGTATTACAGGCTTTAATTTGTATGCCTTATTAATTGTAGCAGCTTGTGCGTTTTATGGAGCTAATCTGAATTGGATTAAGTTTAAGATAACCGGACTGGGGTCGTTAACGGTTACCAGTGTTTCGCTGTTGTTTATCGGGCCACTGGCTGCGGCTTATCTTTTTCTGGCAACAGACTTTGTAACCATTCTTACACAAACACCCGGTGCCTGGCGGGGTTTAGGTTTTGTGCTTTTGCTTGCGTTAATGAGTACTGCTATTGCAAATTTACTTTTCGTGAAACTCATTGGTATTTCCACACCCTTGTTTGCAAGTTCGGTTACCTACATTATGCCTATTGTGGCCGTCATGTGGGGATTGGTTGATGGTGAAGTTTTAACATTCTGGCATTTAGTGGGTATGGGCCTTATCATAAGTGGTGTTTACCTCGCGAATAAGAAATAGCTTTTAAAGTGTGCTGACACCTTTTTAATTTTGTGCATGTCGTTAACACTGGCATCCTTAAACTCGGGCAGTAATGGCAATTGCTATTATGTAGGCAATGCCGATGAAGCCGTATTGATTGATGCCGGCATTTCTTGCCGCGAAACAGAACGCAGATTAAAACGACTGGGCTTAACCATCGAAAAAGTAAAAGCCATTTTTATTACCCACGAACATAACGATCATATTTCCGGGCTTCATAGACTAATCAAACGCCATAACATTCCGGTGTATGTTTCACTGGCAACCCGTCAAAGCTTTTCGTTGGAGTGGAGTATTAAACTATCTCATAGTTTCTCAACCTATCAGCCGGTAAACATTGGGGCACTGTCCGTTACATCGCTGCCTAAATATCATGATGCTGCCGATCCGCATAGTTTTTTAATTACACATCAAAATACAACGGTGGGTGTGTTTACCGATATGGGGCGCGTGTGCCAACATCTGGTCAATAATTTTAAACAATGTCATGCTGCCATTCTGGAATCTAACTACGATGAAGAAATGTTAGAACGGGGTGGATATCCGCAGCATCTCAAAAACCGGATTCGGGGTGGGTTAGGGCACATTTCAAATAAGCAGGCATTGCAATTGTTTATGGAACACCGTCCGGAGTTTATGTCGCACTTATTATTAGGCCATCTGTCGCACCACAATAACAAACCCGAAATTGTAGAGAACATGTTTCAGGCTGTAGCTGGTAACACCCGGGTAGTGGTTGCTTCACGTTACCGGGAATCGGAATTATTTCACATCCATGCTTCCACCCAACCGCGGGCTCCGCGAGTGGTTGCCGAGCAACTTCAATTATTTTAAAGAGAGTGTTACGAACACAGGAAGATGATCGGATGGATAATAGTTACCATCGTTATCCTGAATAACCTGGTATCCGGAAGCTTTCCAGTCTTCTGAGTGAAAGATATAGTCAATGGTTCTGCACTTAATCTTGTTTATTTCAAAACCGCAAAATGTTCCGGTAAGGTTAGTGGCCGGGCGAGAATCGTACAAGCGAAAAATTTCGCCATTAGTTATTGTAAGGTAAGGAGCATCAGTGGGTTCTGAGTTAAAATCACCGGAAATAATAACCGGGAGTTTGATTTCCTTTTGAGAACTGGCGCCTTTAATAAACCCGGCAATAAAATATTTGATCAAATTTGCACTGTTCTTACGAGCTTCTTTTCCGATATGGTCGAAGTGGGTATTGCCATAAAAGAAATTTTTACCGGTAGACTTATCTTTAAATAGGGCATACGTAAAAACACGGGTAATCGCGGCATCCCAACTTTTGCTTCCCGGTACATCGGGTGTTTCAGAAAGCCAAACTGTATGTTGTGTAAGCAATTCAAATTTTTCTTTCTTGTAGAAGATGGCTGAGTATTCACCTTTTTCTTTGCCATCATCGCGGCCTACGCCTGCATAACTGTATTCGCTCAAACCATTTTGTAAATCCAGCATCTGATTATGCATAGCCTCCTGCACCCCAAACAGATCGGGGTCATATTTTTTTATTAGGCCTATTACTTTGTCGGGGCGGTTTTTCCATTGGTTTAAACCATCAGCCTCGGTATCTAACCGGATGTTGTACGACATAACTTTTACCGATTGGGCTAGCATAATGGCCGGGGCTAGTAAAACAATAAAGAGAAGGAGTATTCGCATACATCAAATTTACAACTATTAAAATTTGGTTTGCATTTTTTTAGATGGGCTTGTTAACAAATAAGTATCTTAGTCGTCTCGTTAAACACAACTTTACTTTTCATGAAAAAAACAAAAACCTGGTTGGTGGCCCTGGCCTTTATGGCGGGTTGCGCAACCGAGAAACCCGAAGCCCCTCCTAAGCTGTATTCAATAGCGCAGTTTATGGATATTGTTCAGATTACCGGTGGAGCTTTCTCTCCTGATGAAACCAAGTTATTGATCAGCAGCAAAGAGACCGGAATTTTTAATGCAGTGGAGGTAGATATTGCCACAGGTAAACAAACTCCGCTTACCAACTCTACTGACAATGCAATTTTCGGTTACAGCTATTTTCCGAAAGATAATCGGGTGTTGTATGGTAGCGATAAAGGTGGTAATGAAATAACCCACCTGTTTGCGTTGGCTAACGGAACGTCAACCGATCTGATAACGGATTCAACAGCAAAGGCCCAGTTCTACGGCTGGAGTTATAACCAGAAGATGATGTATTATGCATCCAACAGTCGGGATAAACGTTTCTTTGATTTGTATTCGGTTCAGGTGGGTGATGCAACAGAAGACAAAGTGTATCCGGCTACTATGACCTACAAAAATGATAAAGGACTTAATCCTTCTGCAATCTCAAACGATGATCGTTACATTGCCTTGTCGGAGGAAATCACTACGAATAATTCAAATATGTATTTACTCGATACACAATCGGGTAAAACACAGTTGTTATCGCAACATGAAGGCGATGCACAGTTTAATCCCCAATACTTCAGTCTGGATGGCACCAAACTAATTTATCTTACCGATGAGGGCAGTGAGTTTATGTATCTGGCTGAATATGATATTGCTTCCGGAACCAAATCTAAACTGGAAGAAGCGCCCTGGGACATTATGTATTCCTACCTGTCGCGCAATGGTAAGTACCGGGTGGTGGCCATTAATAATGATGCACGCACCGAGATTAAAATTTATGATGAATCGAATGGTGGTAAACTGTTAAGCATTGAGGGTTTACCTGCTGGCGATATTACAGGCGTAAATATTTCGGATAGTGAAAAACTGATGTCATTTTATGTAAGCAGTTCAAAATCGCCAAGCAACTTGTTTGTGTACAATTTTGAAACAAAAGAAGTGAAGCAGCTTACCAATACCATGACCGCTGAAATTGATTCCAACGATCTGGTGGCAGGTGAGGTGATCCGCTATAAATCATTTGATGGTTTAGAGATACCGGCATTGCTCTATAAACCAAAAGGTATTAAAGCCGGTGAGAAGGTGCCAGCATTGTTATGGATACACGGTGGTCCAGGCGGACAAACCCGCTTAGGGTACTCACCCACTATTCAGCACCTGGTAAATCATGGGTATGCAATTCTGGCTGTGAACAACCGCGGCAGCTCCGGTTATGGAAAAACTTTCTTTGCAGCCGATGATCGCAAACATGGTAATGAAGACTTGCGTGATTGTGTGGAGGCCAAGAAATATCTTGAAACCCTTCCGTATATCGATATGGACAAAGTTGGCATAATGGGCGGTAGCTATGGTGGCTATATGACCATGGCTGCACTTACTTTTACTCCGGAAGAATTTAAGGTGGGTGTGAATTTGTTTGGGGTTACCAATTGGTTACGTACACTTAAAAGTATTCCACCGTGGTGGGAGTCATTCCGCAAGGCGTTGTATGTTGAATTAGGTGATCCGTTCACGGCCGACTCAGTCGCCCTGTACAATAAGTCACCTTTGTTTCATACCGATAAAATCACCAAACCCTTTATTGTGTTGCAGGGAAGCAACGATCCGCGCGTGCTTCAGGTTGAATCAGATGAGATTGTTGCGAATGCCCGTAAAAACGGAGTAGCCGTGGAGTATGTGATTTTCCCGGATGAAGGCCATGGTTTTGTAAAGAAGGAAAACAACATCAAAGCTTCGGAAGAGATCCTGAAGTTTTTAGATAAGTATTTGAAAGGTGTTCCGGAAACGCCTGCTCAATAGGTTCTAAAAATTAAAAGCTGAAAGTTAAAGTTGACAATACTTTAGCTTTCAGCTTTTTTGCGTTACAACTTTAAGTTTTACAGTGCTTCTACTTCCTGCACTTCTTCGGGCATCATCCGCTTGAAGAGATTTTCAATACCGGCTTTTAACGTTACGGTTGATGACGGACAACCACTGCACGAGCCTTGCAATGCCACCGTAACTTTTTTATCCTCGTAAGAGTGAAAAGTAATGGCGCCACCATCCTGTTCTACAGCGGGGCGAATGTATTCATCCAGAATGGTCTTGATTTTTTTTATGGTTTCGGTTTCTTCCTGTTCTGGCGCAGCCGGGCCTTTTACATCCAGTATAAGTTTACCGCTTTCTAAAAAAGTTTTGATATGGTTTTTAAGCGTTTCCTGAATTTCAAGCCACTCCACATCTTCTTTTTTGGTAACGGTTACAAAGTTGCTCATGTAAAAAACCCGATCAACAAATGGATACATGAATAACTCTTGCGCCAGCGGAGCATTTTCAGCATCGGCTGGTGTAGGGAAATCGAAGCTCATTCCTTCCGGAACCAGCATATCGTTAACCACAAATTTTAACGAATTGGGGTTAGGGTTCGATTCCAAATAGATATGTAAAGCTTTGGGAGCAGGTTTTAGCATAGTTTTGTTATTTCTTAGTCTTGAGAAAACAAAAATACTAAATAATAGTTCAGCCTTTGTCTGGTTCGGGATCTCCCAGGGCATTTTCCCATTTACTTACCACCGCTGTGGCTACACTGTTACCCACCACATTCGTGGCGCTGCGGCCCATATCCAACAACGGGTCGATACCCAATAGTAAAGCCAAACCGGCTTCGGGAATATTAAAGGTGGCCAGCGTGCCGGCAATTACAACAAGCGATGCGCGCGGCACACCTGCAATACCCTTGCTGGTGAGCATTAGTACCAGCAACATACTTATCTGAGTAGCGAATGGCAGATCAATGCCATACGATTGCGCAATAAACAGTGACGCAAAAGTCATATACATCATGCTGCCATCCAGGTTAAAAGAATAACCTAGCGGTAGTACAAAACTTACAATCTTATCTTTGCAGCCAAACTTCTGCAGTTCTTCCATTGTTTTTGGAAAGGCGGCTTCGCTACTTGAAGTACTAAATGCCAGAATGATTGGTTCTTTAACTTGCTTGAATAGCGATACAATTCTTTTACCAACAACCAGAAATCCGGCAATGCCCAGCAATATCCAGAGCATAGTTAATCCAAAGTAAAATTCTCCAATAAAAATGGAATAGGTTTTAAGAATACCAACACCTTGTTTGGCAATGATGGCGGCCATAGCACCAAACACCGCGATTGGGGCCAGGTTCATGACATAGCCGGTAACTTTTAGAATTACGTGCGCGGCTGCATCCATAAAGTCGATAATAATTTTTCCTTTATCGCCAATGGCGGCAGTAGCTACACCAAAGAATAACGAGAACACCACAATCTGTAGAATTTCATTTTTGGCCATTGCTTCAACCACGCTGCTGGGGAAGATGTGATACAAAAAGTTTTTAAGTGAGAAGCCCACATTAGCAATTCCCGATGATTCACCGGTATCGGGTACGGGCAGATTCATGGCAATGCCGGGTTGAAAAATATTTACCAGTATCATACCCAATAACAAACTCATCAGCGAGGCGCCAATAAACCACAACAAGGTTTTACCGCCAATCCGGCCAACGGCACTAATGTCGCCCAGCTTGGCAACGCCCACTACCAGTGTGGTAAATACCAGAGGGGCTACAATCATTTTAATTAACCGCAGAAATACATCGGCCAGAATGGAAAAAGGTTCGGTTTTTTTATCGCGGGCAGTAAGCACTTCGTTGCGCTGCGCGTTAAGGGTACTTTTCTCAGTTTCTAATAAAGAAGCCTGAGCACTATCGGCTGTGTGAAGTTCGGTTTTAATTTCTTTCAGGCGTGCATCGAAGGTTTCCAGTTTGGAATTCTCGTCCGATAAATAACTTTTGTTGAGGATGAACCCGGTTGCAATACCCACAATTAAGCCAATGATGATGTAGAGGGTTAACCGGCTTTTCTTTTTTGGTTTAAGTTCTAATTCCATAAGCTTATACGTTGCGAAAGGGGGTAATATCGTTAAAAATGCCGGAAATAACTTAAGATTTAGGATTGAAGGTAATTTGAAAAGGAATAGTTTAAACCCTTTTCAGGAATAGTGTGTCTGAATAGATAACGGATAACTAATTTGTGATTGAAATGAGAAGACTTATAGGACCATTTTTTTTGTGTTTATTTTTTGCTTGTTCCTCTACTGAGCCAGAACCAGATAATACACCGAATCTGCGTGTATTAAGTGCAACAGAAAATACTTTGGTTAACAGTAGCAACGAGTTTGCGTTTTCCCTGTTCAATCAACTTCAAAATATTGACCCGAATTATTTCCTTTCACCATTAAGTGTTGGTATTGCACTAGGCATGACATTAAATGGTGCAGAGGGTGAAACCAAGCAAGGGATTCTTAACACAATTCAATTTGGAAATCTTACTGATACCGAGGTAAATAAAGGCTATGCAGATTTGGCAAACCTGCTTTCCAATATGGACAGAACAGTGAAATTGAGTATAGCCAATTCCGTGTGGTATAGAAACCCTATGTCTGTTAAACCAACATTCAAATCCATTATCGAATCGGACTATTCGGGAATAGTGCAAGGACTTAATTTTGATTCTCCAGAGTCAAAAAATATCATCAACAAATGGATTGAAGATAAGACCAACGACAAAATAAAAGACGCAATTCAGGATATTGATCCAAATCTGGTGATGTTTCTGATTAACGCAATATACTTTAAAGGCGATTGGGCTTACCAGTTTGATAAGACTAAAACCAGAAATGATAATTTTTATCTGGATGGCGGCCAGGTAATTCAAACAGAAATGATGCAGGCCGAAAAAGTTGCGGTCACTATCTTTTTTCATGAAAAGTTTAGCTTTATCAATATTCCGTTTGGCAATAAACAATTCGAATTTTCGGTGTTGTTGCCCCAAAGCCAATATACAACCGAAGATATTCTGCCTGAGTTGCAAGCGGAAGCATTAAACGATTGGATTAGTCAGGCAAATGAACAAACTGTTGAATTGCGAATGCCCAGGTTTAAAATGAAATGGAAGAAAAGGCTAAACGAAGAGTTAGCGGCTTTGGGAATGACCCAAGCCTTTACTCCCAATCAGGCAGACTTTCCGCATTTTTTTGAAAACCCTTTAAGTCTACATATAGGTTTTGTGGATCACCATTCATTTCTGGAAGTAAACGAGACCGGTGCCGAGGCTGCTGCAGCTACGGTAGTGAGTATTGGACTTACATCAATAGGTCCAGCGCCTCCTCCTGTTATTGCCATTAACAAACCTTTTGTTTTTCTGATTCGCGAAAAACATAGTGGTACTATTTTGTTTATGGGGCAACTAAAAAATCCTTCGTTGTTGGTAAAATAAAAAAATCCCGATAGCGATAATACTACCGGGATTTTTTTGGTGATTATTTATAGCTCGCCAATTGTGTATAACCGTTGGGCTTTCCGTTCTTATCAAACGATTCGCTTTTTACCGTTCCTACTTTTGGAGCAATCCACTCCAGACTTGAGAAGTTGAAGTTCATATTAACACCCATCTGCGTATTTACTTTTGATTTGCTAGAAATTTTGAAGCACTCAAAAGTGCCGGCAGGCGTGGTAATAGTTTCTTTGCCTTCTACTTTCCGATCGTAAACGGTTACCACCATCTTCATGGGTATTGGACTGCCCTCTGCAGTCCACGTAATGGAACCATCTTTTAACTTTTGCCCGGTGGATAACCTGGAGGGAATCTCCAGATTTTCACTTTGGATGTTCATCTTATAAGATTCGAACATCTTTTGTTGTTCTTCGGGTATAAACTTGCGCATGTCAATTATAAAGGTTCCATTAACACACGACATCTCCAGATCACCTTTGGTTTGTTCCTTACCTTTATCGTTATACAGAACAGCTGTTACTATGGCAGTAAATCCAGTTGCCGTTTTTTCTAACGACTTTACATGCTGTTGGGTTTTGCCACTTAGTTTACCTTTTGCACTATACGTTTCGTAGGTCCATGCTGTTCCTTCATTCAAAACATAATACTCATTGCACTGCGCAACCGATAGTATTGAACTAATCAGGCCAAGAATTAACATCGAAAGCTTTTTCATTTTTAGTGTTTTTTGATCTCAACAAAATTAAAAACACTTTCCGGGAAGTAAAAGCAAATAAACAGGCTACACTTTAGAAGTGCGGCTTCGTAAATAGAAATCAGCTAACACCAGGGCCGCCATGGCCTCTACAATGGGAACAGCGCGAGGCACTACGCAAGGGTCATGCCTGCCCTTACCCAATACAGTTGTTTCGTTACCGTCTTTATCAACGCTGGGTTGATCTTGCATAATGGTGGCAACCGGTTTAAATGCTACATTAAAGTATATATCTTCACCATTGCTGATGCCACCCTGCACACCACCGGAATGATTCGTTTTGGTTTTTATTTTTCCGGCTTCGTTGTAAAACTCATCGTTGTGTTGCGAACCGCGAAGCATGACACCCTCAAAACCACTGCCATATTCAAAACCTTTTACGGCATTAATGCTTAACATGGCTTTACCCAACTCGGCATGTAGTTTATCAAATACAGGCTCACCCAAACCAACCGGAGTATTTTTAATCACTCCGGTTACTACACCGCCAATAGTATCCCGATCTAACCGCACCTGATCAATCAGGGCAATCATTTTTTCGGCAGTAGTTGCATCCGGGCAGCGCACCATGTTGTCTTCTGTTTTGGATAAATCAAGTTGTGTATAATGCGGAGCTTTTAAGTTGCCCACTTGCGATACAAATGCATGTATTTCTATACCAACATTTTTAAGCAGGAGTTTAGCAATTGCACCGGCTGCTACACGGGCTGCAGTCTCGCGGGCCGAACTTCTTCCGCCACCGCGATAATCGCGAAAGCCATACTTGGCATCGTAAGTAAAGTCGGCATGCGAGGGCCGATAGGTATTTTGAATGTGCGAATAATCTTTGCTGCGCTGATCCTGATTTTCGATTACTAAGGCGATGGGGGTGCCGGTACTTTTGCCTTCAAATACGCCCGAAAGAATTTTAAACGTATCGTCTTCTTTGCGTTGTGTGGTAATTTTGGATTGTCCGGGTTTTCTGCGATCAAGTTCAGCTTGAATAAATGCTTCGTCAATTGTTAATCCGGCCGGGCAACCATCTATAATTACACCAATGGCAGGGCCATGACTTTCGCCAAATGTGCTTATCCGAAAGAGGGTACCGTAATTGTTCATGATTCAAAATTTAAAATTCACGATTTGGCGGCAACCTTACTAAATTTTAAACCTTGAATTTTAAATTATCTTTTAAAGAGCAGATAAGCCGCAACGGCTAACATAACTGCAATAAACGCATTGAAACCAATAGTAAGCCAATTGGTTCGGGCGGTTGCCTGCAAGGTATTAGGAGTAACATCGGCCCGATCGTAAAACGAACCAGCATCTGTACTTTCAATAAATTGGTTCTGCTGGCTCTCGCCTTCTACATGCAACTTGTAAGATGAGTGCAACGTATCGTATTGTTTTTTTGTAGGACTAAAAAACACCCACTGCATGTATTGCCCCAGATTGTAGTCCCCTGGCTCTTTGGGCACAATAAAGTAAGTAAAGGTTTTTGTGCCGGCCACGCGTTGGTTTTCGCGATTGATGCTCTGTTTCATATTAGGCTCATAAAAATCGAAAAAGGCATCTTTAACCACAACCGGCTTTTCAATAGCAGAAATATTTCCCTCGCCAAAAATGCGAAACTCATAGGCAGCGCTTTGTCCGGTTTGCAAATTGGTGCTGGAAATTTTCTCGTCTAATCGGTAATCACCCACAGCCACCGCATCGCGCATAGGGTGTGGCGGCAGTTCTTTTACTTTTACCGTTTTAGGCTTGGAATAGAATGTTTTAAAATCTTCTTGCCGGTTTTGTCCGAAGAAGGATGGATTTTTGGCCACTTTATATTTGATCATTTCAAGCCCGATGCTCGGAAACTCAACATCTTTTGCGTTTAGTGGATAAAAGGTGCCCTGATAGATTTTGTATTGCGTATACCCCTTGCCATTTATTTCTACATGCTCGCCTTCAATATTCTCGATGTTGAAGTTTTCTTCCCAGCAATTACCGGGTCGTAGTTTTTTCATTCCTTCGGCAAGTTGCGGCCCCAGGTTATGGAATTGCATGGGCGCACGATTATTGTCAGCCACCAGAAAGGAAAGTGTGGTGGTAAAACCTTCGCCTACGTATACTTCGTCTTTATTGGTGGTAAGGGCAAGCAGGGCATCTTCTTTAATATCTACAAACTCGGTTTCGCCATTGCGACCAAAAAAATCCTGGGCGGGGTCGCGATCAAAAAAACTTCTGAACGGATCGGGTTGGGCTTGCACCGCTGCGCCAACTTTAACTTTTTTGCCGGTTACCGAAAAAATCTGATCGTTTACCTTCATTTTAAACGAAGGCACGGTAAAGGTGCCCTGGCGCGTGGGCAAATAGGTCATAACTATACTTTGCGATGAACTAACCTGACCGTTTATTATGCTGGTTTGCGATTGGGTAGAAGTTCCACGCTTTTTAAAGCCCTCTATCTCCGGAAAATTCTCATAATTTTTTAATCGGTCGTTATTTATGGTTATGGTAATGGTCCATGGCTGGTTTTCACCGATTTCATCCGGGCCTAAAACAATCTGCACATTATCCTGGGCAGCCAGAAAATGGGCAATCCACAACAAAATTAAAGTTAAGCTCGTTCTTTTTATGAATTTCATATCGCAACAACATCGCAACCCGATTGCATAATTACAAAAGTAAGTTCTTTCTTTTCAGTGTTAAACTGCTTTTGTACATTAACGGTTGCAACCCGGGCGGTGGGTTGCTGTTTGAAGTCAAAACCAAATACTTACCATTTTTTAATATGAAGATGAAGATGCTTAGTTATGCGAAGCACATTCTCACCCGGGTGAGTTTTGATGCACGGCTCTTTGAGAAGGAGTTGCGGAAGGCTATCAAAATGTTGATTGCCGATGAGGTACAGGATCTGAAAAATTGGTGTTATGCTAATTTTTCGAGCGAACATGAGGCGATCTTGAATCGTTGTTTTGTAAGAGTGTAAGTTATTTTAACAAAAAATTGAAACCTTAATTATCCCGCCTAAAGCGGGATTTTTTATGAAAAATCTGTTTTTCGTTTTACTATTATCAAGCCCGATTTCAGCTTTTAGTCAGTATGATCTAACAATTCAAGAATTGTTAGATATCTATTCACTGAAACAAAAAGAACTGATTTTTAAAAAAATTATAAGTATTGGTTTTAAAGAAGCCGGGGACATTGAAAAAAGGAAATTGTTTGGTGAAATATCCGATGAAGTGGCTGTATTTATGGGTAATGATTCGGTTGCCATGGTTGGCTTGGTTTTTAATGGGACTAAAGTTCATACGGTAGTTTTCGTGGATTCAACTGTGTCGATAAATAAAGCATTGAATAATATTGGTAATACCGGATTTACATTAGCAAAGCAACAGGGTGAGATGTTTAAATCATTTACCAGGCGGAAGACTGACTATTTTATCATGGTTGATTGGATGGTTTATGATTCAGTTTCTATGCTTGCTATAATGCCAAAAGGCAAGGGCTTTAAATCAGCCTATACTAAGAATTAGGACTCAGCATTAAACAGAATGTTTCTTTTTAAACCTTCGTACTTGGTTCGCTTTACAGCGGAGTGTTTAAAGATTTTTTGAAACACTGCTTCGGTAATCTCTTCCCAATCTTGTTTTGAAAATGAGCCGAGTTCGTTAGCCGGAGCAAACCGGGGTTCGGTGTGTGGTTTTGAAAAACTATTCCACGGGCAAACATCCTGGCAGATGTCGCACCCAAAAATCCAATTCTCAAATTTGCCCTTTGCTTCAAGTGGAATTTCATCTTTCAGTTCTATGGTGAAATACGAAATACATTTGCTTCCATCCACCACATAAGGTTGCGGAATAGCATCGGTGGGGCAGGCATCCATGCACGCGGTGCAGGTGCCGCAGTAATCTTTAATCGGACCATCGTACTCTAATTCAAGATCAACAATCAGTTCCGCCAAAAAGAAAAAGCTACCCATGCTTTTATTCAGCAGCAAACTGTTTTTGCCAATCCAGCCCAGCCCCGCTTTTTTTGCCCACGCCCGCTCATGAACGGGTGCCGAATCAACAAACGCACGACCTTCAACCGCACCAATGGTTTCTTTTACGCGCTCCAAAAAGTGTTTTAGTTTTTCTTTAATGACTTGATGGTAATCTTCGCCATAGGCATACTTGGCGATTTTATAGGAGTCTGCGTTTTCTTTAGCAAGATCTTTTTCAGGATAATAATTATAGATCAGGCTGATAACTGATTTGGCACCGGGCACCAGCAATGTTGGGTCAAGTCTTTTATCGAAATGATTTTCAAGATAACCCATCTTACCCTGATAGCCGCGCTTAAGCCACGCTTCCAAACGAGGAGCTTCTTCCTCCAGAAACTCAGCCCTGGCTATGCCACAATAACTGAAACCGAGTTCGGTGGCGATTTTTTTTATTAAGACTGATGGATTCATAAACCTTTGTACTCCTTGGTGTTCTTTGAGTCTTCGTGGTTCACAGCGATGTCAACAATTTGACTTGCTATATATTCTTCTCTTTGTGAAAGTTTTGTGAACATACTCTCAAATTTATTTTGAACCACTAAGTCACCAAGGCACGAAGAATCACAAAGTCAATCAAACAACCCCGGCCCGCGTAAAGACGGTGGTGGAGCGAGTTTCAAATGTTTATATGCTTTTTCAGTTGCTTCCCGGCCTCTGGATGTTCGCTTGATGTAGCCTTCCTGAATTAAAAATGGTTCATAAACTTCTTCGATGGTCTCAGCTTCTTCGCCAACAGCAGTAGCAATTGTAGTTAGGCCAACCGGGCCACCTTTAAATTTTTCGATAATGGTGCTGAGAATGCGGTTGTCCATATCGTCTAAGCCATTCTCATCTACATCCAAAGCTTGTAAAGCCATTTGCGCAATAGCTTTAGTAATGGTACCATCGCCTTTTATCTGTGCAAAATCGCGGGTACGTCTTAGTAAGTTGTTGGCTATGCGGGGTGTGCCCCGGCTTCTGCGTGCAATTTCAAAGGCGGCATCGTGCACAATGGGAGTTTTTAAAATTTCGGCTGAGCGTTTTACAATTTTGCTCAGTAACTCCGAGTCATAATATTCCAGTCGCGCGTTAATGGCAAAACGTGCACGTAAAGGTGCCGTAAGTAAACCGGCACGGGTGGTAGCACCAATTAACGTAAACGGATTTAAACTGATTTGTACCGAGCGTGCATTGGGCCCGGAATCGAGCATAATATCAATCCGGTAATCTTCCATGGCAGAATACAGGTATTCTTCCACAATAGGATTTAACCGGTGAATCTCATCTATAAAAAGTACATCATTTGTTTCCAGATTGGTTAGTAATCCCGCAAGGTCGCTGGGCTTATCCAACACCGGCCCCGAAGTGATTTTTATATTCGACCCAAGTTCGTTAGCAATGATAAATGATAAGGTAGTTTTACCTAAGCCCGGTGGGCCGTGCAACAAGACATGGTCCAACGATTCTTCACGTTGTTTGGCAGCCTGCACAAACACCTTAATGTTATCTACTACTTTTTGCTGGCCTGTAAAATCGCTGAAGGTAAGCGGCCGCAGGGCTTTCTCTATTTCCTTGTCAGTGGTGCTTTGTCCTTCCGGATCGCCCTTTAAATAATCTTCGCGCATAATTTATTTCCAAAGCGAAAGTTAAGCAAATAAACTGCTTGCTGGTTCTAATTGTGGTTTTGGGTTTTAACTTGCAAATCCAATTCTACTGTATGAACAACCGTTGGAAAAATGCAATCTACTCGGTGGTGGTACTGGCCGCCATTTGGGCTGTAGCGCAATGGCGAGGCCGTGTACCCGATCCTATTAAGATTGAAGGCCAAACGATGGCCACCACGTATAACATTACCTATTTTGATGCGCAGAATCGTAATTTCAAATCCGCTATAGATTCGATTTTGGTAGTAGTTAACCAATCTATCAACAACTATAATCCTGAATCCGAAGTTTCGGTTTTTAACCGGTCGGTTGGATTAAAATTTAATCTTCCTTACCTAAGGCCGCCCGTAGTGGTTGCCCAAAAAGTTTTTTCCGACTCTCAGGGAGCTTTTGACCCTACCGTGTTGCCGTTAGTTAACCTGTGGGGCTTTGCGCAAAAAAAAGTAGAGCGTCCGGATAGTTCAAAAATTGATTCTATCCGAACCATAATAGGATTTGAAAAAATTCAGTTTAATCAGGATAGCATCTGGAAACTGGATTCACGCTCGCAACTTGATTTTGGCGGTATAGGCCAGGGTTATGGTGCCGATGTGATTGCAGATTTTTTAAAGAAGAAGGGAATTAAAAACATGTTGGTTGAGTTAGGGGGAGAAGGTATGGCATGTGGTATAAATCTAAAATCGGGTAAACCATGGGAAGTGGGCATTCTTGATCCTAACTCCACCCCCGACAATCAATTTTTGAAAGCCAAAGTTTTATTGTCCGATCAGTCATTTACAACTTCAGGCAATTATTTCAATTATCGGGAAATAGACGGTAAAAAATACTCGCACACCATCGATCCGCTAACCGGGTATCCGGCCACGCGTTCCATTCTCAGCGCTTCAGTTTTTACAAGCGATTGTACCACGGCCGATGCGTGGGGAACAGCCATTATGGTGATGGGCCACGAACGGGCTATCGAGGTGTTAAAAAAACATCCGGAAATCGAGGTATTCCTGATCTATACAACTCCGGAAGGTATTGCTACCTTTGCCACCGAAAAAATCAGCAAGCAACTCAGCATCAATCCCTGATCCGCGTAAGGCAACTATGACTTTAAAGTTACTTGTACTTTTTTTTACACCCCTGCTGGCCGGACTAATGGTGTTCCTGGTTCCTTCTGCGAAAGGAAATACCTTTAAGTTACTTCTGGTGTTTGCAGGCTCCTATCTGTTTGCCATTACGGTTACACACATTCTGCCAGAGTTGTACCGGCAACATTCCGATGTCGAGTTGATTGGTTTATTTGTACTGGCTGGTTTTTTTCTGCAACAACTGCTGGAATATTTTACCTCTGGAGTAGAGCACGGCCACATTCATTCGCATGATCATGCTGACCACGACCACCATCATGGTCATTCGCATAAACACCATACCGTATCTGCATTGGTGTTGCTCTCGGCATTGTGCGTGCATGCTTTTTTAGAGGGCAGTATGCTGGCCCAACCGGTAAACATGGGTTTTGGATATGATGCAAATGCGGTGTTATTAGGTATTGCCCTGCATCGTGCACCGGCTGCATTTGCATTGATGACAGTGCTGGCCGCACAACTTCATTCCAAACAAAAAGCATTACCTCACCTGATCATTTTTTCAATAGCCGCACCAGCCGGGTTAATAATCAGTTCGTATTTTGTAGAAAGTAAATTGCTTACTGAAACCGGGTTAATCTACTTATATGCATTAGTGTGCGGAAATTTTTTACACATCTCCACAACTATTGTCTTTGAAAGCAGCCCGGAGCACCGGTTTAACATCTGGAAACTGGGTGTGGCGGTTATTGGCGCCCTGCTGGCTGTTGCCGTTGAGTACGTGATTTGATCGCTTGCTTCAATTTGCTTTTGAAATTTCAGTTAAGTAATCGATTTTAGAGAGATCAAATCATTTCAGTTTGCCACATGAAAAGAATTACCAGTTTAGCACAGTATCAACAGGTGTATAAAGAAAGCATTGAGCAGCCCGAAAAATTCTGGGGCGAGGTGGCTTCTGATTTTCAGTGGAAGAAAAAATGGAACACCGTGCTGGATTGGAATTTCACAGAACCAAAAGTGAAATGGTTTGAAGGCGGCAAATTGAATATCACTGAAAACTGTCTCGACCGCCACATTGAAACACTGGGCGATACACCGGCCATTATCTGGGAACCAAACGATCCGGAAGAACACCACCGTGTGCTTACCTATAAGGATTTGCTTTTTAAAGTAATACAGTTTGCTAACGTGCTCAAAAATAATGGTGTAAAGAAAGGCGACCGGGTATGTCTTTATATGGGTATGATTCCCGAGTTACCCATAGCCGTGTTGGCTTGTGCCCGAATTGGGGCCATACACTCCGTAATTTTTGGAGGTTTCTCAGCTCAGTCTATTGCCGATCGGTTACAAGACGCCAAAGCAGAATTTATTATTACCTGCGATGGTGCTTATCGTGGGGCAAAAGATATTCCGCTTAAGTCCGTTATTGACGATGCATTGATTGCCTGCCCGTTTGTAAAGCGGGTAATTGTGTGCACCCGCACGCGCATGCCGGTAAGTATGATTAAAGGCCGCGATGTATGGTGGGAGGATGAAATCAAAAAAGTAGAAACACAAGGCAATCCCGATTGTCCGGCCGAGGTAATGGATGCTGAAGACATGTTGTTTATCCTGTATACTTCGGGCTCCACCGGAAAGCCAAAAGGGGTAGTGCATACCATAGGCGGTTACATGGTGTGGACGGCCTACACATTTCAGAATGTGTTTCAATATCAACAAGGGCAAATTCATTTCTGTACAGCAGATATCGGTTGGATTACCGGCCACAGCTACATTGTATATGGCCCGCTTTTATCGGGAGCAACCTCATTGATGTTTGAAGGCGTGCCCACCTGGCCCGATGCCGGCCGCTTCTGGGACATTGTGGATAAATACAAAGTGAATATTTTATACACCGCGCCCACGGCCATTCGAAGCCTAATGGGTTTTGGATTGGATTACGTTGCCGATAAAGATTTGAGTTCGCTTCAGGTATTGGGTACTGTAGGGGAGCCCATCAATGCAGAAGCCTGGCATTGGTATCATAAAAATATTGGTAAGGAAAATTGCCCCATTGTAGATACCTGGTGGCAAACCGAAACGGCAGGGGTATTGATTTCAAATCTGGCCAATATTACCCCGCAAAAACCAACATTTGCCACATTGCCATTGCCAGGTGTTAACCCTTGCCTGGTGGATGAGAACGGAAAAGAAATTGAGGGTAACGAAGTAAGTGGAAACCTGTGTATTAAAACCCCATGGCCGGGAATGTTACGAACCACGTATGGCGATCATGAAAGGTGTCGGTTAAATTATTTTGCCACCTATCCGGGCCTCTATTTTACAGGTGATGGTTGCTTACGCGATGTAGATGGCCACTATCGTATTACGGGTAGGGTAGATGATGTTTTGAATGTAAGTGGCCACCGGATCGGCACAGCCGAAGTGGAAAATGCAATTAACATGCATGCTGGCGTGGTAGAAAGCGCAGTGGTTGGTTTTCCGCACGATGTTAAAGGGCAAGGCATCTATGCGTATGTAATTGCAGAGGGGCATCACGGAGATGAAGCGCTTACGCGACAGGACATTACTCAAACCGTATCGCGCATTATTGGTGCTATTGCCAAACCCGATAAAATTCAGTTTGTAAAAGGCCTGCCCAAAACGCGCTCAGGAAAAATTATGCGCAGGATTCTTCGCAAAATTGCTGAAGGCGAAACGTCCAATCTGGGCGATACATCTACCCTGCTCGATCCGGGAGTGGTAGATGAGATAAAAGCGGGGGCTATTAAATAATAAGTGAGTATTTTTACCAACAACAAAATAATGAGTTATGGCAATGGACATTAGTGGCGTAGTAGTGGCACTTCTGCCGCTACAAAGCGGACAAGGAAAAAACGGAAACGCGTGGAAGAAACAGGAGTTTATACTGGAAACACCGGGGCAATATCCTAAAAAGGTTTGCTTGTCGCTGTGGGGCGAAAAGGTAGATGAAAACCGGGTAACGATTGGCGACAAAATTACGGCATCCATTAACCTGGAGAGCCGTGAATACAATAACCGTTGGTATACCGAAGCCCGTGTGTGGAAAATTACGCGTTCGGGTAATGCCGGAAGTAACGAAGCCCCCCCACCAACCGATGATTTTATTCCCGAGAGCAGCGGCAGTGATGACTTGCCGTTTTGATTTAAAAGATCTTAGCGCTAAAAAAAGCCCCGGACTGAAAGTTCGGGGCTTTTGCTTTAGGGTGATTAATCAGATCAATTACGATCCACAAGCCTCACACGCTTCGGGGTTATCTAATGAGCAGGCCATATCGGCACGTTTCTGTTCCATATCCGAAAGTTTTATTTCGGGCTCGTTGTATGCAATTGTCTGCTGGGTTTCTTTCGCAGCTGCATAAGTTACTACCGGTTCGGCTGTAACCGTAGCGGTGGTGGCTGCAGTTGCAGGCTGTTGTATAGCAGTTTTATCCAGCGTAAACTTAATAGCATCGGCAGCAGCCGTTGAGCGCAGGTAATACATACCAGTCTTTAAACCTTTCTTCCAGGCATAGAAGTGCATAGAAGTAAGTTTACCAAAGTTCGGATCAGTTAAGTGAATATTTAAACTCTGGCTCTGGCAGATGTAGGCACCACGGTCGGCACTCATATCAATAATAGCCTTTTGCGAAATCTCCCAAACGGTTTTGTAGATATCCTTTATGTTTTGCGGAATCTCTGCAATGGGTTGTACCGAACCATTGGTGGCAATCAGCTTCTGGCGCATGTTTTCATTCCACAAGCCTAAACCAATCAGGTCTTTCATCAGATGCTTGTTGGCAATAATAAATTCGCCCGATAAGGTTCTGCGTGTGTAAATATTTGAAGTATAAGGTTCAAAACATTCGTTATTACCCAGAATCTGCGAAGTAGAAGCGGTAGGCATAGGGGCCAGCAACAACGAGTTACGCACACCGTGTTGTTTCACTTCTTTCTTCAGATTTTCCCAATCCCAACGACCTGAATCCGGGGTTACGCCCCACATATCAAATTGGAAAATTCCTTTCGATACGGGTGAACCCTTAAAGGTTTCGTACGGGCCTTGATGCTTCGAAAGCTCCATAGAAGCTTCCATTGCGGCAAAGTAGATGGTTTCGTGAATGTCTTTATTCAATCCACGCGCTTCCGCAGAATCGAACGGCATACGCAACAGAATAAAGGCATCGGCCAAACCTTGCACACCAATGCCAATAGGGCGGTGGCGCATATTAGAGTTGCGGGCCTCTATTACAGGATAATAATTTACATCAATTACCTTGTTGAGGTTGCGGGTTACCACTTTCGTGATTTCATACAACTTCTGATGATCGAACTTACCATCTTCAGTAACAAACTTAGGCAATGCGATAGAGGCCAGGTTACATACGGCTACTTCATCGGGCGAGGTGTACTCTATAATTTCTGTACACAGGTTGCTCGACTTAATGGTGCCTAAATGCTTCTGGTTTGATTTGCGGTTAGCGGCATCTTTGTAAAGCATGTAAGGTGTTCCGGTTTCAATCTGGGCTTCCAGAATTTCAAACCATAGGTCTTGTGCTTTTACTTGTCTGCGTGCTTTACCTTCTTTCTCGTATTTATCATATAGGCGTTCAAACTCTTCGCCCCAGCAATCGGCTAAGCCAGGTGCTTCGTTCGGGCAGAAGAGCGACCACATTTCATTGTTCTCAATGCGCTTCATGAACAAATCCGGAATCCACATGGCGTAGAATAAATCGCGGGCACGCATTTCTTCTTTACCATGATTTTTCTTCAGTTCAAGAAAATCGAACACATCGGCATGCCACGGCTCAAGGTAGATAGCGAAGCTACCCTTGCGCTTGCCACCACCCTGATCTACATAGCGGGCTGTCATATCGAAATTGCGCAACATCGGTACAATACCATTTGATGTTCCGCCAGTTCCTTTTATGTACGAGCCTTTTGCACGCACGTTGTGAATGCTAAGACCAATACCACCAGCCGATTGCGAAATCTTGGCGGTTTGTTTCAGGGTATCGTAAATTCCATCAATGCTATCGTCCTTCATGGTGAGGAGGAAGCAGGATGAAAGTTGTGGCTTAGGTGTGCCTGCGTTAAATAACGTAGGGGTAGCGTGAGTAAACCATTTCTCTGATAACAGGTTGTAAGTTTCGATGGCTGCTGGAATATCTTCGCCATGAATACCAACGGCTACGCGCATCAACAAATGCTGGGGGCGCTCTACAACCTTCCCATCAATTTTCATCAGGTATGAACGCTCCAGAGTTTTAAACCCGAAGAAATCGTAACTGAAATCGCGATCGTAAAGAATGGCTGCGTCCAGTTCGGCAGCGTTTTCTTTAATTACCCGCCAGGTGTCTTTGGAGATAAGCGGAGCGTTCTGTCCGGTTTTCGGATCCACGTACGTGTAGAGTCTTTTCATGGTGTTTGAAAAAGACTTACTGGTAACCTTGTGCAGGTTAGAAACGGCAATACGTGCCGCTAACTTGGCAAAGTCAGGATGGCGCGTGGTCATGGTTGCAGCTATTTCTGCGGCCAGATTGTCCAGTTCCTGAGTTGAAACGCCATCATACAAGCCATTAATCACTTTCATGGCCACCTCTACCGGGTTGACAAAGTTGGGATCTAAACCGTAGCAGAGTTTTTCAATGCGGGCCGTGATTTTATCAAACTTTACGGACTCCCGATGTCCGTCACGTTTTAGTACGAGCATTATAAATAGGGTTGTGTTGGTAAAAAGAAAGTTTAAAAAATGTGATCGAATGTATTAAAAATCTTCATTTAGTGAAAACTTCGGAGCGGAATCTTTTTCCATACTGTTCATTACTCCGGCTTTCTGATATTCGGCCACACGTTTTTCAAAGAAGTTGGTTTTGCCACGCAACGAAATCATATCCATAAAATCAAATGGGTTGGTGGCTCCGTAAATCTTCTTGCCGATTAATTCGTTCAGTAGGCGATCGGCCACAAACTCAATGTATTGACGCATCTGAACTGCGTTCATGCCAATCAGGTTAACCGGTAGTGCATCGGTAACAAATTCCTTTTCAATTTCAACAGCATCTTTAATAATATCGATAATGCGTTGTTCCGGTAATTTATTAACAACATGTTGCGTATAAATGTGGCATGCAAAGTCGCAATGCAAGCCCTCATCGCGCGAGATAAGTTCGTTAGAAAAAGTAAGGCCGGGCATTAACCCGCGTTTCTTCAGCCAGAAGATAGAGCAGAATGATCCTGAAAAGAAAATTCCTTCCACAGCAGCAAAGGCAATCAGGCGCTCCTGAAAATTTCCTTGCGAAATCCAACGCAAGGCCCAGTCAGCTTTTTTCTTTACGCAATCCATGGTGTCGATAGCATGGAAGAGTTTGTCTTTCTCCTTAGGGTCTTTTACGTAAGTATCAATCAGCAGCGAGTACGTTTCGGAGTGAATGTTTTCAATGGCGATCTGGAAGCCATAAAAAAACTTGGCCTCGGTATATTGAACTTCGCCCACAAAGTGTTCGGCCAGGTTTTCGTTTACAATGCCATCGCTGGCCGCGAAAAACGCCAGTACGTGCGTGATAAAGTGTCTTTCGCCATCGTTCAGGTTGAGCCAATCTTTCATATCCTGACTCAGGTCAATCTCTTCGGCTGTCCAGAAACTGGCCTCGGCCTGTTTATAAAATTTCCAGATGTCGTGATGTACGATGGGGAAGAGTACAAAGCGGTCTTTGTTTTCTTTCAAGATTGGTTCATCGGGGATGTTGGCGCTCATAAATAAAATATCCTTTAAATGTTATACATAGCAGTTAACTCAGTAGCTCTCAGTTAACTAAAAATTCTTTTGGTTTCTCTTTTAGAAGTCGTACAAGCAAGATGATTGCCGTTTCAAAAAAGAGTAAGGAAACAAAGATTTGAAATGATGCAGTAATATCAAAGGGCATAACACCCGCGCACACCTTGTTGAAATGAAGTAAATGAAGAGGTTGTAATCAAAAGGTATTCATTTTCATTCACTTAAATCTGGTAACTGAACCATGCGCTTAACTGAATATTTTTTTGATTTTTTTTTAATGAACTTTTTACCCCGAAAAAGTTGTGGGCGCAGTATAATTAGCAGGTAACAAGTTGGGGTGCGGTATAGAGTACGCGGGATGGTTTTTTTATGTTTGATCGGGTGCTGTTTCAGGGGCCTTGAGACAGGCTCGTATTGAGCTTTCATTTGCTGATTTTCAGATTTTTAGCGGGCTAATCCTCAAGAATCCTTCAAAAATGAGTTTTCTAACAAAATCTAGGCAGCGGGGGTTGGTTATGTGCCTGTTTGACTTATCTTTGCAGTCCAAAATTTTAAACCATCCAAAAAAATGTACGCAATTGTAGATATTGCCGGAAAGCAGTTTAAGGTGGCTAAAGACCAATATATCTATGCACCAAAAATGGAGGGTGATGCCGGAGCGAACGTTTCGTTCGACAAGGTTTTGCTTCTCGATAATAATGGTAGTGTAGAAGTTGGCGCCCCTACTGTAAGTGGTGTGAAGGTATCTGGTAAGATACTGGAGCACGTAAAAGGAAACAAAGTGATCGTTTTCAAGAAAAAGCGTAGAAAAGGTTACGCGGTTAAGAATGGTCATCGCCAACAGTTTACCAAGGTGCAAATTGAAAGCATCGGTTAATTCTAAATGTTGAATCTTAAATTTCGAATTGAGCAATGGCACATAAAAAAGGTGAAGGTAAAGTAAAGAACGGCCGGGAGTCGGAAAGTAAACGGCTGGGCATTAAGGTATACGGTGGCCAGAAAGTGGTAGCCGGTAACATTATCGTGCGCCAGCGGGGCACTAAGCACAACCCTGGGCGTAACGTAGGTATTGGTAAAGATCACACCCTGTTTGCATTGACAAACGGAGTAGTGGTTTTCAAAAAAGGAAAAGCCAACAAGTCGTTTGTATCGGTTCAGGCTGAAGCCTGAGTTTAGAAAAATCGGTTCTTTTTAAAGAAAGCCTCTCTAATTTTTAGAGGGGCTTTCTGATTTTATGACCTCCGTAGAAATTTTTTATCAAAAATCTAATGGCTCGATTCAAAAGATTGTTTGGATTACAATTTCAATAGACTGCATTCCACATAATATTTGTACCCGCAATCGTTGAAGTCTTAATTTTATTTGGCTAACAAGGGTTAGTCCAAATTTTATCATGCCTCGATAAAAATCACAGTATTTTCTGAATGTGTAATAAACTGTTAGATTTAACACTTTATTAACCTAAACCTAAACCTATGAAGAAGTTTTTACTACTATGCTTCTCATTCGTTTTTGTGCTCAGTGCCTGGGCGCAAGATCGAGTGGTTTCGGGTAAAGTAACGTCTGCCGAAGATGGTTCCGCTTTGCCCGGAGTAAACGTAGTTCTGAAAGGAACTATAAATGGAACAGTTACCGATGCGGAAGGGGGTTACAAGCTAACCATTCCTGCAGGAGGTGGAGTCCTTACCTTTTCTTTTATTGGTTTTGCCACAAAAGAAGAGGCCATTGGCGAAAGATCAGTTGTTGATGTTACCATGGGACTTGATGTTCAACAACTTGGTGAAGTTGTTGTAACTGCAGTTGGTATTGAGCGTGAAAAAAAATCACTTGGATACTCGGTTGCATCGCTTAATTCTGAAAAAATCCAATCTCGATCAGAAGTGGATCCTCTTCGTGCACTTCAAGGTAAGATGCCTGGGGTAAACATTTCAGGCGCTGGTGGGTCTCCTGGCCAGTCCACTAAAATAAATATTCGTGGTATGTCCTCGATGACGGGCAATACTCAGCCATTATTTATTGTAGATGGGATTCCATTTGATAACTCGACTAACGATGCTACCGGATCAAATCAAAATACAGTATTCTCTAACAGAGCTTTTGACCTGGATCCAAACAATATTGAAAGTATCTCAATCTTAAAAGGTGCGGCAGCATCTGCTCTTTATGGAAGTAGGGCTACAAATGGGGTAGTTGTAATTACCACAAAGGCTGCAAAAAAGGGTTCTAAGAAAGGCCTGGAGATTGCCTACAATACTTCCTATAATATTGAAGAACTCTCCGGTATACCTGATTACCAGGATGTATATACTCAGGGATCAAATCAGGTTTATAATGGTGGTTTCATTGGTAACTGGGGAGCTCCTTTTCCAGATCACGTGGATGCTATTAACCAAAAATATGGTACAAACTATTCCAAAGTTTATGGTATCTATCCAAATGGACAGCCATACCCGGATGGAACAGCTCCTAACCCAATCAATAACCGTTATCCCGGCCTTTTTCCTGAATTTGTTCAAGCATTTGATCATGATAACAACCCCGCTACCGCCCCAATAAATGTTTCTGCTCCATATAATATTGAGCCGCATGATATCATTGGTGGCTTCTTTAGACAGGGTAAAATTTTGGAAAATGCTATTCAGATATCCTCAGGTTCGGACAAGGCTAATATAAACGCAGGAGCATCCAGAATGACTCAGGAAGGTATTGTACCTAATACAGAGGCAACGCGAACAACACTTAGTTTTGGTGGAAACGGTCAGCTGGATAACGGACTCTTTTTGTCTGGAACGGTTAACTATGCCAATACTACACAACAATCTCCACAGTCAGGAGGAGGAGCATTTACAGATTATGCCAGTGCGGACGGTGGTGCTTCTATGTATGCCCGCTTGTTTTACTTGCCGCGTAACTTTGATCTGAATGGGCTCCCATTCGAAAATCCGGTTGACGGATCGAACATTTTCTATCGCGCCTTGGATAACCCACTTTGGGTGGCTAAGTATAATTTATACACCAGCGATGTGAATCGTGTATATGGTAACCTGACTGCAAGCTACGATATTACCAGTTGGTTAAACGTAATGTTGAAAGGTGGTGTTAACTCGTACAGTGAGGCACGTAGAAACATTATTCGTAAAGGTGGTATTCAAGTACCAAATGGTTCAATCTGGACTGAAGACCTTACCAATACTGAGCAGGATTATAACTTCATTGCAACCTTCAATAAGGATTTAAATGAAAACTTTAGTCTTCGTGCACTTGTTGGTTTTAATGCTAATCAACGCGAATATTCTGCCCGGAAAGTAACCGGTAATAATGTGATTTCTGCAGGATTGAACCTGACAGATGCTACCTCTACACAAATCGTAGATTACGATTATTTACGACTAAGAAGACTATTGGGTGTTTATACTGATATCTCCGTTTCATTTAAGGATTATTTATTCCTTAACATCGTTGCCCGTAATGACAAATCTTCTACGCTGCCTAAGGGTAACAACAGTTATTTTTACCCAGGAGCAAGTTTGTCATTCATAGCTAGCGATGCATTTCAAATGCCTGGTTTTATTGATCGCTTGAAATTGCGGGCTGGATATACCAAGGTTGGTAATGATGCTAACCCATATTTGACCGGTGTTGTGTATAGCATAGCAACTCCATTTACTCCTTCAGGCGGAAGTCCAGTTAACCGGGCTTCTTTAAGTAATACTCTCGGTAATGCTAATTTGAAACCGGAGTTTACAACTGAGGCCGAAGGGGGAATTGAAGTTGGTTTCTTAGATGGAAAAATTGGATTGGATTTAACATATTTCTCACGTGTTTCTACTGATCAGATTGCTTCAGCCGCGGTTGCCCGCTCAAGTGGTTTTACAACCGAAATTGTTAACGTTGGAGAATTAACTAATAAGGGATGGGAAATTGGTTTGGATCTTAACCCGGTTAAGTTAGAAAATGGGTTTTCCTGGAATTCTTATGTGGCGTTCACAAAAATCAAATCTTTGATTGTGGATGCTGGTCCAACTGGTGAAATTATCATAGGCGGCCCAGGTGGCGGTTATGGTCAAACCATTCACAGAAATGGATTTCCATACGGTCAGATTTTTGGTAGCCAGAATGCCAGAGATGATGAAGGTAACTTGTTGATTGATCCTCAAACAGGTATGCCTTTTGCGCTTCCAACAGAACAAGTGGTGGGTGATCCAAATCCCGATTTTAATTTAGGATGGACAAACACGTTTACGTTCAAGAATTTGGCACTTAGCTTCCTAATTGACTGGAAACAAGGTGGAGATTTGTTCTCATTCTCAGCAGCTTCATTGTTGTTGCGCGGACAGTTGGCTAATAGTGTCGATCGTGAAGCTCTCCGTATTGTTCCAGGTATAATAGGAAGTCCTCAAACTTTTGAACCTATTCTGGACGAAAACGGAAATAAAGTTCGCAATACAATTCCTGTTACAGCGTTCGATTCACACTTCACAAATGGTTGGGGTGCTTACGGGCAGACAGAAGTGAATATCTACGATGCAACTACAATTCGTTTGCGCGAGATTTCACTTAGCTATACAATGCCAAAATCGATTCTTGCTAAAACACCGTTCGGTTCTGCAAAAATTTCAGTTTCTGGCAGAAATTTGTGGTGGAAAGCTCCTAACATGTTAGAGGGATTGAATTTCGATCCTGAAGCCTCTGGTGTAGTGTCTTCTTCTAATGTTCAAGGCTTTGAATATGGAACAGCTCCTACCACAAAACGTTACGGAGTTAACTTATCACTCACATTCTAATTATTAATTTTAATTTTCTTGATTATGAAAATATTTCAGAAAAAAGGAAGTGGAGTGATGCTGGCAATAGCAATGCTATTTACAGTTTCATCTTGCGACCTGTTTGACTTAGATATAAACTCAGATCCCAATAACCCTTCACAGGCGTCATTGGAATTGTTGTTGACCAATGTAATGTTGGATGCGTCTTCCACTTTTGGTGGCGGTTTGAATAACTCAACCTCAGGGTTCATGGCGCAAACCAGTTCATCCGATGATCATAATATGACGAATGGTTCATGGAATGGTACTTGGAATTTCTTGTATAGTGGTCCATTAAATGACCTTGAGCGAATTATTGTTGCGGCTACTGAACAAGGCAATAATCCCCATTATCTGGCTGTCGCACAGATATTGAAGGCTTATTACTTCAGTTTAATGGTTGACTTATGGGGTGATATTCCATACTTCACTGCCTTTAAGGGTGATCAAGGGGATAAAACTCCCGGTTATGACGATCAAGCAGCTATTTATGCAGACTTGATTCAACTTTGCGATGATGCGGTTGCAAATATTGCATTAACGAGCCCGGTTCGGGTACTTGGGGATGTAATCTATAATAATGGCGGAACCTCGGTTTCTGCAGCAACCCAAATGAGTAGATGGAGAAAAGCTGCCAAGTCATTGAAGCTTCGTTTATTACTCCAAACCAGCAAAGTTGACCCTACTGCTACGGCTGAAATTCAAGCACTTATCACCGAAAATGATTTAATACTGACAGCTGCTGAAGATTTCCAGTTTAAATTTGGAACGCTTCAAAACCCAGATGATAGACATCCCTGGTATCAAAATGGATATTCTGGTGGTGAAGCAGGGTTCTCGTATTACGGCCACCAGTTCATGTATGAGATGTTATTGAATCGCGATCCAAGAACTCCTTTCTATTTCCACCGTCAAACAGAGGATATTCTTGATCCAGCAGATCCTACAGATAAGCAAACTATACCTTGCTCTCAGCGCACCGATTGTACGTATGGTTATTTTGTGCTGAATGGTAATATTACCAATGCATTATTTGCCCGTGATCCAGAAAACTTAACCGCAAGTCAGGCTGCTTATTTAGCCGGTTATTTTGGTAGGGATCGGTCTGATCCATCAGGTATTCCAAATGATAACCCATTAAGAACAACTGTTGGAGCGTATCCTGCGGCAGGTGTTTGGGATGGTGCTGCGGCCCTTGGTGGAGGTAATAAAGGAAGAGGTGATGGTATCTTCCCAATGATTACTTCATGGATGGTTAATTTTTATAAGCTTGAAGCACAGATTTCATTAGGAGTTACAACAGGTCAAACTGATGCTACTTTGCTTCGTAATGCTTTGAATGCGCAGATTGATAAGGTGTTCTTATTAGGAGCTTCTGTAGGAGGAAACGTTGATCCCTCAACATGGACCTTTCCTGTTGCATACAAAACAAAGACGACTTTTGTGAATGACGTTGTGGCTGCATATCCAGCCGCAGGCACTGCTTCTGCTAAACTTCAATTTGCATTGAAGCAAGCCTGGTATGCTAACCACGGAAATGGATTTGAGATTTATAATACATTCCGCAGAACAGGATATCCAAATGATTTACAGGCACCTCTTCAGGCACCTCGTCAGTTTGCTTTGAGCTTACCGTATGCTCAGGATGAATTGAATCTTAATCCGAATACACCAACCAAGGTTTATGATAGTCCTTCGGATGCAATTTTCTGGGATGTTCTTAAGTACCAGTTTTAATTAGCTATTAATATGAAAAGTATAAAGAAATATATAATCGTAATGATAGCCTCGATTGGCGTCATTACCTCCTGTAAGGATGAGAGCCTTCAGGTAGTGCCCGATTGGGAGAGTGCAGTTCATGGGTTTGCCTCAGTTACAAGCAGTAACTCAGACCTTTTATATAATGACCCGGCTGTAGATGTGGATATTGAACTGGAATGGATCTCTATTGACCAGAAGTTGACAGTTACAAAAATGGAGGTTTATGTCCTGTTTGATGAAGCCTACATTGATGTTGATGGAAATCCAAAGGTTGCTTCTCATGGAGGAGCAGAAGGTAAATTAATCCAGACCTTTGAAGGAGCCGCTGTTCCTGCTAATAGAACAGCAGTTAATTTTTCAGTAAGTCAGGCAGCCATTTATGCTCTTTACCAGAGCTCAACATTCGATTACGGAAATGGCTCAGTAAATGTGTTTACAAACCCTGATAAGCCGCAAAGAAATGCAACTCAGAGATTTATGTGGGATGATGCCATTACGGTGCGGTGGGAATTTACAACTGATGATGGTCGGGTTTTCAGCAGCTGGGCTCCTTCGGTTTGTACGGAGTTTCCTGGAGCAAATTGTCAGGTTGGAATTTCAGTGGTTTGTGCAAGTGATATAACAAATCCTGGAGCCAATGGTGGAATTTATGAAATCAGTATGACAGATACCTATGGTGATGGCTGGAACGATGCCGCTATTAAAGTTATCATTGATGGTGTTGCTACAAATTACACATTGGCAAGCGGATCAGCCGGAGTTACTAACGTTGCGGTTCCACCTACTGCTACAACACTTAAATTTGAATTTGTAAGTGGTGATTGGGATTCTGAAGTCATCTTTACAATAAAATCGCCAAAAGGTAATATTATAGCTGCAGCAGGGCCTTCACCTGCTCCAGGTCCTATAAAATTGAATCTTTGTTTGGAATAGTATTTTTATTGGATCACTAAAAAGGGGCTGTGTAAACAGCCCCTTTTTGTTGATTAAGTTAATATTTTTGTTTTGTCATGTTGAAGTGTTTTCTAATTAGTAGCGTTTATTTTATTTCGATTTATACAGCATTTTCACAAAAAATAGCTGGTCCATTAATTTTAAGAGATGGAGTTGCTGATGGATATACTTTGTTTGCCCCCCTTAACAATAACTCTACTTATCTGATTGATAACTGTGGAAGGGTAGTAAATAAATGGACTAGCAATTTCTACCCAGGCAACACCGCCTACCTGATGCCTAACGGTAATCTATTACGTACCAAAAAACTAGCCGCCACGGCCATTAATGGTGGTGGTAGCGGTGGTGGTGTTGAGATTTTCGGTTGGAATTCTAACCTAATCTGGTCGTTTGAACTAAATACAGATGTATTGCGCCTTCACCATGACGTAAAGTTTTTGCCTAACGGAAACATTTTAATGATTGTATGGGAAGCTAAAACCAGAGATGAAGCTATTGCCGCAGGAAGAAACCCTGATTTACTACCAGCCAATGGCATAGTGTGGTCCGAACAAATAATAGAAGTTAAACCTATACCCCCAAACAATAGTGAAATTGTTTGGCGCTGGTCTTTGTGGGATCATCTCATTCAGGATTTCGATCCATCCAAATCTGATTTTGGTGTGGTTGCCAATCATCCGGAATTGGTTGATGTAAATTATGTTTCATCTATAATATCAGATTGGATTCATGCCAATGCAATCGACTATAATGTGGAGCTGGATCAAATTGTATTGAGTTCTCCATTCCTAAATGAATTCTGGATAATCGATCACAGCACAACCACTGCTGAAGCAGCTTCTCATTCGGGTGGAAATTCAAACCGTGGTGGCGATTTGCTCTACAGGTGGGGAAACCCCGAGGTATACAAGCGTGGCACGTTGGCTGAAAAAAAAATTTTTGGACAACATGATGTTCATTGGGTAAACGAAGGAACATACAGCGGTCAGATAATTCTTTTTAACAATAATGCAGGCAGTAATTTTTCGAGTGTTGATATAATCAATCCTCCATTAAATGAATCAAAAACATATGACATAACAAATGATGAACCGTACTTGCCACTGGAACCATCCTTTTCATACCGATCAGAGCCGAAGGAAAATTTATATTCTCAGATTATGGCCGGTGCCGAAATTTTGGAAAATGGAAATCTATTAATCTGTTCTTCCAGACAGGGTGTTTTTTTTGAGATTACTCAGGCAGGGGATACGGTTTGGTATTATAAAAGTCCGGTAACCACAAGTGGTATAATTGGCAGAGATATAATTACAACAGATCCGGAATTCAACAATGATCTTAATTTCAGAACGATCAAGTATCCTTTGAGTTACTCAGCTTTTTCAGGGAGAACAATAATACCGCAGGAACCAATTGAGGGTAAGCCTTGGGCGTGCGAAGTGGTTACGGATGTGGAGGAATTCGAAAGTACTTCATTACGTGTATATCCAAATCCATCGCAAGACTATATCATTATTGAATCTACCTTAAACGATCAGGGTTCAGAGACTACAATTACGGATGCCCTGGGCCGTGTAATGAACAAGATCTCAGGTGGAGATAAAATCACGGTGAATGTTTCGCAATACCCGCCTGGCTTTTACCTCATTAACAGAGGTAATCAGCATTTACGGATGTTGAAGAAATAGATTTGAATGGCTTACTGAATCATCTTCAGCAACGAACTCAGCCTATTCTTCAAATTTCTTCTATCCACAATAAAATCCAGAAAGCCGTGATCCAATACAAACTCGGCACTTTGAAAACCTTTTGGTAAGTCTTTGCCAATGGTTTCGCGAATTACACGTGGACCGGCAAAACCAATCAGTGAATTGGGTTCAGCAATATTAAAATCACCAAGCATGGCATACGATGCTGTAACGCCACCTGTGGTTGGATCGGTTAACAATGAGATGTACGGAATTTTTGCCTGATCAAGTAGTGCAATTTTTGCAGATGTTTTGGCCATTTGCATCAATGAAAGCCCGGCCTCCATCATGCGTGCTCCGCCTGAGCGTGAAATCATCAGAAATGGTTTTCTTGTTTTCAGGCTGTGATCCATTGCACGAGCAATCTTTTCACCCACAACAGATCCCATTGAACCACCAATAAAACTGAAATCCATGCAGGCAATCGTAATATCAAGCTCATTCATTTTTCCGTATGCCGTTCGCACGGCATCTTTCAGGTTGGTCTTGGCTTGCGATTCTTTGATTCTTTTAGGGTAGGGTTTGGTGTCGGTAAACTTTAGTGGATCGGCCGACTCCATGTTGGCATCCAATTCGGTGAATTCATTATTATCGAACAGAATCTCGAAATATTCTTGTGAACCAATCTTTACATGGTACTCTTCTTCAGGTACTACATACGCATTGTTCTTTAGCTCGCGGGTGTGTACAATCTTACCTCCGGGTGATTTAAACCATAACCCATCGGGCACTTCCCGCTTGGCCTCTGTGGGAGTTAGTATTCCTTTATCGGTACGCTTGAACCAAGGCATCAGCTTTTGAATTTAATGTTGGTATAAAAAGACAAATGCCGATGAAGCTCATCGGCATTTTTTATCAGTTAGTGCTTATGCGATGTCAATTGACTTATCAAGATAAACGTCTTGTATCGCATTCAGAATTTCAACACCCTCTTTAACCGGACGCTGGAAGGCCTTGCGTCCAGAAATGAGGCCCATACCACCGGCACGTTTATTCACAACCGCAGTACGTACGGCATCGGCCATATCGCTTGCTCCTTTGGAATCGCCACCGGAGTTGATCAAACCAGCCCGGCCCATATAACAGTTTGCTACCTGGTAACGACACAAGTCAATCGGATGATCGGATGTTAATTCCGAATAAATTCTTTCGTCTAATTTTCCGTAGCTGCTGCCACCGGTGTTCAGCATTTTATAACCTCCGTTGTTTTCGGCAAGTTTTTGTTTAATGATATCAGCCTGAATAGTTACACCCAAATGATTTGCCTGGCCCGTTAAATCGGCCGACACGTGATAATCAACACCATCTTTCTTAAAAGCATTGTTACGTGTATAGCACCATAAAATAGTAGCCATACCCAATTCATGTGCTCTTTCAAAAGCTTTGGCAACTTCCTGAATCTGACGCGTGGCGTTATCTGATCCAAAATAAATAGTTGCGCCAACAGCAACGGCACCTAAGTTCCAGGCATCTTCCACAGAACCAAACATAATCTGATCGGCCTTGTTGGGGTAGGTTAATAATTCGTTGTGGTTAATCTTTACAACAAAAGGAATCTTATGGGCATACTTGCGCGACATTAAGGCAAGGCCACCATAGGTTGTAGCAACTGCATTACAGCCGCCTTCAATAGCGAGCTTTACGATGTTTTCCGGGTCGAAGTAAATGGGGTTCTTGGCAAATGAAGCACCGGCACTGTGTTCAATTCCCTGATCGATAGGAAGAATAGACAAATATCCGGTATTGGCCAGACGCCCTGTACCAAACAAAGCTTGCAGGCTGCGCAGGGTTTGGGTATTTCTGCTGGATTGCGAGAAAATTCTTTCTACAAAATCAGGCCCCGGAAGGTGAAGCTGACTTTTGTCGATGGTTTTACTTTTATGGGTTAGTAAGGAGTCAGCGTCTTTACCCAATAGTGCGCTAATGTTCAGATTTGCCATATTTTCATTTGTGGTGAGCGGCAAATATAGGTTTATGCCCCCGTTTGTGCAACGCAATGTAGGTTATGGGGCAGGAATGAAAAAACCCACTCCAGATGCTGGAATGGGCTTTTTTATAGACTTCAATCGAAATCTTAAATGCTTATTTAGTAGCCAGTTTTTCTTTAATTCTGGCAGACTTGCCCTGGCGACCCTTCAGGTAGTACAACTTAGCTCTGCGTACTTTACCAGCTTTTATAAATTCAATTTTATCGATACTTGGGCTAAGAAGCGGGAAGATACGCTCCACACCAACGCCATTTGATACCTTACGAACTGAGAAACTCTCACCGTTGGTGCCTTTTCCTCTTCTGTAAAGAACCACACCCTGAAATTGCTGGATACGTTCTTTGTTTCCTTCACTGATCTTAACGTGCACGTTGATGGTATCACCAGGCTTAAAATCAGGTAGATTAGTGCGTTTTGCTGCTAATTCTGCTTCTACTTCTTTTATTAAATCGGCCATGACGCTCGGTCTTTTTAAAATGGACTGCAAATATAGATGAATTGCCCTGAATACGTAGGTGTGGCTGGATATTTTTTAGATTTAGCCAAGTAAATCGGGCCTTCGATTTTTAGTTCTTTCCAGCGATTTCTCATATTTCCACTGGGTTATTCTGGCTTCATGGCCCGATAAGAGCACTTCCGGAACCTTCCAGCCCTTGTAATCTGCCGGGCGGGTATAAACCGGGGGGGCCACCAATCCATCCTGAAAAGAGTCGGTAAGGGCCGAAGTCTCATCATTCAGCACGCCTGGCAACAGCCTGATTACTGCATCGGCCACCACGGCTGCGGCCAACTCGCCACCCGATAGCACATAATTACCAATGCTGATTTCGCGGGTTATCAAATGCTCGCGCACCCGTTCGTCCACACCTTTGTAATGGCCACATAGCAGAATCAGATTTTTTTTCAGACTTAATTCGTTAGCGACAGCTTGAGTAAGCATTTCACCATCCGGACTCATGTAAATGATGTCATCGTATTTCCGCCTGGATTTCAAATCGGCAATACATCGATCAATCGGTTCAATCATCATTACCATACCAGCACCACCGCCAAAGGCGTAGTCATCTATCTCTTTGTGTTTACCCAGTGAGTATGGCCTGAGATCCACAATATCTACATTTACCAATCCCTTGTTGATGGCTCGCTTCAATATGGAATCCGAAAAAGGACTTTCTAATAAGCGTGGTAAACAGGTAATAATATCAATGTGCATATCCGAATGTACTTAAATCTCGAGAAACCCTTCGGGTAAGTCTAATGCGATTTTTTTCTTCGATTTATTAATAGAAGTAATAAACGGCCCATTTACCGGAATGAGTACTTCTTTCCCATTGTTGTCAATCTGAATAAGTCGGCTTGCGCCTGATTGGATAACTCCGGTAACGGTGCCCAACATTCCTGAAGAATCTTCAGCAGTAAACCCAATAATTTCATCATCGTAAAACTCTCCTCTTGCCAGTTTTGGCCTCAGCGATTTATCGAGGTAGATACTGGCCCCTTTCAAAAGTGCGGCCTGCTCAGCGGTGTTTACTTCTTCAAATTTGATAAAGACTTTGTCCTGCCGGTCAGAAAGGTGTTCAATAAAGTAAGGAACCAGATTATTCTTTATCTCCAGAAATAGAGACTCAATACTTTCCAGGTCAACAGCCTCTGTAATAACCAGCGTTACTTCGCCTTTAAGGCCATGCGTTTTGGCTACGTACCCGATTTTATAACACAAATCCTTGTTCATACCTTAATAATCAGAAACAAAAAATGCCTCCGGAAATCGGAGGCATTTTGGTAACATATTTTGTAATTAAAGTTATGCCTGTGGTTCAGCAGATGTTTCTTCTGCTGGAGTTTCGGCAGGTGCAGCCACCACTTCAGCTTTCTTACGAATAGCTTCAGCGCGTGCTTCTTTAACTTTCGATTCAGCTTCTTTGCGAGCTTTGGCTGCAGTTTGCTTAGCCTTAGCTAAACCATCAATCTTAGATTGAATTTTTTCCTGTTTCAATTTTACCCAATCGGCCAGTTTTGAGTCGGCTTGTTCTTGCGTAATAGCTCCTTTTGCTACCCCCAGTTGCAGGTGTCTGCGCAACATTACACCGCGGTATGAGAGCATAGCACGAACTGTATCTGAAGGTTGAGCACCTTTCATCAACCAGTCGAATGCTTTGTTATCATCCAGAATGATGGATGCTGGAACAGTCAGTGGATTGTAGGTTCCGATTTTTTCAATGAATTTGCCATCCCGTGGCGAACGCGAATCTGCCACAACTACATCATAAAGAGAGAGTTTTTTGCGGCCTCTGCGCGCTAATCTGATTTTTACTGCCATTTTCTTAGTTTTTTAAATGTTGGAACTCGTCCGTTTTTTAAAGGACTGCAAAGGTAGAGTATTTTCTTAATCTACCAACCCCATAGGTCTAAACTGTATGTCTGGAGTACTATTAGCTTTATATTTGAATAAGCGATTATTAGATTTTTTTAATTAGAGCCTCCTTTTTACATTTGGTTCCTTTTCAAAAAGCACCATGGACAAATACTCCTACATTTCGAATGCCGATGTTGGCTATCTCGATCAACTTTATCAGTCGTATAAACAAAACCCATCTTCGGTAGATGCCACCTGGCAAAAATTCTTCGAGGGTTACGATTTTTCGCAGCAACGCTATGGCGAAAACGGTTATCCTTCAGCCGGTGATAGTTTAGGAATTAAAGAAACTCAGGTACGAAACCTGATTTTTCAGTATCGCACCTTTGGCCACCTGAAATCCAATACCAATCCCGTAAGGCCACGAAGAAACCACAATGTTAATCTGGATCACAAAAGTGTAGGCCTTACCGATGCCGATCTGGATACCGAATTTGATGTTGGTGCTGAAATTGGAATGGGGCGCGCAACCTTGCGCAAAATTATTGAGAAACTAGATCAGGTTTACCTCGGGCCTATTGGCTTTGAATATAATTCAATTCGTAACGATGAGGTGCGCAGTTGGTTTTTTGAAAAATGCGAGAAGGAATATTATAATAACAATCCATCCCTCGAAGAGAAGAAACGCATTTTGGGTAAGTTGAATGAGGCGGTTGTATTCGAAAATTTTCTGCACACCAAATTTTTAGGACAAAAAAGGTTTTCGTTAGAAGGTGGAGAGAATACCATTCCGGCCCTGCAAACTATAATTAATAAAGCAGCCGAGTTGGGTGTAAAGGAAACCGTAATCGGGATGGCGCACCGCGGTCGATTAAATGTGTTATCAAACATTCTTGGTAAAACCTACGAGCAGATATTTACAGAGTTTGAAGGTAACGTAAGTCCGGATTTAACAATGGGCGATGGTGACGTGAAGTATCACCTGGGCTATGCCAGCTACATTGATACTCCTTCCAAAAATAAAATTTATGTGAAGCTTACGCCTAACCCTTCGCACCTGGAAGCGGTTGACCCATTAGTTGTTGGCTATACACGTGGCCAGATTGACGATGAGTATAAAGGCGACTTGCGCAAAGGCATGGCCATACTGATTCATGGCGATGCGGCTGTGGCCGGCCAGGGTATTGTGTATGAAGTAATTCAGATGTCGGGGTTGCCTGGCTATACCACGGGCGGAACTATTCACTTTGTAATTAATAACCAGGTTGGTTTTACTACCGATTTTGATGATGCCCGCACCAGTATTTATTGTACTGATATCGCCAAGATAGTTGATTCGCCTGTATTGCATGTTAATGGCGATGATGCCGAGGCTGTAACTTTTTGTGCAAACCTGGCGGTTGAATACAGACAGAAATTTGGTAAGGATATTTTCATTGATCTGCTTTGCTATCGCAGGCACGGCCACAATGAAAGTGATGAACCGAAATTTACCCAGCCAAAGTTATATAACCTGATTGCCAAGCACCCGAATCCACGGGAAGTATATGTAAAGAAATTGATTGAACGTGGCGATGTGGATGCCAACCTGGCTGAGGACATGGATGTGAAATTCAGAGCTCAGTTGCAAGACCGGTTGAATGAGGTAAAACAAAAACCACTTCCGTATAAGTCGCAAAAAATTGAAGAGGAATGGGAGAAACTGCGCAGTGCTAAACCTGCCGACTTTGATCAATCGCCCGATACAAGTATATCACAAGCAATAATTGACAGAGTAGGTAAAGCATTAACTACCATCCCGGAAGGATTTAAGCCGCTTAAGCAGATTGAAAAACTTTTGAAAGATCGCAAGGAAGCATTCTTCGATACAAAAGTGTTAGGTTGGGCTGAAGCTGAATTACTGGCGTATGGATCGTTGCTAACTGAGGGCATTCCGGTGCGTATGTCCGGACAGGATGTGAAACGCGGAACGTTCTCGCACAGGCACGCATATTTCTTTGATGCCAACACCAACGAGCCGCATTGCGGATTGGATCACATTGACAAAAATCAGCGCAAGCTTCATATTTATAACTCACTGCTTTCAGAATTTGGCGTGTTGGGCTTTGAATATGGTTATGCGATGTCATCGCCACATGCATTGGTTATATGGGAAGCACAGTTTGGTGATTTTGCCAACGGTGCCCAGGTTATGATCGATCAGTTTATTTCAAGTGCAGAATCGAAATGGCAACGCCAGAATGGCATGGTAATGTTGCTGCCACACGGTTACGAAGGTCAGGGTCCTGAGCACTCCAATGCGCGGCCTGAGCGTTTCCTTCAGTTGGCTGCAGAGTACAATATAATTGTTGCCAACCCTACTACAGCAGCAAACATCTTTCACTTAATGCGCAGGCAGGTTACGTGGGAATTCCGCAAACCTTGTGTTGTGTTTTCACCTAAGTCATTATTACGCCATCCATTGGTTGTTTCTCCTATGAAGGAGTTTACAAAAGGATCGTTTCAGGAGGTGATTGACGATGCGAACGTAACTGCAAAAGATGTGCGGAAAGTTGTATTGTGTACCGGCAAAGTTTACTACGACTTGCTGGAAGGTGCACAAAAACGCAAAACTAAAGATGTGGCTATTGTGAGATTGGAACAGTTGCATCCATTCCCTGAAAAGCAATTGAATGCGGTATTGAAAAAATATAAAGGCGCAAAACAAGTATGGGTTCAGGAAGAACCTTCCAATATGGGTTACTGGTCGTACATGCTCCGCTATATGCCAACGCTAGAGGTAATCGCGCGCAAAGCAAGTGCATCGCCTGCCACCGGTTATAATAAAGTTCATAAAGTAGAGCAGGAGAAAATTGTTACGCAGGCTCTCGAATCATAAATCTTCAACACAAAATCTAATTACGAAATGGCTCAACAAGTAAAAGTTCCAACTGTAGGCGAATCAATCACCGAGGTGACAATTGCCAACTGGCTTAAAAAAGATGGAGATGTGGTGAAGATGGATGAAGTAATTGCCGAACTCGAATCAGACAAGGCAACTTTTGAACTTACTGCTCCGCAGGCGGGTATTCTCAAAATCAACAAAGCGAAAGGTGAAGTAGTGCCAATTGGCACCGTAATCTGTGAAATTGCAGATGGCGGAGCAGCCACAACCCCAACACCCAAGGCAGAAACAAAAACTACCGAGACGGCAACACCAAAAGCAACGGGTGGTGTAAAAGAAATGAAAGTGCCGGCCGTTGGCGAGTCCATCACGGAAGTAACCATTTCAACCTGGCTGAAGAAGGATGGTGACTTTGTTAAACTGGATGAAGTAATTGCTGAAGTTGAATCGGATAAAGCAACATTTGAATTGCCTGCAGAAGCCAATGGTATTTTAAGAATTGTGGCAAAAGAAAAAACCACATTGCCTATTGGTGGCTTGATCTGCAAAATTGAAATTACAGAAGGTGCTCCGGTTACTGCATCCACCGCAACATCAACACCTGCTACAACTTCAGGTGGAGGTGATAAAACCTATGCCTCAGGACATCCTTCACCAGCAGCAGCAAAAATTCTGGAAGAGAAAGGAATTTCATCTTCGCAGGTTAGTGGTACTGGCGTTGGTGGAAGAATAACAAAAGAAGACGCCACGAAAGCACAAACTCCTAAAACTGAAACCAAAACTCCGGCTGCTGCTCCGGTAATGGCATCGGGTGGAGGTCGCAACAAGCGTAACGAGAAAATGACTTCGTTACGGAAGACAATTGCCAAGCGACTGGTATCCGTTAAGAACGAAACGGCCATGCTCACTACATTTAATGAAGTGGATATGAAGCCGGTAATGGATCTTCGATCGAAGTATAAAGATAAGTTCAAAGAAAAGTACGGTGTGGGTCTGGGCTTTATGTCCTTCTTCACGAAAGCAGTTTGCATTGCATTGAAAGAATGGCCTGCCGTAAATGCGCAGATTAATGGCGATGAAGTAATCTATCATGAATACTGCGATGTGTCGATTGCCGTTTCAACTCCACGCGGTTTGGTTGTTCCGGTAATTCGTAATGCAGAATCTCTTTCGTTCGATCAGATTGAAGCTGAAGTAGTTCGTCTGGCCACCAAAGGTCGTGATGGTAAGTTATCAATTGATGAAATGCAGGGTGGAACATTCTCCATCACCAATGGTGGTGTGTTTGGCTCAATGCTTTCAACTCCAATTCTAAATCCACCCCAATCGGCAATTCTGGGTATGCACAATATCGTAGAGCGTCCGGTGGTAAAAGATGGTCAGGTTGTTATTAGACCGATTATGTATCTGGCGCTTTCTTACGATCATCGAATTGTGGATGGTCGCGAGTCGGTGAGTTTCCTGGTTCGGGTAAAAGAGTTACTCGAAGATCCGGGAAGATTGATACTGGGAGTGTAATAAGTTTGAAATTTTTAATTCAAAATTAGTTTTATGCAATACAACGTAACAGTTATTGGTTCCGGCCCTGGTGGATATGTGGCCGCAATCCGGTGTGCACAACTTGGTTTTAAAACGGCCATCATTGAAAAATACGATACACTAGGAGGAACCTGTTTAAATGTAGGTTGTATTCCGTCTAAAGCATTGCTGGATTCGAGCGAGCATTTTCATAATGCGGCCCACACGTTTAAAGAACACGGAGTGGACATCAGCGAACCAAAGGCCAACCTTACCCAAATGATTAAGCGCAAGGCAGGTGTGGTTAAGGCCAATGTAGACGGTATAGCGTTTCTGATGAAGAAGAACAAAATTGAGGTTCACACCGGTGTAGGATCATTTGTGGATAAGAACACCATTAAAATTACCAGTAAGGATGGAAAAGAATCTGTTATTACTACCGAAAAGGTGATTATTGCAACAGGATCGAAACCAACACCGCTGCCGTTTGCTCCATTCGATAAGAAAAGAATTATCTCCAGTACGGAAGCTTTGGAACTAAAAGAAATTCCAAAACACTTGATTGTTATTGGTGGGGGTGTAATTGGAATGGAGCTTGGTTCTGTTTATGCCCGAATCGGTTCAAAAGTAACGGTGGTTGAGTTTATGGATAGTCTTATCTCTACCATGGACGGAACAATGGGTAAGGAACTTGCCAAGGTGGCGAAGAAGTTGGGTATGGATTTATTTCTTAGCCATAAGGTTACAGCGTTGGAGAATAAGGGTAAAGAAGTAGTACTAAAGGCTGAACCTAAAAATGGTGGTGCCGCTATTGAACTGAAAGGAGATTATTGTTTAGTGAGTGTAGGACGTAAGCCCTATACCGATGGACTGGGTTTAGATAAAATCGGCCTTGAGCTCGATAAAGGAAAAATTCCGGTTGATGATCATCTGAAAACAAAAGTGGATAACATCTATGCCATAGGCGATGTAGTTCGTGGAGCGATGCTGGCACACAAGGCTGAAGAAGAGGGCGTGATGGTAGCCGAACAATTAGCCGGACAAAAACCGCACATTAATTATAACCTTATACCGGGTGTTGTTTACACATGGCCCGAAGTTGCAAGTGTTGGTTTTACCGAGGAACAATTGAAGGAACAAGGCAAAGCGTATAAGGTTGGTAACTTTCCATACAAAGCATTGGGCCGGGCTCGTGCCTCAATGGATCTGGATGGGTTAGTTAAAATTCTGGCCGATAAAAATACCGATGAGATTTTAGGCGTGCACATTATTGGTGCGCGTGCGGCAGATATGATTGCGGCCGGTGTGGTGGCTATGGAGTACCGCGCTTCCGCAGAAGATGTTTCGCGGATGAGTCATGCTCACCCAACCTATATGGAAGCCGTAAAAGAGGCATGTCTTTCAGCAACGGCTAACAGACCTATACACATGTAGTTTGTTGCGGCCGATTTGCTGAGTGTAAAAGAAATCAACGAATCTGCGGCAGCAATTTCCAGTTCATCGCACTTCTGATGCATAACCCCATTGCAATGGGAATCAGATACACATTTAATTCTTGCGGCAATGCCCACCAGAATAAAAGTGTACCTGTCAGTATGGCTACACAAACTAAAAAGTAATTACTTAACAAATTTTTAGTTCGTTTACTCAGCAACAGGATCGCAGCAAAGAAGTGAAGTGGAAAAGCCCACAACAAATTAAAATTCCGGGCTGCATCATGGTGATCGGTAAACAACCAGAGTACAAACAGCAATATTCCAATCAAACCGGTTATGCTAAAGATCGTAACATCAAACCAGTGGCTCAGTTTTTTTCTTTTCCAATCAAATAGACTTATTAAAACGATAATAAGAAGTAGCGCACTGAATCCAACCCATGGGTGAATGAGTGAATTCCACCCCTCAACAGTTTGTGGGTTGCTAAGTATTTTTTCCTTAACCAGGGTAACCCTACCACTATCCAATTTCACCTGCATGTGGTCAACAAAACTTTCGAGGTAATCAGGTAAAAACACATATTCCGAAGGGTACATCGTTCTGTCAATCGGTAAACCCAGACAGATGTCAATTCCTAGATCGCCCCATGGCAATGGATCAAGATACTCATCTGTTTTTTGGCGGAACGAATGAGTAGCCTCGAAGAAGGTACTGTCCACTGTTAGATCATCACCTAACTGCTCAACCAAAATATCACGAATGCGCGTGGCACAATTGTCGTGATAATAATCGTATCGATAAGTTCTGTTTTCGGGCTGCGCATTCCAAAGTAAGAAATTATAAATCTTATCGCGTTGTGTTGAGGTTAATTGTAACACCTGTTCATGTATAAACCTGCCATCGCGCTTGTAGGCCCACTCAAAATTTTCGTAGTTATAAACGGCTAACATGTAATAATTTCTGCCCCTTGCAAAATTCAGATAGAAATTAGGCTGGTCGAAATCAAATACTCCGTAGTTAAATGCGTAGTCAATTCCATTAACCGGATCAGTTACCCGCACAGCACTGTGACCAAAGGCACTATAAAGTTCGTTTGGATCGGGCCCGCAGGTAATAATAGAGATTTCAGCCCTATCGGAAAGTGAAAGTTGCTGACAGTATAGGTTGCAGGAAAACAAAAAGAAGGCGAGAACCAAAACTATTCGCGGCATGGCTAAATATTTGTTCCGAAAGATAGACAATCGGTTTTCAAAAAGTAATTTTGAATAATGGATGCCTTACGTGGAAACTTTAACGATACCATAAATCTGTTGCGCAAGGTAACGGCTGGTCGTGCGTTTAATGCGGCCCGGGTGTTGTCCAGTTATCATTATTCCAGATTGGTAAAGAATCCGAATCATTGGGCATTGCCCACCAGTATTTCGATTGAACCAACCACATCGTGTAATTTGAGGTGCCCCGAATGTCCTTCCGGTTTGCGATCGTTTACTCGTCCTACGGGTATGCTTCAGGGAGATTTATTTAAAAAAGTGATTGATGAACTGGCACCATCACTTTCCTATCTCACTTTTTACTTTCAGGGCGAACCGTATTTGCATCCTAACTTTTTAGAGTTGGTGAAATATGCATCCGATAAAAATATTTATACCGCTACCTCTACCAACGCACATTATCTGAACGATGGCGCAGCCAGGAAAACAATTGAGTCCGGCCTTGACCGGCTTATTATTTCTATTGATGGTACCACACAAGAAACCTATGAAGCCTATCGTAAAGGAGGAAACTTGAATAAAGTATTGGAAGGCGCAAGAAATATTGTACGCTGGAAAAAAGAGTTAAAATCGCTAACACCATTTGTTGTGTTTCAGTTTTTGGTGGTAAAGCCAAACGAACATCAGATAGAGGATGTTCACAAACTGGCCAGGGAAATAGGAGTAGACCATGTGGCATTAAAAACGGCCCAGATTTATGATTATGAAAATGGCTCTGCTCTTATTCCTACCATTGATAAATATTCGCGGTATCAAAAGAATGTAAATAATACCTATTCTATTAAAAATGAATTAGCCAGTCACTGCTGGAAAATGTGGCAGAGTTGCGTTATTACCTGGGATGGAAAAGTAGTGCCTTGCTGCTTTGATAAAGATGCGCATTATGTAATGGGCGATCTGCAAACCCAATCATTTAAAGAAATCTGGCAAAGTAAAAAGTACAATGAATTTCGCTCTACATTGCTTCGCTCGCGCAATGAAATAGAGATGTGTAAAAACTGCACGGAGGGAACGAAGGTGTGGGCCTGATTTTTAATTCGATGGCTGGTCGGTTATCATCGTACACAATGCTTCACACAAGTGCGTAATCTTTAAGTGTCAAATCAAGAAATTCAGGAGGATTTCGTGGCCTTTTCAATATTCTTAGCCATCAGGTCTATATCAGCCACCTGGCACTTATTGCACCCAGCTTCGCAAGCATTCTTAGCGCGCCAGGCACGCCAGCCTATGCGACCCAGATAGATCAGGGCTGTTACAAAAAGCGTTGCGATGAGCAGTTGTTGAATCATGCCGTAAAGGTACAACTGTTTTCGCATCTGCGAAAAGCTGCTGCGCGCCATGCGTCCGCTTGCGGACGAAAGTCAGCGATTTTGGACAGGGTTTATGTTGAAATCCGTTTTTTCGATCTAAAAATCTAATGGCATAAATGTTGGAATCAGTGCTCCAACTTTTAAGGGTGCCCGTGCATCCAACCCCAAAAACCAAAGTCCATGTTCAAAAACTATTTTAAAACCGCGCTTCGGAATCTGCTTCGCCAACGCGGAACTACGTTTTTAAATATCAGCGGTCTAACCCTGGGGTTGGCTACCAGCCTGATCCTTTTTTTATTGGTTCGTCATCACAAAAGTTTTGACACGTACCACACCAATTATAACCGGATCTATCGTGTCAACGTGCAATCGGATGGCAATGATGGTAAAAATTACACCTCCGGAGTTTATCCGGGTTTTCCCGAAGTTTTCAGTAATGATTTTCCTGAGGCTGAAGAAGTCACTTTCGTTTCATACCGAAACGGAAGTTTTATAGTCATCCCCCAGCAGGGCGGAGAACCTAAAAAATATGATGAAGAGAGCGGGGTAGCTTTTGCGCAGCCTAACTTTTTTAAAGTATTTGATCGAAAAATTCTGATTGGTGATGGCGAGAAAGGATTAGACGAACCCAATGAAGTGATTCTTTCAAAACGTCTGGCTTTGAAATATTTTGGAAGAGAAGATGCTGTTGGCGAGGTACTGCGGTATGAGGATAGAGAATATCGCGTAACGGCTATTATTGAAGATTACCCGAATAATACCGATCTGCCATTTGATATGCTGGCGTCTTACATAACCGTGAAGAGGGAGCGTGATGAAAGTGCGTGGACAGGAATCTGGAGCGATGATCATTGTTACTTTACGCTTGCCGGTGAAAGTACCCTTGCTGATATAGAAGCGCGCATGCCTGCATTTGTTACCAAATACCTGGGCGATTCAACCCGAAACCGCGACAATACTTCGTTTGTGCTTCAGCCTTTCAAGGAGATTCACTTCGATGACAGATTTGGAAACTATAATTATAATACGGTAAGTAAGTCCTCACTGCTTACGTTGAGTATCATCGGAATATTTCTGTTACTAACCGCGTGTATAAATTTTATCAACCTTACTACGGCCGAGGCAGTAAAACGTTCCAAAGAAGTGGGCATTCGTAAGTCACTGGGCAGTTCCCGATCTCAGTTAATTTTTCAGTTTTTAGGAGAAACATTTTTAATAACACTCGCCTCCACGCTCATGGCTCTTGTACTGGCAGAGGTAGGCCTGAGTTTCCTTAATCCATTCATGGATTTAACACTGACTCTTAATTTTGCCACAGATATTTATTTATGGGTATTTATTATAACCACATTGGTAGTGGTTGCGGTGTTATCCGGATTTTATCCGGCATTGGTAGTAAGTGCATTTAACCCGGTTAGTGCGCTTAAAAATCAAATCCGGATCTCGCAATCTTCGGGTTTTAATCTTCGCAGAAGTCTGGTTGTACTTCAGTTTGTGATTTCGCAGCTGCTGATTATTGGAACGGTTGTACTGATTAGTCAGATGAATTACCTGCGCAACAAAGAGCTGGGTTTTCGAAAGGATGCAATTATTACCGTGCAGATTCCGGTTAGCGAACAGCCCACTGCCGAGGGAGGTGTGAGTAAAATGCGCACGTTGCGCGATGATTTACTGACTATACCGGGTGTAGAGGCAGCCAGTTTAAGCAGCACCGCACCCTCTTCAGGTAGTGTATCGTCAACGGATTTTTTTATGGAGGGTGATGAGAATAGTTATGGCACTCAGGTAAAACAAATTGATGGAAACTATATTGATTTATATGGATTACAGGTAATAGCCGGAACCGGTGTAGAAGATACTGACACCGCCAAAAGTTTTGTAGTAAACGAAAGATTTGTGCAAGTAGTAGGGCTAAATAAACCGGAAGACATTATTGGAAAAAATGTGCGGATGTGGGGTAGAACTTTACCCGTTAGTGGAGTGGTAAAAAATTTTCATACCGTATCATTGCAAGACCCCCTGGAGGCTACCATCATGCTCAACCGCATTCGTGGTTACTATATGGTATCAGTAAAATTAAACCCGAAGTCAATGCCAGATGCGCTTAAAGAGATACAATCCAAATGGGAACGTTCTTATCCGGAGTATATTTATTCCTACCGTTTTCTGGATGAACAAATTAGAGAGTTTTATGAGAGTGAACAACGCATGTCGGTCATGTTATCGGTTTTTACTTCGCTGGCAATTTTTATCGGTTGTCTGGGATTGTTCGGGTTAACGGTTTTTATGGCGAATCAGAAAACCAAAGAAATTGGAGTACGCAAAGTAATGGGGGCATCGGTTCAAAGTATCCTGCTCTTGTTTTCAGGGGAGTTTATAAAACTTATCTTGATTGGCTTTTGTGTGGCTGCTCCTTTAGCGTGGTATGCAACTGATCAGTACCTGGAGCAATTTGCTTACAAAATTACAGTGGGGCCAGCAATCTTTTTGATCGGGCTTGCCATTACTTGCGTGATAGCGATTGTTACGGTTGCTTATCGGTCAATTAAAGCAGCGGTGGCTAATCCAACACAATCTTTGCGATCAGAATAAAGGGGATCATTAAAAACCCCGACTACGAAAGTCAGGCTGAACTTGTCGAAGCTATTTTAAGATTTCAATTTTAACTGACCGGTTTTTTAGAGATGTCCTATAATCATTTGAACCAAAGTTTCTGAATTTCGGCAAGCATTTCAGCATGAATTTTTCCGGCAGCACAAAGTTCACCACCGTGTAAAAAACCAGAGCCACCTGAAAAATCGGTAACTACACCTCCGGCTTGTTGCACAATAAATGCACCACCGGCAACATCCCATGGTTTAAGGTTGTACTCAAAGAATCCCTCTAACTTGCCGCTGGCTACATAGGCTAAATCCATAGCCGCACTACCTAACCTGCGAATGCCGTGCGTTTTTTCCAGAAACAGTTTTATGATCTCGAGGTAGTCTTCTTTTTTTTCGGAATGATAATACGGGAAACCGGTGGCGAGTAAACTTTCTTCTAATGTGTTAATGCGCGAAACCTGAATTTGTTTCTCATTACAATAAGCAACGCCATTTTCAATAGCATGATAACAATGCTTATTACTCACATCATACACAATACCTAAAATTGTTTTGTCGTTTCGCTGTAAGCCAATGCTGATCGCAAAAATGGGTAACCCGTGCAGGTAGTTGGTGGTTCCATCAAGCGGATCGATAATCCACGTGTACGGGTTGGTTGCTTTTACATCGGTTCCTTCCTCAGCCAAAAAGCCGCAGCCCGGTAATAACCGGCTCAACCGATTGACCAATCTTTTCTCAGACTCCTTATCTACATACGATACGAGGTTGCTTGAACTGCCTTTTTGTTCGATACGCGAAAGATCGAAGCCCTCCAGTTCCGTACGCATAAATTCACTCACTTCAGTGCAAAGATCGATGGTATCCTTTTCGAGGTTGGCGAGATTCATTTTTTGCGGGTATAATTTTTTACAAAAGATAATAAGATTATTAACACCGAAACCCACGCTGCGGTTCGGGCAACCAGTTCGCCCTGCTGACTATATTTTTCGGGTAACGATCCTTTGGTAGCAATGCCGTAGAGCTGCATCATGTGCGAATAGGTAATCATACGGTTTTCGTTTTGCAGTGAGTAGATGATAGGACCTGCCACTATCAGAATCGCGCCACTAAAAAAGTAAATATTAAAACCTGAAGGTCGAAACAGACCAAGATAGAAAAGCAGATTAGCTATCAGTATCCACAACGTTACGCCCAAATATCCGGTATGGGTTGTCCAGGTGTACCAATCTGGTTTTAGCAGGAGTGAATCGGCCAGGTAAACAACTGTTGTATGCCATGGCAATTTCAGAACCAGGTATTCAAGGGCCAACCAAAAAAAGATAATGGTAAACTTGCCCAATCGTGTACCCAGGCTTTTATACGCGAAAGCATAACCAACAAATGCCAGGGTAAATAGAATGGCTTGCAGCAGCACCGGTATAAGTGTTGAAAGATCAAAGGCGTGTGCGGCTAATAAGCCAATGCTGAGTGCAAGTAAAATCAGTTCAAACCTGTTCCAGGGGGTTTGATGTTCGCGAGCCTGATCACTAATGGCAAACAATGGTGCAATGGCCGCAAAGATTAGTACCGGAAATGGCTTCATAAGCCAGCCTGCTGCCAAAAGCAATGTGGCGATTGCAAATAAAACCCAGACATTTAAACCTCCGCTATTCTTTTTTGCCATCGATCACAACAACAATTTCACCCTTCACTTCTTTTTTCTGAAAATGCGCCAGTGCTTCATTTGCAGCACCGGTAAATGTTTCTTCATGTAACTTGGTAAGCTCACGCGAAACGGAAACGAGCCGGGCCTCGCCCATAAATTCAATTACCTGCTCCAGCAACTTCACCAATCGGTGTGGCGATTCGTACACTATAATGGTGCGTTCTTCTTCGGCTAATTTTTTCAGTGCTGTTTGTCTTCCCTTTTTGTGTGGAAGAAAACCCTCAAACACAAACCGATCGGTTGGAAAGCCTGATTTAATGAGGGCGGGGATTAATGCTGTTGGTCCGGGTAAACAATCAACCAGCAAACCAGCGCGCAACACTTCGCGTACCAATAGAAACCCTGGATCGGAAATACCCGGTGTACCGGCATCGCTTATCAAGGCCATTACTTCGCCTTGTTGCATGCGTTGTATTAATCCGGCCAGTGTTTTATGTTCATTAAAAATGTGAAAACTCTGTAAAGGTTTTGAAATCTGATAGTGTTTTAACAAAAAACCAGAGGTGCGTGTGTCTTCAGCCAGAATTACATCCACCGTTTTTAGTACCTCCAATGCGCGCAACGTAATATCAGCCAGATTGCCAATGGGTGTTGGTACAAGATAGAGATTGGATTTGCGTACGTCCACGGGTTTACATTAATTGATCTATAGCTTTCGCTAACGCGCGATCTTTATCGGTTACAATGTTTCCGGCATCGTGCGTGTTGAGTTCGATAGTTACAGTGTTGTACACGTTGGTCCAGAACGGATGATGATCCATCTTTTCGGCAAGCAGGGCAACCCTGGTCATAAAGCCAAAAGCCTCGGTAAAATCTTTAAACCGGAAGGTGCGTGTAAGTCGGTTGTTTTCTTCTACCCACATAGTTGATTAAAGGTAGTTACAATTGTGGCATTGTACCACAGTAAATTTTAAGGAACCGCTTACAAAGCTATCAGCCCTTCAATTTTTGAGGCCATTACATAAACGTCAATAACAGCCTGGCTGGAGGGCATCATCATCTGGTAAGTAAAGCTGGTATAGTTACCGTTTTTAGAAGCTTTTTCCTGTGGAATATGATTGGCAAATAGTGCCTTAAATGAAGCCTCCTGTCCAGCGGGAACAATAAACTTAAACGTATAAACCGATGGCCAGGCGTGGTGCAGGTCTAGTTGTTCCTGAAATTTCTCTAAACGTTCTTTATCCATAAACTAAAACGCCCCGGCTTTTTAATCCGGGGCGTTTGATTTTTTTAACTTAATATTTAAAAGAACCTGTAGCGTTTATCTTGAATGCTGGCGGCTTCTTTAATCGCTTCGGCAATGCCCTGGCTGGAGCGGCCATCTAAGCTCTGCTGCAATTGAGTTTTAAACATGGTGTAATCGCCAATAGCAGGAGCAATTGTTTTGTTCTGAAGTTCGGCTACTACCACTCCGTTTTCTCCGGCAAATGGTTCAGAACGTTTGCCATTTTCCAACGAGAAAATTTTTCCTACTGCTACCGGATCAAGGCCGATGCTGGGGATTGTGTTTGAGTTAAATTTCAAATCGCTGGTTGAACCTACTGTGGCATCGGTGCCAAACTCTTTAGCCAGATCTTCGAGTGTACCGGTTTTTGCTTTCAGGGTTTCGATAATTTTTTTGCCTTTCAGTTCATTCCGAACAGCCTGTGTAATTTCTTCTTTTACTGATTCGAAAGACCGAACCCCGTCATCGGTTTCACTGGTCATTACAGCAACTACGTAATCAGACGTTAATTCATATACTTCTGATACTTTACCCACTTTAGCATCGCGGAATAACCAGGTAATAACCTGACGGGCATCGCCTAAGTCATTCAACCGTCTGTCGTTTGTACGAATGTTGTTTGCCTGATTAACAGCCAGATTTTGTTCTTTGGCTCTATCAGCAAATTCTTTCACACCCGAAAGATTGGCCGCAAAAGTTTGGGCCTTAAGGAAAGCTGCATCTTGAGTTTCTTGGCTGGGTGTAATAGTGTATTCAATTGTGGCAACAGAATAAGAAGTATAATCTACAACTCCGGTTACATCAATCAGGTGGTAACCAAATTGAGTTTCCACAACATCATTTAATACACCGGTTCTGGTAGCTCCAAATACCGCATCTTCAAATGGCTTAACCATTCCGCCAGATGAGAACCAACCTAAATCGCCACCCTGGCTAGCAGTTCCGTCAGTTCCATGTTCACGGGCTTTTTCTGCAAAGCTTGCTCCGCCTTTAATCTCGGCCAGAATTTTACGGGCTTTTTCTTTTGCTGTTTTCTTGGCGGCTTCCGATTCGTCATCCCACCGGATAAGAATATGGCTTGCTTTTGCAGTGCCCACAGTATCCCGACCAACTTTAACCAGCTTCATTACTTTGTAAGAACCACCATCTAAAAAAGGACCATAAACTGTACCGGCAGTAAGGTTATCTTTTTGATCTGCCAAAATGGTGGGCAGATTAGAAGTAGTGTATTTGGTGAAAGGTTCGTTGCCTTCGGTGTTGGTAGAAGCGTAAAGCGAATCATCTACAGCCGCTTTAAAACCTTCGGCTAGTGCCTTAAGATCTTCGCGAATCTGAAGTGAGTCTTCGGCCGAAGCTTCAATTGAGAAAGCTACATAGTTTAGGTTGCGCATCTGCTCAGCTTTATAGCGGGCTTTGGTGCGATTGTAGTATGAACGCAAATCACTATCGCTAACGGTAATGGCCGAATCGCTGACAGTAAAGAACGGAACGTACAAATATTTTACTTCAGCCACATCGTTTTGGGTGTGGTAGTCGCGTTCAGCTTCAGCTTTGGTTACGTAATTGGATTTGATGAGCAGGTTTTCATACTTAATCCGCTCGCGCCCTAAGCCTAAATCTTTTTTGAATGTGGACCAGCGATAGTTGCCCTGCTGCCAAATGGCATATAAGTTTGGATCGGTAGGAACTTCTTCTGATTCTTGAATAAACTGCATTAAGCGGGCACGATCGAAATTACCGGCTGAGTCCAGGAATGAGTTCTTCACACCTTCATCAATATTTTTTCCCTGAATCATGTCCCAGATTTCATCTGTAGTAACGCGAACGCCTACGCGCTCAAACTCCGGCTTGATTGCCTTTTGTGCGATCAGATATTCCCAGGCTTGCTGTTGCAGCAATGGTCTTTCACGATCGCCCGGTTGGCGGCCAAAGTTCATGATGTAATTATTCTCGCGCTCCTGAATGGCGTCCTGATATTCTTTCAGGGAAATAGTGGAACCCCCTATTTCGCCCACGTTATTATCATTTCCAAAAACTGCGGTAGGACCATTTCCAAATAAGTCGTTTAGAATAAAGGCCGAGATGGCCACAGCTACAAAGCCAACCACCCACTTGGTCATCTTATTCCTTAACGTTCCAATCAATGCCATAACTAAAGTTTATAAAGTTTACGAGTAAGCCGGCCAGGCCAGCGCTTTTGTTTAAAGAACCGCAAATTTAACCCGTTATATCAATTCGCCAAAGGAGCAAATAATAATATAGGCCTTGATAATCAATTAATTGTGAACGGAAAACGGCTGCCTCAGCGCGCTTTTTTGCGGTAGGTGTAAATCATAAAAAGAATGGCGGAAATCATTACCCAGGTGTAGGCCTGTCCTATGCCCACTGTCATGGTTTCGTAAATGCCAATAATCACAAAAAAGGCGGCCAGTGAGAGAAGAATAATGTCGAGTAGTTTCATGCAAACCGGAAGAAAATACAAATAAACAGATCATTCATCTACCGTAAAATCACCCGATGGGTCTTTTATGCTATAGGTGGATAAATCTTCTTTGGCTTCCAGGCCTGTTCCATACAGCACTTCGCTTTGAAGTTTAATGGTAACAAACTTATCGGTAAAGATTTTTTTATCTGTGGGGGTCCAGAATAATTCTTCGGTGTTAAGCTGCTCGGATTTCTGCATGTTTACCACCTCTACATTTCCTCGTCCGCGCCATTTGTTTTCTTCTTTAAAAAAGTAGGCATCGTTGGCCCGTAGGGTAGAGGTTTTGTTTCCCAGTTCATCGTAGAACTCAATGAAAATGCCTTCCGGAAATTCTTCATCGCCATTGGCAAACTCCAGAATTTTAGCAGCGGTAAGTACCACTTTAACACGGTCTTTTTCGGCATACTGCATTTTTACATTTTCGGCCTCGCTTAGCGGACCTTCGTACTCCACAGGCACCGTAGTTTCAGATGAGCTGCATGCCGATAGCAGGAACACGCCAAACAAGAATAAACTGCCCAGGTATCGCATAGCTTCTAAATGAAGAAGGCTGGCCTAACCGACCAGCCTTCAGTTTAAAAATATTTTAATTAGTCTTTGCCACGGGTTTTCAACACCACAGTTTCACCAACCCAGCATGAAATACTTTTGCTTTCACCTTCTTTCCAGTTTAACTCGAACAATTCGGTAACCGATGGAAATTGAGCACGGGCAGCAGCCATTTTTTGCTGATTACCAGAGCGGGCATACATTTCATATGCAGCCAGGTAAACCAGGCGGTCTTCTGCAAGGCTTTGGCTCTTCTGGCAATCTTTGAACGAACCTAAGTACAAGTCGCCAATTTTTTCATAACCTTCCTTGCTGCTTGGGTTAGCATTTAAAGCTTTGCGATAAGCTTCGCGCGCAGCCGCTTTGCTTCCTTTTTGTGCTAATAAATCACCCACCAGAATGTTTGCAGTTTCTTTGTTCTCTGCAGAAGGAGCTAATTCGGTAGCTTCGTTAGCAAATGTCTCAGCTTTGGTAAGATCTCCTTTTTTGGCATAAACACGTGCCATATTAATGGCCAATCCATAATCCGGACTGTCATTGTGAATGGCTTCAGCAGCCTCTAACCACAGTGGATCTTCAATACAGCCACCGGTAGTCATATAGGTGAAGATTTTTTTAGCCGTTGTTAGGTCAGCTGGATTCTGCTTAAACTTTGGCGCCAGATTTTTTCTTACAAAATCACAATCAATAGTTACACCGCACTTTGGTAAAATATCATCCACACTGCTTTTAACTTTTTTCAGGCGATCTACATCTGCTTGCTTATTAGCTTCCTGAGCTTTTTTAATCTTAGCGTCAATAACAGCAGAGAGTTTATCGTAGCGTTGTAATATCTGCTCTTCTGAAAGATTCTTTAACAACGCCACATTCAATTGAATTACCTGCATGTAGCTAAGCAAATTGTTATCTAATACATTATTGCCACTGATTTCAAATACTTTATCATACAGGGCCAATACCTCTGCTGTTTTAGCTTTGTTCTGAGAATTGAATACAGCAGCATAGATTGCTTTGCGATTCAATACATTCTCGGCATCACCACAGTTGGTAATGCGCATATCGTACAACATCATCAATGAATCAACCAATACTTGCTTTTTAGCAGGGTCTTTTTCAGCAGTAGCCAGGTTGTTATAGATGTCGGTGGCATCGATATATAACTTGGTGCTCCACTTTGGGGCAGTATTTAACATCCACTGAAGCGGAGCAACTGCAGCACGATAATTTTTTTGGGTTTTAGCATCGTCATAGAGAGCCACTTTCTCTTCAGCCTTTGCCCGAACCTCCGGGTCTTCAGGCCAGGTAAGTCTACACTGACCAAAGCTTGCAAATGCACCAAGGGAAAGAGCCAACAACATTACCGATGATCGCATGTTCATTTTCATTTTTCTGTACGTTTTAATCAAATCTTCTTTTAATAAACCAAAACTGATCGTTAATCGTAACACCAAAGTAAAGCTTAAAATAGTTCTCTTCAATGGTGTGGTCTTGCACTGTTCCGCGCCTACCTACTTTAAAAGCAAAGTCGAGGCTCGAAATTCTGCTTACCGGCATAGTAAACCCAAAATTAATGCCAAAATCATCCACAGGCTTACCGTTAATAAAATACGGATATTTTTCAAGACTCACACCCGTTCGGTACGTCATTCTTTTCAGATAGCCACTCAGCGCCATAGGATCGGGTGTAAGTTCACCCCCAATAGCCAAGCGCCAACTATCCGTAGCATTCTGTGAATTTCCGAAGTAATCCCGAAACATACTGTTTTTTAAAGAAGAATAATCGACACCGATCATCCATTTTTCTCCTTTACCAAACGACATGCCCACAGTAAACGATTGCGGTAAGGTAATGGTGCCGGGTTGATTATTGATTAATGTAGTTGAATCAGCTACGCTACCCGATGAGTTTCTTCTTTCGATGCGGGTATAATATTCGGTATTTAAGTCTGATTTGAAATTATAAACAGCGCCCAGGTTGAAACGATAGTTTTTATTGAAGAGAGAATCTTTATGAAAAGATGCACCAAGTGAAAAATTAAAATCTTTGATATATGTGCGCTCATAGATGGTTGGTGAATATACAACCGGTGTTACTGTAGCCGGAAGTGTATTGGTATATTCATTAATAATTGAACTGAATAAATAGGTAGCCCGAACACCAACTGAAAAACTTTTGCTTAAAGCTACTCCGTTGGCCCAAAACACCTGATTAACTCCGCCTTTACCGGATTCCTGAACATCAACAGTAGCAGTGCTCCCCTCAATAACATCGGTATAATTGGTACGATAGTTAACACCTGAATAAGGCGCGAGCCCTACTGAGGTTGACCACTTTCCCATTTTAACAGGAAAGCCCATCATCAAATAGTTCATATTTCCATTGCCGCTCTTTTCGGATGGGCCATTGCCTTTTATGGTATTGTATTGCCCGATAAACCCACCCTCAAAAACCGTGAAGCGATTAAAAACCAGTAATGCCGGATTCTGGTTATTAAGATAGAAATATTGGGGGTTGCTTACACCTACTCCAGCCATGCCCTGGTTGTGCGCAAGTGCGTTACCGTAGTAATCGCCTATACCTCTGAAACTGAACGGACTGTTTGCAGTTTGTGCAAACGCCCCGGCAACCAGTAAAAACAACCCGAATATGAGTGTTAAAATCCTTCTAAAATTCTGCATGATAACGTAAAATCCTGTTCAAACCGGTCAAAACGAGATCGGGGGCCACAAATATGGCGTGTTTAAGCTTGTTTTCAAAAAGGGAATAATCACCCCCACATAAAATAACCCTCAGGTTTTCATATTGTTGGTATTGTTCAATTATTCCATTCACTTCGGCAAGTGCGCCATTCAATACTCCGCTTTGCATGCAGGCTTCGGTGCTATTGCCGGTTAAAGGTGCATGCGCTGATGCCGTTAATAACGGTAAGGATTGAGTGAACGTATGCATGGCTTTAAACCGCATGGTTATACCCGGTGCGATTGAGCCACCCTGATAGGTGCCAGAATTATCAATAAACTCCATGTTGATGCAAGTGCCAGCATCAATCACCAAACAATTTTGGTTGGGAAAAATCTCAAAGGCACCACAAACGGAGGCAATACGATCCATACCCAGGGTATGCGGAGTGGTATAATTGATTTTTACCGGTAAAGTAAGCTGGTGATTCAGGATGAGTTTCTTGCCGGAGTTATGGGCCAGATGTAAAATTTCCGAAGCACTATGCCTGACAGCACTTACCAGCACATGGGTAAATTCAACGCTTTTCATAAACGTGCTTAGTTCGGCCACATTGCCAAAACTTTCTTTTAACACCATGTCCGCGTTGTTAAAAAGTGCAGCTTTTATGCGGGTGTTGCCACTATCAATAACCAGATTCATTTCTTTTTGTAAACTTCAAAAATACAGAAAGGCATTCTCCCAATCGATTTTAAATATCTTTGACCCCATAAACTTTACATGATGAAGGAACTACTGAAAAAGTTTGAGAGCAAACCTGCAGAAATTGTGTTTGAATGGAAAGATGCAGAAACCTCAGCTGAAGGTTGGGTGGTAATTAATTCGTTGCGCGGGGGTGCTGCGGGTGGTGGTACGCGCATGCGGGTGGGTTTGGATAAACGTGAAGTTGAATCGTTGGCTAAAACTATGGAAGTAAAGTTTACGGTTTCAGGACCGCCAATTGGAGGCGCTAAGTCTGGAATCAATTTCGATCCGAACGATCCGCGTAAAGAAGGTGTACTGCACAGGTGGTATGCAGCCGTAATGCCCTTGCTGAAATATTATTATGGAACTGGTGGAGATTTAAACGTGGATGAAATTCATGAAGTAATTCCGCACACCGAAGATGTAGGCATCTGGCATCCGCAGGAGGGTGTATTTACCGGGCACTATAAACCAACCGAACCACAAAAAGTAAATCGCATTGGCCAGTTGCGGCAAGGTGTTATCAAGTTGATTGAAACCGAAAGCTATACACCATCGCTAACTAAAAAATATACGGTGGCAGATATGTGTACCGGTTATGGTGTAGCCGAAGCAGTAAAACATTATTACACACTGTGGGGAGGCGAACTGAAAGGCAAGCGTGCCATGATACAGGGCTGGGGCAATGTAGGTGCAGCAGCAGGTTTTTATCTTTCGCAGATGGGAGTGAAGATTGTTGGCATTCTTACCCGCGAAGGCGGATTGATTAATCAGAAAGGGTTTACCCACAAAAAAGTCTGTGAGTTGGTGCTGAATCGCGATGGCAACAAATTGGTAACAGATGAGTTGCTTCCATTTGATCTCGTGAATCAGAAAATCTGGGATTTGGAATTTGAAGTATTTGTTCCGGCTGCAGCATCGCGGTTGGTAACAAAAGACCAGGTTGATCGCATGATGAATTCCGGAGTTGAAGTATTTTCATGTGGAGCCAATGTTCCGTTTGCCGATCCGGAAATCTTCTTTGGCCCAACCGGTTTGTATGCCGATGAAAAAATTTCCATCATTCCGGATTTTATTGCCAACTGTGGTATGGCGCGCGTGTTTGCCTACTTTATGGAAAAAGAAGTAAGTATGACCGATGAAGCTATTTTCTCAGACATTTCACAAACCATCTTAAAGGCTTTGCAGAAAACCTACACCAGCAATAATAAAAAAACGAGGCTCGCTCAAGCCTCGTTTGAAATTGCGTTAAAGCAGTTGGTTAATTAAACGGGTGGGTGTACTGCCAGGTAAGGTTGAATGATGAGGTAGATAATGGCACCCGCAAAATAACCTAACATAGCCAGCAGGGAGATTCGTTTCAGGTACCAGATAAAATCAATTTTCTCCATACCCATTACAGCAACGCCCGCAGCCGAACCGATAATCAGAATGCTTCCTCCGGTACCGGCACAATAGGCCAGGTATTCCCAGATCAGGTGATCCTGGTAATACACATTCATATCATACATGCCCATACTGGCAGCAACCAACGGCACGTTATCTACAATGGCTGAAAGAATACCAATGAGTGTAATGATAATGCGCTGATCGCCCAAGGTTGTATCCAGCCAGGCTGAAAAACTGCTGAGGATATTCATAGATTGCAGCGCACCAACGGCAAGCAAAATCCCAAGGAAGAAAAGTACACTGGGCACATCAATCCGCGTAAGTGCACCAGCTGCAGTGTATGGCCGCTTTTCGGCTTCGTCCATATCAGGATTAATAAGTTCGGATACTACCCACAATACACCCAACGCCAGCAGCATGCCCAGATAAGGAGGAAGATGTGTAACTGTTTTGAAAACAGGTACAGAGATTAAACCGCCCACACCAAGTATCAGCATGGTTAGCTGACCCTTAATAGGTTTTCCTGTGCCATGACCATGGCCTCCGTGTCCGCCTGTTGATTCCTGATGATGACTACCGGCATGACCAAGTTCTCCCTTTAATGTGAATTGAAGGTAAATCAAAGGAACCACCATACACACTATACTTGGAAGAAACAGCGTAATCATAATGTTACCCGAAGAAATCTGGCCACCAATCCAAAGCATGGTAGTAGTAACATCGCCAATAGGCGACCATGCACCTCCGGCATTAGCCGCAATCACGACCATACCCGCAAAGAACAATCGCATGTCTTTGTTGGGCACGAGTTTGCGTATAAGCGAAACCATTACAATAGAAGTGGTAAGGTTATCCAGAATGGCCGAAAGGAAAAAAGTTACAATACAAATAATCCAAAGTAGCTTCTTGGGGTTTCTGGTGTTGATACGATCCGTTATGATTTTAAACCCCTGGTATGCATCCACCAATTCTACAATTGTCATTGCGCCCATCAGAAAAAAAAGAATGGCAGCTATCTCACCTAAATGTTCACCCAGATGATGTCCTATTTCTTCAATATGGTCGGGTGATGAAACCGCATAAATCGTCCAGCAGATAACTCCCGTAAGGAGAGCCGAAGCAGTCTTGTTTATTTTAATGGGATGTTCAAGCGCAATGGCAAGGTATCCAACAACGAAGAGGATTATAACAATTGCTTCCATAGGCAATCAGGTTGGTAGTAGTAAATATAAAATAAAACTTAAGTCCCCGCGAAGGAAGCAAGATAAATATTGCTTACCAGCGCAGATATTAATTATGGGTTAGAAAACTGATAAACGGCAGTTGGCCGAGCAAAGAAAACCAGGATCAGACTTTATGCGCAACTCACATAAAGTGTTGTGGAAAGTTAAAATCAGGATTGTTTGGAAGCGTAATTTTTTTTCTGACCAATAAATACAGCACTCAGTACAAGTGCTGTTCCCAGCCAGGTAAAGAAAGTCAAGGGTTCGCCTAGCAGTAAAGCAGAAAGCATAAGTCCGAAAATGGGGCAGAGGTAAAGCCAGATGGATGCTTTTACGGCATCAGCTTTTAACAAGATTAACCACAAGTTAACAGCCACAATTGATACGGGTATTACCAACCAAACTAATGAGAGCCAAAAGGGTGCATTGAATTGGTTAGAGTCAGGTTGATGCAGGAGTAAAGCAAACGGGGCAGTCATTAATCCACCCAGTAAAACCTGCCAGCCGTTAATGGTAACACGATCCAACGTCCACTTACGGCCGGCATAATACACGGCTCCAATAGAATAGGTAACCATACTAAGCCCTAACAACCACAAACCTGTTACCGAGATGGACTCCAATTCCAATAGGGAAAGTGATGCAACCAGTACTCCGGCAAGGCCCAGCGCAATGCTGCCCCATTCCAGCCACTTTACTTTTCGTTTATTAAGTAAAGAAGAAAGCAGACTGATGAATAGTGGGTTGAGTGCAATGGCCAGCGCAGTAATGCCCGCGGTAATAAACTGAAGTGCTATTATAAAAATACCCAGATAGAGTGCTGTGTTGAACGCACCGAATATGGCCAGTTGTTGCCATTCTTTACCCGATGGCAAACGATATCCTTTAAGTACATGCGCATAGGTCAACAAAATTCCTCCGGCAATTAAAAACCTGATAGTAAAAAACAGGAGTGGTTCGGCTGAGGTTAACCCAAACTTCCCGGCAATGGAAGCTGAAGCCCAGAGCACCGAAAAAGAAAGCCCGGTTAGCAGATAGGTTGTATTGTTTTTCACGAACCAACAATAATAGAAAAAGCTGCCCATAGTTTTTTACCGGCAGCTTCTTATTCTTGAAGTAAGATTTACAGATTAAACAATCCGCTGTTTAAAAGCGTAAGTGCCTTCTCTTTATAAGGTGTTCCTACCAGTATAGAAATGTTATTGGGGCTGCCACCATACGATACCATACGGATTGGAATTTGCGCCAACGATTGAAACACATCTTTTAATACACCTTCTTTTTCAGATAAGTGATTGCCCACAATACAAACAATGGATTGATTCTGATCTACTTCTATTGATCCGAAACTTTTTAATTCTTCCAGAATCAGATCGAGATTTTTATTTTCATCGATGGTAACGGATACGGCCACCTCAGAGGTAGAAATCATATCGATAGGTGTTTTGTAACGTTCAAATACTTCAAACACCTTTCTCAAAAAACCATAAGCCAATAACATACGCGATGACTTGATCTTGATGGCCGTAATGCCATCTTTGGCGGCAATGGCTTTAAATTGTCCGCGGCTACCTTTATCACTAATGATGGTGCCGGGTGCTTTTTCATCCATCGTGTTTTTAAGTCGCACCGGTACATGGTACTTCTGTGCGGGCACAATGGTGGAGGGGTGTAAGATCTTGGCTCCGAAATATGCCAACTCCGAAGCTTCATCGAACGTAAGTTCTGCTATGGGCAATGTTTTTTTAACGATTCGTGGATCGTTATTGTGCATGCCGTCAATATCGGTCCAGATCTGAATTTCTTCTGCTTTAATAGCAGCGCCAATCAGCGAGGCGGTATAATCGCTACCACCGCGTTTTAAGTTGTCAATTTCGTTACGATGGTTGCGGCAGATATAGCCTTGCGTTACCAGTATTTCTACGGTACTCATGGTTTCCAGTATGGGCTTCAGGCGCTCGCTGATTTTCTCCAATTCAGGTTCCTGATTTTCATCGATAGACATGAAGTGCAAAGCCGGAAGCAATCTTGCGGAGATTTTTTTCTCTTGCAGGTGATGGTAGAAAAGTTCGGTCGAAATTAACTCGCCTTGTGCCAGCAACTCGCGATAACTGCGATCATCAAACCGGCCTGCCGCCAACAGGCGAAACAAACTGAAGTACCGGCTTACAATTTCCTGCCCGATAGCCTGGTATGCTTCGCTATCGTATAATTCTTTTATGAATTGCTGGTAATGTTTTTCCAGTTCGGCAATTTCGCTGTGGGCCGAGGTTTGTTGGTGTGCCAGCAAACTATCGCCAATGCGCACCAGGGCATTGGTGGTACCGCTTAGCGCAGAAAGCACCACAATCTTTTTGCCGGGCATGCCCAACACTAAGTTTGCAATCTTCTTCATCCGCTCGGGCTTACCTACCGAGGTGCCGCCAAATTTTACTACTAACATTTCCTAGTCTGTTTAAGGGGCGTAAAGATAGTTGAAGAGTAATGAAGCCATAAAAAAAGCCCTTTGAATTTTTAATCCAAAGGGCCGTTAGTTTGGCTGGTGAAGTTTTACTTCACTTCTTCATACTCTACATCGGTTGCGTTACCACCAGAATTTCCGGTATTGGTTTCAGTTGATTGCGCATTGTTGGCTCCGCCTTGTTGCGCACTTCCACCCTGGTACATTTCCTGCGATGCAGCCTGCCATGCATTGTTCAGGTTGGTAACGGCCTGATCAATTGCGGCCAGATCCTGACTCTTATGTGCTTCTTTCAGTTTTTCAAGCGCACCATTAATAGCCGTTTTATTTCCTTCTGAAAGTTTATCACCAAATTCTTTCAACTGTTTTTCAGACTGGAAGATGAGCGAGTCGGCCTGATTAAGCTTATCTACACGCTCTTTCTCTTTCTTATCTTTTTCAGCGTTGGCTTCAGCTTCCTCCTTCATTCTCTTAATTTCAGCTTCCGTTAGTCCACTGGAAGCTTCAATACGAATCTTCTGTTCCTTACCAGTGCCCTGGTCTTTTGCACTTACGTGTAATATACCATTGGCATCAATATCGAAGGTTACTTCAATTTTAGGCATACCGCGTTGTGCAGGCGGAATACCATCTAAGTGGAAGCGACCGATGGTACGGTTGTACTGCGCTAATTCGCGTTCACCCTGCAGCACATGTATTTCTACCGATGGTTGATTGTCGGAAGCTGTTGAGAATATCTCTGACTTTTTAGAGGGTATGGTTGTGTTTGACTGAATTAGTTTGGTGAATACGCCACCCATGGTTTCGATACCCAATGAAAGCGGAGTTACATCCAACAACAAAACATCTTTCACTTCACCGGTTAACACACCGCCCTGAATAGCTGCGCCAACGGCTACAACTTCATCGGGGTTTACTCCTTTAGAAGGTTTTTTGCCAAAGAATTTTTCTACTTCTTCCTGAATGCGCGGTATACGGGTTGAACCACCCACCAGAATTACTTCATCAATCTGGCTTACAGAATAACCAGAATCTTCTACTGCTTTGCGGCAGGGTTCCAGTGTTCTGCGAATCAAATCATCGCAAAGTTGTTCGAACTTAGCCCGTGAAAGTTTTTTCACCAGGTGTTCAGGCACGCCATCAACGGAAGTGATATAGGGAAGATTGATTTCTGTTTCATTTGAACTAGACAATTCAATCTTTGCTTTTTCAGCCGCTTCTTTCAGGCGTTGTAATGCCATCGGGTCTTTACGCAGGTCGATGTTTTTATCGGCTTTAAACTCATCGGCCAGCCAGTTCATAATGCGCATGTCAAAGTCATCACCACCCAGGTGAACATCACCATTGGTAGATTTTACTTCAAACACGCCATCGCCCAGTTCCAAGATCGACACATCGAATGTACCACCCCCTAAGTCGTACACTGCGATTTTCATGTCTTTGTTTTTCTTATCAAGACCGTAGGCCAATGCAGCAGCGGTAGGCTCGTTAATAATACGTTTTACATCAAGCCCGGCAATCTGGCCGGCTTCTTTGGTAGCCTGACGTTCGGCATCGTTAAAATAAGCGGGTACAGTAACAATAGCTTCAGTTACGGTAGTTCCTAAATAGTCTTCGGCTGTGCTCTTCATTTTCTGAAGAATCATAGCCGAGATTTCCTGTGGAGTATATAACCGATCGCCAATGCGTACCCGCACGGTATCGTTATTGCCACTTTCTACCTGGTAGCTTACAATTTTCTTTTCGCTATCCACATCGGCAAATTTTTTACCCATGAAGCGCTTGATAGACGAAACGGTATTTTTTGGATTGGTAATCGCCTGGCGCTTGGCAGGGTCACCTACTTTGCGTTCGCCTTTACCGTTATCCAGAAAGCCTACAATAGAAGGTGTTGTTCTGCGGCCTTCGCTGTTGGCAATCACCACGGGCTCGTTACCTTCCATTACGGCTACGCACGAGTTGGTGGTTCCTAAGTCGATTCCAATAATTTTTCCCATGACTATGTTTAGTTTTTGATTACAGATTTTTAGACGAAAACCCTATGATCAAGGGTTATGCCAAGGGGTTTTGGGTGGGAAAAGGTGACAGAGTGGCAGATAATTGAGATGGGTTTTGGTTATGCCTAAGGTGTTTCGACAGGTAATGTCAAGCTCCTCTTCCTTATCTATTAATATCCTGAATTAATTACTTTTGCGCCCTTATTATGACACTCGAACAAGAAATAGCCAAGCGCAGAACATTCGGAATCATTAGCCACCCCGATGCCGGCAAAACCACCCTTACAGAAAAGCTGCTGCTTTTTGGTGGAGCCATTCAAAAGGCCGGTGCTGTAAAATCATCTAAGATAAAAGATCATGCCCGCAGCGACTGGATGGAGATTGAAAAGCAACGGGGTATTTCGGTGGCTACTTCGGTAATGGGTTTTAATTACAAAGACATAAAGATCAATCTGCTGGACACGCCCGGTCACCAGGATTTTGCAGAAGATACCTATCGTACGCTAACGGCAGTGGATAGTGTAATTATGGTAATTGATTGCGTAAAGGGTGTTGAAACACAAACTGAAAAACTGATGGAAGTATGCCGCATGCGCAGCACTCCGGTTTTGTGTTTCATAAACAAACTTGATCGTGAAGGTCGTGACCCGTTTGAGTTGCTAGATGAGATTGAAGAAAAGCTGAACATAAAAGTTCGTCCGCTCAGTTGGCCCATCAGTATGGGAAAAACATTTAAGGGTGTTTATAACCTGTATGAAAAAACTTTACAACTGTTTACGGCCAGCAAAGTAACGGTAGAGGAAGGAATAGAAATCTCAGATATTCATAATGAGCAACTGGATAAGCTGGTAGGTGAAAATTACGCCAGGCAATTAAGAGCCGATGTGGAGTTGATTGAAGGCGTGTATCCGGAGTTTGATGTAAACGATTACTTAACCGGAAATGTAGCTCCGGTATTTTTTGGAAGTGCAGTAAATAACTTTGGTGTGAAGGAGTTGCTGGACACATTCATTCGCATTGCGCCACCACCCATTCCACGCGAAACAACTGTGCGCGAAATAAAGCCCGATGAAAATAAATTCTCAGGCTTCATCTTTAAAATTCACGCCAACATGGACCCTAAGCACCGCAACCGTATTGCCTTCTTGCGTGTGTGTTCGGGTAAGTTTGAGCGCGCCACCAATTACTATCACGTAAGGCAAGAGAAGGGCATTCGGTTTTCCAATGCCACAGCTTTTATGGCGCAAGATCGCGAAACCGTAGATGAAGCCTGGCCCGGTGATATTGTTGGTTTGTACGATACCGGCAATCTAAAAATTGGCGATACCCTAACGGATGGAGAGAAGTTGATGTACACGGGTATTCCTAGTTTTTCGCCTGAGATTTTTAAAGAGGTGATTAACAAAGATGCCATGAAGACCAAACAACTGGAAAAGGGTTTGTTGCAGTTGATGGAAGAAGGGGTGGCGCAGTTATTTACTTACGAGTTGGGGAAACGAAAAGTAGTAGGTGTGGTGGGTGCGCTTCAGTTTGAAGTAATTCAGTTCCGGTTGAAGAACGAATACAGTGCCTCGGCCGAATTTGCCGGTCAGAATATTTACAAGGCGTGTTGGATCAGTAGTAAAGACCCGAAAAAACTTCAGGAGTTTATCGATTCCAAGCAGCGCCACATTGCGCGCGATAAAGATGATAAGCTTGTGTTTATGGCCGAGTCGCGCGCGTGGTTACAAATGGTGCAGGATAATTTTCCTGAAATCAATTTTCACTTTACGAGCGAGTTTAAAGATTGATTTATTTCTGAATGGTGTACTGATACAATACTTCCGATACCTCGGCCATAGCCTGTACACCGGCACCTTCATCTTCTAAATCTTTAGATAACAACACCAGCACATATTTTTTTCCATCGGGCAGAAATACAATTCCACTGTCGTGCCGGACACCTGTAATTGAACCCGTTTTGTGTGCCACTTTAACTTCGGCAGGAAGTTTGGCTGGAATAATATCATTAAACTTCTGATCCAACAGAATGTCCATCATGGCCATGCTGGCCTCTGCATTTACAATTTCCTCTTTGTCTATTTTCTCAAACAACAACATCAGGTCATAGGCTGTTACCTGATTATTCATTCCGGCTTCATACGCTTTGGTGTCTTCAACACCTCGCAGTACCTGAATATCATTTGCACCAATGCTTCGCATGGTTTGCGTTACATTTTTAGCATCCACTAATTCAACAATCAGGTTAGTAGCCAGGTTGCTGCTGATAATAATCATATCATACATTAATGAGTAAACTGTTCGCTTCTCGCCAATATGATCGTAGATAAGCGTATCGCTATCCGATTCGCGTGTTATTGAAAATGAACTTCCATCCAGAATACTGATGAAATCATTTTTGATCAAAACAGAATCTTTCAAAGAGAATTTACCTTCAGCCACCTGGCGGTATACTTCGGCCATTACCGGTGTTTTCATGGTACTGGCGGCATGAAATAAAACATGCTCATTAATCAGTATTTCTTCACCGGTAAGTAAATCTTTATAAGCTACCGCAAATGAGCCTTTCGGTTTACTTAAAATCGTTTCAATTTGCCGGGATGTTTCTTCGCGATCGGGTTTACTGGTACAGCCTGTTAAAATGAAAACACTTGCAATGAAATAGAAATAGCGCATAGTACTAAACTTTGATAGTAGACATCCTGAACCTAAATTACAAGGTTTTATGTCTATTCTGCTACAAGTTTTATACGAAGACAATCATTTGCTGGCTATAAATAAGGCAACGGGCACACTTGTTCAGGGTGACTCAACCGGTGATGTGCCTTTGGTTGAACTTGGAAAGGATTACCTCAAACATAAATACCATAAACCCGGTGCGGTTTTTCTGGGTGTTGTTCATCGGTTAGACAGGCCCGTGAGTGGCGTGGTAGTTTTTGCCCGAACCTCTAAGGCATTGGCACGGATGAACGAACTTTTTCGCGAAAAGGAAACCCGGAAAACGTATTGGGCTTTGGTGGAAACAAAACCTGCACAAACCACGGGTACATTGGTGCATTGGTTAGTAAAAGATGAACAGAAGAACAAAACCACAGCCTATGTAAAGCCCCGGGCCGATGGATTAAAATCGGAATTGAGTTATACCTTGATTGCTTCTAAAGGCGGGTTGCATTTACTGGAAGTAAACCCTGTAACGGGCAGACCACATCAGATTCGGGTGCAGTTGGCCAGTATGGGTTGCACTATTGTTGGCGATGTGAAGTACGGCTATAAACAACCATTGCCCGATGCCAGCATTGCATTACATGCCCGACAATTGGAGTTTATTCATCCGGTTCAGAAAAACATTTTGATAATTAAAGCCTCGTTACCTGAAGTAAGTTGGTGGAATCCTTTTCGCGATTTGTAAAGGTTACAATTCTGCTTGCCTGTATTTACGTTGCTTTATCGGAATGCGTTTGGTTAAATGAAAGTGGATTTCCTTCTTTTGCCATACTTAAAATTTCTATGTGTTTTAGTTGGAATGATGATTTTAATGGTTAGTCAGGCGACATTTATGGTAGGTAAAATGTGCAGAACGGTCTTTTTTTTGCCTTCCTCAGGCAAAAAATAAGTTTGGCATTTTCAAAATTAGACCGAACTTCCGCCCCATGAGTTGGATCTCCCGTTTGCAGGATCGCTGGAAAGTTAAAAGTGTATTTCAGGTTGTAATTATTCTGATAGTTTTTGCCTGTACTGGATTTACCGTACTACTAATAAAGCGGCCGTTATTCGCTTATTGGTTTCCTGATGGAGAGGTTCCGTTAACTGCCAGTATAGCCTATTGGATCTTGATTTTTCCGGTTTATAATCTTTTCCTGTTGTTTTATGGATTCATCTTTGGTCAGTTCCGTTTTTTTTGGGACTTTGAGAAACGATTTTTTACACGCTTATTTTCAAACTTTAAAAAATAAAACCTAACTCTATGAAGAAGCTTATTTACTCTTTACTTGCATTTGGCGCAGTTGCTTGCTCAAGCCCTAAGTACACGGCAAGCTTTAACAATGTTAATTCAACCGTTCCATACTACGCGGCTAAATCTGTGGAAACACCAGCTCCGATTAATCCGGAGCAGTTAGTAGCAAGTACAGCAGAGGTGCCGGTAGTGCTTGCCGAACCTGCAGTTGCTACCACGGAAACAACCGTAGCAAAAACCTATGCCCAAATGAACAAAGCAGAACGTAAGCAGTTGCGTTCTGAGATTAAGTCAGTGCATAAAACCCAAAAGATGAACAAGAAGATGGGTATAGAGGCAACTCAGGCATCAAAAAGAATGGATAATGACATTAAGCTTGCGGCTATTTTCGGAGCGGTGGGTATAGTAGCCCTCATTATCAGTGGTCAGGTATTTTATATTATAGGTGGTATAGCCCTTATTATTGGGGTAGTGTTCTTTGTAAAATGGTTGGTAAGGCAGTAGGCTACAACCTGATAGAAACAAAAAAAACCGGTCAGCGACCGGTTTTTTTTTATGCGAAATAAATTCTTACTCAATCCTGAATACCATCGGCCAGCAGAATTACTTTATTCTTCAGTACTTCTACTACTCCGCCCGTAATATGAATTTGTTCGGCCAGTTCTTTGGATTTGTATTCTACCACACCATCTTTCAATAAACTTACCAAAGGGGCGTGGTCGTTTAAAATCTGAAACGAACCATCGGCTCCCGGAAAGGTGGCTGCCAATACTTCGCCTTCAAAAATTTTCTTCTCTGGTGTTATAATTTCTAAATGCATCTTATTCTGATTCAGAATTCAAGATTCAAAATCGGGGATACCAATTCTAAATCTTGAATTGTAAAATTATTTAACGTCTGCCAACATTTTCTCGCCTTTGGCAATGGCATCTTCAATAGTACCTACCAGGTTAAAGGCCATTTCAGGCAGGTGATCTACCTCGCCATCCATAATCATGTTAAAGCCTTTAATGGTATCCTTAATATCAACCAACGCACCTTTTAAGCCGGTAAAAGCTTCTGCTACGTGGAATGGCTGCGATAAGAAGCGTTGTACTCTTCTTGCGCGCGATACGGTAAGTTTATCTTCGTCCGATAACTCGTCCATACCCAAAATCGCAATAATGTCTTGCAGTTCTTTATAGCGTTGCAGAATGTTTTTTACACGCTGTGCACAGTTGTAGTGTTCATCGCCAATAATATCGGCACGCAAAATTCTGGAAGTAGAGTCCAATGGATCCACCGCAGGGTAAATACCCAACTCGGCAATCTTACGACTTAATACCGTAGTTGCATCCAGGTGCGCAAACGTAGTAGCAGGTGCAGGGTCAGTCAAGTCATCGGCAGGTACGTAAACAGCCTGCACCGATGTAATTGAACCGTTCTTGGTAGAAGTAATACGCTCCTGCATGGCACCCATCTCTGAAGCCAGGGTAGGCTGGTAACCCACCGCTGAAGGCATACGACCTAAAAGAGCCGAAACTTCAGAACCTGCTTGCGTAAAGCGGAAAATGTTATCAATAAAGAACAGAATGTCTTTTCCTTTTCCAGTACCATCACCATCGCGGTAGTATTCAGCAACAGTTAATCCTGATAAGGCCACGCGAGCGCGGGCTCCGGGAGGTTCGTTCATCTGACCGAACACAAAAGTTGCTTTCGAGTCTTTCAGTTTTTCATGATCTACCTTCGAAAGATCCCAACCACCGGCATGCAACGACTTCATAAACTCAGGACCGTAATCCACAATACCGGCTTCAATCATTTCGCGCAACAAGTCATTTCCTTCGCGGGTACGCTCACCCACACCAGCAAATACCGACAAACCTGCGTATGCTTTTGCAATGTTGTTGATCAACTCCTGAATCAAAACGGTTTTACCAACACCGGCACCACCAAACAATCCGATCTTACCACCTTTCGAGTAAGGCTCAATCAAGTCGATAACTTTAATACCGGTAAATAATACTTCCGTAGAAGTAGAAAGATTTTCGTAGCTGGGTGCTGAACGGTGAATGGGTAATGATTGCTTGCCTTCCGGTTGTTTGATACCGTCAATAGCTTCGCCCACCACATTAAACAAACGACCTTTAATATCTTCGCCAATAGGCATTTTGATAGGAGAACCGGTATCCACCACTTTCATACCCCGAACCAGACCTTCTGTTCCGTCCATTGCAATGGTACGTACCCGGTCTTCGCCAAGGTGCTGCTGGCACTCCAGTACCACGCGGGTACCATCGGCTTTGGTTACTTCAAGTGAGTCAAGAATATTGGGGAGTTTGGTGCCGGGTTCATCGAATGCAACATCGACTACGGGACCGATTACCTGGGTGATTCTACCGCTATTGGCCATTGATTATCAGAATTTTAAGATTGTTACTTAGGTTGAGGATCAAACGAACCCGAAGGGCCGAAAAATCCGGACGCAAAAGTAGTTTTTTACAGGGTTAATGCAAACAGCCGATAGATGTTTTATTACGAGATTAACCGGCCGGAAAATCTATTTCAGAATTTTGATTATCAAATAGTTACGAATAATCATGCGGGTCAGGCGCTCATCAGCTCAATCCGAAAAGTAGTACCCATGTTTTCTTCGGATGATTTCACGAAAATTTTACCCTCGTGGTACATTTCGATAATGCGTTTGGCTAAAGCTAAACCCAGGCCCCAGCCCCGCTTTTTGGTAGTAAAGCCAGGTTTGAACACGTTGGGCACCATTGGTTTGGGAATACCTTTGCCGGTATCAGAAATATCGATAAACACTTTATAGTCGCTGCCGCGCAGAATTTTAATGGCGATGGTACCCGAACTGCCCATGGCATCTACGGCATTCTTGCAGAGGTTTTCAACCACCCACTCAAACAAAGGCGCATGTACGCGGGCCTGAATGGTTTCGGAAAGGGTATACACTTCGAAATTGATTTTGGATGAAACCCGCGGTTGCAGGTAGCCCACTACATTGTTTACCAATTGGTATACGTTTTCATCTTTTAGAACGGGTGTGGAGCCAATGCTGGAGAAACGTTCAGTAACAACCTGCAGTTTGCGCACATCTTTGTCCAATTCATCAACAATGCCTTTGTTTTTAATGTCATGATCTTCGCGCAACACTTCTACCCATGCCATGAGGGATGATAGCGGTGTTCCCAACTGGTGGGCGGTTTCTTTTGCCAATCCCACCCACACCTGGTTTTGTTCGGCCGTGCGCGAATAGTTGAAGGCGAGATACGATATAAACCCAAAAATGGCCAGTACAGAAAGTTGGATGTAGGGAAAGGCGATGAGTTGGGAGAGGAGGAAGGAGTTTTTGTAGTACACATAACCATAGTTTTCGGTTTGCCCCTCATCATTTATATAACTCATTTCAAAAGGTGGAAAGGTTTCGGCCATTTCCTCCACCTCAAGTTGTAGTAGTTGATTGCGTTCTGATTCTGAAAGCTTGGGGTTGATGTCAACATTAACATGTTGGTAAACCCCTTGGTTGTTTACCCAAATTACAGGTATGGATTTGTTCTTGAATAGAATTTCATCGGTGATAAATAAGATGGCATCGTCATCGTGATTGAGCGTGTACTCAAGTGCTTTTGAAAAAAGTTCTACCTGTTGCTTTTCACCATCTTTCAGTTCGTTCACTAATCGATTGGTGTAGAAAATAGATCCACCGCTAATTAAAACAGACACAACCAAGATAACCCACTTAAGTTTGGTGTTATCCTGGTAAAAATCCATTGAAGCCGGTAGGGGAGTCTTCTTTGCCATCAGGCTTGGAAATTAGTTAAAAAACGGGAACGCCTAAAAGCAACATGCCCCAACAACGTTGAGGCATGCATGCGAAGTATTAAAAAACGGCTTATCCTTTTTGCATAAACCACTTGGCCAATACCTTATAACTTACTTTGGTGCCTGTCATTAATATACCCACCCGGTAAATACGACCAGCTATCCAGGTGGTTAACAAAAATCCACCTACCAGCAACGCCATTGAAAGTACCAACTCCCACGTGGGTACGCCAAAAGCAATACGACCAACCATGGCTACAGGCGAGGTGAATGGAATAACGGAAAGCCAGAAACTGATTGGGCCGTGCGGATCGCGTAGAATAAACAAGAACAAACCCAGATACCCGATAAGAAGGGGTAACGTTACCGGAAACTGGAATTGCTGTGCTTCCTGTTGCGAGTCAACCGCAGAACCCACTGCGGCAAACAAAGCACCGTATAACAAGTATCCGCCTAAGAAATAAAACACAAACACGAAGGCTATTTTTGCAAAGGGAATTTCGCTTGCATTAGCCAGAAACTCAGTAACCTTACCATTCTGTTGGTTCATCGCTTCCTTTATTTCAGGATCGCTAGCCAGTTGTTTGTTTACCTGCTCCATGGCCTGTTGCTGTGGTAGTTTTGAACCAAAGTATCCCATCGATACCGATGAGAGCACGGAGATCAACACAATCCAGATGGTAAACTGAAGTAATCCAACTGAAGCAATGCCGAGAATTTTTCCTAACATCAATTGAAATGGCTTAACAGATGAAACAATTACCTCTACGATCTTAGATGTCTTTTCATCAATAACACCTTGCATAATCTGGATGCCATAAATCAACACGAACATGTATATCAAAATACCCAGGGCAAAGCCTAATCCGTATAACAAACCTGAGCTGCTGGATTTTTCCTCACCTTGATCGGTAAGATTAAATTGTTTCAGGTTTACTTTAGGTCGAAGCGTTTTCAGAATGGCTTCATCAATATTGTACTCTTTTAGTTTAAAATCATGAATCTGTCCGGCCAGAATAGATTCCAGTTCTCCAACCTTTTCGATACTTGGATTTTCTTTGGTATAAATAGCTATACCATCGGGCTTATTAATATCAATGGCTGGTATGTACAACAGCGCAAGATCTTTTGTTTCGTTGTACACTTTCTTAGCCTGATCAAGCGGAAGATCAACTGATACGAAGTTGAATTTTTTATTGCTTTCGAACTTAAACAGTTTGCTTTCATCCAGCACATGTACGGTTTCGGCTTTGGCCGATTCCGACTCTTTGATGGCTACATAAACCAATCCGCCAATAATGGCCGGAAAAATCAGGGGCACCAGAATAGTGGCAACCAAAAACGATTTTTTTTGTACGCGGTTCAAAAACTCACGTTGTATAATTAACCAGACTTTGTTCATATGCGGGGTTGCTTAAACTTCTAACAAATGTTTTTTCAGGGCTTCATCGCCTTCGCCTTTTACCAGGCTAATAAAAATATCGGCCATGGTGGGTAACTTTTCCTGGAAGCCGTGTACCTCGGTAAGGTCAATCAAATCGCGGATTACTTCGTTACCCTTAATACCATCCTGCGCTTTAATGGTTGTTGAAATAAGATTATCTTCAATTACGTTTTGTTCAACCAGTTGGTACCGATGTGAGGGTAATGTAAAAGCCCCTATATGTTCAACCACAAACGTATTGGATTTATACTGAGCCTTCACTTGCTTCTTGGGGCCTTCCAGAATTTTTTTCGATTTATTGATAAGCGCAATATGATCGCACAGCGACTCTACGGTTTCCATGCGGTGTGTAGAGAAGATGATGGTGCTGCCGTTTTCTTTCAGCTCCAGAATTTTTTGAGTAATCAATTGTGCATTTACCGGATCGAAACCCGAAAAAGGTTCATCCAGAATAATCAGCCGAGGCTCGTGCATAACGGTGCTGATGAATTGCACCTTTTGAGCCATACCTTTCGAGAGGTCTTCCACTTTTTTATTCCACCAATCTTTGATTTCAAATTTTTCCAGCCACACTTTAATTCGAGCCAAAGCATCTTTGCGGCTCAGGCCTTTTAGCTGGGCCAGGTACATGAGCTGGTCGCCTACTTTCATTTTTTTGTAAAGTCCGCGCTCTTCCGGCAGGTAGCCGATAATACCTACATGCTTCTCTTGCAGTGGCTCACCAAAAATTTCGATGCTGCCTTGCTCTGAGTTGATGATTTGGTTGATAATACGGATTAGGGTGGTTTTACCGGCCCCGTTAGGACCTAATAAACCGTAAATGGTTTTTTCTGGAATGGTAATACTTACCGAGTCAAGCGCTTTGTGTGTGGCGTATTGCTTGGTAACATTCCGGGCTTCGAGTGCATTCACGCAAAAAGGGGTTTATTCTTGTTAAGGTTAGTAACAAAAATAAAAATAGAATTACACCGAACCAGTAAAAAAACCGGTGGTTTTCCGTTTGTTGAAAGAAATCGGATTTAACAGATGTTTCGCGAAACACGATTTCTAACGTCAGACTGAGCTGTGTCGAAGTCGATTTTGATGATAAATGGAATGGTTTTCGACAATCTCAAACTAACAACCTTGTTGTTTGCGCTAATCAATGATTAATTAACCTTTTCGCGGAACACGATTTTACCCATCGATACATCCAGGTCGAACACAAGGGCATCTTTGCTGTCTTTTGTATACGCAGCATTGGCGTATTTATTAGGCGCAATTTTCTTCAGGCTGTTAGAAAGACTAATGCTGCACAACCACGATTCGTTAATAGTTACAATTACAGGTACCTCTGCTTCGGGTAACTGAATAACCAGATTGCCAGCGCCTACACTTCCTATTACGCGGTTGTTAATGCTGGGGCGAGTGCTAAAATCCAGAAACATATTACCAAAGCCTACATCGGCTACTACCACTTTGGAGCGTGCCAGGTTAAGTTGCCGAGCATTAAGCGAGCCCATGTCAACCTTTACAAAAAAGGTATCCATATCAATTTTATTCTGTGCTCCGGTGCTGTAGTTAATATTTACATCGGCACTGGCCGTGTTGATGCGGAGTTTTTTAACGGATAAACCCGAAAGATCTATGTTGGCATTACCCAACCCGTAATCCAGATCAAGGGAATAAGGTGTGGTTTCAGTAAGGTAAACTTTCCAGAATTTATCGGATGGAGCCTCTTCGTTTCCGAACATTTTGTAGGAGATTTTCTGGCCCACCCCACGTTCGCTGTCTTGTTGTAATGAAAGTTTAACCGTGCAGGTATTACCCTCTATCTCGTTGCTGAAGGAGTGGGTGTACTCTTCCAGATTCTGGTTGCTGTAAATATTGAGCAGGTCTTGATTCTGGCTGGGGCGGATAAAGCAGTTGCCGGTTTTGGCGCGAATTTTAAGAAATACTTCGGCACACTGGCCGGAGTTTTCAACTGAAAATTGTTTTTTAATCTGAGCGCTAACAGCCACACTACTGCCCACAAATGCCAATGCAATCAATCGCCACATGTATCTAAATACGTGTTTGTCCAGGTTAATGTTTAATCTATTAAGGGTGAAGATGTTGGTTTTTGATTAAAAAGACCAAAAAAATAACCCGTAATAGGTCTTATACGGGTTATTGGTTAAAGGGTTATCTTAAATTAATCTTTTTACAAAAGTTTTTTTGTAATGATCAAAAAGCTGATGAATAGCAATCCCATGGTCATAGGCCAAAACCTCTTTTGTTTAAAAACCTCAGACTGGTTTATTCTCTTGTATAGATAAAAAATATAGGGTTGTAGGATGAGACCTAAGCCACCAATTAAGAGGATCACCAGAATTCTGTTGTTTCCATTTGATATTAAAAGAGCTATGGGATAAGCCAATGTCGCCAAAACTGTGCTCACCAGTTCTAATATTTTAATTCTTTTTAGTATTAACTCATTCATAAATTTGTAGTTATAGAGCAAATCGTCTGCAAATGGAAAAATTCCTCTCGGCTGCATTATGACAAACAATGTCTGCGGCCATTACACCCAAGTAACATAGGGCAGCCCCACCAATTGTTGGTGTCAAAAGCCCACATACCGCGCCAGCTAGGATAGAACCTTCAAAACAGGTTTGTTTATCGGCTGCCATTTGGTCTGCGCATTGGTCTGCTATTCTAGAAGCTGAGTTGCTTGAATTCTCTGAATCATTTAAACTTTTAATAGCTATAGTTATAATCGATTGTTGATTCTCAGAACTCAACTCATAAATCCTCGAATACTTTTGTCTGAAGTAAGATGAAAATAGCTCAATTTTCTCGATTTCATTCAAGATTTCTTTAGAATGATTAAAGGATTGCGACACTACAATAGCAACTTCACTTGAAGAAATCGAATTTACTTTAGCTTTAAAAGTATTCAGATCAATTGATACGCTTAATGAGTTTTAAATTTTATTGAATTATGCGAATTGATAGGATAGTGTTTTGTCAAATAAATGGTTTTTTGAACATGTGTGCTTTTTTTGGCAAAAAAATAACCTTTAACTCCTGTTGATACTATCTTACTTACCCAAAATACTCTTTCATCCGATCGAAGAAGCCTTTATCGGAACTATCGGGGTGTGGCTGAAAGTTGGGTGAACTACGCAGTGTTTCCAGCTTAGCCTTTTCTTCGGCTGTAAGTTTTTTGGGCGTCCATACATTAATATAGATAAGTTGATCGCCCGAGCCATAACCATTAATGTCCTTCAAACCTTTTCCGCGCAAGCGTAAAATTTTGCCGCTTTGTGTGCCCGGTTCTACTTTTATGCGTGCCTTTCCACCAATGGAGGGCACTTCTACGGTTGTGCCCAACGCGGCATCCACAAAGCTGATGTGTAAATCATAAATCAGATCGTTACCATTACGCTTCAGCTCTTTGTCTTCTGTTTCTTCGATCAGAATTAATAAATCACCGGGAACTCCACCACCGGGGGCCTCATTTCCTTTGCCCGACATAGATAACTGCATGCCTTCGCTAACTCCGGCCGGAATTTTTACAGAGAGTACATCTTCTTTTGAAACCAGCCCCGAGTTGTCAACTCCGGGAGGTCGTTTATCGATGAGTTGGCCTGCACCATTGCAAGCCGGGCAGGCATTTGTTGATACCATTTGGCCCAGCATGGTGTTAACTACTTTGCGCACCTGGCCGGTGCCTCCGCAGGTAGTACAGTTTTTGAAGGTAACGCCCTCGGCCCGCACCAATCGATTTACTTTTATCTTCTTCTCAACACCGTTGGCAATTTCTTCTAACGAAAGTTTGAGTTTGATGCGCAGGTTTGAGCCTTTGCGCTGGCGCGTTCTGGTGCCGCCACCTCCGCCAAAAAAACTATCGAACGGGCTGCCGCCACCAAAAATATCTCCAAACTGACTGAAGATGTCTTCCATGTTCATGTCGTGGCCACGGAAACCACCTGCACCGGGGCGTTGATGCCCGAAGCGATCGTATTGCGAACGCTTTTCAGTATCGCTCAATACTTCATAGGCTTCGGCAGCTTCTTTAAATTTTTCTTCAGCTTCTTTATTGCCAGGGTTTTTATCGGGGTGAAACTGAATGGCCACTTTGCGGTAAGCTTTTTTAATTTCTTCCGCTGTGGCATTCTTGCTTATACCCAATATTTCGTAATAGTCGCGTTTGGTTGACATCGTAATTTAGTAGTTAGGATACAGTGAGGAGACAGGCTTAACTTCCGACAACAACTTTAGCGAAGCGGATTACTTTATCGTTAAGTAGATAACCTTTTTCAACAGTATCTATAATTTTTCCTTTCAGGCTTTCGTCAGGTGCTGGTATTTGGGTAATGGCTTCGTGCAGGTCGGCATCAAATGCAGATCCGCTGGAAGTATCCATGTGCTTAACACCATATTGATCAAGTGTTTTTTTAAACTTGTTTTGAATAAGCACAAAACCTTCGGCTTCTTTATCAGCACGATCTTTAAATGATTTTTCGGCCCTTTCAAAGTCATCGGCAACAGGCAAAAGTGCTTTTAACAGTTGCTCGTTGGCCGATTGAATCAGTTCCAGTTTTTCTTTGGCTGATCTGCGTCTGTAGTTATCGAACTCGGCATACAGGCGCACATATTTATCTTTGGCCTCTGCCAATTCGTCCTGCAATTTTTTGAGCGGATCAATTTCTTGTTTGGCAGGAGCTTCTGTTGGTTCTTCTGATTGCCCTTTTGGGATCTCAGTGTTCAATTCATCGTGTTTTTCGAGCTCCTGCTCGGGTTGAGTATGATTTTCCATTGGTTCGCTTTAATGCGCAGCAAAAATGACAAGAATTTTGCCAATAGCAGAATTATTGACAAGTTGTCGTATCGGGGAAAGGGAGTTCTTTGTGAAAATTCTTATGGCTTAATGCAATGTTCGCCAAATCAAATCTTTCAGTTCGGTAATTCCCTGATTGGTAACAGCAGAAATAAAAACAGAAGGAAGTTCGGATGGAACTTCTTTCTTGAGTTCGGTTTTCAGTTCGTCATCCAGCATATCGCTTTTGGATATAGCCAGTATTCTTTTCTTATCCAGAAGTTCGGGATTGTACTTCCGTAATTCGTTTATCAGAATATTATATTCATCAGCAATGCTTTTGGCATCGGCCGGAATCATAAATAACAATAATGAATTACGCTCAATATGTTTGAGAAACCGGATGCCCAACCCTCGGCCTTCTGCGGCACCTTCTATAATGCCGGGGATATCGGCCATGACAAATGAGCGGTCATCGCGATACTTTACCACCCCCAGGTTGGGTGTAAGTGTAGTAAATGCATAGTCGGCAATTTTAGGTTTGGCTGCCGAAACAACCGAGAGCAAAGTGGATTTACCGGCATTGGGAAACCCTACCAAACCCACATCGGCCAATAGTTTCAGCTCAAGAACAATCCATTCTTCCTGGCCAGCTTCGCCTGGTTGGGCATGTTGGGGTGCCTGGTTGGTGGAGGTTGCAAAAAATGAATTGCCTTTACCGCCCCGGCCACCGGGCAAAAGAATAATTTCCTGGCCATCTTCATTTATCTCGCATACAATTTCAGCGCTTTCGTCTATGCGAGCCACGGTACCCAGCGGTACTTCTATAATTTCATCTTTACCAAAAGAGCCCGTGCAGTTCTGAGCTTCACCGGGTTTTCCGTTTTCGGCATGAATATGCTTACGGTATTTTAAATGGAGCAACGTCCATAACTGCGCATTGCCCCTCAAAATCACATGTCCGCCACGGCCGCCATCACCACCATCGGGGCCACCCTTTTCAACAAATTTTTCTCTATGAAAATGTAAACAACCCGCCCCGCCATTGCCCGAGCGTGCGTTAAACTTTACATAGTCGATGAAGTTAGGTGAAGACATAAGCGGTTGCCGGTTTCCAGTACCAGACAACTGGAACGGTTAATTACTTTTTATCAATTATGGCCGTGATGTTGTGAAAGATTTCACTGATTTCACCAATTCCCTGAACGGTCTTCAAACGACCTTGCTTTTCGTAGTGCGGTAACACATGTATGGTTTTGGTAAAATACTCGGTGATGCGTTTGTTTAATTTTTCTTCTTCATCATCGGCCCGGTTTTCTATAGTCCTTCGTTTAGCAATGCGCGATCTTACCTCGGCCTCGGTAACATCCAGTGCAATTACATGATGAATGGCAGAGCCGTTGGTTTTCATAAACGCATCCAATGCTTCGGCTTGGGGTACTGTGCGCGGAAACCCATCAAACAAAAAACCTTTTGCCTGCGGATTTTTATCTAACTCTTCTTTCAACATGGCAATGGTAATCTCATCGGGTACCAGGGCACCACTGTTCATAATTTCCTTCACCCGTTTACCCAGTGGGGTATCGTTTTTGGTATGCCAGCGAAACAAATCGCCTGTACTGATGTGCACGAAGCCATACTTCTGAATCAGTTTTTCACTTTGTGTGCCTTTGCCAGCCCCGGGTGGGCCAAAGAGAACAAGGTTAATCATGCCTGTTAGTAGTTAGGTAAAAAAAGGATTGCAAGATAAGTACCTGTTTTGCAATTCGCTAACCTAATTTTTCAGGGTTGGCAGCAGCGTTTCCGGCAAGTTTGTACAAGTCTTTGTAATTGCGGCCCAGACCATCGTAATCTAAACCATAGCCCAAGACAAATTCATCTTCCAGATCAAAACCAACATACTTAACGTCCACCTTTTTTTCGCGGGCTGGTTTTTTTCGCAACAAGGTAACAGCCTCTACCGATTTGGCTCCGAGGCTACGCAGTTCTTCTATTATTTTTTCGAGTGTAAGGCCGGTATCGACAATGTCTTCTACTATTATAATGTGTTGATTAAACAAACTCTCATCGTGGCCGATTAGGGTTTTAAGCTGCCCGGTACTGGATGTGCCCGAATAAGAAGATGTTTTAACAAACGAAACACGACAGGGAACCTTCACCTCTTTTAACAAATCGCCCGCAAACATGAACGAACCATTAAGGATAGGAAGGAAAACGGGTGTTTTATCTTTATAGTCGTGATTGATCTGGCTGGCCAATGCGTTTACCTTTTCGGAAATGGCTGCAGCAGCGATAAACTTTTTAAAATCAAGGTCTTGTACCTTCATACAACAGAATAAGGGTTGCAAAGATACAAGTTTGTAGATTATGCGGGAGAAGCTGAGCATTCTCTAATGCCTAATCCCTAATTACTACTACCTGACTTACAATTTTATTAGTCCTCTGCGGATAGCCTCCAGCACCATACTGGTACGCGATTGTACTTTCAGTTTCTCGAACAGGCTGGCACGATACCCATCAATAGTTCGCTCGCTCAAGTTTAATTGGTTGGCAATTTCGCGATAAGACATTTCGGTACACGCTAATTTCAAAAACTCCATCTCCATATCTGTAAACGGTGCGGCATTCTGGTAGGTAACCAAAAGTTTGCCCAGCGAGTTGTTGTGAATCTCGGAATTGTAGTAGCTGTTTACATACACTTCGCGAATGGCCTGCTCCAAAATTTCGGGTGAACTATCCTTAAGTAAGTAAGAGCAACAACCGGCTCGCACCATGCTGATTACGCTGCCATCGTTATCATTCATGGAAAGGGCCACCAATCTCATATCCGGATATTTCTTTTTCAATGCTTTAGCTGTTTGTGGGCCATTCATTACCGGCATCTCCACATCAATCAGCATGATGTCCGGCAAAGGGTTAAGACCACTGCATTTCTCTAACAGTTCGGCACCGTTGCGCGCATCTACCACCACCTCAAATCCATCGAAGGTATGCAGCAGGGTGGTCAGCGACTTGCAGAATAATACGTGATCATCAACCAATCCAATAGGAATTTTCATAAGATCAACTTGTTGTTAAAGGCACTTCAACATGAACCTCTGTACCGGTATTATCTGAAACCCAATGGGCTGTTCCCCCCATTAATTGTGCGCGTTGCGTTATACTGTTCATGCCAAAACCCTGGGTATGATTTTCAGCAGCATCAAATCCTTTTCCATTATCAGCGATTTTAATAGCAAGGTGCGAATCATTTTGATGCGCAGTTATCTGAATAAGGTTACCGCCACTGTGCTTCAACGCGTTTTGAAGTGCCTCCTGCACCATGCGGTATAAGATTAACTGTCGTTCCTGTAACATGGGAATAACTGCAGGCAAATCGAGTTTTATCTGCACGCCATCCACCGCATTAATGCGTGCCGTTTCCGTATTCAGGTTTTCATAAAAATTAAATCGTTCTAACCATTCGCCATTGAGCGAGCGGCTAAGCGCCCGCAACTCATGAATAGCCCGGCTTAGTTGCTGCTCGGCACTTTGAATTTCTGGTGCAGTGTTATTGACTTTGCGCTGGTGGGCGGCCAATAATGTTTTGCTGCTGTTTAATAGTTGACCAATGTTGTCGTGTATCTCGCGACTGAGGGTGTTTAATGTTTGTTCCTGAGTTTCGATTCGGATCTTCAACAATTCTTGGGAGTAGCGACTTTCCAGTTCTTGCTTATCCATTAAAAAACGCAGCTGGCGTTTCTGATAAATCAGCACAAGAAAAATAATACCGGTTGCCACCAATAAAAAAAAGGCGCAACCGATTACGATGATATAGACTTCCTGCGATAAACTATCCATAGCACACCCACCCAGGTTAACAAACTTGCTAAAAATAAGAGAACATTATGAACTCCCCAGAGGTAGGTAAGGATTTCTCTGTTTTCTTTATTATAAAATGGAGTGTCCAGTATCTTGGATGTAAAATGATTGAAGGTTAGAAATATCCCAAATGCTCCTAGATGATAAATGAGCATAGAACTGGCTATCCAAAAGTCGAAATTATTGGATATAGGATCAGATTTAACGTTAGACAATATTTGATTTAAAAAGAGGAATACAAAGATCACGATACCAATAGAAGAAATAACTTGTCCAAGACTATCAAAAATAAGGTCAAACTCGAGCAAAATATTTTTATAGATAAAGTACAGAAGAGTTAAAGCCGCAATGATGACGGCAAGAATTTTCTTTAGGTTGGTATCGTAGATCAAATAAAAAAACGAACACCAACAAAATGTGTTAAAAAGATAGATCAAACTATACTGTAAGGAATTACTAACTCCCTTTTGCACTGAAATACTTACAGCTAGTATTGATATTGTTAGAAGGAAAATGCTTACAATTTTATAACGAATACTATTTCCCCCTTTCCAATAGAAAAATAATATTGCTAAAAATAGATTTGTGTAAGCAATTCCTTCCAACCAATAGGCGACTACATTTTTGAGAAGTAACATTTCCTATTACCTTTTAAACATTGAATCATACTTTTTCCTGTATTCAAGGATTCTCATCACATGGAGGCCACGGACACCCCTCAATCTGCCCACCACCTCTTGCCTCGCCCTGCGGCCCTCTGGCTATAATCTTCAAGGCTCCAACTTTCTTTCCTTCTTTCGTAACAGCTTCTTCAATACTTACCACACATACTACTTGTGTAATGCCGGTGTTCAGCAGTGTCTGCATGTCATCTGCTTTGAATAAAAATTTAAAGGCTTCAACTTCAATAGCCATAGGTAATGGGGTTAATGGTTAAACTTTTTTTGTACGCGGCCCCAATATGAACATTTATTACCCACCCTGTCAACGTGGTTTTCCCCGTATTAAATACGTGGTTTTCCCCGTTGACTGGCATTGCCGCCCTGGCGAAATTCCCTTATGCTTTCTGTACAACTCAAACCGGCTCTTGCCGAAGACAACTTTACCCATCGCAGGGTGTCAATGGCCTTAATTATCGATATTTTGAGGGCTAGCCGCGAAATTTTCTACTTTATTAACCTGCTGAAGAAGCAAAGTGCGACCGATCAAAACGCACTTTCGGGCAGCCTCAACGAGGTGGGCGAGGTAATAAAAGATATGTTCGACAAACTCACCGCGGGGTTTTTCCCCGTAGGGTGTTGCCAAAAACTCGACCTGCTTAGTCACCAGCTTTATTTCCAGTTAGAAGTAGTGTTGGGTCCCGAGCATGCCCAGGCTTTGGCCGATAAACTAAAACAAACACACCGGGTAGAATTATTACACCGCGAATTTTCTTCCGGCATCATCGACCAGCGCGAACTTGTGTTGCTGGATGAAGCCGCAGGTCATTTTTCAGCTACTTCTAAAATGTTGCAGGCATGAGTGCGGTTGTAGATATCTGGCGGATTGGCCATGAAGTGAAAGAAATGGTGTACCGCATGCAGCGCTCTACCGCTTACGAGCGCGTGCGCCTCGCCAATCTGCTGGAACACATTGGGTATGTTATAAAAGAAACCTGCACCGATCTGACCGAAGGACGTGTGCCCGCCTCTGGCGAGCATGCCGAACTGTTAAGCGAAGAACTTTATTTTAAACTCGCAGTGCTGGCGCGCGAAGAACATGCCCTCCTGGCATCACAATCTTTTCTGCGGTTGCAACGCCTGGAGTTGTTGCGCACCCTTATTACCGAAGATGGTGTTGACCTGGCCCAACTTCATTTGCTGGAAGAAACCGCCAACAACTTTATTGATACCTCCAAAGCACTGCGCATGTACTAACTAATAACTAAAGACTATTTACTAATTACTAAGGACTAAATACTATTTACTAATCAATCATGTCTCGCCAAACTGTTCTTGATATTGCCGAAGCCGAAAGCGGAACCATCGAATCTCCTGCCAACTCCAACAAAACGAAATATGGTGAGTGGTATGGATTAAATGGTGTGCCGTGGTGTGCCATCTTTATTAGTTGGGTGTTCGATAAGGCCGGCCACCCGTTGGGTCATATTGATACCAGTCGTGGATTTCAATATTGCCCTTCGGCTTATAATCATTGGAAAGCACACAACTGCCTGACCGAATCTCCACAGCCTGCAGATATTGTAGTGTTCGATTGGAATGGCGATGGCGTGTGCGATCATACCGGAATTTTTGTGAAGTGGGTAGAACCCGGCAAAACATTTCAAAGTTGGGAAGGCAACACTGCGCTGGGTAATGATAGTAATGGTGGCCGCGTAATGTTACGCACCCGCCATGCTGCCAGTGTAAAAGCATTTATAAACCCTGCGGTGTTCAGCAACGATTTGTTTCAACCACAATCGCCTGTGTTTGTACTCAAGCGCGGTAGCCGCGGAGCCGATGTAGTTCGGGTACAAAAAATGTTGTACGACCTTGGATACAATATTACCGTAGATGGCGACTTCGGCCCACGAACCGAACGCATTGTAAAAGATTTTCAAACAGACCAGAAACTAACAGCCACCGGAATAGTAACACAGGTATTGAAAGGAATACTGGAAGCCGAACTGGCGCGACCAAAAGCCGTAGGTAAAAAAATAATCAGCGGCTCCTTTTTGCGCAAAGGCGATTGCGGGCCTGCTGTGGTAGCTTTACAAAAGGCATTAAATAAAAGTGGGGCTCACCCCATGTTGAGTGAAGACGGTGTATTTGATTCAGATACCAATGAGGCCGTAAAGATATTTCAGAAAAAAAACAAAGTAGTAATAGATGGAATTGCAGGGCCCCAAACGTGGGGTGCGTTGGGAGTAAGAACGATTTAAATGCTCTAAAAACATCAAGGAAAGTTTAGCCTGTTGTCAGGTTGAGCCTGCCTGCGCGTAGCCGCTTCGGCTAAGACAGGCTTGTCGAAACCTTTTCAGCTCTGAAATCGCCTTCGACAAGCTCAGGCTGACATTTGAAATTTAATTTTGATAAAGTTTTTGGAAGTGCCCTAAAAAAAGCTTCAGGCTTAGGTTCAGCAGGGTTGATAGGAATTGAAAGTGGATCCACTAAACATATATCCTATGGCCAAACATTACATTATTACCAATCGCCCTGTGCGTGTAAAAAACGGGCGCGAACAAATTGACGAAAGCAATCAGGCTGCCACCACGTACAACCTGCGCTTCGGCACTGCCGAAATTGTAAAAGGGCGCGATGGCAAACCCAAAGCCAAAGTAGAATTGATTCCCGATGTGCCGGTGCACAACAACAAATTCGCGGAGCTCAACTACAAAAATGTTGAAACCGAAAAAAATCTGCCCGGCTCGGCTCAATGGTTTAAGTCGTTGTACGATGATATGTCCGCAGGCAAGAAAAACAACGACACACTTTTTTTCATTCACGGATTTAATTGCGGCTATCAATGTTTGATTGAAAACCTGATCGATCTGGATAAACTGTTTGTTAAGAACCGATCAAACCCCATTGCGCGCATTGTTGCCTTCTCGTGGCCTTCCAATAATATGATCACGGAATATCGGAAAGATCAGGCCGATGCCGGTTATGCCGGTATTGCGCTGGCGCGAGGATATTATAAACTCATCAAATTTTTCAGCGAGTTTGTACAAGACGAACACTGCGAAAACAACATCCACGTACTCTGCCACTCCATGGGCAACCAGGTGTTCGAACGCATGGTAAAAGAAATTCTGAACTCGCGCATTCCGGCAGCGCCCATTTTTAAACAAGTAGTGCTGGCTGCAGCCGATATTGATAACGATGCCCTTGAACCCGGCAAAGCCTTATACCACATCACCGATTTCTGCGACCGCGTACACATCTACTTTCATAAGAGTGATGATGCACTGAAAATTTCAGACAAAACAAAAAACAAAACCAATCGCCTGGGACTAACCGGCCCCACACGCCCGCTGGAACTACGCATGAATGTAAACGTGGTGGAGGCTTCTGAAATAAAAGATTCGCAAGGCACCAAAGAAAAACTCTTTAACCATTGGTATTATAAAAACAGCGAAACCGTAGCGCACGACATCCGGCAGGTATTCTCCGGCATCCACACCGAACACATTAAAGGGCGCGAGTACCTGCAGCATAAAAATATCTTCCGACTCACCGGCAAAATCCGCTAAGTATGTATGTAGATATTCATTGCCACCCGCAGTTCAAAACCTTTATCGGGAGTGAACACCAGGCCGAGCGCAAAAACTGCTGGACCAATCTCAATTACGATCTCGACTTTAAAATTCTTGATTCGCAATCCAGTTTAAGTCAGTTGGTAAGCGGACAGGTAAAACTTGCCGTGGTGCCATTGTATGCGTTGGAAAATGTATTTGCCAAAGCCAAACTCATTCAGCTTGCAGCCGGACTTTCCTACAACGCTAAAAAAAGATTTCTGCAAAAGATTGAACGCGAAGCGTACGGCTACTTCGAATTGATGCAAGCCGATATGAATCATTTGTTGAGTTCGGCCAACATCTCGCCCGACAAACAATTTACACTCCTCAGTTCTGGCAGTCAGTTCGATCCAACCAGCAAGCACTTACAAATTATGTTATGTGCCGAAGGTGGCCATAACTTTTACGACAACGGCCAACGTTTTGGCCAAACACAAAAAGTAATCGATCGGCTACTCTATTTTAAACTACCGCAAAGTCCGCGGTTGGTTTATATTACTATTACACACTTATCGCACTCCGAATTTTGTACACATGCCTTTGGTATGAAAATGCTAAAGAGCAATGCCTTTAATCCACAAGGGCGCGGCTTGAGCAACCTCGGCAAACGATTTATCCGCGAAGCGCTCAGCACGGCCAATGGTAAACGCATTCTCATTGATGCCAAACACATGAGTTTGCTGGCGCGGCAACAATTCTATGCGTTGCGGGCAGCCGAGTTTCCCGATGCACCCATCATGGCCTCGCACATGGGCCTTACCGGATGTTCGTGGCAACGCAAACCTGTGCGTAAGTTTAAGTATGATAAGAAAGAAGCTTGTCATGAAATAACGTACTACCGCCAACCCGGTGTGCTGGATACATACTTCAATCCGTGGAGTATTAATTTATACGATGAAGACATAATCGAAATTCTTGCATCCAATGGATTAATAGGCTTATCGCTCGATCAACGCATACTCGGGTGTGGCACGCCCGCCCAAGAATTGGTAAGCCCCGATGAATTTAAAGACACTGACTTTACACCCATAGCCGAACCGCGCCTGCACCAGTTGCGCGTGGAAGATTATGACGACCCCGAAGAAGTAAAGGCCTGGCACCTGCGCCACTTGTGCAATCACATTTTACACATTGTTAAAGTTGGTCAACCACGTGTAGGCAACCGCGTGTGGAAACAAATTGCCATTGGCTCCGACTTCGATGGGCTGATTGATCCCATCAACTACACGACTCATGCCGGGGCTTTTAAATTTTTGTTTGCCGGTTTGGTAGAATGGCTGCCACGCATGGCCATCCATGCCGGAGTGGATTTACCGCCCACCGAAGTACAACAAGTAGTAAAGCAGGTGATAGGAGAGAATGCAGCAGCCTTTTTAAGGAAGCATATTTAAAAATATAAAAACGGAGTAAGCCGAAAATCCGAAGAAGAGTAGGCAGAAATTCTATGAAACATGAAATTATCTTTTCTAACACTTTTTTTAATAAGTCTTGCATTTGAGACGATTGGTCAATTATCGATTACATCAAATAAAATAGCGGTAGAGCAATTGGATTTATTTAAAGAGTCAATCAAAAATGATTGGGTTGACTCTGGCTACAGTAGCAATACTGATTATTCAGAAGTATGTAAAGAAATAATAAAGGAATACAGAAGATTCAGTAATGATGCAATTACAATTACATATTTGGATGGGACGGAATACTACTATAAGTATATTTTGGGTCAACAAAACCTGGCGAGAGAATATGGTATTGACGAAGTTGAAATATATTTTCAAGACTTCATTGTCAAATTAGTTGCCAAAGATGTATCAGAATCACAAAAAAAGATCGAGAAGGCCGAACTTTACAGAATTCTGGGAAATACAATCGATACTATCGATGGTGAAACTAATGAAAGAATCGCTAATATCTATTCCGCATACAAGGTTAAGCATGCTCGCTATTTTCCAGCTAAGACCGATATTTTTGCGCGACTTCATTATGGTGAACTTGAAAAAGGAAACTTACTTTTTCTTAACAATTCATCATTGGTTTTTGGACCAGACTTAAATGCAATAACAAGTAATATTGTTAGCGGATATTTGGGAAAATTTCCGATTCGTTTTAGTCTAGCAACTGTAATTGCAAAGGGACGGGATGAACCAATCAACAGTGAAGAGTTAATAGGAAAGACAGATGCTGAGATTCAGGAAATCGTTAACCTTAACTACACAAAAAATATCAAGAATAATACGTTGGCGAACGTGCTAAATGGAGGCGGCTTTCTTGGATTTAAGGCTGAATATCCATTTTTTAGTTATAGCAATCTGAATTTAAAAGGGAGGCCTCAAATTGAATTTTCGGGCAATACCGCTCTCTCTGGTCAATTTGAGGAAGCAGGAGGCTCAGTTCCCGGCACAGAGGCCGATCTATTTTATTATGTTGGTACTGAACTTAAAGTTTTAGTACCATTTAGCGAGGTGAAAGATGATGGAAAGCGAATTGAGACATTTGCTTTTTTCTTATCAGGATCATTCAGAGCAATTGACGGCACAAAAACATTCTATACTAATTTAAATGCTCCTAATAAAAAGATATTTTCCCAAACAGAGGCATCTGTTGGGTTATTGTTTAATGGAGTAAAAATATACTACACATACTTACATTTTACAAAGTCAGATTTCAATAACCTATATCCCTCTCGCTTAGGTATTACTTATGTACCTAGTTTTTTTTAAAGTACTCTTGAAAACATTAAAGTAATAAGCCTATCGAAATGTTATCCTATTGAAATCCCATGGCCAAAACCTATCTTAGCCGATTGACTATACTATTCTAATCCATGGCTAATCAGAAAAAAGAACTTAAAGAAAAACCCATTGAAGTAACCCTGTGGGATGCAGCCAATAAACTACGCGGCAGCGTGGAGCCAGCCGAATACAAACACGTAGTGTTAGGACTGATATTCTTAAAATTTGCCAGCGACAAGTTTGAGCAACACCGCGCCAAGCTAATTGCAGAAGGCAAAGAGAAATACATAGAAAAGCCCGAGTTTTATAATATGAACAACGTGTTCTTTCTGGAAGAACACTCACGCTGGAGTTATCTCATAAAAAAATCCAAACAAAACGATATTGCCCTGCTCATTGACACGGCCTTGCACACCATTGAGAAAGATAACAAAGCATTGAGGGGTGCTTTGCCCGACAATTACTTTTCAAGATTAGGTTTGGATGTAACGAAACTGGCTTCTTTGCTTGACACCATTAACGACATTGAAACCACCAAAGACCCCAAGCAAGATGTGGTAGGCAAAGTGTATGAATACTTCCTTTCCAAGTTTGCATTGGCAGAGGGAAAAGGCAAAGGAGAATTTTACACGCCCAAGAGCATTGTAAACCTGATTGCCGAAATGATTGAACCTTACAAGGGAATCATTTATGACCCTGCTTGCGGTTCGGGCGGAATGTTTGTGCAGAGTATCAAGTTTATTGAAGCCCATCACGGCAACAAAAAAGAAATTTCTATTTACGGACAGGAATACACCAACACCACGTACAAACTGGCAAAGATGAACCTTGCCATACGAGGCATTAGCGGAAACCTGGGCGAAAAAGCAGCCGACACATTTTTAGATGACCAACACAAAGACCTGAAGGCCGACTACATTATGGCCAACCCGCCTTTTAACCAAAAAGACTGGCGTGCCGAAAATGAATTGATTGACGACCCACGCTGGCGGGGTTTTGATGTGCCACCAAAAAGCAACGCCAACTACGGTTGGATTTTGAATATGGTAAGCAAACTTAGCGATAACGGTGTGGCCGGTTTTATTTTGGCTAACGGTGCATTGAGTGGCGGTGGAGAAGAATACAAAATACGCAGAAAGCTGATTGAAAATAATCTGGTGGAAGCCATTCTGGTTTTGCCACGAAATTTGTTTTATACTACTGACATCAGCGTTACGCTTTGGATTGTAAACAAAAACAAAAAAGCACAAAACAAGAAAGTAGGTGACGAAACTCGCAGTTACCGTGACCGGGAAAAAGAAATTCTGTTTATGGATTTGCGACAAATGGGCGAACCTTTTGAAAAGAAATACACCCAGTTTTCTGATGCCGATATTCAAAAAGTTGTAACCACCTACCACCAATGGCAGACTAAGGAGATTGAAAACGTTCCGGAGTTCTGTTACGCTGCTTCGCTTGATGAAGTGGCCAAAAAGGATTTCTCGTTGGTGCCCAGCAAATACATTGAGTTTGTAAACCGTGACGAGAACATTGACTTTGACGATAAAATGAAAAACCTTCAAAGCGAGTTTGCCGACCTGTTGAAAGCCGAAGCGCAAAATAAGAATGATTTACTAACCGTGTTTAAAGAGTTAGGATATGAAATCAAATTATAAACCGCTTGGTAAATACATTCAGCCTGTAGTTGGGCGAAATAATGACTTGGGTGAGCTGCCTTTAGTAGGTTTGAGTATTCAGAAAAAGTTTATCCCTTCAATTGCTAACACCATTGGAACGGATATGTCAACCTACAGAATCATTGAAAGAAATCAATTTGCTTTTGGTCCAGTAACTTCACGGAATGGTGATAAAATTACCATTGCCCTTTTCAGCGATTTTGACAAAGCATTGATTTCTCAGGCGTATGTTCCCTTTGAAGTAAAGGACAGCAAAGAACTTGACCCGGAATATTTGATGATGTGGTTTCGTAGACCTGAGTTTGACCGCTATGCACGTTTTAAAAGCCACGGTAGTGCAAGAGAAATTTTTGATTGGGATGAAATGTGTAATACACTGTTACCTATTCCCCACATTGACAAACAGCGAGAAATCGTAAAAGAATACAACACCATCCAAAACCGCATAGCCCTTAACCAACAACTGATACAAAAATTGGAAGAAACTGCACAGGCGATTTATAGGGAGTGGTTTGAAAAATATTCTGATAATTGGGATTTGACTACTGTAAAAGATTATTGTGTTGAAATGAAGTCAGGCGGCACTCCATCAAGAACGGAAATCAATTATTGGAATAGCAATGACATTCCTTGGTTAAAAACTGGTGAAATCAAAAACAATATTATTATTCAAACAGAAGAATATATTTCCAATGAAGGTTTTAAAAGTAGTTCAGCAAAACTTTTGCCTAAAGATACTGTCCTGATGTCTATGTATGGAGTTAACGCAGGTGATATAGGAATTCTAAAAACAGAAGCTACTACAAATCAAGCTTGTTGTGGAATGATTTGTAAAAATCCGATGCAAGCAGCTTTCTTATATTATCACTTGTTACATAATCAAAAATTCATAGCCACACAAGCAATAGGTGGAGCACAAGAAAATTTGAGTAAAGATTTTATTGAGAAAATTGAAATATCTATGCCTGATGATGATATTCTAAACTCACCAATTCTGAAAACGATAATTGACAATAAAGAAGTTTATACAAGGCAAAACCAAAAGCTAACGGAACTGAAAGAGTTGTTGCTTTCAAAGTTGGCAAGTGTCTGAACACGATTAATATGATTACAAGATGGACAGGATTTTTAATATGTAGCAAACAAGACGCGTTAATCTTGCTAATCAAGTAATCTGGTAATCATGTGCAGATAATTAATATGATTACAAGATGGACAGGATTTTTAATATGTAGGAAACAAGACGCGTTAATCTTGCTAATCAAGTAATCTAGTAATCGTGTTCAGACAATTTAAGTAATCGTGTGCAGACAATAGAATGAAATTAAGATGAAAACAGAAGATATAAACCAGTTAACCCACAAGATAATTGGTTGTGCTATGGAAGTACATAAACATCTGGGTAATGGCTTTCAGGAAGTAGTTTATCAACGTGCCTTATCCATTGAGTTAAATATGCAAGGAATAGAACACGTTCGAGAGCAGGAAATGCCTTTGCAATATAAGGGTTACGATGTTGGAACCAGACGCGTTGATTTTTTTGTGGAAGGAAAAGTAATGGTAGAAATTAAAGCCATTGAGAAATTAGAAGATGTACACAAAGCACAAGCCATTAATTATTGCGAAGCTTATAACATTGCCGATGGTTTGCTCATTAATTTTGGTGGTAAAAGTTTGGATTTTAAAAGGGTTTACAATAAAAATCTTGTCAATCCTAAAATCAAGTAATCGTGTGCAGACAATGTTGTAGCGCTAAATAGCAGAAAAAATACTGCTCATTTATCTTAAAATAGCAAATTATGTAATTATAAGTTGATTCAAATCTGCTTATTTTATACATTTCATCACTTTTAAGGATTTTTATGGCCTTTCCTTCGCTTATCCCTACTGAGAAAATTATCGAGCGCCTGCGTTACGAAAACCCCTGGTGGGTGAGTAAGAAAATTCCCGAAACCTACAGCGCACTGTCCAAGCGCTTGTATTTCGATTTGTTTTATCCTTTTGTAAAAGAAAAAAATGTGCGCAGGGCAGTGGTGCTGATGGGGCCCAGGCGCGTGGGCAAAACCGTTATGCTGTTTCACAGTATTCACCACTTACTGGAAGAAGGCGTAAATCCGCAGCAGATTTTTTTTATTGGTATAGACAATCCCATCTATGTGCATTTGGGGTTAGAAGATATCGTAGCCCTTTGCAAAAACTCGCTCAACCTAAAACAGCTAAAGGGTTGTTATGTATTTTTTGATGAGATACAATACCTCAAAGATTGGGAGCGCCACCTGAAAGTGTTGGTAGATGCATATCCTGACACCAAGTTTATTGTTTCCGGTTCGGCTGCGGCCGCATTAAAGTGGCACAGTAGCGAAAGCGGGGCCGGCCGGTTTACTAATTTTATGCTGCCGCCCCTCACGTTTCAGGAATACATTCATCTTAAAAAAATGGATCACCTTATTTACAACGGCACCCTTGTTTATGGTAGCAAATCCATTGCGTATTGCCTGACACACGATGTGAAAGCCTTAAATAAAGAGTTTGTTCATTATTTGAATTTTGGCGGCTACCCGGAAGTGGTGATGTCAGAAAAAATTCAAAATGATATGGGGCGCTATGTAAAGAACGACATCGTGGATAAAGTGCTGTTACGCGATTTACCCAGTTTGTATGGTATTAAAGACGTGCAGGAATTAAATCGCTTTTTTACCTACATCGCCTACAATACCGGCAATGAGTTTTCGTACGAAACCATGGCCAAAGAAAGCGGCATACAAAAAGATACACTTAAAAAATACCTGGAATACCTGGAAGCGGCCTTTCTGATTAAAGTATTGAATAAGGTGGATGTAAATGCCAAACGATTAAAACGCGTTACCAGTTTTAAAGTGTATCTCACCAATCCATCGTTGCGCACCGCACTGTTTTCGCCCATCACCGAAACAGACAGCGAGATGGGAAACATGGTGGAAACAGCCGTGTTATCGCAATGGATGCACCGCGAAAATCTGGATTTAACCTATGCCCGCTGGAAGGAAGGGCGAACGGAGGGAGAAGTGGATTTGGTATTGGTAGATAGCAAGCAATTCAAACCGCTTTGGGGAGTTGAAATCAAATGGAGCAATCGGTATTACGACAAGCCGCATGAACTAAAGAGCTTAATTCACTTTTGCACTTCCAACGATTTTGAAAAAGCATTAGTGACTTCGATTGACCAGCAAGGCGTGAGGGAAGTTGAAGGATTAAAATTCACTTTTTTACCTGTGTCGGTCTATTCGTATAATGTGGGAGACATTACATTAAAAATGAAAACGGGTTGGTTAACTCAAAATTGAAAATGAAGTTCACCGAAGAAAAATTAGAAAAGGCATTTTACCAAACTGTTAGCCAAGAAGGCGGTCAGCTCATTTTTGGCTTACACGGATGAATCAAAAAATTAATAGAATTGTTTTAACTTGTTACTTAAACGTGTATGCCTGCAAAAACAATAAAAACGATACGCCACACTATCCGGCTTCAGGGTTTTGATCTGGAGAACGGTAAAATCTCGTTTTCACTGCTGGCTAAGCTGAATGAACAGTTATTACGGCTTTCAGAAAGTACCCTGCGTTCTTTCGTAGACGGAAACAGTACATTAAAGCGGGGGAAGCAAGCCGAATGGCTTACCCAGTCGCTCGATTTTAATCTTTCGGGCCTCAAATCGGGGTCTACCATCTTAGAGGTAGAGGCACCTTTGTTGAAAGTAACCTTGGGAAATATGCAAGTGCCCATGTTTGGAGACTTGCCCATGGATGAGGTAACAAACAACTCAGCGCTAGGCTTGGGGCTATATGCTTTTGATAGAGCCATCCAGGGTGATGTGAATTCATTTATTTTAGACAAACATCTTTTAAAAGAGATGCGCCACTTCGGTAAGTTTTTAAGTAAAAAGGGTTCCAGTATAGAAGTAAGTTCTGGAAAAAAATCAAAAACCATCCGGTTAAAGAAAGAAGTTATCGAAAAAATTAAAACCATAGAAGATAAAACACCCGCCAGCGTTAAAACAAAAGTTACCGGTGTGCTGGATGTATTAAAACATAGCAACCATCAGCTGGAACTCATTGTAGATGATACAAAACGGATTCGTGCTATTTTGAGCGAACAACTTTCCATCAGCGAGCTTACACATTTCTTCGGCAAAGAGGTTACTGTTTCTGGCACGGCCAACTACAATCCTTCCGGTGATGTTATTTCATTTGAAATCAGCGGGTATAAACCGGTGAATAGAAAGGAAAAATATTTCAGCCAACTACCCAAGCCGTTGTTTGAAGAAACGGATTTGAAACGCATAGCTGCTGAACAAAACTATAAAGGGTATCATACAGAAAAGGTAAAGAAGATTGTGGGTCAGATGGAGGTGGAAGAATCTCTGGAAGATTTACTCGCTGCACTCAAGTAAACTCATTTGAATGAACTACCTGTACGATACCAACATCCTGGCGTTCATTATCAAGCAAGTACCAGCCATTGAAAAGCTCGAAAAAACAATTGCGCAAGATTCCGGCAATCTCAGAATCATATCTATCGTTACCAAAGCAGAAATAGAAACGCTGGCTGTTCTATTTAAGTGGGGCGATCGCAAACGCGATCAATTAAAAACTCTTTTAGATCAGTTCCTCATCGTTCCTATTGATTCCCAACAGATAGTGGCTGCTTATGTTGAAGTGGATACGTATAGTCAAGGCAAACATCTGAATAAACCCTCCGGTCATACTTCTCGGAATATGGGTAAGAATGATTTATGGATAGCCGCCACAGCCATGGTTACGGATTCAACTTTGCTTACTTCAGATAAAGACTTTGATCACTTGAATGGAGTATTTATGTCAGTAAAAAAATTAACCATCGAAAAAAAGTAAATCCTGGGCAGTTTGCCTCCTAGATGAAGTTCACCGAAGAAAAATTAGAAAAAGCATTTACCGAACTTTTGGGGCAAGAAGGCTTTCCTCATCATTTGGGTATTTCCATTACCCGTAAACCTGACGAAGTATTGATTGAAGAAGACTTAAGGAGCTTTCTTTTAACCCAATATTCACCGCAAGGAATTACGCTTCAGGAAGTTAATTCAATTACTCTTCAACTTAAATCCCTTTCTGCGTCTGACTTATACGAGAGCAACAAGACATTCCTGAAAATGCTTTCAGATGGTTTCATTCTGAAAAGAGAAGACCGCAAACAGAAAGACATTTACATTCAGTTAATTGATTACACTGGTCTTAACAGGCATCGTCAACCCAACGAAGACGAAGTAATTTCAATAGTAGCAGAGCCTCAAGAACAATATCCACCTGACAACAATATTTACAAGTTTGTAAACCAACTGGAAATCATTGGTACGGAAAGGCGCATCCCGGATGGCATAGTGTACATCAATGGTCTGCCGTTAGTAGTCTTTGAGTTCAAAAGCGCGATTCGTGAGGAAGCCACCATTTTTGAGGCATGGAAGCAATTAACCGTTCGCTATCGCAGAGACATTCCCGAACTCTTTAAATACAATGCCTTTTGCGTAATCAGCGATGGAGTCAACAACAAAGCGGGTTCGTTCTTTGCACCGTATGAGTTTTTCTATGGTTGGCGCAGAGTTGCAGGGTTGGCCAAAGATGTGGACGGAATTGATAGTATGTTTACGCTTGTTCAAGGCATGTTTCATAAAAACAGGTTGCGGGACATTATCCGCAACTTCATTTATGTACCTGACAACAGCAAGAAACAAGAAAAAATCGTTTGCCGCTACCCACAATACTACGCTGCGCGAGCGCTGTATGAAAATATCAAGAAAGCTCAAAAGCCCGAAGGAAACGGAAAAGGCGGAACTTATTTTGGCGCGACAGGATGCGGTAAGAGTTTCACCATGCTTTATCTGTCAAGGCTTCTGATGAAAAGTGAGCATTTTGAAAGCCCGACCATTGTATTGATTACAGACAGAACAGATTTAGATGACCAACTGGCAGCACAATTCATAAATGCCAAAGGTTTCATTGGTGATAACACCGTGGAGAGCGTTGAAAGTCGTGCTGACTTACGCACCAAACTACAAGACAGGCAAAGCGGTGGTGTTTTTCTAACTACCATTCACAAGTTTACGGAAGACACTGAACTGCTCACGGAAAGAAGTAATGTGATTTGCATTTCGGATGAAGCACACAGAAGTCAGGTAAACCTTGATCAGAAAATTAAAGTAACAGAGAAAGGCGTTACCAAAACGTTTGGCTTTGCCAAATACTTGCACGATTCGCTACCTAATGCAACGTATGTTGGTTTTACCGGAACGCCCATTGATGCAACACTGGATGTATTTGGTAAAGTTGTAGATGCTTACACCATGACCGAATCGGTGAAAGATGAAATCACTGTACGAATTGTGTATGAAGGCAGAGCTGCCAAGGTAGCTTTGAAAAATAGTGAACTGGAAAAGATAGAGCACTACTATGAAGAAGCTGCTGAATTAGGGTCTAACGAATACCAGATTGAAAAGAGTAAAGAAGAAACAGCAAACATGTATGCCATTCTGGGCGACCCCAAACGCATACAAGCCGTTGCAGAGGATTTCGTAAATCATTATGAAAACCGGATTACCGAAGGCGCGACCGTGAAAGGTAAGGCGATGTTTGTGAGTAGCACCAGGGAGATTGCTTATGACCTATACAAGAATATTATCAAGCTTCGACCTGAGTGGGCCGAAATCAGAGAAGCCGAAGAAGGTGCTGAACTTACCGACAAAGACAAACGGGAACTTAAACCTATCGAGCGCATCAAAATGGTAATGACGCGCGGCCAAGACGACACGAAAGAACTGTATGACTTATTAGGTACAAAGGAGTATAGAAAAGAACTCGACAGGCAATTCAAAAACCCGAAATCAAATTTCAAGATTGCCATTGTGGTGGATATGTGGTTGACGGGATTTGATGTTCCTTTCCTGGACAGCATTTACATTGACAAGCCAATTCAGCAACATAACCTGATTCAAACTATCTCTAGAGTTAACCGCAAGTTTGAAGGTAAAAACAAAGGCTTGGTGGTTGACTATATCGGAATCAAAAAGCAAATGAACCTGGCACTGAAGAAGTACAGTGACGGTGACAAAGATAACTTTGAAGACATTGAGCAATCGCTGGTGGTTGTAAGAGACCATTTGGATTTATTGGCCAAACTGATGCACAAGTTTGATAGTACCAAATATTTCAAGGGTTCAACCATCGAGCAACTAAACACTTTAAACATGGGTGCTGAGTTTGTTCAGCAGACCAAAGAATTAGAAACCCGCTTTATGGGTTTGGTAAAGCGGCTAAAGGCCGCTTATGATATTTGTGCGGGAAGTGAAAAGCTTACGCAAACCGAGCGAGATTACACGCACTTTTATTTAGCCATTCGTTCCATTGTATTCAAACTAACCAAAGGCAATGCACCGGACACAGCGCAAATGAACGCAAGAGTTCGGGAAATGATAAAGGATGCTTTGCAGAGTGACGGAGTAGAAGAAATCTTCAAACTTGGAGAAGAAACAGAGCTGGATCTTTTTGACGAAGACTATTTGGCGAAAATTGATAAAATCAAATTACCGAATACAAAAATCAAATTATTACAGCAACTTCTGGCAAAAGTGATTGGTGAACTGCGCAAAGTAAATCGGGTAAAAGGAATTGACTTCACAAAAAAAATGGAAGCCATTGTTGAGCGTTACAACAACCGTGACGCTAACGACATTTTGAGAAGTGAGGTCTACGAAGAAATGGCAGAAGCATTAACCAACTTGATTTGGGACATTCACAAAGAATTTAAAGCTGGTGATGAATTAGGAATTGACTTTGAAGAAAAAGCCTTTTACGACATCCTGAAAGAACTTTGCAAAAAATACGACTTCACCTATCCGGACGACAGGATGATTGCGTTGGCAAAGGCAGTAAAAGTAATCGTGGATAATCAAGCCAAATTTCCCGATTGGAATAAGCGAGATGACATTAAATCTGCTCTAAAAGTGGAGTTAATCTTAATCCTTGACGAGTTTGGTTATCCACCCGTGGAGCGGGATGAGGTGTATGTAGAGATTTTTGAACAAGCTGAGAATTTTAAGAAGTATAAATAATGACAGAACAATCTATGAAGACTTTTGATACTGTCCATAGTAAGCAAAAGCATCATTCAAAAGTCAGATTAGTTTATATATATTAATGTGCAGAAACTTTTAAAGCTATTTAAAAATGAAAATATCTGCGATTACCCCTGAAATGGCGTGGCAATTGGTGCAGCTTTTCAATAGGAAAGAAATCCAGAGTGCAACTCAAAGAAAGACTTACCGCTTACGTTTTTCGAAAGACATACTTTACCTTAAAGCTGAGACTAGAAACCAAGGCAAAGAAGAATTGATTTCAAAGAATGAGTTCACAACAGCTTTTGCGGCAATAGCTAAGTTACCTTCAATTAATACAAGTCTGATAAAGCATGTTATTCCAAAATCCTTGTATCGGAAAAGGAGCCCACTAATTGCAATCCTTTATGCTGCAGGTATTTTGGTGAAGTAAAGTCTATGAGTAATGAGAATTTAAAAATCTGAATATGCCAATACGCGGTGGTTGTGTTTTTCGAAATGATGGTGACGGGTGTCTTTCATCGAAGTATGTGAACGACAACGGTGATCCCTTTGTTGAAACATGTAAATTGATTCCGGGTGCTGGAACAAATGATCCATTTGAAGGAAAATTTAAGACTGTTTGGTTGGAGAGTACATCCGGTGCTCCAGTTGCAACTACCTTAGAAATAACAAAACTGTCTCCATCCACTTATAAATTGGTTTGGCATAATCCCAAGTTTGAAGGCATTGGCATGTTATACCAGGGCCTTTTGGTGTGTGGTTATTGGGATTGATTCTAGTGTCTAAAAAATGAGCGGCTTCATTAAACCAAAAGGTTGGGACTCCAATAGACGGACAAATAGGCCTTTAATGCTACATAATGAGGTGCTATCCGCGATTACAGATGCATTTAGGTGGTTGGATCGAAGAGAAAGACAAAGGGAGCTAAAGCAGGAAAGGACTGAGAAGGTTATAAGAACTGTGCCAACTAAAGTCTTTTCAAAACCGACCCAATCCAATTCATCCAAAGAGCCTATTGCACGTCATAATATTATTAACCACATATCTGATCAGATTCCAACATCAAAATTGACAGAACAATCCAGACGCATATTCAAGGGTAAGTCATTTGAATATATGGCTTATAATTATCCTTATGTGTTAATGACATTTTTAAAAGACAAGAAGGAGCTTTGTTTTCCGAAAGATGTATTTGAGCAATTAATTAACATAGCAAAAGAACAGATTGATAATAGGTCAATGAAATAGCATCAGCGTTTAAAATCAGTGGTTCTTGGATTTTATGGGCCTATTTGATATTGGTCAAAAAAATTAGTTGTTGCAGGTCGCCTGACCAGTACGTGGACAAACCGTAAACTCTTACCCGCAGTATCTCATGCAAGCCCATTTCGGGGACGCTGCGTATGTGTGAGATCATTCGCTCACTACACATCAAACCCAATTAAGCATTTCAAATGACTTGAGTCCCTTTACTGGTACAATTGCAACTTGCCATAGCTGCTATTGCAACTAAGCGTTACGGCAACTACCTCGATTTAAAAAATATCGAACTGGTTTACACCGGTGACAGTCTGCGCAAGGTAGTACTGCCGCGGGCACAGGTACATGCGCCCGTGTTTCATGTAAACAACATGACGGTGCGCGAAACACGCAAGCTGCAACTGCATGTGGGCAAAGATTTATATCCTGAAGTAATTGATTACTTCGGCAACACAATTGCTACCCGCATCGACACGGTGCAACATCGGGCCGAAACCAACCGCATCTTATTGCAAGCCGAAGCCGAGGGCCTGGAGTACGTGCAGGGATTGTTGCAGGCACTGGGTCATAACGATATTGAAGTAACCTTTAATGATGCTCAGTTGGATGCACGGGTAGCAACTTACCTCCAAGCGCAACCTAAAACAAGGTTGCCGCGACCACGCACCAAAAAGAACCTACTGGAAGCAGCGGCTATACCCTTTGGCTTTCTGCCGATACAGTAAACAAATTAATAACCTCTAATCCTGAGCCTGGGTTGGCTGTGCGCAGTGCGAAGGATCCTCTAATAAATTATCATAGCAATCCTGAGCCAGGGCAGATTGGTGTTAAGGGCGAAGGATCCCCTTGCCAGTGCGTAGCTCGAAAAATCCCTAATAAATTATCAGCGTAATCCTGAGCCTGGGTGGATTGGTGCGTAGCGCGAGGGCACCCGCTCAGGATTGCTTGCCCGTGAGTAGGCGTGTGCTTCGAAATTTGTTATCACTATTTCAAATCTTTATCAATTGTAGAATCTTAATTATGAAACTCCAAGAGCGCTGGCCCGGCCGATTGGCGAGGTGGTGCGTTGGAATGAGGGTGGAAGCATCAATCGGCCTTGATTTTTTTCGTTCTTTTTTGTATCAAGACAAAAAAGAACAAAGCAGGATAATTGATCAGGCTTCAGCTTCAAAATCCATTCCCTCCCAACCACCCGTTCTCCAAAGGAGTCCTACGGACAGGAATGCTTGCGCGCGATTAGGAGTGTGCTTTGAAATTGTTATCACTATTCCAATCTTATCAGATACAGAATCTTAATTATGAAACTCCAAGAGCGCTGGTCCGGCCGATTGGCGAGGCGGTGCGTTGGAATGAGGGTGGAAGCATCAATCGGCCTTGATTTTTTTTCGTTCTTTTTTGTATCAAGACAAAAAAGAACAAAGCGGGATAATTGGTCAGCCTTCAGTTTCAAATCCATTCCCTCCCAACCACCCGCTCAGGAATGCTTGCGCGAGAATAGAAGCGAAACCTCGTAATTATTATCACTATCATTACTATTAAAAAATCACCAACTTGCAGCGAACCCCACTCATGAAATTCCTCACCGCAATATTCTATTACGGATTCATCATCCCAATATCCCACCTACCGTTTCGCGTACTTTATGTAATCTCAGATGGATTGTATTTCATTATCTACCGTGTAGTTGGCTATCGTAAAAAAGTAGTGCTGCAAAATATTGCCCGATCGTTTCCAGCTAAAACCAAAGCTGAACAAAAGCAGATCGTAAAAAAATTTTATCGGCACTTGTGCGATCTGGTGGTAGAAAGTTTAAAGGTCTTCACTATTTCACAAGCCGAAGTAAGCCAGCGAATGAAAGTTGCGAACCCGGCTTTCATGGATCGGTTTTATGAGCAAGGTAAGACTGTGATTATGGCGGGGGGCCATTACAATAATTGGGAGTTGTTTGCAGTGGCCATCGATGCATCGATTAGACACAAAGCCGTGGCTATTTACAAACCCCTTACAAGTTTATTCTTTGATAAGAAAATGCGGGAGTCGCGCAGCAAATATGGTTTGGAAATGATTTCCACAAAAAAAGTAGAGGAAGAATTTAAGAGAGATAACGCACCTCTGCGCGCCATCATATTTGCTTTTGATCAATCTCCGCGGTCGGCCAAAAGAAGTTACTGGTCAACTTTTTTAAATCAAGATACCGCCATGCTTTTTGGTGTTGAGAAGTATGCGAAGGAATACAATCTTCCGGTAGTGTACGCACGCATTAACAAGGTTAGCCGGGGACATTATATAACGGAATTTGTGGAATCAATAGAAGATCCGGGTAATACAAACTACGGAGAAATCACAGAACGAATGAATGACCTTCTTGAAAACGATATTCTCAGGCAACCCGAATATTGGTTGTGGTCGCACAAGCGTTGGAAACACAAAAGACCTCAGCAGGAATCCTGAATGCATTACCTAAATTCTGGATCACACTTCTCAATAATACCTACTTTGTACGCGTGATAAATCACTGGAAAGTATACTTTCCATAGTTCCAAATTGTTAGATGGTATTTTTAACAGGAAAAATATTCGTTGGGTATTCGGGTAAGCTCCGAGCTGCATCGGAAGAGTTTGTAATTCGTACAAGAATTTTTGATGATTCTGCTCTACAAGTGGATACCTTAAATTTATCCGAACCAGTATTAGTAATGTTGATCTTCGTTAAACGGACTATTCCAAAAACTGAACCTGATAGTTCAATAGAGTTTTCTTTGCCTGAAACGCACGTCTACTAAGCGCCTGATAGAATAAAGTATGTGCCTCTTGAAAAAGAGCAATGGCATCATCATCAAACCCTCTGATTTCTGAAAAGTAGGTTAATTTTTCGTTTACATAAGTTTTTATCTTGTTGACCTCCTGGTCATCGTGTACTAACCCCCTATAAGACTGGACACGAATCTGAAAAGAGATTTGTAACAGTTAACTTAGGGAAATATGTCAAGAGCAAAAAGATCATTCACACCAGAAGAGCGATTAAGTCTTCTTCAGGAAGCAGAACGGGAAGGCT
>JBPXJU010000003.1:0-9553 GCA_051715445.1 Bacteroidota bacterium | reverse complement strand
CTGGGCTTTATAAAGTCATAATTTTTAAACCTAATTCCTGCGAAAAATCTAAATCAATACGCGTGACTTCTCTACAGGTTACAATCAGTTCCTCAGGTCAATTCTGCGAAGGTGGCACTGTAAGCTTAACTCAAAATACACCTTACTTCGGCCCATTTTCATATTCCTACAAATGGCAAAGGTATCAAAAGGTTGGTTTTTCATGGATCTGGGCTGATTTCTCATCAGCAAATACAGTCAATGTAACTACTGCGGCAAAATATAGAGTTATCGTTTCAGCGGGTGGATGCACAGCAACAAGTGCGGAGTTTGTCTTAGCACTCCCTCCGACTCCTCGGCCAACCATTAGTTATAATGGTGATGTTTGTATATCCGGTTATCAAACCCTCACCGCTAGTACAGGGGCTTCCTATCTTTGGTCTAATGGGCTCACTTCTCAGTCAATTACGGCATATCCGGGAGTGACATACACAGTGAGAGTTACTTATTTAAATGGATGCTCGAATACTTCTTATTCTTATTCAGTTCCAAATTGTAATCCAGATCCTGATCCATGCATCACCGCCAGAAGTATTGAACCCTGCTTAATGATGTTAAATCAGGATTTATCAACAAATGAACTATCCATTTATCCTAACCCAGTAGATGATAAATTAATGATTAACATACCTCAGGATTCAGAATCTAGTTTAACAATAAGAATTATTTCTCAGCTAGGTATAGAAAATCATAAATCAGTTACACAAAAAGGTACAACAACAGCAATTATAGATGTCAAAAATTGGTCTTCAGGAGTCTACTATGTAACCATAGCTAATGGACATCAACTTATCCAAAGAAAAATTTTAGTCATGCACTAAATTATAGGATCATAAAGTAAGAACTTCCAGTAAAAACAATTTTGACAGAATAGTGCTAACTGTTAACAAACTTAAACAAGTTGATGATCTTTCGTTGTTACGAGCTATCAAGGCCATGTTACATTATGGCTTAAAGAATGAGGGCTGGATAAGTATTGAACAATCAAGAGTTGGATGAAGCTGAAGAAGAAATAAACAGAGGCGAATCTATTTCTCAGGATGAATTAAAGAAGCAAGTGAAGGAGTGGTGAAAAAATTCGAGCCTGTGGATTCCTACTTAAGTCCCTTATCAATTTTTTCGGCAGCCTGAATAATCAGCTTTACACAGGCTTGATAAACTTCTGGGTTTACTAATTCAAAATCATCGGTAGGCTGGTGATAGTCTTTGTGGTCTTCCACACCAAAATAAATGAAGGGGATTTTTGCACGATGAAACGGGCCATGATCGGAAGAGAATGTCCAGTTATCTTGTCCTTTATACTTTTCAGGATCATCATGACCAAAAACTAATTTTATCTTTCCGGAAGTCAGGCCCTCCAGGTGTGGCTTCAGTTGTGGGTAAAAATATGTTCCGCAAGCTACTAACTCACCTTTATCAGCTCGGGCCACCATATCCATGTTCAGGTTAACTGCAATTTTTTCTGCCGCTACTGGCGGATTGGCCACAAATGCGCCCGCTCCGCGCAAGCCCATTTCTTCAGCATCAAACGCCACAAGTATAAGGTTGTGTTGGGGTTTGTTTGTAGTGAAGTATTCGGCTATTGCTAAAAGTGCACTGGTACCCGAAGCATTGTCATCGGCTCCGTTATAAACTTTTTCGTTACGCACGCCTACGTGGTCATAGTGTGCAGAGATTACGATATAGGAGTCTTTCTTCCCTTTAATCCAGCCCGCTACATTAACGCCCTTTATTTTAGCTCCAACCCGGTTTTGAAATTCAAAGGGTAATTCATAACTGCTGCCAAATGGAGTTAATTTGAGTCGTTTGAATTTTTCAATTACAAAGTTGCGGGCAATGGCGTTTTCCGGGGTACCTGTTTGGCGGCCTTTCAAGGAATCGGCTGAAAGAAATTTAAGGTTTGTGATGAGTGCCTGCTCATTAAACAATGCCTGAGCAGGCAGTTGTGCCGAGGCGCACATTACCAGACAAATCAAAAGAAAACGCATACGCTCCATATCTACAGATTTAAAAGAGGCTATTTCAAAAACAGTAACTGCCTGAAATAGCCTCCTTTGATATTATTTACCAGCCTTATCTACTTTCAGTTTGTTTTCACGATTGGCAATTTCCCACGCTACATGAAATACAGTTTGGGTACGCTTTGCCAGTAAATCAAACTCAATTTTGTCTACCTCATCGCTGGGTTTGTGGTAATCTTCGTGAATACCATCAAAGTAAAATATGATTGGAATATTTTTCTTGGCGAAGTTCCAATGATCGGAACGATAATAGATACGATCAGGATGATCTTCGGCATTATAGGTATAATCAAACACCAGGTTGGTATAGGTTTTATTCGTTGCTTCGCTTAGGGTATGCAATTCAGTTGATAATCTATCTGATCCAATTACATACACATACGGGGCACTGTCTTTATGTTGCGGATCTCTGCGGCCAATCATATCTATGTTCAGATTCACCACGGTTTTATCCAATGCAAAGATTGGGTTTTCAGAATAATACTCAGAACCCAATAAGCCCTTCTCCTCTCCGGTAACGGTCATAAACAAAATGCTTCTGCGAGGACCATTACCTTCTTGTTTAGCTTGCACAAAGGCCTTGGCTAATGCAAGCACACCCACTGTACCTGAACCATCATCATCGGCTCCGTTATTTATTTTATCGCCTGTTGCATTTGCGGAAATACCTACGTGATCGTAGTGCGCAGTAATTACTACCACCTCATCTTTTTTATCGGTTCCTTCCAGAAAGCCAAGAATGTTTTCTGATTTTACTTCGTATGAGGATACCGAAACTGAATACGAAACAGATACAGGTTTCACTTTAGCAACTTTTGCCCCTGCCGACTTCTTTAGTTTGTCGTACGTGGTATTGAAAAGCTTTCCGGCCGTTTCGGTTGAAACAAAAAATGAATTGGGTCCTCCACCTGCTGGTTTTCTCAAACTCAAGCCGCCTCCGCGAAAATTTCTGGACATGCCTGAAAAACGTTGAAAGTCTTCTGCCTTCTCAATTACGCCAATTACTGCTTTTGCACCTTTTTCGCGAACTGCCGCCAGGGTCGGGTTTCTCATCATCGATGTAGTGGGATCAAGCGACACTAAAACCGCTTTATCTTTCACATCCAGTTTAGCAAGCTCTTCTGCGGTACCCGCTCCGGCATAAATTAATGGTAACGATACCGGGCCACCCGTATCACTTCCGCCAAAAGAGATATATTCTTCTGGTTTAAGCTCGGTAGTTCCTGCCTTTAAAACCACTTTGGGCGCGGAAGCACTATACAGGGGCACAGTTTGATAATACCCTTCGTTTACAGGGCCTTTCAAACCCAGATCTTGAAAATAAGCCGCAATAAAAGCCGCTGCCATTTTCTGACCGCGCTTTCCGGTTTCTCTTCCCTCCATTGCATCCGATGCAAGTATGGTCAGGTCATCTTTCAGATTTTTTTCGGTAATGGTAGCCGCGTATTTTACGGCTGTTGGATTTTGTTGAGCAAACGCAAAAATGCTGGTAGCCCATAATCCAAATAAGAGAATCTTCTTCATGTGAATAATTTTATTTTGAACCGCAGTAACTACTAGCGGTAAGCTCGAAATATAATCGGTTTTTCATTCTGTTGAAGTAGAAATACCACGAAAGGTTAGGTATGGGTATGCAACAGTTGCACCAAGGTTAACTGATTTCTTGCCCGAACCAGATTTTGTTCGGGGTAATGAATGGTATAGTACGTATTGCCCCGCAGAAAATCGGCCAAAAAACGTAAGGCCATTATGTAGGTCATCATTTTTCCGGCAAAAGGCACAGCCTGTAACTCTTGCGCAGACATGTATGCTTTCATTTGCGACAAATAGCCGGCTAGTATCGCATCATAGATTTCCTTTCGAAAGGTAATTTGAGTTACATCTTGTTCTTCCTCACTTACCGGACTTACGCAGGTGCGAACCATATCGCCCAAATCATAAATAAAATAACCCGGCATGAGCGTATCCAGATCAATTACACATGCGGCCTTACCTGTACTTTTATCAAATAAGATATTATTGATTTTGGTATCGTTATGTGTGATCCGAAGCATTAAGGAATCACCCTGTACTAAATCCTTATATTCTTGCGCCAGAAATTGAAATTCGCGGGCATGTTTAATTTCTGCTGATGCCTGTTTAGCCACCGCAGGTGCAGCCGCGGCTAACGCGGATTCAAATTGTTCATAGCGCCACTGCAAATCGTGAAACCGATCCAGTGTCGGCTCAAACTTTGAGCTATCGATACCATGCAAATTACGTGTTAGTAAACCAAATCCTTTTGCGGCTTCAAAGGCTTGTGCTGATGAAGTAACAAAATCAACCGTAACTGTATTTTCAATGAGTGGAAATAGCCGCCACGGAAATCCATCTTCAGCATATACTAATTCGTTGCCCTTCTTATCCGGTAGTGTAGTTGGAAACAAATATTCAGGATGGTGTGTTGCCAGATACGCAGCCGCTAACCGATTGTTGCGTGCTATTACTTCAGGTTTAGTGAAAACATTTTTATTGATTCGCTGCAATACCAATTTGCGCCCATCTTCAACCAAAAATGTCTGGTGAATATGGCCCGATCCAAGTGAACTGAATTTTGCCTGATGAGAAAACCCAAAAGCTTGCACTACACTAAGCGGTACAGACTTATGCTGCATGCTTACCAGAGTTTTGATGGGTAAACACCCTGCTGCACCAGATCTTTAATTTTTTGCGATACGGTTTCTTTATCTTCTTTGTAGGTTACGCCAAACCAGGTTTTACCACCCGGCAATACCTGCACCTTACCCAACCCACGACTTATGAGTTCTGTTACCATGAGGGCAATGTAAAACTCCGCGGAAGGGTTTTGATTATTTTTCGCGACAAACTCAGCAAACATTTTCTCAGATAATTCAAAGGCACCGGGTTGAAAACCCCAACAGTTCATTGAAACAGGTGCCATTGGATTTAACTCTTCATCACCTTCCTTTGTTTTTGAAATAATTTTATTGCCTTCGCGTACAATGGTAGTAAGTTCGCGCATACCGGTTAGCAACCCTTGCGCATCGGCCGTAGCCACACCTCGTGAAACACTGCCGTGATCGCTCAATGCATTTTTTAATGTATAACCTACCATAGCATGATGATCGGCACTGGCCGTACGAAAGAATGCGGCCAACGATTCAAAGGCCTCATGACCATAAAAATCATCAGCATTAATAACCGCAAACGGGCCGTCAATCACTTCTTTACCACACAACATGGCGTGGGTTGTACCCCATGGTTTCTTTCTATCAACGGGTTGAAATTCGGCTGGTACAAACTTGTCGAGCGACTGTACCACAAAATGCACTTCGGCTTTGCCTTGTAGCTTGGGTAAAAAGATCTCCTTTACGGTTTCCTTAATCTCCTCGCGCACCACAAACACAATCCGGCCAAAGCCTGCTCGTATGGCATCGTAAAGCGAGTACTCCATAATGGTTTCTCCATTTGGGCCAAAGCCATCAATTTGTTTTATTCCACCATACCGGCTACCCATACCGGCTGCCATTACCAATAAAGAGAATTTTTGCTGTTTCATCTGTTTATAATTACTTTTTTAAGGTCATCAGGAATTCGCATATTCAAGCTTAGCCATCTAATTTGGAGTTTATCATAAATCATTCCATTTGGGCTTGAGGAGTTATGCTCATTTCAAGATTTTGAAGAATTAAAGGTTGCCTATTGTTTTACAAGGTGCAAAAATAGAAGTTTACTAATCAAAGTCTAACCCTGCTACCTATGACCCAGACCCGTTCTTCCAGTTACCTGATGTCGATTACCATAATTGGTGTCCTGTTTTTCATTTTTGGTTTTGTAACCTGGATTAATGGTACCCTGATTCCTTATCTAAAAATTGCATGCGAATTAAAAACCGACTTTCAATCGTACCTGGTGGCTACTGCGTTTTTTATTGCATACACGGTAATGGCAATACCTGCCTCGTACGTGTTAAAGAAAACAGGCTATAAAAAAGGCATGTCGGTGGGGTTATTCATTATGGCCATAGGAGCCATTTTGTTTGTTCCGGCCGCCCAAGCCCGCAACTACGATATGTTTCTGGTTGGCTTGTTTATTATAGGAACTGGTTTGGCACTCCTTCAAACTGCATCAAATCCATATGCTACCATTATTGGTCCGATAGAAAGTGCAGCCACACGCATTAGTATAATGGGCATTTGTAACAAGGTGGCCGGCATTCTGGCTGGTTTAATTTTTGGATACATCGCATTAAGTGATGCTGATGCACTTGAAGCCAGTTTAACTACCATGGATGAGGTTACAAAAAATGCCACCCTTGATGAACTGGCCAGTCGGGTTATTGTTCCTTATATGATTATAGCTGGCGTGCTGGTATTTCTTGCTGTCGCGATTCTCTTTTCTTCGTTGCCTGATATTGATGACACGGGCGAGGGTGATGGCCAGACAGTGACTTCATCGGGAAAAACAAGTGTATTTCAGTTCCCACATTTGATACTTGGCGTTATTACATTGTTTCTTTATGTAGGCGTTGAAGTATTGGCAGGTGATACCATAATCAGTTATGGAAAATCACTGGGAATAGAATTAGCTACTGCTCGCTACTTCACACAAGCTACGTTGGCATGCATGCTAATTGGCTATGTAATCGGGATTATCACCATTCCAAAGTACATGAGCCAGGCCACCGCTTTAAAAATATGTGCGTGGTTAGGGGTTGCGTTTACAGTTGGTGCTGTATTAACCAGTGGATATGTCTCCGTTGCTTTTATAGCTCTGCTGGGTTTAGCTAATTCTCTTATGTGGCCTGCCATTTTTCCTTTGGCAATAGATGGCCTTGGTAAATTCACCAAAATAGGATCGGCATTATTAATTATGGCAATTGCCGGTGGTGCAATATTACCGCTGGTGTATGGTTGGCTATCCGAAATTACCACCAGCCAGCAAGCATACTGGATGATGGTTCCGTGCTACCTCTTCATTTTATATTTTGCTACCAGGGGTTACAAAGCCGGAAAAGCATGAACAAGAAATTTCCCATCATTTTTATTCTGATCTTCATTTCCCTCTTGGTTATTTTTACAACTACAAAAAATAAAAAATACAAAGCCAAAGATTTTACGAAGGAGAATCTGTTTACCGAAAACTGTGAGGGGCCAAACTATCGCGATGGGAAATTGTACGTTGTGAATTTTCAGAAAGACGGAACCATTGGCGTGGTAGATGATGATGGTAACGTTGAATTATTTTTAAAATTACCCCAAGGCAGCACAGCCAACGCCATTCAGTTTAATTCAAAAGGCGATATGCTTTTGGCCGATTTTACCGGCCACAATATTTTGAAGGTTGACATGAGTACGAAATCCGTTTCAGTTTTTGTGCATGATTCGTTATTCAATCAACCCAATGATTTGTGCATTAATAGTCGTGATCAGATTTTTGCATCCGATCCCAACTGGAAAGCAGGCACCGGTCAGGTGTGGCGAATTGATGCTGATGGCCACCATGTAGTAGTTGCCGATAGCATGGGTACCACGAATGGAATTACATTAAGCCCCGATGAAAAAATACTTTACGTAAACGAAAGTGTACAACGTAAAATCTGGAAGTTTGATGTAGATGAAATCGGTAATCTCTCCAACAAAACATTATTTAAAGAATATCCTGACCACGGATTTGATGGTATGAAGTGCGACAAGGAAGGAAATCTTTATGTTACCCGCTACGGTGCGGGCCTGGTTGATGTAATCAACCCAACAGGCGAAGTAATTCATACAGTACAGTTTAAGGGCAAGAAAACCAGTAACATTGCTTTTGGGGGCCGAAAAGGCAAAACCTGTTTTGTTACACTTCAGGACCGGAAATGTGTTGAGGTGTTTGAGAGTGCTGTGGCTGGAAACGATTTTGATTAAATTCAATTGCTTATGAAAGTAAAGCACCTGTTCTGGTTGTTGCCAGCGCTAATGATATTGGGCTGCGCAAAATCAAATCCGGAACAAACCGGCCACTCAAAAAAAATGCGCGTTGTATTTGATACCGATACAAACAATGAACTTGACGACCAGCATGCACTGGCCTACCTGGTGTTTAATCAGGACGAATTCAAAATTGAAGCCATCACCATCAATACCACATCCAGTGGTGGCAATATGGAAAATCAGTATGCCGAAGCTATTCGCGTGTTGCAACTCTGTCTGGCTGATACATTGCCGGTCTATCGGGGTGCAGATTTATCCTTTCAGGAAATCTCGCCCACACTTGATTCGGCCAATTATGATGGACAGGCTGCTGTTGATGCCATCATTAAAGAAGCTCATAAGCCCGCTGACGAAAAACTGATTGTATTGGCGGTTGGAAAACTTACCAACCTGGCGTTAGCCCTCAAAAAAGATTCTACTGTTGCAGATCGTATTCGTCTGGTTTGGTTGGGGTCAAACTATCCCGAGCCGGGTGAGCACAACCAAAACAACGATACCGTGGCCATGAATTTTATTTTGAATACAAATATCGATTTTGAAATGGTAACTGTTCGCTATGGAAAACCCAGCGGTACAGGTGCGGTGAGCATTACCCAAAAGGAAGTAAACGAAAAAATGCCAGGACTAGGCCCACGAACAACAAAGCCGATAACGGGAAGACATGGCGGTGAGTTCAACTGCTTTGGTGATTATTCCATCAATCTCTTTGAACATATTGATTACCATGGCGATCCACCATCGCGTGCATTGTTCGATTTGGCTGCTGTGGCCATTGTTAAAAATCCGGAATGGGCTGAAGTGCGAGAACAACCAGCTCCACTCTTTGTGAATGGTGTTTGGATTGAAAGACCAACCAACAAAAGACGAATTAAAGTCTGGGAGAATTTTAAAAGAGATTTAATTATTCAAGACCTCTTTAACTCATTGGCCAAGTAAACTATTCATGAAGATCTTTTTTGTTTTAATCCTTTCGGGCATTTCAGTTTATGCACAGCCAACCTTTCAGGTGGTACCACTGGGTATTAAAGGAGGCAGCGATGAAAGCAATCTATCAGCCTATGCCGTGGCTGCAGCCAAAACTCAGGACTATATTTGTCTGGATGCCGGAACATTGAATACAGGAATTCGAATAGCCATTAAAAATAAGATCTGGAAAGGTGATCCCACTGCCTTTCAGCGGAAGCAAATAAAAGGCTACCTGATTTCGCATCCACACTTCGACCATGTAAACGGGCTCGTTACCAATTCGCCAGAAGATTCATCAAAATATATTTACGGCATTGAAAGTTGTTTGTCGGTTTTAAAAGAGAAACACTTTAGCTGGAAGAGTTGGGCCAATTTTGGAAATGAGGGTGAACAACCTACACTTAATAAATATACGTATCAAACACTGGTGCCGGGTAAAGAAATACCATTACATAATACTAATTTATCCGTAACTCCTTTTGTATTGAGTCATGTTCTGCCTAACGAGAGCACTGCCTTTCTGATCCGAAACCGCGATAGCTACATTTTATA
>JBPXJU010000002.1:0-64563 GCA_051715445.1 Bacteroidota bacterium | reverse complement strand
CCAACATCTATCCCCAGTCCTGCCGGGTTTGCTGAATCAAGTTCTACATGTTCTTGTACTTTAATGGCCTCCTCCTCTTCAAGTTCCACTAAAATCTCAGCCATCATCATCCCGATTTCCTCTTCCTGATTTGCCGATTCCGAGTCTTTTGACTTCAGGTATTGCTCCAGCTTTTCAGCCACGCGGGCCTCAGCTTCTTCATGCATTTCACTTTCGTGATGGAGACGAAGTGTATACAAAACACAATCACACACTACTTCTTCACCCTGCTGATTAGCCAGAAAGTAGAAATGGACGCATTCATCCGTGGGTTCGTCTTCATCATCAATATAAAACAGATCGGATCCTAGTTTCTGCTTTATACGAGCAATCAATTCTTTGTCTTTGGGTGTCATTCTTACTTTTCTTTAAACCATTCGGCATACATAGGGTAATTGCGGGCAGTACGTTCTATTACTGCCTTCATTTCATCGCCTACATCTTTTACTTTTTTGGCAGGCATGCCGGCATAAATACTACCCGGCTCAATAATAGTTTTGGGTAACACCACGGCACCGGCTGCCACAACCGATCCGGCCCCAACTACCACATCGTCCATAACAATCGCACCCATACCAATCAATACATTGTCTTCAACCGTGCACCCATGTACAATGGCATTATGGGCAATGGAAACATTATTCCCAATAACAGTTTTTGCCTTTTGGTAGGTGCAGTGAATTACTGCCCCATCCTGAATGTTGGTATTGTTACCAATTGTTATGGAGTGCACATCGCCCCGAACTACTGCATTAAACCAAACTGTGCAGTTATTTCCCATACTTACTTCGCCCACCACTACTGCCGTTTCTGCCAAAAAGCAGTTTGCCCCGAACTTTGGAGCATAACCCCTAACCTCTCGTACAATTGCCATCTTTTTGATTTTTCGCCCGAAACCTCAAAACTAATCTATTAAATGATGTGTTAAACTACCTGCCAAGATGTCACAAAAAAACAGGATAATGTTTTAAATTTGCGCTTTAGAACCCGTTAAAATGAAGAATCTGATTGAAGATATTGAGGTGTTGAGCCCCGCTTCGGGTGAGGCAAGCGAGAACATGCGGTTAACCGCGGAGACCAATACCGGTAAAAGCCGCAAACTTTACATAGAAAGCTATGGTTGCCAGATGAATTTTTCGGATAGCGAGATTGTAGCCTCTATTCTACAAAAAGAAGGGTTCGACACGACATCAGATATTGCGCAAGCCGATTTGGTTTTTTTGAACACCTGCTCCATCCGCGAGAAAGCAGAGCAAACTGTGCGTAACAGGCTGCAACATATTCAGGGTTTCAAAAAGAAAAAACCTGAAATGATGGTGGGTATTCTGGGCTGTATGGCCGAACGGCTTAAAACAAAGCTACTGGAAGAAGAAAAAATTGTAGATCTGGTGGCAGGCCCTGATGCCTACCGCGATTTGCCCAAGTTGATTGTACAGGTTGACGATGGCCATAAAGCCGTAAACACATTCTTATCGCGTGAAGAAACCTATGGCGACATTACGCCTGTCAGACTGGATTCTAATGGCATATCGGCATTCATCTCCATTATGCGCGGATGCGACAATATGTGTTCGTTCTGTGTGGTACCCTATACCCGTGGCCGCGAACGAAGCCGCGATCCGCACTCCATTGTAGCTGAAGCTAAAGATTTGTTCAGCCGGGGTTACCGGGAAGTAACGTTGTTAGGTCAGAATGTAGATTCATACAAGTGGAGTGAAGCGGAGAACAACAAAGCCAGACTGGAAAAAACCAGCACAACTAACATTGTAAATTTTGCCAACCTGTTAGAGTTGGTAGCCTTGGTTCACCCCGATTTACGCATCCGGTTTTCTACCTCGCATCCGAAAGACATAACCGATGAAGTGCTTCACGTTATGGCTAAGTACGAAAACATTTGCAAATACATTCACCTGCCCGTTCAAAGCGGTAACTCCCGTATTCTTGAATTAATGAACCGTGGCTATACACGCGAGTGGTATTTGAATAAAGTAAATCGGATTAAAGATATTCTGGGCGAGGGCTGTGGTATTTCTTCTGATATGATAACCGGATTCTGTACTGAAACGGAAGCCGAACATGAAGAAACACTTTCACTAATGGACATTGTGAAATACGATTACGCCTACATGTTTGCATATTCAGAACGACCAGGCACACCCGCTGCCAAGAAATATGCCGATGATATTCCGAATGAGATTAAAACGCGAAGGCTGGAAGAAGTTATCAGCAAGCAGCGCGAGCATTCATTCTTCCGCTACCAGCAAGATGTGGGCACCGTGCAGCGGGTGTTGATTGAAGGCCAATCGCGAAGAAGTGAAAACCATTGGCAAGGCCGTACCTCCGCCAACCGTGTGGTGGTGTTTGCTAAAGAGACTAAACAGAAAGGCGAATACGTCAATGTGTTAATAGAAAGTTGTACCAGCGGAACCTTGCTGGGCAAAATTGTGGATTAAAGAATTATGACGATTTCAGAAGCAGAGATTCAAAGTGTAAAACAACGGTTTGGGGTAATCGGAAATTCTCCGTTGCTTAACAACGCAGTTCGGGTAGCCATGCAGGTTGCTCCCACCGATATGTCGGTGCTGATAACAGGCGAAAGTGGAAGTGGTAAAGAATCATTTTCCAAAATTATTCATCACCTGAGTTCCCGTAAGCACGGGCAATTTATAGCGATAAACTGCGGCTCAATTCCAGAAGGCACTATAGATTCTGAATTATTTGGTCATGAAAAGGGATCATTTACCGGAGCTCACGAATCCCGTAAAGGTTACTTTGAAGTTACCAATGGCGGAACCATTTTTTTAGATGAGATTGGCGAAATGCCACTCGGTACGCAAGCCCGGTTGCTTCGGGTACTTGAGAATGGCGAGTTTATTAAGGTTGGTTCTTCAAAGGTTCTGAAAACCGATGTGCGTGTTGTTGCTGCTACCAATGTTAACCTGCTGGTGAAAGTTGAACAAGGTAAGTTTCGCGAGGATTTGTATTATCGATTAAGTACGGTACCTATTTATGTTCCGCCTTTGCGCGAACGTGGTAAAGATGTAGAGTTGTTGTTTAGAAAATTCGCGACCGATTTTGCCGAGAAATATAAAGTAAAACCCATTGCACTTAGTGAAGAGGCAAAGGCAATTCTTTTAAAATACAGGTTTCCGGGAAACATCAGACAATTGAAAAACCTGGTAGAACAGATTTCTGTTCTCTCATCTGACAATACCGAGATAACGGCAGAAATTTTAATGCACTATATCCCGAAAGAAACCAGTTTGCCAGCGCTCTATAAAGATCAGCATGGAGCAGATAACATTTCTGAACGCGAGATTTTATACAAGATTCTTTTCGACTTGCGCAAGGATATGAACGATCTGAAAAAAATTGTGCTGGAGGGAGCCGGTAACCCTGCACATACGGCACAATTGGTTAAAGACCACGCAACGTTATTTGAGGACCTGAATGAACCTGTTGCACCGGAAAACGAAAAAGTTACTTACCTGAATGCTCCGGTCGCATCCCCTGAAACAGAAGAAGAGGTTCAGGACATTACGCACGAGGCTGAAGATGATTCGCTTTCGATTGTGAAGAAAGAAAAGGAGCTGATAATGCGGGCTTTGCGTAAAAATAATAACAAGCGTAAATATGCGGCACGCGATTTGGGCATTTCAGAACGCACACTGTATCGCAAAATAAAAGAATACGAACTTGAAGAGTAACCGAATTATTGCCCTTGTTATACTAATAGCTTTACCGCTTGTTCAGGGTTGCATTAGTTATTCCTTTACGGGTACTTCTACCGCAGCTAAATCCATACAGGTTGAAGATTTCTTTAATAATACTGATTTAGGGCCCGCCAACCTGGGCCAAACATTTACCAACCGGCTGAAGGAGTACGTGCAACAAAACTCCAGTCTCAGAGTAGTAAAAGAAAATGGCGAACTTCAGATTGAAGGCACACTTACGCAGTATAGTGTAACTCCGGTAGCCCCCGTATCGGGTGGAGCAAATAACCGGATAGACCCCGCTTCCCTTACCCGCCTTACCATTGCCGTTAAGGTTAATTATGTGGATACACTAGTGCCTAAAAATAACTTCAAAGACAAAACCTTTAGCTTTTACCAGGATTTTCCAAGTACCCAGGACTTAAGCTCGGTACAGGAAAATCTTGAGCGTAAAATCTTTGATCAGATTTACATCGATATCTTTAATGCTACCTTAGCCAACTGGTAGAGGTTGCATCAAGCCGTAATTTCGATTACATTTACTTTCACGGCTTAACGCAAAACAGTAGCCCGAATGTCTGAACTGAGTCTTGCCGAGTTATTTTATAGTTGAAATTAATAATCTTCGACTGGCTCTGACCTGATACCGCTGTTTTGCATTTTTCTGACCCTATGATTGTGGAAAAAGAAAGATTTCATCAGCTCATAACCAACTTTACAGCACTTTCGCAGGAAGAGGCACAGGTAGTAATTGACCTGCAACGCGACTTTCCCTATAGCCAGGTGTTGCATGGGTTAGCTGCGCGAGCGGCACAGGATAATAACTTGAATGATAAAGAACACTACCTGCACCTGAGTGCTATTTACAGTACCGATAGGGCTGTGTTAAAATCTGTCATGACAGCCCTGCAACAGCCTCGCGTAGTAGTACAAATTCCAATTCTCAAAACAGAAGAGCCCATAAAAGCTGAACAACCGGTAACCCTGGTTGAAGAGTTGCCCGATACGCATCTCGATGAGGCGGTTATTCAAACTCAAGCCAATCTGAGTGGCGATGAATTGTATAATGAAGTCATGCACGACATTGAACTTCTGCGCGAAAAGAAGGCTAAGTTTGAACAGTTGGTGAGTAAGCTGGAAAACGGTTTGCCTATTACAACCGAATCGAAATCCAAAAGGGCTAAGGTTGATCCGGATGAAGGATTGCTGAAGGAAATCAAGTCACAAAAGAAAAAGATTAAACCTGAAGGCGAAAAGCAAAAAGAACAGATTGAAATAATCGATCAGTTCATTAAAACCCAGCCATCCATGCCCAAAGCAAAAGCTATGGAAGGCCAACCCAAAAGCGACCTCTCTGAACCCAGCGTTACCTACAGCGATAACATTGTTTCTGAAACCCTTGTAGAGATTCTGCTGAAGCAAGGCAAGAAAGAAAAGGCGGTTGAAGTCCTTAAAAAGCTGATTTGGAAGTTTCCACAAAAAAAGGCTTACTTTGCGGCTCGAATTGAAGAACTGAAAAAGTAGCGTATGTATTATTCATTATTAATCGGCTTAGCCATTTTCTGCTCAGTATTAATGGTATTGGTAGTATTAGCCCAAAATTCAAAAGGTGGTGGACTTTCTAACCAGTTTGGGGGTTCAGGGGCAAGTAATCTTATCGGTGTTAAAAAAACCGGTGATTTCCTCGAGCGTACTACCTGGGGTTTGGCCATTGCCATTATGGTTATTGCACTTGCTACCAATTTTACTACTCCTAACGCTGCCAGCGAAAGCGAAATTCTGCAACGTGCGCGCGAGCAAGGTGGAGGAGTAAATCTCAATCAGCAAACCGAACAGCCAACTACTCCGGCTGATACAGCAAAATAAATTGAAAGCCCTCGAGAAATCGGGGGCTTTTTTCTTTCAGGCCGCTTTCGCGATCTGCTTTACCAATAACCGCTTAGCAATAGGCATAAGCGTTTTATCAAATGGAAATTTAAGCTTAGACAATACCAGGTAAACCGAAGGGTTTGGCAATTCAGAATATTGGCGGATAAGAGTAAGTTTTAAATGCTCGTAGGTATTGCTAATGCTACGTGGTGCTGTAAGCAGGTATTGCGTATGAATACCCCGCATCAATTCCGCACTCTGCTCAAAAAGTGTAATCTGATAGCGGTACACATTCGTTTCTTTTTCGGGCGGCTGGGTAATAAACAAGTAGCCTTCGTTGGCATACAGCGAGGTTAGCCCTATGGGCGAAATCTCGCACCGCGATTCTACATAATCATAGATAAACGACCCTTCTTCCAGCGAGGATTTAAACTTTGGAAGGGCAAATTCCATGATCGACTCAAGTTCGTGCATAACGGCATCGTCCTCAATCATACGCCTGTAGTTCAGCTCCAGGTTTTTAAGCCCTTCCGGGGAAATCTCTTTAGGGAATGAATCGCGCAAAAGCGAATGGTTGTCCTTAATCTGCAACAGGTTGCGATAGTGGAACACCAGGTCAGACAGATAAGGGTACAACTCCACCCGGTTAAAGGATTCCTTTACACGCTTGAAATAGGCCAACAACTGATATTGCTTAAATTCAAAATCGATCAGCCCCTCCGTTAACCAATTGTCTTTTAGACTTTCCATAACTATTCAATTTTCAATTTAATTATACGAAAAAATGAAGTTTTATGACAAACTGCCATTTTGGATGTCGGGCAGGTAGTTAGTCTGTCAATTTTTTTCATCTTTGCTGCCCCTAAGACGGAAAAAGTGGCAAAAAATAGCGTTTTCAGCGCACTGGCACAGAAATCGACTACAAGGCGCACAGACAGTTATTATAAATTGTTCAACTAAATTTTTACAAACCATATGGCAAAAATCAACTTTAAACCTAATGAAGACCGCGTGCTTGTTGAGCCTGCGGCAGCAGAACAAAAAACAGCCTCAGGAATTATTATTCCAGACACGGCTAAAGAAAAACCACAGAAAGGAAAAGTAATAGCCGTAGGTGAAGGCCTGAAAGACAAGCCTGTTACTGTTAAGGTTGGCGACCAGATTCTATATGGCAAGTACTCCGGCACCGAGATCAACATCGATGGTAAAGAGTACCTTATCATGCGCAACTCCGATATTTTCGGAACTGTTTAATTTTTTCAATCTCTAACAATAATTTAAATCAATATGGCAAAAGAAATAACATTTGATACCAACGCCCGCGACAGAATAAAGAGAGGTGTTGACAAACTAGCTGATGCAGTTAAGGTTACCCTTGGTCCTAAAGGCCGTAACGTAATTCTTGATAAAAAATTCGGTGCTCCTACCGTAACCAAAGACGGTGTATCGGTAGCTAAAGAAATCGATTTGAAAGACCCTATCGAAAACATGGGGGCACAATTAGTAAAGGAAGTAGCCTCTAAAACTGCTGATGCAGCCGGTGATGGTACTACTACTGCTACGGTGTTGGCTCAGGCCATCTATGCTCACGGTATTAAAAACGTTGCCGCTGGTGCAAACCCAATGGATTTAAAGCGCGGTATCGACAAAGCGGTTGAGGCTGTGGTTGAAAATCTTTCCAAGCAATCTAAAACCATTAAAGGTTCTCAGGAAATCACACAAGTGGCTACTATCTCTTCAAATAACGACATCGAAATTGGTAAGATGATTGCCACTGCGATGGAGAAAGTTGGTAAAGATGGTGTGATCACTGTAGAAGAAGCTAAAGGAACTGAAACCGAAGTGAAAACTGTAGAAGGTATGCAGTTTGATCGCGGGTACCTCTCTCCTTACTTCGTTACCAATACAGAGAAAATGGAGGCTGATCTTGATCACCCTTACATTCTGATCTATGATAAGAAGATTTCCTCTATGAAGGAATTGCTTCCGGTATTGGAAGCAACTGCTCAAACCGGTAAGCCTTTGGTAATTATTGCCGAAGAAGTGGAAGGTGAAGCCTTAGCTACTCTGGTAGTAAACAAAATCCGTGGTGCACTGCGCGTAGCTGCTGTTAAAGCCCCTGGCTTTGGCGATCGCAGAAAGGCTATGTTGGAAGACATCGCGATTTTAACCGGTGGTAAAGTTATTTCTGAAGAAACCGGTATGAAGCTGGAAGATGCAAGCCTGGATTATTTGGGCCGTGCTGAAAAAGTAAACATCGATAAGGACAACACAACCATTGTAAACGGTGCTGGTAAGAAGTCTGAAATCACCGCTCGTGTTAACCAGATCAAAGCTCAGATTGAAGTAACTACTTCTGACTACGATAAAGAAAAACTACAAGAGCGTTTAGCTAAGCTTTCAGGCGGTGTGGCTATTCTGTACATCGGTGCCGCTACTGAGGTTGAGATGAAAGAGAAGAAAGACCGTGTGGATGACGCCCTGCATGCAACCCGCGCTGCCGTACAAGAAGGTATTGTAGCTGGTGGTGGTGTGGCTTACATACGCGCTATTGAGTCTTTGAAGAATGTAGCTACTGATAATGAAGATCAATCAACTGGTGTTAACATTATCCGTTTGGCACTTGAGGCTCCTTTAAGAACCATTGCCGAAAACGCTGGTCAGGAAGGTTCTGTAATTGTGAACAAGGTTCGTGAAGGCAAGAAAGATTACGGATACAATGCCCGCGACAACAAGTTTGAAGATTTCTTTGCGGCTGGTATTATCGATCCTACGAAAGTATCGCGCCTGGCGTTGGAAAACGCAGCTTCAATTGCTGGTTTGTTGTTGACTACCGAAGCCGTAGTTTCTGAGATTCCGGAAGAAAAAGAAGCGCCTGCAATGCCACACGGTGGCGGCATGGGCGGCATGATGTAATAAAATCGTGCGGATAAAAGAAAGGCCACGCTGTTAGCGTGGCCTTTTTTATTACCTTTAAACTCAGGTAACTAACCCGAATGCTGTTATGGTAATTCATAAAACGTTCAGCGATTTTGTACTCTACCTGTACATACACATCGCCTATGCCGATGGGCAATTACATGCCGAGGAAGAGCGTGTGGTATTGGAAAAAATGAATCGCCACTTCCCTATTGAAGGCGATCATAAAGCCCGGTACGATCAGCGGGTAAAAGAATATAATAACATCGAAAAAAACCTGCATCACGAAATTATCAAAGCCTCTTTCGTGCATTTCGACCATATCAAATTTTCGCAACGGTATAAAATCTATGCCGACATGTATGATATTATTCATGCCGATGGTAAAGTGCAGGAATCAGAAACCAAAGCCGTAAATGAGTTAAAAGAAATTATTGATTTGTTGAATAAGTAAATTTCAACGGTAAATCAGATAATAGAAGAGGCTGCCTCAAAAGTTAATTTCCAATGTCAGCCTGGGCTTGTCGAAGGCGATTCAAAAGGGTTTCGACAAACTCAACCTGACAACGTAATGCACTTTTAAGGCAGCCTCTTTTTGCTTTAGAACATCTCTCGGATTCTATTCGCTCTTTTTTATCGCTACCCGATAAAGCATAATGGCCATCGCAGCAAAGAACAATACTCCCAGGAAGTGATATCCGCCTTCACCTAACCCTTTTACCAAACCATGCTCTGCGCTAATCTTAGCCAAGCCTTTGTAAACAGTTTCGTTCACCGAAAGCAAGGCTACCACCACACCCGCAAGTGCCCCGCCTGCAATTAGCCCGGTTGCAAACAAGCTACCTTTACCAAGATCCTCATCCGCTTTAGCTTCTTTTCTGCGCTCAGCACGCCAGTCTATCAAGCCCTTTATTCCACCCCCTATTGCAATAGGAAGTGTAGTAGACAACGGCAGGTATAACCCAATGGCGAAAGCTAAAGCTTTGATGCCGCATAACTCAATCATTACGGCTATAAAAACTCCCACCATCACAAATTGCCAATCGAGATTGAACGATAAAATTCCTTTTGCTAAAGTGGCCATTAAAGTAGCCTGGGGTGCAGAGTATCGATCACTACCAATAGCATGTTCAATTCCCATGGCCCGCATATCGGGTGTGGGCGTATCTAGCAGTATTACCACGTAACCAATTGCAATTGATGATACTATTGCGCCAATAAACAATGCTAATTGCTGATAGCGAGGCGTAGCTCCCACAATGTAACCGGTCTTTAAATCCTGTGAGGTTGCTCCGGCATTAGCCGCAGCAATACAAATCATACCACCTACAACTAAGGCAAGCGGTTCAAAAAACTGGCCACTCCATCCTACCGAAGTAAAGATCAAACACGTACCCATAAGGGTAGCGATTGTCATGCCCGAAATGGGGCTATTACTGGAACCCACCAACCCTACAATACGACTGGCTACGGTAACAAAGAAAAATCCGAATATGATTATCAGAATACCAATCAAAAGTTTTTGCAGAATACCATCACCCGGAATAATCTGACTGGGTAACAATGCAATAATCGCAATCAGAATAACACTACCTACAATAACTACTTTGAACGACAGATCATTCTCGGTACGCGATACTCCAGCCTCAGATTTTTCTTTTAAAGAACCAATACTTTCGCGAAATGAACTGATGATGGTGGGAAAGGTTTTCATTAAGGTGATGAACCCTCCTGCGGCTACCGCTCCGGCACCAATCTGTCGAATGTAAGCCCGGTAAATTGCCGATGAATAGTTACCAAATGTATGTGTAGCCGGATCCCAGGCCCCAGGCCCGCCTCCCGTATTAATATCGGTCAGGTATCCCAGCTTTACCAACTGCATGGCAATGGTATCTGGCGCAACCAAAGTGGCCATTAATGGAATCATTGCCCACCATGCCAATACAGAACCTGCGACCAATACACCACCAATGCGTGGACCAATAATATAACCTACTCCCAAATATTCAGGGGTTATCTCCCCATTTATAGTAGCCGATGGCCAGAACTTATTTGCCTGATTAGTAACATAGGATGGTGCTTCCGCGATTACATGATATACTTTCTGAAGAATGGCATAAGCCAATGCAACACCCATTCCCAGAAATGCAGTCTTGGCAAACTCACCACCTTTTTCACCAGCCTGTAATACCGAAGCACACGCGGTGCCTTCCGGATATGGAAGTGTATCATGCTCCTTCACAATCAACGATCGCCTGAGCGGAATCATCATTAACGTACCCAGCATACCGCCAAACGATGCGAGGATAAGAATGGTTAAGTAGTTGAAGAAATCATCGCCATTAGCTCCGGGCGATAAAAACAAAAATCCCGGCAAGGTAAATACTACTCCGGCAGCAATAGACTCGCCTGCGGAACCGGCAGTTTGAATGATATTGTTTTCAAGGATGGTTGTCTTTAGAAACTTCCGCCCCAGTGTAATCGCAATTACCGCAATGGGTATGGAAGCGGAGACTGTGAGGCCAGCTTTTAACGCCAGGTAAACCGTTGAACACCCAAACAGAATACCGAACAAGGCTCCAAACACTACAGACTTTACTGTGAATTCGGCTACGTTTTGTTCGGGTGCGATGTAGGGCTTGAACTTGGTGTCGTTCGCCATAGGTAGGTATGGGTTAAGTGAAATAATTTCTGGTTACAACATACAAACCGATGTTATGCAAAACAAAGACAGTCAGTTTAAATTTGTTGAAAACGATTCAATTTAATACCAAAATTGACTTCGGCAAAGCTTAGGCTTACATCCCGCAAAGTGTTTTAGCATAAACATCGGTTATAAAAAAATCCTTACTTTTAAACCTTTCTGGCAAACCAAACTTGTATGATTTATTCAATTGTTAGCATTGGCTATCTGATTCTCCTGATTGGCGTGATCATTTACAAAAGTAAATCGGTAAAGAATGAAGAAGACTTTACCGTTGCCGGCAGAGGTGTACCGGTGTATCTGTTGGTGGGCACATTGATTTGTACCTGGATTGGTTCCGGAAGTTTGTTTGGCACCGCAGGGCTAAGTTTCCGCTCAGGATTTGGAGAGCTTTGGTTCTCGGCCGGTGCCTGGATCGGGATTATTGTAATCTATTTTGTTGCGGAGCGTGTTCGCAAAATCGCAAAGATTACCCTGACTGATTTATTAGAGCAGCGTTACAATCATACTGCGCGCATTCTTGGTTCGGTAACCATTATAGTGGCCTATCTGGTTATTGCCGGCTATCAGTTTAAAGGTGGTGGGCGCTTCATTTCTATTCTCTCCAATGGAGCAATTGATCTGGAAACCGGGGCATTGATTACCTGTGTTGTTGTTATTGCTTTTACAGCTCTGGCGGGAATGGTTTCCATTGTGTCCATCGATATTTTTAACGGCATTGTTATGCTGGTAGCTATGATTCTAACACTTCCGTTTGCTATAGCGGCTCATGGTGGTGTTGATGCGGTGGTAACCACTATTGAAGGAACAAAACCCGAGTATCTCTCCCTCTTTGAAGGACATGATGGATGGTGGATACTGGGCGTAATTCTTCCCACCTTTCTTTTACTGATGAGTGAAAGTAGTATTTATCAGAAATTCGCATCCGCTAAAGATTCGGCTTCGGCTAAGAAAGCAGTAATCGGGATGCTGGCTGGTGTGGTTATCATTGAGTTTGTTATGTGTGCCATTGCTGTAGTGGGGTTTGCCATTTATTCCAACGACCCGCGCTTTTTTCTGGAAGATGGCTCCATTAACCGCGCTATGTCTGAAGAAATTATTTTGCGTATTGGATTTGAACAAGTACCGGCACTAGTGGGCTCCATGTTGTTTGCAGCCGGAGTTGCCATTATCCTTTCTACCGGCAACACGTTTTTAATGGTAACGTCTACCAACCTGACCAATGATATTCTGAAACCCTACTTTCTAAAAAATGCCGATTCAAAAAAGATTATCCGCATTCAGCAACTGAGCATCGCCATTTTAGGATTACTTGCGTATGCTCTGGTTACGCAATTTCAGACCGTGCTTGAAATGGCATTCATCTCGTATACCATGATTGGCGCTTCGCTTGCTCCGGTTTTACTGGCCAGTTTCTTCTGGAAACGGGTTACGCCTACCGGTGGTGTTGCATCCATTATTGCGGGTATGTCGGTGCCGGTAATCAATAAGTTGCTTGAAGTTGCCGGATTGTCTATTGGAATATTTCCGGTAGATACAGATTACGTAGCTATTCCCTCACTTGCGGCTTCGTTGGTTATGCTGGTGGGTGTTAGTTTACTGACCAAGCCCTCGCCTCCTGAAAAATGGAAACCGTTTTTTGATTAGAAGTATCAACTACAAAAACGCCTGAATCCGTGATCCGTTGAAATACCATCAAAAGGTTAGGCGGTTATTAATTCTAAAACTTAAAACTATAGCCTGCCCGGATAACCTGTGTTTCAAAGTAGTCCTCGCTTGTGTAGTGAAAATCTGTTCCCTGAATTTCCTTTTTGATAATCAGCGTATTGAAAAGATCTGTTGCGTTCAGAAATAATTCACCCTTGCCTTTTTGTATAAGTTTCTTAACACCGATATCCACCGAAAATCTTGGCGCAATCTCTCCTTGCGGAATAATGTCTTTGGCCAGATACACAACGGTTAGCTGGCCTTCAAGCCCTTTCTTCATCCGAAATTTATTATTCCACTTAATATTTCCAGATATTAATTCTTGCTGCCCGGCTGAAAAGATATGGGGTTCAGGATACTTGTTCTCAACGGTAAAAGCGTCAATCTGATTCCGGTAAACGTTAGTACTCAGAATGAATGAATACCATTTAGAAATATCGTGATTGTACGTTAACTCAATTCCTGTATTGAAACTTTTTCCCGCATTCTGAGACGTAGCATAGACCAGGTTGCTTCCCGATACCGTTGTTGCAATTCGAGTGATTGTTCCTTCTGCAAACTTGTGATAGGTGGCTAAATAGATGTATCCATTATCCCAACTTGTCTTGTACCCTAATTCAAGGGTATTGGTAAATTGAGGGCGAAGTGCAGGATTGCCAACTTTGATGATTTCTGAATCATCATACTTAGGGAAAATCCGAATATCTACTTCATCTGGCCGGTCAACTCTTCGGTTAAAAAAAGCCGATAGCCTATTCCGATCATTTAGTTTATAAGTTAATCTGGCATTGGGGAATGGCTGAAAGTAATGGTATCCGTCACTTTGATAAGTGTTGTGGTTTGGATCAACATCATATTCCAAATTCACATATTCTACTCTCAACCCCAGTTCGGCTTCCAGTTTCTTAACTTCGTAGGCATAGTTACCATAAAGCGCAGGAATGATTTCGTTGTAGGTAGCGTTACCATCTGCTCCGGTATCCAACACCGAATTGGCTGCTGAAGGATTAAACTGCATATCCGTTGGGATTATCCGGTTTCTGAATTTAAACCCTGTTTCTATCAATCCATGCTTTAATGGTTTGATGTAATCAAACGTTAAATCCACTACTTTTTGATCAGCTATCAGAAAGAACGACTCTTTCGTTGTAAATGCCGGAGTTGTATTGGTGAAGAAGTATTTCTCATCTTCCCTGTCGAACGTATAATTAAGACCCAGATTGAGTTTATGACCGGGTTGTGAAAATTTATGTTCATAAGCCACCGAAGCCATTACTGCCGTTAGTACTTCATCTTCTAAAAATTGCCAAAGTCTTAGACTTTCGTCTGTAGTGCCGTCAAAGAAGGGCTGATCACCAAAGTCCTTGATAGATTCCTGACTGAATAGTCCTGAGAAAGTTAACGTGTTGTGGTTATTCAAGTACCAGTCTATGCCGGCATTGGAGTTAAAAATATTGGTGTTCCGGTTCCGTTTCAACTGCTGATTAATCACAGCACCCCCATCATATGTCCTGGTTACAAATTCATTCTTATTAAGCGTTTCGGTATACAGATTGTCTGCCTGAAGAAAGAAATTGGTCTTCTCCTTCTTGTAGTTAAGGGAAACCGATGGATTAATTTTAGGTGTGACCTGGTACTGTGGACGAATGCCTGGAAGATTTTCTTTCCGTATCCAGAGTGCACCTGATCCGGCTGACAAACCCACTTTACCGTTTAGACCAGACTGATTCTCTTTTTTTAGAATGATATTGATGATACCCGCATTTCCATTTGCATCATACTTGGCGGATGGATTGTTTATGATTTCAATTCGTTCGATAGCCGATGCGGGCAGGTTATCCAGTCCACCCTGATTGCCAAATCCGGTTAGTGCCGTTTGTTTACCATCCATAAGCACTACCACTTTTTCATTACCGCGAATAAGAAGTTTTCCATTCTCAACGGTTACACCGGGCAGGTTTTGCATGGCTTGCAGTACTGAACCGCCCTGCTGACTAAGATTGTCGGCTATTTTATAAGTCTGCTTATCCAATTGTTCATTTACTGCATCCTGATTTCCGGTAACCACCACTTCCGCTAATAATTTTGAGTCCTCTGTTAGTTCGATAGTGGCTAAGTCCAAAAACTCTGTCAATGTGCCCACATACAGGGATTGTCTGTTAGTGGTATAGCCAATAAAACTCAGTTCCAGAAAATAATCTCCGGGTACAACATTTGAAATCGAGAATTTTCCGTCTTCAGCAGTTACTGTTCCGGCCGCAAATACGGAATCCTTCGCGGTAAACAGAATTACATTTACGTAACCAATAGGTTCCTTGCTCGCCTTGTCGTTTACCAGTCCTGAAACAGTTACAGTTTTGGGTTGAGCCAAACCAAATGTCACCGTCATCGAAAGCAGAATAATTAAGCTCTTCATACTCTAAAATCTCAGTTCCTAAAAGTCGGAAAGATAGTAAAGAAACGCCCGGATGTTCCAGAATGTTTTAAGGTTGGGGTTTGGTTCTTGTAATGTTTGGTGATCTGAAGAGAGTGATCAACTCCGCATCAGCTCTGCGGTGCTGCTTGCAATAAGTCAAACTTGCACAAGCAACACTCAATCTAAAATTAGCTCAACTTTATGCCGCTTGATTATTTTTACTGGAGTAGTAATCTCTGCCCTTGTCTCCTGCCGGTCGTTCTTTTCTGGATTCTTTACAACTACTTTTCCGGTAACCCGCACTTGTTTACCCACCACATCTTTGTTCCAGGCATCAAGTTTATCCAGGTAATAGACCTGGTTATCGGATGTAATAACAACAGCACCGGCTTTTGCATCTTTTGCTGTTCCGGTAATGGTAACCTGACCAAACATAGTGAAGGAGCTTAACAATAATAGTAGTACTAAGTTAATCTTCATCATTCATCAAAACCGTTCCGGCTCGAGGCTCCACTTGGCAGGCGAACGCCATAAACTGGATAACAACAACTCGCGCATGAAGATAAATTCTTTTGGCAGCTTATCATACATTTTTTCAAACAGCTCAACGTGCTGCAATAATTCTGCTTTCCATTCTTCACGGTCAATATCCATTATACTATCAAATTGCTCATTGGTAAAATCAATACCACTCCAGTCAATATCATCGTAAGTAGGCATCCATCCTATCGGGCTTTCTACTGCGTTGGCTTCGCCTCTTATTTTCAACACAATCCATTTTAGAATACGCATGTTATCGCCAAAGCCCGGCCAGATAAATTTACCATCGGCATCTTTGCGAAACCAGTTAACACCAAAAATGCGAGGCGGTGCCGGCAGGCCTCTGCCAAACTGTAACCAATGGTTAAAGTAATCGCCCATGTGGTAGCCACAGAAAGGTAACATGGCAAACGGATCGCGCCTTACTTTGCCTACTTCACCAAATGCAGCTGCAGTAGTTTCCGAACCCATGGTAGACGCCAGGTAAACGCCATAAGCCCAGTTACTGGATTGATACACCAACGGTATGGTGGTGCTTCTTCTGCCGCCAAACACAAATGCGCTTACCGGTACACCATTCGGGTTTTCCCATTGCGGATCGATAACCGGATTATTAGCAGCCGAAACTGTAAAGCGACTATTGGGGTGCGCAGCGGGTTTGCCCGAGGCAGGGTCCCACTTTTGTCCGCGCCAGTCAGTAAGATTTTTAGGTGGTTCTTTAGTAAGGCCTTCCCACCAAACATCGCCATCATCGGTAATGGCCACATTCGTAAAAATGGTATTGCGTGAGATGGTGGCTATAGCATTGGGATTTGTTTTTTCGTTTGTGCCCGGTGCTACACCAAAGTATCCGGCTTCCGGATTAATCGCGTAAAGCTTACCATCTTTACCCGGTTTAATCCAGGCAATGTCATCGCCCACGGTAGTTACTTTCCAACCGTTTAATGCTTTGGGCGGAATAATCATGGCGAAGTTGGTTTTACCACACGCACTTGGAAAGGCAGCGGCTACGTAATCTTTTTTACCATCGGGACTTTCCACACCCAGCAACAACATGTGTTCTGCCAACCAGTTTTCATCGCGACCAATTACAGATGCAATGCGCAAGGCAAAACATTTTTTGCCAAGCAAAGCGTTACCGCCATAACCCGAGCCATACGAAACAATGGCACGTTCTTCCGGATAATGCACTATGTATTTGGTGGTGGCATTGGTGGGCCATTTGGCATCGGCCTGACCAGGCTTTAATGGCGCGCCAACGGTATGCAGACATTTTACAAACTCACCGTCATTACCCAATACCTCAATTACTCTTGTTCCTACGCGGGTCATCAGGTGCATGTTTACCACTACATATTCCGAATCTGTAATCTCTATGCCAATTTGTGAAATTTCAGAACCCACCGGGCCCATACTAAACGGAATTACATACATTGTACGCCCCTTCATACAACCTTCCAGTAAGGGCAGCAGCGTTTGCTTCATTTGTTTAGGATCTACCCAATTGTTGGTTGGACCGGCATCATCTTTACGCTTGCTGCAGATGTAGGTACGGTCTTCTACACGCGCTACATCGCTGGGGTCTGAAAAGCAGGCAAAGCTATTAGGGCGTTTTTTAGGATCGAGCCGGATGAAGGTACCCTTATCAACCAAAAGGTTACATAACTCATCGTATTCTACCTGAGAACCATCGCACCAGCGAATGCGATCGGGTGTGCATAATGCAGCTACTTCATCTACCCACGCGGTAAGTTCCGCATGGTTTACGGTATAGGGCTTTTCCTGGGTAAGCGTTAACATGTGAGAAGGTTTTTACAGCCTCAAATGTAAGGAGCCGAAACCTTAAAATAAAGCGATGCAAACGATTGAAACGATGATTTTTATCAGAAATCTACGCGATAGGCCAAGACCGGTATTATTCCCAGTTGATATTTGGTTGTCTCCTTTTGCAGGAACGTATCGAAGTAGGTGAAAGCAGTATTCTGCTGACTGGTTACGTTCTGCAGGTCGATTGAAAGCGTGCGGGTATAGCCGGGCTTGTTCTTACGCCAGCTTACGCGAAGATCAGTTCTGAAATAATCGGGCAAACGCAAATAACCCAGTTGCTCCTGGTAAATGGTTGTACCAATTTGTTGCGAAAGCGCGAGATCAATCAATGGTTGTCGTACGCCACCGAGGTAAAGCACGCGGGCATGTACACCAAATGACCGATTCTTTTTGTTCCATTCCTTACCGGCCAGCAGACTGCTGGTGAATTTGGTATTGAAGCGACTGTTCTGATAGGTGGTGCCGTTGTAAAACTTAGCTTCGTAGCGCGAACCTGATAAAATGAAATACAGGTTATTGTAAAACCGTTTCTCCAGGCTTACTTCCAATCCATAATTGCGGCCCTTGCCTGTGTTTACAAGTGTATCGTTCCAGAGATAGCCATCCCATTGGTTAAGGGTAGAGTAATAAGGTGCATCGCGCACTATTGGAGCATCGGTAATAAAATGATAGAATACATTGGTAGTTAACTTCAACTGGCCGGGCAGTTGAGTTTTCCATTCGGCTAAAGCCTGATGGCTTTTTGTAAAGCCGATGTTACGACTTCCGGTTACGAGGTAGTTCTGGGTTTGTTGCAACTGACTGGTTGTTCCGGCTGAGAGGGTTACCACATTGTTCTTTCCCGATTTGGTTACACTCAGTTTTGGCTCCCACGAATCGGTGTTATTAAATCCGAACCTAATGTATTGCAAACCGGCATTAACCTGCCAGGTGCCAATATACTTTGTCCATGAAGCATAGGGTTGCAGTAATAAACCATTTACCTGGCCTCTTACATAAGGAGTAAAAATATCAAGATAAGCTTGCGTTACCGTTTCTGATTCCAATTGTTGTTGATAGTGATTTAAGCGTACTCCGGTTTCCAGATTTCCGTAAGCGCCCAGCTTGCGGGTAGCTTTTATAAAACCCGATAAGATTGAATTGTCAGAATCGTAGTGTTCGCGGTAAACATGCGGAACCGGAACCGTTACACTTTGCGAATTCCGTTCCTGAAGCTGACTGGAGTATGAAAGGCCTGCAACAAAATTCCAGGTGCCGGGCTTAAAGTGGTTTACCAAACCCACACCGTAGGTTAACCCTTCGGATGTTATATCATACCGATCTTTCTCCTCTTCCCACTCCTCTTCGGGTTTGGCATTAAAAACATTCTTACTGCTACCCATAAAACCAAAAACAGAAAGTTCGCCTCCGTTTTTATGTGGCGCATTTACACTAAAAGTCAGATCCTGAAAGTTGATGGCTTCATCACCAAAATCAATACCCATGCTGCTCAACAATCCAATAGTAGAGTATCGGTAATTAACCAGAAACGAGCTTCCTTTTTCTTTATTTAGTGGTCCTTCGGCAGCCAGATCCAACCCGATAAGCGAAGCCTGTGCGGTGTATTGCATTTCATCAGCAGCACCAGCACGTAATTTCATATCCATAATTCCGGCCAGACCGTTACTATAACCGGTTGGTAAATAACCCGAGCGGAAATCGGTACGATCCAATACCTGCGAACTCAAAATGCTTACACCACCACCATTGGCCGTTGGCTTATCGCCCATAGTACCAGCATTGGTTAAGTGATTGGGATTAACAACATCCAGGCCTTCTATACGCCACAACACATAGTTGGGCGAATACCCTTTTACAATTATGGAGTTGGCCTGATCGTTGGCTGCCACCACACCCGGATATGAAGTAAGCATGCGCACCGGATCGAAGAAGTTGGCCGGCACCCGCAGGGTTTTCTCTATGGAAACAGATGTTAGCCCTGTGCCACTGATTGGCTCAGGGCTCACCACAATTTCTTCCAGTTCAGTTGGAACCTCTTGCAGTGTGATTATCAAATTGGTTGTCTTCCCGGCAATTACCAGTAACTCGCTTTCGCGGGATTGATACCCCGTAAAACTTACTACTAATTTATACCGACCAGGCGCAAGTTGAAGTGAGAATTTACCAGCATCATCGGCAGCTATTCCGGCAACGGGAGTTTCTGAATTTTGATAAGCCGCAATGCTTGCGCCAGTCAATGCTTCGCCTGAACCACTTTTTACTTTTCCTGTAACATTACCCGTAATCTCCTGTGCGTGGGATAACACAGTCAATCCCAACCCCACCAACAAAATAAAAACCCGCACCTCTTTTATATTCTTTACTTAACGAATAGTCTTAATGTATTTGATTGAATTTTCTATGCTTTGCATAGAGTTTACCGGATAGGTTTCCTGTTCGATGAAGTAGTTTTTCAATCCGGCCTTCTTTGCCCGTGCAAACAGTTTAGTAAAATCAATGGAACCGGTGCCCACATCAGCATTGCGGTCCTGATTTGATTTATCCATATCTTTTACATGCCACAGCGGGAAACGGCCCGGATGTTTTTCAAAGTAAGCTAACGGATCTTTGCCGGCACGCACTACCCAATAAATATCCATTTCAATGCTTAGCAGCTTTGGATCAAGCAGGGTAAGCATTTCATCAAAAATTACTTTTCCTTCTACCTGCTCAAATTCAAATGCATGATTATGATAACCCATTTTCAATTTATACTTCTTCGCTACTTCACCGGCTTTGTTCAATACATCGCAGGTGCGTTTTAAATCGTCCAGTGTAGCGTAATACTTTTTATCCATCCAGGGAACAACAACATACTTCTGCCCCATTGCTTTGGCATCGGCACACACTTGTTCCCAACCATTTTCGGCAAGGTTTATTCCATAGTGGCCACTTACTACTTTTACACCCAGCGTATCGAGATAACTTTTAAAGTCAGCCACGGGCATTCCAAATAATTGCCCATTGTTGTAGCCATAGGTTTCTACTTCCGTGTAACCCCATGAAGCAACTGATTTTAAAACTCCCTTCGGATCATTGCCGATTACATCGCGCAAAGAATACAATTGCAATCCAACAGGCTTAGCCTTTCCTTTGGCTTCTGCCAGAAATGCGGGCATTGTTAACAAACCTGCAGCCGCAAGGGCTGAGTTTTGAATAAATCTTCTTCTATCCATAATTTTTTTGATTTAGATTATTTACCTAAAGTAAGCTGACTAAACATGAACAGGTTATCATCACCCGCCTGATCGTTTTTAAATACCAGCACAATGTTGTGTTTACCACTTACTGGTTTAAACCCAATACCGGATGGCCGCATATTCACACCAGCCTGCACTTCTATTTTTGGAGCATTGGCAAAACTTACTGTACCCAGCTTTGTACCTTCTTTTGAGTCGAGCCAAACTTCAATTGTTCCGCTCTTCATGGTACCCATTTCGGCAATTACAAAAGACATGGTGCTTACTCCGGTCAAATCAACATTAGCAAAGGTAGCCGTTGCATTGTTCTTAATATTCTCTACAATCTGAAATCCACCGGCATTTAGTTTACGCGCACCACCGGTAAGTGAAGCTTCGGCAGCGGATAATACGGGCGACTTAAATACATATTGTTTGGTTGTGCTAAGCGATGGCATACCATTGGCTCCGGAATCTTCGTAGGTTGCTGTAAGTACATAGGCCGAAGTAGCCGCTGGCCCCGGAGGTGGCACAACAGCAAAGGATGATTTACCACTTAATGGTAAACTCTTTACTTTATCTTCTTTCGCTAACGATAAGATGTACTCTACCATTTGCACGGTTTGAGCTTTGGTTAGTTGTGGGTGTGCAGCCATCGCCACCTCGCCCCAGTTTCCAGAACCACCATTTAAAATTTTATCGCTCAGTACTTCTGTTGCGCGCACTTCTTTGGCGTAACGTTTGGCAACATCGCGGTAGCTCGGCCCAGCCGATTTCTGATCAACAAGGTGGCAGGATTTGCAATCGCTTTCAGCAATCAACAACTTACCCGGTAATTCTGCACGTTGATGCCCCTGTGCAATGGCTGTCATATCAAATCCTTGCGGATGATAATCCATTGTAATCTTAACTCGTTCAGCTGCAATCTTGCCATCAGTCGTAGAACCATCTTCTTTATCCGTTACGGTAACATTGTATTCAACTGAGCTGCCCTGAATATAGTAGTCGGTATTTCCACTTATCGAAATTTCGATAGCCGGAGGTTCGTTACCTGCAATAATGGTAACCTCACCGGTAGCTTTTGCCCCTTTTGCATCAATGGCAGTAATCTTTGGTCGGTAGATCCCTGCCTTGTCAAATGCAACTTTGAAATCAGGGCTGGTTGATTTTGTTACCTGGCCATTTAATTCCATTTCATACGAAATGGCATCACCATCCGGATCGGCTGTGCCAGCAGCTGAAACCGTACCTTCCAGTGGCAACGCTCCGGAAATTTTGCTGGCACTTACAACAACTTGTGGTGGTCGGTTACCGCCATTGAAATCAATCCGCGATAAGCGTGCATCCTGATTTTGTTTAAACCATTGTGTACCATACTCCAGCGTGTATAATTTACCATCAGGCCCAAAAGCCATATCGATGATATTATTGAACTGCATGTTAGGCAGGAAGGGTTCAATATCCATTATGGCACCCTTCTCATTCAGGGTAACCAAATGAATCCAGTTGCGCATCCAATCGTAGATGATGAGTTTGCCATCAAAATAATCGGGGTATGCTTCTGGTTTACCTTTAAAGTCCTCTGAGTAATACACCGGCCCTGCCATGGCATTGCGCCCCCCGGTTTTCATTAAAGGGAAATCCGGTGAAGCATCGTATGGATACCAGATGAATGGTGGACTTACCGGAGGTAATTCTGTTTTACCGGTATTGTTTGGTGAGGTGTTAATGGGTTTGGTGGGATCGTGTTTCGCCCCTGTTGTTTTGGTTTCAAAATCGTGCTTTCCATACGCATAATTTCCGCCCACAAACAATGGCCAGCCAAAGTATCCGGCTTTCTGTGCCTGGTTCACTTCATCGTAACCACGGGGTCCGCGCTCGGGGCTATCGTTACCTGCATCGGGGCCAACTTCACCCCAATAGAGAAATCCGGTTTTGCGATCAATTGAAATCCGGTAAGGGTTACGATTACCCATTACATAAATTTCTGGTCTGGTTTTTTCTTCTCCTTTTGGAAAAAGGTTTCCATCCGGAATAGTGTAGGTACCATCGGGTTGTGGTTTAATACGAAGAATTTTACCGCGTAAGTCGTTGGTGTTTGAGGATGAACCCTGCGCATCGAAAGGACTACGGTTTGGTCTTTCATCGGCCGGACTGAAACCATCCGATTCAAAAGGACTTGTATTATCGCCCGTTGACAAGAACAGGTTTCCACCGGGCCCAAAAGCAAGTGAGCCACCGGTGTGGCAACATGTTTCACGTTGTGTTGGCACTTCCAGTATTTGCACTTCGCTTGCCTGATCTACTTTGTTGCCATCAAAAACAAATCGGGATAAAACATTGGCCGATTTTTCAGGATGGGAGTAGTAAATGTATAACCATTTATTTTTTTCAAAGTCCGGATCGGTTGTAATACCCAACATTCCATCTTCAAACTTTGTCCAAACATTGAATGTATTGATCAGGCTAATAGAATCGGTGCCTGGATTGTATAGTTTAACGGCACCCTTGCGTTCAATAAAAATGATGCGGCTATCTGGCAAAATGGCCATCTCGGTGGGTTCATCGAAATTGTTACCCAACACATTTTTTGTAAATCGATTTTCTTCCGGCACTCGCTTAGCCCGTGCCTTCGCAAAGTCAGGTTTCTTTTCGCCTAACGCGTACTTAATACCCTGATATAGGTGACTCAGGAATAGCTCTTCACTAAACGATTCATCGGTATGGCCAAGACCCGTGTAGAAAGAACGACCACCATCAAAATCCTGATACCAGGCAATGGGATGATTCTCGCCATTCTCTCCGCCCTGATAACTGGTTTCATCCAGCGTGTACAAAACAGTTATTGCATCAGAGATTTTTTTGTAGTTATACAACTCATCGGTACGAACCCATTCGTCAGGCAAATTATCTTCGCCAAAAGGCTTTACTTTCTTAAACTTCGCTTCCTGAATTTGTGGATGGCTTTTGAAATATGCACCAACCAATTTACCATACCAGAACCAATCGTACTCCGTATCCGCAGCCGCATGAATCCCCACATAGCCTCCACCCGATTGGATAAAACGCATGAATTGATTTTGCTGCGCCTGATCTAATACATCGCCTGTCGTACTCAGAAAAATTACAGCGTTGTACTTCTTCAGGTTTTCTTCTGTAAACACATCTGCCGATTCAGTTGTGTCAACTCCAAAACCTTTTTCAGCACCCAGTTTAAGCAGAGCTGTTTTACCGGCTTCAATGGATTGATGCCGGAAGCCTTTGGTCTTGGAAAATACCAACACCCGGGGCGGTTCTTGCGTGCAAGAATAGAAGAGTATACAACAACTCAGAAGTAAGAATACTTTTTTCATAAGTGATAAGCTGATTCAGAGAAATGTTAATTGAAAAACCGCTCTATCGTTTAAAGAGCTTTTACTTTAATGTTTCGATACCACACTTTATCGCCATGGTCCTGTAATGAAATTTTACCTTTCCGAAATTTTCCAAAGCCTGGCATACTTTTGAATTTACTCCCAGCCACCATCGCATCCCACTCGGGTGTATGCATGGTAAACTCTACAGTCTTTACTCCGTTAAGCCAGAATTCGTATTTGCCCTTATTGGAGATAAGTCTGGCTACATTCCATTCACCTGCCGGCTTCACTGTTTCTTTCGAACACGAAATCAAATCATATAAATCACCGGCACGGTGCTTGATGATTTTAGCATCGGGATGACATTCGTTATCCAACACCTGCATTTCGGGGCCAGTCATCCACACGTATTTATATTCGTCAGATTCCTGCACATTAAAGATTACACCACTATTGCCACAAGACTGAACTTTCCACTCAATGTATAACTCGTAGTTTTCAAACTCCTGGTCGGTTACCAGATCGCCACCCTTTTCTTCCTTGTTAGAAGTATCCAAAAAGAGTGCATCCTCCGAAATTTTCCACGCTGCACCAACCTGATCAGATTTATAATTATGCCAGCCTTTGGTTGTTTTACCATCGAACAGCAGTTGCCAACCGTCTTTTTTTTCTCGTGACGTCAGTGTGTTGTACTGAGCTTGTGTCGCAAAAGTTACCGCGCTCAAAAACAATATCGCAAGTCTCTTCATCTTAATGCTCTGTTTCGCCATCTAACGACAAAACATAGCGTGCCATTTTTTCCGCATCAATCTGCGAAAGATCAGCATGTGGTGACATGGGGATTTCGCCCCAAACGCCTGTGCCACCTTCAACGATTTTTTTTGCGAGGTAAGTAACATTAGCAGCGGTAAACTCATACTTCTTGGCTACATCAGTATGCGAAGGGCCAATCAGTTTGTTAGTGGCATGATGACAGGTTTTACAATCGCTGGCTTTTATCAACGCTTCGCCTTGGGCAATTACATCCACTGCCTGTACAGGTGCAGCACTTTCATCGGGTGTACCATAATCTTCTGCCGGTGTTTCAGCCTTCTTCGAACCACAGTACATAAGCGTTAACGCCAGTACTGCAGCAATTACTATTGAGATTTTATTTTTCATGGGGATGTTGTTTTAGTGTGAAATCAGTTTTAACTCAGTCCTAATACTTTCTTGTTCAAAAAAGGATTTTTTCCGGTCGATGCAAAATCATCGAAGGCTTTCTCTGTTACCCGAATGATATGATCTTTAATAAAGGGTGCTCCTTCTGCCGCACCTTGTTCAGGGTGTTTAATACAACACTCCCACTCCAACACAGCCCAACCACTGTAATTGTATTGTGCCAGTTTTGTAAAAATTGATTGGAAGTCGACCTGACCATCACCAAGCGAACGGAATCGTCCTGGCCGATTTACCCAATCCTGAAAGCCACCATATACACCGCTCTTTCCGGTTGGATTAAACTCGGCATCCTTAACGTGAAACATTTTAATGAATGAATGATAGAAGTCGATGTATTGCAGATAATCCAATTGTTGCAAAACAAAGTGACTTGGATCATAGAGAATATTAGCGCGGGTATGTTTACCGGTTGCTTCCCAGAAACGCTCGAAGGTTACACCATCGTGCAAATCCTCGCCCGGATGGATTTCATAACAAACATCCACACCTGACTTATCAAATGCATTCAGAATGGGCAACCACCGTTTGGCTAATTCTTTAAAACCATCTTCCACCAGCCCGGCCGGACGCTGCGGCCATGGATATACTGTATGCCACATCAAGGCACCCGAAAACGTTGCGTGCGCATTCAAACCTAAGTTCTTACTGGCTTTGGCAGCAAGTTTAAGTTGATCAACTGCCCAGGCCGTTCTTTCTTTTGGTTTACCGTGCACCGACTTCGGGGCAAAACCATCGAACATCACATCGTATGCCGGATGCACGGCTACCAGTTGCCCTTGCAGGTGCGTAGACAGTTCGGTTATCTGCAAGCCGCATGATTCAACTGTTTCCCGAATCTCATCAGCATAGTCTTTACTCTCGGCAGCTTTTCTCAAATCAATGCAACGGCTGTCCCAGGTAGGTATTTGAACACCTACATAGCCAAGTGAAGCCACCCATTTACAAATGGACTTCAGATTGTTAAATGGCGGCTCATCGCCCATGAATTGAGCCAGAAAAATTCCGGGGCCTTTTAATGTCTTCATAGCTTAAACTTCAAATGGAGTCCACTTTTCTTTACTCTGCCCGCTCTTTACAACGTTATCGATAAACGCCATACCCCGGATACCATCATCCACCGAAGGAAAATCAATATGCTCAGGAACTTTGGTACCGTCAATCTTAGCACTTAACGCTAAAGCAAAATTGCGATAGAGATTTGCAAACGCTTCGAGATAACCTTCGGGGTGACCACCCGGAGTGCGGGTGTTAAACAACGCTTCTTTGTGAAGGAATCCATTTGTTCCGGCACGGTAAATCTGGGTGGGTTTATCCAGCCATTTTACCAACAACGTATTGGGTTCTTGTTGCGACCATTCCAGGCCACCATTCTCGCCATATACCCGAATTTTCAATGCGTTTTCTTCACCGGCTGCAACCTGCGAAGCCATCAATACTCCGGCTCCACCGTTATCAAACTTCAGCAATACGTTTCCATCATCATCTAATGCACGGCCCGGAACCATAATGTTCAGGTCGGCACATAGGTGTGTAATTTTTAAACCGGTTATAAACTCGGCTAAATGCGCGGCATGTGTACCTATATCGCCCATGGCACCAGCTTTACCCGAACGCTTTGGATCGGTACGCCAGGCCGCCTGGGCATTACCTTCTCTTTCGCTCATTTTGCTCAACCAGCCTTGCGGATATTCTACGTACACCTTGCGGATTTTACCAAAGATGCCATCGCGAACCATGGCGCGCGCCTCGCGCACCATCGGATAACCCGAATAGGTATGCGTTAGGCAAAGCAACAAACCTGTTTCCTGAACTTTCTTTTTAAGCTGACGGGCTTCGTCAATTGTAAACGTGATTGGCTTTTCAATCACCACATGAAAACCCTTTTCCAGGGCAAGCATGGCTGGTGCAAAGTGTGCGAAGTTGGGTGTAACAATGGTTACGAAATCAATACGCTTGTCGGCCGGGAGTTTACTCTCCTTATCAATCATTTCCTCGAATGTGGTGTACGTTCTGTCTTCTGCCAGAAACAGCATTTTACCACTTTCTTTGGCTACTTCAGGATTGATACTAAGGGCACCGGCAACAATTTCAATCAGTCCGTCCATATTGGCGGCCAGCCGATGGATTGATCCGATGAAGGCATCTTTTCCTCCACCAACCATTCCCATTCTGAGTTTTCTATTCATGCGTTAGGTTCGGTTATATTTTCAACAAGTAAGGTTAAAACGATATGGCGAAAAATAACGAAATTAATTTAACGGAATCGTTTGCAGAACTTTTAAATGGGAATTAATAGCAACTCCCAAAAAGCTCCGGGCTAACCAAAGTAGTCCTGCATCAGGCAGGTTGTTATCCCGCGCTTGCGAAGTGATGACAACCAGCTCTGGTCAGCCCGGGAACTGAATCGGGCTTGTCGTTAAACAAACTTGTTCAAGAGGTTTTCCAGATACTCTTGTTTTCCACTGATTTGAGCAGGTTCACCATTCTTTAAAGCCAACTGGCGCAACTCGCGTAAGCCAAGATTCCCGTTTTCAAATTTTTTGCCATTGCCTTTGTCGAACGAAGCATAGCGGCCTTTCTTAAGCGAAGTAAACTCTCCGTCTTCCAAGATGGCATGTGCCGCCAACAGTGCCTTGGCAAAAGTATCCATACCACCAATGTGAGCATGAAAAATATCCACCAGATCGGTTGAGTTTCTGCGGGTTTTGGCATCGAAGTTTATGCCTCCGGTTTTAAAACCACCTGCTTGTAAAATCACCAGCATGGCTTCTGTTAATTCGTATACGTTGTTCGGGAACTGATCAGTATCCCAACCGTTTTGATTATCGCCCCTGTTTGCATCAATACTTCCTAAAGCATTTGCATCGGCCGACACCTGCAATTCGTGATCGAATGTGTGGCTGGCTAATGTGGCATGGTTAACTTCAATGTTCAGTTTGAAATCATCCATCAGGTCGAACTGGCGTAAAAAGTTAAGACAGGTTGCAGCATCAAAATCATATTGATGTTTAGATGGTTCCATTGGCTTGGGTTCGATGTAGAACACACCTTTAAACCCTTGCTTGCGGGCATAGTCGCGCGAGATTTGCAGGAAACGTGCGAGGTGTTCCTGTTCCCGTTTCATATTGGTATTCAACAACGACATGTAGCCTTCTCTTCCGCCCCAAAAAGTGTAACCCGTACCCCCCAGTTCGATGGTAGCATCAATGGCGTTTTTTACCTGGGCGGCTGCATGGCACACCACCTGAAAATCAGGATTGGTTGCGGCACCATTCATATAGCGCGGATTCCCAAACAGGTTGGCAGTTCCCCACAACAATTTAACACCAGAATCTTTCTGCTTTTGTTTTGCATAGTCAACAATCTTGCGCAGGCGTTTTTCAGATTCGGCTAATGTAGGCGCTTCATCCACCAGATCGTAATCGTGAAAGCAGTAGAACGGTGCACCAATCTTGGTTATGAATTCAAAAGCAGCATCCATCTTATGGTAAGCACGCTGAAGAGGATCACCGGCTTGTAACCATGGAAACTGTTTGGTACCACTTCCAAAAGGATCGCCACCTGTTCCGCAGAAGGTATGCCAGTAGGCAATTGCAAACCGAAGATGTTCCTGCATAGTTTTACGACCCACTTTTTTATTGGGATTATAAAACTTAAACGCAAGTGGGTTATCTGAATCTTTACCCTCGTACTTAATGGCGCGAATTCCTTTAAAGTACTCTTGTTTTCCTTTAATTACTTTCATGATTTTTACTTTTGATTTGAATGATTGATTTTATTACCTGCTGAGTTGCTGATCTAAAATGGTTTTCCATTTCTGATAAGCTGCTTCGTGTTGTTCTTGTTGATTTTTATGGGGTGTTTCTTCATGTAACAATTTTAATCCGGTGAAGGCCTGCTTAAAATCTGAATAGATGCCAGCCCCCACTCCAGCGCCCAGCGCAGCCCCCATCGCTCCATCCGTATCGTAAAGTTCCAGGCGCGCACCAATCGTGTTTACAAAGGCATTGCGAAACACCGGGCTCAAAAACATATTGGCGTGCCCGGCCCGGATTACCTGCGACTTTAAACCCATTGACTGAAGAATATCGAATCCGTAACGCAGCGCAAACACAATTCCTTCCTGTGCTGCCCGAAACACATGAGCTTGTGAATGACGATTAAAATCAAGTCCGTGCCAGGATGCATTGATTACTTTATTTTCCAGAATGCGCTCGGCACCATTTCCAAAAGGCAACATCAACAATCCATCCGCACCCACACCAACCCCGCTGGCAAGCTCATTTATTTTGGTATAGGGAAATGCATCTACACTTCGTACATTCTTGCGAAGCCAACTGTTCAGAATGCCGGTACCATTCACACAAAGTAAAATACCATTGCGCTTTTTTGCGGCCTGGTTGTTTACGTGGATAAAAGCATTTACACGCGATTGTTTGTCGAAGGCATTATCTTCCGTTACACTATAGATTACCCCTGAAGTACCCGCGGTGGCTGCAGTTTCTCCCGGGTTTAATACATTCAGGGAGAAAGCGTTGTTGGGCTGGTCGCCCGCACGATAGGAAACCGGGGTTCCTTTTTTTAATCCGGTAAGCTCAGCTGCCCGGGCATCAACTTCTGCCTGAATTGAAAATACTGGTTTGATGTCGGCCAGCAAATCTGCGCTTATAGCATAATGATCCAGCAACGCCTGAGCTACCGAACCTGTTTTATAATCCCACAAAATACCCTCCGATAATCCCGTGTCGGTAGTAGTTGTTTCGCCAGTAAGTTTGTAAGCGATGTAGTCGCCCGGCAGCATAATCTTGTGGATGCGTTCATAAACAGCAGGTTCATTTTCCTTTACCCACTTCAGTTTTGAGGCGGTAAAATTTCCAGGAGAATTAAGAAAATGTGACAAACAAAAAGACTCACCCAGTTTGTGAAAGGCCTCATCACCATACTTTACGGCACGACTATCGCACCAGATAATAGAAGGTCGCACCGGGGTTCCTGATTTATCAATACACACCAGGCCATGCATCTGGTAAGCAATACCAATAGCTTTTACCTGCTCGCCTTTGGCACCGGCTTGCGCCAGACTTTGCTTTATACAGATAATAGCATGTTGCCACCAGGTCTCAGGCTCCTGCTCGGCCCAGCCCGGTTTTAGTGCCAGCATTTCCATCTCTTCGGCTGGCGATTGAGCCGCGGCAACCCGCTGGCCCGTACTAATGCTTACCAGAGAAGCTTTTACGGAAGAACTGCCAATGTCAAGGCCCAAAACATACTCATGCATACGATTGAATTATGCCCAAAAGTATTTACTTATAGTCAAAATGACCATATATTAGCCGGAGAATTTTATGGAAAATCTGACCGCGCCTGAAAGCATTATTGAAGCTCTGTCTATAGACTGCGTAATCTTTGGTTTTAAGGATGGCCGGTTAGACATTCTTCTGGTGAAGCATGCCGAAGGAATAAGTGCCGGAAAATGGGCGCTGCCGGGTGGCTGGATAACCTATGGCGAAAGTGTAGATGACGCAGCCAAGCGTTTGCTGAAATCCCTTACGGGAATTAGTGACATTTACCTGGAGCAACTCAAAGCATTTGGTGAACCCAATCGCTTTCCGTTAAAGCGGGTAGTAACGGTGGCTTACTATGCTTTGGTAAATGAAGAAAGTTACTCGCTGATACCGGGCTTTACTGCTTCGGATGCGCAGTGGTTTAATGTTCACGATGTACCAGGACTAATTTACGATCACAACCAGATTCTTGACTTTGGCTATAAGCATCTCAAGCATAAAGTACGACACGAGCCTATTGGTTTTAACCTTTTGCCCGCCAAATTCACGTTACTGCAACTGCAGGAGTTATACGAGGCTATTCTGGAAACAAAATTAGACAAGTCTAATTTCAGGCGTAAACTCGGTAAGATGAAATTGCTGATTAACTGTAAAGAGAAACAGAAAGATGTATCGCACCGGGCAGCCGCACTGTACAAATTTGATAAACGCATTTATGTTACGCTCCGCAAAAGCGGGATGGTATTTGAATTATGAGCACACTTTTTTTTCAATTTTACATCAACCGTTTGCATCAAACCTATTTTCCTCACATATTTCAAAACCTAAAATCAAAACTTAACACACACACGTATGAGCGATAAACCGAATATCAGGTTGTTTTATGCAAGCTGTTTTGCATTAATAACCACCGCATTTTCATTCAGTATCAGGGCTGGTATCTTACCTGAGTTAGGCACAACCTTTAATCTGTCCAACGAGCAACTCGGGTTCATTAACACCATGTGGTTTGTGGGTTTCCCGATTTCGATGGTATTGGGTGGTATTTTCTATAGTACCATTGGCCCCAAAAAGATTATGATCTTTGCATTCATCGCTCATATTATTGGTATTGTGCTAACCATATTTTCGGGCGGTTACACCGGATTACTGATCTCGACCTTATTTATTGGATTGGGTAATGGTTGTACCGAAGCTGCGTGCAATCCGCTAATTGCCACAAGTTATTCCGGCAAACAAATGAATACCCTGATGAACAGATTCCACATGTGGTTTCCCGGTGGAATTGTATTGGGCAGTTTAATCTCGCTGGCCATGACAAAAATGGAAATGGGTTGGGAAGCCCAGATCTGGATAATTGTAATACCAACTTTGATTTATGCTTACCTGTTTTATGGACAAACCTTTCCGGAAACTAAAGGTGAAGCTGGTTCGCTTACAGCCAATTTAAAGGCTATGGCTACGCCTTTATTCATCTTCATTTGCGCTTGCATGACGTTAACCGCTATTTCAGAATTTGGCCCACAACAATGGACCGGAATTATCATGGCAAAAAGTGGCGCTGAACCAATGGTGATTCTGGCACTCGTTACTGGTTTGATGGCAGTGGGCCGGTACTTTGGTGGTGAGTTTGTACACAAGTTTGATCAAACAGGTGTGCTGTTAGGGTCTGCTATTTTCACTGCCCTCGGCATTTTCTTGTTTAGCACGCAAACCGGTCCGATGGTTTATGTAGCAGCCATTGTATTTGCAGTTGGTGTTTGTTACTTCTGGCCTAATATGATCGGCTTTACTGCAGAGAAAATGCCAACAACCGGAGCCATTGGAATGTCTGTAGTTGGAGCATTCGGGATGTTTTCAACTTCTATCTGGCAGCCTATTATTGGCGGATGGATTGATAGCGCCAAAGAAAAAGCTGAAGCATCGGGCATAACCGGTGATGCCATGGAATTAGCTGCAGGACAAGCTACGTTAAAAACGATGGTTACCTTTCCAGTCATCCTGATTGTATTGTTTACAATCCTTTTATTCTGGATGCGTAGCCGAACAAAGGCTGCTCATTAAGACTTTGGTAAAATCTTAGAAGAAAGGCTACCTCAAAAGTTAGGTTCAAATGTCAGCCTGAGCTTGTCGAAGGCGATTTCGAAGCTGAATGTTTCGTTCCGATAGCTATCGGGACAACCTGACAATGTATTGCACTTTTGAGGCAGCCTTTCTTATTCCACCTTACAAATCAACAGTTGCTTTTTACATACCGGTAAGTCATCAATCTTTTGGTCCAAAATCTCAGGTTCGAAAATCCCTGAATTTTAACTTACCTTGCCTCACCCTAAATCTACCTCATGATAAAGACTTTACTATCGCCTTTTAAAAGGTTTGCCTGGTTTAAACGCCTTAATGCAAAGATCACCTACGAGTGGTTGGCAAAGCACATCCCGGCCGATGACTGGCACTTTATGAACTACGGCTACTTCCCTACTGCCGATGAGCCCGCACCAGTATTTCAAACTCAACCTTTGCAACTCTACCCACTTCAGATGTATCACCATCTGGCAAGCAAAACTGATTTGGCTAATAAGGTAGTGTTAGAAGTGGGCAGCGGTCGCGGTGGTGGCGCACTGCACCTTGCTGGATATTTCAAACCCAAACAATACACCGGTATGGATCTGGCTCAGCATGCCGTTGATCTTGCCAACAAGCTACACCACCTTCCTAATTTAAAGTTTATTCAGGGAAGTGCGGAGAATATCCCATTAGCTGACAATAGTATAGATGTGGTGGTAAATGTAGAGTCGTGCCATGCGTACGGATCGGTAAAGAAATTTCTGAGCGAAGTAAAACGCGTGCTAAAACCGGGAGGTTATTTCTTAATGGTCGATTTCAGATACGCTCAGGATATGCCCGAACTAAACCAGTTACTGGCTGAAAGCGGTTTAACCATGAAGCAGGAAGAAAATATTACCAGCCGCGTGGTTATGGCTATTGAAGCTGAGGACGAAGCCAAACAAAAACGCATCCGCGATCTGGTTCCCCCTAAATGGCAAAAACTTTTTGCTGAATTTGCAGGTGTGGTAGGTTCAAAGTTTTATCGCAACCTGAAAGATGGCACGCGGTTTTATTATCGGTATGTCATGACCAAATAGGCTCATACTGCTTCAAGCAGTAGCACCAGCATACGAGCTCTTACCACCGGTGCTTTTTAAGTCTTTAGGTTGGATGCGAGAGCTGCAATAACTGCTTCTTTTGCTTCCCGATGTTTACAATAACTACACCGGTAATGTTCCACTAACAGACCGTCTTCGGTTTCGGTAGGTTGTTTTGCAATTTCTTCGGAATCAATCTTCATAGTATAATAGCCGCATTCGCCACATTTTTCAGCGTGCTGGTAGGGCATATATTTTTCTACTTTCTTTTCACCGGTCTTTTCGTCAAACCAAACATCGTACTCCACCGAGTGGATTTCGCTCTGATGCTGTTGCAGTTGGTCGGTTTCTAAATGAACTGAGCCTTCTTCGTCCGAAAGTTTACGCATGATATTTCCGGCTGTTGATTTACGTGGTTTGTTCCGAATGCTTCTAAGCCTGCTTTCCAACATACGCGGATAGAGTATCCGGATCAAACTCGACAATAAGGTATAAACAATTACAAACGAACAGGCCAACAAGAAAATACTGATGTATAATTTCACCTTATCGTCTACCGGTAAAAGCGGTGTTAATTTTGCAGTAGCGAATAAAGCTACCCCAATCATAGCACTCAAAATGGCATACCAGAAAAACTTTACCTCGTGCAGGTTTACATAATCATATCGTTCTTTGTTATCGGATATGGTTAACAGTTTAATTTCATGATACAGGAAAATTAAAACTGCTGCTGCAAAAAAAACATAAGCGCCCAGAATCAAATAATGGTCCCAGGTCTCGATAAACTGATGTGCTGAAGTCTCCATAACTGGTGGTTTAAGTTCGAAAGGCATGAGAAATTTCCGAATATTCCGGTCCAGTTCAATGAAAACCTTCATAAATTTAATCGGCTTTTGAAATTATTAGCCCGGAACTGACGTTTATCAGGCATGCGAAACAGATTCTTTAATCAAGCGTTGAACCAAGCTTCCCGACTTATTGGTAAGCCAGGGCGGGTGGCGCGGGTTCTTGCTGAATTAGCCCTTAAAATCGGCCGGGTGGATTGGTCAGCCGAGGGGCGATCGAATCTGAAAGCCCAGATTTCCCTTATTGGCCGGCTTATCAAAGCAAACCTGAGCGGGGCTTATAAGTTAAAGTCAAACCGCGTGCTGTTGGGATTACTGGCTGCCTGTATCTATTTCATTAATCCATTTGATCTTGTTCCCGACATCCTAGTTGGTATTGGGCTTGTAGATGACATGGCCATAATTGCATGGGTATTCAGTTCAGCCTCTGATGAACTTCGGGCATTTGAAGCATGGGAAAAGCAAGCTACTTCCGCTTTGCTTTAAACACACCATTAGGCTGATTAAACACCGCTTCAGAAAATGAGCCGTTAGCTTCAACGAATTCTATCTTAAATCCTTCAAGACCTTTAATCATGAACTTATGATTTCCTGTTGGAAGCAATTCATATTCCGGCTGACCGGGAACGAAAAGTCTTAGCGTATTATCTTTCATAAAAAAACGAACGGCCATTCCAGCCAATTCATATTCACCTCCATAACGTTTAAGATCGCCAGCACTGACATCCACCTTAATGGGTGTGCGTTTAAATTCGAGCGCGGGTAAAGTGGGCTCTATCTTTAACGCAACTTTACTAATCTCTCCTACCTCATTACTAAAAAAAAGAAACTGGGTTGAGTTCTCGCTGGTAGTGGTATCCGGTTTTCCATTTTCAATTGCATAGGAGTTAAACACATCGTAATGATGATGCGCCAACCATAACTTCATTCGTTTAAAATTGGCGATTAGCGAATCGCGGTCGTAGGTTATGGTGAACTCACCATAGGCAGGATGAGAATATTTTCCGGTAAACTCCGCCAGAATATGAGATGGTTTTGCACCTTTCACTTTATTGGAAGAACGGGTAGCTGCTGCTTTTTTTTGCTCCGCTAATGCTTTACTACGTCTGTCACTTAGTTCTTTGTTCCAGTCGGTTGGCTTTACTTTTAACATTCTGTCGGAAATGATATTGCGTACTACCGATGGGACAGCTGAGCCATTCTGGTTAACCAAGACTACAATACCTACGCTGTCGCTCGGAAAAAAGGAAGTACTGGCCGAAAATCCATCAATGTTTCCACCATGCTCTACGCGATAGTGGCCTTTGTAAGATGCCAAAAACCAACCATAACCATAATTCGATAAATGAACACCGGGGTTTGACGCATCGGGTAACGCTGCACCCACTACCATTTGCGAACTCATGGCTTCGGAAACATAACCGGGCGGAATAATTTCTTTACCGTTAAACTTACCGCCATTAATCCAGGTAATTACCCAATTAGACATTTCGTTTACGCTGCTGTTAATACTACCTGCAGGCGACATCCCGGCAATATGGTAGTAATCCATTTTTTTTATTTTGGTTTCATCTTCAAGGCCGTAACCCATGGCTATGTCTGAGGCTCTCTCGAGTTCAGCAATTGAAAGATTACTACGCACCATATTCAATGGCTTAAAAATTCTTTCTCTTACATTCTCTTCCCAGGTTTTACCGGTAATTTTTTCGGCTACCACCCCTTGCGCCAGAAACATAAAATTGTTGTAGTACCATTTCTCGCGCACACCGGCAAAAGGTTCCTGATAAGCTACCCGCTGTATCAGGCTGTCCTTTGAATCGGAGGGAAATAAATACCATGAAAAATCGTGACGTGGCAATCCGGTACGATGACTCATCAGATCGCGAATTTGAATAGTATTGTTCATCTGGTCGTTGAAGAACTTTAACTCAGGAATATACTTGGAGGGTTTGTCTTCGAACGCTAGTTTATTCTCGTTGCGCAATTGACCCAACACAGCTGAAGTAAAGGCTTTGCTACAACTTCCAATCGCAAATAAGGTATTGGCCGTTACCGGAGTTTTTTTCTCGTAATCACTAAATCCAAATCCCTTCGAATAAATAATCTTATTTTTCTCAACAACCGCCACGGCAAAACCGGATGCCTTCCAGGTATCTAATACTTTCTGAAGTTCAGCATCAAGTCCTGCAAGTCTTGTATCAGCCGCGGGTTTCTTTTGAGCCCCTGCTGAAAGTGATACAAGCGCTAACAGGGCATATAGAAAAATTGCCTTCATACCTTATTTAGTCAGGGTTACTGATTTACCATTCATTATTATTTCCAGAGGTTCACCATGTTCCAATATGGTTTCTACTTTTCCTCCGGCTCCCACTTTTACTTTTATCACGCGATCGCGGAATTCAAGGCGGAATGAATATGACTTCCACTGATCGGGAATAAACGGAGTGAAGTGTAACTTCCCATCGCGCACGCGCATTCCACCAAAACCTTTTACCACACTCATCCAGGTACCGGCCATCGAGGTAATATGACAACCTTCTTCGGTATCGTTATTATAATCGTCCAGATCAAGACGGGCGGTGCGTAAGTAAAACTCATATGCTTGCTCTTTGTAACCAATCTTGCTGGCCAGAATAACATGCACACAAGGCGAGAGTGATGATTCGTGAACAGTCATCGGTTCATAGAAATCAAAATTCCTTTTGATGGTTTCCAAATCAAAATCATCCTCAAAAAGAAAGATACCCTGCAATACATCGGCTTGCTTGATAAAGCATGAGCGCAAGATCCGATCCCACGACCATTTCTGGTTTAGCGGTCGTTCGCTGGCCGGTAAATCTTTCACATGCATGAGTTCTTTATCCAGAAAGCCATCCTGCTGAAGAATAACACCCCGTTTTTCATCTTTGGGATAATACATCTTTTCGGTAATGTCTTTCCATTTAGAAGTTTCTTCGGCTTCTTTCAATGAAGTTTTAGAAGCAATTTCGGCAAAGCGGGCCGGGTGATTTTTCTTTACATAATCAATAGCCTGTTGCGTAAACCGAAGTGTCCAGGCGCCCAGGTAATTCGTGTACCAGTTGTTATTTACATTGTTCTCGTATTCATTAGGGCCGGTTACCCCAAGCACTACGTACTTTGCTTTATCGTTTGACCAGTTAACGCGTTGCGCCCAAAAGCGTGCAATACCAATCAACACTTCAAGGCCACATTCCGCCAGGTATTGTTGATCCGCGGTATAATCGATATAATCGCGCATCGCGTAAGCCATGGCGCTGGTGCGGTGAATTTCCTCAAAAGTAATTTCCCATTCGTTGTGGCATTCTTCGCCATTCATGGTAACGAAAGGATAAAATGCCGCACCATCTTTAAAGCCAAGTTTCTTTGCATTCTCAATAGCCTTAGCCAAATGCTTATAGCGATATACCAAAAGATTACGCGCCACTTTGGGTTCGGCTGTGCTCAAAAAGAAGGGCAAGCAGTACGCTTCTGTATCCCAATAAGTACTGCCACCATATTTCTCACCTGTAAAACCTTTAGGGCCAATGTTTAATCTTTCGTCTTCACCTGTATAGGTTTGGGTGAGTTGAAATATGTTAAAGCGAATACCTTGTTGTGCAGCCACATCGCCATCAATGGTGATATCGCACTCTTCCCACTTATGTGCCCACACTTTGGCATGTGCTGCAAACAATTTATCAAAGCCTGTTGCAACCGCTGATTTTAATTTAGCTTTAGCATTAGCGGCCAGTTTATCCTTTGCATGATTTTCGGAAGACAAAACCACAGCATACTTGTAAATGGATAGTGTACTCCCCTCTTTTATTTCAGTTACAATCTCATTATCGGCATACTTCTCTTTCAGGTTAACTGAAACTTTACCGGCCACGTTATTACCATCAACTTGTAGTTGATATTGCATGGCTGTACAAACGTGAAAGTGTGTTTTTTTAGTTTGAGCGGTGACCAAAGCCAGCCCGGGTTCAACTTCTTTATCAACTTCCTCCCAGAATTTTTCGTCATAATTGGAATCTTTATTGACGACATCCGCATCTATCGGTAAGGTAAGGGTAACCGGAGCTGAAAAATTTAGTGCTTTGATCTGGTAATGGATTGCACCTATCTCACCATCAGCCATGGAACAAAATCGTTTGCTATCAACCGATACTTTTTTTCCATCAGCAAGGGTTGCGGTAAAACTTCGGTGCAATAGACCTTGCTTCATATCCAACACGCGTGTAAAGGATTCAACTTTACATTTGGCCAGATCAAAAATCACGGCCCCTATTTTTATCTTGATTTCAATCCAGCTTGGTGCGTTCAATACTTTGGCAAAGTATTCCGGATAACCATTCTTCCACCAACCCACGCGGGTTTTATCAGGATAATAAACACCGGCCACATAACTGCCCTGATGTGTTTCTCCTGAGTAATCTTCTTCGAAGGTAGCGCGTTGCCCCATGCGGCCATTACCCAGACTAAAAACACTTTCAGAGATTTTATTATAATGAGGATTTAATCCTTCTTCAATGATGTGCCATTCGTGGTGCTTAAGATATTGCTTCATAGCGAGGGAGTTTGGGTTCGGTTGTCGGTAATCAGTAATTGGTAATCCGTGTTCAAATTTTGTTAAGATTATTTAAATTGAAGTCAGCAGTTTGTTTAACGATAAAGTTTGCTTTACCCAATTGTTCGGGTGATCCTACACCTACGCATTTCATGCCGGCTGCAAGGGCAGCCTCTACTCCTGCTTCGGCATCTTCAAATACCAAACAGTTATCGGGAGCAACTGAAAGTTTCTTGGCTGCAAGTAAAAAAATTTCCGGATCAGGCTTTGAATGGGTAATCATTGTTCCATCCACCATCGTATCGAATAAATTTGCCACACCCAGCAGCTCAATTACCCGCGGGGCATTTTTACTACTGGAGGCTAACGCTACCTTAAGATTTTGGTTACGGCAATTGGTTAGCAGAGCTGGTACGCCTGGAAAGATTTCCTCCGGACGAATGGATTCAATGTATTCGATGAACCATTTATTCTTTTTATCGGCCAGAACTTCCTTTTCGGCTTCCGAAAGTTGAATGGTCCCAAGTTCAAGAACGATTTCCAGCGAACGCATCCGACTAACACCTTTCAGCAACTCGTTATGTTGCGGAGTAAGGATAATTCCAAATTCACTGGCTAATCGCTTCCAGGCGATGTAGTGGTAATGTGCCGTGTCAACAATAACACCATCCAGGTCAAAAATTACAGCTTCAATCATTTTACAGTTAAACATGCCCGCGGGCAATAATATTATTGGTTTCTTCTAATGATTTAAATACTTCGAAAGTTTTGCCTTGCGTGCGCAATGCACCAAAAGCATTGGCATATTTTGCCGCTCCTATGTAGTCGTCAGGGTTTTGCACCAGACCGTAGGAAAGGCCACCTGCAAATGAATCGCCACAACCGGTAGTATCAATAACCTTTTCTACTTTTATGGAAGGAACGAGTTCTTCAATTATTTTACCGCGCTTTTTATAATATGTGAGGCAACCACGCGAGTCGAGTGTAACATAGACGCACTTTACGCCAAGGGAAAGACAATGTTGGGCAAATGCCCGGATCTCTTCCCGATCTAACTCAGGCGCATTAAAATCCTGACTTTCATATTCCTTTTTAAACCACGATGCATGAGCTTCTTCCAGATTCATCTTCAACACATCGATAAACGGAAGCCATTGATCGCGATCAATCCAGAACTTGCGTTGCCGCTCGCCATTAACTAAGCATGCGGTAGTAGGTCCGTGTGCATCAAAAATAATTTTACCCTTGCTTTTCTTTTTTAAATACTTCAGGGTATCCAGCGACACTTCATAGTCGCTTATCGGAATAAATACAAAAGCATCACAATCTAACAGGTTGGTCATATCCGCAGGAAGAATAGGATCCATAAACCCGGTTTGACGTTCGAGGCGATTGTTCTGATCTACAAACCGCAAACTGATAATGTCGCCCTGATCGTTTGCAGTGGTAATATGCTTCAGGTTAACTCCTTTGTAGCCTTGAAAAACTTCTTCTACGTTATCCCGATCAACCGAACGCACATGGCATACCGGAATAATTTCGAGATTATCGCCAGCCAGAACCGATAATGCAATTACCGGGTGTGTAACACAACCCCATTTTTGGATCAGATCGCCTGTGTGAGTTACGATGTGATCGCGTGGAATGGGTCCAACTACTGCGATTCTTTTCATACTATAGGTAGATTTATTTCATCCTTTAATTGTTCACGAGGAAGGCTGCACCAAATACTCCGGCACTATCACCCAGTTTTGGTTTTAATACTGGCGTATCCAATCTATTATTAAAAATATGTCTGCGCAAAGAATTTACACCATCGGTATAGATACTATCGATGTTACCCACACCGCCACCAATTACTACGACATCAGGATCGAGAATATTAATTACCACACTTAGCGCCACCCCAAAAAAATGATTCATACGGTTTATGGTTTGGGTAGCAAACGGATCGGTACCCGCTTTATAACCCTCATAAACTTCTTTCATGCTTTTTGTAACACCACTTATACTGGCATAATATTTTTCCAAGGCCGGCCCGGCTAACACCTTTTCCACACATCCACTCTTACCGCAATAGCAGGGTCCTCCGGACTCATCCAGAAAGTTATGACCCCACTCTCCGCCTATTCCATGTAAGCCGTTAATTACTTTTCCATCTACCACAACACCACCACCAACACCGGTACCCATTATCACTCCAAAAACAACTTTGGCGTTTGGATACTTCTCGTAAGCTGCGCCCATATTTGCTTCTGCCAGTGCAAAACAATTGGCATCGTTTGCCATGGCTACCTCAACACCCAGAATTTTTTCCAGATCCTCTTTCAGTGGCTTTCCATTAAGACTGGTAGAATTACTGTTTTTCATGAGACCACTTCCAGGATCGATTGTCCCCGGAGTTGCAATTCCAATTTTTTTGGGTTTGTAGCCCATAGCGGCCTGCATTTTATCAACAACCTTTTTGATTTGACCGATAATATGATCATAACCTTTATGACCCTCTGTAGGCAGCCGATCGCGAAAAAGTACTTGTGTATCGGTTGACGACTTCAATACGGCACCTTCCACTTTTGTACCGCCCAAATCAATGCCCCATAAATTATTCATCGGTAGAGTATGAATTTACTTGCACTTGAATACAGTGACTTCCCAAGGTCTAACCTGATCAAACGAATCGGAATAATTTCCAATCAGTTTTACCTTTGAAATATCCTGCACTTCATCGGGTAAGTTAGCAACCTCATCAGAAAAATTATGAACAATCAGCATTTTTTCTTGTCGCCACTGCCGGTAGTAAGCAAACAGATTCGAGGTGGTTTCAATTGGATGGTAGGTGCCAGACGATAATACGGGATTAGCTTTACGAAGGGATACTAAAGACCTGAAATAGTTTAAGATTGAAGACGGTTTGCTATCCTGATCCGCCACATTAAGCCAGCCATAATTTGGGTTTAAGGCCATCCAGGGGTTGCCGGTGCTAAAGCCGGATTGTGGCCCGTTGTTCCATTGCATCGGGGTGCGGGCATTATCGCGGCCAGCGTAATTGGCTATTGTTAGAAATTGAGATTCGGTAAATCCTTGTTTGCGAGCTACCGTCCAACCGGTTTGCGTTTCGATATCTTTTGATTCGGCTACTGAGTTTAGTACTGTATTGGTCATTCCGATTTCATCGCCCATGTAAATGAAAGGCGTACCGCGCATGGTTAGCAGCAAGGTTAATAACATTTTGGCCGACTCGTCCCGATATTGTTTGTCATTTCCCCACCGTGAAAGCATGCGTGGAAAATCGTGATTGCCCAGAAACACACTGCCCCATCCGCGGGTAGCAAAGGTTTCGTTCCAGATTTTAAATATTTGCTTAAACTCTTTCATCGTCCACGGCTTAGGATCGAAACGGCCACCTGGCCCTTGATCCATAAACATATGTCCAAAATGAAAAATCATGTTCAGGCCTTGGTTTTCACCAAGGTAATCGAGGGCATTCTCGGGTGTTATGCCGGGGCCCTCGCCAACGGTGACAATGTTATAGTTATTCCAAAGTTTTTCCCGCGCCTCGGCAATGAACTCGCGCAACCGTGGCCCATTGGAATAGAACTTCCGGATGGTTTCGTTGAAGTCGGTTGTATCGGTATCCGGAAAGTCGGTTCGTTTAGAGATAGCTGAGATTACATCCAACCGAAGTCCATCCACACCCTTATCCAGCCAGAACTTCATAAGTTGATGCACTTCATCTCTTAGGTTGGGGTTCTCCCAATTTAGGTCAGGTTGCTTACGCGAAAACAAATGCAGGTAGTATTCGCCAGTGGCTTCATCGGGCTGCCACGCACTGCCGCCAAAAAACGAGGGCCAGTTGTTTGGTGGATTAGAACCCTTACCCGGTTTCCAGAAATAATAATCGCGGTAGGGATTATTTTTTGATTTGCGCGATTGCTGAAACCATTCGTGTTCATCGGACGAATGATTCAGCACCAGATCCATGATCAGCTTCAGATCGCGTTTATGTAAGCCGGCCAAAAGTTCATCAAAGTCGACCATGGTGCCGAACTCAGGTTGAATGGCATAATAGTCACTGATATCATAACCGCCATCATCATTTGGCGATTTAAAAACCGGGTTTAACCAAACAGCATCCACACCCAGGCTTTTAATATAATCGAGCTTTTTAATAACCCCTCGTAAATCGCCTACCCCATCACCATCGCTGTCTTTAAAACTGCGGGGATAGATTTGATAAACGACAGCCTCTTTCCACCAGGGATTATTCATCAGCCTTATACTGTTGTGTGTCCGGATGAAACGTCTGCCATGAATGCCAGAATTCCTGATAGGACTGCACATATTGCAATTGTGAACCTTGCAGTGCACCTTCAATGCACTTGCCCTGCCAGTTCCATGTAGATTTGGTTTGAACGTCTTTTAGCAAATTATTTTCCAGCACAAAACCCAGGGTGTCCCGATTCCAGGCATGAAAGGAAACGCTATCGGCTTCAAGCGTTAACAAAACCGGGGTGTTTGCCACAGCATCATTAATTACCCGGGCTGCGAGCAAATTGTTCCAATCATAGGCTTTTGATTGTTGCCCAACCTGAATGCCTATTACCCAACTTTTTTCTTGCCACGATAAACTATCCCGGCCTTCCAGACCACTTTCCATGGTACCTTCATCATATTTCTCAAGAACCGCATAGGCATCTTTAAATATGGAATCAGGTTGAAGTATAAGGGTGTTCGGGTACTGATCTATCCAGGTGCGCAGACTCATTTGTTCAGCCGGAATTTCTTCCAAAGTTGTTCCTTTCAAAGGCCCCACAATTGCTTCGCCATTTACCTGACGCCACCAGCTTTTGGTGCGGCTGTCTTCAAACATAGCATTGAAGTGATCCATACCCACCAGCCTGAAATTCTCAGGCTCACCATTTACAATTGGTTTAAAAACTCTTCCGGTACGGCACACCGTGCAGTAAGTAATCATAATGGGTTCACCACCAATGGTATCGCGCACCTGATGATGGTACCCGATAACTTCAATTGGATAAGCTTTTGCCTGATCGTTCATCACCACACCCAATATCAGTTTTTCCTTTTCTACTTTGTTTTGCTCAGCATTTTGAAATGTTATGTTTCGCGGTTGCTTAAACATGGCATCGGCCCGCATGCGATAGTTTACCTGATAAAATACCATCAGGTATAAAAGCACAAGCCCCACAACCAACACCCGTTGAGTAGTTGTGCCTTTAAAAACAAAGTAATAAACAGGATAAGCCAATATTAAAAATCCAACCAAACGGAAGTACTCTATTTGGTTAACCAGAAAGTAGGCCAGGTCAATTGACTCATCGCGCTGGCTTCCCGGAAATGGCATGATGTAATAGATACTGGCTATCTCCGACCCGAGGAGAACCAAGACACCAATTAATATTAGTGCATACAGTAATACTTTCTTCATCATTCAAATTTAATTACTTCTTCCAAAGCTTGCTGAACTTCTTGCTGGTACTTATTTCGGGTTTCGGAATCCCACTTAAATATTTCGGCAAAGTAGTTTACTATAGCATCTGTATGTCGTGCCAGCTTGGGGTGATTAAAATATAATAATCCGCTTCTGCGGATAATAAAATCCAACGGGGTTACCGCCATTTCATACTCAATTGCAAACCAGGCTTTCGCCAGAAGTAAATCCTGTTCAGGCTCTCCCGTAAGATGTTGCTCCAGATGTTCCACAATCAGTAATGCTTGCAGGCCAAATAAATGAACCAGATTGGTAGCTTCGTTACCTCGAAGATTAAGGGCCCCTAATTTCGCAGCCAACTCCGTTTCCAGCTTTCGCACTGCAGCATAATCGCTAAAGTTACCACCGGGCAAAGTCATTGAATCCGTTGCACATGATTTTAAATCCAGGGCTTCATACTGTTGCTCAACTACTTTATCCACTACCCGCTCGGCCATTTTACGATAGCCTGTAAGTTTTCCACCGGCTATAGAAATCAATCCGGTTGGTGATTCAAAAATTTCATCTTTACGGGATAACTGCGAGGCTGACTTTCCTTCTTCATGAATCAAGGGTCTTAAGCCGGCCCAACTGGATTCTACATCGGCCAACGTAAGCAATGCTGTGGGGAACGTTTCATTAACAGCGTGAAGAATGTATTCTACATCTGCGCGCGAAGCCAGAACAGTATTGATATCGCTCGCATAATCAGTATCGGTTGTGCCGATATAGGTAACCCGTCCGCGTGGAATTGCAAAAATCATTCGGCCATCGGGCACATCGAAATAAATTGCCTGATGTACCGGCAACCGATGAAACGGGACTACAATATGAACACCTTTGGTAAGGTGTAGTTGTTTACCCTGTCGGGATTGATTCAGAATACGAAGTTTATCTACCCACGGGCCAGTGGCATTTACTACTACTTTTGCATCAACAGCAAGCTGATTGCCGGTAAGCTGATCAATCAGCAACGCTCCTGAAATAATATTATTTGAATATTTGAAACCTTCCACCTCGGTATAGTTACAAATGCACGCACCATGCTGTGCAGCCAGTTTAATTATTTCAATTGTGAGGCGCGCATCATCGGTACGATACTCGGCATAAATTGCTCCACCCTTTACATCATCTTTCTTGAGCAGTGGTTCGTGATTCAACGTTTGTAATCGCGTTAGCATTTTGCGTTGGTCTTCGGGTTTAACCCCAGCCAACCAATCGTAAATTTTTAAGCCAATGGAAGTAAGCCAATAGCCAAGGCCGCGCTTCTCATAAAGTGGCAGCAACATTTTTTCGGGTACTACCAGATGTGGTGCAAGCTTATGCACAATAGCGCGTTCGCTACCCACTTCTTTTACCAAAGCAAATTCAAGTTGTTTTAAATAGCGCAACCCGCCATGAATAAGTTTAGTGGAGCGACTGCTTGTACCCGCTGCAAAATCTTCTTTCTCAACAAGTACAGTTTTTAAACCACGGGCCGCAGCATCCAACACAATTCCGGCTCCGGTTATTCCACCACCAATCACCAACAAATCAAATTGTGTTGATTGGAGTGTAAGAAGATTAGCCGTGCGGTTCATAGTTAGTTTTCGATCCAGGCCATGGTGCGATGTACGGCCTTTTGCCAACCTTTATAAAGATTATTACGCAGTGCGGAATCCATTTGCGGGGCAAACCGTTTTTCAATTCTTCGGTTTTTCAAAATGCTTTCTTTTTTCCATAGCCCAACCTGAATCCCTGCAAGGTAAGCTGCACCTAATGCGGTTGACTCAATAACTTCCGGGCGTTCTACTTCTGTTCCAAGTATATCGGCTTGAAACTGCATGAGAATATTATTGGCGCAGGCACCACCATCTACTTTCAAGCTGGCTAATTTTATTCCGGCATCTTCCTGCATCGCATTCAGAATATCTTTGGTTTGATAGGCTAACGATTCAAGCGTGGCTTTTATAATGTGATCCTTACCGGTATCGCGGGTTAGCCCGAAGATGGCACCGCGCGCATACATATCCCAATACGGAGCCCCTAATCCTGCAAAGGCTGGTACTACATAAACTTCATTAGAACCCAGTGCTTTAGTTGCAAAGTATTCAGAGTCTTTCGATTGATCGATAAGATGTAAACTATCACGCAGCCATTGCACTGCAGCACCGGCAATAAACACGCTACCCTCTAAGGCATACTCTACTTTTCCATCCAGACCCCAGGCAATAGTTGTAATCAAACCATTTTTAGATTGCTGAATGGTAGTGCCTGTATTCATCAACATAAAACAACCCGTACCATAGGTATTTTTAGCCATACCTGGCTCAAAGCAAGCCTGTCCGAATAGTGCTGCTTGTTGATCGCCTGCCACGCCTGCAATTGGTATTTCGGTATCATCAGCTTTCCAAAATCCAAACGCACTTGCCGATGGCTTTACTTCGGGGAGAATTGATTTTGGGATATTCAATTCTTTCAACATGCGCTCATCCCACTTCAAATCTTTAATGTTGAAAATCATGGTACGCGAGGCGTTGGAATAATCCGTTACATGCAATTTTCCATTGGTCAACTTCCAGATCAGCCACGTATCAATCGTACCAAAGGCAAGTTCACCACGTTCGGCTTGTTGCCTGGATCCTTCAACTGAATCCAGAATCCATTTTATTTTCGTGCCCGAGAAATATGAATCGATCACGAGGCCAGTAGTATCGCGTACATAATCGGTAAGGTTCTTTTGTTTTAACTCTTCGCAGATAGGTGCTGTGCGTTTGTCTTGCCACACAATAGCATTATAAATCGGCTGCCCTGTTTTCCTGTTCCAGATTACAGTTGTTTCGCGTTGATTGGTTATACCTATTGCTGCAATGGACTTTGCTTCAATTGCATTCTCAACAATCACACGTTGTAAAACCCCTAACTGTGTTGCCCAGATTTCTTCCGGATCGTGCTCCACCCAACCCGGCTTTGGAAAAATTTGCCGGAATTCTTGTTGAGCAATTCCTTTGATCTCACCAGCTTCATTAAATAATGCAGCACGCGAACTGGTAGTGCCTTGATCTAACGCGATAATATATTTCTGTTTGGACATGAGTTCGTTGTTCTAAGTTAATAATTCACTTTTTTTTATGAGCTATAAGCCGTTAAAAGATAAGCTGATACAAAATTGCTCCAAGAACTCCCCCCACAACTGGTCCTACAACCGGAATCCAGGCATACCCCCAATCAGAGGAACCTTTACCAGCAATAGGCAAAATAGCATGCGCGATACGCGGACCTAAATCGCGGGCTGGATTGATAGCAAACCCGGTTGTACCACCTAATCCTAACCCAATTAGTGAAATTAGCAATCCAACCACTAAAGGCTTTAAGCCTTGCGTAAATTCATTCGCACCGATATAAAGTATTCCGAATATCAAAACTGCTGTGGCTATTACTTCACTTATCAAATTAAAAGTAGTATTTCTAATAGCAGGGCCGGTAGCGAAAACAGCCAGCTTTGCACCAGAATCAGAAGTTGTTTTCCAATGCGGAAAATAATGTAGCCACACCAAAATTGCACCAGCAAATGCGCCAGCCAATTGAGATAGGATATAGCCGAATACCATACTCCATTCAAAATCGCCATGCATAGCTAACCCGATCGTAACAGCAGGGTTTAAATGAGCACCACTAATATCACCCACTGCATAAATGGCAAACGTAACCGCCAAGCCCCATGTAAGACATATGGTAAGCCAGCCTGCGTTTTCTGATTTTGTTCCTTTTAAAACTACGCCTGCTACAACACCTTCACCTAATAAGATAAGTAGCAACGTTCCTAAAAATTCTCCGAGGTAGGGATTCATAATTCAATTTGATAATTTGAAAATTCGACAATTTGGAAATCTAAAACAATGCCTTAATGACCACCGGATTGTGTTATTGAAATCTCTCCGGCAGGTTTTTCAGATTTTATGAGTAAGGTTGCGAGTGCCGCTAATATTAGCAGTACACCGGCAAATACTATCGCATTACCAGCATTGTTACCCAGGAAGTTTTGAAGGATATAACCAAACGTAACGTTTTGTAAAATCATGGGAATCACGATCATCATGTTTACAATACCCATGTAAACACCATAGCGCTCTTTTGGAATAGCACTCACCACCAATAAATATGGAATCCCCATCATACTTGCCCAGCCTACTCCAAACCCGGTAATGGCAGGAAATAATAAATATTTATTCTCAATGAAAGGAAAAATTAAAAATCCAATTGCGGCCAATACAAGACAAACAAAGTGTACCATTTTAGGTGATGACTTTTTCACAAACCAGACAAGCGCAAATGCGCTTAAGAAAGTGATGATGTTATACCAACCATTCACTAAGCCTGTCCAGCTAACAGCCTGCTGATACAATTCCTCGTTTGCCGGAGTTGTATTCCAGATTGAACGTGCAATACTTTTAGATGCGTTTTGCCAATAACAGAATAATGCATACCACTGAAACAAATAAACTAACGCAAGTTGCCACATTACTTTAGGCATATCGGTTATCGCCTTTGCAATTTCAATGAATGGTGAAAGGATATTAATCTTTTTTGATTTCATATGATCCAATTCCTCCGGTGTGGGAGGTATTTCAGGAGTTGTTCGCATACTCCACCAGATTGACCCGATTGAGCAAACCGCACCAAAGAAAAAGGAAGCATAAACCCAATTGGGCAGTGTTCCTGTTTTACCAATAATCAATAAAGGAAAAACAAAAAGTGAAACGTTAGCCAGTGTTTGTCCGAAACCAGTAAAGAAACTCTGCGCCTGAAAACCTAAGGGCCGCTGTTGGTCATTCAGTTTATCGGCCACAAAAGCACGGTATGGTTCCATGGCTGTGTTGTTACCGACATCCAGTATCCACAGCAACCCCACAGCCATCCACAATGCACTGCTAAAGGGATAGAGAAACAAAGCCACACTACACAACAACGCACCAATAAAAAAGTAGGGCTTCCTTCGGCCAAACCGAGGGCTCCAGGTTTTATCACTCATCGCTCCTATTATAGGCTGAACAATCAGACCCGTAACCGGCCCTGCCAGATTTAACAACGGAATTTCGTGTGGCTGTGCTCCCAGCATGTCGTAGATCGGGTTAACTGCACTTTGCTGCAACCCAAAGCTATACTGAATGCCAAAGAAACCCAGATTCATGTTGATGATCTGGGCGAAGGTGAGGTTGGGTTTTTGCATGTAAATAGAATCTTATGAAAGATAAGAATCTGCTTACGTTACCGAAACAATCTTGCTTCGAAAGTTTTGCTTTCTTTTACTTTTTTGTTCTGATCTTCTTTCTGATAAATTCACCCAAAGCAGCGCCCTCTATTTTTCCAATTTCACAAGCTGGCACATAATGGATGCCTCCATAAAATCGACTAACCGCGGCTTCATCGGCTGCATGCTTAAACGAAGTAAAAGAACGCGCACCCAAACCAAATTCAATTTCAGTTGAATCCGTAAACGCAAATGATTCCCCAAACAACCCTGTTAAAGTTTCAGCTGCAGCTGCCGAGATTACACTATGGCCGCTGGTGTATTCGGGGAAAGGAGGCGTTTGTAAAGTCGGTACCCAGTTTTCATCAATATATTGATTGATGTAAGTCTCCGGGCGAATTAACAGACTTCTATACTTTTCATCCCAACAGCTAATAAAACCATCAACCAACGATAACGCCACCCGAACATAGGCCTCCGCTGATTGTACTACATTCGCCTCTGCATTTCGACATGCTACTGCTGTGATATTAATCCAATGACCTCCGGGAGAAATCTTCTTGGTTGCAAACATCACATGGCCCTTTACATTCATCATAAATGGATTACAATCCCAAAAGAATGCAATATCCCTTTGTTCTTTCGTTAAATTATTACCAGCCTCATACACGGCTAATGCTTCCTTATAAAAATCGCTGACTTTGGCCGCAGAAAAAGGAGTTGGTGGTGGTGGTGCAAACTGTGCGGCAGAATCAATAACAAACGTTCTGATTTTATTCCAGTGTGGTTCAACGGCATCCATATAGGCCGGAGGTGTTGGCTTCCAGGTAGCAGCCTCGTTTGATATGGAGTACTTAGGGAATGAGCGGGACTGTTTATAGTTATCTTTAGAAGACCATGCAAGGATATGGTCTGCAACTTTATTTCCATATTCAATAGAGCGGTCAAAAACATCATCGGGGATGTCCATAGCCTGAATTTCCTTCATCAAGCCATCATAGTAGGCATCCATTTTGTCTTCTGAAAAAACGAGGGTGCGTCCAACTTTAAACATGGCTTGCATGGAAGAAATCGGAAAACAATATTCAAGATCAGGCTCAGGCCTGGGTGTTTCAGTTAATCCATTCAGTTGGCCTGCCAATGAAACATACGTGCTATCCTGGTGGATAATTGCCTCGTATGCGGCCACTGTTGAATAGGCATAAATACGACTGGCTACCGGAGGCGAAAATATATCATGGACAATTACATCCGTAATCTGCTTTAAAGTGCGATGCAACAGTTCGGGTTGTTGAACCTTAGTTTTATATTCAGTTGAATTGCTATTGCATGAAAATACAAATAGGGCAATAACTAAAAACCGAGCTGTTCTCATATTGGTTAAGTTTTGATGCAATTTAAAAGTTAGAGTCATAATATGATTTATATCAACTTATTTAAGTTATTAGACAATTAAACCTTTTAATCTAATCGTCACCTTCAATTGGAATATAAATTTCCGCTTTCCATTTCAACTCGTCAGATCCATAGTTAGGATTGTCGATAAAATATTCAATAGGATGGCCCGTGGTTTTATAACCGTTCGACTGTGCATATTCAATGAGTTCATACCACGCACGGTCGGAAGTGATATAATTACCATTGTAAATGGCTTTAAGAGCCTTTGTTTTCTTAAATGCACGGTATTCAAATGACTCAACATTAACCAGCGAGTCAGAACTCATTACCGGAAAGCAAAAATCGTATTCCAGAAAATTATCAGAATGGTTCCACCTGACGACCTTTACGCCAGGCGCCCCTAAAACTTTCAACGAGATAGATTCAACCACAGAATTTATTACTGGATAATATTGCATCATCGCATTGGCCTTATCGGTTTGAGTAGTGACTATTCTTTTACAGAAACAAAAAGAAGAATCTATTTCTGATTCACCAACAATTTTTACTTTGGTAATCTCGAGATGTTGCCTTAAAACATCAAAAAAAACTCTTGATATTCCCTCCGCATCCCTTTCTATTTCCTGTTCCGAAAAAGGAATAAATAGTCTATTCTTTTTACTATGACCAGGTTGAGTTATTCCTACCTGAATTTCTGTTAAGCTATCTGCAAAACTGAAATGCCAATCAAACACGTACTCATTTTCGTTCCACTTAATGAACTGCTTCAATGTATTAAATGAATCAACTTGAAGTATTTCAGATTCTTTCAAAGACTTGTTCCAAATTCTTAATGTCTCAATAACATCGCCAGGCAAAGTCTTGGCTTTAAAACTTACTTTATAATCGTACGAGTTAAAAAAAACGTAATATCCTAAGCAAGCTAAAACTACAAGACAACTATAAAAAAAAATGCGCTTCATTCATTCTTTTTGTTAATCTTATATAATTGTACTGCACCATTATTAATGGTCACAAGTAGATAATTAGTACCCTGAAAATCAATCACAGATAAATTTCTGACTGACACATTCAATAAATCCAAACCTAATCGATGGGCTTCTGTTATTCTATTGTCGTCTATAAGTACACCAGTAAATGAACCAAAACGTCCATGGAAAGGCTGAACTCCAAAATAATTTCCAGCCATAAGTAACTCCTCTTTCTCATCGTTATCAAAATCAAAACTTACCATTGCTAAAATGGGTGAAACCTGAATTTCATCGTCAAACGAGACAAAAGAAAATTTTCCACTATCATTCTTCAAGTAGCCTGACGCCAATACATGAACATCATAACGCACAGACTTATCCAATTGACTATCTGTAAATACTTCTTCAATACGCTTCCCTGCAAATGATTTGTAGGAAGTATACTTTTTCCGCAACATCGGCATTTGGCTTGCTAGCATATCAAATCCATCAAGAGGGTAATATTTATTATCCTTTTCAATGGCGATCACCGTTTCAGACTTTCCATTGTTATCAAAATCATGATAGTACATTGCCATAGGGTGAGCTTCTGATGCCACAAATCTGGAATTAAGTCCCCAATTACCTAACGCATAATCTAAATCACCATCGCCATCAATATCAAACGGAGTTATCACCTGCCATAGTCCGTTAAGTTTTTCACTGTAAGGTTTCTGCTTACGAAAAACTCTGCCATCATTTTTCAGAAAAATTGGCTCCATCCATTCCCCAACAATTATCAAATCAACAAAACCATCACTATCGTAATCACTCCAAGTCGCATCTGTAACCATTCCTAATTCACTAAATAACTCTTGTTGATACGGAGCAAATGAGCCATTAGTATTAATAAGCAAATAAGAGTGAGGTTTCTTACCGAAATCATTAGGAATAGATTCCATGCCCACAAAAACATCAAAGTCTCCATCTTTGTCAAAATCAAAAACCTTAATGCAGGAAGAGTTTCCATAGTAATTTTCTATTTCTCTTGATTCAAAACCACCCTTGGTAGCTTGATAATAAGTGTCTAATAATTGTCTTGACTCTCCATAAAAATCTGATCCACCTGAGACTACAAATAAATCTGATTTACCATCTTTATTAAAATCTTCAATTGCAGCATCAACTGCCTCTTTTATAGAATCTTTTCTGATATCTGGAATTCGTAATTCATTAAATTTATTTTTACCTTGAATGTAAAATACACTGGCAGCGCGTTTTGATCCTCCAAAATATATGTCAACTTTCCCATCATTATTAATATCGCCAAGTGCCACTGCTGGGCCCCGATCTGATTGTTGGTATGGAAGTAGTTTGAGCCTATCAAAGTCGGTGTAACTATCTTCAACATGTCTATATGTAAGTCCAATCTCTGTAGGTGATATTGGCTGAAAAAGATTTATACTGATTGACTTTGTGTTTAAGGCATTGTCTAAATCAGATGGTGTTAGCGTTAGTGTCTGATTTACTTTTATATTATAAAGTCTTTTCGTGTTTCCGTCTGGCCAGATAATCCTTAGCGAATCAATAGTTTGTGTGTCTCCATAACCAAAATGAATAATTGGTTCAGAAGAAGCCTGAAAACCACGCGCGGTGTACAATTCTTTAAATTGGAGAATGCCATTATGGTAAGAATAAACCTTAGTGCCTATCCCCCATTTATTGGCCTTACTGTATTTAAAATTAATCTTTATATAGTTTGCTCTAGCAGCCGCCTGATTGATGTAGATAGTTGCCATTCCATCTACATTATTGATTACAATATCCAGGTCTCCATCATTATCAAAATCTCCTATTCCAGTTGCTGTTGAACATAATATCTCCTGAGGCAACCAATGTTCGGTCATGTTCAAAAAGCGATAGTTTCCAGAGCCTTTGAACACATAATTTTGAGCCATTCCAGAGGGCATTAGAGAGAGCGCTCTTTCATCAACCAAATTGGTGGTTTCCATTGTATTCGCTACTTGCTCACTGGATACATACTTGATATAATCCAAATCGTTTGGTCTTCGTGGAATACCATTGGATATAAACAAATCCTGATTTCCATCCATATCCCAATCAGAAAACAAGGCACTCCAACTCCAATCCGTTGCTGCTACTCCACTCATAAGAGCAGTTTCAGAAAACCGGCCATTACCTTTATTAATTTGTAACGTATTGCGGGGGAACTGATAATTATAACCATACTTTTCAGTTCTCAATCTTAAAATCGAAATATTCTCGTCATCAACAGATCGCTTTAAAACAGTCTCGTCTTCTGGTAGCATATCCAGGCTTATCAAATCAGGCAGACCGTCATGATTAATATCTGCAGCATCATTACCCATTGAAAATTTACTGGTTAATGTAAATGCATTCTTTCCTGATTCGTTAAAGGTGCCATTACCATTATTTAAATAAAGGTAGTCGTCTTCATGAAAATCATTTCCAACGTAAATATCAGGATACCCATCTGAGTTGAAATCTGAAACCGCCAATCCCAGGCCGTAGCCATTAATGCCACCATAAATTTTTGCTTCTTCGCTAACATCAACAAAGTGATTCCCATCGTTTCTTAACAGCTTACCACCACTTTCGTAAGTTCTTTTGTTTCTAAGATTCGCATGCCCGAATGATTCTGGTGTATGAACGGCATGACTCAAAAGAAACATATCTAAATCGCCATCAAGGTCATAATCTAAAAATGCTGCCGATGAACTGTACGATTCAAAGTCCAATCCAAATTCAATTGATCGCTCAGAAAAGGTATTGTCTCCGTTGTTGATGTAAAGCTCATTGTGTCCTGTTAGATTCTTTAATCCAACCACTGCACAAACATAAATATCCAACAAACCGTCACCATTTACATCGCCCATTATGCTACCTGTATTCCACGAACTATTACCTTCAACACCTGCACTTGCAGTTATATCTTCAAACTGCAAATTCCCTTTATTTAAGAAGAGCTTATTTTTTACCTGATTTCCAGCAAAAAAAACATCTGGTAATCCATCCCCATTAATATCTCCAACAGAAACACCGCCACCATTATAAAAATAGATATAATCTATTATGTTAAAATTCTTTGTTGGAGTGAGTTTGTTTTCAAATTTAATACCTGATCGATTCTCGTCCAGCTTTAAAAATAGTAGTTCCTTCTTGTTGTTACATGAACCGAAAAACAAACCTACTAGAAAAGCCGTTAAACATCCAATCCTTAAAGTCATAAACTATTTCGAAGTCTGTTTTTTGTATCTAAAAACTTTAGGAGCACTATTGTTCAGTGTTGTAACTAAAAATCTGTTTCCGCTCTTATCCTTAATTTCTTTCAGCTTTCTTATTTCTCCTTTAACAAAAAAACCTGACTGCTTAAAGTCCAGCCATTCGAAATCAGTACCCGTACCCAATAATACATGCCCAAAACTTGCATCTTGCCTTGAGAATTGAGGCTTCATTTCATAATGATTACCTCCCAATATCAAATCATTTATATTGTCGCCATTGATATCGCTAACAAGGATATCATTTACATTCGACCATTGAACTTTAGCAGGGAGCGACATGATTTTGAATTTGCCATCTCCTTCATTAACTGCAATAACCGTTTCTGAAAAATTTACTTCTTTAACAATTGACCTTTCAACAATTCCTGTTTTGAATAATTGATGAATTGTTCTTGCCGCATAATCGGATGCTTTCAGGTTTTGTTTTTTCAAACCTGGTAGCTGCGCTGTTAGTTCTTTCCGCATATGAACAGGGAAATCACCTCCATCCTCATGCGCGGTCATGATTTGCTCTATCGTTCCATTATCATCAAAATCTCCTACCCACAATTTCATGGGGCGCACCGAAGTTCCAACATACGGTATATTGGTTCCTGCATTGCCAAGAATTAAATCAAGATCGCCATCCCCATCAAAATCCAAAGCCTCGATTGCGTACCACCACCCTTTCAGGGTATCCAGACTTGTATTCCACCTGGCTAGACGCTTACCAGAATTTTTCATAATAAATGGCATACCCCAATCAGAAACACTTATCAAATCTGTTTTTCCATCACCATTAATATCAACCCATTTCGCATCGGTAATCATACCTGCACTTTGCAAATCATAAGCGTATCGTTCTGTACCATTAGTAAAGTTTCCAGAACCATCGTTAATCAAAAGCAAATGTTGAGGATCAACTCCATACATTCCTGGAACATTTCTGGATCCTACGAACAGATCCAAATCACCATCTGAATCAAAATCGAAAGGTTCCAAAACAGAAATATTGGTACGAACGGATGGCAGGTTAATGCCTGATCTTACAAACTCACCTCGTCCGTTATTAATATATAACCTTGTAACATACGAATCCTTTTCCGTCAAAGCATTTCCTCCGGAACCCACCACTAAATCAAGATCACCATCACCATCGACATCAAAAAAAACCGATGCCGTGTCTTCAAAGCCAGCATCATCAGTCAAACATTTTTGATTTATTAAGGCAAATTTCTCCGAGCCTTTATAAAAATAGATTTTACCAGGTTGGTTTTTAGCTCCCCCAACAAAAACATCTTCAAGGCCATCACCATTAATATCTCCAATTGCTAATGGCGGCCCTTCTTTGGAAAGTTGTTTGGTAATCAATCTTTCTTGATTAAAATCATTAAACTCATCCTCTTGATGAGGATCAAATGGAGTTGAATCAATCTCTTTAAAAAATCGTTTTTCATTTGACTTTTTCGTAGGTTTCCAATTCTGTATTGCATCGGCTTGCTTTAACTGAATTTTTTGATTTGCCTGTACCCGTTTTAGCGTATCCATCTTTTGATTTGGCCAGATTATTTGAATGGAATCCACCAGGGTATTATTACCAAGACCAAAGGTGAGTGTGTAGTCCATTGAAGATTGAAATCCCCTTGAGGGATTTAGTTCCTGCATAAGTATACTATTACCTATATATAATCTTACAATCGTTCCAATTGCAAATGGATTAAGTCCTTCACCTTTTAAATCAAATTGCAAATAGCTATTAGTTGTTTCTTGCCTGGTTTCATTTCTATATACAAATGCTTCCATGTTAACATTATTCACAACCAGATCAAGATCACCATCACCATCCAGATCACCATATGCACAACCATTCGAAAAGCCTGGTGTTCCTAGGCCCCACTCCTGCGAAACATTCTTGAAGGTCAGATCCTTATTATTTTGAAATGTATAATTAGGCAGAGGAGTTGCTGACATTTTATTTATAATATTCAGAACCTCATCTTTATTGCCTGATATTACCATATTTCTAATTACATCGTTGGCAAGGAAATCAACAAAGTCAATCTCGGTTAGGTCATGAATTATACCGTTAGTAACAAAGATATCCTTGAACCCATCGTTATCCATGTCAAATATTAATCCGGCCCAACTCCAATCTGTTTTAGCAACACCACTGAAATAGGCTATTTCTGAGAAGCTATTGTTACCATTATTAAGTTGAAGTGTATTTTGAATATACTGTTGATGGAAGTCTCTGCTCTGTTTAAGCTTAAATACATCGTAATTTTCGAACTCCATTACAGATTTAGTACGCAAATCAGTTTCGGGCATCATATCTGTTATGAAAATATCGCATAGCCCGTCATTATTAATATCCGCAATATCCACCCCCATGGCAGAAAGGCAGAGATGCGATGTCCAGTTTTTTATCTCTTCAGAAAACTTACCGTTTCTTTGGTTGATGTAGAGATAATCGCGTTCATAAAAATCGTTGCTTACATAAATGTCCGGATAAGTATCATTGTTAATGTCGCAAACCATTACACCCAGACCGAAGGCGATCAAACTTCTATAAATACCAGCTTCTTCACTAACATCCACAAATTTTCCATTATCGTTTCTCAATAACATGTGACCAATACCCCTAAATTGCTTAGGAACACTCTCCCAATCGCTTGCTTTCTTATTTCGATCTGCTGCATAACCTAAGCTACTTACTGGTACATTACTGTTATTGAGCAGATAGACATCCAAATCTCCGTCTTTGTCATAATCGAAGAAAGATGCGTGTGTCGAAAATCCACTTTCAGCCAAATTAAACTCTTTGGCACTCTCAGTAAATGTAAGATCACCATTATTGATATATAAGTCATTGTTGTGATTATCAGCCTCCATGTTACCAGCATTACTCACGTATATATCCAGGTAACCATCTCCATTGACATCCACCATAAGGACCCCTGTATCCCAGGGTTTACTTCCTGCTACACCAGCCTTATCAGTTATATCTTCAAAAATAAAATCCCCTTTATTAAGGTAAAGTTTGTTTTTATTCATATTAGCCGAAAAAAAAATATCGGGCAAGCCATCATTATTAATATCCCCAATAGCCACTCCTCCACCATTGTAAAAATTTCTATACTTAAATACGTTAAATTCCTTTTGATCCTTTACCTCATTTACAAAATCAATTCCCGTTTTAGCGGAGGGCATTAGCGTAAACAAAGTTTTCTGGTTTAATTTTGAATATTTCTCATGGTCTGGGTTACACCCAAATCCCACAATCAAAATACATAACCAATACTGACATTTTTTTATCATTCCAAAATCACAATCTTAATAATTCACAAAATTTCACTTCCGATAAGGTTTCAAAGTTACTCAAGATAAATTTTCAATTTTCAATTTTCGAATCCATTTAACACTAAAAAAAAAGGGAGGCTAAGCCTCCCTTTTCAAGGAACCTAAAATTCAATCTTTATTAATAACCTGGATTCTGGACAAGGTTAGGATTCGATAACAAAGCACTTGCAGGAATCGGGAATAGATCAGTATGTCCATCTCCGGCTTCTTTAAATTGCCATGCCTCACGGAATACTCCAAAGCGAATCATATCATTGCGTCTCCAATTCTCCATATACAATTCACGACCGCGTTCATCCAAAAGTTCTGCCTCTGTTAAGGTTGCAAGAGCAGGTGTATTAGTTCTTAAAGCTCTTAATTCATTTACTTCCGCTAACGCAGCAGCTGTCTGTCCTAATCTTAGCATTGCTTCGGCACGCATTAGATGAGCATCTGCAAAACGAGCTACAACCTGACCCGCACGGTATGCTCCGTTCATAGGCGAATATTTCAATAACCGCATACCGGTAACTTCCGTGTTGCCGACCAGCCCAGGCATTTCTTTTGTAAATACTAGAGGTTGATTAGTTCTGTTTGTAAGAGCTACAGCTGCCCCATTCCTATAACCATACATTTGGCCGAATTGGAAACCATAGCCGAAGCCTTGGTTTGTGGCATTTGTTGATGCCAGAGTTTGAGTATATCCTCTTCTCTCTTCCTGACCGCTACCAACAGCATTAGTTCCCGATGGCCCCTCAAACTTATCATAGAATTCTGCTAAAGTCGAGAAACCATTCCAACCTCCACCAGTATTGTCAGTACTAGCTTGGTTATAATGTAATCCACTCCAAATTTTAGAGCCCACGTCAGCTTGAACACTCCAAATCACATCAGTGTTTGTATAATCGGGGCCAATAAAGACATCAAAATAATTAGGAACTGCCGCGTAGCCATCTTCTTCGATAGCATCAACAAGATCAATCACATCCTGTAGATCAGTAGCTCCATATGAACCCTTATAAACTACAGCATTCAGTTTGACTTTCGCAAGGACAAACCTTGCTGTTGATTTAACAGCTCTTGTCTTGTTTGCTGCAGATGCACTACCAACAGGCAAGCCCTCAATCGCATCTTCCAAATCTGATACAATCATATCATAAGCTTCTGTACGACTCATCACGGAAGGAATAACTGCAGGACCATCTGTTGCATTTCTGAAGGGCACCTGACCAAAGCAATCCATAACTAACCACATATTGTAAGCACGGAGAAATTTAGCATTGGCCACTTGTTCGGGAGTAGGATCACTTAATGGGTCAATGATCTGCGTAGCCTGAAGAACCGCTCTGTTGCGTTCATTCCAAGTATTCACTATAAAATTATGTGTTGGGCCCCATGTATGGGCATGTAATGTTCTCCAAACTCCATTATCACCCCAGTCAGTACCTCGCGTTGGTACGACCAAAATATCCGTAGTAACCTCGCTTAAAGCATAAAGATTTTCTTGTGTTGCCATTTGGCCAGATATATTTCCATACATGGTATTGATGAACCCATCAACATCTTCAACCCCATCAAATACACTGTTATCAGGAGTAATTATCGCGTCTGTTTCTTCGATCTCGAGGCTACATGAACTCACAATAAGAGCCAATGCAATCGTCTTCAGAAAGAATTTCATTTTAGATGAATTATTTGTTTTCATTTCAATCTTAGTTTTAGTCATATTAAGACTTTAGAATGATGCTGTTAAGCCGATTGTAAAAGTCCTAGGCCGTGGATATGCCACGTAATCAATACCCGCTGTCGGTAAACCATTTAACAAATTAAAGTCAGCAGGACTGGTACTTACTTCTGGATCTAAACCACTATAATTTGTGAATAGTAGCAGGTTTTGACCTGTAAAGTAGAATCTTAGGTTTTTTATAGACTTGTTTTCAAGCGGAAGTCTATAGCCAATGGTAAGATTTTGCAATCTTGTAAAATCACCCTTTTCAAGGAAACGCGTTGACACCGCAGCCTCAGCTGTACCGGCTTCACCACTGGTAAGCACTTCTGGTGTAACATTCCGGGCATTCTGAATAGAACCTGCAGTAAAGAATGCATTCATAGTGTTATTATAAACATAATGTCCATACTGTCCTGTGAAGAACATTTGGAAATCAAACGCTTTGTAATTACCACTAACAGTAAAACCCATATTCCATGTTGGTAGTGCAGACTTTCCAACAAAAGTTTGATTATCACCAATTGGTTGACCGTTGTCATCAAATCCTTCAAACTCTCTTAAGTGATAAGAGAATAATGGATAACCGCCAGCTAAACGCTGAGCATAGGCACCAGTAAGACCTTGTCCATAAATTGTTCCAGCATCTAAAACACCCGAAAAATCCTTAACCTCGTTTTTGTTATTGGAAATATTACCACTGAAAGTTAAAGTTGCATTATCCGTTTCAATAGGGGTATAATTTAATGTGAACTCCCAACCCTTATTTTGAACTGTTGCATCGAGATTACTAAATATCTGATCTTGTAGTGATGGTTGTGCTGCATTAACACGTAAAAGCAAGTCTGTAGTGTTCTTAGAATAGACATCAAAACTACCACTCAGCTTTTCATTCAAGATGCCAAAATCTAATCCAACACTGGTTTGGGCGGTAGATTCCCAACGCAGACCTGGGTTTATTGAACCCAAAGTAACCAATCCAGGAACGCCAATTTGTCTGGCGGAGCCGACACCCGCATCTCCAAATCTTGCAAGGCGAGATGCTTCACCATACCCTAACCCATCCTGATTACCTACAATTCCATAACCAAGTCGAAGTTTGAAAGTACTGAATAATTCAGGCATAAACTCTTCTTCACTGAGTTTCCATGCAAAGGCCCCAGATGGGTAGACACCATAACGATTATCCGCTCCGAATTTTGATGCACCGTCCGCCCGAACTGTTGCAGTAATTAAATATTTGTCTGAAATTGTAAGGTTTGCTCTTCCGAAATATGATTGAAGAAAATCTGTACGGTCATAAAAATTAGCGGCAATGGCATCTATTGTTGCTCCACTCGGTCTTCCTACAAAATCTGTTGAAAACTCACCACTTGTCAAATCAACCGCATTTACAAAACCTCCAGCAAGGTTATTTCCTTGATATTGAAGAACATCAGAAATACCCCAATTGCTGTAAGTACCATAAGAAGATGCCATTCTTTGACCCGCGTCAAACGAACTCTGAAGTTCATCTTGCATTTTGTCAAAACTGCTGTAATCAGTAAAGCCGCGACCAGTTGCCCAATTGTATTTATTCCGGAAACTTTGAACTGAATATCCACCTACAACTTCAATGGCTACATTATCTGTTTTCTTTGTATAGTTCAAAGTTAACTCAAGAAGATTACTTGTGGTACGATTTTCATTTAATTGACCTTGGCCAAAGCCAAAAACTCCGTCACCAGCATTTCGTGAATCTCCAGATACCAAAGTAACTCGATCACCTATTGACATATCAAGCCCATAAGTAGCCTTTGCACTTAAATTGTTACTTAACTTATAATCAGCAGACAAATTGGTTAAGATACGATTAGTGGCTCCTGTACTTTTATAGTATTTGAGCATATTTGCGGGACTTCTTTGACCACCAGAATTAAAATCCGGATCAGTTGGCCAGGTTGGATTAGCAGAATAAGCGGCACCTAAAAGGTCACCAGCAAATCCAGCATTACCACTTATTGGAGGATCCTCGCGTTTAACGTTAGAAATTGTAGTTGATACATCAAACTTTAGCTTTTCGCTCAAGAAAGATTTTGAGGCATTTACTCTGCCTGTTAATCGTTTCATATACGAATTTTCAATAATGCCTTGTTGATTTTCATAGCCCAAGGATGCGCGGATTGAGCCCGTCTTATATCCTTTGGCATAAGAGAGATTCTGCTTATGCGAAACTGATGTGCGCTGGATGTAATCCTGCCAATCAGTATTGGCATCAAAGTCTTGCGCATCTCTATCTCCACCAAATTGCTCAACAGCATCAAGAAACTGTTCCCGATCCAATAAGTCATACTTCTTGGCCGGACTTGCAATGCTTAGGCTTGAAGCAAAATCAAATGTTCCCTTATTTCCTCTTCCACTTTTGGTAGTTATGATCACAACACCGTTAGCACCACGCGAACCATAAATAGCTGTGGCAGAAGCATCCTTAAGTATACTCATGCTCTCAATGTCACTGGGATTCAAGAAGTTTAAAGGGTTAGTATCTGCAATGGTCCCATACCCTACATCTGCAGAAGAAGGCTGTGTACCACCACTCAAAGGTACTCCGTCAACAACAAACAAGGGGTTATTATTAGAACGAATTGAGTTTGTACCTCTAATACGGATCTGAATGCCAGCACCGGGAGCACCAGTAGATTGTGTGATTTGTACACCCGCAGTTTTTCCTTGAATCAATTGTTCGGGAGATGCAATTATACCACCATTAAAATCTTTTGACGAAACTGAAGCAACAGCACCTGTAGCATCTTTTACTCGTACTTCACCGTATCCAATTACCACAACTTCGCTTAAAGAAGTTACGTCAGATTGAAGTGATACGTTAAGTGTTCTTTGTCCGCCTACTGCTACTTCTTGAGTAGAGTAACCTACAAAAGAAAATACTAAAGTTGCGTTTGATCCAACCGAAATCCGAAAATTACCATCCGCATCGGTTACAGAACCATTACTGGTCCCCTTTTCCAAAATGTTTACTCCTGGAATTCCTGAGCCATCATCGGCTGCCGTCACTCGCCCTGTTACGGTTTGCTGAGCGTAGCCATTTAAGGCTCCAAAAACCAGCACAACCGCTAGACACCTGCGCATTAACAGATACAATTTAGACATACTTGATTGTTTTAGGGTTTTAATTGTTGTTTTAAGAGTTCTTTTTAAAAATCTAATTTGTTAATTGCGTTGAATTAAAAAACTTGATTTTCCATCAATATTACCGTGTTTTTAAGAGTTTCCAATCCCCATCTATCAAAAACCGTAAAGTATTTTGTGGAATCGAATGCACAAACGTTTGCGCTAACTTAAATTGTTTGAAATTTTACTAAAATCGAAGAATGCCTTATGAAGTTTAACCAGGTAACCATTAAAGATATCGCCCGCGAACTGGGCATCTCCCCCTCAACTGTTTCAAGGGCACTTAAAGATCATCCGGATATTAGCGTTCAAACCAAGAAAGCGGTGAACGAGCTGGCCGATAAACTGAACTATCAGCCCAACATAGTGGCGCTAAACCTCCGCCAGAAAAAAACCAATACCATCGGGGTAATCATACCCGAAATAGTACACTTCTTCTTCTCTACTGTAATCAGTGGTATTGAAGATGTGGCCTATACTGCGGGCTACAATGTGATCCTGGCTCAATCCAACGAATCGTATCAGCGCGAGCTTACTGATATGAAAGCGCTGTTCAACAGCCGGGTGGATGGTATGCTGATCTCTAT
>JBPXJU010000001.1:0-2505 GCA_051715445.1 Bacteroidota bacterium | reverse complement strand
CGACATGCCTGCATAAATCCGGGTTATCAAAGTGTTAGATTTTTTTGCCCGTTCGAAAACATCCATGTATCCATCCATGTTGTGAACAGATGTTACCCCAAAACTTGCTACGTAGTTCATTGCCGCCTGCAGCGCCATATCTTTCTGCTCGCTGGTGGGTTCCGGTACAACTCCATCAATGAGTGCGGTTGCATTATCTTTAAATACTCCGGTTAGCCGGCCCTTTTTATCACGAACAATGGTTCCTCCGGCAACGTCCTTCACTTTATCATCAACGCCAGCCTGTTTCAAAGCAGCCGTATTAGCAAGGTTCATATGTCCATCCAAACGATTTATCCAAACCGGATTATCGCGGGTAACGGAATCAATCCATTCGCGGGTAGGCAAGTCGCCACCCCAGTTTTCATGATCCCAATCGCCACTTGTAATCCAGGCGCCTTTGGGTTGCGTTAATGCAAAAGCCTTTATGCGATTGATAAACTCTTCTTTGGTTTTTGCATCCCGCAGTTGAACTGATGCCAGCGCAAAACCACCTTCCATAAAATGGGTATGACAATCAATAAATCCCGGAACGATCAGATTTTCTTTTTCCGTTTCAATAACTTTTGTTTCGGGGCCTATCCAATCTTCAATCTCCTGATGAGAACCCACTGCAACAATTGAATCTCCTGCAATAGCAAACCCTTCCGCCCAGGCTAATTTCTCGTTGCCTGTCCACACCTTCCCAAATACAACCTGCTCAGCTATGGGTTTCGATTTACACCCAACAATCAGCATAATCAGCAATACCGGAACAAGTTTTTTCATTTTAGCTTAGGATTTTGATGGTGACGATCTTTATCGCGACTGGTCTTTTTTTCCAGATTTTTTTGAAAGGCTTCCGTAAGATTTATTCCGGTTTGATTAGCCAGACAAATCAATACCCACAACACATCGGCCATCTCATCGCCAAGGTCTTTACTCTTATCCGATTCCTTTTCGGACTGATCGCCATACCTACGGGCCATAATGCGTGCCACCTCACCCACTTCTTCTGTCAGTATGGCCATGTTGGTAAGTTCACTAAAGTAACGAACACCATGCGTTTTAATCCATTCGTCAACCTGATGTTGGGCCTGATCTAAAGTCATAAACTATTTTTTACAATGGAATATTTCCATGCTTCTTCTTAGGCAACTTCGCTGCTTTGTTTTCCAGCATCGCAAAAGCGCGCAGTAATTTTTCGCGGGTTTGATCCGGATAGATTACTTCATCTACATATCCCCGATGTGCTGCCCGATAAGGATTAGCAAATTTCTTTGTGTACTCCTCTACCTTCTCATTCAGCTTGGCCTCCTTATCTTCAGCCTCAGAAATTTCTTTCTTGAAGATAATTTCGGCTGCACCTTTTGCACCCATTACCGCAATCTCAGCAGTGGGCCAGGCGTAATTTAAATCGGCCCCAATATGTTTGGAGTTCATAACATCATACGCTCCACCATAAGCTTTGCGTGTAATTACCGTTACGCGTGGCACGGTGGCTTCCGAAAATGCATACAATAATTTTGCTCCGTTGGTAATAATCGCATTCCACTCCTGATCGGTGCCTGGTAAAAATCCCGGAACATCCTCAAACACCAGCAACGGAATATTAAAGCAATCGCAGAAGCGCACAAAGCGCGCACCTTTTACACTGGCATCAATATCCAATACGCCAGCCATGGCAGCCGGTTGGTTTCCTACAATACCAATACTTCTTCCGCCCAATCGGGCAAAGCCAACTACAATATTTTCAGCAAAATTCTTATGCACTTCAAAGAATGTGTTTTCATCCACCACACCCATAATTACCTCGCGCATATCGTAGGGTTGATTCGGATTAGCCGGAATAATTTCATTCAAAGCCGGGCGACTTTCATTCGTTGGTGTAAAGGGTAAATTCGGAACAGTATCCTCACAATTTTGAGGAATGTAGCTAAACAATTGCTTAATCTGTGCAATGCACTCTGCTTCATTGGCGCTGGCAAAATGTGTTACTCCGCTTTTGGTGCTGTGAGCTGAAGCTCCACCCAGCTCTTCGGCTGTTACGTTTTCATGCGTAACGGTTTTCACTACGTTTGGCCCGGTAACAAACATGAACGATGTATTCTCCACCATAAAAATAAAATCGGTAATGGCCGGAGAATAAACGGCACCACCGGCACACGGCCCCATGATGGCCGAAATCTGAGGCACCACACCCGAGGCCATTACATTGCGATAAAATATATCGGCATAACCGCCCAACGAAACCACGCCTTCCTGAATCCGGGCACCGCCCGAATCGTTCAATCCGATTACCGGGGCACCATTCTTCATGGCCAGGTCCATAATCTTCACAATCTTTTCAGCATGCGTTTCGGAAAGTGAGCCCCCAAAAACAGTGAAGTCCTGCGAGAATACATATACCAACCGGCCATGTATTGTACCATAACCGGTAACCACGCCATCGCCCAGGTAATGCTCTTTATCCAAACCGAAATCTTT